>JAUOPI010000018.1 GCA_030546905.1 Granulosicoccaceae sp. 1_MG-2023 | reverse complement strand
ACCGTACGCACGGTGGCCCGGGGATTTCAGAACATTTTCAGATAACGTTTACGTTCCCACTGACTGACTTCCAGCTGATACTCGAGATATTCCTGTCGCTTGAAATCCAGCCAGGACTGCAACAGGGTGTCGCCGAATACCTCGTGCGCCAGCGAATCGGCTTCTAACGCATCGGCCGCTTCAGCCAGGTCGCGGGGTAGCCAGTAAATACCTTTGTCGGCGCGCGCCTGCTCGGTGTCGAGATAGAGATTAACGCGGTTGGGCGGCGTCGGCGTCAGTTCCTGTTCTATGCCTTCCAGACCGGCCGCGATCATCATGGCAAAACCCATATAGGGATTGCAGGCGCTGTCGGCGCTGCGCAGTTCCACGCGACCGCCGCCACCGGGAATTCGCAGGGTATTGGTGCGGTTGTTGCCGCCCCAGCTGGTAAAACACGGAGCCCAGGTATAGCCGGACGTACTGCCTTTCATCACCAGACGCTTATAGCTGTTTACCGTTGGCGCGGACAGGGCTTGTATTGCCGGCAGGTGACGCATGACGCCGGCGATAAACTGATAGCCAAGGGTTGTCAGTCCGAAGCCGTGAGGATCTTCGGCCGGGGCGAGACTGAACAGGTTCTTGCCGTCGTTCTTGTCCGCCAGGGAGATATTGTAATGCGCGCCGCTACCGGCTTTGTCGCCGTAGGGTTTGGGCATAAACGAGGCGAAGGCACCGTGCCTGCGGGCATATTCACCGACCAGCACGCGCAGAAACACAAAGCGGTCGGCCATGGTCAGCGCGTCGCTGAAGTCAAAATCGAGCTCAAACTGGCCGATCCCGTCTTCGTGGTCAAAGGAGTAGACGTGCCAGCCCAGCTCATTCATGGCGCTGACCACGTCGTCGAGCCATCCGTCGAGATTGTCCATCAGACGCACGGTGTCGTAAGCCGGTTTGTCCAGATGATGGCGCGGGCTGACAGGTTCGGGCTCGTCGGAGTCATTATCGCGGAACACATAGAACTCCGCCTCGACACCGGTGTTGACGGTAAAACCCATGCGATCGGCCTTGTCCAGCACACGTTTGAGGCGGCCGCGGATGCAGTGCTCAAACGGTTTGCCGTCGAGCCACAGGTCACTGGCGAACCAGCCGCAATCCGGTCGCCAGGGTACGTTAATAAATGAGCCCGGATCCGGCACTGCGCAGACCTCGTTGTCGGACAGATCCTGTGGCACGCCATCGAGGGCGGCGCCGGTAAAACATTCCGAGCCCTTGAGCATTTTTTCCAGAAAAGCCGTGGGGACAATCTTGGTTTTTGGAATGCCGTGAAGGTCAACGTAGGAAGGGATTAAATAGCGGATCTGTTGCTGCTCGATCGCGTTTTTCAGCGGCGCCAGTACTTCAGGGGCGATCGGGTCGTTGAAAACGGTTTGCATGAAAATCTCCGGGTATCAGGGGGCGTTTAAGGCATTCAGGAGGCTGTACAGAACCTTGCGGCTTTCTGCGACAGCCGTGCTGTTATTGCGCATTTCCTCCGGTGTTTGCACAAATCGTGTTGACGGTAGTGTTTGCTGTTCAAGCTTGTAGAAGCAATCGGCCGTGGCGGTGTCCGCTTCAAGATGAAACTGTAGTGCGACGACCCGGTCACCATAGGTGAAACCCTGCAGGGGTGTGATTTCGCTGCGGCAAAGCGGGCGTGCACCCTCGGGCAGGGAAAAACACTCGCCGTGCCAATGCAACGGCGAGAACTTCGTCGGCAACCAGTCGGCGCTGGCATCGGTCCTGGTGACCGGATGCCAGCCGATTTCCTGTTCACTATTGGGATAAACCCCGGCGCCCAGCGCCTTGGCGATCAGCTGACCGCCAAGACAGATACCCAGCACAATACAACCCTTGTCTATGGCCTTGCGGATATAGGCCCGCTCGGCAGCCAGCCAGGGGCAGGCCGCTTCATCGTTGACACTCATAGGACCGCCCATAATCAGCAGCCAGTCCGGCAGCTCCTCAGGCAGTGCGTCGCCCAGATCCGGCCGGCAGGTCGTCAGTGTGGCCTGTCGCTGCCTGAACCAGGGTTCCATGGCAGCGATCCATTCGCCCTCCGCGTGCTGGAGTATCCGGACATCCATCAGATTCAGCCGGCTTTTTGTGCGGCTTCGGGTTTGTCGGATAAATACGCTTCCATGGAATCGTCCATGGCCTCAAGCCAGGGCGTATGATGCTTCGGCGAAGGCGTGCCGGTCATCAATGAGGGGTAGGAGTGATCGCGGAAGGTCATGATGTCTTCCTTCTTGTGGTGCTTCCATTCAAGGAAGGTTTCATTCACGGCTGCGATATCAAAGCTCGGATAGTCAGTGGCATCGATCAGTTCCTGAATATAGGCGCCCTGATACTCATACATGTCTTTGGCGGTTTCGGTTTTGAGTTCTTCATCGCGCCATTTTTGGCTATCGGCCCGCATGGTGGCCAGGTCCGGCAGCTCGATACGGCCGAGAATAATGTCGCGCACGTACCAGGCTTGCGCATCGAACATATTGAAGGTGTACCACTGATCCTGCATGCCCAGATAAAACAGCTTCGGATTGGGTTCCCAGGCCACGCCTTTGTAGAGATTCATGGCCCAGAGGCGGTTTTTGGTTTTCAGTCGCAGGGATTCGTCGAGGAAGGGGAAGTGATGCAGGTAGCCGGTGCAGAGAATGATCGCGTCGATGTGCTTGCTGGTGCCGTCCTTGAAATACGCCGTGTCGGTGGTGACATGGGTGAGGGCCGGTTTTTCTTCCCAGTTTTCCGGCCATTTGTAGTCCATCGGGGTCGTGCGGTAGCAGCTGGTGATGGATTTGGCGCCGTACTTGTAACACTGCGAGCCTATATCCTCGGCGGAGTAACTGGCGCCGACGACCAACACGTCTTTGCCCTTGAATTCCAGTGCATCGCGGAAATCATGTGCGTGTAGTATGCGGCCACCGAAGGTTTTGAAGCCGGGGTATTCGGGCACGTTGGGGGTCGAGAAGTGACCGCTGGCGCAGACCACATAGTCGAAGGTTTCACTGCTGACCGTGTCGGTGTTGTGGTCGTGGTAGGTCACTTCAAACAGGCCGCTGGCCTCGTCATAGGTCACGTTGCGTACCGGGCAGTTAAAGCGGATATGCTTGCGTACACCGGCTTTTTCGACGCGACCTTTAATGTAGTCCCAGAGCACTTCACGGGGCGGATAGGAGGCGATGGGGCGGCCGAAATGCTCTTCAAAGGTGTAGTCGGCGAACTCCAGACATTCTTTCGGGCCGTTCGACCACAGGTAGCGGTACATACTGCAATGGACCGGTTCGCCGTTTTCGTCCATACCGGTGCGCCAGGTGTAATTCCATAAACCGCCCCAGTCTGACTGCTTTTCGAAACAGACCAGCTCGGGTATGTCTGCACCCTTGGCCTGGGCTGATTGGAATGCACGTAGTTGAGCAAGGCCGCTGGGGCCGGCGCCGATAATGGCAACACGTTGGGTCATAGTGGTTCTCCCGCAATAGAGCTAGATGAAGTGTGGGCCGGCGGTCATTGCCGGCCGGAGTTGCATTCACCTTAGGGCGCTTGGGGTTTTTGAACTATTCCCTGTAGGAAGTAATCCGCGTGAGTGACACGGTTCAGCGCAGCTGGCGCAGTATCAGACCTTCGATGCCGAGCACTTCACCACTGGCGGAGATAATCCCGCGGCCCTGCTCGTGCAGGTGGCACCAGTGTCCGTCGGCGTGGCGGAAACGGTAATTGACGGAAAAAGGAGAACGGCTTTGCAGGGAATCCTGCACGGCGGCCCAGACATGACTTGCGTCATCGGGGTGGATGAGTTTGCCGAAGCTCAGTTGCGATTGCTCGAGCAGCTCGCAGGCGTCAAAGCCGGTTACATGGACACAGCCTTCGCTGATGTACTCCATGGTGTAGTCGACATTATTACGTGAGCGGTAGAGCATGGCCGGTACGCGGTTAATCAGGCTCTCCAGACTGCGCAGACTGGCCGCCCGGCGTTGTTCCTGACGAACCTGCGGGGTGATATCGCAAAGCGTGGCGTATAACAGCGTCGTGCCGGGTTGGTGGTCGCCGAGTCGCAGCTCACACCAGAGCAGCTCGGCGTCGGGGCCGGTCAGGCGTAACCAGGTCGGTTCGCCACTGCGCAGTGCGCCGTGCAGCAGTGCCGGCCATTCGCTGGCGTCCTGCGGGTGCAGAAAGTCGGTGAAAGGGCGCTGCAGGCAGGCGGCCACAGGACGACCGGTGAGTCGTTCCCAGGCGTGGTTGAGATAGCGCAGACGGCCGTCCTCGTCAAAGGACAAGACCACTTCGCCGATGCGTGCCAGTATCTCCGCTGCACTGTCGCTTGCGGCAGGCGGCAGCGTCGTCTCGTCAGTGAGCCTCATTCAGTTCCTTCGGTCCGCCCGATTGTTGTTGATGGACCCAGGCCGCGAGCTCCAGACGCGAGTGCAGGCCAAGTTTACGTAGCAGGCTTTTGACATAGACTTTGACGGTGTTGTCGCTGATGCCCAGCTCGCGTGCGATCAGCTTGTTATTCAGCCCGCGGGCGATCAGCATCAGCGTCTGTTCCTCCCGTTCGGTCAGCTCCGGGCAGGCCTGGCGTAAGTGCGGGCCGCTGTCCGTTTCTGTGCCGGGCTCCTTGTCGTCGTTGATCTCCCTGCTTTGGATATGCTTCGCCAGCGCGGTCACCGAGGTGCCGGACATGGCAATTTGCCCGGCCAGCACCTGATCGAGTTGGCCGAGTATTTCCTCGGGATGGGTATCTTTCATCAGATAGCCCTGGGCACCGAGGCGCAGGGCTTCGAGCAAGTGCGCCGAATCGGCCGACGCGGTCAGTACGACCACCTTCGGACGGGGGCCGTCAGCGGGGATGGACTTTAAGGTGTCCAGACCGGAGAAACCGGGCATCTGCAGATCCAGCAAAAGCAGTTCCGGCCGGTCGCGGCTGATGTGTTCGATACAGTCACGGCCACTGTCGTATTGGGCCACCACCTGTAGATGGGCGGTTTCACTCAGCAAGTCCACCAGTCCGCGGCGAAACAGCGCGTGATCATCGACCACCACCACACGGTAGTTTGCCGTTTCAGTCATGCGCGCCGGCTCCGAGGGTAATCGTGATGCGTGTGCCGCCGCCGGGCCGGTCGCTGATACAGACAGCGGCGCCGATGCGCCGCGCACGTTCTTCGAGAATCTGCAAGCCGAAGCTGTCAGGCCGTCGCCGGGTTGCGGCAAGGCCGACGCCGTTGTCTTCAATGTGTAACTGCATAAGTCCGTTAGCTGTAGTGCAACTATGGATCCTCACATGACTGGCGCGGGCATGGCGCACCGCATTACTCAGGGCTTCGCGCAACATCATCAGGCAGTGACGACGCTCCTCGGCGCCGAGAGCCGCGGTGTCGCAGCGCAAATCCTGTTCAAAGACCAGTGAGGACAGGGATTCGAATTCCGCGACGGCTGTGGCGATATCGCTGTTGAGATCGCCGGCTGCGCTGATAGCGCGGCTGCCATTGATAATCTCGCGGGTCTGACGGCAGGCCAGTTGTGATTGCGCGTCGATCTGCTCCAGCACCGGGCAGACATTGTCATCGGCGTTGTTGCGGCATTTTCGCAATAGCCGGGCGCTTTGCATACGCAGGTAACTGAGCGTTTGCGCCACCGTGTCATGCAGTTCGGCGGCATGGCTCAGACGCGCCTGTTCGAGTTCGTCCCTGAGCTGTTGTTGCCAGCGCTGGCGCAGTTGCAGAGCGTGTTCCAGTGCCTGGTGCCATTGTTGTAAATAAAGCTCGATATGGCCCCGGTGCAGCGAGCAATCGCTGATACGCACGCACCACTGTGCAAGCAGCTGGCCGTCGTCGCTGTAGATCGCTGCGCTGCATTGGCGGCTGCCGTCATCGCGCGCCTGCCAGTGCAGCGTCTTGTGCGCTGCAGGCCCGCTTGTCTGTGCGTTCAGCTTCAGCGGTGGCTCATTCTGCAGTGGCGGTTGACCGCCGTAGAGCTGGTTGTCGCTGTAAAGAAAGACCCTGCAGCGCCCCTGCAGTACCACACTTAACTGCTGTCGGGTGTCGCTGAGCACGGCTGGCAGGCAGTCGGCCAGCGCGCCCGGCGAGGCGATGCGGGTGATCAGCCAGTCAAAACCCGGCGCGCGTGACAAAGGCATTCGATTTTCTGCCTCACGCCGGAAAAGCCCGCTCACGGGCCGGTAATCTATCCAGTGACGTACACGACTCAACATCGGTTTCTTACCTCCGGCCGCCTGTCATCAGGCGACATATCAAGCGTATTTCGCAATTTCCCTGCCATTACCCAGCAGGGTTAGTCCCAACAGGGCATAGGCGCGAATAACCCTGTCAGTAAAGATAGTTGCACGCTGGGAAACACCCGGCAACGTCGGCAAGCGTTGTGGCGCAACTGCACCAGAACTACGCCGGAGACGAAAAATACGCACCGAAGCGGCGCATTTCGCGAAAGCAGCGGAAATCGCAGCTGAGGCTGAAAAATGAGTAATAGTGTGCCTGACAGTATTCTGAAAGAAACCGCCGCCGGCTCTGAGCGGCTCTACCGCCTCGGCGGGCAGCAAATGATGCGTCTGCACGTGCAGCGCGGCGACAGCCTGACTTTGCAGAGTGAAGACGGTATTCAGGGCGCGGCCTTGTATTTGCGCAGCGAAGGCGTGCACGGCAATGTGCTGGCCGGACTGTCGGCGGTAGCTTGCACGGGCTTGCCGGGGCTGGCCGAAGAAGACAGCGGTGCCGGCACGCGGCTGCGCACGCAGCTGCAGGACTGGGCGGTCAGTACGGCGATGTTGGCGGAGTTTGCCGATGTCCCGGCCGCTGAGGTCTGCAGCTTCAGCTGTGATGTGGCCGGTGAGCTTTTTATTGCCACAGCGGCGCCCACGCAGGGCGTCTGGCAGCAAAGCCCGGCGACAGCAGTGCGCATCCGTCACCGGCGTGTGCCGGATGCGGCTGAGGACCTGCCTGAGCCACTGGCTGCGGTGATCAATGAGGTCAGGGTGCCGGATAGCAGCGCACGGGCTTACGAGGTTCGGGCAGGGCAGTGGATTCAGATTATCGATGTGGCGGGCAAACAGTGCTCGGATTTCACCGCGTTTGATCTGCAGGCGCTGAAAGAGGGCCGGGAAGTGGTGCTGGATGCGACCGCGACCCGCACACTGACCGGTCAAAACCTGCCGGGTCCGGGCTTGTATAGTCGCTTTTTCGATTCAGCCATGCGGCCCATGCTTGAAGTGGTGCAGGATACGGTCGGTCGTCACGACAGCTTTCTTTTTGCCTGCACACCCAAGTACTACGAGGATGCCGGCTATTTCGGTCATCCCAATTGCACCGACAACTTCAACCGTGAGCTGGCCGCCTACGGGATCGCGCCGCGGGCCGGCTGGCCGGCGATTAATTTCTTTTTCAATACCATGGTCGGGGACTGCGGCACCATCGGGATGGATGAACCCTGGTCGCGGCCGGGCGATTACGTGCTGATGCGTGCGACGCGGGATCTGCTGTGCGTTTCGTCGGCCTGTCCGGATGATATCGACGCGGCCAATGGCTGGTGTCCCACCGATATTCACGTGCGCATCTACGATGCCGCCGAATCTTTCCCGCGCGCCCTGGCCTGGCGACTAACCCCTGAGGAACCACCCCGCATGACGCAGGAAACGGCTTTTCATCCACGCACCTCGGCGCTCAGCGCTGAATTCTCCGAGTACCGCGGCTATTGGGTCGCCGATCAGTACCGTGATTACGGTGAGCTTGCGGAGTATTACGCATGCCGCGAACGGGTCGCCATGATCGATCTGTCGCCGCTGCGCAAATTCGAGGTGCTCGGTCCGGATGCTGAGACACTCTTGCAGTACGCCCTGACGCGCAACGTCCGTAAGCTGGCCGTCGGTGCGATTACTTACTCGGCCATGTGTCTGGACACCGGGGGCATGATCGACGACGGCACGCTGTTTCGTATGAGCGAGCAGGGCTTTCGCTGGATCTGCGGCGACCCCTACAGCGGCCAGTGGCTGCGTGAGCTGGCAGAGAAACACAGCTGGCAGGTGCAGATCCGTGATGCCAGCGAGCAGATTCACAACCTGGCCGTGCAGGGACCGCAAAGCCGTAAGCTGCTGGCCGGTTTGTTGTGGACACCGCCGAAGGAAGCGGATGTCAGCGAACTGGGGCTGTTCCGCTTCAGCCGTGCGCGATTGGGCGGGCCGGACGGACCGGCGCTGATGGTGTCGCGCACCGGTTACACCGGCGAGCTGGGTTTTGAAGTCTGGTGTCACCCGGACCATGCGCTGACCTTGTGGGACGCGATCAGTGAAGCCGGTCAGCCGCTGGGGCTGGCGCCGATGGGTTTCGCCGCGCTGGACCGCTTGCGTATCGAGGCCGGGCTGATATTCGCCGAGCATGAATTCTGCCCCGAAACCAATCCCTTCGAAGCCGGCATCGGTTTTACCGTGCCGCTGAAAAGCAAGACCGATGATTTCTGCGGCCGCGAGGCCATCGAACGGCAGAGCCCGGCCAGCCGGCACAAGCTGGTCGGACTGATTCTCGACAGTCAGGAGCGAGCCGAACACGGCGACAGTGTGTTTAACGGCCGCTTTCCCGTCGGCGTGGTTACCAGCGCGACATTTTCGCCGGTGCTCGGAAAGTCAATTGCGCTTTGCCGGGTGGCGCCCGATTACAGCAAGCCCGGCACCCGACTTGAGGTCGGCAAGCTCGATGGCCATCAGAAACGCCTGGCCGCCGATGTTTGCACCTTACCGTTTTACGACCCTGAAAGGCTGCGGCTGCGCAGCTGATTTTTTATCTCACGACATCCTCTTAAGGAGATTACAAGCATGGCTATGACGCATTACGCACAAGCGATCAAAACTGAACTGCCGAGTATGGAAAAACCGGGCATCAACGCCTTTCTCGGTGATCTGGCGGTATCAAAAGATCCGGAAAAAACCATTGTTTCAGGGTTTTTCCGGATGGAGAAATCCGACGAACCGTTGGTGTATTACTACGACTATCACGAGATGAAAATCATCGTTGAGGGTGAAATGGAAATCAGTGATGAAACCGGAAACACCGTGCAGGCCAAAGTCGGCGATGTGTTTTATTTCCCGGCCGGCAGCACCATCACGTTCCAGTCACCGAGCTACGGAATCGGCTTTTTCTGCGGGCAGCGTCTTGAAGGTGAAGCCTGAGGTGGTTGCACAGCTATAACCCAATGCGTTTTTACGCTGCACCAAGGCAAAGCACAGAATTGCGCATTTTGCAATTACTTTTGGCGACAAACCGGACAACTGACTGAATGCATTGATAAAACGCAACGGGGCATACTTCCTGCAATTCTCATTGGGAAAGTTATTTTCGTGCGAATCATAGCGTCTTTGTCCGGATGCAACGTAAGAAAGCGGCTTTTTGATTGACTCCCTGAAATCTATCCGAGGTCTGATCTATGGAACCGACTGCACCAACACTGGCAGAACTCCAGCAGCTCATCGAGATGTCGGGCACCATCAATATGGAAATTTTCTATTGGTGGTGTACCGGCCTGATGGTCATTATCCACGCCGGGTTCCTGGCTTACGAAATGGGCGCATCGCGCCTCAAAAACGCGCTTGCGTCGGGTGTGAAAAATATCCTCGCATTCGCCTTTATCATTCCCACGTTCTTCTTCTTCGGCTGGTGGATCTATCTGGCCATGTATCAGGGCTTTACTCCTGATTTTGAAGCCGCCGCCGGCGGTGCGCCCTGGTCTTTGTCCATGGGGCCGAACCTGACTGATAACGCCACCGGTATTTTCTGGGGCGCGTTTGTGCTGTTCGCCGCCACCACAGCGTCGATCTTCTCAGGCGCGGTTATCGAACGCATGCGGATGAGCGCCTTTATCGTGCTGGCGATTATTCTCGGCTCTGTCGTGTGGATTCTCGGCGCGGCCTGGGGTTGGCATCCGGATGGCTGGCTGACCACCAGTTGGGGTTACCACGATTTCGGTGCGGCCGGTTGTGTCCACATGGTGGCCGGTTTCTTCGCCCTCGGGGTGGTGATCAATCTCGGACCGCGTATCGGCCGTTTTCTGCCTGATGGTACCTCTGTGCCGATTCAGGGACACAGCGCGCCCATGAGTACCATTGGTCTGATGCTGATTATCGTTGGTTTCTTCGGCTTCCTCGGCGGCTGTGCGATCTATGTCACCGGCGGACAGTGGACCACCATCTTCGGTAACCCGATGACGCTGTCGGCAATCAGCTTTAACACGCTGATGGCATTCTCCGGCGGTATTATCGGTGCGTATCTGGTCACCCGTCAGCCGTTCTGGATGATGTCCGGCGCGCTGGCCGGTATCTTCTCTGCGGCCCCGGGCCTGGATCTGTACTACCCGCCGCTGGCCTTCCTGCTCGGTATTATGGGTGGTGTGATTACGCCGCTGGCTGACAAGTTCATCACCAGCAAGTTCAAACTCGACGATGCGGTCGGCGCCTTTGCCGTACACGGTGTCGGTGGTCTGGTTGGTGTTGTCGGACTGGGTATCTTCGGTGCCGGTTATCCGAATCTTAACGGCCCGGAAATCAGCTTTTTCGGACAGCTCGGTGGTGCGGCAGTGATGGCCAGCCTCGGCTTTGTGCCCGGGTTTGTGCTCTCTTATGCGATGGCCAAAGTCGGCTTTCTGCGGGTACCGCCCAAAGCTGAAGAAGCCGGTCTGGATCTGGTTGAAGTGCCGCTTGCAGCTTACCCGGAATCGGCGCCGGCTATTGCCGGTAACCCGTCAGCCCCGACCAGTGGCTCACCTGCTCACGCTTAAGGAGAAAACACGATGCATTCAAGTCCTATCACCAGCTGGGAAGGCGCTGAAGCGTACTTTACCTTTGCTGATAAACCGTCGGTTCTGACTTTGATTCTGGTGCTCTCGGTGGTGGTGACCGCCGGCGCGATAATCGCCACGATCAAGCACGAGAACCACAGCTACATCGATTATCAGTAATACTTGTTCCATTAGGGGGAACGGCCGGCGATCTGCCGGCCCCGGAAACCCGATCCGCGTCACCTGCCTGTACGGCAACCCTCGCAGCATCCGCTCAAGCTAAGCTAAACTGTTAGTTCCCTATGCAATAGCCGGAGCGACTCTGAACACGCATTCATTGCCCTCGGGGCAGCCAGTCCATTCTCCTGACACGGCGGGCCAGCCATGAGCTGGGCCTGGCTGTTGTTGCTGGCGCATAGTCTGATTGCGCTGTATTGCGTACACCATATCCTGCTCAACAAGCGCGAACCGCGCGCGGCCATTGGCTGGATCGCGGTCTGCGTGGCTTATCCTTTTCTCGGTGCCATGCTGTACTCGCTGTTCGGCATCAACCGGGTGTCGACCCTGGCCAAGGCCTTAAAAGCCGATGCGCAGAGCGGTGATCCGGGCCGGCCGGTCGAGCGCGAGCTGTCCTGTTACTTCGACACGCCGCAGCTGGCGGCCCTGGTGCAGAGCTCCTCGGCGGTGACCATGCGGCCGATGACCGCCGGCAATGCCATCACCCCTTACTTTGACGGCGAAAGCGCCTACGCGGCCATGCTGGAGGCCATCGACAGGGCGCAGCATACGGTGTATCTGGCTTCCTATATTTTCGATTCGGATCAGACCGGCGAGCGTTTTGTTGCCACGCTGGCCGCGGCGCAGCGCCGCGGTGTGCGGGTCAGGGTGCTGGTCGACGGGGTCGGTGAGTGGTATTCGTGGCCGCGTATCAGCGCCAGTCTGCGCAAAGCCGGTCTGTCGGTCTCGCGTTTTCTGCCGCCGCGTCTGTTTCCGCCCATGCTGCATGTGAATCTGCGCAATCACCGCAAACTCCTGTTGGTCGACGGTCAGACCGCTTTTACCGGCGGGATGAATATCGGTGACCGGCAGTTGTCGCTTAAACCCGACGGCAAGCCCGGCTCCAACGATATCCACTTCTGTTTACGCGGGCCGGTGATCGGCCAGTTCCAGCGGGTGTTTGAGGAAGACTGGTATTTCAGTCGCGGTGAGGACACGGAATTTCAGCCCGCGGCAGGGCCGGTTGCCGGTGGCGCCGTATGCCGCGCGATCACTGACGGGCCGAATGAAGACCTTGGCAAGCTGGAGATGATTATCACCGGCGCGATTGCGCTGGCGCGCCACAGGGTGCGCATTATGACGCCGTATTTTCTGCCCGAGGTGGGCATTATGCGCGCCATGCAGGCTGCGGCCCTGCGCGGTGTTGAGGTCAGTCTGATCCTGCCGGCGCAGAATAATCTGCCGTTTGTGGATTGGGCCATGCGGCATGTGCTCGATGAGCTGCTGGCCTGCGGTGTGAACGTCTACTACCAGCCGCCACCGTTTGCCCACACCAAATTCCTTCTGATCGATGACGTTTATGCGCTGATCGGCTCGGCCAATCTGGATGCGCGTTCGCTGCGCCTGAATTTCGAGTTGGTGGTCGAGGTGTTTGATGAGAAGTTTGTCGCCCGGTTGGCCGAACACTTCGCTGAGGTGAAGGCGCAGTCGGCATCGCTGACACTGGCGGATTTGCAGGGCCGGTCCATGCCGGCCAAGCTGCGCGATGCGGCGGTCTGGCTGTTCTCGCCGTATCTTTAAAGTTCAGGTCGCGGCGGCCAGTGCCTGTGCCACGCGTGAGACCGGCGTGCGGCCCAGTACAGCGCTGATCCGTCGTCCGGCCGCGGCCAGGGTGTTCAGGTCCACACCCGATTCTATGCCCAATCCGTCCAGCAGATAGACCAGATCCTCACTGGCCAGGTTACCCGACGCGCCGCGCGCATAGGGGCAACCGCCGAGTCCGGCCACGGCACTGTCGATGGTGCTGACACCGCATTCCAGGGCCGCATAGACATTGGCCAGGGCTTGACCGTAGGTATCGTGGAAATGCGCCGCCAGCGTGTCCATACCGGTCTCGGCCGCGACCGCGCTGAGCATGCGCTGAATCCGGCCCGGCGTGCCGGTGCCGACCGTGTCACCGAGCGAGATTTCATAACAGCCCATGTGCAGCAGTTCGGCGGCCACGCGGCGCACGGCATCCGGTGCGGTAGGGCCGTCGTAAGGGCAGTCAACCACACAGGACACATAGCCGCGTACCGGCACGCCGTCGCGCTGCGCGGCGGCCAGCACCGGTTTGAAGCGGGTCAGGCTTTCGGCCACCGAGCAGTTGATGTTCTTGCGGCTGAAGCCTTCCGAGGCCGAGCCGAACACAGCAACCTCGCGTACCCCAGCGGCCAGGGCGGCTTCATAACCACGCAGATTCGGTGTCAGGGCGCTGTAGACCACACCGTCATCGTCCGGCAGACCGGCAAAGACCTCGGCCGAGCCGGCCATCTGCGAGACGTAGCGCGGGCTGACGAAGCTGCCGGCCTCGATACGCCGTAAGCCGGCTGCGGCAAGGTCAAGGCACAGTTGTATCCGGGCTGCCGTGTCGACTGCTGTGGTTTCGTTCTGCAGGCCGTCACGGGGACCCACTTCGACGATGGAGACGCGGGTTGGCAGGCTCATTCGACGGTCTCCTCGAAACGGATCAGTTCGCTGCCGCCGCTGACCAGATCCCCGACGCCGGCATAAAACCCGTCGATCCGGCCGTCGCTCGGTGCGTTCAGGGTGTGTTCCATTTTCATGGCCTCCATGACCAGCAGCGGTGTGCCCCGGCTGACTGTCTGGCCGGGCTCGGCCAGCAGGGCGATGACCGTGCCGTTCATGGGGGCGGTCAGCGAGCCGTGATCGTCCGCTTCTGTATCGCTGTGATCACCGTGGTCAACGAGGCGGAAGTGCAGGCTGCTTTCCCCGCTAAACAAGGTGTAGCTGCCGGCGTCTTCGAGCAGGGTGAGCTGTAAGTCGTGACCGTCCAGGCGTACGCGGGCCTGATCGCCGTTGAGCGCGACCTCTGCCGTGAGTCGCGTATCGCCGTGTTGCAGGTTCAGCGCGTTGCTGTCGCGCTGACGGCTGACGGTGATGCTGTGCAGGTGGTCGCCGCATTGCAGTTCCAGTGTGCGGCTGTAGTGGCCGGCCAGACGCCAGTCATCGCCGCATTGCCAGGGCGTCAGTGTCTGCAGCGCCTGCGCGCGTTGACGGGTAAACACACAGGCGGCGGCCAGCGCCGGCAGAGCCGCTTGCTCAGCCGGCGCTAACAGGCTGTTCAGGTGTCGCGGGATAAAGCCGGTGTCGATCTGCGCTTCGGCAAAGTCCGGGTGTGCCGCACAGCGCAGCAGAAAGTCGCGGTTGGTCGGTAATCCGGTAATGCAATAGTGGCTCAGGGCACGGCGCAGCTTGCCCAGTGCGCTGGCGCGGTCCGGGCCGTGCACGATCAGCTTGGCGATCATGGGGTCGTAGTAGACGCTGATGTCGTCGCCTTCGCAGACGCCGCTGTCAATGCGCACGCCGTGCCCGCACGGCGGACAACGCAAATGCGTGATGCGGCCGGTGGCGGGCAGAAAATCATTCTGTGGATCTTCGGCATAGATGCGCGCTTCAAACGCGTGTCCGTCAAGGCGGATCTGCTCCTGGCTCAGTGGCAGCGGTTCGCCGGCGACCACGGCCAGCTGCCAGGCCACCAGATCCTGGTCGGTGATCATCTCCGTGACCGGATGTTCGACCTGCAGGCGGGTATTCATCTCCATAAAATAAAAGCTGCCGTCGCGGTCGAGCAGGAATTCCACCGTGCCGGCACCGCGATAGCCGATGGCCCCGGCACAGCGTACCGCCGCTTCGCCCATGGCACGGCGCAGTTCAACACTGAGGCCGGGGGCGGGGGCTTCTTCGATGACTTTCTGGTGCCGGCGTTGTAATGAGCAGTCGCGTTCGCCCAGATATACGCTGTTGCCGTGGTTGTCGCAAAAGACCTGTATTTCCACGTGCCGGGGTTGCAGAAGGTATTTCTCCACCAGCAGTGTGTCGTCGCCGAATCCGGCCGCGGCCTCGCGCCGGGCGGCCTCACAGGCGGGCAGGAAATCGTCTGCCCGTTCGACCACGCGCATGCCTTTACCACCGCCGCCGGCGGCCGCTTTAAGCAGGACCGGATAACCCATGCGGTCGGCGTGCGATTGCAGGATGTGGTTGTCCTGTTGCGCGCCGTGGTAGCCCGGCACCAGCGGTACACCGGCTTCCTGCATCAGGGTTTTGGCAGCGGATTTGGAACCCATGGCCTCGATGGCTTCGGCCGGCGGGCCGACAAACAGCAGCCCGGCGTTGGCGCAGGCCCGTGCAAAGTCTGCGTTCTCACTGAGAAAACCGTAGCCCGGATGAACGGCGTCACAGCCGGTAGCGGTGGCGGCGGCGAGGATTTTGTCAGCGTCCAGATAGGAATCGCGGGCCGGCGCGGCACCCACATACACCGCTTCGTCGGCCAGCTGTACGTGTTGTGCGCGGCGGTCAGCGTCAGAATAGACCGCGACCGTGCGCAGGCCCAGTTGTGTTGCCGTGCGGATCACCCGGCAGGCGATCTCGCCGCGGTTAGCGATGAGTATTTTGCCTATCATCAGGCGTTCTCCGGTTCAGTGTGTTGCCAGTGCGGGCGGCGTTTGGCAAAAAACGCATTCAGGCCTTCCTGGCCTTCGGCGGACACGCGCTGCGCGGCGATGCGGGCACTGGTGTCTGCGCGCAGGGTGGCATCGTTCGGGCGTTCGGCAACATCCCGGATCAGCCGTTTGGCTTCGTGCATGGCCTGCGGGCCGTTGCCCAGCAAGCTCGTGCAGAGCTCCTCCAGGGTCGCATCAAGGCTGCTGAGATCGTTAAATACTTCGCTGATCAGGCCCAGCTCGCGGGCGCGCTCGGCATCAAAACTCTCGGCGGTAAGAAAATAACGGCGGCTGGCACGCGCGCCTATCGCCTGCACCACATAGGGGCTGATGGTCGCCGGTGTCAGGCCGAGTTTGACCTCCGACAGGCAAAAACGCGCACGCCGGCAGGCCAGCGCCATATCGCAACAGGCAATCAGCCCGACGCCGCCGCCGAAAGCCGGACCGTGAACCCGGGCGATGGTCGGTACAGGCAAGGTATTGAGCGTGTGTAACAGCCCGGCAAGGGCTTCGGCATCGGCGAGGTTTTGCGCTTCGGAAAACTGCGCCATGCGTTTCATCCAGGCCAGATCGGCGCCGGCGCAAAAGCTCCGGCCACGGGCGCTCAGCACCAATACCCGGCTTTTGCCGTCGCCGGCCAGGGTTTTCAGCGCCTGCGTCAGATCGCTGATCAGGGCGTCGTCAAAGGCATTGTGTTTTTCGGCGCGGTTCAGCGTGAGTGTGCTGACGCCGCGTTCGTCGGTGTTCAGGCTAAAGTAATTCATGGCGTTTACCTACATGCGGAACACGCCGAAGCGTGATTCGTTGATGGGTGCATTAAGTGATGCCGATAAGGCAAGCCCCAGCACGCGCCGGGTGTCGGCCGGATCTATAACGCCGTCATCCCAAAGGCGTGCCGAGGCGTACCAGGGATTACCCTGATGGTCATAGGTGTCGAGGATCGGCTGGCGGAAAGCGGCTTCTTCCGCGGCGCTGAAGGACTTGCCTTCGCGCTCGAGCTGGTCACGGCGTAGCTGCGCCATCACGCCGGCGGCCTGTTCGCCGCCCATCACGGAAATGCGCGCGTTGGGCCACATAAACAAAAACCGCGGATCATAGGCCCGGCCGCACATGCCGTAGTTGCCGGCACCGAATGAGCCGCCGATCAGCACGGTGAATTTAGGGACATCCGCGCAGGCCACGGCGGTGACCATCTTGGCGCCATGCTTGGCAATCCCTTCGGCTTCGTATTGTTGGCCGACCATAAAGCCGGTGATGTTCTGCAGGAAGATCAGCGGGATTTTGCGCTGTGCGCAGAGCTCGACAAAGTGTGCGCCCTTGAGTGCCGATTCGCAGAAGAGGATGCCGTTGTTAGCGACTATGCCGACCGGATAACCGTACAAATGTGCAAACCCGCAAACCAGCGTGGTGCCGTAGAGGGCTTTGAATTCATCAAAAGCCGAACCATCGACCACCCGGGCGATGACTTCGCGTACATCCCAGGGCTTGCGCGTATCGGTCGGCACCACGCCGTAGATTTCCTGCGGCTCATACAGCGGTTCGGTGACAGGCTTGCGGTCAAGCTGAAGCGGCTTGAGACGGTTAAGGCGTGCGACCGCGTCACGCACCAGGCGCAGCGCGTGGTGGTCGTCCTGCGCATAGTGGTCTGCCACGCCGGAGGTGCGGCAATGCACATCGGCACCGCCGAGGTCTTCGGCGCTGACCACTTCGCCGGTGGCGGCTTTGACCAGCGGCGGGCCGGCCAGGAAGATGGTGCCTTGGTTTCGCACGATAATTGACTCGTCGGCCATGGCCGGCACGTAGGCGCCGCCGGCTGTGCAGGAACCCATTACGCAGGCGATCTGGGCAATGCCTTTGGCCGACATACGCGCCTGATTGTAGAAAATCCGGCCGAAATGCTCGCGGTCCGGAAACACTTCATCCTGACGCGGCAGATTGGCACCGCCCGAATCGACCAGATAAATACAAGGCAGCTTGTTCTGTTCGGCGATGGCCTGCGCGCGCAAATGTTTTTTTACTGTCAGGGGATAGTATGAACCGCCTTTGACGGTGGCGTCATTGGCAATAATCAGGCATTCGGTGCCATGGATCAGGCCCACGCCGGTGACGATACCGGCGGCCGCCACGGCTTCATCGTAGACCTCCCAGGCGGCCAGGGGTGAGAGTTCCAGAAATGCTGAGCCCGGGTCGAGCAGGGCGTCGATGCGGTCGCGTACCAGGAGTTTGCCCCGTTCGACATGGCGGCGCTGGTAGCGCTCGCCGCCGCCCAGTGCGACTGTGGCCAGGGAGTCATGCAGCTTGCCGACCAGGGCCTGCATGGCGGCCTGGTTAGCGGCAAAATCATCGCTGCGCGGATTCACGGAGGTTTTTATGACAGGCATGGTTCGGGCCTCAGTCGGATTCGCGGAACAGTTCACGGCCGATCAGCATGCGGCGGATCTCCGAGGTGCCGGCACCGATTTCATAGAGCTTGGCGTCGCGCAGCAGTCGTCCGGTGGGATATTCGTTCGTATAGCCGTTGCCGCCCAGCGCCTGGATCGCCTCCAGTGCCATTTGCGTGGCTTTTTCTGCGGTGTAGAGAATCACAGCGGCGGCGTCTTTGCGTGTTTCCTTGCCATTATCGCAAGCCCGAGCCACGGCATAGAGATAGGCACGTGAGGCGTTCAGCCCGGCGTACATATCAGCGATTTTGCCTTGCATAAGCTGGAATTCGCCGATCGCGGTGCCGAACTGTTTGCGTTCATGCACATAGGGCAGAACCACATCCAGACAGGCTTGCATTATGCCGACCGGTCCGCCGGCCAGCACCGTGCGTTCGTAGTCCAGACCACTCATTAATACACGCACGCCATTGCCGACGCCGCCGAGTACGTTTTCTTCAGGCACGGCGCAGTCCTCGAAGACCAGCTCGCCGGTGTTGGAGCCGCGCATGCCGAGTTTGTCGAGCTTCTGGTGACGGGAAAAGCCGGGGAAATCACGTTCGACGATAAACGCGGTGATGCCACGCGGACCGGCGTCGATATCGGTTTTGGCGTAAATCACATAGGTGTCGGCATCCGGGCCGTTGGTGATCCACATTTTGTTGCCGTTGAGCACATAGTGGTCGCCTTTTTTATCGGCGCGCAGGCGCATGGAGACCACATCCGAGCCGGCGTTGGGTTCCGACATCGCCAATGCACCCACATGCTCACCGCTGCACAGCGCCGGCAGGTAGCGACGGCGTTGCTCTTCGCTACCGTTCTTGTAAATCTGGTTAACGCACAGATTCGAATGCGCACCGTAGGACAGGCCCACCGAGGCCGAGGCGCGGGAGATTTCTTCCATGGCCACGGCATGGGCCAGATAACCTATGCCTGAGCCGCCGTATTCCTCGCTGACCGTCATGCCGAGCAGGCCCAGGTCGCCGAATTTTCGCCACAGATCTGCGGGGAAATCGTTTTCACGGTCGATATCAGCGGCGCGCGGCGCGATCTCGGCGCTGCTGAACTGATAAACCGTGTCACGCAACATGTCGGTCTCTTCACCGAGGCCGAAATCCAGTGTCGGGTAGGGTGTATTCATCGGTGGTTCTCCTTCCTCAATTTGTTCTGTGGTGGAATTTGTCCGGCGTTGTCGCCGAGGGCGCCGAGACATTTGCTTTCGGCCTCGTCCAGATCAAGCAGCATGCGCTTGAGGTCTTCCATTTGTTCTTTCAGTTGCCGGCGTTTGGCGTGAATGGTCTGTATCAGGGTCTGCAGCTGATCTTCGTTGCGCTGACCGGGCATGTACATATTGATGATGTCGCGGCTTTCTTCGAGGGTCAGGCCGAGGCGTTTGCCGCGCAGTATCAGTTGCAGACGGACCCGGTCGGATTCGCTGTAGATCCGGTTCTGGCCTTCACGTTCGGGGTGCAGGAGGCCTTTTTCTTCGTAGAAGCGGATGCTCCGTGTGGTTACGCCGTAGCGCTTGGCAAGCTCGGTGATCGTGTAACGGATATGTTTTGTCATAACTATCATTCCGTATCATATTGGTCGCGAGTCTAGGCTAACGTTGACGTAAACGTCAAGTGTGATTTGTGCGTCAGGCAGCCGGGTCACGGGGCGCTTGGGTGGCGGCTTCGGCGGGGTGTCAGGCGGCCGTGACGCGGCCGCGGGGTGGGTGGATCAGTCGCTCTGGCTGAGCAGGCGGATATCGGGGCCGTCTTCATCGAGTTCGACGGCGATGTAGTTATGCAGCGGGTAAACGGCCGGGCCGAATTGGTTGTAGATGGCCACGTCGGCGGCATCGCGACCATAGCCTATGGCTACGTAGCCGGGGCGCTTGACCGCCTGGGTGGCATCAAAGGTGTACCAGCGGTAGTCCACATAGGCCTCAAACCAGGCGTGCAGCTCCATGGGTTCGAGGCCGTGCAGATAGCCCACCACCATACGCGCCGGAATGCTCAGGCTGCGGCACAGGCTTATGCCCAGATGGGCCAGATCGCGGCACACGCCGTATTGCTGCTGATTGACTTCGATGGCCGACAGCGGCACCTCGCTGCTGCCCGGGCAGTAGGCGATGCGTTCGCGCAACCAGGTTTCGATTGCCGCCACCTGATCGTAACCGGGCAGGGACTGTGCGGTGATTTCGCGGGCCATGTCGCCGAAGCGGTCGCATTCGCAGTAGCGGCTTGGTAACAGGTATTTGAGCACGTGATCGGGCAGGTGCTGGATTTCCACAAACACGCCGCCGAAGGCCTGGTCGATCTGATCGCCGGTGCGGATGCGCGCCGAGGTGGCGATGGTAAAGTCGCCGGCCGGTGCCACGATACGCTGGCAGAGATTACCGTAGTCATCGGTAAACTCGTAGGCGTCGACACTGGGCGACATCAGATACTCTTCCTTTGCGACCCATTGCTGGGAGCCGCTGCGCGGGCGCAGCATAAGCACGAAAGGGGTCGGTATATCGATGGCAAATTGCATTTCGCAGCGGGTCTTAAGCCACATACCGGGACCTCACAAGGTAAAGTAGAGCCGCATAAAACCGCTCGCGTTGAAGGCCGGGCCGGGCGGGCCCGGTTGCCGGAACCGCGCCGCTACCTGGCAGGCGCGACACAGCTCTGGCGCCGGCGCTGGAAAGGCACATCACATTCCCAGTCCGTACCGCGGTGGTTGATATGCGCATGCTCGGGAATCTCAATCATCGCACAGCCTTGGCCTTTGCGCACGTAGCCTCGCTCACACTGCCAGTCATTGCCTTTTTCGTCGACAAAGGCATGCGCCGGCACGCTGAGCGGCAGGCAGCGGTCGCCGGATTTTGCGTAGCCGCGCTCACAGGTCCAGTCCTCACCGCGGGCCTCAAGATAGGCAAATTCGGGGATGCTGATCTGTACACAAGCGTTGTTGCGTTGCGCGAATCCGCGATTGCATTCCCAACCGCTGCCGTACGCCGAGCCGGTGGCGTGGGCGTTAGCCGGCAAAGTCGGTGCGATACAGCGGTCGCCGACGGCGTTAAAGCCTTTATTACAAGCCCAGCCCTTGCCGAAGTTGGAGTTGGTATAGACCGCATTGGCCGGCAGAATGATCTGCTCACAACTGTCGGGGCCGCCTCGGCTGGCGCTTTCCTTAAGCCGGTAGCCGCGGTTGCAGCTCCAGCCCGAGCCGTAGGTGCGTTCGATAAGATGGGCGTTGGCCGGCAGGTCGATAGCCAGGCAGCGGTCGTCGCTGCGGGTGTAACCACGCTGGCATTTCCAGTTGGTGCCGACGGCGTCCAGATAGGCGTGTTGCGGCACCTCAATCAGCACGCAGGCGTTCTGCGTTTTGCGGTAGCCGCGCACACAGGCCCATTGGTCGCTGTACCCGCGTTGGTAGGCGTTGTCGGGGATGAGCGTGGCGGCAGCGGCCTGTTGAGCGGCGGTGAAAAGATAAAATAACAACAGGCAGCTCAGGGCGGCCGGGGCTGCGCGGTGGGAAAAGCGCTTCGCTTGCATAGTGAACTCAGTGACCTGAAGGCAGGTCGTGAAGGGCGGGCCGGCGCGCGGGGCTTTGCGGGCGCTGCGGCTGACGGGCTCTGCTGGTGGCGGGTATCGCCTTGGCGGAACTTACCGTTTCCAGCAGCCGGCGGGGACCGTTTGCGGCAGGAAGAGAGTCTGTCCGGGAAAACGTGCGCGGGGAAGGTGGGGGAGCTTGGCCGGCACGTGTACAGCAATGTAGCACGTGCCGGCTCCGGCGGATACGTTATTTGGCCGGCCATGTGCGGCGCGGCCGGTTTTCACGGTGTTCAGCGCAGCAAGCTGTCTTTGCTGGCGCGGCGGTTGAGCCGGTTGGCGCCGGTGTCGTTCTGTTCAGATGCACTCTGGCAGGCCACGCAGAGCTGCACGCCCGGCAGCGCCTGGCGCCTGGGCTCGGGAATCGGCTCGCCGCATTCCTCGCAATGACTGGCGCTCTCGCCCTTGCCGAGACGGCTGCGGGCGAGTTCGACCGCGTCTTCGACACTGGCGTCAATCTGATCCTGTACCGCGCCATCGCGCGACCAACCTCCGGCCATGGTGTGTGTTCTCCGGCTTTTACGGGATACGTGTGCAGGTCTCTACGATAGCGCAGAGGGCGGCGCGGGGAAATCCCCCGCCACTCAGTGTGGCTTTATCGCGCGGGCCGCGTCGATACGGGCGATCAGCTCTGCGGTGACCGCTTGCGGGTCGGGCGCGCCGGTGATGGCCGTGATCATGGCGATGCCCGAGACCCCGCTGGCCGCGACTTCGGCGATATTGCCGGGTTTTATGCCGGCGATGGCCACGACCGGGTAGTCCTGCAACAGTGCTTGCCAGTAGCGCAGCCCCGGCAGGCCCAGCGGCTGCCAGGGCATGATTTTGGTGTTGGTCGGGAACACCGGACCACAGGCGATATAGCTGGGCCGGAGCGCCACCGCGCGGGCCACCTCGGCATGGCAGTGGGTGCTGATACCGAGGCGCAGACCGGCATCGGCAATGGCAGCGGTTTTGGCGCTGTCCAGATCTTCCTGGCCCAGATGAACGCCGTACGCACCGTGACGGATGGCCGCCTGCCAGTGGTCGTTGATAAACAGGCGTGCCCGGTAGCGCCGCGCGATTGCCACGGCGCGGGCGATTTCGTTGTCCAGCGCTTGGCCACTGAGGTCTTTGCAGCGCAGCTGAATGGTGCTGACGCCGAGCGGCAGCAGGCGCCTCAGCCAGTCAGCCCGGTCGACAATCGGATAAAGCCCTAGCGGCGTCGGGCCGCAGGAGGCAAACGCGGCTTCGTGGCGGTGCGCTTCAGCGCCTTTCAGCAGGGCCGGCAGGTCGGCGATGGCGTCCGGCCAGTGTGCCGGCGCGGGTGCCCCCGGAGTTTGTCCGCCGGGGCTGTAGCCATTGCGCAGGGCCTGATTCAGGGTCATCTTGGCGATTACTGCGGCGTCTTGCACGCGTTCGCCGTGAGCCAGAGCCGCCGCCAGAGCACTGGCAAAAAGACAACCCGTGCCCCGCGTATTAGGGCTTTGTTGACGGGCACTGCTGAGCAGAAAGGCCTCGTCCGGGCCCTGATAAGCGTCACTGACATGGGATTGTGCGTCGTCGGCATGACCGCCCTTGACGATCACGCTGAGTTGCCGGTGGTGCTGCAGGGCACCGGCCAGCTGCTGCGGGTTCCGACTGCGGCTGCCGCTCAGTTGCTGAGCTTCCGGTATGTTCGGCGTCACCACCCGGGCCAGTGGCAGCAGTTCCTTGCGCAGGGCGTGTAAACCGCTGTCGTCAAGAAAGGCATAGCCGCTGCTGCTGGCAAGCACCGGATCGACCACCGCCGGCAAACCACTGCGGCGCAGAAATGCGGCCACCACCTGTATCTGTTCGGCATTGGCCAGCAGGCCGGTTTTGACCGCACTGATGCGCGCCGGGTCCAGCGCGTCCAATTGCGCGGCCAGCGTCGCGGCCGGGACCGGATTAAGCGAACTGACCGTCTCACTGTTCTGGGCGGTGACGGCGCTGACCACGCTGGCCGGGTGCGCGCCCAGTGCGTTGATGGTACGCACATCCACGGCGAGTCCGGCCAGCCCGGTCGGGTCGCTGCCGCCGATGCTCAGTACCACAGGGCGGGTTGTCATCAGCCGGGCTCCTGTTGCCAGAAAGGGGTGCCGGCGGTCGGGGTGCTGGGCTTGGCAAAATCACGCTCGGGGATCATGCCGCTGGCAAAGGCCAGATGGCCGGCTTCAATGGCCAGTGCAAACGCCCGCGCCATGGCCACCGGGTCACGCGCTTCGGCCACGGCGGTGTTGAGCAGTACGCCGTCATAGCCCAGCTCCATGGCTGCGGCGGCGTGCGAAGGACGGCCGAGTCCGGCGTCCACGATCAGCGTCGCCTGTGGCAGACGTGCGCGCAGGGTGCGCAGTGCGCTGGGGTTCTGCAGTCCGCGTGCGGAACCGATCGGTGCTGCCCAGGGCATGAGTATGCGGCAGCCGGCCTCCAGCAGGCGCTCGCACAGAACCAGATCGTCGGTGCAGTAGGGGAACACCTCAAACCCCTGACGGACCAGCTCGGTAGCCGCTTCAAGCAGGCCGAAGGGGTCGGGTTGCAGTGTGTGAGTGTCGCCGATGACTTCGAGTTTGATCCAGTGGGTGCCGAACAGTTCGCGCGCCATTTGTGCGGTGGTGATCGCTTCGGCGGCGCTGTGGCAACCGGCGGTGTTGGGCAGCAATTCAAGCGGCAGCTCACGCAGCAGATCCCAGAACGGGTTGCTGTCAATCCCGGCCGGGTTTTGCCGGCGCAGGGACACGGTCACCACCGCGGCACCGGAGGCCCTGATGGCCTGCTGCATGACCGCCGGTGAGGGGTATAGCGAGGAGCCGATAAGAAAGCGGCTGTTCAGTTGCTTGTCTGCCAATTGCCAGCTCATGGTCTTGTCCTGATGCTGATATGTGGTGTCGGGCTTGTCGTGTATGTCTGCATGCGCTTAACCGCCCTGCATGGGGATCAGGATTTCCACCCGGTCGCCCTCATGCAGTTCGACGCCGTCATAGGCTGAGCGCGGAACAAAGCGGGCATTCACCGCCACGGCAAAGCTCGGTGTGTTCGCCGTGTGTTCTGCCAGCAGGGCGTTGAGCGAGGGTTCGTGCAGCGGGCAGGGCTTGCCGTTCAGAATCACGGTGACAGGCTTGGTATTCATGCGGTGACCTGCTGTGTTGCGGCGGTGCTGCTGCGCGCGCCCATCCAGTGGTAGTGCGGCGGCAGTGCCCGGCCGTTGATTAGTCCGAGGGCCAGCTCTGTGACCAGCGGTGCGAGCAGATAGCCGTGCCGGAACAGCCCGTTGACGGTCAGCAGATTATCGTCGAGCGTGACCAGCGGATGATTGTCAAACAGCGCCGGGCGCAGATTAGTGTCGGTCTTCAGTACCCGTGCTTCGCCGAAGGCTGGGTGTACGGTATAGGCTGCGGATAAGAGCTCCAGGGCCGAACGCACGCTGACCGGACCGCGGTCCTCGCTTTCGATCTGAGTGGCGCCGAGCACGTAGATATCATCGCGCCGCGGCACGAGATAGAGCTTATAGCGCGGATGCATCAGGCGGATCATGTGCTTTAACTGCAAGTCCGGTGCATGCAGGTGCAGCACTTCGCCGCGTACGCCGCGCAGACCGGGCAGGGCCCGGCGGGCACCGAGGCCACGGCAATCGATAAACAGATCCGCATCGCGTGCGGCCTGCGGCAGGCTGGCAGGAAAGTCTGCGCTGCGGTAGCGCAGCCAGCTGACGCCCTGTGCGCTTAAATGCTGGTGCAGGGTGCGCATGACCCGGGTGCTGTTAACGCTGGCCTCATCCGGCAGGAAAAGCCCTTCCTGAAAGCGTTTCTCCAGGGCTGGTTCCAGGTCTTGTATTGCTGATGTGTCCAGCCACTGCGATTTTCCCCCATGGCCGGCGGCGCTCAGGGCCTGCTGATAGCGATGCAACTCCGGAACGTCGCTGCCATGGGCGAGCAATAAGGAGCCGCCCGGGCGGAAGTCGATCTCACTGCCCAGATCCGCCGCCAGGGCGGGCCAGCGTTGCAGTGAATCAATGCCGGCGGCGACCAGTTGCGCTTCTGCCCCGTCGGCTTCGGCCCAGGGTGTGAGCATGCCGGCGGCGGTATGTGAGGCGGCGTGGCCGTGCTCCGGCGGATCAGGGTCAAGCAGCGTCAGGCGGTGACCTTGCCCGGCCAGACGCCAGGCCAGCAGGCGCCCGTAAAGTCCGGCGCCGGCAAGTGTGATCTTCACGCTCAGCTCTCCTCGGTCAGGTAGATCGCCGCGCCTTTGGCGAGAAACTCCGCGGACTTTTCGGCCATGCCCTGATCGACGTAATCGCGCACGTCCTGAGTGATTTTCATGGAACAGAATTTGGGCCCGCACATGGAGCAGAAGTGCGCGGTCTTGGCCGAGTCTTTGGGCAGGGTTTCGTCGTGATAGGCGCGAGCGGTGTCGGGGTCGAGTGCGAGGTTAAACTGATCTTCCCAGCGGAATTCAAAACGTGCTTTGCTCATCATGTCATCACGATAGCGCGCACCCGGGTGGCCTTTGGCGATATCGGCGGCATGGGCGGCGATCTTATAGGTGATGATGCCCTGTTTGACGTCGTCACGGTTGGGCAGGCCGAGGTGTTCCTTGGGCGTGACATAGCAGAGCATGGCGCAGCCGAACCAGCCGATCATGGCCGCGCCTATGCCGCTGGTAAAGTGGTCATAGCCGGGCGCGATATCTGTGGTCAGGGGGCCAAGCGTGTAAAACGGCGCTTCATGGCAGTGCTTGAGCTGCTCGTCCATGTTTTCCTGAATCTTGTGCATGGGCACATGGCCGGGCCCTTCGATCATGGTCTGCACATCATGCTGCCAGGCGATTTTCGTCAGTTCACCGAGTGTGCGTAATTCGGCGAACTGCGCCGCATCGTTGGCATCGGCCAGCGAGCCCGGACGTAAGCCGTCGCCGAGCGAAAAGCTCACATCATAGGCTTTCATGATCTCGCAGATATCGTCGAAGTTTTCGTAGAGAAAACTCTCTTTGTGATGGGCGATACACCATTTGGCCATGATCGATCCTCCCCGCGAGACGATGCCGGTAACGCGGTCTGTGGTCATGGGCACAAAGGGCAGGCGCAGCCCTGCATGGATGGTGAAGTAATCCACGCCTTGCTCGGCCTGTTCGATCAGGGTGTCGCGGAAGATGTCATAGCTGAGCTCTTCGGCCACACCGCCGACTTTCTCCAGCGCCTGATACAACGGCACCGTGCCGATGGGTACAGGTGAGTTGCGTATGATGTAGTCGCGGGTGGCGTGGATATGTTTGCCGGTGGACAGATCCATCACCGTGTCGCCGCCCCAGCGTATCGCCCAGACCATTTTTTCCACCTCTTCCTCGATCCCGGATGAGAGTGCGGAATTGCCGATATTGGCGTTGATCTTGACCAGGAAGTTGCGCCCGATAATCATCGGTTCCAGTTCGGTATGGTTGATATTGGCGGGAATAATGGCGCGTCCTTCGGCCACTTCGCGGCGCACGAATTCCGGCGTAATCAGCTGCAGATGGGCGCCGCGCGGATCGCCGGCCAGGCGTTTGCTGCGCTCGTCGGTCTGGAACACGCTGTTGATCGCTTCGCGGGTCTGGTTTTCGCGGGCGGCGATAAATTCCATTTCCGGGGTGATGATGCCCTGACGGGCATAATGCATATGTGACACGTTGCAACCGGCTTTGGCGCGGCGCGGGCTGCGTTGCAGGGCCTCGTTGAAATAACGGAAGGCCTTGTCTTCGCTGTCAAAACCGTTGTCCTGCGGACGCGGGATGCGGCCGGCGTAGGTTTCGGTATCGCCGCGCGCCTCAATCCAGACGCTGCGGATATCGGGCAGGCCACGGTGTACGTCGATCTCGGCTGTGGGGTCGGTGTAAGGGCCGCTGGTGTCGTAAACCGTCACGCTGCTGCCGTCGGTCAGGGCGATTTCCCGTACCGGCACGGCAAGTGCGCCGTCCGCACCGGCCTTAAGATAAGTCTTGCTGCTGGCCGGTAAGGGTTCACGGGTGATGTAGGTGCCGGGCTTGGCAGTCTGGTCAGGCATGGGTGTCTCCGGTCGTCATCAAATGGCTGACCGGCGGGGGGGAGGGAGCAAGGACGCAGTGCACCTGTGACCTTGCAGCTCTTTCCTACGCCGGTATTAGCCGGATCAGGTTCACGGGTAACGCGACTTGCGTTTCTCAGCCTGTGGCCAGTGAAGACCGGGCAGGCACCCCGAGAGCAGAACCGAAGATTAAGCCAATCGGCGACGGATGTGAAGCGCTAATCAACCGGTGCCGGGCGGCTCAGGACTCAGGCGTGCCCTGACTGCGCTGTGGACGCGCTGCGGGTGCGGGGACGTATTTGTGATCGAGGGCCTGACCGGCTTTGATCAGACGCTGCGTGAGGGTCGCTTCGTTGCGCACGGCCATGCCCACCGAGAGAATGTCCAGTACGACCAGCTGCGCCATGCGCGATTTGATCGGCGCATAGTGATCGCTTTCTTCGCCGATATCGATACCCAGCACAACGTCGGCGATGGCCGCCAGCGGCGAGCCGGTGGCGGTAATGGCGATGACCGGTGCGCCTTGTTTGGCGGCGATGCGGCAGCTGTTAATGATGTCGGTGGAGCGGCCGGAGAAGCTGATCGCGACCACCACCGCACGGTTGTCGAGCAGACTGGCGGCGACGCCGTGCAAATAGGGGTCGGTATAGACATTACAGGGCACGCCGAAGCGGAAGAATTTCTGCGCCGCATCGGTGGCCACCACGCCTGAGCCGCCCTGACCGTAAAACTCGATTTTCTGCGCACCGTGCAGCAGATCTATGGCCTGTTGCGCGGCGGCGCGGTCGAGTTGATTGCGCACCAGTTGCAGGGAGTTGATGGCGCCGCCGGTGATTTTGTGGATCAGGTCATCGGCGCTGTCGTCGGCGGAGATATCACGGCACAGTTGTGCGCTTTCACCGGCCAGTGCCTGAGCCAGGTTGAGCTTGAACTCGCGAAAGCCGGAAAAGCCCAGCGAACGGCAATAGCGGATAATCGTCGGCTCGCTGACGCCGGTCGCCGCTGACAGCTGTGCGATGGTCGAGGAGACGGTTTTCTGCGGGTTGGCAAGCGCCCACTCGGCCACTTCGCGTTCGGCTTTGCTTAATTGTTCAAGCCCGGCTTGCATTCGTATCAGCATAAAACCTCCGGCGGAAACGGGTGGCGCAGACGCGCTCAGGGCGCGCTGATAATATCCAGCGGTACGCTGTCCTGCTGCAGAAAGGCACGGATCGGCATGTCAGCGACACTTTGCCCGCCGAGTGCGGCCCGCAGCACATCAAGTTTGCTCTGGCCGGCGATATGCAGAATCAGCTTGCGGCTGTCGAGCAGGCGCGGCAGGGTTTGTGTGATACGGGTATGCGGGGCCTGGCCGGGATGCATAATCACGCAGGCTTCGGCGCCGCTGTCGCCGCCGCCGAGGCCGGCGGCCAGCTCGTCGGGCGCGGCACAGGGAAACAGCGAGGCGGTATGGCCGTCATCGCCCATGCCCAGTATCACCAGATCCCAGGTGCCGGCCACGTCTTTGATATGGGTGTTGCTCGCCTCTATGCCCTCTTCGACAGAACCGGCTTCGCGGTAGAGTGGCAGAAAGGTCGCCGCCGCGGCTTTGTCGCGCAGCAGATTGGCCCGCACCATGGCGGTATTGCTGTCGGCATGTGAGGCCGGTACCCAGCGTTCATCAGCCAGGGTAACGGTCACTTTGGACCAATCCAGATCGGCTTGACTGAGCCGGCGGAACATGGCCAGCGGTGTGCTGCCGCCGCTGACCACCAGCGACGCTTCGTGGCGCTCGGCGATGGCCGCACGCAGTTGTGCGGCGACCAGCAGGGCCAGGGTGTCGCTTTGGCTGTCGCGGTCTTCAAAGTGATAGTGCACGGCTTCCATTTCAGTGTCCTTCTTCGTGCCAGCTGAAACCGTCGCGCGCGACCAGCGCACTGGAGGCGGCCGGGCCCCAGGTGCCGGCGGGGTAGTGTTTCGGGCGCACGTCGCGATCCTGCCATGTGCTGATAATCGGGTCGATCCAGGCCCAGGCGGCGTCGAGTTCGTCGTGGCGCATAAACAGCGACAGATTGCCGCACATCAGATCCACCAGCAGGCGCTGGTAAGCGTTGTAGGAGCCACGCTTGTATGTTTTGGACAGATCCAGATTCAGATTGACCGGGGTCAGGCGCATGCCGTCGCCGGGTTTTTTCGCCATGATCGACAGCTTGATGCCTTCGGACGGCTGCATCTGTATGACCAGCCGGTTCGGTGTCGGCATGCCGGGCTCATTGTCGAAAATCGAATGCGGCACCTCTTCGAAATTAATCACAATCTCGGAGATCTTGGTCTGCATGCTTTTCCCTGTGCGCAGGTAAAACGGCACGCCGGACCAGCGCCAGTTGTCGATCTCGGCCTTGAGCGCCACATAGGTCTCGGTGGTGCTGTCCGGGGCGACGCCTTTCTCGGCGGTGTAGTCGGGGACATCCTTGCTGTTCACGATGCCGCGTGAATACTGACCGCGTACGGTTTTGCTCAGCACGTCGTCGCCGCGCAGGGGTTTGAGTGCTTTGAGGACTTTGAGTTTTTCGTCACGCACGCCGTCACCGGCCATGCTGGTCGGCGGTTCCATGGCGATAATGCAAAGCATCTGCAAGAGGTGGTTCTGGATCATATCGCGCAGCGCGCCGGTCTGGTCGTAGAACTCGCCACGGCCTTCGACACCGAGCTGTTCGGCCACGGTGATCTGTACATCGCGGATGCGGCCGCGACGCCAGAGCGGTTCGAACAAGGCATTGCCGAAGCGCAGGGCGATCAGATTCTGGACCGGTTCCTTACCCAGATAGTGGTCGATCCGGTAAATCTGTTGTTCCTCGAAATACTGTGACATCTGCGCGTTGATCTCGCGCGCTGATTTCTGATCGCGGCCCAGTGGTTTTTCCACCGCAATGCGTGAGTTTTTGGTGATCAGCTGGTTTTTGCCCAGATTCTCGCAGATCGGGCCGAACAGATTCGGTCCCGTGGAGAGGTAAAAAAGGCGGTTAAAGGCTTCGCGTCCTTCCAGTTGTACGCCGAGTTTCTGATAGGAGTCGGTGTCGAACAAATCGATGGCGACGTAATCGATCACTTCGCAAAAGCGCGCCCAGGAGTCTTTTTCGAGCAGTTCCTGTGAGACGTTGCCGCGTGCGTGTTCGGCGACAAAGTCGAGAAATTCCCCGCGCGTGTAATCGCTGCGGGCTACGCAGATCAGCTTGCTTTCCTCAGGCCACTGACCATGGGCGTGGATATTGAACATCGCTGGCAAGAGTTTGCGCATGGCGAGATCGCCGGTGCCGCCGAACAGAATCAGATCGAAAGGCTGGGGCTGTATCATGGGTGACTCCGTCATGAAGGGTACGGGAATGTGTTGCGTGTAGTTTAGCTACATATTTCCGCAATGCCAATCCGTCAGGGCTTTGCCGATGTTGCATCAGACAAAAGTCTTGTGACGGTTAAATGACAAAACACACGCGGCATTTCCAAACTGGCGCATCGGGCGCTAGAATGTAGCAAAACTACATTTTAAACGGGGTTAACGCTATGACCGCTCTGCACCAGCAACTTCGCGACGTGACGGACCGTATCGCCGAACGCAGCCGCCCGACCCGCGACCGCTATCTGAACCGCATGAAAGAGGCGGCCGGACAATGGCCCAAGCGCGACGCGCTGGGGTGTACCAACTTCGCCCACGGACTGGCCTCGGCGCCGGAGAAGGACAAAATCATCCTGCGTCAGGAGCCGGCGCCCAATCTCGGTATAGTCACCGCCTACAATGACATGCTCTCGGCGCACTCGCCTTACGGGCGCTATCCGGACCTGATTAAACAATCGGCGCGCCGCTACGGTGCAGTGGCACAGGTCGCCGGCGGTACTCCGGCCATGTGTGACGGCGTCACCCAGGGCTATGCCGGTATGGAAATGTCGCTGTTCAGCCGCGATACCATTGCCATGAGTACCGGCATTGCGCTTTCCCATGACACCATGGATGCGGCGCTGTATCTGGGCATTTGCGACAAAATCGTGCCGGGCCTGTTTATCGGCGCCATGCGCTTTGGCTATCTGCCCGGGGTGTTTGTGCCATCCGGGCCCATGGCCAGCGGAATCAGTAACGGCGAAAAAGCCATGGTGCGCCAGCGCTATGCCGAAGGGAAGGCCAGTCGTGAGGAATTGATGGATTCGGAGCTGGCGGCCTATCACAGCGAAGGCACCTGTACTTTTTACGGCACGGCCAACAGCAATCAGATGATGATGGAGTTTATGGGCCTGCATGTGCCGGGCGCGGCTTTCGTGCCGCCGTTCGGGGATTTGCGTGACCGGCTCACCGATTACGCGGTCGGCCGGGCAGTCGCCAACACCCAGCTTAAAGGCAGTTATCTGCCGATGTACGAGGTGATCGATGAACGCGCTATCGTCAATGCCATGATTGCGCTCTGCGCCACCGGCGGGTCGACCAATCACACCATCCACCTGGTGGCCATGGCGCGGGCGGCCGGTATCCGCATTGACTGGTCGGATTTCAACGATATTTCGGCTGTGATTCCGCTGATCGCGAAAATCTATCCCAGTGGGCAGGCTGACGTGAACCAGTTCCACGCCGCCGGCGGTGTCGGCAGCATTATTGCCGAGCTGATCGACGCCGGTCTGGTGCACCACGATATACCGACGATTACCGGTAAGGGGCTTGGCGCTTACGCGCAGGAGCCGTATCTGCAGGAAGGCGAGCTGAGCTGGCGTGATTCACCCAAGCCGGGTGTGGCCGAAGACATTATCGCCCCGGCGGCAAAACCGTTCCGCCCCGAAGGCGGGCTGCGTCTGGTTTCAGGTAAACTTGGCCGCGCCATCGTGAAAACCTCGGCGGTGTCTGAGGACAAGTGGGAGATTAAAGCCCCTTGCCGTATTTTCGACAGTCAGGACGGTGTGCAGCAGGCCTTTAAGGCCGGTGAGCTGGACCGCGATGTGGTTGTGGTGGTGCGTTTTCAGGGCCCTAAAGCCAACGGTATGCCGGAGTTGCATAAATTGCTGCCGCCGTTGTCGTCCCTGCAGGACCGGGGCTTTCATGTGGCACTGGTGACTGACGGGCGTTTGTCCGGTGCTTCCGGTAAGGTGCCGGCCGCGCTGCACGTGTCACCCGAAACCCTCGGCGGCGGACCGCTGGGCAAGTTGCGTGACGACGATGTGGTGCACTTGCATTGTGGTGAGGGTGTGCTGGATGTCGAGGTCGATGAGGCGGTTTGGGCTGCACGCGGGCAGGTCGGACTCAGTGACACGGTTGCAGAATCGCAGTTCGGCCTGGGCCGGGAGTTGTTTACTGTATTCCGCGAAAAAGCGCTCGCCGCCGAAGAGGGCGCTTGTGTATTCCGTAGTGAATGTGATGAGGAAACTATCTGATGAGAGTGTTTGAAAATCTCGGCAATAACCGGGTCATACCGGTGATTGTGGTGGAAAATCCCGAGCACGCCGTGCCCATGGCCGAAGCGCTGGTGGCCGGTGGTGTGACCGCGCTGGAAGTGACGCTGCGCACGCCGGTGGGTCTGGAGGTGATCGAGCGCATTGCCAAGGCCGTGCCTGAGGCTATCGTCGGTGCCGGCACTGTGACCGATGCTGCGCAGTTTCAGCAGGTGGTCGATGCCGGCGGGCGCTTTGCAGTCAGCCCCGGGATTACCGATTCACTGGCGATCGCCGCCAATGCTTCGGGTTTGCCCTGGTTGCCCGGTACGGTAACCGCGTCGGAGATTCTGCTGGCCATGCAGCTCGGTTTTGAAGATCTGAAATTTTTTCCGGCCTCGGTATCCGGCGGACCGCCCGCGATCAAGGCCTTTACCTCGGTTTTTTCCAATATCCGCTTCTGCCCGACCGGCGGCGTGAAGCCGGAGAATATGGTCGATTATCTGAGCATTCCCAATGTGCAGGCGGTCGGTGGTTCCTGGTTGGTGACCAAGGAGCTGCTCGACAAGCAGGACTGGGCGCATATGACCCGTCTGGCACAGGAAGCGGTAAGCCGGGCCAGAGAAATCCTCGGCGAGTAAGTCGCCTCGCCCCGGTCGGTGAAAAGCAAAGCCCCGTCACTATCGGTGACGGGGCTTTTTTGTGCGCTATCTCACAGCGCCACGGCATCCGCTTAGTACCTATGACTACTTTGGCACGCGGCGGGCCTTTCGTAGACTGGATTTCGCGGAAAGTGAACCGCAGATGGGCTGTGGCTGCTTTCCGGGATTGCTACGTGGAAGGGGGATTTATGCTTAAGTTTCGGTTTTTACTGATGACGTTATTTCTGGGGGCGCTGGTGGCCTGTGGTTCTTCTGACGGGGGGGGCGACGGAGGTTCTTCAGGCGGGATAAGTGGTGACGGGGCGGGCGACGGAGGTTCTTCAGGCGGCATAAGTGGTGACGGGGATAGCGGCGGCAGCGGCGGAACCCTGAGTGCGTCGCGCTATGGTCATCTGTCGCTGACCGAGTTTGAAGATGAATCCGGTGCCAGCATGGTCTCGGCCAGTGCGTCTTTTTTGCGTTACAGCGAGCCGCTTGCTTGGCGCCACGATTTTCTGGAAGACCTGATCGGCGAGTGTTTGGTCGAGGACGGCGCTTCGGATAACAGCGGTTTGCCGGATATAGGCCCCGATGACGAAGAGGATACGGTCTCGCTGGATGCGGGCGAGCCGCTGACCATTAAGCGTGATGGTGAGCTCTACCTGACTCTGGATAAGTTGAGTTTTGCCGGCATCATTACCTATAACTCAGACATCGTTCCCGGGCCGATGCCGTCGGCTCTGACCCTGAATGTGCCCGGCGGTGATTTTGTTGCGGTCGATGATCTCAGTGTGGCGGGCGTGGACTCCATGTCGGTGACGGCGCCGGCTGCCGGTGAGGCGGTGCGTTACGATACGGTCTTCAGTTGGCAGGCCGGTAGTGACGGGGATGCGGTGGTGTTGATTGTGGCCAGCAGCGGCGACAGCTCGGTGACCTGCTATACCGACGATGACGGCAGCTTCAGCTTTCCTCAGGATGTGCAGAACGAACTGGGCACGGCGTTTCTGAGTGACAGCTTTGACATCCAGCGCGTCAAAGCGGAGCTTTTTTACCTTGACGACGATACAGCCCTTGCTGTGTGGTCGATGAGTATGCGTTAAGACATCCGGGACCGGGAAATTCGCGCCGCTTGATTTGAGCGGCGTGAACCTCAGGAAAGACGGTTGCGGAAATCCGCGTAGCCGAACTCGCGGATCACCTTCAGTGCGTCGGTTTCGCTGTTCCAGATGGCGATCGACGGCAGGTTAATGCCATTGAAGGTGGTGGTTTTGACCATGGTGTAGTGCGCCATGTCATCAAATACAAGTCTGTCACCGACTTTTAACGGGGTGTCAAAGCTGTAGTCTGATATTACATCGCCGGCCAGACAGGTCATGCCGCCGAGCCGGTAGGTGTGGGCTTTTTCGCCGGCTTCGCCGCTGCCGAAGACAAACGGACGGTAAGGCATTTCCAGTGTGTCGGGCATATGGCAGGTGGCCGAGGTGTCGAGTATGGCCTGCGGCACCGGATTGTCCGGTACATCAAGCACTTCGGTGACCAATACGCCGCTGCGGATGGCGGTGGCCTCGCCCGGTTCCAGGTAAACCTGCACATCATATTTGCCGGCGAACTCCCTGACACGCGCAATCAGCGCATCCACATCATAGCCGGGGGCGGTGATGTGATGTCCGCCGCCGAAATTCACCCAGCGCAGTTGCGGCAGAAACGCCGCGAATTTTTCTTCGACTGCAGTCAATGTGCGGTCCAGCGGCTCGAAGCCCTGTTCGCACAAGGTGTGAAAGTGCAAGCCGGAGATGCCGTCAGGCAGCTCGTCGCCGAAGGCGCTCCGGGGGATGCCCAGACGAGAGCCCGGTGCGCAGGGGTCGTAAATTGCTACCGTGCCTTCGGAGTGTTCGGGATTGATACGCAGGCCGGCTTGCAGTTGCGGACGCTGTTGCTGCGCGGCCTTGAATTCGTCTTTAAAACGCGCCCATTGGCTCAGGGAGTTAAAAACAATATGGTCGGCGATCGGCAGGACGCGACGGAATTCCTCAGCGCTGAATGCGGCAGAAAAGACGTGCACCTCGCCGCCGTATTCTTCTTTGCCAAGACGTGCTTCGTGGTAGCCGCTGGCGCAGGTGCCGGACAGGTATTGCCGGTAGAGCGGGGCCAGATGCCAACAGGAAAAAGCCTTTAATGCGGCAAGCACTTTAGCGCCGCTTTGTTGCTGAACCCGGTTCAGGATCTGCAGATTCTGACGCACCGCCACTTCGTCGATAACAAAGCAGGGCGAGGGGACCCGGCTTGGGTCAAATCCGGCAAAGGTTTCGGCTTGTATTGCAGACATGAGTCAAACCTCAGGGCAGCGCATGGCGTAAAAAAAGGAACCGGCCGGAGCCGGTTCCGTGTGTGCCGGCAGGCTTACATCCGGCCGGTTTTTTCGTAGTTTTGGTGCCAGCTCAAGGCTTCGTCGAGCAGATGCGGTGTCTGCATGCCGCGACCGCTGGCGCAGGCGCGATCAAAGTAATCGAGCAGACGGTCTTTGAAGTCCGGGTGCGCACAGTTGTTGATGATTTCCAATGCGCGTTGGCGTGGCGACAGACCGCGCAGATCGGCCAGGCCCTGCTCGGTGACGATGACCTTGACGTCGTGTTCGGTGTGGTCGACATGCGAGACCATGGGCACGATAGAGGAGATTGCACCGCCCTTGGCGCTCGAGGGTGTCAGGAAGATGGACAGATAGCCGTTGCGGGCAAAGTCACCGGAGCCGCCGATGCCGTTCATCATGCGTGAGCCCATAATATGGGTGGAGTTGATATTGCCGTAGATGTCCGCCTCGATAATGCCGTTCATGGCGATCAGGCCCATGCGCCGGGCCAGTTCAGGGTGGTTACTGATGTCTTGCTGGCGCAGGATGATCTTGTCGCGATAGAAATCGAGATTGTTTTTCAGTTCGTCCAGAGCGTCAGGGCTCAGCGAGAAAGCGGTTGCCGAGGCGACCCGCAGCGTGCCGGACTTGAGCATTTTCAGCATGCCGTCCTGAATGACCTCAGTGAAGGCGGTGAGGTTTTTGTGATCGCTGTTGTTCAGACCTTCGAGCACGGCATTGGCGATATTGCCCACGCCGGACTGAATCGGCAGCAAATCCTGCGGCAGACGGCCCATTTTAATTTCGTGTTCGAAGAACTCCAGGATATGTCCGGCGATGCAGTTTGAGACTTCGTCCGGCGGGCTGAAGGCACTGTTGCGGTCCAGCGCGGAGGTCTCCACGACGGCGACGATTTTGTCCAGCGGGCAATGCAGTGTGGTTTCACCGATACGGTCGTCCGGCTGGGTCAGCATGATCGGTTTGCGGTTCGGCGGCAGGGCGGTGCCGTAGTAAATGTCGTGCATGCCCAAAAGACCGATCGGTTGCTGGTCGTTTACCTCGAGAATGACCTTGTCGGCCTGCTCGATCCAGGTTTTGTTGTTACCGACGGAAGAGGACGGCACCAGACGGCCGTCTTCCAGAATGGCTGTGACCTCGATTACCGCGATGTCGAGCTTGCCGAGAAAGCCTGACCAGGCATATTGCGAGACTTCCGACAGGTGGATGTCGGTGTAGTGCATATAGCCGTCGTTGATCTGCTTGCGGCAGGTGGGGTCGGACTGGAACGGCAGACGCATGTTGATGCCGTCGACTTCGGCCAGCTTGCCGTCCAGTTCCGGTGCGGTAGAGGCGCCGGTCCAGACGTTGATCCGGAATCGCTCGCCCGCTTCGTGACTACGCTTGATTTGCTCGACCAGCGCTTGCGGTACCGCTTTGGGGTAACCGGCGCCGGTGAAGCCGCTCATGCCGACGGTCGCACCGGAGGGGATCAGTGCGGCGGCGGCTTCTGCGGAAACAACGCGTTGTTTTAACTCGGGAGAGAGAATTCGCGATTCTGAAAACATAATGGTTCCTGCAACTATTTTAATAATGAAAGCGCAGCGGTGTGGAGCGCTGGCTTCGGGTCAAAGACTCATGAAGTTGAGCGTGTGTGGATGAGCCGCAAGCGTGTGGGCGGGCGCCTTTTCCGTCATAGTTCTATGCCGGCGGAAGCGGCGTCGGGGTGCCCGGTTACTGCGGTCAGAGCCTGCCCGGTGCCGGATATTGTGGTTCATCCGGCACCGGGTGTTTGATCTGCTCCGGTCAGACCAGATCAAAGCCCGGGTTTTCGATGGCATGCCACGGCAGGCCGTAGCGGTTCATGTCATCCATAAAGGGGTCCGGATCGAGTTGTTCGATGTTCCAGACGCCCGCTTGCATCCACTTGCCTTCGATCATCATTTTGGCGCCGATCATGGCCGGTACACCGGTGGTGTAGGAAATGGCCTGGGATTTGACCTCGGCGTAGCAGGCTTCGTGGTCGCAAATATTGTAGGTGTAAACCGTCTTTTCCTGACCGTCTTTGAGGCCGCGCAACACCGTACCGATACAGGTTTTGCCTTTGGTGCGCGGGCCGAGACTGGCCGGATCAGGCAGCAGTGATTTCAGGAACTGGATGGGCACGATCTGCTGGCCCTGAAATTCCACCGGCTCGATGCCGGTCATGCCGACGTTGACAAGTACTTCCAGATGTTTGAGGTAGTTTTCGGAAAAACTCATCCAGAACTGCGCTTTTTTCAGCGTCGGGTAGTGTTTGGTCAGGCTTTCCAGTTCTTCGTGATACATGCGGTAGATGTCGTAGCTGCCGACCCCGTCGGGGCAGGTAAAGCGTTGCTGCAGTGACATCGGCCCGGTGGTGACGAACTGACCGTCCTCAAAGTGGCGGCACGGTGCCGAGACTTCACGGATATTGATTTCCGGGTTGAAGTTGGTGGCGAACTTGTAGCCATGGTCGCCGCCGTTGACATCGATGATGTCCAGATAATGGATTTCGTCGAAGTAGTGCTTGGCGGTGTAGGCGGTAAAGACGTTGGTGGCGCCCGGATCAAAACCGGAGCCGAGCAGCGCCATCAGGCCCGCTTGCTTGAATTTGTCCTGATAGGCCCACTGCCATTTGTACTCGAATTTGGCGGTGTCGGGCGGCTCATAGTTGGCGGTGTCCAGGTAGTGCACGCCGGTTTCCAGACAGGCGTCCATGATGGTCAGGTCCTGATAAGGCAGGGCCACGTTGATCACCATAAACGGCTTTTCTTTTTCGAGCAGTGCCACCAGTTCGGCGACATTGTCGGCATCGACCTGCGCGGTGCGGATCGGCCGGTCGATCTGTGCGGCAATGGCTTTGCATTTGTCTTCGTTACGGCTGGCCAGCACGATCTCGCTGAAGACATCCGCGACCTGCGCGCATTTGTGGGTAACAACGCCGCCGACGCCGCCGGCACCGATAATCAGGACTTTGGACATGCTGTATCCTTGGGTCAGGTTTCGTAATAAGTATAACCGCGCAGGCTGGCGGAAAAGGCATCCATAATTGCCTGGCGGTCTCTTGCGCTGATCACGCCACGACGCACGGCCTGTTCGGCGCTGTCGCGGAATTGTTCGAACAGACGATCCGGGTGGTATTCCACATAGCTCAGCACATCGGCGATGCTGTCGCCGTGCATTTCACGGATAAAGTCAAAACTGCCGTCGCTGTTGATACGGATGTTGACGATATTGGTGTCGCCGAACAGGTTGTGCAGATCGCCGAGGGTTTCCTGATAGGCACCGACCAGAAACACACCCAGATAATAATCTTCGCCGTCTTGCAGTGCATGCAGCGGGATGGTTTTCTCGCCGCCGATGAAGTTGTCGATCTTGCCGTCACAGTCGCAGGTCAGATCCGCAATAATCGCCCGCCGCGTGGGCTCTTCCTGCAGGCGGTGAATCGGCAATACCGGAAAAATCTGGTCGATTGCCCAGGTGTCCGGCAGCGATTGGAACACGCTGAAGTTGCCGTAATAGATATCCGACAGTGTTTCGTGCAGGGATTCGAGCTCCTGCGGCACGCGGTCCAGCTGCGGCAGCATGGCGGTGATGCGCTGCATGATGTTGAGGTACATATTCTCGCCAAGCGCGCGTTCACGCAAATTCAGCTGGCCGCGGCGGAACAGCTCGCGCATCTCGTCGCGGTAATGCGAGGCATTGTTGTAGCTGCGCTGGATGTTGTCGTAGCCCAGCTGCGCGTTGGTTTCGAACAGCCGCTGAATCTGCTCGGAGGCGTCTTCCGGGCAGGTATCGGGCAGCGGACCGGGCTCGAAATCGGTCACGTCGAGGATATTAAACAACAGGATCGAGGCGTAGGCCACGGTGGCGCGGCCGGACTCGGAGAGAATCACCGGGTGCGGCAGGCCCAGCGGGTCCAGCGCTTCCATCACCGCTTCGACCACGTCGGCGCAGTATTCGTCGAGGCTGTAGTTCTTGCTGTGGGCGTCGCTGTTATGGGCGCCCTCGTAATCGACTGCCAGGCCGCCGCCTATGTCCAGGTGGCCCATGGGCGCGCCTTCACGGGCCAGATCCACGTAATAGCGGATGGCCTCGGCGGCGCCGTGGCGGATGTTGCGGATATTGGGGATCTGTGAACCCAGGTGAAAATGCAGCAGTTGCAGACTGTCGAGCATGTCGGCGGCTTTAAGCCGGTCGACCACGTCAATCAGCTGGGTGGCGGAGAGGCCGAACAGGCTGCGGTCGCCGCTGTCTTCACTCCAGTGCCCGTCCACTTCCGAAGCCAGTTTGGCGCGCACGCCGATCAGCGGCGCGATGCCCAGCGCCTGACTGCGTTCGATAATGATCTGCAGCTCGGCCGGGGTTTCCACCACGAAAAAGCACTTGATGCCCATTTGCCGCGCGCGCAGACCGAGCTCGACAAACTCCTCGTCCTTGTAGCCGTTGCAGATGATATAGGCATCGTTGCTGGACAGATTGGCCAGCGCGACCAGCAGCTCGGCCTTGGAGCCGGCTTCAAGGCCGTGATGGTAGCGGGCGCCGAAGTGGGCGATTTCCTCGACCACCTGGCATTGCTGATTGACCTTGATCGGGAACACGCCGCGGTAATGGTTCTGATAGCCGGTGGCGGCGATGGCGCGGGCAAAGGATTCGTTCAGGCGCGAAATGCAATGATCGAGGATATTGGTAATGCGTAGCATCACCGGCATATCCAGGCCACGCTCGCGCATGCCCGAGACCACATCCATCAGGGATATGCGCACCGGTGTTTCGTAGCCCGGGGCGACCACTTCCACTTCGCCGGCAGGGGAAATATCAAAGTAATCCGACGACCAGTCTGAGAGACTGTAAAGCGTGGCAGCGTCGTCAATCGTCCAGCGTAATGCGCTTTCTTTCATGGCTCGTCCCGATTGCTGCGCGGCATAAGGCCCGCGGCAGCGATAATACAGTCAGGTATCACGATACCATCGAACACCTGTCACAAGACCGGCTCACGGGTGACTTGAAGCCGGCCTGAAAGGGCGCGAGTATAGTGCTGCGTAAACGCTTTGACTACGGTTTTTGACCGTTGAGCCGGCAATTGTGTGTGACGACAGGCCGCTCGGGAGTGTAATTGGCTGCCCGTTCAAAGCGCGACGCTTGCCTGAAAGGTTTGCTTTCCTGCAGGACAATCTACGTTAAGGAGAAGATCATGCTTGTTAAATTCAAAACCGGCGCAGGCTTTCATTCGGAATATCTCGAGGGTGTGGCGCACGACCTGCTCAAGCTCATGGGCCTGAGCGGGCATATACCCGGTGCGCTGGAGAAGGGCGATCTGGCCGCGCATCTGGAAAAGCTCAAAGTGGCCGTCAGCGCAGAGCCGGTCGACGGCGAGCCTTTCGACGACGATGCGCCGAGTATGAAGGCGCGCGCCAAGCCCTTGATGGATCTGATCGAAGGCGCGATCAGGGATGAAGACTATCTGATGTGGGATTATAAAAAGTAAGTCCGCCGCCGCCGGGCAGCCTGCCCGGCGGTCTTACCGGTTTGTGCAGGGCCGGTTTATTGCTCTGCCGTGTCGGTGCTGCCGGCTTCTCCGGCTTCTTCGGTCTCGCTCAGCAGATGCTCGTAACGGGCGTCGGTCAGGGCGCGCAGGAACGCCACCAGCGCATCAATACGCTGATCATCCAGTGCCGGGCCGGTCTCCAGTTCTTCCAAAGACAGATTTTCCGCCACTTCCGGTTCACCCCAGGGCTCGCCTGTTTCCGGGTTGATCTGACGTCTGGCCGCGCGGCTGTTGTATTTGTTGTAGAACAGGACCACGGTGCGCAGATCCTTAAACACGCCGTTGTGCATATAGGGGCCGGTGACGGCCACATTGCGCAGGCCCGGTGTGCGGAAACGTCCGCGCAGGCCGGGGTCCGTGCTGTCGGCCATGGGGTTGGCGGCCAGCCCTTCGTCACGCTGGCCGGCCATGCCGTTGATCGCGCGCAGGGCGCGGTTTTCCGGCACGCCGATGTTGTGGTACTCGTAATTGCTGAAGGTCTCGTGCGGGTCGGTCTGTGAACGGCTCAGCTGATGGCAGATATTGCAGTTGGTGAACTGCTGCGAGAAAAACAGCGTGCGGCCCAGCTCTTCTTCGGGTGTCAGCTCGATCTCGCCACGCAGAAAGCGGTCATAGCGCGAATCGAAGGTGGCAAATTCCGGCTCGCGTTCAAATTCAGCAATGGCATCGGTCATGGCGGCATAGGCGCTGTCGCTGTCAGCGAATACGGCCTCGCCGTAGAGGGCTTTGAGGTTGTCCCGGTAGAAGGGTTTTTTCTGCAACACGCTGACCACCGCGGCCTTGTCCGCCATGGCCATTTCAATCGGGTTCAGCGGCGGGCCGCCGGCCTGTTCGGCCAGATCTTTGGCGCGCCCTGCGAGAAACAAGCCACCGACATAGGTGCCGTCGGCCTTGCGGTGAAAATCCGGTATCAGCGCGGCATAGGTGACCGTCGGCGCATTGCGGTCGCCGAGTGAATGGCCGTCGCCGCCGAGTGAGACGGCAGCGGCAACGCCACTGCCGCGCTGGTCGGTAAAGGCTTTATCCGGCGCGTGGCAGGTGGCACAGCTCTGGGTGCCGGAGGCGGACAGGGCCGGATCGAAAAACAGCGCGCGTCCGAGGTCGGCCTTGCTGATGCCGCCGGCCCGGGCGGCAGGTAGGCAGGACAACGCCAATAAAAGCAGGGGTGTCAGGGTTTTGATCAGCATGACGGGTGTTCGTTCAGGGAGTCAGAGGGGGCAAGTGTGTCGGATGTAAAAGCCATGTCAATTGCGATCCATCAAAAATAAGACCTAAAAAGTAATTGTAGTGAGAATCGATCGCATTTAATATACGCTGCACATTTACCGCATACGAGGAAAAATTGATGCGCCGTGCTTTGCCTGTGACATTCGCTCTGACGAGCTTTCTCTCTGCGCCTTTGTTCGCTGCCGGCCCGGCGGTTGATGAAGTGCTTGAACATTACGGCGATATCGCTTTGGCGGGCTATGAAGACTCGCTGTTCACCGCGCAGGCGTTGGACAAAGCGATCGACGCCTTGCTGGCCAAGCCGGATGAAACCACGCTGCAGGCGGCCAAAGAGGCCTGGACGGCCGCGCGGGTGCCGTATCAGCAAACCGAAGCTTACCGTTTCGGTAACGCCATCGTCGATGACTGGGAAGGCAAGGTAAACGCCTGGCCGCTGGACGAAGGTCTGATCGATTATGTGGACGGCGATTGGTACGGCGAGGAATCCGAAGAGAATCCGGCTTACACCGCCAATGTGATCGCCAATCCGGTGCTGATGCTGGGCAATGAAGAAATCGACGCCTCGGAAATTACCCCGGCACTGCTGGAAAGCCTGCATGAGCTGGACGGCGTGGAAGCGAACGTGGCGACCGGTTATCACGCTATTGAGTTTTTGCTCTGGGGTCAGGATCTGAACGGGACCGAAAAGGGCGCCGGTGAGCGTCCGGCCACGGACTTCAGTCTGGACAACTGCACCGGTGGTAACTGCGACCGTCGTCGCGACTACCTGAAAGCGGCCAGCGAGCTGCTGATTTCCGACCTGGAAGAGATGGTGGCCAACTGGCAGGATGACGGTGCGGCCCGTCAGGCGCTGGCCGAACAGGGCGAAACCGGTGGTCTGGCTACCATCTTCACCGGTCTGGGCAGCCTGTCCTACGGTGAGCTGGCCGGTGAGCGGACCAAGCTCGGCCTGATGCTGCACGATCCGGAAGAAGAGCATGACTGCTTCTCCGATAACACCCACTTCTCGCATTTTTACGATGCGCTGGGTATCCGCAATGTCTACAACGGCGAATACAGCCGGGTTGACGGCAGTAAGCTTGAAGGGCCGTCGCTGTCTGATCTGGTCGCGGCCAACGATGCTGACGTCGATGCGCGTATCCGTGCTGAACTGGACGCCACTCAGGCTGCCATGCAGGCCATGGTCGATGCTGCTGCTGAAGGCGATACCTTCGATGTGTTGATTGCCAGCGGAAACCGTGACGGCAATCAGCTGGTGCAAAACGCAGTCGATGCACTGGTCGCCCAGACCAAGGGCTTCGAAGAAGCCATGGTCACGCTGAATGTGGACGAGGTGTCCATTGAAGGCTCCGACAGTCTGGATAATCCGGACGCTGTCGCGCAGTAAGCACACCGATGCAAGACCGCTTATTGGTCACAGCTCTCATCGCCGGCCTGTTTTGCTACGGGCCGGCGTTGTCGTTTTCAGAACCCGCCGATCAGGTCAGCGATCGCATGGCCACGGTGCTGGGTGAAGCGCTGTTCAGCAAGCTCTGGGTCGCTTCTCCTTCCTCCACAACTGCCAGCGACGGGCTTGGCCCGCTGTATAATGCGCGCGCCTGCAGCGCCTGCCATCCGCGTGCCGGTGCGGGGGCGGCCTTGCCTGATGCCGGGGGCGAAGCGCCGGATTCCCTGCTGGTGCGCTTCGGCAATGGTGTCGATCCGCTGGTCAGCGCATTCAATGGCGTGCAGTTACAACACCGTGCCACAGCCGGCCTGCCTGCCGAAGGGCGTATCGAGCTGAGCTGGTCCGGACAGACTGTGGAACTGGACGACGGCAGCGTTGTGCAGCTGCGCAAGCCCGCTCACCGTGTGCATCTGCGCCGTCCGGAGATGACGCTGGCGTATGCGCAGCTGAAGTTCCGCCAGGCGCCGACGCTGGCGGGCAGCGGCGCATTTGCGCGTGTACCACTGAGCGCGCTGGAGGCGCTGGCCGATCCGGATGATCAGAACGGCGACGGGATATCCGGCCGCCTCAGCCTTTTGCCGGACGGGCAGATCGGGCGCTATGGCTGGCGTGCGCTGGAGCCGACCTTATCAGCCCAGAACAGCCGCGCGTTTAATCTGGATATGGGGATGTCCACCGCGGCGCTGCCGGACCCGCACGGTGATTGCGGCGCTGACAACCGCGCTTGCCGTGCGCTGCCAAGCGGTGATGATCCTGTCAACAAGGAAACCGAGGTTACCGTACAAATGCATGCCTGGCTGGACCGCTATGTGGCGCAGCTGCCTCCGCCGTCGGGCCGGGCAGAGGCGGCGTCTGCGAGCGGCCGGGCTCTGTTCCGGACAACAGGCTGTCAGGCCTGTCACCGGCTGGACTTGCCGCTGGACACCGGCGGGACGCTCGCCGCAGGCACGGATCTGTTGCTGCATGATCTGGGACCGGCGCTGGCCGACGCCGATGGTCGTGAATGGCGCACCGCGCCCTTGTGGGGCGCCTCCGCACGGCCGGCCTTGTTGCACGACGGACGTGCGCGCACAATTATCGAAGCGATCCTTTGGCACGGTGGCGAAGCGCAGGCTGCGCAACAGGCCTTCCGTGGCTTAAGTGCATCGCAACGCTCTCAATTACTGTCTTATCTGGAGTCTTTATGAATATCGCAAAGCAGATCACCCGTCGTGTGTGGTGGCTGCCGCTTGTCATGTCTGCAGGGGTGCTCAATGCGGCGCCTTCGGACGAAGCCTGGTCGGTCTGGAATGAAGCGGCGATCGATCAGCACGTGATTCCCCGTTATCAAACCCTGGCCGAACAGAGTGCTGCGATGCAGAGCGCCGTGGCCGGTTACTGCAAGGCGCCGGACGCCGACTCGCTGAGCGGGGCGCGCGACGCTTATGTGGAGGCCATGCTGGCCTGGCAGGGTATTCAGCACGTGAATTTCGGCACCGTGCTGTATCTGATGCGCGACAGCGCCATGCAGTTCTGGCCGGACCGGAAAAATGTCGGGCGGCGTCAGCTGCGCGCCGCGCTGAGCTATTCGGGCGGCGCCTATGACGAGGAGTATTTCCGCGATGCGAGTATCAGCGTCAAGGGCTTTCCGGCCCTGGAGAGCTTGCTGTTTGATGAGGCAATTGCCGACAAGCGTGAGAAATTCCCGCGCTACTGTGAGCTGATGACGGCGATTGCCGGCAATATCGCGCAAATGACCGACAGCATTGCCGTGCAATGGGACGACGCGCGCAGCCAGTACACCGACGCCGGGCACAACACCTTCTTCGAAGAGCCGGCCGATGCCTCGGCGCAGATCCTGAAAAGTCTGGTCGAGCCGCTTGAGGTGCTGCGCGATACCAAGATTCTGCGGGCGCTGGATGAGAGCGCGGCCGAGTCGAACTGGAAGCGTTCCGAGTCCTGGCGCAGCGGTATCTCGGTGGCCAATCTGTCGGCCAATGTGGCGGCGCTGGAGGCGCTTTATCAGGGCACCAAGCCGCTGTCGGTGAAGGGACTGCTTGAAGCGCAGGATCAAACCGCGCTGGCCGTGGCCATCAGCGATCAGTTCGCGCAGATCCGTGCGCATCTGAAAACCATCGCCGAACCGCAAGCGGGGCCGCTGAGCGAGGCGCAGTGGCAGGATCTGAACGCGCTTGCGGGGCAGATCCGTGATCTCAACGAACAACTTGATGAGGCCATGCTGGCCTTGGGTATCAATCTGGGGTTTAACAGTCGTGACGGAGATTAACCGACGCCGTTTTCTGGGGATTTTAACCGCCTTGCCGCTGGCGCCTTATTGCGCCACGGCCACGGCCGCTGCTGCTGCCGCTGAAGCGCCGCGTCTGGCTTCGGCGGTCAGTAGCGATGACGGCGTGCATTCGCTGCTGATCCGCCGTGCCGACGGGCAGACCTTGTTTCAGCATCCGCTGCCGGCCCGCGCCCATCAGGTGCTGGTCGATGCGCCGCGTCAACGCTTGGTGGTGGTGTCGCGCCGGCCCGGTTACTCGCTGGAAGTGATCGACTACCGTGAGCTCAAGGCGCTCAAACGTATCGCTGTGACAGAGGGTGGCAGTTTTTACGGCCATGCCGAGCTCAGCGCCGACGGGCGCTATCTGATGACCACCGAAGCGTCAGCGGCGGATGATGAAGGGCGTGTGGTGTTCCGGGATGTGGAAGATGACTACCGCGTGGTGCGGGAAATCCGCAGCGGTGGTGTCGGTCCGCATGAGCTGCGGCGTTTCGGCGATACGCTGATTGTTGCCAACGGCGGTATCCGCACCGAGGGGCGGGAGAAAACCAATCTCGATACCATGCAACCCTCGCTGGTCCGGCTGGATATCGCCTCCGGTGAAATACGCGAAACCCACCGCTTTGATGAGACTTTCCATCAGGCCAGTATCCGCCATATTGATCTGACGCCGGACGGTGCGGTGTTGGTGGCCATGCAGTACGAAGGCACGCCGCGTCCGGATACGCCGCTGGCGGCAATTCAGCGCCCGGGCGAGGCTATGACGACCTTACCTATACCGGCCGGGGTACACGCGCAGTTGCGCCAGTATTGCGGTTCGGCCTGTGTGGATAGCAGCGGACGCTACGGTGCGATCTCGGCCCCGCGCGGTAATCAGATGATGTTCTGGGACCTGCAGGAAGCGCGTTATCTGGGCCAGTGCATGGTGCTTGACGGTTGCGGCCTGGCGCGCGGGCAGGCGGCCGGGGAGTTCTATGCCAGCAGCGGTGTGGGCCGCGTCTACCGGCTGAAGGCGCAGACGCAGGCGCGTGAGCGCATCGACAAAACCCCGTCCCTGCACTGGGATAACCATATGGTGAATCTGGCCTGACAAGAAATAGCCGGGGGCAGGAGAGCCCCCGGTTAAGGTGTAAGTGTGTGGGTCTTTTGGTCTGGTTTGAGGGCGTTTCTGAGAGCGCCTTTGTTTTTTATTAGTCGTTGATTTTTCTTTGTTTTGCTGCTCAACGTACTGCGCTGCATCATACGTAGGCCGGATTCCGGGGTCTATATCCAAACCGATATAGACGCTTTGTCCGTAAATCAGGTGCCGGCCACGGGGACGGCTTTGACCGGTATCACCTTGCGCTTTTTCTCCAGCAGTTTGGACGCGCACTGGGTTTCATCATTGAGGATCACGATGCATTCCAGACACTGTACGCATTCGTTGTAATCGATCTTGCCGTCGCGCGGAATGGCGCCGATCTCACAACGGTTATGGCAGGTCTGGCAGGGCTTGCCGCACATGGGGATGCGTTTGAGCCAGTGAAAACTGCGGAACCACCCGATTACCGCAAGCCCGGCGCCCAGCGGGCACAGATAGCGGCAATAGAATTTGTGTACAAACATGCCGATGCCGAGTAACGCCAGTGCATAAAGCACAAACGGCCAGTGGCGTACAAACACCAGTGTGATGCTGGTTTTGAAGGGCTCCACTTCGGCAAGGCGTTCGGCCAGCGTCAGGGAGTAAAACGAACTGATCACCAGCGTCAGCAGGATCGGGTACTTCAGGTAAATCAGCCGGCGGTGGGTTTTTTCGCTGATGCGCCATTGGCGCAGATGCAGTTTTTTGCCGAGCCAGGAGCTCATTTCCTGCAGCGCGCCGAAGGGGCAGAGCCAGCCGCAGAACAGCCCGCGCCCCCACAGAAACAGACTGGCGAAGGTCACGCACCAGAGAATGAAAATCACCGGATCGAGCAGAAATACGGTGATATCAAAGCCGTCAACAAAGGCGTGCAGCAGGGTGAAAATATTCACCACCGACAGCTGGCCCTGCAGGTAAAAGCCGATATACAGCAGCAAAAACCACAGCCATGCCCAACGGAAGGCGTGGAATGCGCGGGCATTGCGGCTGTAATGCTGCTGGCGGATAAACACCCAAAGCAACAGACCCAGTGCGGCGCAGAGTACGGCCACATCGGTGGCGCGGTCATGCCAGATGCGTTTCCACAGCGGGGTCTGCTGGCCGCTGCTGCCCGGATCGGATTCGAGTCTGACCCAAAGCGTCTGCGGCAGTTGATAGGCCTGAGTCAGCGTGTGTTGCTCGCGCACCAGATGGTTCATTGCCAGATTGACGTTCAGCCCCAGTGACAGTTCGCCGCCCAGGTCAAAGCCGGAAATGCTTTTGATGCGGAATACGTGGGCGCGGTCAATCGCCGGCAGTTCGGCCAGGGCCGGCGTGCTGAGCGAGTCGGCGACGTTATAGTCTTTGATCTCGATCACCGCGCCGTTCTGGGTCAGGCTCAGACGGTTCGGTGCCGAGGCCGGAGTGAAGTCCCTGGCCACATGTGAAAAAGGCCCGCGTGATCCCACCCACAGCAGATGATCACCCTCCGGCAAATCGGCCATCAGGGTTTCCCAGGCTTCGTCGCCCAGTAGATTGCGGCCGATCAGCGGCGCATTCAGATAGGCATAATACAGCTCCGAGAACAGCGCATCCGGCGCCGCGTCAAGCTCGGAAAAATCGGGATAATCGGTCACGTCGCGACCGAAGGCCTCAGCCGCATCGCCCATGCTGATCCGCCAGTCCAGCAGCAGTCCGCGCGCCAGCATCTCCTGCAGGGTCAGGGGTTCAAAAGCCGTCTCCGTCAGTGCCGACTGCGGTGGTGCTTCAAAGCCTTCCAGATAGCGTCGCGCCACATTCAGCGCGGTAGACAGCATCACGTCATTAATAATCAGCACCGATACAGTCGCTTTGGTCACGCCGTCGATATAGACAGGGCCGCCCTCGCTGGCGTCCCCTGAGCCGCTGCGTCGGTTATTGGCGGTGCTGACGATAATCTGGTCGGCCACCGAGCGGCCTTCGTACTGCTGCATAAAATCCAGCAGCGCCTGATTGCCGAGGCCGTGTAAAAACACCGGTTCGTGATGGTCGAGTACTTCGACGCCGCTGAAGCGGCCCTGTGTGTCGAGGCCGATCAAAAGCTTGATCGGTTTGCCGGCAAAACCGGCGATATTGTTGATGTCAGTACTGACCCAGGCGTAGCCGAGCAGTTCGTTCAGCTGATAGACCGGATACACCGGCAGATCGCTTTGTTTCTCGCCGATGCGGGTCAGCTTGGGGAAAAGTTTTTCGATCGGCAGCTCATCGGCTTGCTGCGCACCGGCCGGGGGCAGCCAGAGGCAAAGCAGGCACAGAGCGAGACCTGAGAGCAGGGATTTTACAGACATAACACAGGGCCGGGTAAAAGGTGGCGCGTTCTTGTGACGCTTTTTCAGCACTATGTACGTTGTCCGGCGCTGCTGGCAATCCTGCAAAAGTCGGAGCTCATTGGCTCAGGCGTAGGAGGCGGGCGGCTGAGAGCCTCCGGCCGTGGGTAGTCGCTGTGCCGGTCAGTAGCCGCGTTCGCGGTCCAATGCCGGGCAGGGGGTGAGGGGTATCAGCATCCCCCGACGCCCGGGAACACATCCATCGCTATCTTCTGATGCCGGCTTTTTACACAGATTCGGGGTTCGGAATCTGTTTGGTTGGTGTTCAGTTTTCTAATGCTAGCGTTTAAAGTAAGGGAAGGAGTTAAGCCAAAGGCACAGACTCCTCTCCGGACCTTTATCTCCACAAGGAAACTTTTCAAGAAATATTTATAAGGAGTTTGAGCAAAGTGGGAAAGACAAAATCTGCAATGACAACTCTGATGAGGCACGGTGCTCTCGCGGCAGCGTTGCTTGTCGGCGGCTGCGGCGGTGGCAGTTCGTTGCCGGGGTCGGTGGATATCGACAATGCAGACTCCGGCAGCAGTGCTGGCGAGAATGCCTCTGGCACGGACTCTGGTAGCAATAGCGGCAGTGAGGCTAAAGGAAATCTGATGATCACTTCCTACACCACGGACGAGCTGGTCGAAGTCAATCTGCCTAATAAGCGCATGGGGGGGACGCCCGCTATTTATCTTACGATCGCCAACACCGGGACAGCCCCCATAGAGGTAAATACTCTCTGGTATCTGGTGTCCTACACGGATCAGTCCGTTAGTTTGGAGAACGGGGATTATCTTTTGTACAACTCAGTTGTAAAACGCTTAGACCCCGATGCCGATGGCTCGAACATACTTGGACCGGGCGAAACAGGCACCTTCTCAGGAGGCAGCGCGATAGAATATGTGCTCTACGGGGAACGTTACTCGCGTGTCGCCGTCAATCTGCCTCTCGAGGCCTTCGACATTGAAGACTATGATGTCAGAATTTTTGATAGCGCTGAAATCGAGCGGGTGGTGGAAGACGATTATAGCGATAATATTTCTGAGGTGGCAGTGACCGAGGTTCGGCACCTTGATGATGGCGGTGGATATTTGCACGACATAGAGCTCTTCTACTCCCCTTGCTCGGCCTACGATGAAGCGTCCGAGGACAATGATTCGCCAGCGACAGCAGTTCCGATTGAAGTGGGAGAGAGATTCAGTTCCACGATAGCGTGTGATTGGCGCGATTTCTTTCGCGTGGAGCTGGTTAAAGGAGCGGTTTATGAGGTTGATCACTCCTACGCAAGAAGGGTTCATATGCAAATCAGATCACCGGACGGTGAGGTTCTTCTGGATGGGCACCCATACGATTTTGAGTTTGCAAGCCCGGCAACCGGCGAGTTTATTGTCAGTGTTTACGTAGCCGACCCGTTCGATTTGATGACACTGCACAACGACATGCCATTGCGTGAAACAGAACTATATGGCGTCATCACTCAGAAATACTGACTTTATGCCGCCACTAAGAGAACGCTTGGGCGTGCGCTTGAATAAGGAGGTACGACAATGAGAACCGGAGAATTTCTGAAAATTGCTTTCGTGCTGATTATCTGTTGGCTGTACCCGCAGTTTCTGATTTTCGCGTTCGGTTGGCTCTATCTGAAGCATAAGGCAAACAGCCCGGATCAAGAAGGCGAGCAGGGCGGTCTTCTGTCTATTCTGGCATACGTGTTGTGCAATTTGCCGCAGGACGAGTCGGCGAAAAGGTGGGATCATCTCGGTCCGTATGATGGGTTGGACCTTGCTGAGGCGATGCTAAACCCGCCCCCGCCTGGCTCACTAGCAGATTCTCAGTTGCAGGACTTGTTGGACGATTATCTGTGGTACGACGATGACGACGTTGGCTACAAGTATTAAGGGTTAAGAGAGCAGGCTCCTTTTATCAAGGAGCCTGCAACCGGTCTGGCCGTCGCTAGCGCCACGACCTCTATTATTTCTTCCCTCCTTTCCCTCCTTTCCCTCCTGTGAGTGCTTTTGTTGCGATTCCTGCTGTGGTACGTACAACTCCTACCGTGGCGTTGCCCGCCTTTGCTGCGTCGGCGCCCAAATGTGCTCTCTGCATTCCACCTATTGCGGAAGACACATGATGATTGGCCAGCGCGATCATCCAGCCGAAAAACACTGGTGCAAAGACGTAGAGAGAGATTGTCGTAATCGCCAGCGTTGCCCTTTTAATAAGAGTAACCGGGTCTTTGGTGAGCAGGTCCCATACTACGCCGCTCTGAAAGAAGGCGGCAGAGAGATAACCATCGAGCCAGCCCACCAACGTCCAGATAACCGGCACGAAGCTCACAGTAAAAAACAGAAGCGTCGCCGACATCAGGAATTCGATGGAATACTTGCTGTATAGCATCGCAATCGGCAGGGCCAGAATGAGCATCATCATTGCAAACGCATGTCCGTAGGCCAGCGCTTGTAGCAACACGGTTTTGCCGAGTTCCAACTTGTACAGCATCCAGGCGCTACCTGCCACGGTCAGATATCCCCGGTTCAGGTAGCGCTCAGCGAAGAAGCTACGGGTCTGTTCGTTCGTCCGTTTTTTGAATCTCAGACCAGATAAACAGAGCCGGTGTAAACGTAGTCATGGAGCATCGATATGCCGGACCGGACGTCATCGATATCATCGGAATTAATCAGCGTTGACGCGGCGTCTATCATTTTTCCCGCGAAACGGCGGTCAGCAGGCGAGTCTTTGAGGTGTCTCACGGCCGCTTTGAACAGAGTTGCTGCGTGATCCCGGGCTTCTTTAAGGTCGGAAAACTCGGGCACTTTCCTGAATGAAAGCTTTTCAACAGACGGCTCATAACGCAGGCCTTCCCCCGGTTCTTCCTTCTCAAGGCCGGTCGTATGCTCGCCGGCATCCTCATGCGAGTTCCCCGATCTGTCAGCAGACGTCATAATGCCGATTATCAAGTCAACATACATATCTCTGGATATGCCGGGGAAGGCCTCTTGTATATAAGGGTCTGTATCAATTTCGGCTTGTGTGAGTTTTTCAAGTTCGGCGATAGCCTTCGCCGTTGAGTCTGGAAACTTAATTACACTCATGCTGCTCTCCCGGACGAATATTTTCATTGCGCCGATAGAGTATCATGGCGTTCAGAAAAATGAACGCTTTTTTTCTGTGCCGTGCTTGCAGTGCAAAGTGCGGTGAGTAACAAAAAACTCTGTAGCCCTGCGATTTTCCGCCCGCATGAGCGTGTCTTCTGATTACACGTATCTTCTGTTTATAGGCAGACGAGGCACGCAACTGAAAGGCGTGTGTCTGTGCGAAAAACCTATGCAGGAAAGGGATATGGCAGCCATTGTCGGTTTCGTGAAAAACGGTGCTGGCTTTTGGCAGGCCTGCAAAAGTCGGAGTCTATTGGTGCGGGCGCAGGAGGCGGGCGGCTAAGTGCGTCCGGCGGTGGGCTTGCGCTGTGCCGCTCAGTAGCCGCGTTCGCGGTCTACCGGCGTCGGGATGACACCGCGCTGCAGAAAGCGCCGCACATTGCTTGCCGCCGCCGCCGCGGCGGCGCTGTGCACCGGTGTCGGGGCTGAGATATGCGGCAGCACGGTCACCGACGGGTGCTGCCAGAACGGCGAGTCCGGCGGCAGGGGTTCGTCACGGAACACGTCCAATACCGCGTGTGAGAGCCGGCCGCTGTCCAGTTCCGCGAGCAAGGCCTGGTCGTCGAGTACGCTGCCGCGGCCGAAGTTGATCAGCGCTGCGCCGCGCGGCAAGCAGGCCAGCCGTGGCCGGTTCAGCAGTTTTTCGGTCGCTGCGGTGGCCGGCAGCAGGTTGACCAGAATGTCGCAGGCGTGCAGCAAGTCGGGCAGGGTCTGCAGGCCGGCGAAATGCTGTGTGCCGGGCAGGGTTCTGGCCGAACGGCTCCAGGCGCGGGTCTGAAAACCGGCCTGATTCAGGCTTGCCAGAGCGGCACGGCCCAGTTCGCCGCAGCCGAGGACGCCGACGGTTTTGTCGCCAGCGGGGCGGTAAGGCAGCGGTGCCCACTGTGCGTTTGTCTGGGCCTGCCGGTAGGCGGGCATATCGCGGTGCAGATAAAGCGTCCAGGCCAGTACCGCCTCGGCCATGGTGCGGCTCAGGCCCGGGTCGGTCATGCGTACGATCGGCGTGTTTGCCAATGCCGGGCAGGCGAGCAGGGATTCGACGCCGGCCCACAGGCTCTGCACCCAGCGCAATGCGGGCAGGGCGCTGAGTTTGTCGGTGTCGGCGACCGCGACTATGGCCACCTGCGCGGTTGTGCGGGCGTCGGCATCGGCCTGCTCAAACGATAGCAGTCGTGTTTGCGGCAGTGCGGCCTGTAGCGCCGTCAGCCATTGTCCGGCCTCCGGGTCGTTGTCACGACTGATAAATAAAACCGTCGGGGCGGGCATGGCGGTGTCGTTGCGGCGCGCCGCTTAGCTGCGGCCCGGTTTGCTATCACCGGTGGCGTTGTATGCGGCGTTGTCCTGAGCGCTGTACTGACGGTCGAGCGTGCCGACGTCAAGAAACGGCGAGGCATCGATATGCTGTGCGTCCATCATCTGCGCGACGCGCTGCAGCGACGACAGAATCATGGATTGCTCCCATTCCTGTAAATCGGCGAACTGACGTGTGAATTGGTCCTGCAGTGGCATGGGGGCGCTTTTGAGTGCTTCAAAGCCCTGGTCGGTCAGGTGTGCGTGAACCTTGCGCTTATCGGCCTGTGAGCGGGCGCGGTAGACATAGCCGCGCTTTTCGAGGCGGTCGAGAATGGTGGTCACTGTGGCCTGGCTGAGGCTGATATCGCCGGCCAGTTCGCCGATGGTGATTTCGCCCCGGTCACGCAGGGTTTGCATCAGCAGGATCTGCGGTGCTGTCAGTCCAGTGGTCTTGGCCAGATATTTAGAGTGCAAATCAGTTGCGCGTATAACGCGGCGCAGGGCGATCAGGACTTCTTCGATGCGTTCCAAGGTCAGTACTTCCGTCTCAAGGGGGCTTAGTCGGCTGAGTATAACCCGCCGCAAGGCCTGTGCCGATGGGATTTTCCCGTGTGTGCATGGTGCTGCTCCCTGCTTTACCTTGCCGTTGTGTCAGTCGGGCCCGGGTGGAAAAAGCAATTTGTTTAGAGTACGATGCTTCGACCTCAAAACAATACAGCACTAAATATCGTCATTAAAGTGAAATAATATGTTGATATTAAAGTTAAAAAGACGCTGATTCGACGAAGAGAAAATTTAGAAATCTAAGGATTATGACGCAACAAAGCGCCCCGGGTCAGGCAGACCCTCATAAAATCTCCCTACGCCCGCCGGTGGCAGAAGATGGTGCCGGTGTCCACAAACTCATTACTGAGTGCCCGCCGCTCGATACCAATTCAGTCTATTGCAATCTCCTGCAGTGTGATCACTTCGCCGGCACTTCCGTGACCGCCGAACGCAGTGGCCGGATAGTCGGGTTTATTTCCGGCTACCGGGTGCCCGACCGGCCGCATGTGCTGTTTGTCTGGCAGGTGGCAGTCAGCCCCCGTGCACGTGGCCAGAAGCTGGCCAGTCGCATGTTGCAGCATATTCTGGCGCGTCCGCAGAATGCCGGCGTGACCCATATTGAGACCACGATCACAAAGGACAACCAAGCCTCCTGGTCGCTTTTCCGGCGTTTGGCCCGCAGCTTTGACGCGGAGCTCAAACGTAATGTCAAGTTTTGTGAAGAAAAGCATTTTAATGGTCAGCACGAAACGGAATATCTCGCTACGATTGGACCCTTAGCGCAGGAGCACAGCATCGCCTCGATGCTTTCCGGGCAGTCCCGGGGCCATATCCGTGTGCCGCGTTACAAGCCGCGTTTGTTCCATACCTGAGCGCGGCTGTTGACACCGCCACACTGACACTATTCCCGACCAGGAGTCGCTATGACTATTTTTGACGAGATTGAATCTGAAGTTCAGTCTTATGCGCGCGCTTTCCCGCGCGTGTTCACCCGCGCCAGCGGCGAGTTTTTGTATGACGAAGATGATAACGCCTATCTGGATTTTCTGGCCGGTGCCGGCACGCTGAACTACGGCCATAACCATCCGGAACTGATGGCACCGCTGATCAGCTATATCCGCGACAGCGGCATCAGCCACGGGCTGGATATGCATACCCGCGCCAAGGCGGAGTTCCTTGAGACCTTTAACGAGCTGATCCTCAAGCCGCGCGAACTGCAATATGTGGTGCAGTTCACCGGTCCGACCGGCACAAATGCGGTCGAGGCGGCGCTGAAACTGGCGCGCAAAGTTACCGGGCGCGAGAACGTGATCTCCTTTACCAACGGCTTTCACGGCGTCAGTCTCGGTGCGCTGGCGACCACCGGCAATTCCCATCACCGTGGCGCTGCCGGTATCGGTTTGTCCGGCAGCAGCCGCCTGCCTTACGACGGTTATCTGGGCGAGGGCGTCGACACCACGGTTTATCTGGATAAGGTGCTCAGTGATCCGAGCAGTGGCGTTGATCTGCCGGCGGCGGTGATTGTTGAGGCGGTACAGGGCGAGGGCGGCATTAATGCGGCATCTCTGTCCTGGCTGCGTAATCTGGAGAGCGTCTGTAAAAAACACGGCGTGCTGTTGATAGTCGATGATATTCAGGCCGGCTGTGGCCGCACCGGAACCTTTTTCAGTTTCGAAGAAGCCGGCATCCGTCCGGATATGGTCACGCTGTCCAAATCCCTGTCCGGCTACGGACTGCCGTTTGCGGTGGTGCTGATCCGTCCCGAGCTGGATCAGTGGAAGCCCGGTGAGCACAACGGTACGTTCCGCGGCAACAATCTCGCGTTTGTCACAGCGACCGCCGCGCTGCGTCAGTTTTGGCAGGATGACAGTTTTGCCGCTGATGTGCGCCGCAAAGGGCAATATGTGGAAGAACGTATTGCCGGCATTGTCAGCAAATACGGCGACGGCAGGTTTTCCGCCCGCGGGCGCGGTATGTTCCGCGGTATTGACTGTGTCTCCGGTGAGCTGGCGGGCAAAATCACCCGCAAAGCATTCGAGCAGGGTTTGATTGTCGAGACCAGCGGCTCTGTGGATCAGGTGGTGAAATTTCTCTGCCCGCTGACCATCAGCGACAGCAATCTCAGCCGGGGTATGGATATAGTCGAGCAGGCCATCAGCGAGGTCTGCGCCGAGGCAGGCAGTGTTGCCGGCGCGCGCGGTTATTTTGATGAACAGAAACAGGCCGTCGCTTATCAGGCGGCGGGGTAACAAGGAGAATTTTGCATGATAGTCCGTACTTTGGATGAAGCTAATCAGACCAACCGCCGCATCGTCTCACCCGACGGCAACTGGGAAAGCACCCGGCTGCTGCTTAAGGACGACAATATGGGGTTTTCTTTCCATATTACGACGATCTATGAAGGCGCTGATTTCCGCATGCACTACCAGAATCATCTGGAATCGGTTTATTGCATGTCCGGCGAAGGCTCGGTCACGACGCTGTCGGATAATAAAACCTATCCGATTAAACCGGGCACGGTTTACATCCTCGACAAGCACGACGAGCATATTCTGCGTGCGACCAAAGAGATGAAAATGGCCTGTGTGTTCAATCCGCCGCTCAACGGCAAAGAAGTTCACAACGCCGAAGGCGCTTACGAACTCGAAGCTGAAACAATCGACTGACGATCTTTTGCGGGTATGGCTTTTATTACCCGGCCGATCCGATCAAAGACCGCCCCCGACTCAAGCGGGGACGGTCTTTTTTTGTCCGGCGTAATTCTGTTAATCCGGTATATCTGCCGGCGCGGGTACTGCCGCGTATTGCTGATTCAGAATTATGTGCAACGGCCTTGGGGCCTGGCTTTGAAAATCTTGCGCGGAATAGATCTGTGGGTGAATATTCGTCCCGTCGTCTGATTACTTAGGGTTTGAAAACCTCCGCTGCATGCCGCTCCATGTACGCCGCAAAGCGTTCCAGATCTTCCCCTCTACGCGGAAACATGATCACATGGTCCTGCGGCGTATTCCCGTTCGTCAGTCCGGCATTTGCAAGCACCGTCATCACATTCGTCAGTCGCGACGATGCGCGCAGATAAAACTCTCTACCTTCGCCGGAACGTTTGAAAGTGATCAAACCGCGGTCGAACAATCTGTCCAGGCTCGCGCATAGCGGGATACCGTTGGCAGGGTCGAGCCGTTGTTCGTTCGACTCGCAGCGGCGCCATGGAACGATATGAGATGCGATAATCATCACTTGCTCTGAGGAGAGTGTTGCTGCGCACTGGCCTCCCCACAGTGACAGGACGTCCTTTCGGAAAGCACCTTGCCCGACCCGGGCGCAGATTAACCGGTCTTTTTCGGTTTGACTGAGATCCGGGTCGTTTCGGATGACCTGTTGGTCTTCGAGCACCTCCACCTCGGACGATCCCGAAATACCAAAGTCAGGATCGTTCTCCAGCAGCGCTATCAGACCTTCTTGTATTGCAGCATAGTTTGCCGCCTTGTCCGGTTTTTCGTGTCGCAGATCAAGCAGGATAGGGCCGCGGGCCCATGGTTGCATTGCCTTCAAGTGCACGAACCAGTCGAGCTTATCGAGCAAGGGCATATCATCGAAAAGCAGTCCGATGTCGTCTTGCGCGGTGATGGTGTCGCCGGAATTGTTGCCTGCGATAAAGCATGAGCGTAGGTGAAAATCTTTGCCTGGTGCGTCACTGACTTTGCCCCATAGCCAGACAACGTCGCCCTTGCGGGGTCTGAGTCTGCCTTTCTTCGTGGTCACGGCTCGCAACGTGTCAATATCTCTCAGGGCCGTGTGATAGTCATGTTTTTGGTAGACCATCCAGTGTCGCTTACCTTCTATATCTGAAAAATTCATTCGACGTCGTTCTCTCGCTGGGGGGGGGGCATACCGGCTGTGAGGCTTATAGGATAATGTCCGGACGCATTCCGCTCAGGTTGGGATTTGCGCAAGTTGCTTTTTCCAGGTGTTTAAGCTGTTCGCAGATCTGTTCAGTCACATCTTTGTCCAGAGCAACGAATGTGACCGCACCCTTTTTGTGCGTGTAGGGTATGGGTTTCTCAAGCGCAACTACGTCCTTCAACACCCATGCATAGCGCCATTTGGCAATCTTAGGATCCTTCAGTCGTTCTGTCGTGATCCTATGCTTGTCGATGTTAGCCAGCATTTGCTCTTCGCTTAACATGCCAAGTGAATCGGTGATCGTAGCGACGCCCCAGACCTGCTTTGTTCCCTTCATGATCAGGGCTATCGGACCTAAAGTCCGGATGTGTTTGGAGCGCATCTCCCAGGTCTTCGCGCCATCGAGTATTTGTCGAAGCGGGTCCTCCATTATGATCAGGCCGCGGGTGATCCTGACATTGTGGTAGGCGCCAACGGCTTGTCTGGTTGTTGGCGACGAATTTGTGATATTTTGAGTGGCCGGGGAGCAGAGGATGGTAGCGCTTTCTTTGCGTATGTCTGAGCGGCGCTCCGCGCTGTGGTGTCCGCGTGACTTAACATCGGCCGTGCCAGGGATGTAATTGTCAACCGTTCCGCTGACTTCGGCATGCAGAGCCCCGTGGTCTTGGTCGGGACTTTCAGTCTCTTGGTTGGATTCGTTCTGAGCCTCGATCAAGCCGAGAATGATACCTGCGGCTAACAGAATGCCTATAAAGATGAAAATCTCTCTTAAGCCTATGTCCAGCCAATCCAGGATAAATGTAACGATCAGAAGAGCCAGGAAGGAGCCGGTGATTGTGTGGACAAGATTTCGCATCAATCTCCCAATAATTATTTATTCAGTTGGCTTTAGCGGGCATAAACAAGTGTAAGAGTTTTCCCGTATCTTGCAGTAAAACAACCATGACCACATTCATGAACCGATGGTTAAACGGCGGCTCAAGCAGGCGTTCCTGATCTATGCGGCCTTGGTGAATTTAAAACTCTCTGTCAGCGTGGTCATCGAGCCGGACCGGGAAGTGGATCACCAACTGTGAGAGCGTGAGGTTCCGGTTGCGGGTTGGATGCGTTCAGCGTTCTGACGCTTTGAGTATGCCGTCGTAAAGAAGTCTGATCAACGCGTTTTATTTGGTAAAGCCATGCTTGGTTTTTGTCAATTGTCGGAACTGGCAATGAACTACCTCAATGTTGTTGGCGGTGTCGATTCAGGGCGTTTAGAGTTGCCGGCCGGCAATCGGCCCGGTCCCCGCGGGCGGCTGAAAGATGTTACTATTGACTTTTACTTTCATATCACGACGGTTTTTTTTAAGGCGCCCCGAAGCCGGCAACTGAGCATCTCCTGAGGTTTTGGCTTTGAACGCGGGCCGGTGGTGCAATCGGGCTCGGCCGTCAAACGACATCACGGATATCATGCAAGGACATACAGTAGAGAAAATCGGCGGCACGTCGATGAGCAACTATGCCGCGGTACGCGACAATATCGTCTTTAAACCTGCAGCTGAAACCCTGTACCAGCGCATCTTCGTGGTGTCGGCCTACAGCGGTATTACCAATCACTTGCTTGAGCACAAGAAAACCGGTCAGCCGGGTATCTATGCCTTGTTTGCCAACAGCGTGGTGGATGACAGCTGGAGTGATGCGCTGAGCAGTCTGCGTCAGGAGCTCTATGCCTTGAACGCGTCTCTGTTCGGCGAAGGGCCGGAGCTGCAGGAGGCTAATGCCTTTATCGGCGCGCGTCTGGACGAGACCGCGGAGTGTCTGTCTGATCTGGCACGGCTGTGTCGTCACGGGCACTTTGAGCTGGAGTCACATCTGTCGACCGTGCGCGAAATGCTGGCCAGTATCGGTGAGGCGCACAGTGCCTGGAATACTGCGAAGCTGTTGCGCCGCGACGGGGTCAACGCACGTTTTGTCGACCTCACGGCCTGGCAGACCTCGGAGCATCTGTCGCTGGATGAGCGGATCAAGCTGGCTTTTGAATCCGTGGATACGGCCACCGAACTGCCTATTGTGACCGGCTACGCACACAGTCGCAGCGGTCTGATGAGCACGTTTGACCGCGGTTACAGCGAGATGACGTTCAGCCGTGTGGCAGTGCTGACCGGCGCCCGTGAAGCGGTGATTCACAAAGAATTCCACCTCAGCAGTGCCGATCCGGCGCTGGTCGGTGCCGATAAAGCCGTGCCCATCGGTCGTACCAATTACGATGTGGCCGATCAGCTGGCCAATCTCGGTATGGAGGCCATCCATCCCAAGGCCGCCAAAGGTCTGCGTCAGAACAATATCCCTCTGCGGGTGAAAAACACCTTCGAGCCGGAGCATGCCGGCACCCTGATTACCGGTGATTACGTGAGCGAAACGCCGCGTGTCGAAATTATCGCCGGTTGTCGCGGTGTCTACGCGATCGAATTGTTCGATCAGGATATGGCAGGCCTGATCAGTCAGTACGATCGTGAGTTTCTGGCAATCACCGAGCGTTTCCGCGCCCAGGTGGTGTCCAAGGACATCAACGCCAACACGATTACCCATTATCTGAATACCAATCTCAAAACCGTGCGTCGCATTGTCCGTGAGCTGCAGGCCGCTTACCCGGATGCGGAAATTAACCAGCAGAAAGTGGCGATGGTGTCGGCGATCGGTTCGGATATGAAAATCCCCGGCATTCTGGCGCAAACCGTCAGCGCGCTGGCCGAGGCGGGTATTTCGGTTCTGGCCATGCACCAGTCCATGCGGCAGGTGGATATGCAGTTTGTGCTCAGTGAAGACGACTACGAAGAAGCTATTTCGCGTCTGCACAAATGCCTGGTCGAGGTGCACAAGCACGGCCGTGCCATCAGTCTGGCCGGTTAAGTGTCTGCCTGTTTAACGGGTTCCGGCCTGTTGCCGGTGCCTGGCTGAGTCCGCCCGCGCAAAGTTCAAGACGGTCGGTTCAGGCGTTTGGCTGCGTGCCTGGTACGGTGCGCGGCGAAAAAGATCCCGGGTCTGAAGTGGCAAGAGAGGGGGACCCGGGATAACACACGAAGTCAGTTGTAGCAGATGGCCGTTAGCGGCGCAGCAGACGCGGCGCGGCCACTTCAGCTAGTTTTTCCGCCAGGAAATACACCAATGCTGCGGGGACGACCCAGCTCAGCATGCTGCTCAGGGCGCGCTGATAGCTGCGTTGCCAGCGTTCGGCGAATACGCTCAGTGTCGGGGCGTCAAAGTAGCCGGAAAACCAGTAGTAACCGCCGCCGCTGAGCAGGGTGGAGGGAATCGCCGCCAGCACAGCCATGATCACCAGCGTCACAGCCGGCGCGATCCCGTTCGCCAGATAGCGTGTCCATAAGTGTCCGCCCCACCAGAGTGCGCCGTAGGCTGGGATCATGCTGACATAGGACGGCGTCAGACACTCCGCACCACTGCCGCTGTACAGAAAATGCCCCACGTCCAGGGACAGGGCGAAGAAAAAGAACGCGATAAAATACCGCACTTGCCCGAGCAGCACGCCGCCGAGAAAAAACACCGCAGTCGAGGCCGAGGGCAGATGGGCAAGAAAGCTGACGTGATGACCGCGCGTGCAAGCCATCAGCAGGGCCAGCAGGCAGGCGATAAACAGCCGGGAACGCAGGGTTCCGCTTAAGGATGAAATCATAGGTTTGTCTCCGAAACACACACCCGTGTTTGACCGTGTCGGGCGGGCGGGGAGACAAGAAGGCCGGCAGACCTTAGCCGGAGGACGGCAAAAGAAAGGTCTGTCCGCCTGCAAAGCCCACCGCAATGCCTGACGCGAAGCAATCAGGCCGGTCTCCGGACTTACAGGCGCATCCCGGGGATGCAAAAACGCGCCTTCCCGTCATTCAGACAGTGGCTTTGTGCGTTCTTTTAACCTGCTTACCGTTGCGGGGGCAGTGCCGGACTTGCCTTGCGGCGCACCGGCTTCCCGTTTCATTCTGCACCGGCCGGGGCCGGGCAAAAAACCTGAAAGCGGCCGCTAGTAGAGCATAGCTGCCGGCGTTTGTAAATGTGTCAGCGGTAGCGCTTGCGCCTGTGCCGGCGGGCCGCTTTACCGGGGCTCGCCTTGCCGGCGACTCAGCTTTTCGGCAACAGCGGCCGATAGGCTGTGCGCGGGCTGCAAAAATCAGCGCCCGTGCCGAAGTAGTAGAAAAGCCTGTATTAAAATTTTACGGAGAAAGCCGCATGGATCGTGGTTCTGCTCATGGATCGAGCCGCTCCTTCACCCGGGGCCGGTGGAATATCGCCCACAAAATTACCGCGACAACAGTGTTAACCAGCAGTATCTGTCTGGCTTTGGTTGTCCTCTCGGTGCTCTATATCACCGGTACCCAGCTGCGCGTTGTGTCGCAGCACCACTACGAAGAAATGACCCGCGCACTGGCAAGCGAGCTGGCCGGTGCCGTACGCTGGCGCAATGAATGGCAGATCGAGAAGATCTATAACCAGCATGTCAGCTACGAGGACCCGATCCTGCACGGCTTGTCCATCAGCTCGGCCTCGACGGTGAGCAAAGAGCCCTTGCATTTTGTCCGGCAGGTGCCGGAGGTGAATGATCCGGCCTTGGATGCCTTGTTCACTCAGAGCGAATCGGACGAGCCCCTGTCCGAGCCGGTCGATACCGGTGAGAGCCTGGTGTTCCGTGTGCCGGTGATTCTCGGTGAGCAGAATTTGCAGGTCGGTTGGCTGACCGCAGCCTGGGACATGCACGGTACGCGCATGATTCAGGCCTCGGTGATCAAGGCCAGTGTGTTGGTTTCGGTGGTTCTGTTCAGCATCTGCGCGGCGCTGATGTATCTGTTTGCCAAGCGTACCGTTGCGCGCCCCTTGCGCCGCAATGTGGCGATTGCCAACCGCATTGCCGCCGGGGACTTGTCCAATGATATCGAGGTATCCGGCAGCGACGAGCTGGGCGAGTTGGATTTCGCGCTCAGCGCCATGCAGGGTGCCTTACGGGCCAGTGATGACAGCGAGCGCCGCGCCGCGGAATCCGGACGTATCCGCGAAGCGCTGGATGCGGCGTCTTCGGCCACAATGCTCACCGACCAGAATGACCGCATCGTCTACATCAACGCCTCCGGCAAACGGCTTTTGCAAACCAATGCCAAGGTGTTTGCTGCCGGTCAACTCAATCCTGCCAATATCCTCGGTCAATCGATCAGCGGTCTGAGCCGCATTGAGGGCCTTGACCTGTCTTCGCTGGGTAAGCAGGGCGGTCAGAGCGTGCAGGAATTCAGTGTTGCCGGACGTACCCTGAAGGTCAGTATCTCTCCGGTTTCTGATGCCCGGCAACAGCGTATCGGGACGGTATTCGAGTGGCAGGACCGCACCGATGAGGTCAGTGCCGAACAGCAGCTGCGCTCCATGGTGGATGCGGCGGCCGGCGGCGATTTCAGCAAGCGTATTGATGATGCCGGAATGGGCGGTTTTCATGCGCAGGTGGCCTCCATGCTCAACGCGCTGGCGGAGATTTCCGAAGACGGCCTGAACGATGTGCTGCGTGTGCTGCGTGGCCTGGCCGCCGGCGATCTCTCCGTGCGCATCGAAAAACACTATGACGGGCTGTTCGGCGAGCTTAAGGAAAGCTGCAATACCACCTCGGACAAGATCCGCGAAATTGTCGGGCGTATCCGTGAGGCGGCGGTGGAAGTCAGCCAGGGTGCCAGTGAAATCTCCCGTGGCAATCTGGAGCTTGCCTCGCGTACGGATGAGCAGGCCTCAAGTCTGGAGCGTACCGCCTCGGCCATGGAAGAAATGACCGCCACGGTTAAACAGAACTCGGAGAACGCCAATAAGGCCAACCGTCTGTCTGATGACGCCCATCAAAGAGCCGTACACGGCGGCGAAGTGGCCAATCGCGCGGTCAGCGCCGTCAGTGAGATCAGCGAGGCAAGCCGTAAAATCGCCGATATCAACGGTGTGATCGATGAGATCGCGTTTCAGACCAACCTGCTGGCCCTGAACGCGTCGGTAGAAGCGGCCCGCGCCGGTGAACTCGGACGTGGTTTTGCGGTGGTCGCCAGTGAGGTGCGTAATCTGGCCGGCCGTTCAGCGCAGGCCGCGCGTGAGATCAAGGAGTTGATCGAAGACAGCGTCAGCAAGGTGGCCGAAGGCGAACGTCTGGTCGAAGAGTCTGGTCAGGCGCTCAATGCGATTGTCAGCTCGGTTAAACAGGTCAGCGATATTGTTGATGAGATTGCCCTGGCCAGCAACGAACAGGCCGCCGGTATCGGTCAGATCAATATCTCGGTGGCGCAGATTGATGAGACCACGCAGCAAAATTCCGCGCTAGTAGAGCAAGCCGCCGCGGCCAGCCGGACAGTCGGTGATCAGGCAAAAGAGCTGGATGAGTTGATGAATTTCTTCAAGCTCGACAGCGCCGGCAACAGGCCGGTGGCCGGTGTTACGCCCTTGCCGGCGGCGCCGGTACAGCTGCCGGCCGCACCATTGTCACCGCCGGCAAGCAAAGCCGTGCCGCAGTCGGACACGTATGACGGGCCGGAGCGGCGTCGTGCTGAACGCCCCTGGAGCACGCCCGCGCCTGCGCCCGCTGCGCCACCGGCGTCAGGTGTCTACGAAGCCGCCTCCGGTGATGATACGGAATGGGAAGAGTTCTGAGTCAGCGTCTGTGTAAAGCGCTGAAAAAGCCCGCGTTAAGCGGGCTTTTTTTTGTCCGGCGCCCGCAGGTCGCGGGGCTTTGCTGTGCCTATTTACGCAGCTTTTTCAGCAGACCGGCGACACGCCGGCCCAGCCCGGGCGGTGCAATCGCCTGCGGGTTTTCGCAGCGTTTGCGGAAGTCGGCGAGGCGGGCGTCAAAATCCCCGATTGCGGCAATCCGCGCCGACAGCAGCTCATTGGCGAAGGCATACAGGCGGATATCGAGTTCGTTATTGGCCAGCAGCAGCTCGCGGGTCGCGGGTGTCAGGCCGTCGAGGACCTTGTCGATGCGTTCCTGCATGGGCAGGGCGGCACGTTTACCCTGGTTCTGCGCGGTATAGGCCAGATCCGGCGTATAGCCGATTTTGCGCAGGGCTTCTTCAAACACCACCATGGATTCATCGTAGCGGTCGACCACGCCGACAAACGGCGATTCGGCGAGCGCGGCGCAGGCCTGTTCAAAATGCGCCTCGCCGGTCTTGCGCACTTTCATGGCGCCGCTGCAGTAACGGGTCTGGAAATCGCGGATGGTCGCGCCCACATCCTCTTGCATCCGCCAGGCCACATAGTCGCCGAAGCCGAGTTTTTTGGCGTGGATTGCGCCCGGTGTGTCGGCCTTTTGTTTGTGCTCGAACTGGTATACCGAACCGACCCGGTCGAGCGGTTGGCGCAGCAGGAACAGCCCGATAGTCTCGCGGTCACGTAAGTCCGGCAGCGGCAGCGGCACATGGTGGCTGGACAGGGCGCGGACCTGCGGATGCGCTTCCAGCCAGGTTTTCAGATAGCCCGGCTCATTGCGCATGGGGTCGTCATCGCGGTGGTCGACAAAGGCCTTGCCGAACAGACGTTCGAGACTCCAATCCAGGGTCGAGCCTGCATTTTTGAACATATGGCAGTGAACCAGCACCGGTGAACTCATGATGCGTTTGCTCCTGTGATCGCACCGGTCAGGGCACCGGTGGCGGCCTGAAAAGAAAAATGCGTTTCAATGTTTTTGCGGCCACCGGCGGCGAGTTTTTCCCACAAGGCCCGGTCGCTGTAGACCGCTATCACGCCATCGGCGAAGGCGGCCGCGTCATTGGCCACATAAACATCCTCGCCGTGTACCAGTTGCATGCCTTCGGAGGCGATATCGGTGGCCACACAGGGCACGCCGAAAGCCATGCTCTGGTTAACCTTGCCTTTAACCCCGGCGCCATAACGCAAGGGTGCCACCGAAAGACGCACGCTGCCGAACAGCGGGGCCACGTCGTCAACAAAACCGTGCACCAGCACGCCGCTTTGGGCGTCGGCCAGCGCGAGAATCTCTTTGGTCGGTTTGCTGCCGATGATGTGAAACTGCAACTGTGGAATCTTCGCGCGGATCAGCGGAAAGATATCGCTGATAAACCACTTGACCGCATCGGTGTTGGGCGGATGCTCAAAACCGCCGATAAACAGAATGTCCTGCCGCTCTTCAAAGCCCGCACCGGCGTCGTGCAGGGTGTGAATATTGGATACCACGCGGATATCCAGGTCGGGCCGCTCTTGTGCCAGCAGGGTTTGTTCATAGGGGCTGACCACCAGGGTGGTGTCGGCCAGATCCATCAGCGACATCTCCAGACGGCGGGTTTCCTGCGCTTTCTGATGCGCCTGGGCCGAGCCGTTCAGTTCCGCTTCGCGGGTTTCACGCAGAAAGTGCAGATCCACCGTGTCGTAAATCAGCCGCGCGTTCGGGCAGTGTTTTTTGATGTCGAAAATATTCTTTGCCGAGGTATAGAGGCGGCTGGTGATGACCGCGTCATACTCGCCGCCGCGCTGTTGCAGAAAGTCGGCGGTGGAGCGGTAATAGGGCGTGTGGACGACTTCGATGCCGAGTCCGCGCAGCTCGCTGCTGTAGGGCTCTTCGGCATAGAGATTGTCCGGTACAAAGGTCACCTTAAAATCCGCATTGCGGAGGATTTTCAGCATATTCAGCATGCGCACCGAGCCGGAATCCTGATCCGGTGTCAGCATGCGGTGATCGATCACCATCACATGGCGGCTGCAGCGTCGCTCGCGCTCGCGCTCAGGCAGCTCGCCGTTGCGCCGGTGTGTGGCCAGAACATCCTGCCAGCGGGCTTTGAATTTCTCCGCGTTCAGCAGCTGGTATTGCTTCAGGCCCTGGTTGGTGTCGGTACCGCAGGACACGCCTTCGAAATGGGTGATGGAGGCGGCCGGCTGGTAATAAACCCGGTAGCCGGCGCGGCGCACGCGGAAAGCGAGATCGGTGTCTTCGTAGTAGGCGGGGGCAAAATGCGCATCGAAGCCGCCCAGCTCGCGAAACAGCGCGGTGTCGATGGCAGCCAGCGCGGCCGAGCAGTAATCGGCTTCGCGCACATAGTTGTATTCGGGCTTTTGCGGATCATCCAGGCGGCCGTAATTCCACGCGGAGCCGTCCTGCCAGACAATGCCGCCGGCTTCCTGCAGGCGGCCGTCGGGGTAGATCAGTTTGCCACCGACCAGACCGGCGTCGCTGAAGCGGCTGAAGGTCTCCAGCAGCTTATCGAGGCAGTGCTCGTGGACTTCGGTGTCGTTGTTGAGAAAACAGATATAGCGTCCGCGGGCGGCTTCGGCGCCACGGTTGCAGGTGCCGGTAAAGCCCTGATTCTGCTCGTTGCGGATAAGCGTCAGGCCTTCGATATTGCCGAGCACGCTTAGGTCCTCGTCCGGCGAGGCGTCGTCAACCACGATCACTTCGTAGCTGCAGTCGGCGGCATGTTGTGCCAGTGAGGCCAGGCAGTTAAGGGTGTAGTCGAGTTGGTTGTAGGCCGGAATCACCACCGACACATCCGGTGAATCCGGGCACTCAAAGTGCAGTGTGCTGAGCAGGGACTGGCGCTCCTGTTCGGTCAGGGAGACAGTGCGAGCTTCGCCCGCCGGGCCGGCCGGTTTTAAGGCGCTCAGACGGTTGCGTACCCGGCCGAGTACCCAGGGCATGATTTTGCCGGGGTTTTCCAGACCGCGCGCGACCATGTACTTGAGTTTGAGTTTTTGCACGGCAAGCCGTTGCGGTGAGAAAAACCGGTTTTCCATACGGGATTTTTGTCTCTGTACTTCGTTGTCGATCAGGCGTATCCAGTCGGTGCGCTCATCCAGAATGCGCTTGAGATTGTCAAGCTCATTGAGCTTGACGTGCAGGCTTTCCACACGCCCGGGCAGGCCGTCGTAGGTGTTTTTAAAGTCCACCAGCTCATGCGTCTGGCGTTTGAGCAGGGCGATTTCTTCCAGGGCCAGGCTGTCGTGTCCGGCCAGGGCCTCGTGATAGGCGGCGGCCAGCGCGTCAAAGCCGGCATTGTCGGGCTGCGCGCCGCTTTGTGCTGCGGCATTGAGCAGGCGGTATAGCGTGGCCAGCAGTCCGGCCAGTTCACCGAACTCGGCGTAATCGTCACGCCCGCTGATGCTGTAGTGGCGCAGATCCGCTTCCACAAAACCGGCTGCATCCTGCAGGGCGGCTTCGTCCAGGCCAAGCGCCAGGGTCGCGTCGATGCGGGCGAAAAACGCCGCAGGTGCCTGCATCAGCTCACTGTAAGCGGTAAATACCCGGCGACTGCCGCGGGAGTGCTGCTCCAGCATCAGGTAGTAGCGCAGAATCAGCAATCCGCTTTTGCTAAAGCTGAAGCCGTTACGCCGTTTCAGTGACAGGGCGATTTCCAGCGGATCGCGGAACGGGATAATCAACGCCGCTTCGTAGCCCAGCGCCTGCAGGCTGCGTTGCCAGAGCGGGAACAGTACGCTGATACGCGGGTCCTTGATGCCGTAAGGCAGGGCCGCGCCGCCGAGCGCGCCGCTCAGGGTGTTTTGCAGGCGTTGCTGCGCGTGTTCGGACAAGTCGCTGTCAGACGGTAAGGCGCGGGTATCGTCCCAGGTCGTGTGTGCGTCGCGTAACAGAGCCTCGTTGAGCTGCATAAAGCGCGCGTCTTCAAAGAAACCCTTGTCGTTTTCGCCGGACTTGCCCGGGATCAGGTGCTGACCGAAGTTGACACCGGCCCGGTTCAGGCCGCCGGCCAGTGCCGAGGTACCGCTACGGTGCATTCCGGCGATCAGAATTACTTTTTGTCCGGTCGTTTGCGGTGTTTTTGCGGGCGCGTCAGAGCTTGGTTTTGGCTGGGGCAAGGTCGCTTGTCTTCAAGGTTGGGGTATGGTGCGCGGGCGGGCGCTGTATACCGATGAGTGGCCGCGTATTTTAGAGGAAAGCGCCGGCCTGTCACAACAATCTGTCCTTTTCGTGTGACAGCGGTGGTGGCCGGGGCTGCGCTGCCTGCGCTGACGCCATGGCGGTGGCTGTGCTAGCATCGCCGGTTTTCCGCAAGACGAGACGGACAGAACCCGATGCGGTATCTGGAAATCGCTTTTTATCGCGCCTATGCCGACCTCAAAACCGAGGCCTCGCGCTCTTTTATCGGCTTTGCCTGGTGGGTGGTCGAGCCGATTGTATACATGCTGGCCTTTTATGTGATCTTCGAGCTGGGGCTGCGTCAGGGAGAAGAGAACTTCCTGTCATTTTTGCTGGTCGGGCTGATTTTCTGGAAATGGCTGGCCAGCAGCATTCTGCTGTGCACCGGCATTGTCTCGGCCAACTACCGGCTGCTCAATCAGGTCTATCTGCCGAAATGGATTTTTCCGCTCTCGGTGGTCACGGCCAATGCCTGCAAGGCGGCGCTGGCACTGCTGGTGTTGTTTATCTTTCTGCTGCTTAACGGCAACACGCCCGGCATGGGTTGGTGGGCGATTGTGCCGGTCATCCTTGCGCAATTGCTGTTGATCAGTGGGGTGGGCTTTCTGGCGGCGGCTGTTACGCCGTTTTTCCGCGAGCTCAAACTGCTGATCGATAACGGTATTCTGGCGTTGATGTTCCTCTCGGGGGTGTTTTTCAATCTCGATAAAATGGAAGAGTCGGTACGTGCGGTGTTGATGCTCAATCCGGTGGCGATTCTCTTACGCGATGCGCGCAGTGTGCTGCTGGACAACCATTTGCCGCCGGATCACGGGCTTTATTACGTGGTGGCAGCGGCGCTGCTGATGCTGGCGCTGGCGTTTTATCTGTTTATCCGTTTTGACCGGGTCTACCCGAAGGTGCTCAGACCATGAAGCCGGTGATCACGCTCGATTCGGTTTGCGTCAGTTACCGGCGCAAACGTATGTTCCGTTTCCGTGGCCAGCCCGAGGCGGTGCTCAAGTCGGTGTCCCTGAACGTCTATCAGGGCGAGTGCCTGGGTATCCTGGGCCGCAACGGCGCCGGTAAAAGCACTTTGCTGCGGGTGCTGGCGGGTATTCTGCAGCCGGATCAGGGCAGTGTGACCTTCAATGGCCGGGCCTCGCTTCTGACCTTGCAGGCCGGTTTTGCCGAGAGTCTGACCGGGGCGGAGAATATCGTCCTCGGCGGGATGATTCTCGGCGCGCGGCGGCGTCAGATCATGGCGCTGTTCGATGATATCGTCAGCTTTGCCGAGCTGGGCGCGAAGATTCATGAACCGCTGTATTCCTATTCATCGGGCATGCGTGCGCGGCTGGGTTTCTCGGTCGCCTATCACATCGACCCCGAGGTGATTCTGCTCGATGAGGTGCTCGGTGTCGGTGATGCGGGTTTCCGCGCCAAGTCGGCCGAGGCCATGCAGGAGAAAATCCACAAGGGCAAAACCATCGTGCTGGTCTCGCACAATCCCAATATCATCCGCCAGAACTGCAACCGTGCGATTCTGATTGATGCCGGTCAGGTGGTCGCCGAGGGCGAGCCTGACGACGTGCTCGGACAACTCTGACATGCTCACTATTTTCATTACGGTCCTGCCGGTGTTCCTGCTGATCGGTACCGGCTATGTGGCCGTGCGCAGCGGTTATCTGCCTTTGTCCATGAGTCAGGGGCTGAATGCCTTTGCCATCAAGCTGGCGGTGCCCTTGCTGCTGTTTGGCGCGATGGTCAGGCTGGACTTCTCGGCGGCGTTTTCGCCTTTGCTGCTGGTGAGCTTTTACAGCGGCGCGTTTATCTGTTTTGTCAGCGGCATCGTGCTGGCGCGCAAGGTCTTCGGACGGCGGCCCGGCGAGGCGGTGGCAGTCGGCTTTGCGGCGACTTTTTCCAATTCGGTGCTGCTGGGACTGGCGGTGGTCGAGCGCATTTATCCCGAACCGGTGTTGACCTCGGCGTTCGGCATTATCGCCTTCCATGCGCCGTCGATTTATATCGTCGGCATGATCACCATGGAGCTGATGCGTCGCGACGGCAAACCGCTCAGCGAGACCCTGGGCACGGCGGGTAAGTCGATTCTGGCCAACCCGCTGATGATCGGGATTCTCTCCGGTGTGCTGGTTAATCTGTCGGGCCTGAGCCTGCCGGAAGCGGTAATGGACACGGTCAGCCTGATTGCCGCAGCGGCCTTACCGGTGGCCTTGGTGGGCATAGGTGCGGCGATGACCAACTACCAGCTGCGCGCCGGTATGGCAGAGAGCCTGACGGTGTCGGTGTTGTCCTTGTTGCTGCATCCGCTGATCGCGTTTGTTCTGTCGCACTACGTGTTCGCGCTGCCGGCGGATATGGTGCGTGCGGCGGTGACCCTGGCGGCCATGCCGCCGGGGATGAATATCTACGTGTTTGCAGTGATGTATAACCGCGCGGTCAATCTGGCCGCGTCGGCATTTCTGATGGCCACCACTATATCGGTGCTGAGTATCTCTGCCTGGCTGTATCTACTCAGCCATATGACGCTGTAATCGCCTCAGTCGGCCGTGGCGCTGATGCTGTTGACGATATTGGTCAACAGGCTGTCGGGTATGTCGCCCTGTGCCAGCAGCCTCAGATCCACACCGTCGAACCAGCGGTCGTAGTGCAGGGCGAAGCTCACCGCGCCGCTCTTGTGCTCACTGTCGATAATCAGCGCCGCAGGGAATAATCGCTCGGCCGGAAACAGGGTTTTGCTGCTGGCCACGGTAAAGGGCGTGTTTTGTCCGTCCTGTAGGTAGCTCCCCTGCAGATAAACCGAATAGCCTTCCATATGTGGCGCGGTGTCGAGCCCGTTGGCGTCATCATCGGCGGCCTTGATTTGCACGCTGGCGCCGCAGTAGTGGCCCGGGGTGGGGTTCAGGGTGTCCAGCCATTGCGTTGTGCCTTCGGCCGATGTGATATCGATAATCTGCGGTATACCCGATTGCCAGGGCGTGCTTTCGACATGAGCGTAGGCATTGCTGATCCAGCCCAGCCACCAGGGGGCGGGGGCGAAGTTGCTGCCGCTGCAGTCACTTTTCAGCGCCAGTTGCCAGAGCACCAGATAGGCGCTGTCGAGCGTAATGCGGATCCCTTCGCTGGTAGTGACGTGTTTGGGACCGGTCTCAGCACGCGGCACACTGCCGTCAGCCTGCGCGCTCTGTGTGACCTCTGCCCACAAGTCCACACTGACGCCGTCCGTTGTGGAGACCGAAGCACCGGAGCAGGCGCCGAGTAAGCTGCAGCACAAAGCGGCGCTGAGCCGCAGGCGGATATCAGAAATCATGTGTCAGTCCCAGTTGCCAGGCCGGATCTTCCGACTGCTCGCCGTTCAGGTCCGTGAGTGCCGGAATCTGTACGGATAAGTTGAGTACGGTGTCGGTGCCAAGCTGTTGAATCAGTCCGGGCGCCAGCATCAGAATAAAACCACCGGAATTGTCATCATCCGTGCCGTCGTATCGGTCTTTGCCGCTGAGTCGCGCATTAGCACCGAGTTGCAGTGCCGTGGCATAGCTCAGTGCGTACTGGCTTTGTACATTGAGCCGCCACGCGCCGCCGAAACGGTAACCGTCAAAGCCCTCATCCACGTCGGCGGTGTAGCTGAGGCTGCTGAACAACGACCAGGGATAGGCGGTACGCGTATGCCACAAAGCTACAGTCGGCAGCCACAGGCCGCGGCCGGGTTGCACGTCCGTATCCAGCACTTCGCCGTCGCGCTGCGCTTCGGACGCGGTCGGCAGGCGCAGGCTCAGCTGCAGGCCGGTGGCGGTGCTGCGGCCGAAACCATCACGTTGGAGCACATAGCGCGCGTCCAGCGACAAGTCCCCGGCTGCGCGGGTGCGCAGCGTACGCAGGCTTTGATCGGTCAGTTCTTTTTCGACAAAAGGCAGACGCGCGCCGAGTGCCCACTTGTCGCTCAGCCAATAGCTGCCGCCCAGTTCCAGACGCTGTTCTTTCAGCTCGCGCTGATTGATGCCGGCGCTGCCCACGGTTTCGGCGCGACGCAGGTACGCCAGTGAAATCCGCTTACGTCCGGCAAAGGGGATCTCGCTGCCCATGCTGGTCAGGGTCGGATCACCGCACAAACAGGTGGCGCAGGCCAGTGCTTTTGTACTGCCGAGCAGCGCGGCCACGGCGGTGGCTGCGACCGCGCGTTCAGGGCGCACAGTTTTCATGCATGGGGATATTGCCGAAAGGATCGCTGAAACGCGTATCACAGATAAACTCCCAGTCGGTCAGGCTGTGTAAAAAGGCCAGCACGTCGGCCAGCTCCTGATCAGTGAGCTGAAAACCCACCACCATACTGCTGCGGTAAATGCTTTTGGCGCCGTCACCGGCATTCGGGCCGCTTTCGGTCAGGGACCCGCCGCGGGCGTAGTGGTCGACGATCACCGATTCGAGTGTGGCGATCGAACCGTCGTGCATATAGGGCGCGGTGAGCTCCACATTGCGCAGGCTTGGCGTGCGGAAGCGCCCCATATCCGTATCGCGGTAGGTAAATTCCCAGAGGCCGGGATTGTCGACCGGGTAGGCACCGTCGCCGATGCCGTCACCGTCCACGTCGCGGTTATACAAGCCGTTATTGTGGAAGGCGACGCCGGTAAAGCTACCGTCGTGCTCTACTGCGGTGGCAAAGTTAAACCCGCTGTGGCAGTGATGGCACTCGAGCCGTTCACCGAAGAACAAGCCCATGCCACGCAGGGCCGAGTCGCTGATGGCGTCCTTATCGCCGTTGGTAAAGCGGTCATAGGGCGAATTACCGGAAATCAGTGTGCGTTCAAACGAGGCCAGTGCCTTGAGCACATTGTCGATGGTGAACGGGCCATCCTGATCCGGAAAGGCGTCGGCGAAATACTGCGGATAGTCCGGGTCCAGGCGTAAGCGTGCCAGTATGGTCTCTTCCTGGTCGCTCCAGCCCAGTTCAACCGGATCTTCGTTCAGCAGCACGCTCAGGGCCTGATGTTCAAGGGTCAGGAAATTCGGGTTAGCCCATGTCAGGGTTGCGTTATAAGCAACATTGGCCAGTCCTTGTGCATTCCGCGCGTGTATTTCGTTTTCGGTTACGCCCACCGCCAGTGGCAGGCCGTCAGTGAAGGCACGGTGTTGATTGTGGCAGTCGCCGCAGGAGCGGGTTTCGTTGATTGACATGCGGCGGTCGTAAAACAGCCGGCGCCCCAGTGCCACCTTGGCTTCGCTCATGGGGTTGTCATCGGGGACCGGCGGCGCATAGAAGCCCTCCGGCAGTTGCCAGTCATAGCTGTCCGCGCTGCTTGTATTATCGCTGGCGCTGCAGCCGCTTAATATGCCAAGTATGGATAGATAGGCCAGTGTCTGTTTCATAAGGCGGGCAAACAGTATGTGCCGGACTTGCGGCCGGCACGTCGCTGAGTCTTTCCTTGGTCGGATCAGAGCGATTCGGCGCGGAACACGGTTTGTGTTTCAGCCGGGTAAACCAAAGGCTCATTGGCGCCGTCTTCATAGCTGAAGCTCAGGCCGATATTGGGCATGATTTCCGCGCATTCAGGGTCATTGTTAAACGACATGCAGCCGGCGGCGGTGCCTTCGGTGTTATAGCTGACATCGCTGTCGCCGAGCAGGGCTTGCAGATCAACGGCTACTTGCTGGGTATCTGCGTTAAAGCTGTCGAGGCAGATTTCCACCGTGTTCGGGTAGACGCACTCGGCGGTCGGCACCGCGCTGGAATCGTTCTCACCGCCTTCGGCCGCGTTACTGCAACCCGTGCTACCCAGGTGAATATGGTAGCTCTGGTTGATATCGCCGGGGCTGCCGACACCGTCGATGCGCATGAATTTATGGCCCAGCATCCAAGACCACGACATGCCGGTGGCATTCAGCGGTGCCGGCGCATCGTCGTTGCGCGAGGTGAATTCGTGGTTCAGCGCGTAGGGTACGCCGAGCGTAAAACACATGCCTGACACGTTGCCTGCGGTCGGTGCTGTGTAGCTGCCGCTCACCACATTATTGGTCTCATCGGTACCGCTGCACGCATCTGCGGTCGCGTTCTCCAGATCCACCAGCGCGACATTCTCATACTGCCATTGACCGTCCTGATCGAGTTCAACTGCCGCCTCAGTGCCGTTGTCGCTCAGCAGCTTCAGATCAGAGATAAAAAAGCGGAAATCATCAACGCGGTAGTCCGTACCGTTCACCGCCACTGTTTCACCGCAGCGCAGATCGGCATCACCGAACTTGGCCGCGAACTGAACGCTGACGTCCTGTTTAGCGGCAAGGCTGTTATCGCCGTTGTCAGTTGAATCCTTGTCGCTATCGCTATCACTACAGGCGCAGAGCAGCAGGGTCAGGGTTGTGGCAATAGCGGTCCGTGAAAAACGCAGGCGGGCGTTTGATTTCATGTGGTGTCCCTCTTGTATTATTTCTGACGTTCAGAGGGCTGAAAGTGTAAAGATCACCTGATGGGAAAGTAATGTGACATTTTGACGCATGGGGTATAGGTGGAGTTTATTCGCTGTAGGAGCGGCCACGGCCGGGACCCGTGGAGGTTCGGATTAACACCATCGTCGCTTGTTTGTAGATACCCTCTCTCCAACATCAGTGCAAGCGGTCGTCAGACCGTTTGCACGCGATACGGGGTTTGGTTTTTGATCACACCAAAGCAAATTTGCACCAGCTTTCGCATGACTGCGCAAAGCGCGGACTTCCTGGCTTTGCCTTTTC
>JAUOPI010000017.1 GCA_030546905.1 Granulosicoccaceae sp. 1_MG-2023 | reverse complement strand
GCCCGCGAAAGCGCGCTGGCCATCGAAAGCAATATCCTGATGGGGTTTGAAGTGGTGGCGCTGGTGGAAATCAGCGAGCTCGAACGCATGGTGACCGAAGAAGAAACCGTCTCCGTGCGTGACGAAATCCACTGCATCGACCGCAAATTCAAGCTGATGCGCCTTGGCGGCGACCTCAAAGCCCGCCTGCGCGCCCTGGGCAGGCCTTATGTGGTGTTGGCGCTGGACGCCGATGACTACACCGTGCACAGCGCGCTGCTCGAAGAACTGGCCGCCTCACAGAACAATATGAGTATAATCCCGCCACTACGCGGGCTGCCGCTGATGGGGACGGAAATCTCCCCAATCTTCCGTCACGAAGTCATGCATCTGCGTATCCGCAACAACCTATCGAACCGCATACCGCGTTTTATCAAGCGTGGCTTTGATGTTGTGGTGTCCGGTCTGGGCTTGCTGGCGCTGTCGCCCTTGTTTGTGTACCTGACTATCAAAGTAGGGCAGGATGGCGGCCCGGCGTTTTACAGCCAGCGACGGATAGGACGCAACGGGCGCATATTTAAGTGCTGGAAATTCCGCTCTATGCAAGTCAATGCGGAGAAAAAACTCCAGGAGCTGCTGCGCGACAACCCCGAGGCGCGTGAGGAATACGAGAGAACACAAAAACTCAAAAATGACCCGCGCATCACCAAGCTGGGGCATTTTATTCGCGCCACGAGCATAGACGAATTGCCACAACTCTGGAGCGTCTTTACTGGCGATATGAGTCTTGTCGGTCCGCGTCCCGTGCGTCCGGACGAGTTGTCCCTTTACGGTCCGCAGTCGCTTTATTACCTGCAAACGCGGCCGGGTATTACCGGGCTTTGGCAGATAAGTGGGCGCAATGATGTCGAATATCATACCAGGGTGAGGCTTGATGCGTGGTATGTGCGTAATTGGTCTCTTTGGTATGACATAGTTATCTTATTTAAAACGATCTCTGTCCTGGTGTGGCAGAGGGGCGCTTACTAGCAGTGTAGCGCAATTTATTGAAGTAATGACTGGGGTGAGTATGCGTCTTATTGATGTGGTGGTTACGTTTAATCGTTTGGAAAAGCTAAAGGAAACAATCTCGCGGTCCCTAAAAGAGCCCTTCGATACAATAATCGTAGTAAATAACGCGAGTACAGACGGTACGGAAGAATGGCTCTCGTCACTTGACGAAGACAAAGTGGTGGTTGTTAATTCGGTACGAAACGTGGGGGGGGCGGGAGGGTTTAACCTAGGCTTGGCAGAGGCTCTCAAGCATAATCCCAGTTGGATTTGTATGCACGATGACGATTCGTATCCTGAGGTTGGGTGTATAGAGCAGTTTCGTACTATTTCGATTGATATCGAGCCAACAGTTGATGCTGTTTCTGCCGCGGTATATCTACCGACCGGAGTTATCGCGGAAATGAATCGGCCATTTCTAAATCCATTTTTGCGACGAACCGCCGCAGGATCACGTGGTAAAAGCCGAGTTTCGGATGAAATGTATATTGTTGGTGGGGAGGTGGATGCCGTCACGTTTGTTGGGTTCTTTGTTCGCGCCGACTCTGTGCGTAGTTATCTTGGGTTGCCTGACCCTGAGTTATTTATATATGCAGACGATATGATTTACACGTATCAAATAAAAAAAGCAGGGCGCAGGATTCTATTTAGACCCGAGTTGGCTTTTGTTCATGACTGTGAAACGCTTCAGGGGAATAGCGATGTGTACCTTCCGGAGTGGAAGGTCTACTACACATATCGCAACAGGATATTGTTTTATAAGACGCTGATCGATAAGAAATGGTTGTATCTTGTTGTGTTGGTGCAAAGAGTTTGCCTATGGGCTGTGGCTTCGGTCAATTATCCGCGACGAAGGATTTATTTTAAGTACTTTATGCACGCTGTCATTGACGGGGTAAGGTCTAATACGTCTAGAGGCTTTGCGGAAATAAAAGGAGGGTTCTTTGGCGGGCAAAAGTAATTTGTTACGAACGGGGTTGATTACGTTATTAGTAATGTCGGTTGTTCACGTATATGGCCTGGCCTATCCGTTTACTTACGAGCCATACGTCCTCACGTTGGTTTGGGGATTGTATATGGTATACATGTACATAAAGTATCCAGTATTTGGCGTGTTGGCGATTAAGGGGGCGTTTTTCTCAGTAACGTGCGCTCTTGCTGTGATGTTTCTTAATGTAGATCGCGTGTACCTTGTTGAGCTTGATTCGTACAATAGCGTGGTCGATAGCGGTAGTGCCTATCTATTCTTATTGTCTCAGTTGGTCTTTTATTCAGCATTGTTTTATATGCTTGCGCTCGTATGCGATGAAAATAAGTTTTATTTTAAAGGTTTCGGCGAAGGCAGAACAGTTCACTTTCTAATTTTGGCTGTGCTCATGCTATTGGAGTTATACGTATTTTACGAAGTGTATTTGCATTACGGGCCAGCTGTAGCAAATGGAGTCGACCGGTTTCATTATCGAGCACAAATTTTGCCGAGATATATAAGTCAGCTGCATAATTTGGCATTGTATTTGCAGCCCTTCTTGTATATGTTGCTGGTCAAAAGGGCGTTTCCCTCAGCAGTATTAATTTATTTTTTGGTAGTGCTATTTCTGGTTAATACCGTCGGGACCGGTGAAAAGTTCGGAATGATGTTCACCTGTCTAAACTTCTTTTTGATCGTTTATGTTCTTGCCAAGCGCCTGCGCGGCGATCAAGTCAGGTCGAAGGCTTATCCGATTCTTGCTATCGGTTTCGGGGTGTTGTTGGTTGCAGCCGCGATAATAAATTTTATGATATTTCCCGAATTGGAAAAGGGGACGTATTACTGTGTGCGTCTTTTACAGCAAGGACAGTTGTGGAACGAGGCGTACAACCTTTATACGCAGGGGCTTGGTTATAACTCGCACTATTCAAGCGATTCCTATTCATTTCATCGTATCTACAGTTTAATGCATGAGATGGTGCCTAGCGATTGGATGTCGGGCATCGTTGAAAATAACCGTGTATATAACGGATCAACGCAGGCTACTTTGTTGCTGGAGGGCGGGGTGCTTTGGATGCTGTTTATGCATATCGTTTTGGCGGTCTACTTCTCCGGGGCTTTGACGCTTCTGTTGGCCGGCGTGCGTATGAATAGTGTTATTATTCTGATTTTTGGCGCGCGTATGGTATTTAATTTTGCTCTCATGTATCAGCTTTCACTATATGATAAATTATATACTATCGAAACTGGTTTTTTTGCAGTTGTGCTTGTATCTTTGCTGGTGTTTTCTCGGAGTCAAGCTAGGTATCGGTCCGAGCATTTGGCGGGTGATATTTGAATATGTATATAGGTCTGGAGCGTGTTGTTTACGCCTTAAAAGAATTTAGTAAGCGTTTTCCTTTGTTGCGATCTCGCCTAAAATCTATGTGGGTCAGGGTTGCGCCGGTAGGGCTAAGAGATTACGTCAAAGATTGTAAGCCTGTTTTGTCTGATCTGGAGAGGGAGCATGGGTTTGTATTTATACATATCCCCAAAACAGGCGGGAACTCTATTAGAAACGCACTTTGCCCCGGGGATGGTGTTTATGCCCATTTCACTGCAGACAAATATGTAGAGTCCGGTGTGAATCTTCAAAGATATTTTGTATTCACGGTGGCGAGAAACCCTTGGGATAGGTTTGTGTCTGCATATGCTTATCTCAATGCGGGGGGAGGGATCTCGTTAGACGGTTCCGATCTGGACCTCCGTTTTTCTGAGAAGTATTTACGGCCATATGAGAGTTTCGGGGATTTTGTAAAGGCACTCCGTGATCAGCCCAAGTTCCGTAGGAAAGTCCTGGCTTGGCCCCACTTTCGGCCGCAATACGAGTTTGTATACTCTTCCGCAGGACGCTCGATTGTTGACTATGTTGCCAAATTCGAAAAACTTGCTGATGAATATGTCTATATCAGTAAAAAGTTGTCGCTAGGAGAGACAGATGGTTTGAAAGTAATCAACTCGTCGGATCGGCGTGATTACAGGTCGTATTATGATGATGAAACTCGTCAAATTGTTGCTGAGCTATACCGCAAAGACATTGAATTGTTTGGGTATGAATTTTGATTTACTACGGGGATTGATTTGAATATTTTAGTGGTGGGCGCTGGATTTTCAGGAGCAGTCGTCGCACGCGAACTCGCAGATGACGGGCATTTTGTTACGGTCATTGATCAGCGAGGCCATATTGGAGGGAATTGCTACACCGAGCGTTGCGAGGAGACCGGAGTGATGGTGCATAAATACGGGCCGCACATTTTTCATACGGATAAGAAGCATGTGTGGGATTATGTTTCACGCTTTATAGAGTTCATGCCTTACGTTAATAGAGTTAAAGCTATCTATGACGGTAAGGTGTATTCATTGCCAATTAATTTATTTACTATAAATCAGTTTTACGGTAAATCGATGTCGCCGTCGGAGGCTAGAGAATTTGTGGCTTCGCTGGCTGATTTGTCGATTTCGGAACCTGCTAATTTTGAGGAGCAAGCGCTTAAGTTTGTCGGCCGAGGCTTATATGAAGCGTTTCTTAAGGGGTATACTCTGAAGCAATGGGGTATGGCGCCCACAGAGCTGCCTGCCAGTGTTTTGAAGCGGCTTCCTGTTCGTTTTAACTATGATGATAACTACTTTTCGCACAAATTTCAGGGGATGCCAAAGTCTGGATATACTGAATTCTTTGACAAATGTTTGCGCCATGATCGAATTAAAGTCTTTCTAAATACGGATTTTAGTCATGACATGCAAAACGAGTTTGATCACACGTTTTATTCAGGGCCGATTGACTCGTATTTTTTATATTCGGAGGGGCGATTGCCTTATCGAACCTTGGATTTTGTTAAGGAAGTTCATGATAACGATTATCAGGGGTGTGCGGTGATGAATTACTCCGATGTAGATGTCCCGTGGACTCGTGTGTCGGAGCATAAGTTCTTTGCTCCGTGGGAGACTCATCAAAAGACCGCGGTGTTTAAGGAGTTCAGCAGGGCTCAAGAACCTGGTGATATACCGTATTACCCGATCCGGCAGGCGCGTGAAAGGACGCTGCTTTCGAAATATGTTGGTTTGGCAAACGAGGTTGAAAATTGTTCGTTTCTTGGGCGGCTTGGTACGTATCGGTATTTGGATATGGATGCCACAGTCGCAGAGGCGCTCGACGCGGCTACAATCTCCAAATATCTTATTAATACGGGGCAAAAAATCCCAGCATTTTTTGTGTCGACTGCGTTAGGTTAGGCGCAATGTCAATTTTGGTTGCTACTCACAAGCGTTATGATTTTCCGGCTTTGGATCTTTATGTTCCAATGCAAGTCGGTGCGCAAGGCAAGGACAAGCTTGGCTACGCTTGTGACAATGATGGGATTTCAATATCCGATAAAAATGCGAGTTACTGCGAGCTTACAGCGCTTTACTGGCAGTGGAAAAACGACCAGAGTGCAATAAAAGGGTTGGTTCACTATCGAAGGTATTTCACATCGTCGTCGTTTAGTACTACCAGGTTTATGTCGAAGAATATCATTGACGAGAAGGGGGTCGATGCAGCGCTTTCAAAATACGATATTTTAATTCCTAAGGCGCGTAGCTATTTTGTATTCAGTGTCTGGCAGCAATATGCGATTCGGCACTATTCTCGTGATTTGCGTGTGGCGCGTGATGTGCTGGCTGTAATGTATCCGGATTATATTTCGGCTTTTGATCATGTCGTTTCTTCAAGGGAGTTGGTCCGATTTAATATGTTAATTGCCAAGCGTAGTGTGTACGATAAATACTGCGAGTGGCTTTTCCCTTTGCTGGGTCGGATTGAACAAGAAATTGATGTGTCTAACTACGATTCGTACCAGCAACGAGTTATCGGATTTTTGGCTGAAAGGTTGTTCAATGTATGGTTGGCCTATAATGCTAATGCGGTCAGTGTTGGTCGGCTGGATGTCGTTTCACTAGAAAAGGAGAAAGTGGTTGCCAAGGTGGTTAGTTTCGGTGCTGCATTCTTGCGATCGCACTTCGGCAGTAAAGCACCATAGATCTGTTTTTTTTTGGTGGTTTTTTGTTTGGGTTTGCTGTGGGCCAGTAATAGGCGTGGCGGACTCGAGCTCTGAGGGGGCGGGCAGTGATATTAGTTTGCGCGATCCTTATATTTATTTTGATAAAGAAAGCGAGATATATAGTTTGATAGTGCAGTCTGCTTTTGCGCCGGTTGGGCAACGCGTGGGGGGGGCAGGTGTTGTTCGGTATACAAGTAGTGATTTAGAGAAATGGTCGTATTCTGGTCGGTTGTTAAGCAGGTCGGGCTCGGATGAACGGCTGATTTGGGCGCCGAAGCTGTACCGGTTCAAAGGTCATTTTTATGTAGTATTTACCGAGACAAAAACACGGCCTTCGTATAATTTACATACGCCTAACAACTCTCTGTTTAAGAAGGCTGTGCGCGATGTTCTAATTTACAGGGCGGATCGAATCGAAGGCCCTTATTCGTTTCATTCGACGTTAATATCAAACCGAGCGGTGTTGGATGCTTCAATGTTTTTTCATGATGATAACGCATATTTGCTCTATAGTGTCGAATGGGATCCCGGTCAGGGTGGCCGTATCGTGTACTCGGAATTGAATGAGTCGCTAGATAAACTTGTCGATGGGGAGTTTGAACTTGTCGGTCCGGATGCGGATTTTGGCGCCGGTTCGCCGATATATCCGCTGGTCACAGACTCCCCTCAGTTGATCGTACGTGAGGAGGATGACGAGCTTTTGCTTTTTTGGTCAACCTTCACTAACGCGAATAAATATACAGTTGTTTATACGGACTGTGCTGGTTTTTTTGCCGGCACCGCGTGCGAGGGGCCAACGTTTCAGTTGGGCGTGTATGATGGTGGGCATCAAACTGTGTTCCGCGGTGCGGCTGGTAAGGTATATATTTCGTATCATCAGCCCAATGCCAAGGGCAAGGAATTGTTGGTTGTTAAAGGGTTTGACTTGGTGGGTCTTGAGCACGACGGTAAAGGCCTCAAGTAATGCTGCTCGCTTTTTTGGGGTGTGTGTCATTTGTTAGTTAAATACGCCATTTCCGCCGGGGTTAAAGCGGGGTCTGCCTTTGCAGCTGTGTTAGTCACGGTTTTGGTGTCTAGGGTCATGCCACAAGACGAAGCTGGGTTATTTCTCTTATTTTTGACAATTTGTAGTGTTCTATCGACGCTTTGTCAGTTCGGCCTGGATATTCCCGTGCTGCGTCGTCTTAGTTCTACTCGTGATTTAATTTTTGTGAATGACGTTCTTTTCAGGGCTTTACTTTGGGTCAGTTTAGGTGCGTCAGTAATTGTGTTTTTTGGGCTGGTTGCAGGAGGTTTGATTCTTAACGGTTTTCTGTATGACGAGAGGCTTGGTCCGGTATTAATCGTCGGCCTGCCGTCAGTGCTATTTTTGTCGTTGAGTCTGATATATTCAAAGGCCTATCAGTCACGAGGTTGGATCGCATCGTCGTACCTTTATGAAACTCTAGGCGTTAATCTGGTTTTGGTGGTCACGCTCTCGGTCGCTTTGCTTTTGAATCGCAGTATCGCGAGTTCTGCTTCCAATCTTGCTGTGGTTTACGCGTTAGCCAGTTTTGTCGTCTTTATTGTTGCGGCCTATGTTTGGTGGTGGAATTTTGGTAGATTCCACATGTTGACGTTGTCCGATCGCGCGATGTTTAAGGCCGGCAGGGAGGTTTTCGCTGCGACGTGTATGGCGCTATTAGTAAATTGGTCTGGGATTCTTGTGGCAAGTGTATTTGTCTTACCAGAACGCATTGCGGAGCTTGCAGCTGCTCAAAGGGTGTCAATGCTGGTCGCTTTTATATTAGTAGTTGCAAATATGGTGGTGGCGCCGAAGTTTGCGCGTTTGTGGGTGACTGACCAGTTGGGATTGTTGGAGCGATTAGTAAAGATCACGAGTAGAGTCATGATTTTCGTCGCTAGTGTGGTGCTTTTTTCGGTGTTTGTTTTCGCAGAAGATATCATGGGTCTGTTTGGCGCTGGGTTTAAAGATTCCTCGGCGCTGTTGGTGATCCTGTCCATCGGCCAGTTTGTCAATGTAGCAACTGGCTCGGTGGGGATGTTGCTTAATATGTCTGGTCATGAACGTGACTTTAGGCGCGTTACTAGTTTTTCTGGACCATTGGCGTTTTTGTTGTCGGTGGTTGGTGCAGCGTATTGGGGTATATTCGGAGCTGCTATAGCCACAGCTGTTAGCCTTGGTGTTCAAAATGTGCTCGCTTTATTTATGGTTCGCAAGCGTCTTGGTTTTTGGACGGTTTGATCTGGGGTTGGGGAAGCTGTGTGTGAGCGAAACGTGATTTTTTGGTTTGTTGGGACGTTTTCCTTCAAAGGGTCTTGAGTGCCGCTCGCAGTTGGTTTCTTTGTGTAGCCATGTGCAAGGCTCGGCTTTAGTTTTGTGTGCCTAGAAGTGCGTCATATTTTTAACTGGTTTGGTTTTAGTTGGAAGACTTATATGTTTTCGTTTTCAGGTTAGTGCTATTTTGCTTTTCGCGTTCTGTCAGGATTCACATCTGGAGTATTGGCGGCTGACGGTGTTGCCGTGGGTAATGCACGCTTATCCTCGTCGGTTGAGGTTAGTTCGATTTTGGAAACGTATTTCCGGCTGAAGACCAAGAATTGACCTCTAGCGGGGTCTTCGTTTGTCCGGGTATTTCTGTCACGGGTTCCACGGGGAATGTTGACTTCGTGATCGGTTATGAAGGCTTATGCGCGCGCTTCGATGACGCGGAAGAGGCCGATTACGACGATCACAAACTGTTTGCCGATGGTGTGGTGGTATTCAGTTTGCGTTCGCGTTTGTCTTTGATTGGTGTTGTTCGAGAGGTACACGTGCTTTATGTGGTACCGTTGATTCAATCGTTGCTCAGGGATGATGAGGGGATTACCTAACAATAAACTCGTGTTGATATTAGCCACGTTTATCGTGCTAAGCAGTCTCGTGGTAATCTTCGTACGGCGCTGACCTGGGATTGTGATAACTATCCTGAGGTGACGGATGAGCTAGGTTATTCCTCGATAACGCTTTGTATTCGGTATCGTCAGACACCCGTGCGCTGGTTGGAGTGAGTGGCCAGGTGCTTGATTATGAAGGCGATAGCACCGGTGACGGTGACACCGCGTCGGTGTTTACCGGAGTGGAGAGCGATGCCACAGGGAAGACCGGCGTTTGCGCCAAGGTCGGTGTCGTTAGTCGCAATTTCTATAACGACAGCCTCGATGATTATACGACTATGACTATCGCCGCGACGGCGGACCGGTTGCCGTTGAGTTATGCGCGCCTGGATTTGCGCTTGAACCGTAAGTTCGCGGTGAATACGATCATTACCACTGTGGCAGCGGGTGCTGCGTTGAGCTGGCGGCACGACTGGACGCCGCGCTCGCGCAGCTTCACTACGCTTGAGCGCGCGTATTATTCCTCAGCTGACAAATTTGGTGACCGCACGCTGGATACCGCTCGTTTGCGGCTCTGTGTCGGCCTGACGCGCTGGTCGTCTCTGACCGGGGAGGTGGCCAAGAAGAGGAGTGACTCGGCCAAAGAATTGCTTGATTTCGAGCGTGATTGGTTGGCGTTTGGGGTTGAGTTGGAGTTGTAAGGTTTTTTTGGGGCTCTGGTTGCGGGGTTCCGGCCATGGCCGCTCCTACAGGCGGGAGCGTCATGCCGCCGATCTTAGCCGGCCGCCGGTGTAGGAGCCTGTATACAGGCGACCGACGATGTTGATTCGGGCCGCCGCAGGTCGCGGCCATGGCCGCTCCTACAGGCGGGACCGTCGTGCCGCCGATCTTAGCCGGCCGCCGCTGTAGGAGCCTGTACACAGGCGACCGACGATGTTGATTCGGGCTACCGCAGGTCGCGGCTATAGCCGCTCCTACAGATAGGCAACCATGGCCGCCGCGGATCAGGCTGTGATTTCTTTTGAATAAATCTGATAACCGCCTTCCTGCGGATTCAGCGAATCCAGACGTTTGCCGCCGACCTCGACCTGTGGGTACATCAGAAATGCCAGCTCTGGCCCTTCACTGCCGGGCAGGTCGATATCGTGGGCGACATTATAGGCAAGCCAATTCGTCTCCCAGCCGCCGAACAGTAACTCGCGCGCCTTGACCACTTCGGGCGCGTCAAGGCTGAGTTCACCGGGCGGTTCTTCCAGCGCAACCTTGCGTACGTCTGCGGGATCGACGGCTACCCAGCCGTAATCCTCCAGGAAAACCTCCGAGCGGCAGTGCTGGCCTTTGCTGATATCGCCGCTTTTGCCAAGGCACTGGAAGCCCAGTCGCGACTCGGTTACGCGGATGCCGTAGACATCGCGCGCAGGCAGGCCGGCGGCGCGCGCAAGGCCGACAAACAGGGCGTTCAGGTCGGCGCACTTACCGCCCAGATCGCCGGTTTCGAGCATATAGCTGATGTCACCCAGACCACAGCCGCGGGTCTCGGGGTCGCGGAAGGTGTTCTCGACGATCCACTGATAAATCGCCTCCGCTTTGGCTTTGTCGCCGTCCAGGCCACGGGTAATTTCCCGCGCTGTTTTGCCGACGATACCGCCGGTCGGCAGCAGGCGGGTCGGGTTGGTGTAAAGCGCACGTTCCTGTTTACTCAGCCTGGCGGGGGTGGCGGCGCTGAAGTCGGTGCTGCGGTCGCGTCCGGCAAAGCGGCTCAGAATCGTCAGTTCCGGTGCCGCGCCGGCTTGCCATTGCGCGTAAAGCATACGCGCACCGTAAACCGGATCCGTCACCACATAGGCGTCGTCCGCATTGGTTTCCCATAGATCGCCCATCGGGCGCATCCAGGCGGCTTCGTGCAGGGAGGGCAGCGGGAACCAGGCTTTGATGCCCGCATCTGACTGCGGGATATTCAGCTGGTGGGTGACCTCAAAGGTGCGCCAGTCGGTGCCGGGCGCGGACAAGGCATCGCCGCTTGCGCTGTCGGCGGCACGGGCAAAAGAAGGCAGCAGGGCGCTGCCGGTCAGAAGAGCTGTCTGCTTCAGAAAATCACGACGTGACACGGTGAACTCCGGAGTAGGGGTTATGTCGGAGGCCGCATTGTAGCCCGAAACCGGCCTGTGTAGGAGCGGCTATAGCCGCGAGCTTGGGTGTAGCGTTTAGCCTCGTCGGTCGCCTGCGTGCAGGCTCCTACAATGGCGGGTGTTTTGTAGGAGTGGCTATAGCCGCGACCCGGGAGTTACGTATAACCCCGCCGGTCACCTGTATACAGGCTCCTACAATGGCGGGGGTTTTGTAGGGGTGGCTATAGCCGCGACCTTGGGAGTTGCGATTAGCGCCGTCGGTCGCCTGTATACAGGCTCCTACAATGGCGGGTGTTTTTGTAGGAGCGGCCATGGCCGCGACCTTGGGTGTTGCGTTTAGCCCTGTCGGTCGCCTGTATACAGGCTCCTACAATGGCGGGTGTTTTTGTAGGAGCGGCCATGGCCGCGACCTTGGGCGTTGCATTTAGCCTCGCCGGTCGCCTGCATGCAGGCTCCTACAGTTGCAGCCAGCGGGCGATTTCGGGCCATTGGGTCCGGAGGGTTTTGCTGCCCATAAACAGCCCGATATGCCCGCCCGGTGCAAGGGTTTTGACCATCTGGTCTTTCGGCGTGCCGAACAGCTCTTCGGCGGCAAAGACCTGTTCGGCGGTGGTGATGTCGTCGGATTCGCCGGCCAGCATATAGGTCGGGCAGGTGATCGCTTTGAGGTCGAGGCGTTTGCCAAGGGCGGTGAATTCACTGCGGGCCAGGCGGTTTTCTTTAAAGAGGAGCTTGATTGCTTGCAGATACCAGCGCCCGGGCAGGTCGATGGGGTTCTCGTACCAGGCTTCGAAGGCCTCAGTTTTGGCGAGGTATTCCGGTTCGTCGATATGTTCGTAGAGGTCGAAATACTTTTTCATATAGTGCTGCTCGGGGTGCATGTTCTTCCAGCCTTGCAACATATAGCGACCGCGCATGCGGCCATGCCCCATTTTGACCAGGTTTTCGTAGAAGGACAGCGGCAGCGTATGCGCCATTTTGCGGATCGGGCCGTCGCCGGCGTTGGTGTCGATCGGTGAACCGGCCAGCACGAGTCTATTGACCTTGTCAGGAAAACGCGCGGCCAGCATGGTAGACAGCCAGCCGCCTTGGCACAGGCCGACCAGATTCACCTTGCCGCCGAGTTCTTCGATACAGACCAGCATTTCGGCCAGATAACGGTCGATATCGTAGTCCTTCATCTCGTCAGTGGCGCTTTTCCAGTCCGTCACTAATACATGCCCGACACCGTGGTCCAACAAGGTGGCGACCAGTGACTGGCCCGGCTGGTAGTCTGCGATGGTGGCGCTGTGGCCGGCGTGGGGTGCGTCAATTATGGTGGCAATGCCGGGGTTGTGTGCGGTCGAAAAATCCCGCAGACGCATGGTCGGCAGATCCAGCCGGATGCGGTTGGGGGTGGCAAATTCGGGCGTCAGGCCGTGATCTATTTTCTGTGCCTCAAAGGCAAACTGGATATTGCGCTCCATCAGATCCTGACCGGCTTCGACCATATTGGCCGCCACATTCAGAGGCCAGAAGAAAGGTACGCTGTTTTCGTGGCGTGTGTCTGCTTTTGTGAGTTTGGTGTTCATCGTGTTGCTCCGGTGAGGGCAGGCGCTGCATTTGCAGGGGCGGGCTTGCGGAAAAGAAAGCGGACCGCACCCTGTTTGACGGCGTCGCAGACAAATAACTCAAGGGTGGCATAAGCCCAGATCAACAGTGCCGCATGCCAGCCTATTGCCGGCATCAGCCAGCCTTCGGCAGCGAATACGGTGCCGACCAGTTCGGTGCCGAAGGTTGCCGCCAGCAGCGGCAGGGCGGGCCAGGGTTTTTGCCAGAACCAGCCCGACGCACGGGTGATATACAGGGTGAAGTGGCCGGCGACGATAAGTTTGAGAAAAATCCAGGTCTGAATGGTCTCGCGTGGCACGCCGGCCTGTTCGAGCAGATAGAAGAGGACAAATGTAAATACAACCCCGGTAAAACCCAGTAGCCCTGCCAGTGTCATCAGTTCGCGCATATCCCAGCGCACCGGTGAACGTTGCACCCGCGTATTGTCATAGGCGATGGTCAATATGGGAATGTCATTAAGCAGCGCCAGCAGAATAATCATCAACGCTGTGATGGGGTAGAAATCAAAGGCCAGAATCGCCAGCGCCATAAACAGAATAATCCGCAGGGTTTCGGCAATGCGGAAAGTGGCGTAACTGTTCATGCGCTCGAAGGTGATCCGGGCCTGTTTGACCGCGTCATTAATGACCGAGAGTCCGGGCGCGGTGAGCACGATATCCGCGGCTGCGCGGGCCGCGTCAGTGGCGTTGGATACGGCAAAACCGCAATCGGCTTTTTTCAGGGCCGGCGCATCGTTGACGCCGTCGCCGGTCATGGCAACGATATGCCCGCCTTTTTGTAAGGTGTCGACGATGCGGTACTTATCCTCCGGCACCACTTCAGCAAAGATATCGACATTTTCAATCATGCCGATAATTGCCGATTCATGGGTGTGCAGAAACTCGCGTTCCAGCAGAGAGGTGTCGTACATCGTGTGCAGCTCGTCGATCACCGAACGGGCAAAGGCACGGCTTGCGGATATGGGCGTTTCATCGCCTTGCAGACGTTGGTGAATTGCCACAGTGAGCATTTCGGCCAGTTCCAGCAGTTCACCGCCGGCTGCGCCTGAGAGCTGTGCGGCGCGGATGGATTTTTCTTGCAGCCCCAGTTGTTTGCCGATCTCGCGGGCAATGGCAAGGTTGTCCCCGGTGATCATTTTTACCCGCACCCCGTTGGCGTGCATCTCGTCTATGACCTGACGTGAATCATCACGGGGCGGGTCCTGCATGGGGATCAGACCGGCCAACTGCAGGGGCGCGTCGCCCTCGCGTTTACCCACGGCCAGGGTGCGGTAGCCGCGTGCCGCGAGTGCATCGACCCGGGCTTGCAGTTCAGCTGTTTGCTTATCGTCCAGACCGGCCATGCCGATCAGCACTTGGGGCGCGCCTTTAATGGCGGTAAATTGCCTGCCGTCATGGCTGACGGTCGCCTCGGTACGCTTGCCGACCGGGTCAAACGGTATAAAACCACTGACCTGAAAGTCGTCGGTGTGCAGGTGCGGAAAGTGTGTCTGCAGGTATCGGAAAATCGGCAACTCAATGGGGTCCTGATTCTCCTGTTGCGAGGCAAGCGCGGCCAGCAGAAAGAGGCTTTGTTGGTCAAAGCCGGGTAGCACTTCAGGCCCGGTGACGGTCATTTCATTGCGCGTCAGGGTGCCGGTCTTGTCAGAACAGAACACATCCACGCCGGCCAGCTCTTCAATCGCGGTCAGGCGTGAGACAATCGCTTTCTGGCGAGCCAGATTGACCGCGCCGACGGCCATGGTCACCGACAGCACCGCCGGCAGGGCGACCGGAATGGCCGCCACGGAAAGGACCAGCGCAAAACGCAGAATTTCCAGCAAGGGTTGATTGCGGAACAAGCCCACCAGCACGATCAGCACCACCAGCACCAGCGTGAGCAAAATCAGCACGTGGCCGATCTGCAGAACCATGTCCTGGAAGTGGCTGCGGGAAGTCAGTTGCGCTTCGGCCACCAGCGCGACCACATTGGAAAAATCCGTGTGCATACCGGTGTTGACAGTCACCGCCAGCATCTCGCCTTGCTTGACGATGGTATTGGCGAACACCACATTACCGACCTCGCGGCTGACCGGCAGTGACTCGCCGGTCAGAGAGGACTGATCAACCGACAGAAATGCCCCGCGCAGCAGCTGACAGTCAGCCGGCACCACTTCGCCGGCGCGTAGCTTGACGATATCCCCCGGTACCAGCTCACTTACGGGCACCTGCGCAAACGCGCCGTCGCGCAGAACGCGTGCCGACTGGGCCAGGCCTGCCTGCAAGGCTGACAGCGCATTGAGCGCGCGGTGCTCCTGAAAAAAGTCCAGAAACACATTAATCAACAGCATAACCAGGATGATCGTGAAATCTTCCCACTTACCGACCAGCGCTGAAAGCAGGGCGGCCAGCTCAATCATCCACGGAATCGGTCCCCAAAAGCGCCGTCCCAGGCGGTGCCAGAAGCTCTCCTGACGGGTCGCAATCTCATTCGGCCCGTACTGCGACAAACGCCGCGCCGCGTCATCGGCTGTCAAGCCCGTCTCTGCCGACACCGCCAGTTCAGAAAGGGTCTGGTCCGGTGTCTGTTCCGCGTAATTTCTGGTGTTTTTCACTGCGCGCCTCCCATCGATGGCAACATCTGCTGTCGGCATAGAAAGCAATTGTTGCGGTGCAATGTAGGAGTGTCTGAAAAGGTGGGCCTTGCCTTAGGTCAATTTGTTCCGGCGATAACAGGGTTGTCATCTGCTCGACTGGCCGCTGTCGGACGTCTGCAGGCTTGTGCAGAAGGTTGTGAAATGCTGGCGGCCGCCTGTAGGAGCGGCCATGGCCGCGACCTTTTGGTGCGTTGATTAGGTGCGGTTGGTCGCATGCAGGCTCCTGCAACGGGCGGGAGGAAAATGGCTTAACTCGCAATAATAGAACGAAAAAATACGCGATTGCTCAACCGGCTAATATACTTATTGAGTTGCTCGAAAATATCCTGGTTTTGGTTGATTAGGGGAATAGATTGAATTATGGCAGTCCAACACGGCATCTGGAAAATCGGTGAGAAGCCGCGGCCTTTGACCGCTATCACGCTGGATAGTGAAGCACTGTTGGAGGAGCAGATTACCTGCGATATCTCCATCCTCAACAGCAGTTGGATGCTGATCGGCCGGCAGGTCTATACGGATTTTGGCAAGTACATCGACCTGCTCGCTATTGATGCAGCCGGCTCCATTATCATCATTGAGCTGAAAAAGCATAAAACCCCCAGAGATGTGGTGGCCCAGGCCATCGACTATGCGGCCTGGGTGGAACAGCTGCCTGCGGAGCGGTTTGTGCAGATCTATTCAGAATTTGCTGAAAAACAGGCGTTGCCTGAAACCAGTTTCGATGAAGCCTTTAGAGCCAGGTTCGGCGCACCACCGGTTGAGGAGGATATCAACAGTTCGCACCAGATGGTGATTGTGGCGGCGGAGCTGGACGCCAGTACTGAGCGGATTATCAACTACCTGAACGACAAGGCCAGTGTGGCGGTTAATGCGGTGTTTTTCAGCGTGTTTCAGGACGGCGAGAATCAGTACCTCAGTCGCGCTTGGATGATCGACCCGGTGGAAACCGAAGAGCATGCGGTGAATACCCGTCAAAAGGGGGAGTGGAACGGGGAGTTCTACGCAAGCTTTGGGGCGGGCCCCGGAGGTCGGAGCTGGGTGGATGCGGTCAAACACGGATTTATCTCAGCCGGGGGCGGCCGCTGGTACAGCAAAACCCTGTTTATGCTCAAGCCCGGTGAACGTGTGTGGGTGAATATTCCCGGTACAGGTTATGTGGGTGTGGCCAAAGTAACAGGCCATGCGGTAATGGCTGATGATTTCATCAAGCCTGAGATGAACCTTGAAGGCGAATATAAGATTGCAGCAGAGTACGGCGAGGACGAGGCGGAATATTTTGTCCCCGTTTCCTGGCTGCACGAAGTACCGGAAGCCCAGGCGGTCAATGAGGTTGGGTTGTTTGGCAATCAGAACTCTGTAGCGCGTCCTCGTACACCCAAGTGGGAACACACGGTAAATCGGCTTAAAGCGTGTTGGCATATTGCGCAATAGGTGATTTTTCGGATGTGGGCATGGCCGCGGCCTTTTTGGTGCGTTGATTTGGCTCGGTAGGTCGCCTGCATGCAAGCGCCTGTAGAGCGAGGCGTTTACCACGCCGGGTATCCTTAAGGTTTATCCATGCCTCTTGGCTATACTCATGATTTTCTTCATACAAGCCGGGCAAGGGTATCAATGGCGCTACGCGACACGATCGAGCATTACCACCGCAACGCTGTGCAGTTTCAGTCGCAGTACGATTCGATCAGACCTGAAGATGTGCATGCTGATTGGCGCTTTTTGCTGGATAAAGTTACACCGGGCGTAGCGTTGGATGTGGGGGCAGGTAGTGGAAGGGATGCACTTTGGCTGGCGCGGCAGGGTTGGCAGGTGACGGCAGTGGAGCCGGCGCAGGGGTTGCGCGACTTGGCCCAGCAGAACAGTGGCGATCAGGTGCGCTGGATTGACAGCCAACTGCCGACGCTTGCTGCCGTTGAAAGGCCGCCCCGAGGTTATGACCTGATTCTATTGTCAGCGGTTTGGATGCACCTGCCAGTCGCTCTACGCCCGCAAGCCTTTGAGCGGCTCACAGCGCTGTTGTCCCCCGGCGGACTGTTGATTATCACGCTGCGTTTTGGTCCTTCCGATCCGGCGCGTCCCATGTATGGCGTGAGCGTGGAGGAACTACAGCAACTGGCTCACTCACGTGAGTTGGTACTGCAGCTCCTGGGGCCGAAGGTGAGTGCCGATCGCCTGCAACGGGCGGACGTGAGCTGGCAAACGGTCTGCTTGCAAGCGGCAAGGGCTTCTAACGCGTGACTGCTTCTTCCTATCTGATAACCGGCGGTGGTGATAATCAGCTGTTACCGGCCTTGCGTCGCGCATTGACTCACGCCACTGATATTGAGATCGCTGTTTCTTTTATCCGTTCGACTGGGCTGAATCTGATTTTTGGCGATCTGGTCGCTGCGATGGAATCGGATGAGCGTGATGTGCGTCTGACACTGTTGACCAGTGACTACATGTGCATCACTGATCCCAAAGCACTGAAGAAGCTGCTGCTATTGGTTGAGCGGGGCGCGGACGTGCGGGTCTTTGAAGTCGGTGCAAAGGATAGTTTTCACCTGAAAGCCTATATCTTTGTGCGTTCGGCACAGGGGGAAATGCTCAGTGCTGATGCCTTTGTCGGCTCCAGCAATATCAGTGCAAAGGCCCTGACTGACGGTCTTGAGTGGAACTACCACCTGGACTATCCCAACGAGGCGGATTCACTGGCGGGCAGGCGGATAAATGAGGTGCGCCGGCAGTTTCAGCAGCTGATGCAACTGCCTCAGGTGCGGGTTTTGGACCATGACTGGGTTGAGCGGTATCAGCAGCGTTATCAACAAGCGCGAAAAGTCGTTCCGATTCAAACGGCTGATATCGATGAGCAGGAACCTGAGCCGACAGTTCCTTCCCCCAGACCTCATCAGGTAGAAGCGCTGCAGGCGCTGGAGAGTACGCGTGCGCGTGGCTTCAAAAAGGGGCTGGTGGTGCTGGCCACTGGTATGGGCAAAACGTATCTGGCCGCGTTTGATGCCGCTCAGTTCAGTGCGGTCCGGGTGCTGTTTGTTGCCCACCGCGAAGAGATTCTGTTGCAGGCGGAGGAGAGCTTCCTGACGATCTTACCCAATAAAAGGGTGGGGCGTTATACCGGAAAACAGAAGGATGATGAGTGTGATCTCTTGTTTGCGTCGGTGCAGACATTGGGGCGCGCGCCGCATCTGGAGCGCTTTGGCCGGGACTACTTTGATTACATCGTCGTGGATGAATTTCATCATGCGGCGGCGGCTTGCTATCAACGTCTGTTGGATCATTTTCAGCCTGAATTTCTGCTCGGCCTTACGGCGACGCCGGATCGCACCGATGGTTCGGATATTTTGCGTCTGTGTGAGCACAATCTGGTCTACCGGCGGGACTTCTACGATGGTATTCACGACCAGCAACTGTGTCTGTTCAGTTATTTCGGTATTTTCGATAGCGAGGTCGATTATGAACACATCCCCTGGCGTAACGGTCGGTTTGATCCTGACAAACTGTCTACACAGCTGGCCACACGTGGTCGGGCGAGGCACGCGCTGAAGGAATGGCAGGATAAAGCTCAGCAGCGCACGCTTGCGTTTTGTGCCTCGCGCCGCCACGCGGATTTTATGGCCAGGTATTTCGACAAGGCCGGTGTACGGGCTGCGAGCATACATACCGAATCAGAGCTGACACGCTCAGAGGCACTGGAGCAGCTTGGTGAGGGGCGGCTTCAGGTGCTGTTCTCGGTTGATCTGTTTAACGAAGGGGTGGATCTGCCGCAGATTGATACAGTGATGATGTTGCGCCCGACAGAGTCGAAAATATTGTTTCTGCAGCAGCTGGGGCGTGGTTTGCGTCTGAGCGATGGCAAGGAGCGCTTGGTGGTGCTGGACTTTGTGGGCAATCACCACAGCTTTTTAAACCGACCGGAGATGCTGTTTGGTGCAGCCTTTGCCGGTAAGCCCACACGTAACCAGTTGCTTGATGCGGCCAGTAATCCGACCGGTTTGCTGCCCGATGGGTGCTATGTTAATTACGACCTTGGCTTTATCGAGTTTTTGCGTAGCTTGGTCGGGGATCGCTTGGATGCTCACTATGCCAAGCTAAAACAAACGCTGAAGCGCCGTCCCACGCTGAAGGAGTTTTGGGAGAATGGTGCCAGTTTGAGTCGCCTGCACCGTAGCTATGGTAGTTGGTGGGAGTTTGTCGACGAGCAAGGCGATGCGGATGCGGATGAGTTGCAGGTGCTGGAACAGCATGTTCAGTGGTTTCGTGACCTGACTATTACCAAAGTTTCTAAATCCTACAAGCTGGTGTTGTTGCAGACGCTCCTGGAGCAACAGGCGATCAGTCGACAGGTGTTGGTTCAGGATCTGGCTCAATGGGCAAGGTCTTGGTTTTTGGCCAACCCACGTTGGCAGGCGGATCTGCCAGAACGTCTGCGGAATCTGCCGACTGTTAGTGATACGGGATGGCTAAGTCATTGGCGCAAGATGCCGGTTCATCATTGGTGCACACCTGAGCGGGGCTCCGGGATCGAATGGTTTGTCCAGGACGGAGTGCTGTTTCAGTTCCGGGAGAGTCTGGGTGCAGACGAGCTTGCCGTCTTCAGTGCTATGAGCGAAGAAATTCTTGGCTGGCGTCTGGCTCAGTATGCGCAGGGCAAGTTATCTGATCCGCCTGTCGAATCGCAGGGACGGCCCTCAGCACCGGAGAGTCAAGTGGCTGAGCAGTTGCCGTTTTTCCCGAATATCAAAATCGCCTGCGGGCACTTCAAAACCGGCCGCGCTGATGTTGAAGAGCAGATGCCGGCCCCCGCGGGCTTTGGTCGGCTAAGTCCGGACCGCCACTTTATTGCATGCGCTTCCGGGAACTCGATGAATGGTGGCAAGACCCCGATCTACGATGGTGATTATCTCTTGTTAGAGCAGGTCACGCCCTCAAGCGCGGGCAGTATCACCGGCCAGATTATGGCGATTGAGCGTCAGGATGCTGCCGGAGATAACCAGTACCTGTTGCGTAAAATCATTAAAAATCCCGACGGCAGCTATACGCTCAGGGCCAATAACCCCGATTATGAGGATATGCCTGCTGACGAGAGCATGGTGACGTTTGCGCGGTTAAAGGGAAAATTCAACCCGTGATGCCTGTCTGTAGGAGCGGCCGTGGTCGCGACTTGTCAGGTTTATTGACTTAAACACCGCCGGTCGCCCGGATGCAGGCTCCCGCAGGGCGATACAAAAAAGCCCTGGCCAGTCGGCCGGGGGTAACTACTCCGTCATGTCTGGCGTAATCCCAATACTTACCCCGGCGGGACTCAGGGGGCTGTGGTGCAGCCTTAGACGGAGCTAAGCACGGGGGCAATAAAAAAGCCCGCTGGAATGCGGGCTTTAGGCATTCCTGAGAGCTTCTCAGGAATCGAATTGGTGGAGGCGGCGGGAATCGAACCCGCGTCCGTGAGCACTCCGCCGTTGGCTCTACATGCTTATCCTGACTATTGGTTTAACTCTGCGCTACCGGTCAGGCACGGAAGACACAAAGCGATCCCGGTAAGGTTTTAACGCTTCCGCCCCGGGCGAGCTTCCACGCGATCTTGTGAGAGATGACACCCGGAATCCAATCGCACAAGCACGGCATTGGTCGGATGGCACCCTACTGGGTATTAAGCAGCGAGTGCGTAGTTGTCGTCGTTGGCAACTATAATTTGAAGAACAGTTTAACGGGATGATCGTCATGCCCGGCATGCACCTCAGGTTTTGCTACCCGCGTCGAAGCCAGGTCGCCCCCAATGGTGTTGGTCCACCGAAGTGAACTAACGGAGGACTATAACAGATATGGGGCGGGGTGTGAAATTTCAAGTGAAATTGTAGGAGCGGCCATGGCCGCGACTTGCTGAGTCCGGCCCCGTCGGTTGTCTTGTTGGGTCCCTGCAAGCCACACCTGTGGGAGCGGCTATAGCCGCGACATCCCGGACTCGACCGCTACGCCGCAGGTCGCCTGCATGCAGGCTCCTACAGGGGCCTATGACAGTTTTTGTAGGGGCGGTTATAGGCGCGGCTGGCGTGGTTTGGCACGGGACTGCGCTGGTCGCCGGCATGCCGGCTCCTACAGGGTGGCGGTGGTGTTTTGTAGGAGCGGCTATAGCCGCGACATCGCGGTCCCGGCCGCTACACCGCAGGTCGCCGGCGTGCCGGCTCCTACAGGGTGCGTAGGCGGGGCGAATCCAGTATCATTGCGGCCTTTGCGGGGCTTGTGCCCCAGCCGTTGTTGATATCCTCTGGGGACTTCCATGCTCAGTTTGCCCGGCGCGGTCGCGCTTTCCGATTTCCGTATTCAACGCATTACAGCAGCGCTTCGGCAATCCGTGCCGTCGCTCCGGTCTTTGCAATGCCGTTTTGTGCATTTTGTCGCGGGCCCGGCGTTGGATGAAGAGCAATTGTCGCGTTTGCAGGTGTTGCTCGATTACGGGCCGGTGCCGGCGCTGGATGAGGCCGCGCAGCGTTTGGTGGTGATTCCGCGTTTCGGGACGATTTCACCCTGGTCTTCAAAAGCAACGGATATCGCGCATAACTGCGGTCTGACAGAGATTGAGCGCATCGAGCGTGGTATTGAGTACGCGATTGTCGCCGATACGCCGCTGGATGAGGCGGCCTTGCGCGCGGTGGCCGATGCGGTGCATGACCGTATGACCGAGGTGGTGATCCGGGACAGCGGCGAGGCGGCGCGTTTGTTTGATCACACCGAGCCGGCGCCTTTGTCGACGGTGCGGGTGATTGCCCACGGCCGCGATGCGCTGGTGCAGGCAAACCGTGATCTGGGCCTGGCCTTGTCGGATGATGAGATCGACTATCTGGTTGAGAGCTTTGTGCGGCTGCAGCGTGATCCCACGGATGTGGAGTTGATGATGTTCGCGCAGGCCAACTCCGAACACTGCCGGCACAAGATCTTTAATGCCGGCTGGGTGATCGACGGCGAAGAAGCGGACCGCTCGCTGTTCAAAATGATCAAAAACACCTACGAGCTGGCGCCCGGGAACATTCTCTCGGCCTATCACGATAACGCGGCGGTGATTGCCGGTTATCAGGGTAAGCGTTTCTTTCCGCAGCCGGGGGAAGGCGTGTATCAGCCGGTCGATGAGGCGATTCACATCCAGATCAAGGTCGAGACGCACAATCACCCGACAGCGATTTCGCCGTTCCCCGGCGCGGCCACCGGTTCCGGCGGCGAGATCCGGGATGAGGGCGCGACCGGTAACGGCTCTAAACCCAAGGCCGGTCTGTGTGGTTTTACTGTCTCCAATCTGGAAATTCCCGGTTACGGGCGTCCCTGGGAACAGTCCTACGGCAAGCCGGACCGGATTGTCTCGGCACGCGACATTATGCTCGAAGGGCCGATCGGCGCGGCGGCATTTAATAATGAATTCGGTCGGCCCAATCTGACCGGCTATTTCCGCACCTTTGAGCAGAAGGTGGAACTGCCCGATGCCACCGAAGTGCGTGGCTATCACAAGCCGATTATGATCGCCGGCGGTTTGGGCAATATCCGCCCCGGCAATATCGACAAGCAGCCGTTGCCGGACGGTACAGCCATTGTGGTGCTGGGCGGGCCGGCGATGCTGATCGGGCTGGGCGGCGGCGCGGCCTCGAGTATGTCCAGCGGTGAGAGTGCCGAGAGTCTGGACTTTGCCTCGGTGCAGCGCGGCAATCCGGAGATGCAGCGCCGTTGTCAGGAGGTGATCGACCGCTGCGTTGCGCTGGGTGAGGCTAATCCGGTTCTTTCTATCCATGACGTCGGTGCCGGGGGGATTTCCAACGCCTTGCCCGAGCTGGTCAACGACGCCGGTCGTGGCGGCAGTTTTGAGCTGCGCCGTGTGCTGAATGACGAGCCCGGCATGTCGCCCATGGAAATCTGGAGCAATGAATCCCAGGAACGCTATGTGGTGGCGGTCGATGCCGACCGGCTGGGCGAGTTTATTGCGATCTGTGAGCGTGAGCGCTGCCTGTTTGCAGTGGTCGGTGAAGCGACAGAAGCCCGTGAGCTCACGTTGCACGATGAGCACTTCAACAATAAGCCGGTGGATATGCCACTGGACCTACTGCTGGGCAAGCCGCCGAAGATGCAGCGCGATGTGCAGCACCGGGCTTTTTCGCAAAAGCCGTTGGAGACGGACGGCGTTGCACTGGACGAGGCGGTGGAGCGCGTGCTGAGTCTGCCGTCGGTGGCCTCCAAGCAATTCCTGATCACCATCGGAGACCGTTCGATCACCGGTCAGGTCAACCGCGATCAGCTGGTCGGCCCGTGGCAGATGCCGGTGGCGGATGTGGCGGTGACGGTGTCCGATTACGACGGCTATGCCGGTGAGGCCATGGCTATGGGCGAGCGTGCGCCGGTGGCGCTGATCGACCCGGCCGCTTCCGGGCGTATGGCGCTGGCTGAGTCGCTGACCAATCTGGCCGCGGCCTATACCGAGCGACTCGATCAGGTCAGCTTGTCGGCGAACTGGATGGCCGCGGCCGGGCATCCCGGCGAAGATGCGGCGTTGTTTGATACGGTTAAAGCGGTCGGTATGGAGCTGGCGCCGGCGCTGGGCATTGCCATTCCGGTCGGTAAGGACAGCCTGTCGATGAAGACCGTCTGGCAGGACCAGGGCGAAGACAAGTCTGTGGTCGCGCCTTTGTCGCTGATTGTGACGGCGTTTTCGCCGGTCAAGGATGTGCGCCGCACGCTGACCCCTGAGCTGCGGTCGGACTGCGGTGATACGGCGCTGTTGTTAATTGATCTCGGCTGCGGGCGTAACCGTCTTGGCGGCTCGGCGTTGGCGCAGGTTTATTCGCAGGTCGGTAACAGTGCGCCGGATGTGGATGACGCGGCCTTGCTGAAGAGCTTTTACAACACCATTCAGTCGCTCAATGGCAACGGAAAACTGCTGGCCTATCACGACCGCTCCGACGGTGGCCTGCTGGCGACGCTGACGGAAATGGGCTTTGCCGGTAATACCGGTCTGGATGTGAATTTACCGGAAGGTGACGTGCTGGCGGCGTTGTTTGCTGAGGAGCTCGGCGCGGTGGTGCAGGTGCGTGTGACAGATGTGAACCAGGTGAAGGCGGAATTTACCGCCGGTGGTCTGGGTGACTGTGTCAGTGAAATCGCCCGGCCCAATACCGAGCGGCGTTTCCGTATCCGCTGCGGTGCGGAGGAAGTTTATTCCGCCGGTCTGTACGAGCTGAAGAAAATCTGGTGGCAGACCAGTTTCGAAATGCAGAAGCTGCGCGATAACCCGGACTGTGCCGAGCAGGAATTTGCCGTGGTGCTCGATGAAAGCAATCCCGGTATCTCGCCTGTATTGACCTTTGACGCCGGCGAAGATGTCGCCGCGCCGATGATCGCCACCGGTGTACGTCCGAAAATGGCCATCCTGCGCGAGCAGGGGGTTAATGGGCAGATTGAAATGGCGGCCGCGTTTCACCGTGCCGGTTTCGATGCGATCGACGTGCATATGAGCGACATTATCGAAGGGCGTGTCTCGCTGGCCGGTTTCAAAGGGCTGGTGGCCTGCGGTGGCTTTTCCTACGGTGACGTGCTCGGTGCCGGCGGCGGCTGGGCCAACAGCATTCTCTACAATGCGCGGGCGCGTGATGAGTTCGAAGCCTTCTTCCGCCGCGAGGATGTGTTTGGTCTCGGTGTGTGTAACGGCTGTCAGATGTTTTCGCGGATCAAGGCGATTATCCCCGGTGCGGAACACTGGCCGCAGTTCCTGCGTAACCGCTCAGAGCAGTTTGAAGGGCGCGTCTCGACGGTGCAGATTGAGGATTCGCCTTCGGTACTGCTGGCCGGTATGGCCGGCTCGAAAATCCCTGTGGCGATCGCGCACGGTGAAGGCCGCGCCGCCTTTGCTGATGATGCCGACCGCGCTGCTGCCACGGCGGCCCTGCGCTATGTGGACAATCACGGCCTGCCGACACAGACCTATCCGCTGAATCCCAATGGCGCTGATGATGCGATCGCGGGACTGTGCAACAGTGACGGGCGCTTCACGATCATGATGCCGCACCCGGAGCGGGTCTACCGTACGGTCACCAATTCCTGGGCGCCGGCCGCCTGGGGCGAAGATGGTCCGTGGTTGAGGATGTTCCGTAACGCCCGGGTCTGGGTTGGTTAAGGCGCGCTGATCGCCCCTGCCTGTAGGAGCGGCCATGGCCGCGACCTGCGGTGGTTGGATTAAACCCCGTCGGTCGCCTGCATGCAGGCTCCTACAGGTGGTGTTGGAGGCGTCGAAGCCCGGCGCTACTCCCGCCTGTAGGAGCGGCTATAGCCGCGACCTGCGGTGGTTGGTTTAAGCTCCGCCGGTCGCCTGCATGCAGGCTCCTACAGGTGGCGTTGCTTGTGATTTTTGGGGCGTTTAAGCCTGATAGGACTCCCGCCTGTAGGAGCGGCCATGGCCGCGACCTGCGGTGGTTGGATTAAGCCCCGCCGGTCGCCTGCATGCAGGCTCCTACAGGTGGCGTTGGAGGCGTCGAAGCCCGATAGGACTCCCGCCTGTAGGAGCGGCCATGGCCGCGACCTGCGGTGGTTGGATTAAGCTCCGCCGGTCGCCTGCATGCAGGCTCCTACAGGTGGCGTTGCTTGTGATTGTTGGGGCGGTTAAGCGCGATAGGGCTCCCGCCTGTAGGAGCGGCTATAGCCGCGACCTGCGGTGGTTGGTTTAAGCCCCGCCGGTCGCCTGCATGCAGGCTCCTACAGGTGGCGTTGGAGGCGTCGAAGCCCGGCACGACTCCCGCCTGTAGGAGGGGCTATAGCCGCGACCTGCGGTGGTTGGATTAAGCCCCGCCGGTCGCCTGCATGCAGGCTCCTACAGGTGGTGTTGGAGGCGTTTAAGCCCAGCGGGGCTCCCGCCTGTAGGAGCGGCCATGGCCGCGACCTGCGGTGGTTGGATTAAGCCCCGTCGGTCGCCTGCATGCAGGCTCCTGCACGATTCCCCGCATTAGTCGTTTTCGCGTTTGGCGGTGATTTTGGGGTAACCGTCGCCGGTGTTGATGCGTAAATCAATGGGTTGGCAGCAGACCGCGCAGTCTTCGATATAGTCCTGGTGGTCGACGCTGCAGTCGATGGCGAGGTCGATTTCTTCCCAGCAGTAGGGGCATTGAATAACAACGTTTTCGATCTCGTTGCAAAGGGCTTCTTCGATCATCTCGGTGGGCCTCCACGGCGCTCAATCCGTTAATCAAACTTGCGGTGTGGTGCATTCAATCCTGAATTCGGCTCAGTTTGTGGCGTATATTTTACAATTGCAAGCCTTCGCCGCGTTCGTCATGTTATTTCGTAGCCGCCTGATAAAACGCAGGAATTTTCCGACACAATCCGTATGTTTTGCGGGACAAATCGGGAAAAAAACAACATGCTTGTTTACTTTTTAAAGTAACAGCACATCTTTCTGTCAGGTGGCGGACTTGGCTTTTTTGTGAAGGGACGGGCTTGGCTTGTCTCGGCTCAGGCGCCGAGGGTGGCGGTGAGATCCAGCTCGAGCCTGTCATCGGCTTTGTCAGAAAGATCGGTGCTGATAATCATATCAACGCCGAGCTTCCACAGTCCGGACAACACGTCAGGGTCGATCACGTCAGGGATAACCAGTGCGGTTTTTTCACGGTGACACTGGGCGACCAGAATCTCGATGGTTTCCTGCGCGCCGGCGTCGTCGGGAAAGTCGTGCAGCAGTTCCGGACTGACGGCCATATAACGGATGCGGTTTTTGCCTTCGTTATAGAGCTCGTGGGTGATGGTCGGGTCGTCCATGCCGGTCAGATAGACGCCGCTGTTGAGTTCGTTGAGGGACTTGCAGTAGCGGGCAAAGGCGTCAGGAAACTCCAGTGCAGCATCGACCGGGGTTTCCAGCATCAGGCTGTTCGGCGGCAGTTTGAACTGTTCGATAATCCGCCCGATCCACGGGAAGAGTTCTTCTTCGTGAACCACGTTGCTGACCAGCGGGATAAAGAACTGTGCGCCCGGATTGTGGCGCAGCCGTTCGACCAGTTGGCGGGCGGCGTTAAAGATGATCCAGCGGTCGACACTGCCGGCCAGGCCGGATTGGGCGACGGACTGGCGGAAGGCGTCGATACTGACGTCCTTGCCGTCCTCGTCCGAGAGTTGCAGGCGCAATGCGTAACGGTCGCGATCATCATCCCGCAGGCTGATGACCGGCAGGCTGGTCAGGGTCAGGCGGTTGTCTTTGAGGATGGAGCTGACGCGTCGTGCCCAGGCCTGTGACATCAACGGCGATCCGTTCAGGCCGCTGTTGTTGTCGGTGACGGACGGGTCGCAATCCACGCGTACGGCTTCGTCGTTTTCCTGTGCCTCGATAAAGATGTCTTTCAGGCGTGAGGTGACGTGTTCGCCGTCGTTGCTGTCTTTGCTGATCAGCAGGCCGGCGACGCGGCTGCGGGTAAAGCCGGGTAGCATGCCGTCCAGATCACCGATGCTGCGGCGCAGGTTTTCGGCTAAGCGGGCCGGCGGCAGGTGCGGATCACGCAGGCTCAGTAAAAGAAAGCTGTTGGCGCCGTAGCGGCCGAGTACGTCATTTTCGCCGATGGTCTCGACCAGCTTTTCGCTGGCGATCTGCATGCAACGGTTGGTGTAGTCGTCATCGTCCGGGCCTGTTTCCAGGTGGATCAGGTAGGCCAGGTATTCCGCGCCGGTCTCGCGGACATGCGCGACCGTGCTGTCGAGCAGGCGCGTCATATGTTGACGGCTGTAGATGTGGGTGTCGGGATCGGCAATCTGCAGTTGGCTGAGCGGCGAGACCTGGGCGGTCTGATCGTTGACCAGCGGGCTCAGTATCATTTGTACGACCGGCTCGCCGTCGTAGTGGTTGGCGCTCAGACTGGCCTGCACCTCGGTCGCCGCGGGGCCGAAATGCAATACCGCCGAGGCGCTGCGGCTGCGGCCGTGCTCCACATTGCGCAGCAGATCAGCCGCTTCGCCGGCTTCCTCGCCGGTGCCGATGAAATCGAGCAGCGGCAGTGCGTCTATGGCGTCAAGTGATGCGACGCCGGCCAGCGCCAGATAACGGCTGTTGGCGTAGACGTGAACGCCCTGATGCAGCAGCGCGACGGCTTGCGGGAGGTTCTCCAGCAAGGTGGTCAGCTGGGTGTTGGCTGCGCTGATGCGTGCCTCGGCACGGGCGCGGGCTTCTTCGGCGGAAATGAATTTCAGATTGCGGCGGATCAGGTGCTTGATATGCGACTTGTCGCCGGAATAGGCCGCGTCGTCAAAGCCGGCTTCGATCAGGGCGCCGGCGGTGTGGCTGCGGCTGTCATCGATCAGTGCGATGGCCGGAATGCCCTCGTGGGCCGGGAGTTTGATGCCTGTGTGTCCGGCGCCCAGCACTGCCAGGGCCAGTTGATGGCGGCCCGGATCGAGTTCCTCGACAAATTGCCCCGGATCGGCACACCAGGTTTGCTCCACGGCATAGCCAAGCGCACGCACCAGTGCGGTCAGTGGTTCCGCCTGATTCGGGGTGTCTGCCAGTATGAGTAAACCGAGTTTGCGCATGCCGGGGCCGTAAGAATGACAATGGCGTCAATTCTACACGGAAGGCGCCGTTCAGGGCAGGTTTTGTGATGTGGTTCCGGGGTGTTTTTTTGCCGGGTGCGTGCATGTGGGTGGTTGGTGGTGGTTGATCGGGTCGTGGTTGGTCGCGGCTATAGCCGCTCCTGCAGCCGCTTGGCGGGGTTTTGCGGCCGAAGTTCGTGCCTTGGCGGCTAAAGCGGGTATAATCTGCCGCGTTTAATGCCTGCAGGCGCATGCCGGGGCGGTTTTTTTGATCCATATTCAACAAATCCAGAGATGCACTTATGGCCAGTTACAGCACCAATGAATTCAAAGGTGGTCTGAAAATTATGCTCGACGGCGATCCTTACACGATCGTTGAGAATGAATTCGTTAAGCCCGGCAAGGGCCAGGCGTTTAACCGTGTGCGGGTGCGCAACCTCAAAACCGGCCGCACTGTGGAGAAAACCTTCAAATCCGGTGAGACAGTGGAAGCCGCCGACGTGATGGATACGGAACTTCAGTATCTCTATAACGATGGCGAGTTCTGGCACTTTATGGACGAGGCGACCTTCGAGCAGATCGCCGCCGATAAAGCGGCCGTCGGCGATCAGGCCGTTTGGCTGAAAGAGCAGGACAAGTGCGTGGTGACCTTGTGGAACGGTGTGCCGTTGAGTGTGACGCCGCCGAACTTTGTCGAGCTGACCATCGTCGAGACCGATCCGGGCGTGCGTGGTGACACGGCCACCGGTGGTACCAAGCCGGCCTATATGGACACAGGCGCGGTGGTGAAGGTGCCGCTGTTTATTGAGCAGGGCGAAGTCATCAAATGCGATACCCGCAGCGGCGAGTACGTTTCGCGCGTTAAGGAATAACGGCATCTGAATGACCGACCAGGGCTTACCCTCCGCGGGCGCGCAGGCACTTTACCTGCGCGCCCGTTTGTATTCTGCGATCCGTGATTATTTTGCCCGGCAGGCGGTGCTGGAGGTGGAAACCCCGGTGTTGTCGCATGCCGCTGTGACCGATCCTGCGATCCACAGTTTTGCTTTGCCGGTGGCCGGGCAAACCTGCTATTTGCATACCTCGCCGGAGTTTCCCATGAAGCGCCTGCTGGCGGCCGGTTCCGGTGATATCTATCAGATCTGCCGGGTGTTTCGCGACGGCGAACGCGGGCGTAACCATAACCCCGAGTTCGCCATGCTCGAGTGGTACCGGGTCGGTTTTGATCACCATGAGCTGATGCGTGAAGTCGATGACCTGCTGCATCAGGTCTGGCCGGGCAGCGCGCCCGGGCCGAGCCGTTATCTGAGCTATGCGGGCGCGGTGCGTCAGGCGACGGGGTTTCTGCCGTGGGAGCTGGACGGCGAGCGGATCGCGGAGATTCTGCGTCGTCACGGCACAGAGCCGCCGGATATGGGCGATGACATCGACGGTTGGCTGGATTTATTAATCACGCATGTGGTTGCGCCGGGTTTTGAGCCCGATTGTCTGACCTTTATCTACGACTATCCCGCATCCCAGGCGGCGCTCGCGCGCGTCCGTGATGACGGCGAGGTGGCGCTGGCCGAGCGCTTTGAGGTCTATTACGGCGAACGCGAGTTGGGCAACGGGTTTCACGAGCTCAACCGCAGCGCCGAACAGCGCGCCCGGTTTGAGGCGGATAATGCCAAGCGCGAGGCGCAGGGCTTGCCGCTGATGCCGGCTGACGAGCGCTTGCTGGCGACGTTGGACAAGCTGCCCGATTGTGCCGGCGTGGCCATCGGTCTGGATCGTTTGCTGATGGTGATCGGCGCTTATCAGTCCATCGACGAGGTGTTGAGTTTTGACTTCGACCGTGCCTGAGGTTGTGCGATTACGCGATCTGGCGCCGGGGCGGTTGGCCGCGTTGCTGGCGCGCTTTGGTTTGAAGCTGGTGATTCAGCCCGACGGAGAAGAGATTACCGGTAGCTATTGGGGCGAGGATGAGGCGGGGCTGGTCGCCGATACGCTTTATGTGCGGCAGGACACGCCGGTTCATTCGGCGCTGCACGAGGGGTGTCACTGGATCTGCATGGATGATGAGCGTCGTGCCGGCTTGCATACCGATGCCGGCGGCGATTATGACGAAGAAAATGCCGTCTGTTATCTGCAGATCCTGCTTGGCGGCGCGCTGGCGGAAATGAGCATGACGCGGATGGCAGCGGATATGGATGCCTGGGGCTATACCTTCCGGCTCGGTTCGGCTCTGGCCTGGTTCCGCGAGGATGCCGATGATGCCTGTCAGTGGCTGGAGCGGCGAGGTATGCTGATCCGGATCACGCCGACACGTTGGTGGCTGCGCCATGTCGGGCTTGTGCGTTTTGCCTGATTGCGGCGGGCCGTTCTGAGGCCGGCGTGACCGGATAAGGCTCTCAGACCGAGAGCGTTCCTTTCTTTCTGAGCTGCGGTGCAGGCTCAGAGATTCATCAATACCTTCACATGCGCGGCGGCGCAGCGGCCCAGCGAGGTCAGGTCGTAGCCGCCTTCCAGCATGGAAACCACCCGTCCTTCGGCGTACTCGTCAGCGACGCCGCAGATTTTCCGGGTCACCCACACGTAATCGTCGTCGGAAAGGCTGAATCCGCTCATGTCGTCCTCAAAGTGAGCATCGAAGCCGGCGGAGATAAACAGCATCTGCGGCTTGAACTCCCGTAAAGCCGGTAGCCAGTGCTTTTGTACGGCGAAACGGAATTCAGGACCGGCTGTGCCTGCCGGCAGCGGCACGTTGACTACCAGACGCTCCATGCTCTTGCCGGCATAACCCGGGAAGAACGGGTGCTGGTAGGTCGAGCAGAACAGGGTGTGTTTGTTGTGCGCGAGGATGTCCTCGGTGCCGTTGCCGTGGTGGACGTCAAAATCCACGATGGCGACCCGTTCGAGCTTGTGGTGTTCCACGGCATGCAGGGCCGCGATGGCGATGTTATTGAAAAAACAGAAGCCGAGCCCGGTGGCATGTTCGGCGTGATGGCCGGGCGGGCGGACATTGCAGAAGGCGCGTTTCATTTCGCCGCTGGCGAGCAGGTCCACGGCCAGAATGCCGGCACCGGCGGCGCGCAATGCGGCCTCCAGTGTGTACGGGTTCATCCAGGTGTCGGGGTCAACGTGGTAAAAGCCTTCCAGCGGTGAATTGTTGAAGATGCTTTCGACGTACTCGACTTTGTGTGCGCGTTCGATCTGGTGTACGTCGGCATTGGGGGCTTCGTAATAGCGAAGAAAATCCATCAGACCCCGTGCCGAGATCTGATCTTCGACTGCGCGCAGACGTTCCGGGCACTCGGGGTGGTGCTCGATCATGACGTGGCGCAGGCAGTCGGGGTGGGTGATGTAAGCGGTTTGCATCGGACGTATTTCCTCTCGTCGCGGGTCAGTCGCCCGCTGTCATGTGTGGTCTTTTTGTAATACCGACTTCCGTGCCGTGTGGGTGATTATTTCACAACCGCAGCATTTCTGCGAAAACACTGCGACGGGCATTTTCTGTATCAGATTTTGGCCCGCTTTTGATATTTGTCTTTGACCGAGGTCAGATGACAGCGCGATTGAGGCGGGTCAAAGCCGTACCGGCCGGTAATCGCTTTTAATATCCCATAAACGCCGTTTGCCGCAGGCGTGTGAGCGACTAGACTCTCAGCCGGGCAAAATAAAGACCACAGCAACGGATTTCCGACCATGTCTGAGCATTATCTCAAGCGCTTATTCGAACCCGCGTCCATTGCACTGATCGGTGCAAGTGATCGTGAAAAAACGCCCGGTAAAATACTCTTTGACAGCCTGAGTGACGGCTATAAAGGAAAACTCTACCTGGTCAATCCGCACCATAAAAAAATTGGTGATTTCGACTGTTTGCGCAGTGTTGCCGATTTGCCGGAGGGCGTGGATCTGGCGGTGGTGGTCACGCCGGCGCGGAGCGTGCTCAAGGTGATGGCGGCCTTGGGTAAGCGGGGTGTGTTTTCCGCACTGCTGATTACCCGCGGCATCGGGCGCGTGCCGCGTGAGGGGCGGCCCAGCCAGGCGCAGCTGCTGGAGGCGGCGCGCAAAGCCAATGTGCGGCTGATGGGCCCGCGGGCCGCAGGCATGATCCGTACGCCGTTGGGATTGAATGCAACCTATGCACCCAAGCACCGGGAGAAGGGCAAGCTTGCGCTGGTTTCGGATTCGAGCACCATGTGCGCGGCGGTGCTGGATTGGGCGCAATACAACAGCGTCACCTTCTCCAGTGTGATTTCCTACGGCATGGAACTGGATATTTCGGTACCGGATATTCTCGACTACTTGGCCGATGACTACCATACGCGCAGCATCATCCTGCATATGGAAAGCATACCCAATGCGCGCCGTTTTATGAGTGCCTTGCGTGCGGCCGCTACGCGCAAACCGGTGGTTATTATGAAATCCGGTCATGAGGCCGGCAGTTACAGCGATGCGATCGCCCGTACCACGGACACGCGCTCAATGGACGATGTGTTCCATGCGGCGATCTCCCGCGCCGGGGTCGTGCGTGTATTTACCTTCTCCAACCTGTTTGCCGCGGCCAAGACCCTGTCGGGTAATTTGCGCACGCCCGGCACACGTATCGGCATTGTCGCCAACGGTCGCGGTCCGGCCATGATGGCCACCGACCGCCTGCGCCATTTGGGCAAGACACCGGCGCCGCTGTCGGCGGAACTGCGTGCCAGGCTGTCCGAGTTCCTGCATGTCTCCTGGTCGCATGAGAATCCGGTGGTGCTGACCGATGGTTGTGAGACCGAGCGGGATTTATCCGAAACCACGCGGCTTATGCTCAGCAGTAATGAGTACGATGCGGTGATGGTGATTTTTGCGCCTGATCCGCGCGCCGATCCGGTCAAAACCGCCGAAGCGGTAGCCAAGGTTGCAAAAAAATTCCGCAAGCCGGTACTCAATGTCTGGATGGGTGAAAGCGGTGTGGCTGAGGCCCGGCAGTATCTGGCCGAGAAAGGCCTGCCCAACTACCGTACACCGGAAGCGGCGGCCGATGCCTTCAGCTTCCTCTGTACCTATTTGCGCAACCAGCAGTTGATGCTGCAGCTGCCGTATCCGCTGAGCAAAAACATTCCGCCGGATATAGATTCGGCCCGACGCATCGTGCGTGGTGTGTTGCTGCAGAAGAAAACCGTGCTTTCACAGGTGGATTCGCGCTTGCTGCTCGAGTGTTTCAATATCGAGTCGGCGTTGACCTGGCGGGCCACCACGCCGGATGAAGCCGTGGCAATCGCCGAGGACATCGGTTATCCGGTGGTGCTGAAAATCGATTCACCCAATATCACCTACAAGTCAGACGTGCACGGTGTACGCCTGAACGTGCGCGATGAGGCGCAGCTGCGCGCTGAATACGAGGATATGATCGCCTGCGCCGCGCGCGAGCGGCCGGAAGCGGATATCGAGGGTGTGATCGTCGGGCAGTTTTATGCGCCGAAGAACGGTCGCGAGCTGATGGTACGGATTATCAACGACCCGGCTTTCGGATCGGTGATCAGTTTCGGTGCCGGTGGTACGCGTTCGCCGGCGCTGCGTGACCGGGCTGTGCAGCTGCCGCCGCTGAACCTCTATCTGGCTGACGATCTGATCAGTAAAACCCGGGTTTCCATGCTGATCGAGAAGTTCCGCAATATGCCGGCCGCCAACCGTGATCTGCTGCGTGATGTGCTGATGCGGGTCTCGGAGATCGCCTGCGAGCTGCCGGAGGTGTTCGAGCTGACCATCAATCCTTTGGTGCTTGATGACAAACGCGCGGTGGTCACCGACGCCAATGTGGTGGTGCGTCATGTCGATAAAAAAGCACGGCGTTACGATCATCTGGCCATACACCCGTATCCGTCCGATTGGGTGCGTACCCTGACGCTGAAAAACCAGCGTTTGGTTGAGGTGCGTCCGGTGCGGCCTGAAGACGCCCGGGCGGAAGCGGAATTTGTCCAGAATATGTCCAGCCAGAGCCGCTATTTCCGCTTTATGCACGCGGTTAAAGAACTCACGCCGGAGATGCTGTCGCGCTTTACCAAAATCGATTACGACCGTGAAATGGCTTTTGTGGCCATGACCTTTGAAGAAGGCAAAGAGATTATGGTCGGCGTCAGTCAGTATGTGATCAATCCGGATAAGCAAAGCTGTGAATTTGCCATTGCCTTGGCCGATGACTGGCAGGGCCTTGGTCTTGCGCGCAAGCTGATGCTGATTCTGATGGAGCATATCCGTGAGCGTGATCTGAAAATCATCGAAGGCACGGTGCTTCGCAATAATACAGCCATGGATCACCTGATGGCGTCGCTGGGTTTTGTCAAATCGTCCTGTCCGGATGATCCGGAAGTCAATCTCTACCGCCGGGAGGTGGAGTGAGCGGGCCGCTGCGTCTGATCCTGGATATAGACGGTACGCTGCTTGACTCGGTCGCCGTGCATGAGCGCGCCTTTGATGCCGCGCTGGCAGCCGGTGGCTTGCCCACGGTGGCGCAATGGGGCGGGGTGATAGAGCACTACACTGATGGCTGGGTGTTCTCGGCTATTTATCAGCGTGTTCACCAATGCAAGCCTGAACCGGCTCAGGCGGCGGCCTTTGAAGCGCATTTTTATGATGCGTTTATGGCGGAAACCGCAGACGGCTTGCCGCAAGCCGTGCCCGGTGCGGCGGCGTTTCTGTCGGCGCTGCGGCCGCGTTCTGATATTGCGGCGGCGTTTGCGACCGGTTCCTTCGGTGCTGTGGCAAACGCCAAGCTGCAGTGCTTTGGTGAGGTGGTCCGAGAGCTTCCCTTAATCAGTAGCACGGGTTTCAGCACGCGCGAGTCGATTGTGGCGTCAGCCTTGCGTTGTTTGCCCGGTGACGGGCCTGTCGTGCTGGTCGGGGACGGGCAGTGGGACCGGCGTGTCGCGCGGCAGTCGGCTGCCGCCTTTGTGGGGATCAACTTTTCCGGCGTGCCGGACAGTGGCGTAGAAAACGAGTGCTATTTCCCTGATTTCAGTGATACCCCGGCTGTGCTGGCAGCGTTGACGTCATTCGGGCGGGCATAAAAAAAGCGCCGGAGCGCTTTTTTTATGGGGCGGTGCCGGTCTGTCAGACTACGTCCAGCTCGATCGCGGCGATGCCTTCCAGTGTGCAGACCAGATGATCGCCGGGTTTGACAGGGCCGACCCCGGCCGGTGTGCCGGTATAGATCAGATCGCCGGCTTCCAGCGGGAAGTATCGTGATAAGGTGCTGATCAGTTCGGCGGTTTTCCAGATCATCTGCGCGGTATTGCCTTGCTGGCGTAGCTCACCGTTGATGCTGAGACTGATGTCTGTGGCGTCGGGGTTGCTGTCACAGAGCTCCAGCGGGCTGATCGCCGAACACACTGCCGCACCGCTGAAGCCTTTGGCCAGCTCCCACGGCCGGCCGGCTTTCTTCAGCTCGGCCTGACGGTCTCTTGCGGTCATATCCAGTCCGACACCGTAACCGTAAATACAAGCCAGCGCCTCTTCTTCGCTGAGGTTGCGTCCGCCGCTTTGCAGGCCGACGACCATCTCCACTTCGTGATGAACGTCCTCACTGAAATCGGGGTAGATGAAGTTGTCGCCCGGGCCACTCAGGGCGTTGGCCGGTTTCATAAAGAAAAAAGGCGCCTCACGCTCCGGATCGTGGCCCATTTCAATGGCATGATCGGCGTAGTTACGGGCCACGCAATAGATGTTGTTAACGGGGTAGCGGATTGCCGGGCCTCCGTAGATGGCCAGTGAAATCTGCTGCGGCGGAGTGAAAGGAAATGCCATAAGTCTTATCCGGTGTGCTGCGTATTTTAGGGCTGTACCGGGTGGGCCCGGCGCCTTGTTCTTTGGCCGGGGCGGGCAGCCGAACTACAGCTGGCTGGTTTGCTGCCGAAAACAGGCCCCGGGATGCCGTGGTTGTCGTCTTTGCTGAACTTCTTGCCGGACATGGGCGCGAGGCTCAATCCGGCGGCCGTGATTACCGTTTGCCATGGCTGGTCGGTCCGCTTTATTGACGGCCTTCTCCTTGCGTGCAAAAAGTCACTGCAGCTCTCGCAATGGCAATGCTGCGGCATTGAGAAATCGGCAAAACTGTACCATACAATAGTGATTCTGCGTTATGTCTTTCAGGATGCGGCCGTCGGGGTCGCGCAGCGCTTCGGGAGTTGATGTGTTATTGAGTAAACACGGGTTGGCGGGGCTTGCCTTGCTGGGAAGTTCGGTCTCCATGGCAGGCACGATGGTGCTGCCGCCGGCCGACGTGGATCTGGTCGGCGGGATTAGCACGGCGACCGCGATGCCGGGCGATACGCTGCTCGATATTGCACGTCAGCATGGTATAGGGCAGGACGAAATCGTGCTCGCGAATCCGCAGGTCGACCGTTGGTTGCCGACCCCGGGCAGCGATGTGGTGTTGCCGACGCGTTATATTCTGCCGGATGCCAAGCGCGAAGGGATTGTGATTAATCTCCCGGAAATGCGCTTGTATTACTACGCGCCGGGTGAATCCGGTGGTCAGGCCAGCGTGATTACCCATCCGGTCAGTGTCGGACGGATGGACTGGGATACGCCGCTGGGGACCACGCGGATTATTCAGAAGAAGGAAAATCCGACCTGGACGCCGCCGGCCTCGATTAAAGCCGAGCACGCCGCTGAAGGCGATCCGCTGCCGGACGTGGTGCCGGCCGGACCGGACAACCCGCTGGGGCTGTTCGCCATGCGTCTGGCCATTCCCGGTTACCTGATTCACAGTACCAACAAGCCTTACGGTGTCGGCATGCGTGTGACCCATGGTTGCATGCGCATGTACCCGGAGGATATAGAAGAGTTCTTTCAGCAGGTGCCGCTGAACACACCGGTGACGCTGGTCAATCAGCCGATCAAGGCCGGCTGGTTCGGTGGTTCCTTGTATCTGGAGATCCACCCGCCGATGGATGAGGAGCAGGTCTCGGCAGAGGCTTTGTTGCAGCAGGCGGTCGAGGTGGTGAAGGAGAAAACCGATGGCCACGAGGTCGTGGTACGTTGGAGCATGTTGCGCAAGGCGGTGCAGGAGCAGTCCGGGATTCCGGTGCGGATCAGTGCCGGGGATGTCTGAGTATTGTTCTTGATGCCCATAAAAAACAGGCCGCTTATAGCGGCCTGTTTTTTTAGCTCAGGTACAAATTATTTGTACATGGCTTTTTTGAACATCTGATCGATTTTCGCATCAGTTGCTTCAGACATGCTTTTCGCTTCGTTGGCAACAGACAGTGCGTTGGCAGCATCGGCTTTTGCTTCGTTGGCGGCGGCCAGTGCTTCTTCAGCGGTGCTCATGGAAGACATGTTGCCGTCTTTCAGTGCGGCAACCTGTTCTTTCAGGGAAGTCAGCTCATCAGGCTCGCTGGCGTTGCTGGCGCAACCAGTCATTACGGCAACAGCCAGAGCAGCGGGAATCAGAGTCGCGATTGTTGAACGTTTCATTATTGTTGTTCCTCGTTTTAGAGAGTTAGCGGATAATTACCGTTGTGCCTATAGTGACATAAGCTGCCAGCTCTGTTAGCTGACGGTCTGTTAATGCCACGCAGCCGTTGGTCCAATTAAAAGAGGCATGAATGTCCGGATCGCTGGCGCCCAATCCGTGAATGCCCAGATTCCCGCCCAGGGGCGTGTCCTGCGGAGGCAGTCTGCCAGCATCCAGTGCCGCTTTAATCTTGTTAAATGTCTTAGTCGATATGCGTTTTTCGTCAAGTGCACGCCGGGCAATTTCAAGCGTCGGATAGCGCAGCCCGAAGAATTTGGTATAGCGGGCGCTGTCAGCAATCCAGGCGATTTCAAACTGTCCGAGCGGGGTTTTGCGGTCGCCTTCACGGCGCATCGCTGAGGCGCCACCGCGGCCGATCGCTATGCCGTCAAAGGTTTTTATCGGCTTCAGGCCTTTCATAACGGCGAGTTTGCCCAGTTCTGTATCGACCAGCAGCCAGGGCGCCAGCTTGTCCGCGGCGTAGGCCGGTGCTGTCAGCCCGGTGCCGGCAAGCGGCAATAGTACAAGGGTGACTATGGCGAAGATGTAACGGTAGGCCGGGCGTTTTCGGCGGCGGAAAAGCGGCGTCACATTGAGTTCCGGAAAGTAAGCACAAGGGCAGAATGTAGCAAAGATACGGCCAATCACCAGTGCGCCGGTGATTGGCCGGAGTGCGCCCGCGGTATCGGCGGGCGTGGTTTGTTCAGCAAGGCGGGGCGGACGGTTACGCTCAGATAAAGGCTTCCCAGTCCTGTAGTACGTCGGAGAAATGCTTGAGCTTGGCGACGTAGTCCGGCTGGGCTTCGTCGGCGTTGGAGCTGATGACAATGCCCTCAGGCTTGATCACCACGGTGTGGGCGTTGCCGGTGAACTCGCGTTCGTCGGCGTGGCCGTGCTCCACCGCCCACAGGTCGTCCATCAGCGCCTGTAGCGCAATGGTGTCATCCTGCAGGTCAGTCTCCAGAAAAATGGTCAGGAGTTTTTCTGAAATCGGCCCGCGGGCACGGGCCACGTCAAGTTCATCACGATAAAACTTCAGGTTCTTCGCCATCTATCGATCCTGGATAAAGACAGGGAAGGCAGTGTTGATTCTGCCGTCGTTTAGGACATAACCCTGAATCGGGAAGCCCAGACCCGAGGGCCCGCTCCAGGGTTGCTTTCTTGACTTATCCCGGTTTTGCCAGGCGTGCACAACGGCGTCGGTTACCTGTTGCGGCGTCAGCGAATCGGGAAACATCGAAGAAAACTTTTCGCGCCATTGCCCGCTGGATTTGTCATACACTTCGACCCGCGCGGTATAAACACCGGCTTTATTGGGGCCGTTTACGACGCGGCGGATCCGTGCGGATTCAGGGGCGTTGCCGCCGGGGGCTGAATGAAACCCGGTCGGCTTGCCACGGCGGTTGATTTCGCCGTGGAAAATATGTTCGAGATTGACGGCCGGTTGGGTATCGGACCAACGGGCGGTCGGCAATTGTGTGCTGTCGCCGGCCTGTGAACAGGCGCTCAGCGAGAGCAGTACGACGAAGGCCGTCAGCAGTATTTTGCTGAGCAGTCCGGCGTGTTGTTTGAACATGGCGGGTTTTTATCAGGTCGGTAATGAATGAGCTGTTAGTGATATAACGGGCATTTCCTACTGTCAAACGTTTATTTGCGTCCCTGTCGGCGTAAAAAGAGGCTTCCATGCATGAAGAACTTCTGATTCAACTGGCCGGTGTGGGTGTGCTGGCAATGGCGGCGCAATGGCTGGCCTGGTGGGTTAAGTTGCCGGCGATATTGTTTCTATTATTGTTGGGCCTGCTTGCCGGTCCGGTAACTGGGTGGCTGGACCCGTCTGCGCTGTTCGGTGATCTGCTGTTTCCTTTTATCTCTCTGGCGGTCTCGGTGATCCTGTTTGAAGGGGCTTTGACCTTGCATTTTGCCGAGTTGCGCGGCATCGAAAAGGTGGTGCGCAATCTGGTTTCCATCGGCCTGTTGGTGACCTGGTTTGTGATCACCCTGGCGGCGCATTATCTGGTCGGCTTCGGCTGGGAGCTGTCGGCCTTGCTGGGTGCGGTGCTGACGGTTACCGGACCGACTGTGATCGTGCCGCTGCTGCGCACGGTCAGGCCGCGGGCCAGTGTTGCCAATATCCTGCGCTGGGAAGGGATTCTGATCGATCCGGTCGGTGCCTTGCTTGCGGTATTGGTGTTTGAGTTTATTGTCTCCGGCGGCGGCGCTGACGGCACCGGCCACACTGCCATTGTTTTCGGTCAGGTGATTCTGGCTGGCGTGCTGCTGGGGGCGCTGGCCGGCTGGTTATTCGGTCTGGTGCTGCGTCATCACTGGTTGCCCGAATACCTGCAGAGCTTTGTTGCGCTGATGCTGGTGTTCGCGGTGTTTACCGCGGCCAATGTGCTGGCCGAAGAATCGGGCTTGCTGGCTGTGACCGTGATGGGTATGTGGCTGGCCAATATGAAGCAGGTCGATGTTGATCATATTCTGAACTTCAAAGAAAGCCTGAGTGTGCTGTTGATTTCCGGGCTTTTTATTATTCTCGCGGCGCGGGTCGAGTTCGGTCAGATCAGCGAGCTGGGCTGGGGGGCGTTTGCGGTCTTTTTAGTGGTGCAGTTCATCGCCCGGCCGCTTAAGGTTTGGGTTGCCACGCTCGGCAGCAAACTGTCCTGGCAGGAAAAAGCGTTGCTGGGCTGGATTGCCCCGCGCGGCATTATCGCCGCGGCGGTCACGGCGCTGTTCGCGCTGCGCCTGCAGGAACAGGGCTATGAACAGGCCGCCTTGCTGGTGCCCATGGTGTTTATCGTCATTATCGGCACGGTGGTGTTGCAAAGTGCCACCGCCGGCGCCTTAGCCCGCAAGCTCGGGGTGTCCGAGCCGGATGCGCAGGGCTTTCTGATTGTGGGGGCCAATCCGGTGGCGATCGCCATGGGCAAGGCCCTGCAGGAAAACGGCTTTCGCAGCGTGCTGGCCGACACCAGCTGGGAGGCGATCCGCAAGGCGCGCATGGAAGGTCTGTCGGTGTATTACGGCAATCCGGTCTCGGCTCATGCGGACCGCTTTCTCAATCTGGTCGGTCTGGGCAAAATGCTGGGCATGTCGCGGCGCACGGATCAGAATGTGCTGGCCGGCACCAAATACCGTGTCGAGTTCGGGCGTAACAATATCTACACGCTGTTGTCATCGCAGGATAAAAAACAGTCCGAGAAAATGACCGCAGGGGAGAGCTACCGCGGACAGATTCTGTTCGGCGAAGAGATTACCCAGCAAAAACTGGCCAGTCTGCTCAGTCAGGGCTGGTCGGTAAAAACCACGCCGCTGTCGGCGGAATTCACCTTCGATGATTATCTGCTGCAATACCGCACTGACGCGGTACCCTTGTTTGCCATCACTGGGCGCGGCCGTCTGGTGTTGTTTGTGGCAGACGCCAGAATACAGCCGCGCGACGGCTGGAAAATCATTGCGCTGGTTAAGCCGGATCAGTCGCAAGACAGTCCCGACGGTGGCGCAAACGCCATTGAAGAATGAGGGTTTGCCCCCATATTTTCAGTCAGTTAACCAAGTGTTATCGCTATGCAATACAAAGACTATTACGACATTCTGGGGGTTGCCCGTGAGGCAAGCCAGGATGAGATTAAAAAGGCCTACCGCAAGCTGGCGCGCAAGTATCATCCGGACGTCAGCAAAGAAGCCTCTGCCGAGGAGCGTTTCAAAGAAATCGGCGAGGCTTACGAGGTCTTGCGCGATCCCGAAAAACGCAGTGCCTACGATCAGCTCGGACACAACTGGAAACAGGGCCAGGATTTTAATCCGCCCCCGGGCTGGGAAGGCGGTTTCGGCTTCGGTGGCACAGCGCATCAGGGCGGCGCTGGTTTCGGCGGCGGCTCCTTCAGTGACTTTTTCGAGAGCCTGTTCGGTGAAGGGCTGAACCGTGGTCATGCCTCCTACGGCGGGGCCGGTGGTTTCCGGCAGGCCCGCGGTGAGGATCAGCACGCCCGTATCAGTATCGATATCGAGGATGCCTACCAAGGTGCCACCCGCACGCTGACGCTCGGCGAAGGGCCGTCGGCGCGCCGTCTGAAGGTGAAAATCCCCAAAGGTATCCGCGCCGGGCAGAAAATCCGTCTGAGCGGGCAGGGTGCGCCGGGTATGGCCGGCGGGCCGGCCGGTGATCTGCAGCTGGAGGTCGCCTTCCGGCCTCATCCGCTGTACACGGTCGATGGCAGTGATGTGACCCTGGAGCTGCCGGTGACGCCCTGGGAGGCCGCGCTGGGTGCGACGATTGATGTGCCGACGCCGGGCGGGAAAGTTACGGTGAGCATCCCGGCCGGGTCAGGTCAGGGCAAGCGTCTGCGCCTGCGTGGTAAAGGCTTGCCCGGTAAAACCCCCGGCGACTTCTACGTGCGTCTCAAGCTGACCTTGCCGGAGGCGACAACGGATGAAGCCCGCGCGCTGTATAAGTCGATGCAGGAGAAGCTTGACTACAATCCCAGGCGCTTCTGAGGCTTAGGGCCCGAGCTGAGCGGGCTGTCAAAATAACGGCATTTTGTCTTTAGTGCGAACCCGTACAGAAAAATAAGCAGCGCTTCGGATAGTTTATCCGCGAGCGCTGCTTTACCATGTCTTGTGTAAAGACTCCTCAAGACGGTCGCTCTATGACAGCAGTTTCAGTAAAGCGGGAAGCGCAGCCTGTCAGGTTGACGCAACTCGATGCGTTGCGCGGTGTGGCGGCGCTGATGGTGGTGTTCTTTCACTACACCAGCCGTTTCGCCGAGGTTTATCCTCACCAGCCGCAGAGCGGACTGCGTTTCGATATCGGCGAATTCGGCGTCGATTTCTTCTTTATTCTTTCCGGTTTTGTCATCTTTCTCTCGCTTCAACGCTGTAGCAGCGTGTGGGAATTTGCACGTTTGCGTTTCTGGCGGCTGTTTCCGGTCTATTGGGCGGCGGTGCTGTTCAGCGCGGCGATGATCTGGCTGCTTGATGCGCCGGGCCAGGCCGAGGGGCTGGATGTACCCGTGGTGGTGCTGAATCTGGCGATGGTGCATCAGTTTTTCTATGTGCCTAATGTGGACGGCGTCTATTGGACCCTGGCCTACGAGTTCGCCTTTTACGTTTGGGCCGCCTGCCTGTATTTCATTGTGCCGAAACGCTTTACCGAGTGGCTGCTGGTGGCTTATGTCGCGCTGGCGGCCGGGCTGACGCTGTTTGCGCGACAGCGGGGCGTGGAAGTGCCTTATCGCCTGACCATGGCGCTGATGCTCGATTATGCGCAGTTGTTCTCCGCCGGGATTGTGCTGTATCACGTGCGCAGCGCAGGGCTGACCTGGACCCGCGGCGCGATGCTGGTTTTCTTTGTTCTGGTCGAGGGCTATATGCACGGCCTGAGCGCGATGATCGTCACCACGCTGGTGGTGCTGATGATTCTGGAGGTGTTGCGTGGCCGATTGCGTTGGCTGAACACGCCGGTGATGCTGTTCTTCGGTGCGATTTCCTACTCCCTGTATCTGGTCCATCAGTCCTTTGGTCATAGCCTGATGTTTCATCTCGGCAATGCCGGTGTGCCGGCGCCCTTGGCGGCTCTGCTGGCGTTGGTTCTGAGTATTGCCGTGGCCGCCTGTCTGACCTATCTGATCGAGCGTCCGGTGTTGCGCCGGGTTCGTCGAGGCCGCAATGCCGGCCGGACACGGCAGGCACCGCGCCGGGTTATCCGGCGTTTTGCCAGCGAGTCCTGAATCCGCCGTGACGCCCGCTGCAAAGGCTTGCAGCAGGCGCGTACGGGCCTGGGTTGCGTCAAGCTGATTGCGGCCATGGCTGCGCCTTGCAGGGATTTACGCGACGTTTTCATGAAAGTGTCAACAGATCGACGCAAGCGCCCTGCGCAGGCCCGCCAAACGTGATCTGTTGCACATAATTTTTCTTCCCGATCCTGTCAAATGTGCGGCATAACGACGGTTCTCTGACACCCGGCGCGGAGCGCGGCAATGTGTGTCGGTCGAACGTCATTGTGCTCTCCATCTGAACAGGACAGATAACATGAAATTTGCCCAACGTTTGTTTCGCTCCGGACCACGACTGGCTGTGTTGCTCGGTGTGGTGATCGGCATAGTTGCGATCTCTCAGGCTGAGGCGGCCGATTACGGGGTACGTGTCATGGACGAGCAGGGCCGGCCGCTGGCCGATGCTGCCGTGTGTGTTGGCACCAGTGCGCGGCACGATCAGTTCGGCGTCATGATGACGGACGAAAACGGTGTGGCGATGGTGCACGATGTGCCGGCTGTGGAGCTGAAGGTCATCGTCTCGCGCAGCGGTTATCAGGGTGTCGCCCTGACCGAGCCGGTGCGGAACTGGAATCTGATCAAAGGCGTGAAGCTGCTGGCCGACGGTATCGGTCCGCGTTGCGATGCCGCGGGCTTGCTCGAAAAAGAAATTAACCAGGCTTCCTTGTCGGTGCGTTCGCTGTACGGCAGCCGCAGTCGCGACAGCTATATTATCGAGGCCGAAATCGACGGCGCGCCCAGTCACTACCGGGTCAGCACCAGTCCGGATTTCAGCGACGCCAAATGGTTGCCCTACGAGCGCCGTTTCAGCTACACGCCGGGGCAGGCCGAAGCGCTCTACTATCAGGTTCGCCGGGTGGCGGGCAATAAAAACAGCTGGCTGGAAGCCCGTTCGCCGGTGGTGACCTTACAGGTGAACTGAGCTGCCGCTCAACGCGATTGAAAAAGGGGGCTGAGGCCCCCTTTGCTGTGATGGCTCAGAGCGGTTTGGACTTGGCCGCGCTGATTTCCTCATGACTGAGCTGGCGGGCTTCGGATTCAATCAGTACCGGAATGCCGTCGCGGATCGGGTAGGCCAGGCCGGCCTGGGTGCTCCAGAGCTCCTCGCCGTTGAGAATCAGTTTGCCCTTGGTAACGGGGCAGGCAAGTATGTCCAGCAGGTGTTTGTCCATAGTGTCAGGTCTGCAGTGATTCAATCCCTGTGAGTGTAACGCATCGCCGACCTGCGGGGTATGCCTGCGCCGGCGTGAATTAGCCTTTGACGCCGGCGCGGACGCGTTCTAAATTGTGCCCCTTGTTTGCAGCGCCGCAGGCGCTGCTGCCACCATCGGACTACCCATGACTCAATCTGACCTGCCTCATTTCAGCCGGCGCATTTCGCGCCTCACCAGTTCCCTTATCCGCGAGTTGCTCGCCCTGACCCAACAACCGGGCATTATCTCCTTTGCCGGCGGCTTACCGGCCGAGGCCCTGATGCCGCCGCTCAGTCTGGAGGGCGTGCCGCCGGCCCTGCGTCAGTACGGCACCACCGACGGCGAACCGGGTCTGCGTGAGGCCTTGTCCGCGCGTCTGAATGCGCAGGGGCTGGCCTGTCCGGCCGAGAATGTGCTGATTACCTCCGGCTCGCAGCAGGGCATAGATATGGTGGCCAAGGTGTTTATCGACGAAGGCACCCCGGTCCTGCTTGAGAAGCCGGCTTATCTGGCGGCGCTGCAGGTTTACGGCCTGTACGGCGCTGCCATGCAGGGTGTGGCCGTTCATCCCGATGGTATTGATATGGACAGCCTGCGCGCGGTCTGTGCGGCACAGCGACCGGTATTTTTGTATATCAATCCCTCGTTTCAGAACCCCACCGGCTACAGCTACAGTGACGCGCGCCGGCGTGAACTGGCGGCGTTTCTTGATGAGCAGAATATCGTGCTGATTGAGGACAATCCTTACGGCGAGCTCAGTTACGATGCGCCTCAGCCGGCACCGGTGTCTGCCTATCTGAAATCCGCGCCCTGGGTGTATCTGGGGTCGTTTTCGAAGATTGCGGTGCCGGCCTGGCGGGTCGGCTATCTGGCCGCTGACCCGCGTCTGGCGCCGGTCTTCCGCAAGATCAAACAGGGCACGGATCTGCACACCAACCGCCCCGGGCAATGGTGGTGTGAGCAGTTTCTGCGCGATGAGGCGGGTTTGGCTGCGCATCTGGACAGGCTGCGCGACTATTACCGCGGGCAAAGAGATGCCATGGAGGCGGCGCTGAATGAGCATATGGCCGATGTGGCGGAATGGAGCGCGCCGCAGGGCGGGTTGTTTTTCTGGGTGCGGGTGCATGCGGTGGAAGATACCCGCGCGTTACTCGACGAAGCGCTGGCGCGGCAGGTGGCGTATTTGCCGGGTGAGGCCTTTTACCCGCCGGGCAGCGGTGTCTGCAACGCGATCCGCCTGAGTTTCAGCGGTGTCAGCCGCGAATCGCTCAATGAAGGCGTGGCGCGTCTGGGCGCTTTGTTCCGCGAACACCGCCGCTGATCCGCGGCGGTATCGCAGGCGTTTTTACTTGCCGTCGAAAGCACAGATAGTAAAGACGTCGACATTCTCCTGCTGCAGGCGGGCCGAGCCGCCCAGTTCCGGCAGATCGACGATGGCAGCGGCTTCCACCACATCGCCGCCCAATTGCCGGACCAGCTTGGCGGCCGCCCGCATGGTGCCGCCGGTGGCGATCAGATCATCAAGCAACAGAATCCGCTGACCTTTCTCAACCGCATCCGAATGGATTTCGATGGTGTCCTCGCCGTATTCCAGCTCGTAGGTGTGGCGCACCACAGCGCGCGGCAGTTTACCTTCTTTGCGGATCGGGATCAGGCTGGTGTTGAGCTCATAGGCCAGCGCGCCGCCGATCAGAAAACCGCGTGCATCAATGCAGGCAATCGCATCGAGCCGGTAGTCATAGTAGCGGTGAATAAAACAATCGATCATGCGCCGCAGGGTGGCCGGGTCGTGCAGCAGCGAGGTGATGTCGCGGAACTTCACCCCGGGCGCCGGCCAGTCCGGTACGGTGCGGATGCGCTGTTTGATGTAGTCCGAGTAGTAGGTGCTTACGTCTTGCATGGCGGGCCCCGGCTCAGTCGTTGCGCTTGCGTGTTTTGAGTGTTTCGCCGAGCTTGTCATTAAGCTGTGCGAGCACATGGGCGGTAGTGTCCCAGCCGATGCAGCCGTCGGTGATGGAGACGCCGTAACGCAGCTCATTGCTTAGCGGCTGATTACCGGCGTGCAGGTTGCTCTCGAGCATCAGGCCGACGATGGAGCGGTTGCCTTCCAGCACTTGCCGGGTCACTTCGGCGACCACGGCCGGTTGTTGTTCGGGGTCTTTGTTGGAGTTGGCGTGACTGCAGTCGACGATAATGTTCTGACGCAGGCCTGCCGCTTCCAGCGCGGCTTCGGCGGCACGTACGCTGGTCACATCATAGTTGGGCTGTTTGCCGCCGCGCAGAATCACATGGCCGTAGGCGTTGCCGCGGGTCTCGATGACCGTGGCCTGGCCTTCGGCATTGATGCCGAGAAAACGGTGCGGCGAGCTGGCCGATTTCATCGCATTGATGGCCACATCAAGGCTGCCGTCGGTGCCGTTTTTAAAGCCCACCGGCGTCGACAGGCCGCTGGCCATTTCGCGGTGTGTCTGGCTTTCGGTGGTGCGCGCGCCGATCGCAGACCAGCTGAACAGGTCCGACAAGTACTGCGGGCTGATCGGGTCGAGCGCCTCGGTGCCGGTCGGCAGGCCCAGCTCGGCCAGCCAGACCAGCAGTTCGCGGGCTTTTTTCAGGCCGTCTTCGATGCGGAAGGAATCATCCAGATAAGGGTCGTTAATCAGGCCTTTCCAACCGACTGTGGTGCGCGGTTTTTCAAAGTACACGCGCATAACGATAAACAGCGATTCGGCGTATTTGTCGTGCAGCTCCTTGAGGCGCACGGCGTAGTCCTTGGCCGCGTCGATATCGTGGATCGAGCAGGGGCCGGCGACCACCAGCAGGCGCGGATCCCGGTAATCGAGAATCGCTTCGATGGTGCGGCGTGAGCGGTCGATGTTGGCGCTGGCGTTTTGCGAACGGGGCAAAAGCGCGCACAGTTCGGCCGGTGTGGGCAGGATCTCTTCCGAGACGATATTGGTGTTACTTAATTTTGATGTCATGGTAAACCTGATTTAAAACCTGTCTGCCGCGCCGGGCGGCAATCACGTGTAAGGGTGCAGAACGCCGCCGCGCTCAGACGTCCCGTTGTTGCAGGCGGATTTCGCCGTCTTCGATATGCATGGAAATCTGCCCGTCGAGGAGCCGCTGCAGTTGTTCGCCGATCAGTTTGCGTCGCCAGCCGTGCAGCAGTTGTGACGACGACGGATCGTTCAGCAGTTTTTCAAGCTCTTTGCGTGGCGCCAATACCGCATCGTTGATATCGAGCTCGGCGGCGCGGATCTTGGTCAGGGTGCTGAGCAGTTCGACAATGGCATCGGCCTGCGGGCTGAGTTTGCTCTTTTTGCTAAACGGCGGCAGCGGCACCGGCGGGCGTTCAAGGGCCTGGCGCACCAGCGCGACCAGCTTTTCGCCGTGACGGCGCACGGTGCCGTCGCTGAGTCCGCGGATATGGCCCAGCTCTTTGAGCGAATCGGGCAGCTGGCGTGCGATGTCAATCAGCACATCATCTTTCATCAGCCAGTTGCGCGGCAGATCGGCGTCGCGAGCGGTGTCTTCGCGCCATTCGGCCAGCAGCTGGATCGCCGACAGGGTTTTGCCGCGGAATTTGTTGATGCCGCGCACCCGCAGCCACATATCGCTGGAGGGCTTGTTGTACAGCAAGGGATTTTCCAGCGCGCTGAAGTCATCATCAAGCCAGTTCAGCCGACCGCGGGACTCGAGCTCGTCGCGCATTTCGGTATACAGCCGGGCCAGATAGATCACGTCGTCGGCGGCGTAGCGTAGCTGCACATCGGGCAGCGGACGCCGGGTCCAGTCGGCCCGTGAGTGGGATTTGGCCAGTTCGATACCGAGGCGCGACTTGACCAGATTGCCGTAGCCGATCTGTTCGTTCTCACCGAGCAGCGGTGCGGCGATCTGCGAGTCAAACAGCGGCCCCGGGACTTCGCCGCGCATCCAGTAGAAAATCTCCAGATCCTGCCCGGCGGCGTGAAAAACCTTGGTGATGTTTCTGTCATACAGCACATCCAGAAACGGTCCGAGGTCATCCAGTGCCAGCGGGTCGATGCAGGCCAGGCTGTCAGGGCTGGCGACCTGAATCAGGCACAGTTTCGGTTTGTAGGTTTTTTCGCGCAGGAATTCCGTATCCACGGCGATCCAGCTGTGCTGCTTCAGGCCCTCGCAGAACGCGGCAAGGCGGGCGCTGTCGGTGATCAGTTCGATGTTGTCGGCTTCGTTTGTCATTCAATTGTCCGGCTGGCCGGCGCGGTGCCGGTCGTTTTCTGTCTGGAATGTGTAATAGGGTAGGATAAACCAATTAAGGGAATTTTCCGGTGCTTTGATGCATATGCGTGCATTCCGGGCGCGCCGGTCACGTTGCAATTTCGCCACAGGAGGCAGGAGAGATGCGTTTTCTGGATCGTTTACCCATGAGTTCGGCGGTGATTTTCGCGCTCCTGCTGGGGCTTGCGCCCTTTCTGCCTGAGCCGCATCTGGTGGAAAAACTCCGTATGCTGGCCGCCGGTGAACTCACACAGCCGCTGGATATCTTTGATTTAGTGATGCATGCCGTCATGCCTGTGGTGTTGCTGATCAAACTCTACCGCCGTGCCCGCGGGCTGGAATCAGGCCGCAGCGACGGGGATCAGCGTGCCGGCTGAGATGCCGGCTAGCTGTAACAGCCCCAGCAGAATCAGTACCGCGGCGGCGATGCGGCGCACCGCGCGGTGGCGGGTAAAGTGCCCGAAGCGCAGCGCGGCGGCGCCGGTCAGCAGCATGGCCGGCAGGGTGGCCAGGCCGAAAACCAGCATTAACAGCGCGCCGCGCAGCGGATCGGCGCTGCCGACCGCCCAGACCAGCGCCGAATAAACCAGACCGCAAGGCAGCCAGCCCCATAACAGGCCGCTGGCGTAGGCGCGCGACAGCGAGCTGAGCGGCAAAAGCCGCCGGGTCAGTGGTTGCAGATGTTTCCAGAGATGTTTGCCGGCATTTTCCACGGGGGCCAGGGCTGCCGTAAAACCACCCAGATACAGACCCAGCGCGATCAGAAACAGGCCGGTTACCCAGCGGGTCAGTCCGATGGCCAGCGATTCGTTAACGCTGTCGAGCAGGGTTTTGCCCAGTGCTCCGGCAATGACGCCGGCAAACATATAGCTGCTGATCCGGCCGGCGTTGTAAGCCAGCATGTAAGGCAGCTTGTTCAGCGGCTGGCCGGCGGCCGGTTTGATGCCGAGGGTCAGCGCGCTGACGATGCCGCCGCACATGCCGATGCAGTGGGTCGAGCCGAGCAGGCCGATCAGCAGCGCGGTCAGCAAAAGGGAGGTGTCGGCGGACACGGCCTCAGTACACCGCCGGACTCAGCTGGGTATCGAAAACGGTCGGGTAGGCGATGGTACCGCTCAGGCGCCATTGCTCCGGCATCTCGACAATCACATGCCATTTGCCCGGTGACAGTTCACCGAGATCGCTGCGGAATTCTTTGCTGCTGGTGGCCGTTACGGACAGTTCCTGATCCATGTCGGCACGTGTGGCGTGCTTGAGGCGAACGTTCAGCTCGGCCGGCTCATTGCCTTCAGGCAGTGCTTCGAGCAGGACATAGAGCTCGCCGGCCTTGGGGTCGAAGCGAGCGTAGCCGCTCATATTGAGCTCGCTGGCGCGGTGATCCATCTCCTTGGAGAAGTTAATCAGCAGGCCTTTTTTGTAGTATTCGCTCTCGACCAGTCCGTCATCGGATTTGACCGCAATCACTACGGTGGAAATGCCGGCGACCACCGCCGTGGCCGGAAAAAGCATGACAAACCAGGGCCAGAACTGTTTGTACCAGGGTTTGGTGTCGGTGCGTTGTCGGTTGAAAGACATCTGATTGGCTCGGTTGAGAAACGCGCCGATTCTAGCAGAAGCGGCAGGGTAAGCGCGCCGCAGCGTGCGGCGCGTAATGAAGGGCGTAAGACAGGTCAGAGGCGCGGGCCAAGGAAGCGGGCGTTCTGATCCTGTTGGATGTCGGGATTATCCACGGCCTGGATATGGACCTGCAGTTCGGTGCTGGTCTCTTCCAGGTTGTCGATCTTGGCGCGGATCCGGACGTTCATTTCGCGTACCTCGCCCGGCGCCACTTCCGACTCATCAAGCCCGTGTACTTCGGCGTCGTCGATGCCGTGTACGCTGACGGTATAGCGGTGTGGCTGTTCATCCATATTCATGATTTTCATGGTGTAGATGTTTTCCACACTGTCGTAGCCTACTTCGCGGTAGAGCGCGTTGCGGTCGCGGATAATGCTCAGCTCCAGCGGTACGCGGGTCGCCACAGCCACACCGAGTGCGCCGATCAGGGTCAGCAGTACCAGCGCATAAATTATGATGCGCGGACGCAGCAGACGCGTGGTGCCGCCGTTGAGGGCGTGTTCGGTGGTGTAACGGATCAGGCCTTTTTCGTAGCCCATTTTCTCCATGACGTCGTCGCAGACGTCGATGCAGGCCGCGCAGCCGATGCACTGGTATTGCAGGCCGTCACGGATATCGATGCCGGTCGGGCAGACCTGTACGCACATGGTGCAATCCACGCAGGAGCCGAGGCCGACCTCTTTCGGGTCCACATTGCGTTTACGTGCGCCGCGCGGTTCGCCGCGGGCTTCATCGTAGGAGATGATCAGCGTGTCTTTGTCGAACATGGCGCTCTGAAAGCGCGCATAGGGGCACATATAGGTGCAGACCTGCTCGCGCATCCAGCCGGCGTTGCCGTAGGTGGCGAAGGAATAGAACAGCACCCAGAACCATTCCCAGGGGCCGAGGCTGAAGTTGGCCAGGCCGGTGAACAGCTCGTTTATCGGCGAGAAGTAGCCCACAAAGGTGATCCCGGTCCAGAGTGAAAACACCACCCAGACCAGATGCTTGGTGCCGCGGATGCGGAGCTTGCGCGCGTCCATCGGGGCCTTGTCGAGCTTCATGCGTTTGTTGCGGTCACCTTCGATCAGGTGCTCGATCCACATGAACACTTCGGTCCAGACTGTCTGCGGGCAGGCAAAGCCGCACCACAGGCGCCCGGCCAGTGTGGTGAAAAAGAACAGGGCCAGGGCGGCGATAATCAGCAGTACGGCGAGGAAGAAGAAATCCTGCGGCCAGAACGTGATGCCGAAAAAGTGAAATTTACGGGCCGGCAGGTCGAGCAGGACCGCCTGACGGTCACCCCAGCGCAGCCAGGGCAGAATGTAGTAGATGCCGAGCAGCACGGCGACGGCGATGATGCGCAGGTTGGCGAACAGGCCGTGCACCATGCGCGGCTGAATTTTTTCGCGCTTTTTATAGAACTCTTCAACAATCACCTTGGATTGCTGGTCTTCGTTTTCAGGTGTCTTCATCTCAAGGTTGCCTTATGGATTGACGTCGCTGCGCGGGCGGTTGAACCGGAGTGTCAGATAGCTACTGAAGCCGGTGAAAAACCACAGCACGATAAAGCCTACGGAGTAAGCGGTCATGCGGTCGATTTCGCTGTAACCGGTGATTCTGCCGAACTCATGAGGGTCGACAAAGGCCCAGAACACCACATTGGCGACAGAGGCAAGCAGAAACGAAGGCCACAATATAGCGATGGCAGTTTGTTTGGGAGTGACGCTGGTGTAGTTATTATCAGTATATTCGGACATTCTAATTAACCCCTTAGATTTACCCGTAATATGTGCGGAATTCAACTCATCTGCATGAGGGAATTTCTGTCCGTGCGTACACCCGGCATCAGATCGATGCCGGGCCTTGGACCATCGGTTTATTCGCCGTGTGAGAGGCTGTAAACGTAGGTGGTCAGCAGGTGAATTTTATCATCACCCAGGAATTGCTGCTGCGCGGGCATAACGCCGTTGCGACCGTTGGTAATGGTCTCACGGATGGTGCGCAGGTCACCGCCGTAGAGCCAGGTGTCATCGGTCAGGTTCGGCGCGCCGAGCGCGTGCATGCCGGTGCCGTCAGGCATGTGGCAGGCAGCGCAGACAGTGCCGAAGATTTCCTTGCCTTTCTCGGCTGCGGCGGCATCTTCAGGCTCGCGGCCTGACAGCGTCACAACGTAGTTGGCAACCTGTTCAACACCCTCGGCACCGATGATCGGCTCGTGCGCCGGCATGATGCCGGAACGGCCGTTGGTCAGCGTGGCCTTGATGGTGTCGGGCTCGCCGCCGTACAGCCAGTCATTGTCAGTCAGGTTCGGAAAACCGCGTGCGCCGCGGGCATCGGAACCGTGACAAACGGTGCAGTAGGTGGAAAACAGGGTACGACCGAGTTTGACCGCTTCTTCGTTCTTGACGAGTTCTTCGACCGGTTGGTCGGCGAACTGCGCGAAGATCGGGCCGTATTTCTCATCGGCGGCGATCATTTCACGGGCGTGCTGGTTTTCCTTGGTCCAACCGAGCAGGCCGGGGAACTTGCCCATGCCCGGGTACAGGATCAGGTAACCGACCGTGAAGATCAGGGTCGCGTAGTACATGTTGAGCCACCACTTGGGCAGCGGGTTGTTGAACTCTTCAAGACCGTCCCAGCTGTGTCCGGTGACATCACCTGTCGCTGCTTCTCCGGTGCGCGGTTTGACAGTCCAGCGCACCAGCCAATAGCAGAAATACACATTCAGAGCGGTCAGGAAGATAATCCAGATACTCCAGAAATTACTCATTTTTATTAGCCTCAGATACTGACTTGCGATGCATCTCTTCTTCGTCGTTATCGAAGATCTGATTCGCAGCGTCTTTAAACGATTGCTTGCGATTCTTGCTCCAGGCCCAGATCACGACGGCCAGGAAGGCAAGCATCGCCAGCAGCGTACCGATTCCTCTGATGTCGTCGTACGTCACTTCAGGGACCTCATTTAACGAGGAGCCCGAGGTTCTGCAGGTAGACAATCAGGGCGTCGAGTTCGGTAACGCCTTCGAGTTCGGCTTTGGCGCCGGCAATGTCCTCATCAGTGTAGGGAACGCCCAGTTTGCGCAGCACTTTCATCTTCGCTTCGATGTCAGAGCTGTCGACCATGGCGGTTTCCAGCCACGGATAAGCAGGCATTACCGACTCGGGTACCACGTCACGCGGGTTGATCAGGTGGACGCGGTGCCAGTCGTCACTGTAACGACCGCCAACGCGGGCCAGATCAGGTCCGGTACGTTTGGAACCCCAGAGGAACGGGAAGTCGTAAACAGACTCACCGGCAACAGAGTAATGACCGTAGCGCTCGGTTTCAGCGCGGAACGGACGGATCATCTGGGAGTGGCACTGTACGCAACCTTCCCGGATATAGATGTCACGGCCGGTCAGCTGGACCGCGGTGTAAGGCTTGAGGCCTTCGACCGGCTGTGTGGTTTCGTCGATAAAAAACAGCGGCACGATCTGAACCAGGCCACCGATACTGATAACCAGCAGTATCAGGACAGTCAGCAGGCCGACATTTCTCTCGACAACGTCATGTGTAAAGCTCATGTTGATTAGCTCCTGGATTCAGTTCAGTGCGCAGCGACCGCCGGGATAGAGGTATCCACTTCGGCTGTTTTGCTGCCGCGGATTGTGCGGTAGACGTTGTAAGCCATGATCAGCATGCCGGCGAGGAAAATCAGGCCGCCGAGCATACGCACAACGTAGAACGGGTGGCTGGCTTCGACAGATTCGATGAAGCTGTAAGTCAGTGTGCCGTCCGCGTTAACCGCACGCCACATCAGGCCTTGCATAACACCGGAAATCCACATGGAAGCGATGTAAAGCACGGTGCCGAGCGTGGCCATCCAGAAGTGCAGTTCAATCAGGCGGGTGCTGTACATACCCTCGCGACCGAACAGTTTCGGCAGCAGCGCGTACAGTGAACCGATAGACACCATGGCAACCCAGCCGAGCGCACCGGAGTGTACGTGGCCGACGGTCCAGTCTGTGTAGTGAGACAGGGCGTTAACGGTTTTGATCGCCATCATCGGGCCTTCGAAGGTAGACATACCGTAGAAGGACAGGGAAACGATCAGGAAGCGCAGGATCGGGTCAGTACGCAGTTTGTCCCAGGCACCGGAGAGCGTCATGATGCCGTTGATCATGCCGCCCCAGGAAGGCGCCAGCAGAATCAGGGAGAAGACCATGCCCAGAGAAGAGGTCCAGTTCGGCAGCGCAGTGTAGTGCAGGTGGTGAGGACCGGCCCAGATGTAGGTCGAAATCAGCGCCCAGAAGTGCACGATGGACAGGCGGTACGAGTAAACCGGACGACCGGCCTGTTTCGGGACGAAGTAATACATCATGCCCAGGAAGCCCGCAGTCAGGAAGAAACCTACCGCGTTGTGACCGTACCACCACTGAATCATCGCGTCTTTGGCACCGGAATACGCCGAGTACGACTTCCAGAGAGTGACCGGTACTTCCATGTTGTTGACGATGTGCAACATGGCGATGGTCAGGATGAAGGCACCGAAAAACCAGTTCGCAACATAGATGTGCGAGGTTTTGCGCTTGAAGATCGTACCGAAGAAGACGATAGCGTAAGAGACCCAGACGATCGTGATCAGGATGTCGATCGGCCACTCAAGCTCAGCGTACTCCTTGGTCGAAGTCAGACCCAGCGGCAGTGTGATGGCCGCCAGTACGATGACAAGCTGCCAGCCCCAGAACGTAAACGCCGCCAACGGGCCACCGAACAGGCGGGTATGGCAGGTGCGTTGTACGACGTAGTAGGAGGTGGCAAACAATGCACATCCGCCGAAGGCGAAGATAACAGCATTGGTGTGGAGCGGGCGCAGACGGCTGAACGTGAGATACGGGATCTCGAAGTTCATGGCCGGCCAGGCCAGCTGTGAGGCTATCAGAACACCGACGGACATGCCGACGATACCCCAGATAACCGTCATGACGGCAAACTGCCGCACGACTTTATAGTTATACGTGGTTGAAGTATCCATTAGTTTTTATGCCTCCGGATAAGCATGATTTTTATGGAAGATTCTCTGGTTTAAGTTGTGGTTAAGGTTGGAAGAAAAAATATAAAACTCGGGCGAGCGTAGCTTCAGGGATCACGGTTTTGTAAGCATTGATTTCGGTCAATAGCGGCGATCCGCTGTGGTGGCCACAAAAGGTTACGCGATTCTAATATAGAAGCCTGCCGCTGTGGGAAAAATCTCGGCCATTTGTGCACAGCAAAAGTGCATGATTGATATTTCTTATGCTCGTTATTTGCACCGTAAATGCTCGCCCGTCGCTACCCGACGGGGGCGATTTGCGGCACAATGCGCGCCATCCGGTCAAAGGGCCGGAGTCCGATCCTTATCCGTGAGTCAGGCGTGAACGCTGATACTTCTACTCCTGAGATACAAGCCGGTACCTGCTTTCACTGCGGTCAGCCGGTGCCTGATGATGTCCACCTGAGTACGGACATTCTCGGTGAGCCGCGCGAGATGTGCTGTGCCGGTTGCCAGGCGGTTGCCGAAGCCATCGTCGGTGCCGGCCAGGAAGCCTACTACCGCCACCGCACGGGCTTTGCCGAACGGGCTGATGAACTGGTACCGGACTTCCTGCTGGAGCTGCAGGTCTACGACAATCCGGAGATTCAGAAAAGCTTTGTTGCGGCCGGTGAGGGCGACACCCGCGAGGCCTCGCTGTTGCTCGAAGGCATCACCTGCGCGGCCTGTATCTGGCTCAATGAGCGGCACCTGAACAACCTCGACGGGGTGTTGTCGGTGCAGATTAACTACGCCACCCACCGTGCGCGGGTGGTTTGGGACAACAGCCGTATCCGTCTCAGCGACATTCTCGCGGCAATTCGCATGATCGGCTATCAGGCCCATCCCTACGACCCGCAACAACAACACAATCTGCTGCAAAAAGAGCGCAAGCTGGCCTTGCGCCGCATCGGTCTGGCCGGTGTGGTCGGCATGCAGATCATGACCCTGGCGGTGGCCACTTATCTGGGCGACTGGCTGGGGATCGAAGAGCGCTGGCGGCACCTGTTTAACTGGTTTGCGCTGATACTGGTTTTGCCGGTGTTGTTCTATTCGGCGCGGCCGTTTTATTCCGCCGCACTGAGCAATCTGCGCACCCGCCGCCTTGGTATGGATGTGCCGGTGGCGCTGGGCCTGACGATTGCCTTTGCCGGCAGTGTTTACGCCACGGTCACCGGGCGAGGGCATGTTTATTACGACTCCATCGCGATGTTCGTGTTCTTTCTGTCCACGGCGCGCTTTTTTGAATTCCGTTCGCGCGAGCACTCCGCCGATGTCAATGAGCGCCTGACGCGCATGACGCCGGCCACGGCGCGGCGCCTGAGCGGCGATCAAGGCGCTTCCGAGACCGTACCTGTGGCTGAGCTGTGTGTCGGTGACCGCCTGCTGGTGCGTTCCGGCGAGGTGATTCCGGTTGACGGCGTGGTGGAAGAAGGCGAGTCGGCAGTCGATGAGTCCCTGCTGACCGGTGAGAGTGTGCCGCGTAGTTGCGGGGCCGGTGACGAGCTGATCGGCGGCAGCCTCAACAGCGGCAGTCCGCTGACCTTGCGGGTCACGCGTATCGGTGAGGATACGGTGCTGTCGCATATGATCCGCCTGATGGAGCGCGCTCAGGGCGAAAAGCCGGCCGTGGCTTTGACCGCGGACCGCATCGCCGCCTGGTTTGTACTAGGGATTCTGTCGATCGCCACGCTGGCCGGGCTGGGCTGGTATTGGTCCGGCACCGGCGACTGGCTGGCGGTGGTGGTGTCGCTGCTGGTGGTGACCTGTCCCTGTGCTTTGTCGCTGGCGACACCGACTGCGATTACCTCGGCCACCAGTGCGCTGGTCTCGGCCGGCATGCTGGTCACGCGCGGGCATGCGCTGGAGACCTTGTCGCGCGTCACCGATGTTTGCCTGGATAAAACGGGCACCCTGACTGACGGTGAGCTGGTGCTGCAGCAGACCGAGGTGCGTGCTGCAGCCGATGCGGCGCAGGCCTTGCAATTGGTTGCTGCGGTGGAGTCTGTCTCCGAACACCCGCTTGGCCGCGCGCTGGTCAGTGCCGCGGAGGCGGCTGCCGGCGGTGCGGGGCCGCGTCCGGTTACACAGGCGCGTAATTTCCCCGGTCGCGGGGTCAGCGGTGTGGTTGACGGGCGTCGCCTGTTCGCCGGTACCGTGGCCTTTGTCGAAGAACAGGCCGGCCTGTCTGTGCCGGCGCAGGATCTGGCGGCGCTGGAGGACAGCGGTCTGTCGCTGGTGGTGTTGGCTGATGAGCAGGCCGTGCTGGCGTATTTCTTACTCGGTGACGACCTGCGGCCGTCCGCCGCCGGTCTGGTCAGTGCGCTGCACGGGGGCGGCGTGAAGACGCATCTGCTGACCGGTGATGCGGCGTCGCCGGCGCAACGGGTCGCCGCCGCGGTCGGTATCAGCGATGTGCATAGCCGTCTGCGCCCGGAGCAGAAGCTGGCCTTTATCCGCGAGCGCGAAGCGGCCGGCGCGGTGGTGGCGATGATCGGTGACGGGCTGAACGATTCGCCGGTGCTGGCCGGGGCGGCGGTCTCGGTGGCCATGGGCTCGGCGGCGCAGTTGTCCAAGTTCAACGCCGATGTGGTGCTGACGTCCAATTCGCTGGATGTGCTGCGGCGTGGTTTTGCCCAGGCGCGACGAACTGCCGCAGTGATCCGTCAGAATCTCAGTTGGGCCTTGTTGTACAATGTGATTGCCATTCCGGCCGCGGCGGCCGGTTTTGTTGCGCCCTGGATGGCTGCTATCGGCATGTCGCTCAGCTCACTGCTGGTGGTGCTGAATTCGCGCCGTTTACGGCAGCTGCCCGACTGATCCGGAGAGAAAAGTGGAAGTCTTATACCTGTTGTTGCCGATCAGCGGCCTGTTCACGGTGATTATCGTCGGCGCGCTGGTGTGGGCGGTCAAGTCGGGCCAGTTCGATGATCTTGAAGGGCCGGCGTATAAAATCCTCATGGACGATGATGAGGAGCCTGTCGCAAAATCAGCCACTCATGACGCGGCCGGCAAGCCGCTTACAAAAGCCGACAAGTCGGCTGAGTCAGATGATAACTCCTTGAATTAATTTGCTTTAATTCGCCATCCCGGATCGTTTAAGCCTGTTCTGTCTTAACGGGCGGTAACGCCGCGTACATTGTTATTTGTCAGAACTTGTCTATATTCCGTATAGCGTCAGAACGCTGCCTGACAGTGAATAACATAATGACAGACGCATCGGGCCAGCAGCATGGAAGCCAACAGGCCGTTGGGGTGTTAAACGTGTCGCGAAGTTTGGACGGTACATGGACTGATGTATCACGCACCGACAAAAGCGACCTAACTGTGATTGCGATAGTGAGTAAATTGATCGAACGCCTGAAGGGCGTATTTATAGAAAACCGTGAAGCCGAGTGGGGTCTGGAATTGCCGACCGATACGGGTATCAACGGAAAATAATGACAATATCAATTGGCTGAAAAGCCGGCCTTGGGCCGGCTTTTTTTGTGCCTGTTCAGAAATCAAAGGAGTAAAACAGGTCCACCGCCCGCTCGACGCCCTGAGCGGTCTCCAGATACAGCCGCCGGGTCAGTTCATAGCGCAGGTAAAGCGTGTTTACGGAGCTGAAGACACCGACGCCGTAACGGACCAGCAGGTTCTGTGACAGGCGGCCGCTGAGCAGCACCTGTGTGTCCTCGCCACGGCCGCTGGCCTCGATGTTGAAGTCGCGGATGCCGAACGTTTCGGCGATATCGGTGGCCAGGGCGCGGCCGTTGGCGATCCCCATGGACAGCGCCGCGGTTGCCAGAATATTGCTGTCGTTGTCATCCCCGGCGTCGATGTCGCGGCCGAGCACAATAAAGGCCAGAATCCGCTCGTCGGCCATGTCCGGCTCGGAATAGAGCGTGATGACCGGCGCGTCGATATTGCCGGTGATCTGCAGCCCGGCTTTGACATTATCCACCTCGCGGTAGGCCTCGATATCCAACGTAGTCTGGGCAACCGGGCCGATCAGCAGAATCACCCCGTCTTCGACGGTCAGGTCCTGTCCGTAGGATTTATAGATGCCCTTGGGAACGGTAATTTCGCCGTACAGCTGCAAGGGTTGGTTCGCATCCTGTACCACGCGGAAATCGCCGCCCAGTTCCGCATTGAGACCGTAGCCGGACAGGCGTACACCGGCGCCGAGGATGACCTTTACATCGGTGCTGATCTGCAGGGCGCTGTTATCGCTCTGCACATCACCCTGGCTATCGACTATCACCACATCGGCTGACGGACGGGTCGCGCCGGCCGGGATCTCGCGGATGTTGATTGCAGCGGCGAGCACGTTGATTTCACCGCCGATGTGCAGTTTGCCCGGGCTGAAGTTCAGGCGCAGGTCGGTGCCCATGACCGAATCGACCACCGGGTTGCGCCGGATCGCCAGTGATTGTCCCTGCAGTTGGATCTCCGAGCGCCAATCGCTGCGTTCGCGCCAGTCCGCCTGACCGCGCACGGCGATCTCGCCGTGGCCGCTGATCAGTTTGCCGGCAATAACGGCGCGGTCGCCGTTGATGCGGGCCTGTACCCGGCCGCCGTCGATGCTCAGTGGCAGCGATGACGAGCTCAGTTGCGGGTTGTCCAGCAGGATGCGGCCGTCAAAATCCACCGCAGTCAGAGGGCCGGACAGGCTGCCTTCAGCGCTGAGGGTGCCGGTCAGCTTGTCAATATCGGGGAAAAAGGCCGCCAGAACGGCCAGGTCCACGCCGTCTATATCCACTTCGCCGCGCTCGATGCGGATGCCGCCAACGGCGCCGGGGTCCAGTGTCAGGTCGCCTGTTGCATCACCGAGGTCAGCTGAGCTGAGCTGCAGTTGATTTTGGATCAGACCGTTTTCGGTGTGGCTGTTGAGTGTCAGCGAGCGGAAATCAAAGTTGACGGCTTCGCCGCTGAGCGGATCGCGGCGGCTGATGCGCCCGTCGCTGATGCCGGCCTGCAGTTGCAACTGCGCCGGCTGTGCCTGCGTATTGTCCCAGCTCAGGTTCAGTTGTGCGCGGGCCGGCCCGCGCAGGCTGGTGTGTTCCGGCAGCAGGGCATTGAGGCGGCTCAGGTCGTAACCCTGCAAGGACGCCTGCAGCGAGCCGGCCGGACCGGCCTGCAAGGTCTCATCCAGACAGAGCCGCGCGTCTTGTGATTGCCAGCAATGCGCGGGCATGGTGAGGGTTTTCTGTGCCGGTGCATAGTGCAGCGGCGCCGGACCGGTCAGGGTCAGTGTATGCGCCGGCAGGACCAGCTGCGCGTCGTCCAGAAGGCCTTGCCAGAGCTTGTCCTTGCCGAGCCCGCCGCTCAGTTGCAGATTTGCACTGCTGTCCTGGGGCCCGTTGAGCGACAACTGCGCCAGGTGCTCGGCGAGGGTGCCGCGCAGGGTCAGCGCAATATCGCTGAGTTCGTGTTTGCCGCGCTTGAGACTGTCGCTGTGAAAATGCAGCTGTGTGGCCTCGTGGCCGGCTGCGCGCAGCTTTGCCTCCAACGCGGGCGCGCGCAGGCTGATATCGCGGTAGCTCAGGGTCCCGCCGTTCAGTTGCAGCTCAATATCGGGGCGCTGCGCCGGACCGGAGACGAGAAACTTCCCGCTGAGATCGCCGGCAGCCTCAGGTAGCAGCTGTTGCAGCGCGCCGGCCTCGATGGTGCCGCGCGCCTGCAGCTGCCCGGCCAGGCTGGCCTCAAGGGTCAGGCGGTTGTCCTGTGAGATCAGCTGCAGATCGCTCAGCTCCCAGCGGTCGGGCAGGGTATGGGCGGCGCGGCCGCTCAGGTGTACGGGAAAACCGCGCAGCTCGCCTTGCACCACGAAGGGCGCCAGGGTCAGAGTAAAGCCGCCGTCGCGCAGCTCGCCCCGGCCCAGCAGGCTGCCGTGCAGCGTGCCCGGGTAGTCCGCGGCCAGCGGCGCGGGGTTGATGTTCTCGAACCAAAGCCGGCTTTGCCAATCGATGCCGTCCTGCCAGTTCAGTTCGGCGCTGCCGTGCAGCGCACCGTCCAGCGCGGTAATTTCCAGCTCGTCAGCGCTGAAACCCTGCCGATTGAGGCGTCCGTCAAGGCGGATGCCGGCGTCGTTCACGGGGCCGGCGCTGAGCTGGCTGCGCAGGGTGGTGGTGTAGCTGTCCAGCGTGCCGTCCACGGTCAGCACACCGGCGCCGGCCTGAGCCTGTGGCGTGCCCTGCGGCGGCCATTGCAGTTGTTTCCAGCGCAGTGCGGCACGCAGCGGCAGCGATGCCGCCAGTGCATCGGCCTGTGCAATCAGGGTGGTGTGAAAAGGCCCGCCGCTGGCGGCATTGAGGGTCAGGTTCTGCAGATCGCCTTCGAGCCGGCCGTCGATGGTGAGCGGGGTGTGGTCCGCCAGACCCGGCAAGGCCAGGACGGCACCCACGCCGAGGCTGAGCGGGTAGTTGTCCTGCAGCGACAGGGTGCCGTCAGCGGCCAGGCGGTAGTCCTTGTAGGCGGCGCTGAGTGTGTTGATCTGCAAGGCGCTGTCCCGGGCCGTGGCGCTGAGCACGATATCGCGGATCTGCAAAGGTTCGCGGCCTTCCTGCAGGTCCAGCCGCAGCGAGTCCAGTTGCAGGTGATCCAGTTCCAGCGCCAGTGGCAGGTCTATGGCTGGTAATTGCAAAGCCCCGCTGCGTGCTGTGCGCGGGGCATTGTCGGCCTGACGCGGGCGGAGCGTCAGCTCGCTGGCCTGCAGGCTGTCAAGACAGAGCCGGCGCTGTAGCAGACACTGAGGCTGCCATTGAATCTGCAGGTCAAGCAGCTCGGCGTCCAGGGTGTCGCTTTGCCAGCTCAGGCGCCCGGCCTGCAGGCCGCCCAGCACACTGCCGCCGTTGAGTTGCAGCTCCAGCTGCGGCAATCGCGTGGAGGCGATCAGTGCCAGTTGCCGCGCGCCTTCGGTGGTGCCGAGAAACCAGGCCGCCAGGCACAGCGTGATCGCGCACAGGCCGAGTACGGTGGTGAGCGCTATGCGCAGTGTGTGGTGTAAGAACTTCACAGGTCCGGTCCTACGGAAATATGAAAGCGCACAGGTATGTCATCCTCGCTGACGCCGAAGGCTATATCCAGACGGATGGGGCCGACCGGTGATTGCCAGCGTACGCCGCCGCCTGTGCCCACATGATAGGCGGCGTCGAAGTGGTCAAAAGCGCGTCCGGCATCGACAAACGCGGCCACGCTCCAGCGGCCGAAAATCGTGTAATCGTACTCCAGTGAGCCGGTTTCCATATAACGGCCGCCGACCAGATCACCGTCTTCATCTTCCGGCGACAGTGAGTGATAACGGAAACCGCGGATGCTGCGGTCGCCGCCGACATAAAAGCGGTGCGAGGACGGTACGCGGGAAAAGGAATCGGTGCTGATAGCGCCGTAAGCGAGCGAGGCGAGCACCTTGTGTTTGGGCATCAGGGTGCGCAGCCATTTGAGTTGCAGCGTCGATTTGAACATATCGATATCGGAGAACAGACGGGTGCTGCCGCCGAGGAACTGAACGCCGATATGGGAACCGCGAGTCGGGTTGGCGCCGCCCTGCGAGAGGGTACGGGCGTAGCTGATGCCGGGCAGGATGAGGTTGATGGTGTCGTTCTCATCGGAGGCCTCGAATTTCTCATGCTCCCAGCGTACAAAGACGCTTTCCTGCCATTTGCGCGAGGTCTGGCGCACGCGCTGGAAACTCAGCGTGCGCAGCTGACTGCGGGTGTCTTCGGTGTCTTCGTTAAGCGCACCGTAGTCGATCAGAAAGTAATTGCTGTGCGGGCGCGATTGGCGCGGGATCTTGTACTGCGCGGAAAACTCCTGCCGCACATCGGAAATGCCGGTGCTGATGTCCAGTGAATGGCCGTGCCGGTTGGTATGCGGACGCCGCCAGGTGAGCTTGGTGCGTGGGCCGGTATCGGTCGCGAAACCCACGCCGAAAGCGACCGAGTTGTCCGCCGCCGCAGTCAGCTCGGTATCCACCGGTACCCGATCGCCGTCCGCCTCATTGCGCCGCGTGCGCACCCGTACGCGGCTGAAGTAGTCGCTGCTTTGCAGGCGCTGGGTGAATTCGGCAATGTCATTGGCCAGATAGTAATCGCCTTCGCTGAAGGGCACCCAGCGTTGCAGAAAGTTGGCATCAAACAGGTCGGAATCAAAGCGCACCTGACCGATGCGGTAGCGCGTGCCGGCGTTGAAGGTCAGTGTCACTTCGGCGCTGCGCGTCGCGCGCCGCACGTCGACCCGGCTGACCTCGTAGGCGGCATCAAAATAGCCGCGGTCCTGGGCGAGATCAAACAGGCGGCTTTTGGTTTTTTCGTAAAGCCCGTGATTGAGTACGTCGCCTTGTTTGAGCGGCAGGTCCTGCAGGGCTTTGGTAAAGGCGCTGTCGTTCAGCGCGTCACCTTTGAGGGTGACCTGCATTTTGCTGACCCGCACCGGCCGGCCGGCGGCGATGGCGACGCGGATCAGCTGATCCTTGCCGTTTTTGCTTTCGCTCAGCGTGACATCCACATCACTGTGGTAGTAGCCCAGGGCCTGCAGGGCGTCGCGCACCTCGCCCGGCAGCTCGCGTACAAACGTCGCCACGGTTAGCGGGTTGTCCGTGGCCGGCTCGCCGATGTAGAGCGCCACGTTGTCGCGTAAGGCGCCTTCAACGCCGTCGATGTCGACCCGGACCGCGGCCTGCGCAGCGGCGTGAAAGAGGGCGACCAGACCGGCCAGCAGCGCGCCGTACCGCTTTCGTCGGCGGGCCGGGCTGCGGCAGGGAAAAGGGCGAGTGAACCGGCGGGGCAGGGAAAGCAGCTCGGTCATGCGGTTGTAGTCGGGGTCCTGTTCAGCCGGTGGAAAGTTCGGAAAAACGCAAGTGCCCAGTGTACTACAAGCGCGATTCCACCGGCATGACTCCGGCGGGGGTAATGTTTTAGTATACGCGCGCTGAACTCGCGCGGCGCAGGATTGTCTCAGCGCGCACACCAATTCATGTGAGATGGGCCATGCCGATGTTAAAAAAACTGCTAGTGATTTGTGTTCTCAGCCTGGCCGGCGCCTTGCCGTCGATGGCTGCGCCGGAGGTGGATTTGCCGCTGACGGATGTGGCCGGTGAGCCGAGCCGTTTGTCGTCACAGTTCAACGGCGAGGACTGGTTGCTGGTGATGGTCTGGAGTACCGATTGCAGTATTTGCCGCGCCGAGGCGCCGCAGATTCAGGCGCTCAGTGAACGCCGCGACGAAACCGGTGTGCGTGTGATCGGGCTTGCCCTCGACGGACCGCAGCAATTGCAGGCGATCCGTGACTATGAGCAGGAACTTGGTATCGGTTTCGATAATTTCACCGCCGAGCCGACCGCGATTTTCAGCGCTTATGCCAGTGCCACTGAGAGTACCTTCCGCGGCACGCCGACTTTTCTGCTGTACACGCCGGAGGGCGAGTTGGTCGGCAACAATCCGGGACCGCTTTCGCCCGGCTCGGTTGAGCGTTTTATTGAGAAGTTCAACAAATCACGGGCCTAAGAGGCTTGCCAATTGTGTCCGTGGCGCTGAAAGTAACGCCTTGGTGACGCTGTGCGTTGTTATTCTGAAACGGGATAGGAATTGTGAAAACCCTGACTGACCTCCGCTCTTTTGCTCCCTCTGTGCTGGCTTTGCTGGTGTTGTCCGCCTGTTCCTCCGGTGGCGGCGGCTCGGCCGACAGCAGCGACGTGGATGACAGTGCTTCGGACGTGACGGATGTCAGTGCGCCCGAAGGCACGGAGGACAGCTACACGGTCATGATCGGCGGGAACCTGGCGATTGCGGCTGCCGACGGTGTGTTGGCCAATGACGAGGGTGACAGCAGCTCGCTCAGCGCCGAACTGGTGGACGGGCCGGCGCGGGCAGAATCGTTTGAGCTGAACGCCGATGGCAGTTTCAGCTACACGCCCTCCGGTGACGAGGCCGGCAGCGATACCTTCACCTACCGGGTGGTCGATGACAACGGCGAGTCGGATTCCGTGCTGGTCACGATCTCGATTCTGGATGAAATCGCCGGTGGCTGCGTGGCTTACGACGCCGGTGAGATTGTTTCAGGCACCTTGACGGCTGAAGGCGTCGACAGCCCCGGTTTTGAACTGATCAGCGGCCCGTCGCTGGGGACGCTGACGGCGTTTGATGAGGCCAGTGGTCAATACACCTATCAGCGCGACAGCGATCAGCGCGGCAGTGACAGCTTTACCTACCAGGTCGTGGACGGCTTCGGCGAGCCGCTGGGCACAGCCACTCAGGAGCTGATTGCCTTGCCGTACCGGATTATGCCGGTGGGTGACTCGATTACGGCCGGTGTCAGTGGTCGTGATTATGATACCAATCAGGACCTGCCTTACGACGACGCAGACCGTGTGGCCTACCGCCAATATCTGAAGGAATCGCTGACCGACCAGGGCTACAGCATTGATTTTGTCGGTAGCTATGAAGCGGGCGGAAATTATTTTGATGATGTGCAGCACAACGGGATTCCCGGTGCGCACGTATCGCATATCGATACCAATATAAGCAACTGGCTCTACCAGGATACAGCTGACATTATCCTGATGCATATAGGTACCAATGACACGCCGGTGGATGACGAGGATATGGCCGAAGTGAGCAGTGTGTTTGATCAGATTGCTGACTGGGACGACGCCAATGATCACGAAACGCAGGTGGTCATGGCGAAAATCATCGCGCGTGCCGATTACGCCAATAAAATCGAGCGGATACCGAAATATAACGCACTGCTCGATGAGTTTATTCCTGAGCGTCAGGCGCTTGGTGACGCGGTCTACGCGGTGGATATGTACACCGCTATGGGCGGGGCTGATGCGCCTTATCTGAGCAATGATAACCTGCACCCTTCCTCTGAAGGCTACGAGGTGATGAGCGAGGCCTGGGAAGAGACGCTGATTGACAACGGCCTGTTGCGCAAGTGCGACTGAGGTAGGTGAGTTGAATTGAGCCGCTGCTGCGTGGCGGCGGCTCCGATAATCAGGCGTCCAAATCCGGCATCAGCAGGTTTTCAATGGCCGTCATCTGGTCTTTAAGCCAGAGTTTGCGTTTTTTCAGGCGCCGCAGTTGCAGTTGATCATGCAGCGGCTCTTCACTCATGCGGGCGATCACGGTATCCAGATCGCGATGCTCGATACGCATTTCTTCCAGGCGTGACGCCCAGTTACGCATTTCTTCTTCGTTCAGCGGCGTGCTCATTGTGGCCGTCTCAACGTTCTATACGATCAGGGAACTGCGCGGCCCAGGCGACAAAACCGCCGTCGAGGCTGTAGACCTCGGCAAAGCCGTGATGGGTCAGAAACGCGGCGCCTTGCTGGCTGGCGTGGCCGTGATAGCAGCAGACGATCACCGGTGTTTCCTTGGCTGTGTCCTCAACAAACTGCTGGATATTGCTGTTGTTGATCATGACCGCGCCCGGGATGTGCCCTTCGGCATAGCTGGCCGGATCGCGGATATCGATGATTGCGGCAGCGCTGCTGTCGAACATGTCGGCCGCCTGCGCCGGGTTTATGCGTTGAAACTGATTCATCTCGCCTCGCGTTTGGGGCTTTAAAACAGACAATGTGCCCGTATTTTCATGATTCTTCAAATCACGCCGGTAAACCGTACGCGCGGGTTAAGCGCTTGTAACAGATTGTTACCGGCCGCCGGGAAAGTCGCGCATAATAGAGAAATTTTGCGAAACTGTCGCGTTTTTTGCCCGTATTGACTTGAAAACGGGTGTTCTTTTGGTCGATTGCCGGCATCAGCGGACCGGCGCAGGGAATTTATCGTGAATGAGTCAGTGCCGGCACAGGCCGGTGATTACGCAGCGCGTTTTGCGTTGCTGCCCAGAGCCATCGGCGGTCCCTTGCCCGGTCAGGCGCGCTACCGCGCTGCTGCGGCGGATTTTTTTGTCAGCGAACAGCTCGGCTTTGAGCCGGCCGGCGAGGGCGAGCATCAGCTCCTGCATGTGCGCAAAACCGGACTGAATACCCAGGAGGTTGTGGACTGGCTGGCCGCTGAGGCGGGTATCCCGGCCCGTGATGTGGGTTTGTGCGGCCTGAAAGACAAGCACGCGGTGACCGAGCAGTGGTTCAGTCTGTATCTGCCCGGTCGTGAGGATGTGGTGCTGCCGGCGCGTGAGGATGTGCAGATACTCAGCGTGCTGCGGCATAACCGCAAGCTGCGTCGCGGGGCGCACAAGGGCAACCGCTTCCGTCTGGTGTTGCGCGACTGCAGCGGCGCGCGTGAGGACTGGGAAGCGCGTTTGCAGGCCATTGCCCGCGAGGGCTTTGCCAATTATTTCGGTGTGCAGCGTTTCGGCACGGCCTTTAACAATCTGCACCGTGCCGCGGCGATGTTTGAAGGGCGCTTGCGACGCGTCAAGCGCAACCAGAAATCGCATTACCTGTCCGCCTCGCGCAGCTGGCTGTTTAACCAGATTGTGGCCGCAAGGATTAACCAGGCGGTGTATGACCGGCCGCTGCCGGGGGACCGTCTGATGCTGGCCGGCAGTCGCAGTTTCTTTATCAGCGACAATCCCGATGAAGAAGTGCAGCGCCTGGCCGACGGTGATATTCATATTGCCGCGCCCCTGTGGGGCCGGGCCGGACGCGACGATGCCGGTGAGGCCCGCGACCGCGAAGCGCAGTGGTGTGAGGCCGATGCCGTGCTGCGCGACGGGCTGGAGGCGGCGGGAACCGATACGGACCGTCGTGCGATCCGCGCCATGGCGCAGGAGCTGTATTGGCAGTGGCTGGATGAAACCTGTTTGCAGCTGGAATTTACGCTGGAAAACGGGGTTTTTGCTACCGCGCTGTTACACGAGCTGGCAGCGTGTTCAACCGGAGACGAGCAACTATGAGTTGGTGGGGTAAGGTTCTCGGCGGGACCTTTGGGTTTGTTATCGGCGGCGGCCCGCTGGGCGCCTTGATCGGTGCGGCAATCGGTGGTGTCTTCGATAAAGGCATGGAACAGATGGAGGCCGAAGAAGGCGCCGGCGGCAGTGCCGGCAGCGATGATCAGGAACGCATTCAGCTGGCCTTTTTCACCGCCACCTTTTCGGTCATGGGGCATGTGGCCAAGGCTGACGGGCATGTTTCCAAGGACGAGATCCGCCACGCCGAAGCGGTGATGAACCATATGCAGTTGCCGCCGGATATGCGCAAAGCGGCCATCAACCTCTTTAACGAAGGAAAGAAAAGCGATTTCGATCTCAACGGCGTGCTGACGCAGTTCCGTCAGGAGGCCGGGCGACGTACCAATCTGTACCGTATGTTTCTGGAAATCCAGATTCAGGCCGCTTATGCCGACGGCAGTATGGATCACCGCGAGCGCACGGTGTTGTTGTCAGTCTCAAAACAGCTGGGATTTCCGGAATTTGTGTTCCGCCAGCTCGAAGCGCTGGTGCGTGCCGGCATGGGGGCCGGTGGCGGTGCCTATCAGGGGCGCAGTCGCAGCGGGTACAGTGGCGGCCATCAGGAGACAGGCCGGCGCAGTGCTGAGATGACCCTGGCCGAGGCCTATGAGGTGCTTGGTGTGACGGCGGACAGCAGCGCGCAGGAAGTCAAGCGTGCCTACCGTCGTCTGATCAGTCAGCACCACCCTGACAAGCTGGTTGCCAAGGGGCTGCCGGAAGAGATGATCAGGCTGGCCAACGAGAAGTCGGCGAAAATCTCCGGCGCTTATGATCTGATCAAGGACGCGCGCGGCTTCTGAGACGCCGCGCCAGCGCGCCGAGTAACAGCGGCAGCAACCAGAGTGTCGGGTCAAATGTGCCCCGGCTGTTCAGACTGCAGCCACCGCTGACGCCGGTGCGTACCTGTTCCTGGTCGTCCTGCTGCGAGGTCTGGGCGGCACCGAGTTCCGGGCTGAGGCTGCTGGCATAGTCCTCGTCCATGGCCAGCTCGACGGCGGCGCCCGCATCGGCAATGCCGGCTCCGCAGGATTGGCTGTCACAGCTGAACACGCCGTTGTCGGGGAAGTCCCTGGCGCTGGCCAGCAGGCGCTCTTCCAGTTCGGCCGGCGTCAGTTCCGGGTTGGCGGCAATCATCAGCGACAGCACGCCTGAAACATGCGCTGCTGCGACACTGGTGCCGGCGACGTATTTGAAGTGGCTGCCGTCGACCGGTTCGGTCAGGCCGCGGTTGGTGTCGACCACCATGGAAACGCCGTCACCGCCGGTGTCTTCGCCGCCCGGTGCGGCAATATCGGCGGCCAGACCATAGTTGGTGTAGTAGGCGCGGCCGCCGTCCTGACGAACTGCGGTCACAGCAATGACATTATCGCAGGTCGCCGGCGCGGTCGGTGTGGTGTCCAGGTTCAGGGCTTCGTTGCCCACGGCGGCGACCAGTACGGCGCCGGCCTCGCGGGCCTCGTTGATGGCCTCCTGCTCGGCAAAGCCGCAGGCATTGACCGAACCCAGACTCAGGTTAATGACACGCGCCGGTGTGGGGTTTTCCGGCAAAGTCGGGTCTTCAATGCCGGCCGCCCAGCGGATCGCATCGATCATGTCCGAGCGCGCGCCACCGCATTTCCCGCTTACCCGTGCCGGCAGAATCTGCGCCTGCCAGTCAATGCCGGCGATACCGTGATTGTTATTGGAGTTGGCTGCGATAATGCCGGCGATGGCAGTGCCGTGAAAACTGCTTTCGTGCGGCTCGCAGGTGGTGCCCATGGACATCATCGCGCGTGAATCATCTATATCCACCCAGTCGCCCGGATCGGTCGGATCGTCGTCGCGTCCGTCACCGTCGTTGGTGCGGAAATAGGTCATATAGGACGGGTACTCTTCCAGCAGGTAGTTGTTGCCGAGCGCGAATTCAGTGATGAAATCGTAGCCCGGCAGGACGCGGTCCTGCAGGTCGATATGTTCGGGGCGGATGCCGGTGTCGATGACCGCCACCACGGTGCTGTTGTCGCCGGTGGTGTAGTTCCAGGCCTGAGGCGCATTCAGTCCGCCGGCCGCTTCCTCGGGCGTGTGCAGATTCCATTGGCTCGGGAAGTAGTAATCCGGCGGTACGGCCATGGGGGCAATCAGGCTGTCAGGCTCCACGGCTGCCACCGACGGGTCTTCGGCCAGGCTGAGCAGCAGCGCCTCGAGTTCGGCGTCGCTCAGGCCGGCCGGTACGCTCAGGACCTGATTGCCGCCGGACATGCTGCGTTTGAATGCGAGTGTTTGACCGCTGCGGGCGCTGAGCCTAGTGGCCAGGTCGGCCGGTGCGGCCTTGCCTGCAGCCAGCAGCTGCTTGTAGGCCGGCGCGGGACTGATTATCAGACTCTGCAGATTGTCCGACAGGCCGGCGGACAGGGCCGGCGCACTGGCGGCGCTAATGACGCTGACAAGGCTAATCTGACAAAAAACTGACGAAAAACCGCGCAAGCCGGCTGCGGTAGGATATTTACCCACTCTAAGACCCTGATTCTTAATATGTAATCAGGGCAGAGCAAAATGTGTGACAGGCTTGCCTTCTTCTTTGGGGCGTGGTGCCCGCTGCGGTCGGCAAATCAGCCGCAGGGGCGGGCCCGGCTCAGACTTCTTTCAGGCGCGGCATCAACATGACCAGATTGCAGGGTAGGGTGCGGTTGTCGAGCTGCGACACGATCACCTTGCTCCAGGCAGTACGGCAGGCGCCGCTGGAGCCGGGCAAAACGAACAGATAGGTGCCGTTGGCGACCCCGGAAAGCGCCCGCGATTGCAGGGTCGAGGTGCCGATTTCCTGATAGGAGAGCATGCGGAAGGTTTCGCCGAAGCCTTCGATTTCCTTGTCCAGCAGCGGGCGTACGGCCTCCGGGGTGCCATCGCGGCCGGTAATGCCGGTGCCGCCGGTGGAGATAATCACGTCCACCTGCGGGTCGGCGATCCAACGCGAGACCACCGCGCGGATGGCGTATTTGTCGTCACGCACAATGGCTTTTTCGTGACACCGGTGTCCGGCATCGGTGACGGCGCTTTGCAGGACCTTGCCGGAGACATCATCGGCTTCGGTGCGGCTGTCGGAAACGGTCAGTACACAGATATTCAGGGGCAGAAAGGGGCGGTCGTCGGCCACGTCGGTCACCTTGCTATACGGAGAGTCAAGCTCCGTAGTCTAACAGTGAACAACTCATGTAGAATAGCGCGCTTTAACGCGCAGCGATGCGCCCGCTCCGTTTCAGGGAAAACTCATCATGGCAGTGCGACTTCAGAAATTTCTCGCTAACGCAGGACTCGGCTCACGACGCGAGATCGAGGGATGGATCCGCGACGGCGAGATCCGCCTAAACAATCAGGCCGCGGTACTGGGCGATCAGGTCGCCGCCGGTGATGAGCTGACCGTCAAGGGACGCTACTACAAGGCGGTGCCGCAGGAAGGCATTAACCGCAAGGTGATCATGTACCACAAGCCGGAAGGCGAGATCACCTCGCGCAACGATCCGGAAGGGCGGCGCACGGTGTTTGACCGCTTGCCGCGATTGGGGACCGGGCGCTGGATTACCGTCGGCCGTCTGGATATTAACTCGCTGGGCTTGCTGCTGTTTACCAACGACGGCGAGCTGGCCAATGCGCTGATGCACCCGTCCAGCCAGATCACCCGTAAATACGCGGTGCGGGTCAACGGCCAGGTCACCGAGGATGCGCTGACGGCGATGAAAGAAGGCGTGATGCTCGATGACGGCGAAGCGCGTTTCGACACCATCGTGCACACCGGCGGGGACAACTCCAACCAATGGTATGACGTGACCCTGCGCGAAGGGCGCAACCGCGAAGTGCGGCGTTTGTTTGCGTCGCAGGACCTGCTGGTCAGCCGCCTGATCCGCGTTCAGTACGGCCCGGTTGTGCTGCCCAAATGGCTGGGCCGGGGCCGCTATGAAGACCTCACGCCGCAACAGATCCAGTTGCTGCTGAAAGTCGCCGGTATGGACAAGAAAGCCACGCAGGAACACTTGCGCCTGGTGCCCGTGCACCCGCGTCACCGTCGTCGTAGCCGCCGGCACTGATCTTTTCACTTTTCCGGAATTCTAAACATGATTCGTCACTTGCTGCGCCTTTGCCCGGCCGCGCTGCCGGTTTTGTTCGGCCTGAGTCTGTCGCTCGGGGCTGCGGTTCCCGGTGAGGATGTTCTGCCGGAGCCCGATTGGTTTAAATCCTCCACGCTTGACCTGAAGGCCGATGTCGCGGCTGCGGGCAATGAAGGCAAACGCCTGCTGCTGTATTTCTATCAGGACGATTGCCCCTATTGCCGCAAACTGGTCGAAGAGAATCTGGCCCGCGAGGATATAGCTGCGTTTATCCGCGGGAACTTCGATACGGTCGCCTTGGATATCAACGGCGAGCGTGAAGTGGCTGACCTGAGCGGTCTGCGCACCACGGAAAAGCAGTTTGCCAAAGAGCTTGGCGTGCAGTTCACCCCGTCGTTGCTGATTATCGACGACGAAGCCGATGTGGCGCTGCGCATGAACGGCTTGTATCCGCCGGAGAGCTTTCTGCGTGCCTTGCAGTGGGGCGTAGATAAGTCCGCTGAGGATGCCGGCTATACGCAGGCGCTGAGCGCCCCGGCGGACGGTGTTGAAGGGCAGGCCGCCGGCGATGTGCCGGGCGTGGCTGAGGCCGGGATTGATCTGAGCAAGCTGGTGCGCGATCCGGACGGGCATCTGTTAGTGTTGTTTGAAGAGCCCGCCTGTGCCGCCTGTGACGAACTGCATCAGGATCTGTTCACGCGCCCGCGGATCAAGGCCTTGCTCGACGAGTATCACGTGGTGGTATTGGATGCGACCGCTGACACGCCTCTGATCACGCCTGACGGCGAGGAGCGCACTGCCGCGCAATGGGCTGCGGAGTTGGCCGTCGCCTACCGGCCGGCGATGTTGTTCTTTGACCGGACCTCACGTGAGGTCTTCCGCACGGATTCCTGGCTGCGTGGTTTTCATGTCGAGGGCGCTTTGGCCTATGTGGCTCAGGATGCATATCTGGAGACACCGCAGTTCCAACTCTATCTTGAATACCGCGCCGATGCGCAGCGTGCGCGCGGTGAAGAACCGGACCTGATGCAATAAGCATTGTCGCGGGGCGCGCGTCCCGCTAAAGTTGCGCGCGCTTTTTTACTTGGAGTCAATTATGGCCAATCCGTCGCCCGAACCGATTTACCGGGTCCGTTTCGTTAATCAGGATCAGGTCTATCAGGTTTACGTCCGGCACATCTATCAAGGGGAAATGTACGGCTTTGTGGTGCTCGAGGACTTTATCTTCGGCGAACACACCACGCTGGTCGTGGACCCTGCGGAAGAAAAGCTGAAAAGCGAATTCGGCGACGTCAGCGCGACGATTGTGCCTATGCATGCGATTATCCGCATCGATGTGGTGGAAAAACGCGGGAAGGCCTCAGTGACGAAAATCGACGGTAATGTCACGCGTTTCCCTTCGCCGATTTACACGCCCGGCGAGCCGGAGTAAGCAGCGGCAAAAAAATCCTGCTGCGGTGCTAGACATTTTTCCGCATGTTGGTAAAATGCGCGGCCTTGACCTGATGCAGGCCGCTGCAGGCCGGCAACGCACAGCAAGCGTTTCCAAAGCAGCACCGACAGTGCCGGACCGGCGTACGCCAGACCGCTGTCAAAGAAAAACGCAGGAGAGGTGTCCGAGTGGTCGAAGGAGCACGCCTGGAAAGTGTGTATACGTTAACAGCGTATCGAGGGTTCGAATCCCTCCCTCTCCGCCAGTTTTTCTGACTACCTTATAATTCCCTTATAAAGCGTGTCCTGTTACCCGATTTCCGGGTTTCTAAGCTGCGATAAATTCACCACGGGTTCGCCAAGCCGCGCAGCGTGATCCCTCCGTCCCGGCGGTTTTTCTTCAGTCTTCAAATCTTCATTATCAGCGTAGTGCGCCACTCTGAATCCGGGTTCCCTTGTCGTCGCTTGCCATTCAGCCCGCTGACTCGGTCGTGCTTTCGTCTGTGGCCGGTTTGGTGGCGCCTGCCGCTCTAATGCCGATAGCGGTGCTCGGGTATTCAACTGACCGTGACGCACTGCACGAAATGTGATGCGGATCACATTCCGGTGTCCGCTGCTCGCGTTCGGGCGCTGCATCAATGTAAAAAGCGCACTTAACTTTGCGTTTCCCTGACGGTAGCAGCGACTGCCCGGGGCGCTTATTGCCGGTCACTCCGACGAAAAGGTTTACTCGACTTATGTTGTTACGCTGCGTTCTGCGTTGTTCCCCGCTGTTTGTCTTTTCCCTCTTGTGTTTCGTGCCTGTATCCGTTCAGGCGGCCTATTGCGTGGTCAGTGGCCGTACCCTGGAGGCGGCGGTGGTGGCCTATGCCCGCGCCTGTAGCGCGCCCCGTGAGGACTGCGACAAGCTGCCGGACGGACAATGGGCCTGTGCCAGTTTTGATAATCCCACGCTCAGTGATCTGGGGTTGGACAGTTCTGCTTCGGACAATAGCGCGGCAGAGGACAGCGGCGACGTCGCACCTGAGCCGACGGTGCCGGACACGGAGCCGACGCCGGTAAGTGACCCAGATGTGGGGATGGACGCGACGCGCTGCGTGGCGGCCGGGGAATCGCTGAGCAAGGCGGTGCGCCGGTATGCGGATAACTGCAGCTTGCCGCGCCGCGATTGTGATGCGACAGGGCTGCGCGGGCAGTATCTGTGTGCGAGCTTTAACAACCCTACGCTGGCGGATCTGCAGGCCTTGCAGGACGCCGCCGGGTCTGACCCGCTGGTGACCGATGATAGCGCACAAGACACGGGCGCAGACACCGGCAGCGGCAATGAGACGGCCGGCGGCGATGAGGGCGAGACGGTCACTGAACAACCGGTGGTCGAAGAACCCGCGGTTGAAGAACCGGTCTCACCGCAATTGCCGGATACGGCCGGTAGTGACAGTGCGGATGAATGCACGGCGATTGGCGGTAATCTGCGTGAGGCGATCAGCAATTACGCGATGCAATGCACGCAGAAGCGTGTCGATTGCGATCCTTACGCGGACGGTTATGTCTGTGGTTCCTACCGGAATCCCGTCTATGTGGCCGAAGAAGACACGGTTGATGCGGACGAGGGTGGTAGCGCAGAAAACGCCGGCGGCGCGCAGCCCGTGCCTGACGAAGACGATATTCCGGCCGTTGCCGACGGGGATGACAGCAGCGCCTCTGAGTCTGGCAATGACGATCCGTCCGTGCCCGCGGTGAGCCTGCCTGCCGGCAGTATCTATACACCGGGCGATTTTATTGCACTGCATTACGATAATGCGCCCGATCCGGATGACGGTCATGCGGCGGTTGCCGGCAGAATGGTGATTGCGCATTTCGGTCTGGAAGAGGTCACCGGCGTGGTTTCGGGGGCTTACGGCGCGCCGGTCGCGCATCTTTACCGGGAGGACTCCGAGCCTGTGTTTTATGCCACCTGGGGTGAGGAAGGCGTCGCCGGCGGTTGGTTCAATGCGCACCGTCAGCGAGAGGTGAGCCTGCAGAACTCGGCCGATCAGTGGCAATCGGTGTTGCTGGCAGGCGGACGCGTGCTGGTGGCTGAGGGCGGACAATCCGATTACACGGCCGATGTGATGCGCGAGCTGGCCGAACGCGATTCTGCGCTGGATCTGAGCCGGATCTGGGTGTTCCAGCACAGCTATGGCCCCAAATCATTTAACGAGTCACAAGCCACCCAGGCCGATCTGAGCTACGTGAAAGCCCATGCCACCTATGTGAAAGTGCCCGACGGGAATACACAAAATGCCTCAGCCGATCTGAATGAGCGCAATGACGCGGTGGCTAACCGCTTTCTGGCCAGCGCGCAGTTCGGCGAGGCCTGGTCGGCGGCGTTTACCTATCTGAATCCCTTTACCCGTAAATTCGATGCCTCGGACACGGTTGAGTTGCTGTATATCCTTGGCCTTGATAGCCGTGATATTGCCGGTTGGGATGATTTTTCGGATTATTTTCTGCCGCAGGACTGAGCGACCGGGGAAGGGATGGAAAAGCTGCCGGCGTGATGCCGGCAGCTTTTTTTGTGCCTGAGGTTTTTAGCCGTAGCTGGAGACGTCGGTGGCAGCCAGTGCGGCAATATTGATCAGACCGCGCACGGTGATAGACGAGGTCACAATATGGGCCTTATTGCCCATACCCATCAGGATCGGGCCGACTTCGAGGCCGTCGGCGCAGGTTTTCAGCAGGTTGCGCGCGGCACCGGCCGCATCTGAGTAGGCAAAGACCAGCACGTTGGCTTTGCCGCTGAGGCGCGAGTTGGGGAACAGCCGTGCGCGCAGATCCGCGTCGAGTGCGGTGTCTGAATGCATTTCGCCTTCATATTCGAAGCAGCGCGGTTTGCTGTCGAGGATCTCCAGCGCGGCGCGCATGATCTGCCCCGAGCGGTTGTCCAGGTTGCCGAACTGCGAGCTTGAGCACAGGGCCACTTTGGGCGTGATGCCGAAGCGGCGCACGTGGCGGGCTGATGCGATGACAGTCTCGGCCAGGGTTTCCGGTTCCTGTTCTACGTGCACGTGGGTGTCGGCGATAAACAGCGGTTCTTCCTGACGCAGGATCAGCGACATGGAGCCGACCGGTTTGACGTGCTGGTTCTCAAGCACCTGACGGACATAGTTCAGATGCCAGAGATACTGGCCGAAGGTGCCGCAGATCATGCTGTCGGCTTCGCCGCGGTGGACCATGATGGCCGCGATCGCGGTGGTGTTGGTGCGCAGCACCGCACGCGCCAGATCCGGTGTCAGGCCGCGGCGTTGGGTGATGGAGTGATAGGTTTGCCAGTAGTCGCGGTAACGGGCGTCGTGTTCCGGATTGACCAGTTCGAAGTCTTTGCCGGCCTCGATTTCCAGTCCGGCCCGTTCGATACGGGCGGCGACGACGTCGGGGCGGCCGATCAGGACCGGCGCGGCCAGGCCTTCTTCACGCATGGCCTGGGCGCAGCGCAGTACCCGCTCATCCTCGCCTTCGGAGAAGACCACTTTGCGGTTGGTTTTACGGGCCGCTTCAAAGACCGGACGCATGACCAGCGAGGAGCGGTATACCTTGGCCTCAAGGCTGGCGCGGTAGGCGCTGAGATCCAGATCGCGGGTCGCCACGCCGGATTCGATGGCCGCTTTGGCCACCGCAACTGCGATGGTCGGCAGCAGGCGCGGGTCAAAGGGTTTGGGGATCAGATAATCCGGTCCGAAGGCCAGACGTTCACCGCGGTAGGCGACGCCGACTTCCGCCGACGTGGTGCGTCGTGCCAGTTGCGCGATGGCCTCGGCGCAGGCGATTTTCATGGCGTCGTTGATCATGGTCGCGCCGGCATCGAGTGCGCCGCGGAAGATAAACGGAAAGCACAGGACGTTGTTGACCTGATTCGAATAATCGGAACGTCCGGTGGCGATCAGCGCATTCGGTGCGCCTTTGCGCGCTTCGTCCGGGGAGATTTCCGGGGTCGGGTTGGCCAGGGCAAAGATCAGCGGTTTGTCAGCCATTTTTGCCACCATCTCAGCGCTCAGCAGATTCGGGCCGGAGACGCCAAGGAACATATCTGCGCCGTCGAGTGCGTCTTCGATGGTGCGTTTATCGGTGACCTGTGCAAACTCGGCTTTTTGCGGAGACAGGTCGGTGCGCTCGCTGTGCACCACGCCTTTGCTGTCGAGCAAGAGAATGTTTTCCTGCCGTATGCCCATGGTGACGAGCATTTTCAGGCAGGCGATACCGGCCGCGCCGGCGCCGAGGGCGACGACCTTGACCTCTTCGGCTTTACGTTTGGTCAGGTAAATGCCGTTCAGCGCCGCTGCGCTGGCGACGATGGCGGTGCCGTGCTGATCGTCGTGGAAGACCGGAATCTTCATTCGCGAGCGGCAGATTTTTTCCACCAGAAAGCAATCCGGGGCTTTGATGTCTTCCAGGTTGATGGCGCCGAAGGTTGGTTCAAGTTTGCAGATCAGATCGGCGAGTTTTTCCGGGTCCGGTTCGTTGATCTCCAGATCGAAGCAGTCCAGTCCGGCGAACTTTTTAAACAGTACCGCTTTGCCTTCCATGACCGGCTTGGCCGCATCAGGGCCGATATTGCCCAGGCCGAGCACGGCGGTGCCGTTGGAGACCACGGCCACCAGATTGCTTTTCGCGGTGTAGCGCGCCGCGTCGGCTTTGTTGGCGTGGATCTCCATGCAGGCTTCGGCGACGCCGGGAGAGTAGGCCAGACTCAGGTCGCGTCCGGTCGCCATGGGTTTGGTGGCGCGGATTTCCAGCTTGCCCGGTTTGGGGAACTCGTGATAGTTGAGTGCGGCTGTGCGATTGGGGGTGGAGCCGGCGTTTTCCCGATCTGTCATTGTTGGGTTCTCTCTCTTCTAGTTGTACGTGAGGCGTGTGCGGTGGGCCTGAATGGTGATCGTGTGCATGCGCAGGTGAGCTGGAAGACCTCAGGCAGGCCGGCAATTCTAGCCTTTTATGGGCGCCTCTGGCCAGCTGCGGAGGTGGCGCAAAAGAGAGAGAAGGCGCGCAGCCGGTGGCTTAGCGGCGGGTTTGTATAGGAATTTTCACAGCGTTATACGGCTGTGTTTATTGTGCCGGCGGCGGCTATTTCACAACCGGATAGAAAAGCCCCGCCGCCGCAGGGCGGCGGGGTGACTCAGGTGGTCGTTTGCAGGATCAGAAGATCCACTTGACCATCGCTTGTGCGACATCTTCGTCGACGCCGTCGACGCCGAATTTATTACGCCAGAGCTGGTATTCCACGCCGGCTTCGAGGACGCCGGGTTTGTCCCACAGCGCGCCCACATCTAACAGCAGGCGCGGTGCTGCAATGATATTGTCTTCTTTCGGATTGCTGCCGTTGTCTTCGCCGAAGGCATAGTCAAGAAAGCCCTCGAAAGACCAGCTGGTGGCGCCGAGCGCAAACGGGCGTTTCCAGGTCAGGGTCAGCTGGCCGCCGATATCGGTCTGCTCGCTGGCAAAGTCGCGTTGGCTGTCGCGGGCGTAGAGATTGACGTTGGCGAAGGCAAAGCCCGGCAGCTCCAGAGGTAAGCCGATACCGACCAGTGTGGCGCTGGTGCCGCTGCCCATTTCAAGCGTGGTGGACAGCATCAGGTCTTTGACTATGCCGAAGGACATATCCTTGCCGGTGATCTTGCCGATGGAAAAGCGCGGTGACCACTCGCTGTAATAGGCGGTGCCTTCGGAGGTCGGTTCGGTGACATCGATAAAGATGAAACTGTCGCCGTAGGCCCAGCCGAGGGCGTTCTCATAGGTGAGAATCGTGCGTTTTTCCTCCCCCAGTTCGTAATTATTACCACTGAGCAGCTGCACATTGGAACTGTTCCAGACGGCGGCTTGGCTGCCGGGCGCGATCACGGCGGCGGACAAGGCCAGGGCGGCGGCGGTGGTCTTTTTCGTAGAGCTCAGGTCTTTCATGGATGAAGATCTCCGGGATCGTTCGTGGGGAAATCAAATCAGGCCTGTGACTAAAGCCTGTGTTGCAACTGTTTTGCGGCCTGTTGGTGTTCGGCACGCAACGCTTCGGTGTCGACGTGCAGCGCGCGGCCGTCGCGAACCAGCCAGCGGCCTTCGACCATGACATGGGCGGCACGCTGCGCGGCGCACAGCACCAGCGCGGCAAGCGGGTCGCCGGCGCCGGAAAAGTTCAGGTCATCGCAGCGGAACAGGGCCAGATCGGCGCGTTTGCCGACGGCCAGTTCGCCTATGTCATCACGTCCCAGGCAGCGCGCCGAACCGCGCGTGGCCCAGCGCAGGGCGTCGAGATGGGTGACCTCATCGGCCTGATAGCGCAGACGCTGGATCAGCAATGCCTGGCGCACTTCGGCGATCATATTGGACGCGTCGTTGGAGGCAGAGCCGTCCACCCCCAGGCCCAGTGGCACGCCGGCGGCCTCCAGTTCAGTGCTTCGGCAAATGCCGGAAGCCAGCAGCATATTCGAGCTCGGGCAATGGCAGATGGCCGTGCCGTGGCGGCCGAGGCGGGCCACTTCCTCGTCATTAAAATGAATCCCGTGAGCCAGCCAGACGTCATCGCCGAGCCAGTCGCAGTCTTCCAGATAGTCAAGCGGGCGCAGGCCGAACTCGCGCAGGCAGAAGCTGTTCTCGTCAGCGGTTTCAGCCAGGTGGGTGTGCAGGCGCACGCCGAGCCGGCGCGCCAGCGCGGCGGTTTCCTGCATCAGTTCGCGGCTGACCGAAAACGGTGAGCAGGGTGCCAGCGCAATCTGCTGCATGGCGCCGTCGCCGCTCTGGTGGTAGCTGCGCACCAGGCGTTCGCTGTCGGCCAGGATCACCGGCTCGCTTTGCACCGTATGCTGTGGCGGCAGGCCGCCCTGGTCCCGGCCCAGACTCATGGACCCGCGCGTCAGCACCACGCGCATGCCGAGTGCCTGCGCTTCCTGCAGCTCAATGTCGATAGCCTCGCTCAGCGCGTCGGTAAACAGGTAGTGATGGTCTGAGGCGGTGGTGCAGCCCGATAGCAGCAGCTCGGTCATGGCCAGGCGCGAGGCGACAGCCAGTTGCTCGGCCGTCAGTCGCGCCCAGACCGGGTAGAGGGTCTGCAGCCACGGAAACAGCCGTTTGTTCAAGGCCGGTGTAAACGCCCGAGTCAGGGTCTGATAAAAATGGTGATGGGCGTTGATCAGGCCCGGCAGCAGCACGCAGTCGGCAGCGTCGAACACGCTGTCAATCCGGGTCAGCGGTGCGCCTCCGGCCGGCACCAGTTCGGTGATTTGTCCGTCCCGGATGACCACGCCGCCGGCGGCGTCCTGCGCGTTTGCCGTGTAAACGGCCAGCGGCTGTTTGATCCAGATGGCGTCAGACATAGACCGTTCAGCTGCCCCGGTAGGTTGAGTAACCGTAGGGTGAGGCCAGTAGCGGCACGTGATAATGCGGCAGGCTGGCCGACAGGCCGAAGCGGATCACGACCTGGTCGAGAAAAGGGGGCTCGCTGAGCGTCAGGCCGCGGGCGCGGAAATAGGCGCCGATATGAAAGACCAACTCGTAGCTGCCCGGTTCGGCATCGCTGAGCAAGGGCGCGTCGGTGCGTCCGTCGTGATTGGTGGTGACCGAGCCGAGGGCTTGGCGTTGTTCGCCGTCGAGGCGGTAAATGTCGATGTTGATATCACGTCCCGGCAGGCCGCTGACCTGGTCGAGTACGTGCGTGGTGAGTGTTGTCATACTTGTGTCTATCCGGTTCGGGCCCGCGCCCCCCCCCCGGCGGGGGGCCCCGGGGGGCACGGGGGGGGGGTTTGGGGGGGGGGGGGGGGGGGGTTTG
>JAUOPI010000016.1 GCA_030546905.1 Granulosicoccaceae sp. 1_MG-2023 | reverse complement strand
CGGCAGAACCCGTCTGCCGGGGCCGTTTTATTGTCCCGTCTGCCTAATCTGACCGAGTTCAGAATTCTCCTCAGCCCAATCGCTTGCCGCCGTGATGTTGCCTGTTGCGACTTCGCGGCCTGTCTTACCGGCTCTGCCAGAGCCGTATTTCCCGCGCGCACGCCTTTGCTGCGTACCAAAGTCTTAGTGCCGAATAAATACCTGCCTATACACAAATGAGTAGAGCCCGGCGGGGTAGTGTGGATAAGGCAAAAAACTGAACCGGCTTTAATTCGTTATTCTGTACGTAATTAGCTGATATTTAATAAGAGTTTTATTTAACTAAATGTATTTAAATAAAGCCTGTTCATAATTATATGTTTTGCAGACGGGCAAAGCTTGTGTTTTGCTATGGTTACTGTGTTTGGTTGTCAATTACAACAATTAAAGCTGCAGCGCAAAATGTCATAAAGATTCAATCTCACTGAGCACGACACAGATAAGGCCGCAGCATCTACCCGGATTCTTTTTCGTCGTCACCACGGCGGACCGGGGCAGGAGGAAAATATGGCATCAGCACTGGCTTTCGTCGCGGCGCTCGCACTGGCATGCATGCCGGCGGTGGTTTCCGGCGCCTGGGAAGTGAACCTTGATCCCGGGGTGACCGAAATCAGCCGTGCGATCTTTGATCTGCATATGACGATCTTCTGGATCTGCGTCGCAATCGCCTGTCTGGTCTTCGGGGTAATGCTCTGGGCGGCCTACTTTCACCGCAAATCACGCGGCGCGGTGGCCAAACACTTTCACGAAAACACCTTTCTCGAAATTCTCTGGACCCTGATTCCTATCGGCATTCTGGTGTTGATGGCCGTGCCGGCCACGGCCACCTTGATCAAAATCTACGACCCCAGGGATGCCGAGCTTGATGTGCTGGTCACGGGCTATCAGTGGCGCTGGCGTTATCAGTATCTGGATCAGGAACTGGACTATTTCAGCAATATGTCCACGCCCATGGAGCAAGTCACGAATCAAGCGGCCAAGGGTGAGAATTACCTGCTTGAGGTGGACCGGCCGTTGGTCTTGCCGGTGGGCAAAAAAATCCGCTTTCTGCTGACCTCAAACGATGTGATTCACAGCTGGTGGGTGCCGGCTATTGCAGTAAAACAGGATGCGATTCCGGGCTTTGTCAATGAAGCCTGGACGGTTATCGACAAGCCCGGTATCTACCGCGGGCAATGCGCTGAGCTTTGCGGGCAAAACCACGCGTTTATGCCGATTGTGCTGGATGTGCGTGAGGAAGAGGAGTTTGCCGCCTGGCTGAGCGAGGCGCAGGCCGAGGCTGCCGCAGCCGGGCAGGAATCGACACGGGAATGGACCATGGATGAGCTGATGGCGCGCGGGGAAGAGGTCTACAACACCAATTGCGCGGCCTGTCACCAAGTCACCGGAGCAGGGGTGCCGCCGGTATTTCCGGCCCTGGTCGGCAGTCCGGTTGTGACCGGCGATATCGCCGCGCATGAGGCGATTGTGCTGCAGGGTAAAGCCGGTACGGCCATGCAGAGTTTTGCATCACAGCTCAGTGCGGCCGATCTGGCAGCGGTCATTACCTATGAACGCAATGCCTGGGGCAATAACACCGGCGATCTTATCCAGCCGTCAGCCATAGCTGAGAAGCTGAGCAACGCAACAGGGGGTGAATAGACATGAGTGCGGTAGGAACCGAAGTGGACACACATGACGATCACCATCACGGCCCGGCACGCGGTATCGGACGCTGGCTTTTTACCACCAACCACAAAGACATAGGCACGCTGTATCTGTTTTTCAGCCTGATCATGTTTTTGATCGGCGGCAGTATGGCGCTGCTGATCCGTGCCGAGTTATTTCAACCGGGCCTGCAGCTGATCGAGCCGGGATTCTTCAACCAGATGACCACGCTGCACGGGTTGATTATGGTCTTCGGCGCGGTGATGCCGGCCTTTGTGGGGCTGGCCAACTGGATGATCCCGATTATGATCGGCGCGCCGGATATGGCGCTGCCGCGGATGAATAACTGGAGTTTCTGGATATTGCCGTTCGCCTTCGCCATGCTGCTGTCGAGCCTGTTTATGGAAGGCGGGGCACCGAACTTCGGCTGGACGTTTTACGCGCCGCTGTCGACCACCTATGCGCCGCCGAGCGTCACCTATTTTGTATTCGGCGTGCATATGATGGGGATCAGCTCGATTATGGGCGCCATCAATATCATCGCCACCATCACCAATATGCGCGCACCGGGCATGACCTGGATGAAGCTGCCGCTGTTTGTCTGGACCTGGTTGATCACGGCCTTTTTATTGTTGGCGGTAATGCCGGTGCTGGCCGGTGTGGTGACCATGGTGCTGACCGATGTGCATTTCGGCACCAGTTTTTTCAACGCCGCCGGCGGCGGGGATCCTGTGTTGTTCCAGCACGTGTTCTGGTTTTTCGGCCATCCTGAAGTCTACATCATGATTCTGCCGGCCTTCGGCATTGTCAGCCATATCATCCCGACCTTCGCACGCAAGCCCTTGTTCGGTTACGCCTCCATGGTCTATGCAACCGCCTCCATTGCGGTCTTGTCGTTTACGGTCTGGGCGCACCATATGTTCACGGTTGGCATACCACTGGCCGGTGAGTTGTTCTTTATGTATGCCACCATGGCCATCGCCGTGCCGACCGGGGTGAAGGTGTTCAACTGGATGGCGACCATGTGGCGCGGCTCGATCACCTTCGAAACACCGATGCTGTTCGCCCTGGCGTTTGTCGTGTTGTTTACCATCGGCGGCCTGTCGGGGCTGATGCTGGCCATCGCGCCGTCGGATTTTCAGTATCACGACACCTATTTTGTGGTCGCGCATTTCCACTATGTGCTGGTGCCGGGGGCGGTTTTCGGGATTATGGCCGGAGTCTATTTCTGGCTGCCGAAATGGACCGGCCATGTGCTCGATGAGCGTGCCGGACGACGGCATTTCTGGCTCAGTTTTATCGGTGTCAATCTGACTTTTTTTCCGATGCATTTTATCGGTCTGGCCGGCATGCCGCGACGGATACCGGATTACGCCTTGCAGTTTGCGGATTTCAATATGGTCGCCTCAATCGGTGCATTTCTGTTCGGCTTCTCACAACTACTGTTCGTCTGGAATGTGATCAGCAATATCCGCAAGGGCCGTCAGGCCACCGATCAGGTCTGGGAAGGGGCGCAGGGCCTGGAGTGGGAGCTGAGCTCACCGCCGCCGTATCACAGCTTTAGCGAACCGCCGAAGGTGAACTGAAAATGAACAAGGTACAAGGCCGGAACCGCGCATTGATAAAACGCTTATTGGCCGTCGCCGTGCTGATGTTCGGCTTCGGCTTTGCTTTGGTGCCTCTCTATGATGTGTTTTGCCGTGTGACCGGGCTTAACGGCAAGGTCACTCAGGCGTCGGCGCCGGCGGACACGCGTTTGCTTGCAGAACGCCGCGTGACGGTGCGCTTTATTACCAATAACAACGAAAACATGCCCTGGTCCTTCAGCTCGGCCGAGAAAAAGGTCGTGCTCAACCCGGGGCAGACCTATCAGACCCATTTCCGCGTCCACAACCCGACACAGCAAACCATGATCGCGCAGGCGGTGCCGTCAATCTCACCGGGGCAGGGCGCGCAGTACCTACACAAGATCAATTGCTTTTGTTTTGATCAGCAATCGCTGCAGGCCGGCGCGTCGATGGATATGCCACTGGTTATCTCCATCGATCCGGCGATTCCGGAACATATACACGCGCTGACGCTGTCCTACACCTTGTTTGATATTACGCCCGGTGAGCAAGGCGCGCTAAGTGGCAACAGCGGCGGGCGGCTGATGCCGGCACAGGAGGAAGCGTCATGAGTGAGAGTCATTCAGCCTATTATGTTCCGGCGCAGAGTCGCTGGCCGATCTTCGCTTCCGTGGCGCTGGCGTTTCTCGGCTACGGGGCGGCGACCTTTATCAACTCACTCAGCGGTGACACGCCGGCCAGCTACGGCGTGTTTTTGCTGATTGCAGGCATGACCCTTCTCACCCTGATCCTGTTCGGCTGGTTCGGTAATGTGATCACCGAAAGCCGCGCCGGGCTCTACAGCGGCCAGCTCGACCGTTCCTTCCGCATCGGCATGGTGTGGTTTATTTTCTCTGAAGTGATGTTTTTTGCGGCCTTTTTCGGCACCTTGTTCTACGTGCGTACGCTGGCCGTGCCCTGGCTGGGTGGTGAAGGGGATAAGGGTGTCAGTCAGATGCTCTGGCCGCAATTCACCGCCGCCTGGCCGTTGATGGAAACACCGGATAATACGCTGTTCCCCGGGCCGAAGGCGACGGTCAGCCCGTGGCATATTCCGCTGTTCAACACGATGTTGCTGGTCAGCTCCAGCGTCACCGTCACGCTGGCCCATCACGCTTTGCTACGCAATGACCGCAAGCGCCTCAAGCAATGGCTGGCCGCCACTATCGCGCTGGGCATCATCTTTATCGGATTTCAGGCCTACGAGTATGCCGAGGCTTACCACGAACTGGGCCTGACCCTGAATGCGGGGATTTACGGCGCGACCTTTTTCATCCTGACCGGTTTTCACGGCCTGCATGTCACGCTCGGCACCCTGATCCTGTTTATCATCCTGATGCGGGTCATGCGCGGTCATTTTGACCCGCAAAAGCATTTTGCTTTCGAAGCGGCCAGTTGGTACTGGCACTTTGTCGATGTGGTGTGGGTCGGGCTGTTTTTGTTTGTGTACGTGTTATGAGTTACGGACTGATGCCGTGGGGTACGAGCAGGCCGCTGAAGACGCTGATAAGCAGAATCAGCAGCAGGCCGGCCGTCAGAACCACCCGCAGGGTCAGTGTTCTGGCCAGCGCGCGGGCGCGGTCAGGCCGGTCGCGACGCCCGAGTAACAGAAACAAACCGCGCAGCAGTGTCAGCAGAATGATGGCAAATAGTGCAAGTATGGCGAGTTTCAGCATGACGGTCTCCGCGCGTGATTTACGCCTAAGTAAACGCGCGCGCGGCGCAGATAGCAAGCCGCGCGGTGCCGGACCGCTGGCCTGGCTGCTGTTAATTGCACTTGTCGGGCTGTTGTGCGCGCTCGGAGTCTGGCAGCTCAGTCGCGCCGCCGACAGTCAGGCGGAGTTGGCCGGTGGCGCCTCGGCAATCCTGACCAATCCCTCCGCGCAGCGCTTGCAGGATGCGCTTGCCACGCACCGCTGGCAGGCCGTGGCGTTTGATGCGCTGTGGCTCGGCAGCGAAGCGGTATGGCTGGACAACCGCACCCATGAAGGCCGTGCCGGCTACGAATTACTGCTGCCGGCACGACTGCAGGACGGACGTTTTATCGTCGTTAATCTGGGCTGGGTAGCGGGCAGTACGGACCGCCGGGAGCTTCCACGGCTAACACTGCCGGTGGCGCCCTTGCGTTTGCAGGGTTTGGTGGGCACGCCACGCGAGACCTTTACCCTGAGCGCGGATTCTGTGGATGCGGCCGCGCGTGTGCAACGCATAGACACAGCGCAGCTCGCGCGAATCTGGGATTTGCCGCTGTCACCGCGGGTTTTCTGGCAGGCCTCGGCGCTGACACCGGATCTGGTGCCCCGTGTACCGACCGTATACCTGTCTCCGGCACGCCATATGGGCTATGCCGTGCAGTGGTTTGCTTTGGCCTTAGTGCTGGCTTTGTTGGGTTACCGCTTATTCAGAAGTGAGGCTGCAAATGCGAAAAAATAGCACGCTTTGGTTATTGCTCGGCACCGCACTACTGCCGGTTGCGGCCGCAGCAGGCTTGTATTTCTCAGGACTGGCCGGTGAATTGCGGCACCAGTCCAATCGCGGCGAACTGGTTTTGCCGGTCAAAACCCTGGCCGAGTGGGGTGGCAATAAAGCCGACCACACGGGTAAGTGGACTTTGTTGCTGACACCGGCGCCCGGTTGTGACGCGTCCTGTCAGACAGAACAGCTGGAGTCCCTGCGTGCGGTGCATAATGCACTGGGACGCAATGCGGGACGGGTCAGGGTTGCGTTAAAAGCAACTGCCCCTGCAATGCCCGGCACGGGTGTCTGGCTGGTCGACCCGTTGGGTAATCTGGTTTTGCACTACCCGCAGGCAGCACCCCGTGACACGCTGCATGATCTGCGGCGCTTGTTGCGATTGTCGGGGATCGGCTGATGCGCAGCGCGACGCTTGCGACCGCGTACAGGCTTAGCACTGTTGCATTGGGACTGGCCTTGCTGGTGGTCTTGCTGGGCGCCTGGACGCGGATCAATAACGCCGGACTGGCCTGTCCTGACTGGCCTACCTGTTACGGTCAGTTGGTGATGCCGTTGCAACAAAGCAGTGCTGACGCCCATGCGCATCTGGCCGGCGCGGATATCGAAAAAGCCTGGCTGGAGATGGTTCACCGCTACGCGGCCGGCACGCTGGGTTTGCTGGTTTTGGCGCTGGGTTTACTTGCGCTGCGTATGCGACGGTTGCACCAATGGCCGGGCAAACTCAGCTACGTCTTATGTCTTTTGATTGTGCTGCAGGGTGCATTCGGTATGTGGACCGTGACCCTCAAGCTTGTGCCCTGGGTGGTGACGGTGCATTTGCTGGGCGGCCTGCTGACCTTAAGTCTGCTTTACCTTTTGCGTATCCGGCTGCGCGCTTTGCATCCGACCATCTCTGGGCGGCCTATGCAATTTGAACGACGATTGCTGCCGTTGCTCTGCGTGCTCGCGCTGCAGCTGGTTTTGGGCGGCTGGACCAGTACGAACTACGCAGGCGCCTCCTGCACGCACTGGCTTGTCTGCCACGCTAACGGCGCCGTGGGCAACTATGATTTTGCCGGCGGCCTGAATCCGGTGATGCCGCACGGGCCCGATTATGAGGGCGGTTTGCTGGCGCCGGATGCCAGAGCTGCCATTCAGATTACACACCGTTTCGGCGCGCTGGCGGTCGTCGTTCTGCTGCTGATCAGCACTATCCGGCTCAGGCATGAGCGCCTGTACCGGCAGGGCTTGTTCATCTCCTGGGCGCTGTGTTTAACCCAGATCGCGCTGGGTATGCTTACGGTTGTGAATTTTGTGCCGGTGTCGCTCGCGTTTTTGCATCATCTCACTGCGGTGTTGTTGTGGTTGAGTGTGCTTCGTTTTTCAGTGGCGCCGGGCACTGTACAAGCTGATCGGGAGGTCTGTCATGTCAACAAGGTCATTGCTTAGTCAGGTTGACTTGCGTTCTTATGTTCACGCCGGATGGCGGGACTATCTTGCATTATGTAAGTTGCGGGTGGTGGCGGTGATGTTGCTGACGCTGCTGGTGGGGATGTTTCTCGCGTCGCCGGGCGTGCCATCGCCCGTGTTGATGCTGTTTACCTGTATCGGCGTAGGGCTCGCCGCCTGTTCCGCTGCGGCCGTGAATCATGTGCTGGATGAGCATATTGACCGCAAAATGCAACGTACACAGGGGCGGCCCTTGCCGCAGGGCAAGATCACGCAATGGCAAGCCAGCCTCTTTGCCCTGATTATCGGCAGTGCCGGCATTGCAGTTTTGTTGCTCACGGTAAACAGCCTAACCGCCTGGCTGACGCTGGCCTCGCTGATCGGTTATGCGTTTTTCTATACCGCTGTGCTCAAGCGTGAAACCCCGCAGAATATTGTAATCGGAGGCGTTGCGGGGGCCGCGCCGCCGCTGCTGGGCTGGGTGGCGGTAAGCGGTGTAATACAAGCCGAAGGTGTGTTGTTAATGCTGATTATTTTCGCCTGGACGCCGCCGCACTTCTGGGCGCTGTGCCTGGCGCGCAAAGATGACTACGCCAGAGCCGGTGTGCCGATGTTGCCGGTCACCCATGGGGAGCGCTACACGCGCTTGCAAATCCTGCTCTACACACTGCTTACCGTATTGCTGACGCTCTTGCCGTATTTCAGCAGTATGAGCGGTCTGATTTATCTGCTTGCCGTGAGCTGGCTTAACGTGCGGTTTTTGCGTATGGCCTGGCATCTATACCGGGGCGGGCCGGATGTGGACCCCATGGGACTGTTCCGTTTTTCCATCCGCTACATCATGTGGTTGTTCGTCTGGCTTTTGATTGACCACTTTCTTTTTCTGAGTTTTGGCAGTGCTATCTACCTGCCGGTTTCACTGGTGACGGCAGGAGGTTAAACGGTACCGCGCATCTGTGCGCGGTCAGAGCAAAAGCGGTAGCCGCGTGCCGGAGGCGACTTAAGCCAGGCATGACGGACACGCAGAAACAGCATCCAACCGGATGCCGGGAAAACGAGGAGAAAACAATGATACTCAATCACGTGACAGGCATATTGTTCCACCCTGCGCAGGAGTGGAAATCCATTCGGGAAGAAAATGCATCCACGATGGAGGTTTTCCGGCGGCATGTGCTGATTATGGCGGCCATACCGCCGCTGTGCGCATTTTTCGGCGCCACGCAATTTGGCTGGCAGCTGGGCGAGACGACCTTCAAACTGACCAAAGCCAGCGCCGGGCAGATGGCCATCGGGTTTTATCTGGCAAGCTTACTCGGCGTGTACTTTATGGGGCGCTGCATACAATGGATGGCCGATACCTATGGTGCGGGCTCGAGTGACGATAAGGCGGAGAATCTGGCCGCCTATATCATCACGCCGATGTTTCTGGCCGGTCTGGTCTGCCTGATTCCCGTGCCCTGGTTGATTATGATGGTCGGCCTGCTTGGCGTCGCTTATACGGTATATCTGCTGTATACAGGCGTGCCTATCATGATGGGCGTCAGTGCAGAGAAAGGCTTTCTTTTTTCAAGCGCGGTACTGACTGTCGGCATGGTGACAATGGTCGGCGTGCTGGCTACGACGGTGATTTTGTGGGGAATCGGGCTCGGGCCGCAACACGCCTGAGCGCCTTAGCAAAACAAGGGTGGCACCGGTGGCAGCAGACTCAGGCTGCACGCCGGTGCCCGCACTTTGTTTTAGCCGCGGTCGACAAAGGAGCGCTCGAAGTTGTAATCGCCCGGCACGCCGGTGCGCGGGCTTGCCTTATAACCCATTTCATCCAGACATTGCCGCGTGTCGGCCAGCATGGCCGGGCTGCCGCAAATCATAAAGCGGTCTGTTTCCGGTGAGATCGGCGGCAGGCCAAGCTCGCTGGCAATGCGGCCGCTTTTGAGCAGCTCGGTGATACGCCCCTGATGGACAAACGGTTCGCGCGTCACGCAAGGGTAGTACAGCAGTTTTTCGCGGACCGCTTCGCCGAGATATTCATGGGCCGGCAGCGTGGTTTGCAGGTAGTTGTGATAACCCAGCTCGCGCACATAACGCACACCGTGGAACAGGACGATTTTGTCAAAGCGTTCGTAAACTTCCGGGTCCTTGATAATGCTGAGAAACGGCGCAAGTCCGGTACCGGTGCCCAGCAGCCAGAGGTGCTTACCCGGTAGCAGATCGTCGGTGACCAGGGTACCCGTGGGCTTGCTGCCAATAAGCACTTCGTCGCCGACTTTGATGTTGGCCAGGTGCGAAGTTAAGGGGCCGTCGGGAACCTTGATGCTGTAGAACTCCAGGAATTCTTCGTGGTTGGCGCTGGCGATACTGTAGGCGCGCATAATCGGACGTGCTTCGCCCGGCGGTTGCAGGCCGATCATAATAAATTCGCCATTGCGAAAACGCAGGGTCTCGCGGCGGGTCGTGGTGAAGCTGAACAGGGTGTCGGTCCAGTGCGTGACCGAGAGGACGGTTTCGTGCTCGTATTTAGCCATGATATGTCGGTTTCCGGTGAGGCGGACATTCTAGAAAGCCCGGACGCAATATTAAACCGTCAGAACAGAGGGATATTCTGTGACTGCGGTCTGTTGTTGCAGCCGGCATCCGTACTGTCGGTACAGTAATCGCCTTTGCCGCCGGCTTGCTGCAGCATTATCCATGGCCGCAATCAAGGGCCAAGCCATGAACACGGAAACCCCCGGGCTTGCTGCAAGGCGCAGGGCAAGCCGGCAAAAGGAGCGCTGCTATGAAAATCCGCCACCCTTTGACGTTTGCTTCACTTCTTATGCTTGGCGCTTGTGCGCCGCTGTCCGATACGGCTGACGAGACGGGCGCCGCAGCGGCGGCTCACACGTCCGATAGCGCAGCGCATGAGTACCTGTGCGGCAGTGGCGAGCTGATCCGCGCCTCCTATATCGACGATGAGCAGGCCCGTATCAGCTACAATGGCGATACCTACGATATGCGCATTGCATTGTCGGCCAGCGGTGCGCGTTATGTGGGTGACGGGCTGGAATGGTGGAGCAAAGGCAGCGGCGAGGGTGCTGAAGGACTGCTTCTGCGACACAGGGCCGACGGCACGTCCGGCGAAATTCTTGAATCCTGTACGGTTTTATCCGGCGCGTTTGAGTAGCGGCCATCGCATCGGGCCTTAGTTGATCCTGTTTTGCCGGGCGCTTCTTTGTCCGGCTTGCTGACGCATCAGAAGCGAAGCAGGGCGAAGGCGGAGAGGGGTGAATCCGACCTGCGTAAGCGGGCCTTCCCGAGCGGGATCGTGATGTGAGTTTGAAACGTTGATTTGACCATCCTGAAGGGACTGAAGGATGGTGCCGAGGAGAGGACTTGAACCTCCACGGGGTTACCCCCACTAGCACCTGAAGCTAGCGCGTCTACCAATTCCGCCACCTCGGCAAAAGATGACTATGCGACTGTGGTATGCAGTCTGTGCGCAATGCCCGATACATCCGCTGCGCTTAACTGCATGCTGAAGCCATACAAAACGGACAGTATGCAGTTGTTATAACCAGTGAAAACTGGTGCCGAGAAGAGGACTTGAACCTCCACGGGGTTACCCCCACTAGCACCTGAAGCTAGCGCGTCTACCAATTCCGCCATCTCGGCAAAGATGTTCGGTTAGCTGCGTCGTGCAGCTAAGGCGCGTAATTTAGGGATACTGGTGGCGCTTGTCAACACTTTGTGCGTAAATAGGCCGAAGAATTTTCAGGAACACCCCGGAAGCGATTCTGCTTCCCTATTAGAACAAGGACATTGCAATTGTCGAAACGAAAAAAAACCGCCCCTGCCATCCAGAATGACCCCAATCTCGCCCGCGAATCCGCAAAGTACGACAGCCCCGTCGCCAGCCGTGAATACCTGCTGTCCATCCTTCGCGATCATGGAGCGCCGCTTTCCTATGAACAGTTCATCGATTTTTTCGAGCTGTGGAATGATGAGGAAGCCATGGAAGGGGTGCGCCGGCGACTCGGCGCGATGGTGCGTGACGGTCAGCTGATACGTAACCGCCGCGGTGGTTATGTGCCGGTTGAAAACAGCGATCTGATACACGGACGCATCAGTGCGCACCCGGATGGCTTTGGCTTTCTGATCCCGGACAAGGGCGGCGACGACGTCTTCCTCAGTGCCCGTGAGATGCGACGCGTGCTCAATAACGACCGCGCCGTGGTTTGTGTGACCGGCCTGGATCACCGCAAACGCGCCAAAGGCCGTATTGTCGACGTGCTCGAACGCGCCAACACACATCTGGTCGGGCGTCTGATGAGTGACGGCGGCGTGCACCGTGTTGTCGCTGACAACAAGAAAATTCATATGGAAATCCTGATTCCGGATTCGGCCGTCGGCGGTGCCAAACCCGGTCAGATTGTACGGGTAGAGATTGTCGAGCAGCCGGCCAAGAACGCCCAGCCGGTCGGCAAGGTGGTTGAAGTGCTTGGCGAGCATCTGATGCCCGGCATGGAAATCGAGATTGCCATTCACTCCCACGGCATACCGTCGCGCTGGCCGGAAGGCGTTGAAGAAGAAGCCGCCGCGTTCGGCAGCGAAGTCAGTGAAGAAGATAAGGCCGGACGTAAGGACCTGCGCAAACTGCCACTGGTGACCATCGACGGCGAGGATGCCAAGGACTTTGACGATGCGGTATTTTGCAAGCCAACGCCTTCGGGCTGGCGCTTGCTGGTGGCGATCGCCGACGTCTCCCATTATGTGCAGCCGGGCTCGTTGCTGGATAAGGAAGCACTGAACCGCGCGACCTCGGTGTATTTCCCCGGCCGCGTAATCCCCATGCTGCCGGAGAGTCTGTCAAACGGATTGTGCTCGCTGAACCCCGATGTGGACCGGCTCTGCATGGTCTGCGAGATGTCGATCAATAAAGAAGGGCAGATTACCCGCTCATCCTTCAGCAAGGCCGTTATGCGCTCCCATGCGCGACTGACCTACACCAAGGTCGCGGCCATGCTGGCCGGTGAAGATCCGGCGTTGGAAAAACAATACAGCAAGCTGTTGCCGCATCTGCGCAATCTGAACGATCTGTTTCATGCGCTGTTAAAAGCCCGCCACGCGCGCGGCACGATTGATTTTGAAACCGTCGAGACGCGGATTGTTTTCGATGAGAACAAGAAGATTGACTCGATTGTGCCGGTGATCCGCAACGATGCGCACAAAATTATCGAAGAATGCATGATTCAGGCGAATATCGCAGCGGCCCGTTACCTGGAGCGCAAGCGTATTCCGGGCTTGTTCCGCGTGCACGAAGGGGCGAAGCCTTCCAAGCTGGATGATCTGCGTGATTTTTTGTCCCAGCGCTCGCTGTCACTCGGCGGCGGTGATTCCCCGCAGGCGGCTGACTATGCCCGCCTGATCCGCGAGATTCAGGGCAGGGTTGATGTCGACGTGATTCAGACCGTGTTGCTGCGCACCCTGATGCAGGCGGTCTACCATCCGCGCAATGACGGGCACTTTGGTCTGGCGCTGAACGAATACGCGCACTTCACCTCGCCCATCCGCCGCTATCCGGACCTGCTGGTACATCGCGCCATTTCCCACGTGGAAAGCGGCGGCACGCGGGCAAACTACATGTATTCCAACGAGGACATGCAGCAGCTCGGCGAGCAGTGCTCCCGTAATGAACGCCGTGCTGACGAGGCGGTGCGCGATGTGACCGACTGGCTCAAGTGCGAATACATGCAGGGCCAGATAGGCAAGGTCTTTAACGGCGTCATCACCACCGTGACCTCTTTCGGTCTGTTTGTTGAACTGCAGGACATCTTCGTCGAAGGCCTGGTGCACATCACCTCTCTGGACAGCGATTACTACCGCTTTGACCCGATCCAGCATTGCCTGATCGGCGAGCGCAGCGGGCGTCAGTTCCGGCTTGGTGAAACGCTGCGCGTGCAGGTCGCGGCGGTGAATCTCGATGAGCGCAAGATCGATTTTCAACCCGTTGACGGCGCCGGCAATATCAAGGCCCGCAGTAAAAGCAAGGCCAAGAGCAAAAGCCGTAAGAAAAAGCCGAACAAAACCCAGGCCGGTGACACTGCCGGCAAAACGCAGGCGGCTGCGGCGGATTCATCCGCTGAGACCCCGCCTGCAACCGGCAAGAAAAAACGCAGTCGGCGACGCTCGTCCTCGGCGCGCAAAAAATCCCGCCAGAACAGCACTGAGCAGAAAGGAGGCTGAGCGTGAAGTCGTCGGTTATATTCGGCTTACACGCCGTCGGCTCAGCGCTGAAAAACGATGCAAACAATATCCGCCGCCTGCTGGTGGAAAAGCGCCGTCAGGATAAACGCCTGACAGAACTGCTGGCGCTGGCCGGGCAGAAGGGCGTGCAGGTCGAGGAAGTCAGCAAGCAGGCGCTGGACCGCTTCACCGGTGGCGCGCGTCACCAGAGCGTCGCCGCGGACTACGTGCTGGCGGAAGTGCCGGGCGAGGCGCAGCTGCTTGAGGATCTGGAAGCCCGTGAGCGGCCGTGGTTGCTGCTGGTGCTCGATGGCGTACAGGACCCGCATAACCTCGGCGCCTGCCTGCGCACTGCCGATGCGGCCGGTGTCGATGCGGTGATCTGTCCGCGCGACCGCGCAACCGGTCTGACACCAGTGGTGATGAAGGTGGCGGCGGGTGCCGCCGGACGGGTGCCTTTTTATCAGGTCACCAATCTGCGCCGTACCCTTGAAGCGCTGCAACAGGCCGGGGTCTGGCTGATCGGCACCTCCGATAAGGCCAGCGATGATTATGCGGCGATCGATTACACCACGCCTGTGGCCATTGTGATGGGTTCGGAAGGCAAGGGCATACGTCGCCTGACCGCCGAAGCCTGCGACTCGCTGGTGCGCATCCCCATGGCCGGCGAGGTCTCCAGTCTCAACGTCTCTGTGGCGACCGGGGTCTTGCTTTTTGAGGTCGTGCGTCAGCGAAACGCGCCAAGTGCTTGATTTTTTCCTCACGCAGCCCTTGCTGCTGCGGGCGCGAATCAGTATAATCCGCGCTCTTTGATTTCTGCCGCCGGTGCGCCTGTCGCGCGCCGGTAATTTCCTCCTTGCCTCGGCATAAGCCAGGCAAAACCCACAAGGAGTCTTAATGAGACACTACGAAGTCGTATTTCTGGTTCACCCGGATCAGAGCGAGCAGGTTCCGGCCATGGTTCAGCGTTACCGCGGAATCATCGAAACCAGTGGCGGTACTGTTCACCGTCTGGAAGACTGGGGCCGTCGCCAACTGGCATTCCCGATTAACAAGGTCTACAAAGCCCACTATGTTCTGATGAACGTTGAGTGTGGTCTTGAAGCCCTCGAAGAGCTGAAGAGCGCTTTCCGCTTCAATGACGCAGTTATCCGTAACATGATCCTGAATATGGAAGCTGCCGTGACTGAAGAGTCACCGCTGGTCAAGAAAGACGAAGCGAAACCGGCTGCTGAGCCGCGTCGTAACGACGGCGAAGCCAAGGCTGAAAACAAAGCCGAAGAAGCCAAAGAAAGCAAAGCTGAAACTTCAGACAACTAATCCGGGAGCACACCATGTCACGTTTTTTCCGCCGCAGAAAATACTGCCGTTTCACCGCTGAAGGCATCACCGAGATCGATTACAAAGACCTCGAGCTGCTGAAAGGTTTTGTTACTGAAACCGGCAAAATTGTGCCGAGCCGCATTACCGGCACGAAAGCACGTTATCAACGTCAGCTGGCTACGGCGATCAAGCGCGCACGTTACATCGCGCTGCTGCCGTACAGCGACCAACACTAAGTATCCGTCACAGTCGGCACCGCGGTTGATGCCGGGCTCAGATGCAATCCTTAGCCAGATTAATCATGCGCGGGCCGCTTGCGGCCTCGCTGGTCTGCGGCATATCGCTGGCGCTGGGTCTGATGGCGCCGCCTTTACTGGCGCCGTTGCTGGCCTGGCTGAGCGGCGCGGCTTTGTCGCTGGTGGTGTTGCGTTTGGGCGTGATGCCGGGCCTGCAGGTCGCAGCGTTCTCGCTGATTCCGGCCATGCTGGTGGTCGTCATGGTCTTCGGCGCGGCACCGCAGGGCGCTTTGCTGCTGGCAACGCTGTTCTGGTTGCCGGTGCTGTTGCTGTCACTGCTGCTGAGGCAGAGTGCCAGTCTGAGCAAGACGTTTGCGGCGTCGGCGGCCATGACCGTTGCCGGTGTGGCCTGCACCTATCTGCTGATTCCGGATCCGGCCGCTTATTGGGCGGAAGGTATTCTCGCGATAATGCAGCCGGGCGAGTTTCCGCCCGAGGCGCAGATCAACGCCGCCGAGTTCCGTGCCCTGGTGCAGGGGATCTCGACCTTTATGACCGGCATGGTCGCTTCGGTGGTCATGCTCGGCACGCTGGTCTCGCTGATGCTGGCGCGCTACTGGCAGGCACTGCTGTACAACCCGGGCGGGTTCGGCGAATCGTTTCGCGGCCTGACCTTCGGCAAGCCGGTCGCCGCACTGGCTACGCTGGTCGGGGTGGCAGCCATGCTGCTGAAGCTGCCGGTACTGGTCAATGTGGCGCCGGCGCTGGTGATGCTGTTTATGTTTCAGGGGCTGGCCGTTATGCACTGGCTGGTCCGCGAACGAAACATGAACGCGTACTGGCTGACTGGGATATACGTGTTACTGATATTTCTGTTTCTGCACACGATGGTTTTGCTGGGGGCGCTCGGCATAGTCGACAACTGGCTCAATCTGCGCAGAAAAGGCAATGAATAAACCGGTCCGCTACGCCGGACTGATTCAACAGGGTTAAGAATCATGCAAGTCATTCTTTTAGAAAAAGTGGAAAACCTGGGTAACCTGGGCGACCTCGTCGATGTCAAGCCGGGCTATGCCCGCAACTTCCTCGTGCCGCACGGCAAAGCGAAATCCGCAACCGAGGAAAACATCGCTGAAATCAACGCGCGTCGCGCCGAGCTTGAAAAAGCACAGGCCGAAGCGCTGGCCGCTGCCAAAGGCCGTGGCACTCAGCTGGAAGACAAGAAAGTCGAAGTCACCTCCCGTGCCGGTACCGAAGGCAAGCTGTTCGGTTCCATCGGCGCTGACCAACTGGCCGAAGCCATCACCGCGCAAACCGGTGTGGCGGTTGAGCGTAAAGAAATTCGCCTGCCGGAAGGCCCGCTGCGTGCGGTTGGTGAATTCGAAGTCGGTGTGCACCTGCACGCGGACGTCGACGTCAACGTTACCGTTATCGTGTCTGCCGAAGAAGAATAAAACCACTTCGCTTGCAGCACGGAAAAAAGGGCCTCAAGAGGCCCTTTTTTTGTTATTTTTAAGCACGCCTGACCGCGCCTCCTGCGCGGCGCGAATTCCTCCCGTAATCTGGTTCTGCATGCCTGAATGAACGACTATTTTGATGCCCGTGAACGCAATTCGGATGACCGTCTGGAATCTCAGCTCAAAGCGGCCCGTACGCCGCCGCACTCGGTAGAGGCGGAGCAGGCTATTCTCGGTGGCCTGATGCTGACCGAGCGCAGCGGACGCAGCGAGACCGCCTGGGATCAGATTGCCGGCAAGGTCGGCGAGGGCGATTTTTATCTGGCCAGCCACCGGGTGATTTTCCGCGGCATCAGCTGGCTGCTCGAGCACGAACAGCGTCCGGACGTGGTCACCTTGAATGACTGGCTGGACAAAAACGAACTGCTTGAAGAGGCCGGTGGCCTAGAGTACCTGGCCGCACTGGAGCGCGAGACGCCGAGCGCGGCCAATATCGTGGCCTACGCCGATATCGTGAGGGAGCGCTCCGTCCTGCGTCAGTTGGTCGGTGTTTCCAATGAGATAGCCGATGCCGCCTACCGCCCGGAAGGGCGCAGCACCAAGGACCTGCTCGATTTCGCCGAATCACGGGTGTTCGGGATTGCCGAGCAGAACAACACCAGTCAGCAGGGCTTTAAGAATATCCGCCCGATTCTGGCCGACACGGTGGACAAGATTAACGAGCTGTTCAGCTCCAGCGGCGGCATTACCGGGATTTCCACCGGCTTTGATGATCTGGACGAAATGACCTCGGGTTTTCAGCGTTCGGATTTGATTATCGTGGCCGGACGTCCGTCGATGGGTAAGACCACGTTTTCCATGAACATCGCCGAAAACGTCTCCTTGCTCAATGACGGGCCTGTGGCCGTATTCAGTATGGAGATGCCGGCCGAACAGCTGGCCATGCGTATGCTGGCCTCGCTGGGCCGCGTGGAGCTGCGTAAAATCCGTGCCGGCACCATGGGCGAGGCTGACTGGCCGCGTCTGGTATCGGCGGTGTCGCTGCTCGATCAGAAGCGCAATATCTTTATCGATGATACAGCCGGTCTGTCGCCCACCGAGGTCCGGGCGCGCTGCCGTCGCCTGGCCCGCGAAAAAGGCAAACTCAGCCTGGTGGTGCTCGATTACCTGCAGCTTATGCAGGTCAGCGGCAAGAGTGAAAACCGCACCGCCGAGATCTCGGAAATCTCGCGCTCGCTCAAGGCCTTGGCCAAGGAAATGGATGTGCCGGTCATCGCGCTGTCACAGCTTAACCGTAGTCTTGAGCAGCGCCCGGACAAGCGCCCGGTTATGTCGGATTTGCGTGAGTCGGGCGCGATCGAGCAGGATGCGGACGTGATTATGTTCGTGTACCGGGATGAGGTTTATAACCCGGAGAGTCCGGACAAGGGCACCGGTGAGATCCTTATCCGCAAACAGCGGAACGGACCGACCGGTTCGGTACGTCTGACCTTTATGGGGCAGTACACGCGCTTTGAGAACTTCACCCCCGACGTATACGGCGGCGGTGACGACTTCTGAGCGCAGCCGTACGCCCGTGATGTGCGGCGGCCGCAAGCGCCGGCCGCTGACACATCACAGCGGTTTAGCGGGCAGGCCTGGCTAACGCTCCAGATACTGCAGCTTGTCCGGCACGCCGTCCCATTCGGGCGCTTCAGGCAGCGGCTCTTTCTGTTCCGAAATCACCGGCCAGCTGCGCGACAATTCGGCATTAAGCGCGATAAACTGCTCCTGATCCGGCGGTACATCATCCTCGGACAGAATCGCTTCAGCCGGGCATTCAGGCTCACAAAGTGCGCAGTCGATGCACTCATCCGGGTCAATCACCAGGAAATTCGGCCCTTCATGAAAGCAATCTACCGGGCAGACCTCAACGCAGTCGGTATATTTGCAACGGATACAGTTATCCAAAACCACAAAAGTCATTTTCTCTCCACTGTTATGTGATTTAGTGTGTTAGCGGGGTAGTCTAGGTGACGCCACCCGCCTGTGGAAGGACAAAAAACGTTTTTCCTTCGCCGGCTTTGGTTGTTTTTTGTGGTTAAGGTGTAATTGTTGCCTGTCGATACACGGGATATGTTACGAATCAACGCGTTGCGGCGTGGCCGGAAGCAGCTTCGCTGAGTCAGTATTGACCGCGGACCTGAGTCACCACGCTTACCAGTTAGCTAACAGGAGAATTTATGAAATCCATCAGAAAGGCCGTCTTCCCCGTCGCGGGTATGGGCACCCGGTTTCTGCCGGCGACAAAAGCCAACCCCAAGGAAATGCTGCCTGTCGTGGATAAGCCGCTGATCCAGTACGCCGCAGAAGAAGCTGTTGACGCGGGCGTGGACACGCTGATCTTTGTTACCGGACGTAATAAACGATCAATCGAAGATCACTTCGATAAAGCGTACGAGCTGGAGCGCGAGCTGGAAATCAAACAGAAAACCAAGATGCTGGAGATGGTGCGCCGTATTCTGCCGTCTCATGTTGACTGCGTGTTTATCCGCCAGTCCGAAGCACTGGGGCTGGGACATGCGGTATTGTGCGCCAAGCATATCGTCGGTGACGAGCCGTTTGCCGTGCTGCTGGCCGATGACCTGATCGCCTCCCATGACCGCACCTGCCTGTCGCAGATGGTCGATGTTTACAACTATCAGCATTGTTCGGTACTCGGCTCCATGGAAGTGCCTGACAGCGAGCTCAGCGCTTACGGCGTGGTCGGCGGAAAAGAAGTCAGCGCCGGCCTGATGGAAATTTCCGAAATGGTTGAAAAGCCCGCACCGGGCGAAGCGCCGAGCAACGTTGCGGTTGTCGGCCGCTATATTCTGACGCCGCGGATTTTCTCCATTCTGGAAACAACCGGTCGTGGCGCCGGTGGTGAGATCCAGCTGACCGACGGTATTTCCCGTTTGTTGTCAGAACAGCGCGTGCTGGCTTATAACTTTGAAGGCAAGCGTTTCGACTGCGGCAGCAAGCTCGGTTATCTCGAAGCACAGGTCGAGCTGGCTCTGCAGCATGAAGAGGTCGGCGAGGATTTCCGCGCCTATCTTAAATCGCTGGATATCTGAGCGTTCCGCTTCAGCCGAAAAAGCCGCAGCCACCACTGCGGCTTTTTTTATGCCCGGGGCAAAAAACGATTGCTGCAGTGCCCCAGCGCACTTGCGTTTAATTGTCTGCCACTTAAACTCCTTGGTATCGATCGGAATCAAGGTTCTGTTTTTCCATGCTGAAAACGCGTCCCGCATTGCTGGCGACACTTGCCGTCACCGGCCTGTATGCCTGCGCTGTCTCCCCGACAGGTCAACACCAACTAAAGCTGTTCCCGGATTCGCAAATGGCTGAAATGGGTGTTTCGGCCTATGCCGAAATGAAGCAAAGCACGCCGGCAAGCTCTGACCCGGTCGTTTCCGGCTATGTGAACTGTGTGGCCAATGCCATTACCAGTGCCCTGGATTCGCAAACCAGCTGGGAAGTCACGGTCTTTGAGGACGAACAGGTCAATGCCTTTGCCTTGCCCGGCGGCAAGATCGGTGTCTACACCGGTCTGCTCGAAGTCGCAGAAAACCAGGATCAGCTGGCCACCGTGATTGGCCATGAGGTGGCTCATGTGCTGGCCGATCATGGTAACGCGCGGGTCTCAGCCACCTATGCCACGCAGGCCGGCCTGGCACTGGCAACGATCATCGGTGTGGCCACAATTGATGACCCCAACAAACGCCAGCTACTCGGCCTGCTCGGTGTGGGGGCGCAGGTCGGTCTGTTGCTGCCTTATGGCCGCTCGCAGGAAACCGAGGCTGATATTGTCGGTCTGGATCTGATGGCCAAGGCGGGCTTTGACCCGCGTGAGAGTGTGCCGCTGTGGCAGAACATGGCGGCAGCGGGCAGCGGCGGTACGCCGGAATTCCTCTCCACACACCCGTCCAATGAACGGCGTATTGAAAACCTCAGCGCAGAGATTCCCGGCGCCATGGAACTGCGTGAAAAAGCCCGCGCTGCCGGGCGCCGCCCGGACTGCCGCGCATGAGCCGTGCCGATGCGAATCAACGCCCGGTGGTGGGTGTGCTGGCCTGCCACAAGCTTGTCGGGCCTCTCTGGTCGTATGCCATAGCCGAGAAGTATCTGATCGCACTGGACCGCCATGCCGGCGTCTCAGCACTGGGCATACCGGCGCTGCGCGAACAGGATACAAGCGATAACCTGATCGACCGGCTGGACGGCATACTTTTACCCGGCAGCGTCAGCAATATCGAACCGCACTGGTATGGCCAGGCGCCGGTCGATGACAGCGACCCGCGCGATCCGGACCGGGACAGGAGCGCCATGGCGCTGATCCGTTGCGCGGTGGCCCGGGGCGTGCCGCTGTTCGGGATTTGCCGTGGCGCCCAGGAGTTGAATGTGGCGCTCGGCGGTGAATTGCATCAACGCGTGGCCGAGGTCGACGGCCTGCTCGACCATCGCGAGCCGCCCGGCGAAGATCTTGACGTACTGTTTGCGCCGGCGCATGAAGTGCAGCTTGTCAGCGGCGGTTTGCTTGCCAGTGAAAGCAGGCAGCTGAACTGGCAGGTCAACTCGCTGCACGGGCAGGGCGTAAAAACCCTCGCACCGCCGCTGCAGGCCGAAGCTTTTGCACCGGATCAGCTGATTGAGGCCTTTACCCTGAAAGAGGGTGGCTTTTTATTGGGCATACAGTGGCACCCGGAATTCAACACCGCTTTGTCACCATTGAATGTGCGGATATTTGAGCTTTTCGGCGACGCCTGTCGCCACTATGCGCGGAGGCGTTATGCAGGAACTGTTTGAATGGATTAAAGAGCAGCGCATTACCGAGGTGGAATGCCTGATCCCGGATATGACCGGTAACGCCCGCGGTAAGATCGTTCCGGCCAGCAAATTCTGCACGGAAAGCGGCATGCGTCTGCCCGAGGGGATTTTTGTCACCACGGTAACCGGCGACTGGCCTGATGACATCAGCACGATTGATCCGGCCGAGATTGACATGGTGCTCAAACCCGATTTCAGCACCGCAAGACTGGTACCCTGGGCGTCGGAGCCGACCGCACTGATTATCCACGATTGCTATGATCAGCGCGGCGAACCGGTCTCGCTGTCGCCGCGCAATCTGCTCAAACGCATACTCAAACTCTACAGCGACCGGGGCTGGGAACCGATTATCGCCCCGGAGTTGGAGTTTTATCTGGTAAAAAGCAACACCGACCCCGATTATCCTCTGGAGCCGCCGGTGGGCCGCTCGGGCCGCGCCGAGACGGCACGGCAGTCCTACAGTATCGACGCGGTCAATGAGTTTGATCCGCTGTTCGAAGACATCTACGACTACTGCGATATGCAGGAACTGTCAGTGGACACGCTCATACACGAATCCGGTGCGGCGCAAATGGAATTTAATTTCCAGCATGGCAATGCCATGTCGTTGGCCGATCAGGTGTTTGTGTTCAAGCGTACCGTGCGGGAAGCGGCGCTGCGGCATAATATTTTCGCCACCTTTATGGCCAAGCCCATGCAGCATGAGCCGGGCAGTGCCATGCATATGCATATCAGCGTCAACGATCAGGACGGCAACAATATCTTCGCCGGCGGTAGCCGTGAGCTGCCTAATCCGCGCTTTTTGAACTTTATCGCCGGCATGCAAAAGTATATGCCGGCCGCCATGTTGTTTCTGGCACCGAATGTTAACTCATACCGGCGCATCGCCCGTGAAGAATCGGCGCCGATCAATATGCAGTGGGGCTACGATAACCGGACCGCCGGATTACGGGTGCCGATTTGTGACCAGAAAAACACCCGTGTCGAAAACCGTGTTGCCGGCGCGGATACCAATCCTTATATCGCCTTTGCCGCTGCCCTGGCCTGTGGCTATCTGGGCATCAAACAGAAACTCACGCCGACAGCACCACTGGAAGGGACGGCTTACGACTTGCCCTTCGGACTGCCGCGCAGCCCGGAGCAATCCGTGGCATTACTCAAGCAATGTCCGGAGTTGGTGGAGCTAATGGGTGAGCGCTTTGTCGATGCCTATATCGCGGTCAAAGAAAAAGAATACGAAACCTTTTTCGCCGTCATCAGCTCATGGGAACGCGAACATTTGCTGCTGAATGTATAAGGCGCAGCTCGTCCTTATTGCAGCAGTGCAAGCGCGGCCTTGTGCAGCGCCGGGTTGGCGGCGGCCAGCACCTGCGGACCGCTGTTTAAATCCAGCGGGCGCCCCTGCCAATCACTGATAACACCGCCGGCGGCTTCAATAATCGCCACATGCGCCATGTAATCGTAGGGCTTCAGATCCGATTCCACCACCAGATCCAGATGCCCGCTGGCCAGCAGGGCATAGCCGTAACCGTCAGTACCGTAGCGACGCACCTTGACCGCCTTTTCCAGCGCGCTCAGCTGTTGTAGTTCAGCGCTGCTGAACATCAGCGGGGTCGTGCTTGCCATACGCGCATCCGACAGCACCGCGCAGTCACTGGTGCGGCAGGGCGCATCGCCATAGCGTGCTGTCTCCCCGCTAACCGCGCTCCAACGCTCATCCAGCGCCGGCATATCAATCAGCCCCAGCACCGGCTTGCCCTCGTCGAGCAGCGCGATCAGCGTGCTGAACAACGGGACGCCGCAGACATAACTGCCGGTGCCGTCGATCGGGTCGATAATCCATTGCCGTTGCGCATCACTCAGGCTTTTACCGGTTTCCTCGCCGAAAAAACCGTCAGCCGGAAAAGTCGTGGCGATCGCTTCGCGGATCAGGGCTTCGGTCTCGCGGTCAGCGCGCGTCACCGGCGAGTCGTCCTGTTTGCTGTCAATTGCCAGGGTTTGCCGGAAATAGCCCGTGGAAACCTGACGCGCCGCATCGGCGAGCCGGTGGGCGAGGGCGAGTTCAGCCGCGTAGGGATGCGACATGCCGTTTTCTCCTGATAAAACGCACGCGGCGACCGTGATGGCCGCCGCGCATTGGGGACTGAAAGCGTGATTACATTGCGGCGATTTTGGCGCGCTGCTCACCGAGATGTTTTTCGGCGCTTTGCGCATCACGCAGTTTTTCGCGTTCTTTCTCGACCACTTCTGCCGGCGCGCGGGAGACAAAGTTCTCATTGCCCAGCTTGCCTGACAAACGCCTGATTTCGCCTTGCAGACGACCGAGCTCTTTATCCAGACGGGCCAGCTCGGCATCCTTGTCGATCAGGCCGGCCAGCGGGATCAGCAGTTTCAGATCGCCGACCAGCGCCGTGGCGGACTCGGGCGGCGTTTCGCCCTCACCAAGCACGGTAATCGACTCGATACGCGCAAGCGACTTAAGCAGCACTTCGTGTGTTGCGAGGCGTGCCTGATCATCAGCCGAGGCGTTTTCCAACAACACCGGCAAGGGCTTGCCGGGCGCTATATCCATCTCGGAGCGGATTTTGCGGATGCCCATAATAAACTGCTTCACCCAGGCGATCTGGTCTTCGGCCTCGGCATCGTGTTGCGCATCGCTGTATTGCGGCAAGGACTGCAACATGATGGTTTTCCCTTCGGCGCCGGCCAGCGGGCCGTACTGCTGCCAAAGCTCTTCGGTGATAAACGGCATCAGCGGGTGCATCAGGCGCAGAAGCTTTTCGAAGACGGTCACCAGCGTATGGCGCGTGCCGGCCTTGAGTTTTTCGTCTGCGTCGCCGTTCAGTACCGGCTTGCACAGTTCCAGATACCAGTCGCAGTAGTTGTTCCAGGTAAACTCGTAAAGCGCCTGCGCGGCCAGGTCAAAACGGTATTTGCCGATGTCCTCAGAGACCGTGCGTGCCAGTGTATTGAGCTCGCTGATAATCCAGCGGTCGGCCAGACTGAGTTCGCGCTCGCCGTTCTGCAGGGACGCTTCGTGGCCTTCGATATTCATCAGCACAAAGCGGCTGGCGTTCCAGATCTTGTTGCAGAAATTGCGGTAACCCTCGACGCGTTTGAGATCAAAGCGCACATCGCGGCCGGTGGAGGCCAGTGAGGCAAAGGTAAAGCGCAGCGCGTCGGTGCCGAAGCTGGGAATGCCGTCGGGGAATTCCTTTTTGGTCTGTTTGGCGATCTTATCGGCCAGATGCTGCTGCATCATATTGCTGGTGCGTTTGGTCAGCAATTCGTCCAGCGTGATACCGTCAATAATGTCCAGCGGGTCCAGCACATTGCCTTTGGATTTGGACATCTTCTGGCCGCTGCCGTCGCGCACCAGACCGTGGATATAGACCTCGCGGAAGGGCACTTCGCCGTCCATGAATTTGACGCCGAACATGATCATCCGCGCGACCCAGAAGAAGATAATGTCAAAACCGGTAACCAGCACCGAGGTCGGGTAAAAGGTCTCCAGTTGCGGGGTTTGCTGCGGCCAGCCAAGAGTGGAAAACGGCCACAGGGCAGAGGAGAACCAGGTGTCCAGCACGTCTTCGTCCTGACGCAGCGACAGATCGTCAGCGAGATTGTATTTCGCGCGTACGGCCGCTTCGTCCGTGCCGACGTAGATATTGCCCGCATCGTCATACCAGGCCGGAATCCGGTGGCCCCACCAGAGCTGACGGCTGATACACCAGTCCTGAATATTCTCCAGCCACTGGTAGTAGGTGCGGTCCCAGTTTTCCGGCACAAAGCGGATATTGCCTGAGCGCACGGCGTTGATGGCCGGATCGGTAATCAGCTGTTTGCCGCCGGGGCGGCCGTCCGGCAGGGTGTCGCGGGTAAGATCCACATACCACTGATCGGTCAGATAGGGCTCGACCACGGTACCGGAGCGGTCGCCGCGCGGCACCTTGAGTTTGTGCTTGTCGATTTTCTCCAGCAGGCCCAGCTCGTCGAATTCGGCAATAATCGCCTTGCGTGCCTCGAAGCGGTCCATACCGCGGAAGCGTTCCGGCGCATTGTCGTTAATGGCAGCGTCGCGGGTGAAGATATTGATCATCTCGAGGTTGTGGCGTTTGCCGACCTCGTAGTCATTGAAATCGTGTGCCGGGGTGATTTTCACGCAGCCGGAGCCGAACTCCGGATCTACATATTCATCGCCCACAACCGGGATTTCACGCCCCACAATCGGCAGCGTGATGGTCGAGCCGATCAGGTGTTTGTAGCGCTCATCCTCAGGGTGAACCGCCACCGCGGTATCGCCGAGCATGGTTTCCGGACGGGTCGTGGCCACCACCAGATGACCGCCGTCGGCCAGCGGGTAGCGCAGGTGCCAGAGATGGCCGTCTTCTTCTTCGCTGAGCACCTCAAGATCGGACAGCGCGGTGTGCAGGACAGGGTCCCAGTTAACCAGGCGGTTGCCGCGGTAGATAATGCCTTCGTCGTAGAGCTTGATAAAGACTTCCTGCACCGCATCGGACAGACCTTGGTCCATGGTAAAGCGTTCCCGCGACCAGTCTGCCGAGGCGCCGAGGCGGCGCAACTGGCGGGTAATGGTGCCGCCGGATTCTTCCTTCCATTGCCAGACGCGCTCGATGAATTTTTCCCGGCCCAGGTCATGACGGGTCTGGCCGGCGGCGTCGAGCTGGCGTTCTACCACCATCTGTGTGGCGATACCGGCGTGGTCCGTACCGGGCTGCCAGAGCGTGTTACAGCCCTTCATCCGGTGAAAGCGGATCAGGGTGTCGATCACGGTGTTCTGAAATGCGTGGCCCATGTGCAAGGTGCCGGTGACGTTGGGCGGCGGGATCATAATGCAGTACGGCTCATCGCCGCCGGCCGGGCTGAAGTAGCCGGCATTTTCCCAGGTTTCGTACCAGCGTGATTCAATCTTGTGCGGATCGTATGTCTTTTCCATGGGCTCGGGTAATGTGAATTTGTACGGTAAAACGGGTCAGCCGGCCGGCCCGCCGGCTGCTGCCGCGGGCACGGGCCGGCCGTGCAAAGGCGTGATTCTACATGAAATCGGCGGCCGGCGAATCAGCCGCCGCGGCGCTCGCGCACAACCAACCGCGAGAGGATCTCTTTCAGTTCGGCGCGCATGGCATTGGCGTGGCGCTCGACAATCTCATCGATCAGCGCGTCCACTTCCTGCATGGCGATATGGCGGCTGAGGTCGGCCGGCGACAGGGTATTGGTTTTGGCTTCAAGTTCTTCGATTTCGCGGATCACTTCGTGGCCGAGGCGGCTGGTGCGGATGATGGATTCGTCGCCGGGTTTGACGACGTCTTTGAGGACAGGAATGTCGTTGTCGTTATCGCTCATAGCAGTTCAGCAGGTTGCGTTTTGCAGTGAGTATAGTCGCTGCAACAGCAGGCGCGCCGCTCAGATTTTGTGGTATTCGAGCGGGTAGCCGCGGTCTTTGTAGAAAAGGTAGCGTTGGCGGGCATTTTCTTTGATCTCAGGCGCCTCGTTAATCACTTCCAGGGTGCGTTTGAAGCGGCTGAAAAACACCGGTCCCTGCGGTGTCGGATCAAGCTGGATCAGCACCGGCCGACTGCCGTCCGGCTCCGCTTCAAAGCCCAGCAGAACCGGATCATCAGCGCCGGCCGCCTCATCCTGAGCGACAACCCGGTGGGCCAGAAAGCTGTCTTCCCGGAAGGTCCAGAGCAGTTTGTCCAGGGCGGCGGTGCGCTCGGCATTGCCGGTGTGGATGTAAATCCGCAGCTGCGAACGCCAGGCACGTTCGGCCAGACGACAGGCAAAATGCAGGCGGGCCTCTTCAGACCCGCTTTGCAAGTGATAGAAGTCGATCCGCGTCACGCTTAGCCTGCCTGAGCGAACAGGTATTCCATCAGCAGCGGCACGGGACGGCCGGTCGCGCCTTTGGCCGCGCCGGATTTCCAGGCCACGCCGGCGATGTCCAGATGCGCCCAGCGGTAGTCTTCGGTGAAGTTCGACAGAAAACAGGCCGCGGTGATGGTGCCGGCGCCCGGGGTGCCGATATTAGCCATGTCGGCGAAGTTACTTTTGAGCTGATCTTTGTACTCATCGCCCATGGGCAGCTGCCAGCACGGATCAAGCGCCTTGTCACCGGCCTCGCGCAGCTCGCCGATCAGGGCGTCGTCATTGCCCATGACGCCGGCTGTGTGATGTCCCAGCGCGACAATACAGGCCCCGGTCAGGGTTGCGATATCAATTACCGCTTCCGGCTTGTATTTTTCCGCATAGCTCAGCGCGTCACACAGAATCAGGCGCCCTTCGGCGTCGGTGTTGAGCACTTCGATGGTTTTGCCGGACAGGCTGGTGACCACATCCCCCGGGCGGGTCGCTGTGCCGCTGGGCATGTTTTCGACCGACGGCACGATGCCGACAACATTCAGCGGCAGACCCAGTTCAGCGACGGCACGCATCACGCCGAAAACACTGGCCGCACCGCACATGTCATATTTCATCTCATCCATCGACGCCGAGGGTTTGATGGAGATGCCACCGGAATCGAAGGTCACGCCTTTGCCGACCAGCACAACCGGCTTGCGCGATTTGGCCGCGCCCGTGTATTCCATGGCGATGAGTCGCGGCGGCTGTTCACTGCCTTGCGCCACGGCCAGCAGCGACCCCATGCCCAGGGTCTTCATGCGCCGTTCGTCAAGCACGGTGGTCTTGATGCTTTTGTATTCCTTGGCCAGTGTTTTGGCTTGCTCGGCGAGGTATTCCGGATTGCAGATATTCGGCGCCAGATTGCCCAGATCGCGCGTCAAGCACATGCCGGCCGAGACAGCCGCAGCGCGTTCCATGGCGCCGGTGACGGCTTTAGTTGCGCGGCCACTGATGGAAAAGACGATTTTCTTCAGCTTGTCGGCGGGTGATTTTTTGTCTGCGCTGTGCAGGGTGAAGCGGTAATGCGCATTGTGCATGGCCAGTGCGGCGGTGTAGAGGTGACGGGTTTCGTCGTCTTCTGAGGCGCCCAGATCACCGAAGCAGATCAGGGCGTCGGCTGCGCCGCTTTTCTTAAGGGTGTTGAACGCGGCCTCGGCCAGCTTGCGCAGGGTTTTGGCATTAAAGTCTGCTTTCTTGCCGGCACCGAGCAGCAGCACGCGCGGCGCATTGACGCCGGGCACGTCGTACAGCATCAGCGACTGGCCGACTTCGCCTTTGAGGTCGCCGTGCTTGAGTAACGTGGAAATATGTCCGCCGCTGGCCTCGTCGATCGCAGCCGTCGCGGCCGGCAACGCAGCCTCTTCAAAGACAGCACAAACCAGACAGGCTGTGCGTTGTTTTTCGGCAGCGCCGCTTTTGACTGTGATTTCCATGAATACTCCTATACTGTTTGTCAGATTCAGCTACGCTTGGCTCCGCTGCACAAAACAAGCGAAGCTGCCAGTAACCACCGTTTTATAGTCTACCTTCTAACGCCATGTTGCGTAATACCATCGAAAAATACCTGCTGCGCGAGATTCTCGTGACCTGGGGCGCCGTCACGCTGGTGCTGCTGCTGATTATGCTCGGCAATGTTCTGGCCGGCAGTCTCGGGCGCGCCAGCGAAGGCAACCTCAGTGCCGACCTTGTGTTTATTTTTGTTGCGGTCAAGTCGGTCGGCTTGCTGGTGACGCTGATCCCGCTCGGGCTTTATCTCGGCATATTACTGGCCTTCGGGCGTTTGTACCGGGACAGTGAAATGTCAGCCTTGTTCGCCTGTGGCGTGGGTCTGGTCAATGTATTCCGCCCGGCCATGGTGGCCGGCGCCATCGGCGTGGCGATCATTACGGCGCTGACAATCTGGGTCAATCCGTGGGCGGCAGGCTATGAGCAGCGTATCAAGGCCGGACTCAGCGAGCGCTCGGCACTGGACTTCCTGACCGCCGGAAAATTCGTCGAAAGCCAGGATGCGACCGGCGTGTTTTTTATCCAGAGCGCCAACGAAGACAAGACCCATTTTGAGCAGGTCTTTGTTCACCGTGCCGGTGAAGACGGTTCGCGTCAGGTCGAGATTGCCGAATCAGCTTATTACGAGAGCGATGACGAAAGCGGTGATGAGTTTATGATTTTCCGCAACGGGCAAACCGCCACAGGCACGCCCGGTGAGCCCGATTACATCGAATCGCACTTCGAAACCCACGGTGTGCTGATTCCGCGCATTGACCCGCGTGAGCCGCGCCTGCGCGCCGCGGCCAAAAGTCTGTCCGAACTTTGGGCGTCCGACAGTGCCGGCGATAAGGCGGAACTGCAATGGCGGATCTCGATCCCGCTGGCGTCGCTGATTCTGGCCATGCTGGCCGTGCCGCTCAGTCACACCTCTCCACGGCAGGGCCGTTACGCGAAAATCGCCGTGGCAATTCTGATTTACATCCCTTATTCGAATTTGCTGGTGCTGGCGCGCAAGTGGCTGGCCGATGAAAAAGTACCGATGCTGCTGGGACTCTGGTGGGTGCATGGCGTTGTGCTGTGCGTGCTGCTTTATCTGCTGATCCGGCGCACCGGCTGGACCTGGTTCCGGCTTGTCTTAAGCGGCCGCTCGGGCAAACTGCTGGAGGCGCGCGCATGACTTCCATCCTGGACCGCTATATCGGCCGTTCGATTGTTATCACCTCGCTGATGGTTTTGCTGGTGCTGATGGCACTGGCGGCGGTGTTCTCTTTTATCGGCGAACTCGATGATGTCGGGCGTGAGAACTACACGCTTGGCACCGCCGCCTTGTATATCCTGCTGCGATTGCCGGCCAGCGCCTATGAAATGTTCGCCCCAGCCGTGTTGCTTGGCGCTTTGCTCGGCCTCGGCACTATGGCCACGCACAGTGAGCTGGTGGTGATGCGGGCGGCCGGAATCTCCATCGGACGGATTATCCGCTCGGTGCTGCAGGCCGGTGTGCTGCTGATGTTTGTGGTGGCGGTGCTGGGCGAATTTGTGGCGCCGAAAACCGAGCAGACCGCGCAGGACATCCGTCTTAACGCCTTGTCGAAAAAAGTCTCGGTCGGCAGCAAAAGCGGTCTCTGGCTGCGCTCGGGCGAGCGTTTTATCAATGTTAAAACCGTGATGCCGGACCGCACGCTGATTGATCTGATCGTCTATCGCTTTGACGGCCAACGTCTGCAAAGCGTGATGGCGGCAGGGCAGGCCAAACCGCTGGACGGCGGTCGCTGGCAGCTGGAAAACATCACCATCAATGAGTTTGACGGGCAGAAGTCGGGCGTGCGCCGTGAGGCACAGCGGATTGAAAATGATCTGGTCGCCCCCGAGGCCTTACAAAACCTGTCGGTGGATCCGGAAGTGCTGTCGGCGCGCAATCTGATGCAACAAGCCGGCTATCTGAAAGACAACAAGCTCGACAGCGACCGCATTCAGCTGGCCTTGTGGAGCAAGCTGACCAATCCTCTGGCGACACTGGTTATGCTGATGCTTGCTGTGCCCTTTGTCTTCGGCTCGCAACGTTCAGGCGGCGCGGGGCAGAAGATCTTTATCGGCATTATGCTCGGTATCGGCTATATCATGCTGAACCGGCTGTTTACCCATATGGGGCTGGTGTACGGCTTCCCACCGGTGATCAGCGCAGTCGCACCCTTGCTGGTGTTTTTCCTGATCGCAGTAGTGGGGATACGCAGAACAAGTTGATGCGCCGGCTCAGCGCTTGGGGATCACCCGGCAATACAAGCCGCTGAGCTTGTCTTGCAATGTACGCCCCTGCGGGTCGAACAGAATCCACAAGCTACCGGCGCCGAGCGTCAGCACCATCACAGCAAAACGCAGCAGCGCAGCGCGGCCGGAGGGCAGGCCGCCATCGGCGCCGAAGTAAGCGATATGCCATGCCCGCATTCCCAGCGTCTGGCCGCCTTTGATCCAGAAAAACACGTAAAAATAGCCTGCCACCAACAACGCCAGCGGCGCGACAAGCCATGCCCCGACACGCTCTCCGCCATTCAGCAATACCACAAGCCCGGTAACGACAAACAAAACACTGAAGAGCAGAAGCAGGTCATAGAGTGCGGCCAGCAGATGTTTGATCAGCAGGGCGAGTCTGGCGCGAAATGTCAGTGTTGTTTTTGTCATAGCAGGTCGGAACAGGCTTGGAAAATCGGAGTGCGGCCACCGCCGGTGGCCAAGGGTTTTATTGTCAGAAGCGGTCAGAGGCCCAGTTCGGAGAATGGGATAACGCTGACCTGATCGCCGGGCCGGGCGCCGTCGCTTTGCTCGCTGAGCACAACGAAACAATTGGCCTGGCGCAGCGAGGAAAGGATATGCGACTCCTGCTCGCCGGTGGTACTGACCTGCAGCCGGCCGTCCGGGCCCGACCGCAGGATGCCGCGCTGGAACTCCCGCCGGCCCGGCGCTTTGCGCAAGGTGTCGGTGCAAAGCGCCGGCAGGCTCAGCGCTTGCGTCGGGGGCAGTCCTTGCAGGCGTTGCAGGGCCGGGCGGACAAACAGGGCAAAGGTCACCACACCGGAGACCGGATTGCCCGGCAAGCCGAAAAACAAGGCCCCGCTGTCGAGAACACCGAAGGTCAGGGGTTTGCCCGGCTTAACGGCGATTTTCCACAACTGCATGCGTCCGTGCCGGGCCAGGGTGTCTTTGACGAAATCCGCTTCACCGACCGAGACGCCGCCGGTGCTGATAATCACATCGGCTGAGGCGGCGCGGACAAAGGCCGCGTCCAGCGCCTCAGGCGTGTCGCGCACTATACCCAGATCGTCCACATCACAGCCGTTGCGCATAAGAAGCCCGTACAGCGTGCTGCTGTTGCTGTCGTAGATCTGGCCAAGGGCCGCGGTGTGGCCGGGCGCGACCAGCTCATCGCCGGTACTGAATACCGCCACACGTGGTTTCGCCACCACGCTCAGCTCGGCATAGCCGGCCGCGGCAGCCAGCCCCAGAGCCGCCGGCGACAGCGCTGTGTGCGCCGGCAGGAGGGTGCTGCCGGCCTGAATGTCCGAACCGGCGGCGCGTACATACTGGCCGGCACGGGGGAATTCATGCACGTGCAAGTGCCCGCCTTGCTGTTCTGTCACTTCCTGAATAATGATGGTATCGGCGCCTTCCGGCACCACCGCGCCGGTGGTAATGCGTACCGCTTGCGCCTCCGGCAAAGCCCCGGCAAAAGGGTGCCCGGCCAGGGATTTGCCCGCCAGCGGCAAGCGAAAAGGCGCTGTTGCGGGCAGGTCCGCAAAGCGCACTGCGTAGCCGTCCATCGCCGAGACCCGCTCGGGCGGCACATCCAGCGCGCTGTGCAGCGCATCGGCCAGCACGCGTCCGGCGGCCGCCTTCAGCGGCAGTGTTTCCCGTCCGCCGGACGGTTGCACCTGACTGAGGATGCGGCGCAGGGCCTCCTCCAGCGGGAGTGATTCGGGGTCCTTATCGCAAAAACTGGCTGACTGGCTCATGGAAATTCAAGGTGCTATCCGGAATAGGCGGCAGTGTACCGCAAGCAGCAGGCTTTCGCCGAATAGCTATACTTGCGTTGTTAACTGAACCGGAGCGAAAGCATACCGTGGCTAAACCGGCAACCGCCAGGGCCCTCAGGGCCGGTGCGCAGGATCTCGCGCTGATCGAGCAGTTTCTCAGCGACCAGCTACTCGAACGCGGTCTGAGCCGTAACACGCTGGCAGCCTATGGCAGTGATCTGCGCTTGTTTGCAGCGTGGCTGAGCGGCCGCGCCGGCGCGCTTGAGCGCGTTGTGCGTCAGGATATTCTGGACTATCTCGGTGAGCGCACCCGACAGGGTGCCAGCGCCCGTACCGCCGGCCGGATTACCTCCTCAGTGCGGCGGTTTTATGCCTGGTGTTTTCAGCAGAACATCGTCGAAGAAGACCCTGCCTTGCTTGTCGATGCGCCACGCGCCGGCCGGCCGCTGCCCAAGTCGCTCAGTGAAGCGGAGGTCGAGGCGCTGCTGGAGGCGCCGGATGACAACAACCCCACCGGTATGCGCGACCGGGCCATGCTTGAGCTGATGTACGCCTGTGGTTTGCGTGTCAGCGAGCTGATCGGTCTTGAGGTCGATCAGATTAACTTCAATCTCGGGGTGTTGCGGGTCTGGGGCAAAGGCAACAAAGAACGCCTGGTGCCGGTCGGCGAAGCCGCGCTGCAACGGGTCCGGGTTTACCTGAAAGCCGGGCGGCGTTTTATCGGCACGGCCGCAGCGGCGCAGGACAACATTCTCTTTCTTTCGCCACGGGGCGGCGCCATGACCCGGCAGGCGTTCTGGTATATTATCCGCCGGCATGCGGAGCGGGCCGGAATCGCCAAGTCCTTATCGCCGCATATGCTAAGACACGCGTTTGCCACGCATCTGGTCAATCACGACGCCGATCTGCGGGTCGTACAACTGCTGCTCGGCCACAGCGACCTGTCGACCACGCAAATATACACGCATGTGGCACAGGCCCGTCTGAAGAACCTGCACGCCGAGCATCATCCGCGCGGCTGACCGGCGGTGCGGTAATTGCATTAGCGCAGGGACAGGAACGGAACTAATGCCGCACAGGCATGCCCAAACCACACTCACAAATTCAACAAACGGAACTCGCATGAAAAATCTTGTTCGCGCCGCGGGCGCTTTGACAGTCTCTCTGCTTGCCGGCCAGGCAATGGCTGCCGAGGGCGATGCGGAAAAATTGCGCGCGGCACTCAGTGAGAAGATGCCCAAGCTGGAAATCACCGAGATCGCCGAAACACCGGTGCCGGGCGTGCTCGAATTACTCTCCGGCGGCGATATTTTCTATCTGACGCCCGATGCGCGCTATATGATCGACGGTAACCTGCTCGATCTGGAAAACGAGATCAATCTCACCGCCCGCCGCAAGGGTAGTGCGCATATGAGCCTGATCAATGCAGTCGGCAGCGACAAGATGGTGGTGTACCCGGCCGAAGGTGAAACCAAGCGTGTGATGACGGTATTCACCGACACGACTTGCCCGTACTGTGCGAAGCTGCACAAAGAGCTCGGTGAGCTGCGTGCCGGCGGGGTCGAGGTGCGCTATCTGCTTTACCCCCGTGCCGGTATGGGCTCACCGGCGTATGAAGAATTGCAGAGCGTCTGGTGTGCAGATGATCCGCGAGCCGCGATGGACGCCATCAACCACGGTGAGACAATTGAGTCCCGCCAGTGCGATAACCCCATCGCCGAGCATATCGCGCTTGCCCGTGAAGTCGGTTTGCGCGGAACTCCGCTGGTCTACCTTGATAGCGGTGACATTATCAGCGGCTACCGCCCGGCAGCGCAGATCCTGAGCATCCTCGGTCAGACTGAACCGCTGGCTACAGCCACAACTGCCGAAGAAGCGATTGCTGAAGAAGCGGTTGCTGAAGAAGCGGTTGCTGAAGAAGCGGTTGCTGAAGAAGCGGTTGCTGAAGAAGCTTCCGAATAAGCCCGCCGCCCGTTCAGGCGGAGCGCATCCGTGATGCCTGAACGGGCCGTTCTTTTCTGTATGACATGCCGCTTATGAGCCGTGCCGGATGTGGCGCCTGCGTCGGCGTATTCTTGCTTTGCAGCGTGCCCGCACCGGCTACGGCCACGCCCGCCGGCCTGCGCAACATGCATCCGCTGACAGGCTTAAGCTCGCTACCCGCACCCTTGCCTGAGCAAAACGGCGGCAACGTGCTCTTTTCGCTCGTCAACACTTATTTGCCACGGCAGTCCGATACGGAAACCCTGCTACTCGACGGTGAAACCGGCCGCGCAGATCTGGCCTGGAGCAGCCGCATCAATGCGCGCTGGCGTTGGGGGGCGGAAACCGCGGTCTTTACACACGGCGGCGGGATACTCGACAGCTTTGTCGATCACTGGCACGAAACCTTTGATTTGCCCGCCTCAGGGCGCTATTCGGCCCCCACCGGACGTTTGCTTTATTGGTATCAGCGCGACGGGCAGGATGTGGTGCACCTGGACAGCGCGACCGGCGGTGTTGGAGATATACAAGTCTGGATCGCACGTCGCTGGCTCTCGCAGCCCGCGCTGACCACGCGGATTGGTCTGGCGCTGCCCAGCGGTAGCAGCAGACATTTGACCGGTAAGGGCTCGCGTGACCTCTATGCCGATATCAGTTACACACGGCAGGGGCTTTTGCAAAACAAGGCAAGCGTGCAACTGAGTCTCGGCGTAGTGCGACAAGGCCACAGCGATCTTTTTCCGGATTTGCGCAAACAGGTGTTTTTCTCGCAGGGCAGCATCGATTACCGCCTTGCTGCCCGTTGGTCCGCACAGTTTCATTACCTGCTGCATAGCGCTGTATTTAACAGCAGTTTACGGGTGCTGGGCGAACATGCGCTGATGTTATACGGCGGTGCCGCCTGGCAGATGAGTGAGGGTAGTGAGTTGTATTTCGGGGTGTCAGAAGATCCTGAGTACGGTACAGCGCAGGATGTGGGCTTGCATTTGGGCTACCGCCGGCAGTTCCGTTGAGCCGGAACCACCGGCTTGTAAAGCCTAAGGCTGTTATTCAGCCGCGGGCATCCCGTTGCGGCGGGTTATCCGGGTCAATCGCTTCCCAGTCGCCACCGAATTCAGTGCATTCTTCCAGCGACATCAGCAGAAATCCGTTGGACTTGCAGCTGTTTTGGCCCGCACAGCTGCTGGTCAGCGTTTTGCAGGCACTGGTGCCTTTGCAGGCGTTGACTGCCCAGCATTTCCCTTCAACCTGATCATCCACTTCATCGTCGGATACTGCCGTATCCGCAAAGCTTGCAAACAAGACGGCAGCCGAGGCTGCCAGCAGGGCGCCGCCGGACGGGGTCTTTTTCTTCGTTTTTTGCTCACGCATATTGCATCTCTATTTTAGTGCTTGGTGTTGTATTACCAACAATCGTCAACATCGGCACTGCCAAGCGCGTATTTCTTGCCGGACTCACTCATTTTCAGCGTACCGCAGTCATCTTCGGCCTGCGCGCCCTGGGGTTCGGCCTGTATCTGATAGGCCGTCGCGCTGAGCTCATCTGCCGGTAACGTCAGATAATAATAGCCTTCGGTTGAGTATTCTCCGTCATCGATACAGCCTGCATAACTGAAGGTCGTGGTTTTGCAGCGTTCCAGACGCTGCGCCATATCCATAATGGCAGAGAGACCGTCAGCCCGCCGTGCTTTGTACACGTGTTTGACGTAAGAAGGGTAGGCCACGGCAGACAGTACTCCGATGATGACGACGCTGATCAGCAGCTCGACAAGGGTAAAACCAGTTTGCTGTCTCATTCTCCGTTTCATATCAATCCTGTCCTTCCGGGTTGTTTTGCCAGAACGTCCGTCGTGTCAGCCCCAGATCGCCGGTGAGCTCTTTTAACTCTTCAGGCTGTTCAGCACCGACCAGTATGATCGGCGTAATGTCATTGCTGTTGTCGACATCACTCGGGAAGAGTACGGTCGCTTCCGGCGGGATACCGCCCTGGCTAAGTTCAACAACCCGCAGCTCTGTGTCGGCTTCTTCACCATCTTCGGCTTCCAGCGCGGGTGAGCCATCGAGCACACTCACGGCGTAGACTACGCCGCCGCCCAGAGCTGTGGCACAGGCCGTACTAGCCTGCTCAGGCCGGTATGCGGTAAAGATCACGTTATTGTTCAGGGTGACACTGGTGGAAATGACTTTCTCACCGGACTCCTCCATACGGAGCATCCAGCCGTTTTTCCCGGTCATATCCGGTTCCAGATCATCGGTCACATCCGCCAGGTTGTCTTCGGTAGCCGGCTCGAAGTTGCCATCGGCATCTTCAAAGCCATACTCCGGTGGTGCGGTGAAGACATACGGCGTCCGCAGTGAGTAGAAGCGGTCTTCGATGATCAGGTTCAACGGATGCGCGCGGTATCCCGAGCCGATACTGATGGCCAGCTGGTAGCTGTTATCCGCTGAGATCAGTGCCACATCCGGCGGATAGTAAAAGCGGCGTGCATCGGCCTGTTCAGTGCCGCTGAAATCGGCCATGACACCACCGGTGGCCAGATCGCTGTAGCTGGTGGCCGTCTGGTCAAGGTCAAAGCGCCAGATCTGTCCGCCCATATCGCCCACATAGAACTGGTCCAGGATGCCATCCAGATCCACATCCAGTGTCGCGATGTCACTGGGGATACTGTATTTCATGTCGGTCAGGCGTTCGGTGGCGTTGTTGTCATTGCTTGCCCACCAGAGCCGCTCCCCGGTTCGCATATCAGCGATGTAAATGGCGTTGCCGACCGAATCTTCGGTGGTGCTCAGGGCATCATCCTGGTTCGTGTCGTAGCCACCGCCAAAGATCACCACTTCCTTGGTCTCTCCGTTGATACGGATCTTGGTCGCTTCCACCTGTGACCAGGTCTGACCGAGATTGCTGTAATCATCAGAGGTGTCGCCGTCGATGATCCATTTGAGCTTGGGCTCTTCTTTGCTGGAAATATCCAGCGCATAGATTTTGTTGCCACCGCGACGCATGGTCACGAACAGCAACCGTTCTCCGGTGCTTTCGTCGTACCAGGTGGTGATAGGGCCGTCGAGACCGTAGGGATGGTCATACGAGGAGCGGTTTTTATAAAAGGTGTCGAAATTCGGCAACAGCTCCTGTGGCACAAACGCATAGATCTCTTTGCCGTCATCACTGTCGATGGCGTGTAAAAAGCCCTCATTGGTGGCAACAAAGATAACCGAGTCATCGGTATCGTAGTTAATGATGACCGGCTGCGAGTGCATGGGGTCACCCATATGCCGGCGACTCTCGCTGTAGTTGCCGTCATTGTCTTCATCGTTGATATCCACACCACGCGCCCAACGCACCACTTCGTCGAAATAAGCGTCGCTCTGGCCCGAGAGGTCGAACATCGCCTTGGTGAGACTGCTGTTGTCCTCGTGGAACTCATTACTGCCGTCGGTCAGATCCGTATCTGTGCCGGTATAGGTATACAGATTGCGGTTAAGCGAGATTTCGTTGGCTGCACCGCCGAGCGCGACACTGTTGCCGTCAGCGGTATCCGACCAGTAACTCTGCGCGTTGTCCATAAAGAAGCCGGTTGAATCATCCACTGCCGGGTCGCCGTTCGCATCAACGAGTACGGAGGGGTCACCCTGCAGGCGGTATTGCTTGAGATTGCCGGCCCAGGTCGGCTTTTCATCCGGTTTGAACAGCGAAAAGTAGACATCGTTACGGTGCGTCAGGCGGTTGAATTCATTCACCGTGGCGCTTGGCGCAACAAAGCTGGTATCGACCTTGAGGATTTCTGCCAGGATGTTGCTGAACGCATCGACCAGCTCCTGCGAACTGTCGGCCGTGTAAAAAGTCCCGCCTCCGGCGGCAGCGACGTCTTTCATCCAGTCAGATGTGAAGTTAAAGCCGATCGTGTAGGTCTTGATCCCCTGAGTACCGGGGACCGACTCGCTTTGATCATTGTCCTTCAAGTAGGCAGCCAACTCCTCGCCACAGGTGCCTGAGCCCCGGTAATCACAATAGTTACTGCCGATCATGTCCTTTGCCTCATCCGTGGCGCTGGACGTCGGGCTGCCGTCGGAAAGCAATACAATATGGCTGGACTGGCAGGTGTCATTTATCGGGGAGGTGTAAACCGCGTTGCCGCTGATTTCCTCGTACTTGCAGTACCAATTGTTGTAATTGGATGTGCTGCATTTGTCGGGCGTGTAAACACTGCCGCCGGTATAGGAGGAGGCATGCGATACACGATGATATTGGTGCCGGTACTTACCTGTGCCGCGCGATGTGCCGAAGTCAACACTAAGCCCCTTGTAATAGCGCGCTGCCTCATACAGCGCACCGACTGTCGGCGTGCCACCGGTGATTTGCATATCATCGAGAATTTCGATCATTTTCTCACGGGTGGACTTGTAGACAATCGGATCGGTTCCGCTCAGCGCTGCATTATTGGCCGCGGTGCGGTAGGAGATATTCAAGCGCGCGACCTTGGTCGGACTGTCCGCATAGGCATACATTTTCCGCGTGCCTGTTCCGGACTTGTAATCAATAAGGAGGGATATGGAATTGCCGTTCTCCCAATCCGACTTGTTCACCAACTCCTGAATCACGCTGGAGATATCAGGTGAGACCAGCCCATCTCCTTCCTCAACGGCAGCCAGGTTATACCAGTCCACTGAAGCGCTGGTGCGATCCAGGCTGTCGAGGTAGTAATCGACCGCAGAAAAAGCCCCCGCATCAGCGGTGTTATGCGCGCTGATCGTAACGCTGATATTGTTGTCATGCTCCTGACGGGCGGTCATCTCGAGCGTTGCGCCGGTAATCGTTGCACCTTGCGGGACCGTGATGTCACGGAAACGCAGACCGGACGAGTTTTCCAGGCTGCCATCATGACCGAGCTCAATATCGTTGCTGCTGAAAGTCATGTCGCCGTTGGCGTCCTGTTCCACGTCATCGGAGTCCACCGCGATAGTCGCAGTGGCCAGGGCCGCGGTGCAGCCGCCGCCGGACGGAATGGTGCTGGCGTCGTATTCCAGTTTCAGCACCGGCGCGCTGTTCGGGTCCTGATCGTAGCTGACCGCTTCGCGCAGACCACTACCTTCAAGAATCAATGCAATCGCATTACCGCCGCACCAACCATCGCGGTCAACAACTTCCTGCAGAACCGGCGAGATATCAACCGATTGATAGGTCTCATCGGCGTATTCCCAGACGTCAACATCCCAATCAACAGATGCACTGGTCAGTGAGCGGGAGCTCAGGTTGCCGTTGCTGGAGGTGAAGGTCGGCGCGTCATCGCTGGCCTGTGCGCGGATTGTCGCCGTCGTGTCGGCACTGTTACTTTCCGTGCTGGTAAATTCCAGGCTGGCCGAGGTAATGGTTGCCCCTTGCGGTATTCTGAGGTTGTCGAAACGCAGGCCCAGTTTCTGTGGGGTAATGGTGCTGCTGGAGTAGGTAACGTTGAGTCTGGGGGCGTAATCGGTGTAGCCCGGCCAGGCGTGAATCCGACGGTAGTGGTCAGAGTCAACCGGATAGGCCGAGTCATCGTTGTGCTGAAATTTAAATGCGATACCACTGCCGGGGCTCCAGTCAGGGCGCTCGATACGGCTGCTCAGCAAGGAGCTCAGGTCAGGCGTTTCCAATATGCCGTCACTTGGCGGAATCGACACATCGTTCCATTCAATCGTATCGCTGCTCCAGGTGCGGTCATGGATACGCTTGCCGCTGTTGCTGTCGAAAATCGGTGAATCGGCGGCGTCTTCGATGGCAACCAGCGCATTAACAGCACCTTTATACTTCGATGTATCGGCTTGCATTGAAATCGACGCCGAGAGAATCTGCGCATTGCCCGGGATGTCCACATCCGGGAAACGCAAACCGAACACGATCTCATCCTGTTTCCAGTTAACATCATAGAAAAAGTCCAAATCCCAGCTGCCAAGCATAAAGGTGTCGCTATCGCGCATCTGCTCGGCCTGATCTTCATTGTCGGTGATCGGAAAGGCTTCGGTTTTTTCCTCGTACCCGGTTTCGTCCTTGAACATCACCAGTTCCGGATCATCCAGATACATGGTCAGCGAAGCGCTGCTCTCAGTGACGTCGTCCGAGGAGGCATTGACCCTGGCGCTGAGGTCAACCAGCGAACTCCCGCCGTCACAAATTCCGTTCGGGCACAGCTCCTTATCGATATAGGTGACAGGGTAGAGCACGGAACCGCCGCCGTAATAGCCATTCAGGCGCATTATCCCCACATTGATATTGGTGGCGCTGTCGAGGATTTGTGTCAGCGCATCCTTCATGCGGTCAATTCGGCTGCTTCCCGTCCCATCGGTGCCACTCATGGAGCCACTGGTATCGAGCACAAACAGCACATTCGGGAATGACGTCGATTGCGCGGTCTGCGCGCCGAAGAAGACTTCTGTATCGTCGGCATACAAAGCGTTGCCAACGGACAACAACGCTATAGCCGTGCCGGAGACAATCGCTCTGACAGTCGTGAGCAAAGGGTATTTCTGCATGTTTATTCCCAGTGAAACCGTGTTGTGGTGCAAATACACGCCCATGACGGATTGGCGCACCTCTGCTAACAATGTCGGTGCACGGATGAATAACTTGAGAGGGAAGCGGGGATTTTGCCCGCTAAATCAGACGGGAGTCCGGTAAGCGGACTCCCTGCGTGTTTTTCCGGGTAGGGAAGCGGGCTCAGTAGGTCGGCTTGGGCGCGGTGCGCACGGCGCCCTGAATCACCCGTGAAAAGGTATTGGCATCGGCGATCGTGCCGGTGCTGTCGACAATAAACCGATAGCCGACAAACTGCCCGACAGAGTACCCCGGCGCCAGGCCGACGCCGGTATAGGCGACGGTGGAGTCGGCCTTAACCATATCCATTTTCGGATTGGTGTAAGCCACTTCCGTGGTACCGGTCGTGCTGTTCAGTGCATCACTGAGGTTATCCGTGTCACTGATCACGTCCTGCGAGATGGTCTCGGCCGATTGAAAGGCAACGTCGTGATGCAGTGCGTTGGTCGACATACGGTGCTCGAGACGCGATGTTTTCATTACCGCGAGCCCGAGAATCGACAACAGAAACATCATCACCAGCGCGACAGTCAGTATCGCGCCACGTTGTGCCTGCGCGCGGCGCGGCAGCCGCCGCTGTGCCAGTCCGGGTCCGTTCATAGTCGTCGGTTCCTTATTTTGACCGAGGAGGTAAAGACCATCCGCGCCCGTTTGTCATTGCCGTGCCCGGTACCGCTGGAGCCTTGCGGGCCGATGTCCTCATCGAGCACACTATAGGTTCGCGTGTCTTCCTCATCAGCAGATTCTTCAATGGTATGCATCAGCATACCCAGTCGCACCAGCGTGATTTCATCGGGGTCATAGTTGGCGCCGTCGGCACTGAAGTAGCTGGTCACATTCAAGCCGGTTTCGGCACCGAATTGCAGCTGCAGAAATTCCACGCCCTCGATCAGTTCTTCAGCCGGATCGTCGTTATCTATGTCCTCCATATCGTAGACATAAAGCGAATAGACCGGATCACCGCTGGTGTTGGTACGGCCCGTATCGGCAACATAGTAAACACGGTAGCTGTACTTCATTACACGGGTCGGGTCGGTGGCCGTCGTGGCCCCCGGTGAATAGGCTTTTTGCAGATTGCCGCTGAAGTTGGAACCGGCGCCGTGCTCAATTGTGGTGCCGGAAACCGCGGTGACGCGGAACAAATCGGCACTCTGGCAATCGGCCACAACCGCCAGATCACCGGCAGCCAGACCGATACTGTTGCTTTCAAGCTCCAGATTGTCCGACGGCGTCAGCATTGCGGTGGCCAGGCGCTCGGTCACCGGTTCGGCGAGCTGCAGCATCAGCACATCGCTGCCGACCCGTGGTTCAGGGGAGATGCCGGCCAGTTCCGCCGGCTGCGAAGGCAACCAACCCGCAGAGGTTACCTCCGCGCCACGCACCGCCGTCTGCGCCGGGTTGGTGGTCGGCGCGTTGCTGGCCTGCACTGCAGCCGCGCTGTCAGTGGAGGTGGCACAGCCCTGAAAGCCGGCCATACGGATATCATTGGCCAGACGTTCGAGCGCAAACCGGGCGTTTTCCTGAACCGCCGAGATCTCATTGGTCAGATCAAAGCTCTGGCGGCTACTGGTAAAAATCGTCAGGATTCCGCTGAACAACATCACGCCTATACCCATGGCGATCATGAGCTCGACCAGCGAAAAGCCACGGTTGGCGTGGCGTTTTATACTCATGGCGTTAACCATATTTTCACCGACTGGGTCTCTTGCGTATCGCTGATTTTCTCACTCCAGGAAACCGAGATCTCATAAACACCGCTGTCGAGCTGGATCTCGCCCAAACCATCGGGCAGGGAATTGCTAATGCTCTGTCCCCACTGCACGATATCGTTGTCGGCCAGCTCCGAGGAGCTGCAGCCGTCCGTGATGCAGCCCGGGTCGGTCGGCAGACTGTCAGTACTGACGTTGTCAAACTTGCCGTCATCGACCGCGTCAAGATTGGCGCGCATCCGGTCAGCAATATCGGCCGCAAGAATCGATGCCTGAGACTGAAAAAACGCCCCCTGGTTGTAGCGCATGCCGAGGATCTGCATCCGGCTGGTGGCGAGAAAACCCAAAGACAGAATCACCACCGCGACCAATACCTCAATAAAGGTCACCCCTGACTGGCCGGCGGCCGGCCTGCGAAAGCGTGTCGGGCGGACAGCGCGGCGCATCATGAGCCCGCCGGACAGCTGACGTTCTGACCGGACAGATTTTCAACGATGTTGTCGTTGTTACTGTCGATCGCCTTACGGACGCCACCGGTGGTGGTGACATTAAGCGCTTTGGCATCCTCCGCGCCGCGGCTGTCACAGACAACCAGATAGCCGGTTGAGCTCACATTGCCACGACTGAAGTAACGGAAACCGTTGCTGCCGCTGAAGCTCAGGGCCTGCACGGACTGATCGTCATAGCTGATTTCTTTCTGTGCCAGCAGGTCTTCTCCGCTATCGACGGTGCCGTCAGCATCAAGATCCTCAAACACCAGCCAACCCTTGGACCAGTCATTATCACCGGCGCACTGCGTGTCGCTGGCATAGCCGCATACGGTAATCGTCGAAGCGCGCTTGACCGCTTCGGAGCGCGCCAGACCAATACTGCTGACCAGTTCGTTATAGGTATCGGACTGGCGCCCGCCGGCCACGAGGTTGGCGAACGACGGTACCCCGAAGGCAATAAGAATCGATGCCACGGCGAGCGTGACAAGTAGTTCGATAAGGCTAAAGCCGGTTGATCTGTTTCGTGTCATACCCCGTGCATCGACCGGAGACGGCGCGGGGTTAACCCGTCAAGTGGCAAGGAGTTACGGAGTGTGCGCTGCATCACAATCGTGACGCAGCGCACAGCTGCCGTCAGGGACGGACAGCGCCGCGCGCGCAGGCTACAATGAGCGGCTGTCTAAAACGGGAACTCACATAATGCAGAACGATCCGGTACAGCAGGATTTCCGCTACCGCTTTCTGATTGAATCGGCCGACGTGCGCGGCGTTGTCGTCCGTCTCGATGAGAGCTGGCGCGAGACACTGCGGCGCGCCGACTATCCGCCTACGGTGGCGCAGGTGCTGGCCGAGGCCATGGCAGCGGTGGTCTTGCTGGGCGCAAATCTGAAATTCACCGGCAAACTCAGCCTGCAGGTCAAGGGTGACGGGCCGCTCAGCCTGTTGGTGGTGCAGGTCACCGATCAGGGCAAGGTCAGGGGCATGGCCGACTGGCGCGAAGAGCCGCCCGCCGGTGCGGACCTGCAAACGCTGTTCGGGGCAGGGCAAATGAGTATCACCCTGTCAGGCGCCACGCCGGGGCAGGACTATCAGGGCTATGTCAGTCTGCAGGCCGGTGATCTGGCCGGTGCGCTGACGGACTATTTCGCCCAGTCCGAACAATTGCCCACGCAGATCGCGCTCAGCAGCAATGCCCATTCGGCCGGCGGCTTCCTCCTCCAGCGACTGCCAGGGGCGGACGAAGACGAAGGCTGGAACCGTGCCAGCCAGCTGGGCGCGACCCTGAGCCGCGAGGAACTGCTGGGACTGCCGGTGGAAACACTGCTACACCGCCTGTTTCATGAAGAGACGGTACGCCTGTATGAGCCTGAAGAAGTGGAGTTCGCCTGTAACTGCAGCCGTGAGCGGGTGGCCGGCATGCTACAGGGGCTGGGTGAGCAGGAGGCGCGTAGCATTCTTGCCGAGCAGGGGGAGATAACCGTGACCTGTGAATTCTGCCGTAACACCGAAGTGTTCGACGCGGTCGATGTGGGCGGCCTGTTCGCCGGCGCGACGCCGCCGGACTCCGGACACGCCCACTGAAGAAAGCCTCAGTAGTGGCGGTAGTGTTCCTCGGTCGTGCGCACACGGGCGCGGCCGGGCACATACCGGCGCGGCGACTCACGCCGGTAGTCACCGCGGTAATCCCGATGGCGTGAGGGCCGTGCGATGTCGGGAGCCGCCTGCCGGGCGTGGCCCGGATGCGCAGCGTACAGGCTGCCGTGAATGCCGACCATATGGCATCCGCTGAGCAACACCAAAGCGCCGGCCACCGTCAACACGCGTATACCCTGTTTGATAGAAACCTTCATATCCGCTTCCTGATTGGGGGAGGTTGCGGCAAAGCCTACCCGTGCCTGACTGAATCCTTGCTTAATAGTCAGCGCGGCAGCGCGAAGCCGCTGGTGCGCGGTGTTACCATCGCAAACATTCTGAACACCTTTAACCAGGAACAGGCCCCTTATGCCAGTCGTGCTGCTCCGCCAAACCATCATCCTCGCCAGTCTGTTGTTGCTTGCCGCCTGCGATGAAAATCAGATCGCCCGCGCCAAAGGGTATGTCGAACGCCTCACCAGCGGTTTTCTTGATCAGGCCGGGGCCGAAGTCTCGGCCGACCGTGCGCCGATCGCGGTCAGCGCTTTTCTGCCCGAACCGAACTATGCACCAAGCCGCTCGCCGACTGATGCGGCCGAGCTCACTGACGGCAAACTCGAACGGCCGCCGCTGTGGGTGCGCGATGGCGGCGTCGGCTGGTTCGGACAGACACCGGTGGTGATCGATCTGCAACGCCGCGATGGCGCTGACAGCGTCTCCGGCCGGGTCCGCGTACATGCCGGGCTGGGGCGCTATGCCGGCACGGAATTGCCGCGCCAGATCGACGTTTACAGTCACAATACCAAGGGGCAGGCCAGGCTGGTCGGCAGCTACCGTGAACCGGCCGGCCTGATGCCACCGGATAAGAAGAGCTACTGGATTGAAATCCCCGTACGTGATCTCGGGCACCGCTTCAGCCTCGCCCTGCACGCCGGCAGTGCTTATGTGCAGATCGACGAGATTGAGTTCGTCCCCGGCGAAGTCGCCCGCGCACTGGCCGCAGCCGAGCCGTTTGATGCGCCGGACCTGCAGGCCATCCGCGATGACGCCGCGGCCCAGCTGCGCCTGAATTTCGAGATCCGCGCCGCCGACCGCAGTGACAGCCGGGAACGCTGGCGCGAGGCAATCGGCACCGGACAGGTCGCCTGGGTTGCCGGGGCCTGGGACGATAAACCGGGGCAGTGGGGGCCGGAAGTGCTCGTGGGCGCGCCGGCGCAATTGCAATTTGCCGGGCTGGACAGCGAAACGGAAATCGCTGCGATAGGTGTCTACAGTACCGGCATGGGCCTCAGCGAAGTGAGTGTCAGCATCGACGGCGTGCCGGCCGGGGCGCTGCAGTTGTTTCAGGTCGGACGGGTCATGACCGCCGATGGTGAGTTGGTTTACGACCCGCTCAAACCGCTGCAGGACGGCAAGCTACAGGTGCAGGCGGGCTGGCCCGAACTGCTCTGGGTGCAGGCCGACCTCAGCAAACTGCCGGCAGGCCGGACTCAGGCCACACTGACATTGAAAGGCACGGCACTGGAACAGCGTTTCCCGCTGCAATTTACCGTACTGCCCGACAGCGACTTTGCGCCTGCAGCGCTCGATGCCAAGGTCTGGGCTTACAGCCGCGATCTGCCACTCTGGTCCGATCCGGCGCAGACCATGGCCGATTTACTGGCCCATCATGTCAATGTCTGGGTGATTCATCCGTCGGACATTCCCGGCCTGAACCTCGACGGCAAGTCCGACAACAAAGCGCAGCAACGTTTTCTGGCCGATCTGGTGCGCTACAAGGGGCACGGCAAGGTGCACCTGTATCTTGGCTGGACCGGCAAGGACAATCCCTTCGGCATTACGCCGTCACAAACGCAGATTCCGCCCGCCAGGGCAAACGCCTTCCGTACCTGGCTGAGCCGGATCGACGATTTGCTCCGTGATGCGGGCTACGCGCCGCAGGACTGGGCGCTGTACCCGATGGACGAAATCAGCGGCGAGGAAACCCGCGTATTCAGAGAGGTGGCGCTGCTGATCCGCGAGACCCTGCCGTCGGCACAGATCTATGCCAACCCGATTTCCACCAGCTCCGATCCGACTACGGTTGCCCAGCTGCAGGCGCTCGAAGAGCTGGTCGATCAATGGCAACCCGTCTCAAAACTCTATCATTCCGCGGTCGGCAGCTATTTTGATGACAGCAACGTCGCGCAGGGCTTTTTTCATATCCCGGATGTGCCGGCCAAGGCCGCCTCGCCCATGCAGGATTACCGCGTTCTGGGCTGGCACGCCTGGCAGCGCGGCGCCAACGCGATCGGCTTCTGGGCTTACAGCGATGCCACCGGCAGCTCAGTGTGGGATGACTTTGACGGCCGCCGGCCCGATTTCGCCGTGGTCTATGAGCAGGGCAGCGGGCTGGTCAGCAGTCGCCGCTGGGAGGCCTTTGCCCAGGGAATTGAAGATCACCGTTTGCTGGCCGGCAGCGGTCTGGCTGTGCCGGCGGACTTTGATGCCGCATCCCTGACGCCTGAGATGCTGAGCCGCTGGCGGGCACGGGCACTGAAGCGGGGCGCAGAAACCGCCGCCCCGGAATAGTCATTCTGATTGATTTATTAGCGGCATTTTTGGGCAGATTGTCGACAATACCGTCGCAATTTCCAGATTTATGCCGCTTTAGCCTTGACAACCGTCTGATAAAAGCCGTTAATGTCGACACTTTGAAAAACGCGTGACAACCATTGTTTTTACACAATGCTTGAAGGCGAAAATGGCGACATCCTATTTAAATTCCAATGCTGACGGTCCCCGCACGCTGGTGGACAAGGTCTATGTCCAACTACGGGCAGCGATCATGGACGGCGATATCGAGCCGGGCGCCAAGATCAGTGAGCCGGAACTGGCGAAGAACTTCGGCGTCAGTCGCAGCTCTTTGCGCGAGGCTATCGCCAAGCTCGAAAGCAGCAACCTGGTTGAGCGGCAAGCCAACGTGGGTGCGCGCGTCGTCACGCTCAGCAATGAAAGCCTTCTGGAAATCTATCAGGTCCGCGAATCACTCGAAGGACTCGCGGCGCGTCTGGCCGCGGAGAATATGACCGATGCCGAGATCGAACACCTGCATTCCTTGCTGAACCTTCAAAGTAAATGCGGCAAATCGATTTCCCGGGCCGAGTACAAGTCCGTTGATTTTGATTTTCACTATTGCATCGTACTGGGCAGTCATAACGAACGCCTGATACGCATGCTGTCGCGCGATTTATTCGAGCTCGTGCATTTCTACCGCAAGAAATTCAGCGGCAGCGGTCCGCGTCCTGACCAGGCGCTGATCGAGCACACCGAAATCGTCGCGGCGATCGCCCGGCGTGACGGCGAAATGGCTGAAGTCATGATGCGCCACCACATCCGCGCCGCGCGCGAACATGCAAAAAAAAGCTTCACCTCCGAACACCACACTATCCCCGGCAGTCTCGATAAATAAACCGATTAAATATACTTGAGAGAGAGTCAATCCATGGTAGAGAGAGTCAACGTCGCCGATCTTCAGATCGCTAAACCTCTATACGATCTTGTCGAAAGCATTGCCCCCGATGTGGGCGTGGACACGACAAAATACTGGACGGATTTTGCTGCCATTCTGGCCGAGCTTGCCCCGCGCAACCGAGAGCTGCTGGCCAAACGGGACGAGCTGCAGGCCAAAATCGACGCCTGGCACAAGGAACGTAAAGACCGTGCGCACGATGCCGCCGAATACAAAGCCTTCCTAAAGGAAATCGGCTACCTGCTCGACGAGGGTGAGGATTTCAGCATCACCACCACCAATGTTGACGATGAGATCGCCACCATTGCCGGCCCGCAGCTTGTGGTACCGGTCAACAACGCCCGCTACGCACTGAACGCTGCGAACGCCCGTTGGGGCAGCCTGTACGACGCCGTTTACGGCAGCGACATCATCCCCAATGAAGGCGAAACCGCCATCGGCGGCGGCTACAACCCGGCACGCGGCGAAAAAGTCATCGCGCTGGCCATGGACTTTCTCGACGGCGCCGCACCGCTGGCAAAAGGCAGCCATGCCACCGCCAAAGCCTATGCTGTGCGCGACGGCCAGCTGTTTGTCACCACCGCCGACGGCAGCGAAACCGGTCTGCAGGACCCGGCCCAGTTCGCCGGTTACGACGGTCAGGAAGCGCCGGCCGTGGTACTGCTGAAAAACAACAATCTGCACATTCAGGTGCTGATCGATGCGAGCAACCCTGTGGGCGGACAACACCCGGCCGGCATTAAGGATCTGGTTCTCGAATCGGCCATCACCACCATCCAGGACTGCGAAGACTCCGTCGCCGCCGTGGATGCCGAAGACAAGGTCGGCGTTTACAGCAACTGGCTTGGTCTGATGCGCGGTGATTTGGCCGAATCCTTTGAAAAAGGCGGCAAAACCATCGAGCGTAAACTGCGTGCTGACGTGAGCTTTACCGCACCGGACGGCAGCACCCTGACACTGCCCGGCCGCAGCACGCTGCTGGTGCGCAATGTCGGCCACCTGATGACCACCGATGCCGTGCTCGATGCCAGCGGCGCCGAAGTGCCCGAAGGCATGCTCGATGGCATGGTCACCACGCTGATCGCACTTTACGATCTGAAGGGCAAAGGCAAGTACCGCAACAGCCGCAAAGGCAGCATGTATATCGTGAAGCCGAAAATGCACGGTCCCGAAGAAGTGGCTTTCGCCAACACCTTGTTCGACCGTATCGAGGACGCGCTGGGACTGGCCCGCAACACCATGAAAATCGGTGTTATGGATGAAGAACGCCGCACCACCGTGAACCTGAAAGAGTGCATCCGCGCGGCCAAAGACCGCCTGATCTTTATCAACACCGGCTTTCTGGATCGCACCGGCGATGAAATCCATACCAGTATGGAAGCCGGCCCGATGCTGCCCAAAGGCGCGATCAAAACCCAGCCGTGGATTTCTGCCTACGAAGACTGGAACGTGGACAACGGTCTGGCCTGCGGCATGAGCGGTAAAGCACAAATCGGTAAAGGCATGTGGGCCATGCCGGATCTGATGAAAGACATGCTCGAGCAGAAAATCGGCCACCCGCAAGCCGGTGCCAACACCGCCTGGGTACCGTCGCCGACAGCGGCTACGCTGCACGCCATGCACTACCACAAAGTCTCAGTAGCCGGCCGTCAGGAAGAGCTGAAATCCCGTCCGCGTGCTGATCTGGATAAGATTCTGACCATTCCGCTGATGGCCGATGCCGCCTCGCTGAGCGCAACAGATATCGAGAACGAACTGAACAACAACGCACAGGGCATACTCGGTTATGTGGTGCGCTGGATCGATCAGGGCGTTGGTTGCTCGAAAGTACCGGACATCAACAACGTCGGCCTGATGGAAGACCGCGCTACGCTGCGTATTTCCAGTCAGCACATGGCCAACTGGCTGCACCACGGGATCTGCACCGAGGAGCAGGTGATCACTGCGTTTAAAAACATGGCGCAGGTGGTCGATAAGCAAAACGCCGGCGACCCGCTTTACACCCCCATGGCACCCGGCTACGACGGCGTGGCATTCAAAGCGGCGCTGGATCTTGTCCTGAAAGGGCGCGAACAACCGAGCGGCTACACCGAGCCCTTACTGCATCACTACCGCCGTGTGGCCAAGGGCTCAGACAACTGAGCCCTGCCACCCGGCAGTAACGAAATCACATACACACAGAAAACCGGCAGGAGAATATGTCAATGGCCAAGCAAGTGGATCTGTCCCAATACGGGATTACTAACGTCAGCGAGATTCTGTACAACCCCTCGTACGACACACTCTTTGAAGAAGAAACCCGTCCGGGTCTTGAGGGCTTTGAAAAAGGCACTGTAACTTCAAGCGGCTGCGTTGCAGTCGATACCGGTCGCTTCACCGGCCGTTCACCGAAAGACAAATGGATCGTCAAAGACGACACCACCCGTGACACCATGTGGTGGGCAGACCAGGGCAAAAACGACAACAAAGCGATTACACAGGAAGTCTGGAACGACCTGAAAGAAATCGCCATGAACCAACTGTCCGGCAGCCGCCTGTTTGTCATTGACGCCTACTGCGGCGCCAACCCTGACACCCGCCTGAAAGTCCGTTTTATCTCTCAGGTTGCCTGGCAGGCCCACTTTGTTAAAAACATGTTTATCCGCCCGAGCGAAGAAGAGCTGGAAAACTTCGAGCCTGATTTCGTCGTCTTCAACGCCGCTAAAGCGACCAATCCGAAATGGAAAGAGCAGGGCCTGAACTCGGAAAACTTTGTTGCTTTCAACCTGACTGAACGCATGCAGCTGATCGGCGGCACCTGGTACGGCGGTGAGATGAAAAAAGGTATGTTCTCTGTCATGAACTACCTGCTGCCGCTCAAAGGCATTGCCTCCATGCACTGTTCTGCCAACGTCGGTGAAAAAGGCGATTCAGCGATTTTCTTCGGCCTCTCCGGTACAGGTAAAACCACGCTGTCCACAGATCCGAAACGCAAACTGATCGGTGACGACGAGCACGGTTGGGACGACGAAGGTGTCTTCAACTTCGAAGGCGGCTGCTACGCCAAAACCATCAACCTCAGCGAAGAAGCCGAGCCGGATATCTACCACGCCATCAAACGTGATGCGCTGCTGGAAAACGTGGTTGTCCGTGAAGACGGCACAGTGGACTTCGATTCCAGTGAGAAAACCGAGAACACCCGTGTTTCTTACCCGATCTACCACATCGAGAACATCGTAAAAGGTGCCTCCAAAGCCGGTCACCCGGACAAAGTCATCTTCCTGTCTGCCGATGCCTTCGGCGTACTGCCGCCGGTATCGAAACTGACACCGGAACAGACTAAATACCACTTCCTGTCCGGTTTCACCGCGAAACTGGCCGGTACTGAGGTTGGCGTAACCGAACCGACTCCGACATTCTCGTCCTGCTTCGGCGCAGCCTTCCTGCTGCTGCACCCGACCAAATACGCAGAGACGCTGGTCAAGCGTATGGAAGCGTCCGGCGCCAAAGCCTATCTGGTTAACACCGGCTGGAACGGCACCGGCAAACGTATCTCCATCAAAGATACCCGCGCCATTATCGATGCCATTCTGGACGGTTCGATCGAGAACGCTGAAACCAAAAACATTCCGGTGTTCAACTTCGAAACCCCGACAGCACTGCCCGGCGTAGACAGCAGCATCCTGGATCCGCGCGACACTTACGGCAACGCTTCCGAGTGGGAAGAGAAAGCCAAACACCTGGCTTCTTTGTTCATCGAAAACTTCGAGCGTTTCACTGACACCGAAGAAGGCAAATCACTGGTAGCTGCCGGCCCGCAACTCTGAGCCGCGTAATACCAGGCTGACAAGCCGTACGAAAGGGCGGATACTACGGTATCCGCCTTTTTTTGTTTTAGGGTCGCAGGAACGATGCTTGAACCGGTACAAATTAGCTGCATTGACGCCTGGAATATGGTGCAGGACAACCCCGGCGCGCTGATTATTGATGTGCGCTCAAGTATGGAGTACCTGTTTGTCGGACACCCGACCGGCGCCATTCATATTCCCTGGCTGGACGAACACGAGTGGGTGGTGAATCCTCACTTTGTTCAGGATGTGCGCAAGGTGCTGCTTGGCGGCGTGTCATCGGATAACGAAGATGACAGCGTGCCGATGCTATTGATCTGCCGCAGCGGTAAACGCTCCTTCGAAGCCGGCAAAAAACTCCTGGAAGCAGGCTTGCAGAATGTCTTCAATATCGAAGAAGGCTTTGAGGGCGAGCTCAACGAAGATCACCAGCGCGGCAAACTCGGTGGCTGGCGCTTTCACGGACTGCCCTGGGAGCAATGCTGATTGAAGCGCGCTTTTAAAACCAGACATAAAAAAAGCCGGCATACAGCCGGCTTTTTTGTGTCACGGTGCGCGACCTGTTACGAGCGCTGATCAATAGGCACGTAATCGCGGGTTGTCTCGCCGATATACAGCTGACGTGGGCGACCGATGCGGACTTTGTTGTCGCTCATCATCTCATTCCACTGGGAAATCCAGCCGATGGTGCGTGACAGCGCGAACATCACGGTAAACATGCTGGTCGGGATGCCCATCGCCAGGAAGATAATGCCGGAATAAAAGTCGACGTTCGGGTAGAGATTGCGGTCTTTGAAGTAATCGTCTTCCAGTGCGATTTTTTCCAGCTCCATGGCCACCTCAAACAGGCGCTCATGCGTGTTGTTTATGCGGCCGCTTTGCAGCAGATCGTGGCAGACCTTGCGGATGATTTTGGCGCGGGGGTCAAAGTTTTTGTAGACCCGGTGACCAAAACCCATCAGACGGAAGGGGTCGTTCTTGTCTTTTGCCCGGTCGATAAACTCGGACAGGGGTTTGCCCGACTCGACGATATCGGTCAGCATGCGCACCACGGCTTCATTGGCGCCGCCGTGTGCCGGTCCCCACAAGGCGCCTATGCCACCTGAAATGGCCGCAAACGCGTTGGCTTCGGAGCTACCGCAAAGACGGACCGTGGAGGTCGACGCATTCTGCTCGTGGTCAGCATGCAGGATCATGATCAAATCCAGCGCTTTGGCCATAAGCGGGTCAGGCTTGTAATCTTCCGTCGGCATGGCAAACATCATGTAGAGGAAGTTTTCGGCGTAGCTCAGATCGTTTTTCGGATACATGAAAGGCTTGCCGGTGGAGTAGCGGTGCGCCCAGGCTGCGATGGTCGGAATTTTAGCCACCAGCAGATTGGCCGCATCGATGCGGTGCGACGGATTAAAAATATCCATATTGTCGTGGTAGAAGGACGACAGCGCGCCGACCACGCCAACCATGATTGCCATCGGATGCGCATCGCGGCGGAAGCCGTTGTAGAATTTGCTGAGCTGTTCGTGGGGCAGGGTGTGGCGGGTGATTTTCTGCTCATAGGCAGCGAGCTGTTCCGCGGTCGGCAACTCACCGTGCAGGATCAGGTAGCAGACTTCAAGAAATGTGCTTTTTTCAGCCAGCTGCTCGATCGGGTAGCCACGGTATTCGAGGCGTCCTTCGTCACCGTCGAGAAAGGTGATTTTCGACCAGGTACTGGCTGTCGAAACAAAGCCGGGGTCGTAGGTAAAGTAACCGAGTTCCTTGTACAGCGGGCTGATATCGATGGTTTCAGTGCCGCAACTGGGTTGCAGAACTTCCAGCTCAATCGACTTGCCCGTTTCATTGTCCGTGACAGTGACTGTTTTCTTGCTCATGAAACCTCTCCTTATAAATGCAGAGTGTATGCACTAACTGGCTCGCGCAGCGACGCATAAGGCCGCCACCGCATAGACTGCATCACCGGCGAAAGACCGGTGACGTATATACAAAAACGCTATAAATCCCGTCCCAGCGCCTCGCTGGCATACTGGGAATACTGCTGCTCCATCAGCTCGATAAAGCGTTTGGCCGGGGCGGACAGAAAGCGCTCGCGGCGGGTCACTATCCCGTAGGTGCGCTTGGGGAAGTATTCCGACAGATTGATCACCGCAAACCGCTTGCGGTCTTCCTCGGTCAGGCAAACGTCGGTAACAATGGAAATGCCCATGCCGAGACTGACATAGCGCTTGATCACTTCCCAGCCACCGGCCTCCAGGGCAACGTTGTAATTCACGTTATTCTGGGCGAAGACCATTTTGACGATACGCCAGGTACTCAAATGACGCGGCGGCAGAATCAGGCCATGCGGACTGATATCGTGCAGAGTGACCTTCTCACGCTGCGCCAGCGGATGATCGAGCGGGGTGATCAGCACCGGGTCATAACTGACAAACGAGGTGTATTCCACGTCCTGAGGCACTTCAAGCATGGAACCGACCGCAAAATCGGCCTGATCGGCACGCAACATGGCCATGCCGTCGCGGCCTGTCACATTGGCCAGCGTCAGGCGCACATCCGGATAGCGTTCGGAGAACTGTCGCACCGGCTCGGGCAGGATATAAAGTATCGTCGACTCACCGGCGGCAATCGTCAGCTCGCCGCTGCTGAGCTTGCCGCAGTGGGCGTTAAAGGTTTCCTGCAACTGATCAACCCCTTGCACCAGCGGCAAGGCCAGCTTGTAGAGAATCTCCCCCTCGGAGGTCAGCTTGAGATAGGGGCCGCGCCGCTCGAACAGCTGCACGCTCATTTCTTCTTCCAGCGCTTTGATCTGCAGGGAGACCGTAGGCTGACTGGCAAACAGCTTGTCTGCGGCTTTGGTGACACTGCCCAGCTTGGCGGTGTGGCAAAAGGCGCGCAGCTTTTTGATACGGTTCTGTTTGTAATAGGTGCCGGACACGGAGTTCTCGTTTGCTTGCAGTATTGGCAATCTGAATGACGCGAGGGTCAATTTCAACCAGACGATTATAAACACACCGGCGTGATACGTAAAAGACATGTTGACGGGAAAATTTTGTCAAACACCACAAGCGCTTGTTTTGACTAGCCTTAAAAGCATGCCAATGTCGGTGCAGGGCGGTTTTCGGGGTAAAAACGCCTCGCCGGCAGCGCCTTTGCAGGAAACCTGAACCTTTTCAATATTCAATCCTGTCCCTCGCAGACTGCGGCATTTTGGACACAGTCCGGTTACAATGACCCGCCTTTGAGCTTGCGGGTACTTTTCTCTGGTGGATATTATCCTGCCGAACGGCCACGCCATCGTGGTGATGCTATTGACCGTGCTGGCGCTGATTCTTTTCAGCCGGGACAGCATTCCTCTCGAGACATCCGGCTTTACGGTGCTGGTGCTGCTCGCCCTGTTTTTCCATCTCTTCCCCTACGAGACACCTTTCGGTGAAATCGCCGGGAGTTCTTTTTTCTCCGGCTTCGGCCACCAGGCGCTGATCGCCGTTGTGGCGTTGATGGTGGCCGGTCACGGCATTGTGCGCACCGGCGCATTGGAGCAGGTCGGGCGGGCGCTGGCGCGGCACTGGAACCGCGCGCCGCGCAGCCTGTTTCTGGTCACGCTTTGCGCGGCCGCCTCGATGAGTGCGTTTATCAACAATACGCCCATCGTGATCCTCCTGCTGCCGATACTGGTGAGCGTCTCCCTCAAGTCCAATATGGCGGCCGGCACCATGCTGATGCCCATGGGGTTTGCCACGCTGCTCGGCGGCACCGCAACCACGATCGGCACCAGCACCAACTTGCTGGTCGTCAGTGTGGCCGCCGATCTGGGCCTGCGTGAGATCAGCATGTTCGACTTTTTCCTGCCGGCGGTTATTGCCGGAGCGGTCGGCGTGCTCTATCTGTGGCTGATCGCACCGCGATTACTGCCGGCATCGGCGCCGATGATCGACAACGAGGTGCCGAAGATTTTTTCCGGCCAGCTGCACGTTACCCCCGGCAGCGCCATGGAAGGACGGTCGATCCGTGACATTATCGCCAAAGCCGGCAAAGGGCTGCGTCTGCAGCATATCGTGCGCGAAGGCGGGCGGCGCATTGTGCCGCTGCCGGATGTGCGGCTACAGGCCGGTGATTGCCTGCTGGTACACGACACAGCGCAAAACCTGAAAGAGCACGAACAGGTGCTCGGCGTCAGCCTGGCCAGTGACGATCTGCCGCTGAGCGGAAACGGTCACGACCAGGATTTGCAGCTGGCCGAGGTGATTGTTAACCGGGAATCGCCTCTGCGCACCCGCACCCTGGGGGAGATGCAGTTTGCCGAACGCTGGGGCGTGGTAACACTGGCTATTCACCGCGGCGGCAAGCCGATTCAGAACATGCCCGGCGGCATCGCCAACGTGCGTCTGCGGGTCGGTGACGTGCTGCTGGTGCAGGGCAGTCGCGAGGCCTTGTCGGAACTTAAAAGCAGCGCCTTGTTTCTGGTCCTGGACAACACCACGGATTTGCCTCACAGCACCAAAGCGCCGGTGGCGCTGGCGATTATGGCCGGCATCGTCCTGTTCAGCGCCCTGGGCAATATCCCGATCGCCATCAGCGCCTCGGCCGGGGCGGCCATGATGATTCTGACCGGCTGTCTGCGCTGGCGTGACGTGGGGCGGGCGGTCAGTGCCCAGGTGATCTTTGTGATTGTCACCAGTCTGGCTCTCGGCAGCGCGCTGCTGCAAACCGGCGGCAGTGACTTTATTGCCTCGCTGTTTGCCAATCTGATGCAGGATGCGCCGGCGCCGGTGGTGCTGGCGGGGCTGATTTTCATGATGGCGCTGCTGACCAATGTGGTGTCGAACAATGCTGCCGCGGTGATCGGCACGCCGATCGCGGTCAGTATTGCCACGGCGCTCAAGCTCAACCCCGAGCCCTTTGTGCTGGGCGTTTTGTTCGGCGCCAATCTCAGCTACGTCACCCCCGTGTCCTACCAGACCAATCTGCTGGTCATGAGTGCCGGTAACTACAGCTTCAAGGATTTCGTGCGCGTCGGCCTGCCCCTGGCGGTGCTGATGTGGGGCTTGTATACCTTCCTGCTGGTGCGCATTTACGGGCTCTAAGATGTCGCAAATCCGCCACAATCGCCTGCCAGCGCTGGTGTATACTGCGTCTACCAAGCCAATCTGAAAGGATAAATAACACCATGAAATCAGTCCTCTTGCCGGCTGCCGTGGCACTTGCGCTGGCCACCAGTGGTTGTAGTTCGATGTACTACAGTGGCATGGAAAAAATCGGCATTCACAAACGCGACATTCTGGTCGACCGGGTTGAAGACACCCGCGATTCCCAGGAAGAGGCGCAGGAACAGTTTGCTTCGGCACTGGAACAGTTCGCCAGCGTGGTGGAAATCCGTGACAGCGACCTGAAATCGGCCTATGAGTCGCTGAACGCCGAATACGAAGCCAGTGAGGAAGCCGCCGACGAAGTCAGCGACCGCATTGATGACGTGGAAGAGGTGGCCGAAGACCTGTTCGAGGAATGGGAAGACGAAATCGAGCTTTACCAGAACGCGGACCTGAAACGGGCCAGCCAGTATCAGCTCGATGAGACCCGCACCCGCTATGCGCAGATGCTCAGCTCCATGCACAACGCAGAAAAGAGCATGGAACCGGTGCTGACCACCTTCCGCGACAATGTCCTGTTCCTGAAACACAACCTCAACGCACAGGCGATCGGCTCACTGAAAGGCGAGTTTGCCAACCTGAAAAGCGATATAGCGACATTGATCGAGCAGATGAACCAGTCCATCGACAAGTCTGACGAGTTTATCCGCGATATGCGCGAGCAGGGCTGAACAAGCCCCCGCTTGTCCGCTTAAAAAAAGGCGCAGCCTCCGGGCTGCGCCTTTTTTATTGGCCTATCACCGGTCAATGGCCGTCCTGCGCGCCGGGCAGCGGGGCGGTTTTACCGGCAAGGCGGTAGATCCCGCTGCGTATGTGATCGTAGATCACATAGTTGACCGGAATCAGAATCAGCGTAATGACCGTGGCAAAGAGAATGCCGAAGCCCAGTGACACCGCCATCGGAATCAGGAACTGGGCCTGGGTGCTTTTTTCAAACAGCAGCGGCATCAGGCCGAAGAAGGTGGTCAGCGAGGTCAGTATGACCGCACGGAAGCGCGCCACCCCGGCAGTTTGCGCCGCTTGCAGGACCGGCACGCCTTCACGGCATCGGCGGTTAATGTAATCGACCAGCACCAGACTGTCGTTCACCACCACACCGACCAGCGCCAGCGCCCCCATCGCGCTGCTGATACTCAGGCTCATGCCCATAATCAGATGCCCCAGCACAGCGCCGACCGCGCCGAAGGGAATAATCGACATCACGATAAGCGGCTTGAAATAGGAGCGGAAAGGAATCGCCAGCAGGCAGTAAATGACAAACAGCGCGCCCACCAGACCGGCTTTGAGCGTGCCGAGTGACTCGCGCTGCTCGGCCGCTTCGCCTTCCAGTGAATAGCTCAGGCCCGGATAGTCACCGATATGTTCGCGCACGAAAGCATCGATCCCGCGTTTGATCGCTTCGATATCCACGCTTTCCTTATTCGCGTCGGCGGTGATATTGAGACTGCGCTGACGGTCGATACGCTCAATGCTGGCCGGCGCGCGCGATTCGCTCAGCGAAGCCACTTCGTCAAAGGGCACCGCATTACCGTCGGCTGTGCGGATCAGCATATTGCGCAAATCCGCCACCGTGCGGCGTTCCTGCGCCGGATAGCGGACAAAGACTTTCACCTCATCACGGTCGCGCTGGATGCGCTGGACTTCCAGGCCGTACAGCGCCTGCCGGACCTGTCTTGCAATATCGGCCAGACGCACACCGAGCAAAGCGGCAGCCGGTTTGAGCTCGATGCGGATCTCGCGCTTACCACCGGACAGGCTGTCTTCAATATCAAAGACGCCGGGGTAGGCGGCCAGATGCCCGCGCACCAGAGTGCCGAAGGCGCGCAGATCATCAAGATCACGACCGAGGATCTGCACGTCGATGGGGTCACTGCTGCGACCCAGCTCAGCGCGGTAGGTCAGCGATTCAGCGCCCGGTACCGGCCCGATCATCTGCCGCCATTCACGCACCAACTGGGCACTGGTGATCTTGCTGTGACGCTCCTCGGGCGGGGAAATCTCAAACACCACGCGGCCGATATTGGATTGGCCGACACCGTAGCCGCCCATGGAGCCGGTGGTCGAGTAGATATCGCGGATAATGTAGTCACCGCTTTCACCATCCTTGTGTTTTTCCCGCAGCTCTGAGGCCGCATCCGTCATGCGCTGTATATAGACGTCAGTGACATCAAACGGGGTGCCGGCGGGCATGGTCAGATAGGCGCGGGCGGTTTCGGCCTGCACGCGCGGGAAGAACACAAAACGGATCCAGCCGCCGAAGGCCAGCGCGTAGACGATCAGCGCGACGCCGATAAAGGCCGCCAGGGTTAACACCTTGTTGCGCAGACAGACCGCCAGCAGCGGGCCGTAAAAGCGCTGAATACCACGCTCCAGCGCATTGGAAATACCCTGCTGGAGCCGCGAAAAGCGGCTCTGCTGTCCCGCCTCACGCGCCACCCGCACATGCTTGAGGTGAGCAGGGAGGATGAGCTTGGATTCGATCAGCGAAAACAACAACACCGGAATCACGACCAGCGGAATCTGCGCAAACACCGGCCCGCGCGCGCCGCCGATCATGGCAATCGGCACGAAGGCGGCGACGGTGGTCAGCACGCCGAAGGTCACCGGCACGGCCACCTCGCGGGTGCCGTCGATGGCCGCCTGCAGTGGCGGGCTGCCGCGCTGCAAATGGGTGTAGACGTTTTCCCCGGTGACAATGGCGTCGTCAACGACAATCCCCAGCACCACAATAAACGCAAACAGCGAGACAATGTTCAGCGTCACCCCCAGCTCCGGCAGCACAATAAAACTGCCGAGAAACGCGATGGGGATACCGAGACAAACCCAGAACGCCACGGTCGGGCGCAAAAACAGCGACAGCAGCAGAATCACCAGAATACCGCCCTGCATGGCGTTGTCAGTCAGGGTTTTCAGTCGCGCCTTAACCAGCTTGGAGCGGTCGCGCCAGTATTTGATATCCACCCCGTCGGGCAACCAGGCCACGGTGTTGATGTAGTTACGCACGGCTGCGGCCACTTCGATGGCGCTCTGATCGCCGACCCGGTAGACCTCGAGCAAAAGCCCGGGCTTGCCGTTGAAGCGGGTGCGGATCGGCAGTTCATTGAATCCATCGCGGATTTGCGCAATATCGGCCAGCCGCACCTGGGTGCCGCTGGCATCGGTGATCACCGGAATCGACAGAAAATCCTCACGCGCATAGGCCTGGCCGGTGGTGCGCACCAGCAATTCACCGGCATCGCCGCGCAGATTACCGGCTGACAGATCCAGCGAGCTGTTGCTGATCTGATCGGCCACCTGTTGCAGGGTCAGGCCATAGCGGCGCAGGGTGGATTCGGCCACTTCGATGCTGATTTCATAGGGCCGCACCGCTTCGGGCTCGACCTGGGTGATACCCGGCAAGGCCAGTAACTCGTCACGCACCCGGTCGCCGATCTGCCGCAGTCCGGCCTCATCGGTATGCCCGTAAAGCGCCACGCTGATCACTTCGCGCTGCCGCTCAGCCAGCGACACCCGCGGGATTTCCGCGTCATCGGGCAGGGTGCTCAGGCTGTCGATGCGGTTTTTGACGTCGTCGAGAAAATCCCGCGGATTCACGCCTTTCATCACTTCCAGACGTACGCTGGCGCTGCCTTCGCTGGAGCTGGACGTCATCCGGTCTATACCGTTCAGGTCCTGCACCGCCTCTTCGATGCGGATGGTCACCGCTTCTTCGACTTCCTGCGGCGTGGCCCCGGGAAAGGACACGGAAATACTCACCGTATCGACCTCCACCGAGGGAAACACTTCCAGCAATACGCGGTTGAACATGGAATACAGACCCAGTCCGACCACGGCCAGCATCAACAGATTGGCCGCCACATGGTTACGTGCAAACCAGGCGATCATTGCAGCGCTCCCGGCGCGGCCTGCGCATCGGGGACGTCGTCACGCAACTGTATGGCAAGCCCGTCGGCCTGCGCACCGAGTGGCGTGGTGATTAACAGCTCGCCGTCGGCCGGCCCTGCACCGATCAGCGCCACCCGGTCGTCCTGCCAGACCACCTCCACCGGCACAGCCACGGCCTTGCCGTCACGGGCCAGCAACAGCTGCCCGTCCTCGCTCAGATAGCGGGTGTCGAGCGGAATTACGTCGCTGAAGCGGCGTCCTTCGATCACCGCATCGAGGAACTGACCGATAATCAGGCTCTCATCCTGCACCGTGGCGATAACAAACACCTGACGGGTGCGGCTATCGACACTGGCTTCGGTCCTCAGCAAGCGCCCCTCGATGGTTTTACCGGTTTCCCGGTCAGTAAAGAACACGGCAGAGCCGTGCTCGCCGGTTTCAATCAGGGCGCGCTCGCGCTGCGCCAGCGGCAGGCGCACTTCCAGTGGGCCGCTGGCGTAGAGCGTCGCCAGCGTGGTGCCGGCGCTCACATACTGACCCGCATCGCCCTGTGTGGCGGCCAGGCGTCCGTCAAACGGCGCGCGTATTTCCGTCCGTTGCAAATCCAGACGGGCCCGTTCAAGCTGCGCCTGTGCGCTGGCCACATGGGCACGCGCGGCATCCAGCTGAGGCTTTTTTGCCACCAGATCACCGGGCTCGCCGCGCCGTCCGAGGCGCTGCCAGTCGGTAATCGCCTGTTCGCTGAGCGCCGCCTGCTCGGCCAGAGTCGCGCGCGCCTCGGCAAGGGTGGCTTCGGCGGTTTTTACGGCAATCCGGTAATCGGCCGGGTCAATCTGCGCCAGCAGCTGCCCGGCACGCACGTGCGCACCATCGGCAAATTCCTCGCTGACAGTGATAATCTTGCCGCTGACCTGCGTGACCAGGGTAATCTGCCGGGCTGCGGCGACGGTACCGTAGCTGCTCAAGCGCACGTTGTAGTCACGCCGTTGCAGGCGCTCGGTTTCCACGGGTACCGGCTTGCCGGTCGTTTCGCTGCGCTGTGCTTGCGCGACGGGCGGGTGACTGATGATATAGCGGGCGACCAGAAAGGCCGCCACGACGATGACCAGCGCCAATACCCATTTAATCGTTCGCATAGCAGGGGTTCCTGTTATTAAAAGTTCCGATCAGAAGCGGATTTTGCAAAAACGTGATTGTAGACGAGAGCATCCTTCAGCCCGACATAGAAAACATTGATATCCCCGGTCTGAGCGATTGCGGCGTCACCCTGCAAGTGATGCGGCTGGACCGGGTTCACCCGCTGGCCGGTGGCAACAAAATCTACAAACTCCACGGCTGGTTGCAAAAAGCCCGCCGCAGCGGACGGACCTGCCTGCTGAGCATCGGCGGTGCGCACTCCAATCACCTGCACGCGCTGGCCCTGAGTGCGGCCCGTGCCGGCCTTCGCTCAGCAGCCCTGGTGCGCTTTGACGCAAACCAGCCTCTGACACCGACCTTACAGCAGCTCAGTGACACCGGCATGCGCTTAGAGTTCATCGACGCGCAGACGTTCCGGCGCCGCTATGAGACACATTTCGCCGCGCCCTGGCTGGCGCGTTATGAGCGGGCGCTGTGGATTCCCGAAGGCGGCAGTGGCCCGCCCGGGCTGACAGGGCCGAAAGCCTTGATGCAAGCCCTGAACCGCCACGGCCGGGCAGCGGATGTGTTAGCGGTTGCTGCCGGCAGCGGCGGCTTTGCGGCCGGCCTGTTGCAAGGTTGCGAGAACGGGCAGGAAATCGCCGCATTTGCCATGCCGCGCGATCCGCAGCTTGAGTCACGTATCCGCACGCTGGCCGGCGGCGGCGGGGGCAAGCTGCGTTTTTTCCCCGCTGAGGACGGGCGTTTCGGCTATTTTGACGCCGGCTTGCTGCAATTTGCGCAGCGCTGGCACAGCCAGACCGGCGTGCTGCCGGACCCGGTTTACACCACACGCTTGTTCCGCCGCGCCATCGAGCATATCCGGGCCGGTGGCTGGCAGGGCAAACGCGTCTGCCTGGTGCACAGTGGCGGTTTACAGGGCTGGGCCGGCATGTCCGGCAAGCTCAGCGCCCTCGGCGGCCAGAGCGCACTGGATTGGCTGCACGCTGCCATGGCTGCCGAAGCGGCTGTTGGCGGCGCTGAGTTTGCGGCCGCTCTGCCGCCACTATCGCGCCGCTGAGTGATCACACAGGGCATTTTCCGGCGCGCCGCTGGGTTATACTGTTGCGCGTTTTTCAGCAGGACTTCAGCATGAGTAACGAAAGCGAAGAATTTCTGGCCGCGCTCAACGACGACGAGGTCTTACGCGCCAAGCTCAACAACGAAACCGCGACCATTGAATGGCCGGAGCTGGCACGGCATTTCGCGCGCGGCGTGGTCGTCACGGTCAATACGGAAGTCGACCTGATTGATGTGGCGGTCAGTTTCGGCCGTGACCGCAAAGACGATGTGGCGCGCTGGCTGACCGACGGCACCATCGCGCGCGCCAATGATGACCATGCACGTGACTGGGAAAAACGCCGGCCTCTGTTGTGGTGCGTCGTGGCCGCGCCCTGGGTGCTGGTGCAGGAAAAACCGGGCACGGCTGTCGGCGAGAAAATCCACTGATGGACCTGACGCAGCGCCTGGCGATCTGGGCAATTCCGGTGGTTTTTGCGATTGTGGTGCACGAAGTCGCGCACGGCTGGGCGGCGCTGCATCTGGGCGATAGCACGGCCAAGTCCATGGGCCGTCTGTCACTCAATCCGCTGACGCATATCGATCCGATCGGCTCGCTGCTGGTACCGGCGGTCATGCTGCTTCTGCCGGGCGGCTTTCTGTTCGGCTGGGCCAAGCCTGTGCCGGTTAATCCGGCGCGCCTCAAACAACCACGCCGCGATATGGTGTTTGTCGCTCTGGCCGGGCCTTTTGCCAATCTGATGATGTTGTTGCTATGGGCGTTTATCACCAAAACCGGCCTGCTGCTCGGTGGCATCCAGACCACCACCGGCTATGTGCTGATTCATATGGGCGTGGCAGGGATTTTTATCAATGCGGTGCTGATGATGCTGAACCTCCTGCCGATTCCGCCGCTCGACGGCAGCAAGGTGGTCGAAGGTTTGCTGCCGGTGCGTCAGGCCATTACCTATAACAAGCTCGGCCAATACGGCTTCCCGATTCTGATTCTGCTGATGGTTACCGGCGTTCTCGGGGTGGTGCTCTGGCCGATGATCACGCTGGCATTGACCGGCGGCTCACTGGCCGCAGCCATTCCCGGCGAAGTGCTGAATTTTGCCTTTTATAATCTGTTTGGATTGACCGCGCCGTGAGCGGCGCTTTGCGCCGCGGTGCCGATCCGCGTGACCGCCTCAGCGGTGTATTGATGATGCTGCTGGGCATGGCCACGCTGTCGAGCATGGATGCCACGGTCAAGTGGCTGGTCATGCAGGGCCTGCCGGTAATGGAGCTGATGGCGTTGCGCGGCTGGCTGATCGTGGCGCTGATTCTGCTGCTCACCCTGCCGCGCGGGCGCTTGCATGAGCTGGCCACGCGACGCTTATCCCAACATCTGTTGCGCGGCATGATCGGCTTTGCCGCACCGTTGTGTTTTTTCACCGCAGTCAAAACGCTGCCTCTGGCTGACGTGACGGCGATCTTTTTCTGCGCCGCCTTTTTTATGACCGCCGGCGCTGCCTTGTTTCTGCACGAACCGGTCGGGCCGGCCCGCTGGCTGGCGGTCGCCTGCGGTTTTGCCGGCGTGGTGCTGATTATCCGTCCGGACTCCTCGGGCTGGCGCATTGATGCGCTGTTGCCGGTGGCCGGGGCCGCCGCTTATGCAGTCCTGATGCTGTGGGGCCGGGCCTTGTCCGGCAGTGAGACCACCCGCGCCATGCTGTTCTGGATAAATCTGGCTTTTGCCGTACTGGCCACGGCCGGCATGCTCACCGAACCGTTTATCCGGCCCGATCTGACGCAAACAGCCGTGATTGCACTGTCGGCGGTGCTCGGACTCGGCGGTTTTTATTTTGTCACCCGCGCCTTCACCCTGGCGCCGCTGCCGGTGATTGCGCCGCTGGAATACACCTCGCTGATCTGGGCGCTGATCCTGGGATATTTCCTCTGGGGCGACTGGCCGGCACCTGTGGCCTGGCTGGGGATTGCTATTGTAGTGGGGTCGGGCTTGATTATCGTCTACCGCGAACACCGCGCCCGACGGCATGCGCGGGCCGCGCAAGCGGCGGAAAACCACGTGGCCGCCGGCCCGCATTGAGCCGGCAGCCAGAGGGCAGGGCGGTAGCGCTCAGTCTCCGTAGCGGGCGATCAGCTCGCCCATACGGACAGTCGCACCGCTGACAAATCCCTCGCGCCAGCGCAGCTTTTCCGCACTGATCAGAATCACCGTTGAGCCCATATTAAAACGCGCTGTTTCAGCGCCGCGCTCAAACACCGGCGCATCGTCGCCGAACTCACGACAGCTGACCGCCTTGCCGGCCGGCGGGGTAATCAGACCGCTGGCCACGGTTTCGATGGCCGCCACATTGATCGCGCCGACAAAGGCCATGGCCAGCGGACCGGCCTCACTGTCGTAAAACGCCACCACACGCTCATTGCGCGCAAACAGCCGCGGCACATGATTGACCGTATGCGGTGCCACGCTGAACAGGCGGCCGGGCACATGCACTTCAGCCTGCAGCGTCGCCGCCAGCGGCATATGAATGCGGTGATAGTCACGCGGCGAGAGGTAGATGGTGGCAAAGCTGCCCTGCATAAAAGCCGCTGCCCGTTCGCTGTCACCACCGAGCAGTTCGAGCAGGCTGTAATCATGGCCTTTGGCCTGAAAGATCCGCCCGTCCTGAATATCTCCGGCCTGCGACACCGTGCCGTCGACCGGGCTGACCACCGTCTGCGCCTCCATACACACCGGCCGGGCGCCGGGTTTCAGGGCGCGGGTAAAAAACGCATTGAAGTGCTCAAAACGCCGGATATCGGACTCGGCCGCATCCTCCATGCGCACATCAAAGGCCTTGATAAACCAGCGGATCAGCGGATCTTTCAGCGGCGTTTTCAGGCGAGTCAGTTTAAATACCAATCGTGAAATGGCGTGGTGGGGCAGAAAATAAAGCGACCAGGCTTTAAGAAAGTCGATCATAGATGTCCTGTTCCGGCAGGGCCGGTAAGTATCGGAAGTGGCGGCACAAACGCGCCAGTATAAGTCAGGCCGGCGGTATTTGATAAGCGCCGCTGCGCTGCCGCTTTGGCTCAGCGCAGGCTGCGTTTATACTGCGGCGGATTTTTCCGGAAGCCAACAGACAATGAAGCAGCCTTTCACGGACCCGGTCCGCACGCTTGAAGACGCCATCCGCGCCGGCGCCCGCTATCTCGACCAGTTTGATCTGGTCTACGGACACGGCACCGGTTCCTCACTGGATGAGGCGGCCTGGCTGGTACTCGAGGCATTCGGGCTCGACCCCAGCGAAGAACCCGATTACAGCATGCCGGCGGACCAGGCCGGTCTGGACCGTGCGGCAGACTATCTGCGCCGGCGCGCCGAAGACCGCGAACCGGCTGCCTACATTACCGGTCGCGCCTGGTTCTGCGGGCTGCCGTTTATCAGCGATGCGCGCGCACTGGTGCCACGCTCACCGCTGGCCGAGCCGATCATGTCGGGCTTTTCTGATTATCTGGATCCGCAGGGCGTCAGCCGTGTGCTGGACCTGTGTACCGGCGGCGGCTGCATTGCCATTGCCTGCAGCTACGCCTTTCCCACGGCCGAAATCGATGCCAGCGATATTTCCGCCGACGCACTGTCGCTGGCGGCGGAAAATGTCGCCATGCACGAGGTCGGCGACCGCGTACACCTGCATCGCAGCGACCTGTTCGCCGGCTTGCAGGGCAAACGCTACGATCTGATCGTGTCCAATCCGCCCTATGTGGATCGCGCGGATATGGCGGCTTTGTCGGACGAATACCTGCGTGAACCGCAGCTCGGCCTGGCCGCCGGTGATGACGGACTGGATCTGGTGCGCACCATGCTCGCCGAAGCGGCTGCGCACCTGAACGAGGGCGGGGTGTTTATCTGCGAAGTCGGCAACAGCGCGCCGGCACTGGAAGCGGCCTATCCGGATCTGGATTTCCGCTGGCTGCAGTTCAGCCACGGCGGGGAAGGGGTGTTTATGCTGACCCGCGACGACCTGTCCGGGGCCGCCGCGGGCAGGGCTTAAAGGCGGATATCTGCGCAGGTCAGTTTCGGGTCCGCGCGGGCGATCAGCTCAACAAACGCCGCGACCTTCTCAGACGGCGGCGGCACTTCTTCGGGCTGCTCGCCGGGGAAGGCCTTGGCGCGCAAGCGGGTCCGCATCGGGCCCGGGTTGATCATATTCACCGACACCCGCGGATAGCCGTTTTCATCGACCAGGTTTTCCTGCTCATCGGCCAGAATCCGCGCCATGCTGCGCAAGGCCGCTTTACTGACCCCGTAAGCACCCCAATAAGCGGTGTTGTGATCGTCCAGGGTAAACAGCAATGACGCCATGGCGCTGCGATCCAGCAACGGCAGCAGGGCCTGGGTCAGGGCCAGCGGGCCGGTCATATTGGTCAGCATCACCTTCTGCCAGTCCTGCATGGTATAAAGCGGCACCGGAGTCAGGCTGCCCAGCTGCGCCGCGCAGTGGATCAGACCGTTGAGCTGGCCGAATTCTTTTTCTATGGTTGCGGCGATGTCGTCGTAGTCTTTGGGCGTCGCGCCTTCCAGATCAAGCGGGATAATTCCCGGCTGCGGCGCACCGGCTTCTTCGATCTCGTCGTAGAGCTTTTCCAGGTGCGGCATGGAACGGCCCAGCAGCAGGACCGTGGCACCTTGTTTTGCACAGGCCAGGCTCAGCTCCCTGCCCAGACCGCCATAGGCGCCGGTAATCAGAATAACGCGGTTTTTCAAAGCCTCAGACACGGGCGCTTGTTTGCTCAAAGTGACGTTCCTTTGGTTGGTCCGGTATTGCGCGACAGTGTAACGTCCCGCCGTATCCGCGGGCAATCGGCCACCACACGGGGCGGCTGATCGTAAACAGTTGCAATAATGCGCTTTGTGCGTGCAATTGTACGGAGTGCACAAAAACGTCAATTTTCAGCTATACCTAATGTTAACTTGCCACGCTAACTGGTTGAAAATACCATTCGCGCGTCAAAAAACATGTACACACACTGACATAAACACCGAGAATCTGTACATTTCGCCCTGACAAATTGCGGGCGACGACAGATAATTGGCAGTCAGACCATGCGCCGGGCTAAGGCATTGAGGTTATAATGCCGGAATAGACACTAACGGCGCCAAGGCCAACGGAATACGACCATTCTTATGACATTGCATCCTGCAGGCATACTGACCTTCATTCTGCCGTTTTTCATCACGGTAACGGCCTTATTGGTATTGCGCCGGATCGCCGAGCATATCGACCTGCTTGACCGCCCCTGCGAGCGCAAGCAACACGAAGGTCTGGTACCGCTGGTCGGCGGCATCGCCATGTTCTGCGGGTTCGCCGTCTCAGCGCTGGTGCTGCAACCGACCTGGACCTCGCTGGCATTGGTGCTGATCGCCGGCGTGGTACTGGTCATGGGCATACTCGACGATATGCACGGACTGCAGACCCGCAAACGTTTTCTGGTGCAGATTCTCGCGGCCGTGGCCATGGTCTATATCGGCCAGGTTCAGATCACCCATCTGGGCAATCTGTTCGGCGACGGCGAAGTGCATCTGGGCGGCTTTTTCGCACTGATCTTTACCGTTTTCAGCACCGTCGGCGTCATCAACGCCATGAATATGGTCGACGGCGCCGACGGCCTGGCCGGCAGTCTCGCACTGGTGAGTTTTGCCGCCTTGTCGGTGATCGCCATCAGCGCCGGCGCCGGTTCGATCGGCATCTACTCGCTGATTCTGGTCGGCGCACTGACCGCTTTCCTGCTGTTTAACGTCCGCATCGCCGGACGCCGCGCGCGGGTTTTTATGGGCGATGCCGGCAGCATGATGCTCGGCCTGTTGATGGCCTGGCTGTTTATCGATCTCTCACAGGGCGAACAGCCGCCTTTGTCCGCGGTTTCCGCGGGCTGGATCTTCGGTCTGCCGCTGCTCGATATCAGTGCCGTGATGGTGCGTCGCCTGTTTGAAGGGCGCTCACCGTTTGAAGCCGGCCGTGATCATCTTCACCACCTGCTGATTGACCAGGGCTTTTCAGTGAACTCAGCGCTGGCGATTATGTGTTTTGCGCATATCGTCTTTGTCTCGGTCGGTTTGCTGGCCAATCAGGTGCCGGGCGCCGAGCCGCTGCTGTTCTGGGCTTTTGTGATTCTGGTGGCAGCCCATCTGGTACTGACACCGCGTCTGCTGCAGACCCGCCAACGCCAGCATGTGCGCGTGCTGAAAAAGTCGCTGGCCACCAATCCGGTATCCGAAACCGGCGGCAAACCGCGCGACTAGGCGAAAGAAACGTTTTTCTCCGATAACTGTTTCAGTGCCACGCCCGCGTGGCGTCGCCCATTCACCGGATATTGCCAGTCTTGCCAAGCAAAGCCTTTCTCTATGCCCATGCGATGGTCTCGCTCAGACCATCGCAAATTCTCTGGTATCTGTTGCGCCGCGGCCTGAAGGTCGGCGAAGGCTGCAGTACCGAGACCGACTTCGCCCCCGTGCCGGCCGGACAGCAGCCGCACAGCGCTTTTCTGACTTACCCCATGGGCGCCGCCGCGCCGGACGGATTCTGCTTTCTCAACCGCGAAAAACGCTTTGACGGCGGGATTCCGCGCTGGCAGAACCCGGATATGCCGCGGCTCTGGTCTTACAACCTGCATTATTTCGACTACCTGCAGGACCCGGCGCTGCCGGTGGCGCGCAAGCAGGCCATTATCGAAGACTGGATTGCCGAAAATCCGCAGGGCACGGTCACCGCCTGGGAGCCCTATACGGCGTCGCTGCGGATTGTAAACTGGATCAAATTCCTCACGCAGGAACCGGCCGCAGCCGGCACGCCGGTACTGACCAGTCTGGCCGGGCAGGGGCGTTGGATGCGGCACAATCTCGAGCTGCATATTCTTGCCAACCATTTCTTTAAAAACATCAAAGCCCTGCTGTTTGCCGGCTGTTACTTCGGTCACGGCGAGGCACTGGAATGGTTTCAACGGGGTTGCCGTGATCTGAGCCGCGAGCTCGATGAGCAACAGCTCAGCGACGGCGGGCACTACGAACGCAGCCCCATGTACCACGCGATTTTTCTTGAGGACCTGCTCGATATCCTCAATTACTGTGGCCCGGCCCTGGCCGACCCGTTGCGGCGCAAGCTGCAGCGCGCCGCGGTTTCAGCCGCTGTGTTTTTACGTGATCTGCGCCACCCGAACGGGGACTTTCCGCTGTTTAATGACGCCGCCTTCGGTATCGCGCCGGATACGCAGCAGCTACTCGCCTACGCGCAGGACCTGCTCGGCGACGCCCTGAGCGGGCAGCATGAAGTGCGCACCGCCTTTGCCGAAAGCGGCTATTTCCTGCTCGGCAACGAACAGGGGCGCATGATTATCGATTGCGGCGAAACCGGTCCCCGTTACCAACCCGGCCACACCCATTGCGACACGCTCAGTTATGAGCTTTCGATCGGCGGACAAACCGTGGTGGTCGATACAGGCACCCTCAACTACGAGCCCGGTGACGCACGTAAACACGACCGTTCGACCGCCGCACACAACACGGTCGTCGTTGACGGGCAGGAGCAGTCCGAAGTCTGGGGCCTGTTCCGCGTGGCGCGGCGTGCGTCACCGACCATGGTCCGCTTTGATGCAGACAGTCGCCATGCGCATTTCTGCGGCAGCCATGACGGTTACCGGCGCCTGAAACAAGCGGTCACGCATCAGCGTGAGGTGAGCTTCGACGGCCACAGCTGGACCCTGAGTGATTTGCTCAGCGGCGAAGGCGAACACACGCTGGACAGCTATATCCATTTTCATCCGGCCCTGACCGCCAGCTTATCGGCAGACGAAGTGACGCTGCAGGACGGGCAGGGCAGGCCCGTGGCACGCCTACACATTACCGGACCGGCAGATGTCATGCTGGAGCCGTCTGTGTATCATCCCCGCTTCGGTATCGAGCAGGCCAATCAGCGTCTGCACCTGCACTACCGGGGACCGCTGCCCGCCACACTCGGCTATCGCATCACGCCGGCCACCGGCAACTGAAATCATTATGCATATTCTGTTTCTCTCGCATTATTTTCCGCCCGAAGTCAACGCGCCGGCGTCGCGCACCTTCGATCACTGCAAAACCTGGGTCAAGCAGGGCCATCAGGTGACCGTGGTGACCTGCGCGCCCAACCACCCGCGCGGCAAGGTCTATGACGGCTATAAAAACCGCCTTTACAGCAGCGAAGAAATCGACGGCATCCGCGTGGTTAGGCTGTGGACCTATATCACCGCCAACGAAGGCTTTGTAAAACGTACCCTGGGCTATGTGTCCTATATGCTGGCGACGTTTTTCTACCTGCCTTTCGCGCCCCGGGCCGATGTGGTTATCAGCACCTCGCCGCAGTTTTTTAACGGCCTGGCCGGCTATGCCTACAAGCTGCTCAAACGCACGCCCTGGGTGCTGGAAATCCGCGATCTGTGGCCGGAATCCATCCTCGCCGTGGGCGCCATCAAAAATAAAAAGATTATCGGCCTGCTCGAATGGCTGGAACGCTTTGCCTACCGCAAAGCCGACCATATCGTGCCGGTTACCGATGCCTTCCGCGACTACATGCTCAATCTGGGCGTGCCGGCAGAGAAGATCACCGTCATTAAAAACGGCGTCGACCTGTCACTCTACGACGACAGCAGCGAAGCCGATCTGAGCGTTTTGCCGGACGAGGTTGCCGCGCTGCAGGGGCGTTTTGTTGCCGCCTATGTGGGCACCCACGGCATGGCCCATCATCTGGAAACCATACTCGAGGCGGCCGAACTGCTGCGCGACGAACCGGGTATCGTGTTCCTGACCGTCGGCGAAGGCGCCGAATCCGCCCGCTTGCGCGCGCTGCGCGATGAAAAAGGCCTGGATAACGTGATAATGGCAGGGCAGTTGCCGAAAACCGCCATGCCGGCGATTTGGGCGATATCAGACGTCAGCCTTGTATTGTTGAAAGACCTGCCGCTGTTCCGCACGGTCATTCCGTCAAAGATTTTTGAAAGCATGGCCATGGGCAAACCGATTATCCTCGGCGTACGCGGCGAGAGTCAGCAGATTGTCGAATCGGCCGGTGCCGGTTTTGCCATCACACCGCAAAGTGCCGACGAACTCGCAGAAAAGCTCCGGCTTCTTTACAATGACAAGGATAGCTATCAGCGGCTCGCCGGGAGCGGGCGCGGCTTTGTGCAGACGCACTACGATCGCAGCACGCTCGCGCAACGTTTACTCAGCGCCATCGAAGGCCTTGTTGCCCGGGGCAGGACCAAGCGCCGCTCCGACTCCGCACTCTAAACTGTCAGGAATTTCAGCTTGTCCAGCCAACTTATCTATCTGATCGCGGGCGCACGGCCCAACTTTATGAAAATCGCCCCGATTGTGCGCGCTCTGCAAAAGCGCCCGGAGGCATTTCAGTTCCGTCTGATCCACACCGGCCAGCACTACGACCAGAGCATGAGCGATGTGTTTTTTCAGGAGCTGGAAATTCCCGCCCCGGACTATCACCTGGAAGTGGGCGGCGGCAGTCACGCCGAACAAACCGCCAAAATCATGGTGCGATTTGAAGAAATCTGCCTAAAAGACAAGCCCGATGTGGTGCTGGTGGTGGGGGATGTCAATTCCACACTGGCCTGCGCGATTGTGGCGAAAAAGCTGCACATCCGCCTGGCCCACGTTGAAGCCGGCCTGCGCAGCGGTGACCGCGCCATGCCCGAAGAGATCAACCGCCTGGTCACAGACGCCATCACCGATGAATTCTTCGTTACCGAAAAAAGCGGTCTGACACACCTGCGCCGTGAGGGCCACCGCGACGAGCAGCTGCATTTTGTCGGCCATGTGATGATCGACAATCTGCTCTATCAGATCGAACGGCTGAACCGCGGCGAGGCCAGTGCGCCACTGTCATCGGAGATGAAGCAATCACTCGGCGACTATGCCATCACAACCCTGCACCGGCCGGCCAATGTGGACACCGCCGAAAGCCTGCAGACCCTGGTCGGCATTCTCAATCAGGTCGCTGAGCGCATTAAGCTGATCTTTCCTGTACATCCGCGTACCCGGCAGAACCTGGACAAATTCGGGCTCAGCCTGTCGGACAAGATCATTCAGCTCGAACCGCTGTCCTATCACGAATTCCTGAATTTCTTCCGCGATGCCCGCTTTGTCCTGACCGACAGCGGCGGCCTGCAGGAAGAAACCACGGCATTGGGCGTGCCCTGCATCACACTGCGCGACAGCACCGAGCGACCGATCACCGTGGAAGAGGGCAGTAACCTGCTGGCCCCGCTGGACGAGGCCGTAGTGCTCGAAGAAGTCGGCCGTATTCTGGAGGGTAAAGGCAAATCAGGGCGGGTACCGCAATTCTGGGACGGCAAGGCCGCCGAGCGCATTTTGGACGTGTTGAGCGCCTGATTTTCTTTTCTGACTGATCTTCGGAGTACCCATGCCTGCCGGGCTCAACTCGCTGTTTTCACGTTTTCGCCTCGACGGCGAAATGATGAGCGGTACGCTCTGGATGATGCTGTCCTACGGCGTGAAACTGGGCCTGCAGCTGGTCAGCTTTGTCTTACTGGCACGTGAGCTGGGTGCCGAATCCTTCGGCGTCTATATGGCGCTGCTGTCTTTTGTCATTCTGCTCGAGCCGTTCTTCGACCTCGGCGCTTACCACCTGGTGGTCGACGACATCACCGGCAAGGTGCCGACCGGTGCGGCCATCGGCAATTCCATCGCCCTGTCGCTGATGGTGTTTCCGATCGGCATGCTGGCCATGTATCTGGGTTATCTGCTGATATTCGATCAGGTGACCTATCTGATGCTGTTTGAGGTGGGGCTTTCCCAGTTTATCGGCGGGCGCACCATCAGCCTCACCCTGGGCGTGAATATCGCGCACGGCAAAATGCGCCGCAATGCGGTGCTGGAAATGATTAACGGCCTGATCCGCCTGATCGTGGTGTCGTTTCTGTTTCTCACCGGCGGCGGGCTGGAAGAGTGGATTCATATCCAACTGGCCGGCAATGCGGTGTTTGCCTTGCTGGTGTTTTTCTGGTGGCGCCGTCACTGGAAGCTCACAGTGACCGGGCTGACCGATATACGCCGCCGTCTGCTCGCGGGCATGCATTTCGCCATCGGCAACACCGCCCGCAATGCCAATACCGAAATCGACAAAATCATGATCTACCGTTTTGCCTCGGTCGAAGGCACGGGGATTTATGCTGCGGCCACGCGCTTTGCCGTAATGAGTATTGTGCCGGTTAACGCCTTGCTCTCGACCGTACACCGCTACTTCTTTATCGAGGGTAAAAAGGGCTACAGCGAGTCACGCCGCTATGCCAAGCGCATGCTGCCGATTACCGCAGCCTACGGTGTGTTCGCCGCCATCGTGCTGTATTTCTTTGCCGACCTGCTGATCGGCCTGCTCGGCGAGGACTTCCGCGAAGCGGTCGATGCCTTGCATTATCTGGCCGTCTATCCGCTGATCCTGAGCATTATGCTGCCTTACGGCGACGCGCTGACCGGCAGCAGCCTTCAGCACGTGCGGGCACGCGGGACGATCTACTCCATGATCACCAATATCTGCCTTAACCTGGTGCTGATCCCGTTTTTCGGCTGGAAGGGCGCCATCGTCGCAACCCTGATCTCGCAAACCTTGCTGATGTTGTTTGTGACCGTCTACGCCAGCCGCTACAAGGGCTTTATCCCCGAGCCGCGACAGCAAGCCGAATCGCAGGCATAAAAAAAGAAAGCCCCGGACGGGGCTTTCTTTTTGCGTGATTGTCAGCGGCCCGGGCTCAGCCGGCCAGATCATCCACATTATTGGCGCAGTTATGCGGCGAGGATTCCGTCGGCATCACGTTGGACAGACAGTAGGTCTCCGGCGATGACTGGCGCTTGCGTGTGAAGCAGAGCGGCTCATGCTGTGCATCACTGACACTACCGTACTCGATAGGATTGCTGTCAATGCTCAGGGCATTGGTGGCAAAGTAAGCGTTCCCCGAAGCACTCAGCGAACTGCCGCTCATCTTGCCCACAGAGCCGCCGTCAAGCACCACATTGCAGTTGAAGCTGTTGTCGTCGGCGTCGTTGTACAACCACATGGAGCTGTCAACAAAGACATTATCCTCGACGGTAAAGCCGTGCGTGTAGCTGCCGGAAATCAGCAAGGCGTGGGGCGCATTGCCACTGTAGTTGCTGAAGTAATCGGTACTCATGCCGTGAAACACGTTGTCTTTGACGATCACATCATTGGCGTAGTAACCACTGGTCTCGGTATCGGAGAAGGTCAGTCCGCGCCCGGCATCGTAGAAGATGTTATCCGAGAAAATAATATTGTGTGCGTCATAGTGAGCTGAGATCAGGCTGCCGCGGCTGCCCAGATTGCCGTTACCGCAGTTGGAATCGGTCCAGCGGTAGCCCCACATGCGATTACCGGTGACGCGTACCGGATTGGCCGCATCGTCGGAACCGGCTTTCAGATCCATCGCATTTTCGGCACAGGCGCGATCACCGCTGGTCGTGTAGTTACCCGAGCCGTCAGTGTAGAGCTCGTCGGTGATGTAGATGTCGTTATCGATAATGCTCAGGCCGGCGAAGTCGGCGCTATTGCCTTTCCAGGGGTGGAAAATCGCCTGTATGCCGTCGTTGCAGTTATACAGCTCATTACCGATGATTTTGACGTTGCGGATCTCCTTGTCGTAGTCGCCCGAGCCTTTCAGACCGATGCAGACATAATCGCCGCTGACGCGCATATCACCGATCAGGCTGTTCTGGATCAGCGTGTTGTGGCCGCCGTCTTCGATATCAATGCCGCGCTCGAAATCGTGGAAATCCACCCGGTTAAGCGTTGTCCCTTCGGAGCCATCATCGATATGCATGGCCAGATCACTGCCGGAGACCCCGACCACACTGATGCGGTCAAACAGCCAGTAATCGGCATTGCTGAGGATGAAATTGGGCAGAATCGCGCGTTCGGATTCCGGCACCAACGCAATCGGCGTGTCATCGTCCAGGCCGTCGTAATAGAGGCGCAGTACGCGCGGCTCTGCGCTGCTGCCGTCAGCGCTCAGGGTAATCTCACCGAAGCTACGGTAGTCATTCGGTGAGATGCAGAACACGCGTTTATCGCTGTCGTTGAGCATGGACAGATCCGACACGTCATCGATAAAGGCCACGTCCGGATCCGCCGCATCGCAGGCGGGCAGGGTGACCGGCTCGCTGAACAGGCTTTGACGGGTGTCGGTGGAATAGCTGGGGATACTGACGACCGGCTCTTCCGTTTCCTCCTCAACCACATCCGCGTCACTGTTGTCCGCTACCGCATCATCTTCGTCGCTATCGCTATCGCTGTCACTATCGCTGTCGACGTCCGGCTCACTTTCACTTGTGCTGCCACCACTGACTACATCGCTGTCTGCGTCGCTGCCAGCGTCACTCTCTGAATCCGTAGTATCGGCGTCCTCATTGTCACTGCCGGTGCTGCCAGGCGTCACGGTGGAGACCGACAGATCACCGTCAAGATCTTCATCCGCATCAACATCGCTGCCATCCTCGTCACCGGCACTGGCCGCGCCGGTCTCAGGCTCGCTGCCGGCGGACAGCAAAGCGTCACCGCTGTCCTGATAGGCGGCGGCTTCGTTTGCAAGCTCTTCGCTGAAGCTGCCGGTATCTTCTGCACAGGCCTGCAACAGCAGCAGAGCGGTCAGGCTCAGGGAGAAGGGGATCTTTCTTATTACAGATAGACGATACTTCATACGTCGGAACTCGCATTTAGTGTTTGTTTTTTATCGGCAAGGCGATTCCCGCAAACTGGAAACCGGCTCTGGCTAAGAAGGGTTATCGGTGAGTTGCCGGCATGAGGAAGCAGGCCTGCCACGTTTTGTGACCGTCACCCGCAAGAACGGCCCCCGGCGAGAACCGGTTCGCAGTTAATCGGCGGTTTTGCGCGCCTTAATGTGACGTGACACGGTTTTTTTCAGTTGCCGGCGCGAGGCACGTGCAGAATTGTTTACGGTTGGTAACTAACACAGGGATAATTGCCGGCTTTGCTTGTCCGCCCTGACGCACCCGCGGGCCAGATTCCATGTAAAATACGCGCCTTTACCGCGCACCTCGTCCGTACGGAGAAACCGGGTTAAATGAACGCAGCCAGACAATTACGTGCCGAGCGCAGCAGTGTGCTTGCCTTGCTTGCGGTGGCCACCGTGCTCTCGACCATCCTGCTCGGGCGTCTGCCGGTCGGCAATCTGATCAACCTCGCCGTGACCGGTCTGCTCGGGGCAGCGGTGATCTTCGCCATAGTGGTGCTGCGCCGCTCTGTCTGGGGCAGTATCGAGCTGTTTATGGTGCTGGCCTGGCTGGCCTGGTCGCTGATCCCGTCCGTCTTTGCGGTCGATCAGGAACTGGCCCTGATCAAGGCCATACAGATGCTGATCGTGGTCTTTCTGGCCTTCTCGATTATGCAGGTGCAGGTCTGGCAAGGCCCCACACGGCTGTTTCTCTGGGCCTATGTCATTGCCATGTGCGCCTCCTATATTGTCACTTTCACACCGCTGCAGGACGTGATCGCGCAATCCTATGAAGGCCTGAAAACCCAACATAACGCCGGCGGTACCGAACGGGTTGCCGGCACACTCGGCATCGCCACCAAGTTCGGCGTGGCTGCAACGCTGGCGCAAAGTCTGGTGCTGGTCCTGCTGGCTATCCGCCGCACCACCACCGCCGAACGCGTCGTCGGCTTTATTGCCTTTCTGATCCTGAGCATGGCGGTCATCAACAGCGGCACCCGTACCGCGATGGTCGGCAGTGTCTTTTTGCTGCTCGGTTCGGTCTGGGTTTTCGGTCTGTGGCGCCCCAAAGCACTGCTTAAAGTGGTGGCCTGGGCGGTGGTTGCCGCGCTGGTCGGCGGCGGTCTGCTGTACACCGTGAAAGACATTCCCGAAGTGCAGGAACGCTATTATCAGGTGGTCGAAGGCGGCAAGCTGCAGAACCGTATGATGGATTTTGTCGGCATGCTGACCAAGGACGATGACGAAGGCGCCGTGGAACGCTCGGGCGAGAGTCTGCGCGACCGCATGGGGCTGGCGCTGGCCGCCTGGGACACCGCCAACGACTCGCCGTTCGGCGTCGGCCTGGACAACTTCGGCCTGATCGCCGGCGTTTACGCCCACTCCAATTATATGGAGTTACTGGCCACCACCGGCTTTCCCGGTCTGGTGCTGTATTATCTCGCCTACCTGATGCTCACCATCAAGGCCTTTAAACTCTGGCGCCGGGTACCGCATATGGCTCAGCCCAAGGCCCTGCTGCTGGGGATCGGTGTACTGGCTCTGATGGATATACAGAACGTCAGCTACTACTTTAAATCAGTCTGGCTGTATCTGGCGATACTGATCGGCGCTACAGAAATCTGTCGCCGCCAGGTCGTCGCCGCACTTCAACAACAACAGCAACCGGTCGGTAATGACACTCGCAACGCACAACCCACGCTCAATCACGCCTGAAGCGGCCGCCGCGGCGCTCGGCAAATACCGCACGCTGAACGAAAAATCCTTTATGAGCATGGCCGAGGCTGAAGCCCTGTCGGCCGCGCTGGCCGATGCGGTCACGGCGGCCGGTATCCGCCCGGATAAAATCATCGGCGTAGCCAACGGCGCCCTGATGCCGGCGACTCTGGTGGCCGAACGGCTCGGCATGCCGGTGGAAATGGTCCGTATCCGGCGCAAAGGCAGCGCCATCAAGCGCCGTCTGTCCAAACTGCCGGGCTTGCGTGCGCTGGTCACCACGCTGTACCGCATTCCCGGCACGCATCAGTTGTTGCGCTTTGTCATGAACCGCTTCAACCGCCTGGAAGAAGCCGATCTCGATGCGGTCCTGCCTGACAAAACCGGCACCACCGTGCTGGTCGTCGATGATGCCATCGAAACCGGGCAAACCCTCAAACGCATCCTCGATCTGCAACAGGAACAGAACCCCGGCGCGCGTATCGTCAATGCGGTGATTTCCTGGTCGATCGGCTACCGCGAGAAAGGCCAGTGCGTGGTGACGCCCGATGTCTATCTTTGCGACCGCATTCACCACTACCCGTGGTCACAGAACAGCCCGGAATTCACCGATTACCAGCAATGGCTGGGGGCACGCGGACTGCAAGAATGGGACTGAGCAATCCCTGTCTGCTGCTGGATCTCGATTGCGCGACCATTTACGGCGGCAATCCGCGTGACGGTCTGCGCGGCGATGTTGTCCTGCTGCATCCGCAGATCGCCGCCGTGCTGAATAAAGCGCCGTTTGATGTGATCCTGCTGACGCACCGCTCGGCCGCTCAGGCCGCAACGCTGCGCCGCGCGCTGGAAGCCCGTGGCTGTCAGTTCCGCGACTGCATCTCGGCCCGTGAACTGTTTTATTCGGCCTTGCGCGCCGGACGCTGGCGCTGCTTGGTCGGCAAAGGCCTGAGCAAGGCCTTTGCGCTGGATTATCTGAAACGCCGCTACGGCCTGAGCCCCGAAGCCACGGTCTTACTCGATGATCGTCAGGAAAATCTCGATGAGATGCTCAGCGCCGGCTGCCGGCGTGCGGTACGTGCGCCTTTTGCCGCGCCGGCGGATATGAGCCGGCCTGATGCACACTACACCAGCTATGCGCTGCAGGACGTGGTGGACTGGCTGACAGAAACCAACGACAGCGGCGACACAGGCTGTTTCACCGCACCGGCGCAAGCGCGCCCGCTGAGCGATTGCCCGGTCATCGCGCAGATCACCGAACAGGAAGCGAGCCTGCTTGAAGCGGCCCGCGCCCGCGTCAACCGCTGGCGTAAAGCCCTGCGCCGCCAACGGCGGGCAGGGCGCTGAGCCGGGCTCAGTCTGCGATCACCTCGCCGAGCAGGGCGCTGCCATCCTCGCTCAGGGCGCGCGGCTGAAAGCCGGTGACGCGGCTTTCCAGGTCCATGCTCAGTTCGGTTTGCGTATGCACGCGCAGGTAGTTTTCGGTGTAACCACTGAAGTTCAGCACACGCTTGACCGGATCGATGCGACCGGCTTCCCACAAGACGCGGTGCTCGCGCTTGCGGTTACGCGCCAAAGCCTCCCGACGGCTTTGCGCCGCAATCGCATGCAGCTCCCGCGAACGCTGTTTCTTGATATCACCGGGCAGCTGTCCGGGCAGGCCGGCTGCTTTGGTACCGCTGCGCGGGGAATAGCTGAAGATATGCACATGGGAGAAACCCATTTCTTCCGTGAAGGCGCAGGTGTTCTGCCAGTCCTCTTCGGTCTCGCCGGGGAAGCCGACAATAATATCGGTTGAAACTTCAAAGCCCGGCACTGCGCTGCGGATATCCGCCAGCAGGGCGCGATACTCAGCTGTCTTGCAACGGCGCGCCATTTTGCGCAAAACCGGATCGCTGCCGCTCTGTACCGGCAGGTGCATATGCGGCATCAGGCGCGGATTGCTGAACAAATCGAAAAAGCCGTCCGGCAAATCCCAGGGCTCGACCGAAGCAAAGCGCACCCGCGGCACATCCGTATCGGCAAGAATCGCCTTGACCAGCGCAAACAGCGAGCTGTCGTTATCACTGCCGTAGCCGCCGACATGCACACCGGTCAGCACCACTTCCTGAATGCCGGCCGCGTGTTGCTGATTGATCTCATCGATAATCTCTGCCACCGGCCGGCTGCGCTCTTCGCCGCGTGCGGTGGTGACGATGCAAAAGGTGCAGCGGTAGCGGCAGCCGTCCTGAATTTTGATAAACGCACGCTGGCGGTTGCGCGCAAACAGCGCCGAGCCGGCCGGCTCTGTGGCGATCTGCGGCATAACCGGCAGATCCAGCACCTCATGGGCGATTTTGACCAGCTTGTCCTTATCGCTGTTGCGCACCACCAGATCCACGCCGAGACCGGCGGCTTCTTCCTCATTATCCAGCGACACATAACAACCGCTGACCACCAGGCGCGCCGTGGGGTTGCCGCGATGCAGTTTTTTAATGGACTGGCGCGACTTACGCACGGCTTCCTGCGTTACCGCGCAAGTGTTAAATATCATTAACTGTGCGTCGCCCGCGTCATTGACGATCCGGTGACCGTGTTTGCGAAAATCACCCGCCCAGCTTTCCAACTCAGCCTCATTCAGACGGCAACCGATTGCATCAAGAAATATGTCCACGCAGCGCACCCGCAGGGCCTGACCCTGCAAAAAACAAAAACGCGTAGTCTACAAGGACTCGGGCCCGATCCAAAACGCGGCTGCGCACAAAATCCGCCGCCGGTGCAAAAGGTTTCAAGTTAGAGAGAATCGCCGTATATTGTGGCGGCCAGACCTGTCTGCCCGTGCTGTATCCTTGCAGTCAGTAAACCCGAGTACCCACAGGAGAAAAGCATGTTCGATCGTTTCGACGATGCCGGCCAGCGCAAGTCAAATGCGGTCCGGTTGGCCGCTGTTATCGGCGCCACGCTGATCATGATTTTATCGCTGCATACCTGCAAGATGACCGGGCAATCGGCCGCCCCGGCCGCACAGGACACGACGGCTGGCCTCAGCGACGCAGCACCGAGCACAGACACTGGTGACAGCAGCGACGACAGTGCGAGCGCCCAGGCCCTGATGCCGGTCGGCGACAGCGATGAGGGCGCACTGGCGGCCTTACAGGCCGACAAAGCCGCGCTCAGCGCGCAGGTCGGCGAGCTGGAAGCCGCCCTGAGTCAGGCGCAAACACAACTGAGCGAATCAGGTCAGGATTACCAGGCACGCATTGCCACACTGGAAGGCGAGATCGCGGCACTGAACGAGCGCCTCGGGGCGCTCAGCGCCGCAGACACGGATGCGGCCCTGGCCAATTTGCAAAGCGAGCTGGCCGGGCGCGACGAGCGCATAGCCGCGCTGCAGGACGATCTCAACGGCCTGCAAACACGGCTCGGCGAATTAAGCGACGAAAACTCCGCCCTGCGTGATGCCGCGGAAACGGCCAAAACCACGCTTGCCGGGCTTGAAAGCCGGATTGCCGCCGGGGATGAACAGATCGCCGGTCTGGAGTCCTCGCTCAGCGAAGTCACTGCCGCACGCGACAGCCTGCAGGCCGAATTGCAGGCCCTGCAAAGCGCCGCCGGCAACGAAAGTGAGGCACAGGCCGCACTGAACGAACAAATCGCCACCAAACAGGCCCGCATTGAAGCGCTTGAGCAGGAAATCAGCGCCCTGCAGGCCACAGGCGAGGAATCGCGCAACGCAGTCGAGACACTCAAAGCGCAATACGACGGCAAGCTGCAAAGCCTGTCGGCCGAGGTCACGACCTTGCGGGCGGACAATCTGTCCCTGAACTCGCAGCTCAGCGAACTGCAAACCGAGTTGCAGAGCAGTCTCGATGCCCGTCAGGCAGCCAGCCAATCCGCCACCGCTCAGGCCACTGAGTCGGCCGCCGCCTTGCGCGACAAACTGAGCCAGGCGCTGGCCAATGCCGGTATCGACGGCGTCAGCGCCGAAGCCCTCGGTGGCGAGCGTGTTGGTCTGCGCGTCAGCAGCGGTCAGCTGTTCGGCTCCGGCCGTTCCTATATCAGCTTCGAAGGGCTGTCGCTGATGCACCAGCTGGCCGATGTGCTCAAAGCCTTCCCGGACTACGATATCCGCGTTGAAGGCCATACCGACAACGTGCCGGTGGGCGCGGCCATTGCTGCGACCTTCCCGAGTAACTGGGAGCTGTCCGTGGCCCGCGCCGCCGCAGCCGTGCGCTATCTGCAGGATGCCGGCTTTGACGCCGCGCGCCTCAGCGCCGCCGGTTACGGCGAATACCAGCCGATCGCCTCCAACGCCACCCGTGAAGGGCAGAGCGCCAACCGCCGGATCGAGCTGGTTCTGACACCACATTAAACGCAAGCGCCGGCTGTCACGACGGCCGGCGCCGGAACCCGATGCAATACGCCAAAACCTTTACTCTGGCCATGACCGGCGCGTCCGGCATTCAGTACGGCCTGCGCCTGATGGAATGCCTGGTCCGGGCCGATTGCCGTGTTTTTCTGCTGATGTCCAAACCGGCGCAGATCTGCATGGGCATGGACACCGACATTCCCGTGCCGCAAAAGCCGGCCGATATGCAACGGCAGTTTTCCGCCCTGTACGGCGCCGGGGAAGGGCAGATTGTCGCCTTCGGCAGCGATCAGTGGACCGCGCCGATTGCCAGTGGCTCAGGCGTAGCCGATGCCATGGTGATCTGCCCCTGCACCACCGGCACGCTGGCTGCGGTGGCCGCCGGCAACTGCAACTCGCTGCTGGAACGGGCTGCCGACGTATCGCTCAAGGAAGGGCGTAAGCTGATTCTGATGCCACGCGAGATGCCGTTTTCCGTCATCCATCTGGAAAACATGCTGCGTCTGGCTCGCGCCGGCGCGGTCATCATGCCGCCGAACCCGGCCTTTTATCAGCAGCCGCAAAGCATTGATGATCTGGTCGACTTCGTTGTTGCGCGGGTGCTCGACCAGCTTGGTGTGGAGCAGGACCTGATGCCAAGGTGGGGCTCGGAACGCTGAACCCGATTTGAATATTAGCCCAAACTAATATAGGGTGAAGTTTTTCGACCTGCTGGAACTATCATGTCCGTACTGGAACTCACCAAGGAAAACTTCGAAGAAACCATCTCCAATAACGCGATTGTACTGATCGACTTCTGGGCGCCCTGGTGCGGCCCGTGCCGTTCATTCGCCCCGACTTTCGAAAAAGTCGCCAGCGAAAACACCGATATCGTGTTTGCCAAGCTCAACACCGAAGACGAGCCGGAGCTGGCCGGTCACTTCAATATCCGCTCCATTCCCACGCTGGCCGTGTTCCGCGAGCAGATCATCCTGTTTATGCAACCGGGCGCGCTGCCGGAATCGGCTCTCAATGAGCTGGTCAAGGGCGCACGCGACGTGGATATGAATGAGGTGCGTGCCGAAATCGAAAAAGCCCAGTCCGCTCAGGGCGACCAACAGGCCTGACGGCCTTGCCCCGCAGCCGGGCGGCTGCGGGGCACTTAACGCAACAGCGGCTTAATCAGCGCTTTGGAATTGCGTTTGTAGTTATAGCTTTTCTGCCGTTCGGCGGGCAGGGCTTCCAGCGGCACCGGGGTAAAACCCTGTTCGATAAACCAGTGCCGGGTGCGGGTGGTAAAGACAAACAGTTTTTCCAGGCCCAGATCGGCGGCTTTGCGCTCCAGATGCGCAAGCAGATCCTCGGCACGACCTGCGCCGCGGTAATCGGGATGCGTCACCACACAGGCGATCTCACCGAACTGCTGCATCGGGTAGAGCGCCGCACAGGCCACAATCATCCCGTCGCGCTCGATCACGGTGAATTTTTCGATCTCCATTTCCAGCTGCTCGCGGGAACGGCGCACCAGCGTGCCGTCGGCTTCGAACGGCGCGATCAGCTCGATAATCCCGCCCACATCGGCGATGCTTGCCTGACGCAGCCCTTCGTAGTTATCCGAGCTGAGCATGGCGCCTATGCCGTCACGGGTGAACAACTCCTTGATCAGCGCACCGTCGGTATGGCGGTCAAGAAAATGCACCCGCCGCACGCCACGGCGACAGGCCTGTAATGCGTTACGCAAGACCGGCACCGGCGCGCCGTCCAGATCATTGGCATCGAGCCGGGCCTGCATTTCCTGCGGCGTGGTCTGACGCAACCAACTCGACTCGCTGATCACCGTCAGCGGCCCGTCGGTCAGGTAAATCAGCTTGTCCGCATGCAGGGCGATCGCTGCCTCCGTGGCCACCTCTTCGGCGTGCAGATTAAAACTCTCGCCGGTGGTGCTGTAGGCAACCGGCGACAACAGAACCATATTGCCCAGTTCCAACTGCTGATTGATGGCCCGCGCATGCACCCGGCGCACCACACCGGTATGGCCGAAATCCACGCCATCGTGTATCCCGTAGGGCCGGGCCGTGACAAAATTACCCGAGACTATACCCAGTCGCGCGCCCGACATGGGCGTATTGGGCAGACTGGAGGAAAACGCCGCCTCGATCCGTGCACGGACGCTGCCGGCCACTTCCAGCACACAACTGAGGGTCTCATCGTCGGTAATGCGCAGCCCTTTAACCACCTGCGAGGGCTTTTGTCCGGCCGCTTCGCGTGCGGCGATCTGCGCGCGGATGCCGTAGACCAGCACCAGTCGTATACCCAAATGACTCATCAGCGCCAGATCATGGATCAGGGCCGAAAATCCTTCACCCGCGATGGTGTCGCCGCCGAGTGAGATCACGAAGGTCTTACCACGGTGGGCGTTGATGTAAGGTGAGGCCTGACGGAACCAGTCAACGGCCTGGTTCAGGGCTGCGGTGTTCTCCAAATGCGTGTCCCGCTAAGAAATAGGATCAATATGCCGAAAGTGTAAAGCACAGCACATGCCGCGACCAGCGGCGATCGCCGCACTACCGCGGACGGCAGCGGCACGCGGTTTAACAACCGTAAACGGAACAATCCGTGCGTGTCACAGGTCTTCACTACTTTTGATAAAGAAGGAATTTATTTTGTCGATTTTTCGCCCGATCATGCTCGCCGCCGCGCTCAACACCGCGCTGGCTCCGGCCGTACTGGCCGCCGACGACAGCTGGGCTGACGTGATCAGCCGGGTCAGCGAGTCGGTCGTCTCGCTGCAACTGGCCCAACAACGCGATTTCGACGAGTCTGATGAGGGCGTCGGCGCCGCCACCGGCTTTGTCGTCGATGCCGAGAACGGCATTATCCTGACCAACCGCCATGTGATCGGCACCGGTCCCATGCGCGCCACCGCCACCTTCCAGAATCAGGAGCGCGTCGATCTGATACCGCTGTACCGTGATCCGGTGCATGATTTTGGTTTTTTCCGCTACGATCCGGCTGAGCTGCGCCATACCGATCCGGGCGCACTGGCGCTCAAACCGGGCAAGGTCCGGGTCGGCATGAATATCCGCGTCATCGGCAGCGACGGCGGCGAACAGCTGTCCATCCTGGCCGGCACCATCGCCCGCACGGACCGCGACGCACCGAATTACGGCCGCTACAACTACAACGATTTCAATACCTTCTACCTGCAGGCCGCCTCCGGCACCAGCGGCGGTTCCTCCGGTTCGCCGGTGATCGACGGCGAGGGCGATGTGGTGGCACTCAATGCCGCGGCCAACTCACGTACCGCCAGCAGCTTCTTTCTGCCGCTGCCGCGGATCGCTCACGCGCTGGAAAAGCTGCGCAATAACGAACCCATCGAACGCGGCACGCTGCAAACGATTTTCCGCCACCGCTCCTACCGCGACCTGCGCGGCCTCGGGCTCGACGAGACCACCGAGGAGACCGTGCGCGAACTCAATCCAGCCGCCACCGGTCTGCTGACCGTGTCTCAGGTCTTCCCCGGTGGCGTGGCCGACGGCGCACTGCAGGAAGGCGATATCCTGCTTTACGTCAACGGGCAGGCGATAGAGAACTTTGTCGCGCTTGAGGCGATCCTCGACGAGCGGGTCGGCGAGCAGCTGGAAGTCAGTCTGCTGCGACAAGGCGAAAAGCAAACCCTGAATCTGCCGGTCGCTGATCTGCACGCCCTGATCCCCGGACGTTTTCTGGAGATCGGCGACAGCATCCTGCAAAGCATGTCACTGCAGCACGCCCGCAGCATGAACCTGCCGCAGGCCGGCGCGGTGCTGGCCAACCCGGGCTTTTTGTTCGAAGAGGCAGGCGTACCCGACAATGCCCTGATCACCCGCATCAACGGCACGCAGATCCACTCCCTGCAGGATGTGCTGACACTGAGCGAAGAGCCGGCCTCAAGCTGGATGATCCGCTATGTTGCGCCGGGCCGCGAATATCAGGCCCGCCAGGCGCGTATCGAACTGGACGACGGCTGGCTGACCTGGCGGCTCTGTGAACGGCGCGATAATGCGCCGAGCTGGGCCTGCGAGGCCTTGAGCCACGATCCGGAGCTGGCCGCTGCGCAGGCCGCGCCGGTAGTGCCGGCCTATGATCATCCGGTGCTGGAGAAAATCGCCCCGGCCATGGTCAAGGTGGAATACGGCATTCCGTTCCCGCTCGATAACACCTTTGCCCGGCATTTCACCGGTACCGGTTTGGTCGTCGATCCCGAGGCCGGGCTGGTGGCCATCGACCGCAACACCGTGCCGGTTGGCATGGGGCAGGCGGACATCACCTTTTTCGGCACCTATACCATCAGTGCCGAGGTGGTCTTTTTGCACCCGGAACACAATCTGGCCCTGCTGCGTTATGACCCAGCGGCCCTGCAAGGGGCGCAGATCGCGCGTCCGCAGTTTGCCGGCCCCGACAGCGAGGTCGAAGGCGGACTATTCCGCCTGTCCTTCCGCCCCGACGGCACGCTGCAGGCCAACGGCATGGGGCAGGTCAGTCCTTTTACCGTGGTGATGGACCCGCCGCGCATGCCGCGCTTCCAGCAAGCGCCGGTGGATGTGCTGGCAGCGGTCAATATGCCGCCATCCTACGGCGGTCCGGTGGTGGACGGAGCAGGGCAGATCCACGCTTACTGGATGAGCTTTGCCTACGAAGAAGACGGCAAGATCCATGATGCCGAATGGGCTTTGCCGGCCACGGTACTGGAACAGACACTGGCCGCTTATCAGGCCGGGCAGTGGTATTCCATCGACGCCCGTTTTGACTACGGTGCGCTCTCGGATGCGGCCCGCCAGGGCCTGCCGCAGGACTGGCTGAGCCGCTATGCGGCGCTGCCGTCAGAGCAACGCCGCACACTGGTCGTACGCCGCACGATTGCCGGCACCGATGCCGCCCGACAACTCTCCGGCGGCGATGTGCTGCTGACCATCAATGGCGAGCTGGTCACCGACCTGCTGGCCGCGGAAAGCCTCAGTCAGGCACCGTCGGTGACGCTGGAAGTGCTCTCCGAAGGGCAGGTGCGCAGTCTCACGCTCGAAACCACGCCGGTGTTCAGTGCCGGGACCCGGCGCTTTATCAGCTGGGCCGGCGCGGTTTTTCAGGAGCCGCACCGCTCGGTGGCACTGTATGACGGACTGGACCAGCCGGGTGTCTATATCGCCGACACGGCGGCCGGCTCACCGGCGCTCTGGGACGGTCTCTACCGCAACCGCCTGGTGACACATATCAATGGCAAGGCGGTGAAAAATCTGGATGATCTGAGCGCAATCGTCGCCACCATCGCGCAGGACGAAGAGACCCGCATCACCACGGTCAGCGCAGGCGGTCGACGTGATATCATTAGCGTCTCGCCGGAATACTATTTCTGGCCGACTTATGAGATGACACTGACCGGCACACAGTGGCAGCGCCGCGAGATCGCGTCCGGGGGTGCGTCCGACTAACGGAGACAGACATGCGGCATCACACTCACGATGTGATCATCATTGGTGGCGGAATGGTCGGCGCGATGCTGGCCGCCTCATTCGGCCAGCGCGGCTTACAGACCGCGCTGGTCGAAATGCAGGAGCCGGCCCCGTTCAGCCCCGATGATCCGCCGGATCTGCGCGTCAGCGCCATCAGCATTGCCTCACAACGTATGCTCGAAGCGGTCGGCGCCTGGCCCGCAGTCGAGGATATGCGCCTGTGTCCGTACCGCCGCATGCTGGTCTGGGACGGCGAGGGACGCGGCGAAACCCTGTTCGATTCCGGTGATATCTACGAGCCGGTGTTGGGCAATATCGTCGAAAACCGCGTCACCCAGCTGGCCCTGCTGTCGGTGGTCAAATCCCTCGACAGCGTCGACTGGCTGTGTCCGCACCGCATTACCGCGCTGAGCACCGATACCGACCGGGCAAGCGTGACCCTCGACAACGGGCAGGTCTTAAGCGCGGCCCTGATCGTCGGCGCCGATGGGGCACGCTCACAGGTCCGTGACCTGGCCGGCATTCAAGTGGAACGCCAGCCCTACGGCCAGCACGCGCTGGTCGCCACGGTCAGCACCGAATTGCCGCAGCAGGACATCACCTGGCAGCGCTTTGTCCCCGACGGTCCGCAGGCGTTTCTGCCGCTGCCCGGTCATCAGGCCTCGATGGTCTGGTATCACAACGAAGACAATGTCGCGCGCTTGAAAGCACTGCCGGAGGCGGCGTTTATCGCCGAAATGCAGGCCACTTTCCCGCAACGCCTCGGCGCTATCACACAGGTCATCGAACGCGGCAGCTTTCCGTTGATCAAATCACACGCGGCCAGCTACACCGGCCAACGTCTGGTGCTGGTCGGCGACGCCGCCCACACCATCCACCCGCTGGCAGGGCAAGGCGTCAATCTCGGTTTTATGGATGCCGGCGAGCTGGTCGATCAAGTGCTGCACGCGCACCGCATCGGCCGCGATATCGGTTCTGCCCGGGTCTTACGCGCTTACGAGCGCGCCAGACGTGGTTACAACCGCATTATGATCGGGACCATGGATGTCTTTCATCACGGCTTCGCCGATCAGAAGCTGCCCGTCAAACTGCTGCGCAATGCGGCGCTTGATGTGGCCAACCGCGTCAAGCCCCTCAAGCATTTCGCCATGCGCTATGCCATGGGGCTGGCCGGCGACCTGCCCAGTCTGGCGCGCGGTCAGCTGCCGGACGGCCCCTGACAGGACTGAGACGTTTTGCTGCGGATTGCTTTTTTTGTTTCCTCACACGGTTTCGGTCACGCAGCCCGCGCCTGTGCGGTGATGGAAGAACTGATCCGCACCGAACCTTCGCTCAAAATCGATATTTACAGCCAGACACCGGCGGCATTTTTCCACGGCTCCCTGAGCGCGCCGGTCAATGTTTTCTCCTGTGCCACCGATGTCGGCCTGATTCAGAAAACCCCGTTCGAAGCCGACCTGCCGGCCTCGGCCGATCAGATCGCCGCCTTTCTCGATTTCGACAGCGAGACGCTGCGCAGTCAGGCGAACTTTCTGCGCAAACGCCGCACCGCACTGGTGATCAGCGATATCTCACCGCTCGGGATTATGGTCGCGCACACCGCGGGGCTGAAATCAGTTTTGATCGAAAACTTCACCTGGGACTGGATCTACGCGGACTTCACCGCAGAGTATCCGCGTTTTGCCACCCTGGCTGAGAATATGGCACTGATTTTCTCGCGCGCGGATCTGCATATCAAAACCCAACCGGTCTGCGACAACGAGGGCCCGCACGATCTGCTGGTCGGGCCGCTGGCGCGCCGGCCGCGGCGTGACCGCGCCGAGGTCCGCGCCGACCTCGGCGTGCCTGAGTCCCACGCGCTGGTCATGCTGACACAAGGCGGCATTGCCTCGCCGACACCGTTTACCACCCGCCTGCTGAACCTGCCGCAGGTGAGTTTTATCGTCACCGGTGCGCAGGAGACCAAACGCGTACGCAATCTGCTATTGCTGAAGAATGACGCCTCGCGCTATCTGCCCGATGAGCTGGCCGCCTGTGATGTGATCGTCTGCAAAGTCGGTTACAGTACCTTGGCCGAAGCCTGGCAGGCGGGCATTCCGGTGCTCGCCATAAACCGGCCGGGCTGGCGTGAATCGGCCACGCTGGCGCAATTTGTCAGCACGTTTCCGGGCTCCGCCATGATCGACGAACAACGTTATCTCAGCGGTGACTGGCTGCAGGAGCAACTGCCGGTCTTGCTGAAAAAACCGCGCAAACCGGCGCCTGACGCCGATGCCGGATTACGCCGCACCGCGGCGGCTGTTTTGCAGTTACTGGAACCCTGAAGCCGTTTGCCGAAGAGGTCTGTGCAATGAAAACCAGCGAATCCACGCGTTTATTGTTGCGCAACTTCGGCCAGCGTATCCGCAAGGAGCGTCTGGCGCTGGCCCTGTCCCAGAGCGAGCTCGGCGCCAAGATCGGCGTGACCCGCTATACCGTCGGTGCGCTGGAGAACGGCAGCGACAAGGTCGCCATAGGCACGGTCATCGAAGCGGCCCTGGCGGTCGGGCTGCCACTGAGCGGCACTCGCCATGAAGACATAGGGCAGGTGATCGGCGACGCGCCGCTGAGCCAGCGGATCAAGCTCGACGACGATTACTTCTGAGCGGACAAAAAAAGGCCGGGCGTTTGCC
>JAUOPI010000015.1 GCA_030546905.1 Granulosicoccaceae sp. 1_MG-2023 | reverse complement strand
TGATTGCTATGCAACCGATCAACGCAAGCACCCACACAAGTTACTTATGTCCAAATTTTCAAAGAGCGGGTCGGAAATCTCACCGACCGGAGCCGGCCATTTTAGCCGATTCCGTTTTTGCTTGTCAAGCATTTGTTTTCAAAAGCTTTCGAAGCGTGGCTCACTTCGTGAACCGAGGCGCGCATTTTACAGCGCTTCAGCAGCGAGTCAAGCGTTTTATTTCAACTTGATGACTTGTTGCTGTCGGCCACATCAGTGAACCGAGGCGCGCATTCTACTGCTTCAGGGGCGCAAGTCAAGACGTGATTTTAAAAAACTTTCAGACCGTGTCGGTGTACAGGCTTTACTCTGCGCCCGGCACCGCCCTGACCTGAGCCGGGCGCCCGGGCACAGGCGACAAAGCCGCTGTACCCGTTACCGGGTAAGGCCTGCCGGGACGCATTGTTATTCGACGTTCTGCACCTGCTCGCGCATCTGCTCAATCAGCACCTTCAGATCAACCGACAGCGCGGTGGTTTGCGCGTCCGCGGACTTGGAGCCCAGGGTGTTGGCTTCGCGGTTAAACTCCTGAATCAGGAAGTCGAGGCGGCGCCCGACCGGTTCTTTTCGTTTGAGCACATTATGTAGCTCAGAGACATGCGCCTCGAGACGGTCGAGCTCTTCATCGACATCGAGCTTATTGGCAGCAAAGACCACTTCCTGTTCCAGTCGCTGGGGGTCGACCTGGACGTCGATTTCGGCGATGCGCGCGAGCCATTTCTCACGAAGCTTTTCCAATACCTGCGGACGCCGCTCACGGACCTTACCGACAATCGTGCTGATTTCGTCGCAGCGACGGGTCAGCATGCCGGCGATTTTCTCCCCTTCACGTTCACGCGAGGCAATAAAGTCATTCAGTGCCTCGTCGAGCAGACTCAGTGCAGCCTGTTGTACCGGCTTGTAATCGGGTTCGGGCTGACCAACCACGCCCGGCCAACGCAAGACATCCATCGGATCGAGCGGTGCGTGCGAGCGCATATCGTTATCGATTAACTCCTGACAGGCGGTGATGACCTGACGCGCGAGATCGGTGTGGATCTGTAATTCGCCGGGCGCGTCGTCTTTACTGCGCAGTCGCAGGCCGACTTCAAGCTTGCCGCGCTTGAGGCGTTCGGCAAGCAGCTCACGCACATCCGGCTCGATGGTGCGCAGCTCCTCGGGCATGCGCAGTGAGATGTCCAGATAGCGGTGATTGACCGAGCGGATCTCCCAGGTCAGCGTGCCCCATTCGCCACTGATTTCCTTGCGCCCGTAGGCCGTCATACTCTTGAGCATCGCGCTATCCCCCACTTATCATCATCTGTACAGCAAACGGCAGATAATACCACGTCGGCCGTTTTGAGCCGGTATAATCCCCGCCCTTTGCCGGCCACCAGCCGGCGTCAGACAGGAGTACTGCACAATGAGACCGAGCGGGCGCGCCAATGATCAGATGCGGGAGATTCGCATCACGCGCAATTACACCAAACACGCCGAAGGGTCTGTGCTGGTGGAATTCGGCGACACCAAAGTTCTCTGCACCGCCAGCGTGGAAGAACGCGTGCCGCCCTGGTTAAAAGGTCAGGGTAAGGGCTGGGTTACTGCCGAGTACGGTATGTTGCCGCGCTCCACCGGCAGCCGTATGCGGCGTGAAGCGAGCAGCGGCAAACAAAGCGGCCGGACGCAGGAAATCCAGCGACTGATCGGCCGTTCGTTGCGCGCGGCGGTTGATCTGGAAGCCCTGGGCGAGCGTGTTGTGACGCTGGACTGCGATGTGATTCAGGCCGACGGCGGCACCCGCACTGCGTCGATCAGCGGAGCCTATGTGGCGCTGTGCGATGCGGTCACCAAGCTCAAGAAGAAAGGCAACATCAAACGCGATCCGATTTTCGGCGCGGTTGCTGCCGTCTCAGTCGGCATCTATAACGGTGAGCCGGTACTGGACCTGGATTACCCGGAAGACTCCGCTGCCGAAACCGATATGAACCTGGTGATGAACGACGCCGGCGGTTTTATCGAGATTCAGGGCACTGCCGAAGGCCACGCCTTTCTCGACAGCGAATTACAAGCGATGCTGTCGCTCGGGCGTAAAGGCATCAGCGACATCATTGCCATTCAACGTGAAGCACTGGGTATAGTTTAAGCCATGAATCAGTGGGTCCTTGCCACCGGCAATGCCGGCAAAGTACGCGAACTCTCGGAGATGTTGGCCGACGCCGGCGTCACCGTGGTGCCGCAGACCGCATTAAACGTCACTGAGGCCGAAGAGACAGGCTTGTCATTTATTGAGAACGCCATTCTCAAGGCGCGTAACGCCGCCGCACAAACCGGCTTGCCGGCCATTGCCGATGATTCCGGCCTGGCCGTCGATGCGCTGGGCGGCGCGCCGGGGATCTATTCCTCGCGCTTTGCCGAACGTGCCGGTGCCGGCCAGGGCGATGCCGACAATAACGCGCACCTGCTGAAACTGCTGGCCGACACGCCCGACGATCAACGCGGCGCCAGCTTCTACTGCGTGATGGCCTTTGTCGCACATGCGGATGACCCGGTGCCGGTTATTGCAGAAGGCATCTGGCCGGGGCGGATTCTGACTGCCCTGCAGGGCGATCAGGGCTTCGGTTACGACCCGCTGTTTTATGTGCCGGAAAAAGACTGTAGCTCAGCACAGTTGGAAAAAGCCGTGAAAAACAGCATCAGCCACCGCGGCCGTGCCTTGAGCGCCCTGCTCAGCGAGTTACGCAAACGCGGCAAACTCTGAGTCCGACCGCTGGTCAGGCAAAAAAAACGGCGCTCTATGCGCCGTTTTTTTTACTCTGAAACCCACTCTTACATCAGCACGGTCTTACTTTAACAAGGCCTGAAACTCAGTTTCTATGGCCTGCTGTGCTTCAGCCAGTATCACATCGGCTTTTTTGCCTTCGGTCTGCAGCGGCGGCAGGAAAGAGACCGTAATCTCACCGGGCCATTTCAGAAAGCTGTGCCGGGGCCAGAACACCCCTGCATTATGCGCGACCGGCACGACCGGCGCTCCGGTACGTGCGGCCATCATCGCGCCACCGATCTTGTAATTCGGTTCCGCATCTATGGCCATGCGATGCCCTTCGGGGAAAATAATAATCCACATGCCCCGCCCCAGCCGGTCCACAGCCTGATCGACCAGATAGCGGATGGCGCGACGCCCGGCCGAACGGTCAATGGTCAGAAAGTTCAGCACCGCCATCGCCCAGCCAAACAGCGGGATATACAGCAGCTCTTTCTTGGCCACATAAACAGCAGGGGGAATCAGCATCTGCAGCGCAATCGTCTCCCAGGTAGAAGAATGCTTGGCAAACACAATCGACGGTTCTGAAGGCAGGTTTTCCCGCCCCTTAACCGTGTAACGGACACCACAGATTTTCTCAAGCGCCCACATATTGACCCGCGGCCAGGTGCGCATGACCGCATAGCGGTACTTCAGCGGCAGCACGATGCTCAACATCACCGGCCAGGCAATAATGCAGGTACTCAACACCATCACGACCATGTAAATCGCCGAACGCAGGGCTACCAGCCGCCGCGAACTGGCCTTACGGGTACGCGTGAGGAGATCTTCACTCATGTTGTTTTCGTCTCTTTCGGGGCTGCATTTTCCTGAAGCAGGTGGTCGACATAAGCGGCGAGATTGTCAAACACGGGGATATGGTCTTCCAGCCCCGGATTGGCCTCACGGGTCTTCTCGCCTTTACCGCTCAGCACCAGGACCGGCGCCGCCCCGACCGCCATCGCGGCCTGCAGGTCACGCAGCGAGTCACCGACCACCGGCACGCCGGCCAGCTCCACATCAAGGCGCTCCATAATACTGTGCAACATGCCGGGCTTGGGCTTGCGGCAGTTGCAGCCGTCACCCGATGCATGCGGGCAGAAGAACACCGCTTCGATACGGCCACCGGCCTTGTTGATGGTCTTCTGCATTTTCTGATGAATGCCGTGCAGAGTTGTAATATCAAACAAGCCTCGCGCCAGACCGGACTGATTGGTAAAGACGATCACGGAGTATCCCGCCTGCGTCAGAGAAGCGATAGCCTCGACACTCCCCGGCACCGGCACCCATTCTTCGGGCGACTTGATGTACTCGTCGGAATCCTCATTGATCACACCGTCACGGTCCAGCACGATGAGCTTCATTTAACTCTCCAGATTCAGGCGGGCAATATCGGCCACCGCCGAACAATGCCCGGCAACCTGTGCCAATAAAGCCTGACGGTTGCGGCGCACGGCCTCGTCTTCGGCCATCACCATCACATGCTCGAAGAAGTCATCGACCGGTGCGCGCAGCACGGCCAGCTCTTTCAGACCGGCCGCGTAATCGCCCTGCTCAAACAAGGCTGCCGCCCCCGCGCCGGCTTCAGCCACCACGACTGCCAGATGTTTTTCGGCCTCTTCGCTGAGCAAGCCTGCATCCACGTCAGCCGGCAGATCATCACCGGCTTTTTTAAGGATATTGCGGATACGCTTGTTCGCACCGGCCAGGGCTTGCGCTTCGGGCAACTCGCGGAAGGCCGCCACGGCTTTCACGCGACGGTCGAAATCCAGCGGACGGGTGGTGCCGGATGCCATAACCGCATCGACCACATCTGCCGGCACGCCCTGATCAGCGTAGTAGCCGGGCAGACGGTCCAGCACGTAGGGCAACGCATCATCGACCCGCTCCGGTTTCTCAAGCTTGTCCCCAAGCGCCTGACGGGCCGCATCAAGCAACACGGCCAGATCCAGATCCATTTCGTTTTCGATCATGATGCGCAGCAGCCCCAGCGAGGTACGGCGCAGGGCAAACGGATCTTTGGTGCCGCTCGGCATTTGTCCGATACCGATAATACCGGCCAGCGTATCGAGCTTGTCGGCCAGCGCCAGCACACGGCCAACCTCACCCGAAGGCGTCGCATCACCGGCGTGTTTGGGCAGGTACTGATCTTCCAGCGCCTGGCTCACTTCAGCCGCTTCACCTTCAAGCGCGCTGTAGTAACGGCCGGCAATCCCCTGCATCGCGGCAAACTCATAAACCATTTCGGTCATCAGATCGCACTTGGACAAACGCGCAGCACGCTTGCATTGTTGCACGTCAGCCCCGATCGCTTCGGCGATGGTGCCGGCGAGGATTTCCAGACGCAGGGTTTTGTCGTACAAGGTGCCCAGCTTTTGCTGGAAGACCACGGTTTTCAGGGATTCGAGATGCGACTCCAGGGTCTTCTTCTGATCCTGAGTCCAGAAGAACATGGCATCGGCCAGACGCGGGCGCACGACCCGCTCATTGCCTTCGCGCACTTTCTGCGGATCGGAAGAGACAATATTGGAAATCGTGATAAAGCCGGCCAGCAGGCTGCCATCATCGGCCAGCAGCGGGAAATAACGCTGGTTTTCCTGCATGGTCTGAATCAGCGCCTCTTTGGGCACCGCCAGATATTCTTCTTCGAAGCTGCCGGCGATCGCCACCGGCCATTCGACCAATGCCGTCACCTCGTCGATCAGCCCGTCGTCCATTACCGCATTTCCACCGAATCCGGCAGCGGCTTTGGTCACTTCCTCAACCACGCGCGCGCGGCGTTCGGCAAAGTCCGCCACCACATGCCCCTGCTCAAGCAACTGAGCCACGTAGCTGCCGGCGTTGTTAATGGCAAACGGCTGAGGCGCATGGAACCGGTGCCCGCGGGTTTCATTGCCGAACGGCAGGCCCAGTGCCTCGCCCGGTAATGTGGTGTCGCCGTGCATCACCAGCAACCAGTGCACCGGTCGCAGGAATTCCGTATCCAGATCCGCCCAGCGCATGCGCTTGGGCATGGGCATATCGGCGAAAACCTTATCCAGCATGGCCGGTAATTTTGCACTCAGGGCCTCGCCTTTTTGCTGCAGCTTGTAATAAAGCCACTCGCCCTTGTCCGTCTTCAGGCGTTCCAGGTCTGCCACCTCGACACCAACGGACTTGGCAAAGCCGGTCGCAGCAGGTTTGGGATTACCCGCATCATCAAAGGCCGCATTCACGGCCGGGCCGCGGCGTTCGATTTCGCGGTCAGGCTGCATACCGCGTACATTACGGATCAGCGCAGCGATGCGCCGGGGGGTGGCATAGACACTGACTTCGCCCGGCTCAAAGGCTTCGGCCTTGAGCGCGTCGCTGAGCAGCTTGCCGAGGGATTCGGCCAGCGGCAGCACGGAACCGGCGGGCAGTTCCTCACAACCGAGTTCGACCAGCAGGTCTTTTTGATCAGCCATTGCTCACCTCCTGCGCGTTGTCACGCACCAGCGGGAAACCGAGTTTCTCGCGTGAGGCGTAATAAGCTTCAGCACATGCCCTTGCCATTGTCCGTACCCTGAGAATAAAGCGCTGGCGCTCCGTCACCGAGATCGCGTGACGCGCGTCCAGCATATTAAAGGTGTGCGAGCCGCGCAGCACATGCTCATAAGCCGGCAGCGGCAAGCCCAACTCAACCAGCCGCATGCATTCGGCTTCGCTCACATCAAATGTGTGAAACAGCTCTTCCACATTGGCGTGCTCGAAGTTATAGGCCGACTGCTCGACCTCATTCTGCTGGTAGATATCGCCGTAGGTCACGGGACCGTTGGGCGTGTGTCCCCAGACCAGATCAGCGGTGCGGTCCACGCCCTGAACATACATGGCCAGACGCTCGATGCCGTAAGCCAGCTCACCGAGTACCGGTTTGCAGGTCAGGCCGCCGCACTGTTGGAAATAGGTGTACTGGGTCACTTCCATGCCGTTCAGCCAGACTTCCCAGCCCAGCCCCCAGGCGCCGAGGGTCGGCGATTCCCAGTTGTCTTCAACAAAACGGATATCGTGCTCCAGCGGGTCAATGCCGAGGGTACGCAGCGAATCCAGATACAGCTCCTGCATATTCAGCGGCGACGGTTTCATCACCACCTGGAACTGGTAGTAGCGCTGCCCGCGCATGGGATTCTCGCCATAGCGCCCGTCAGTGGGGCGGCGTGACGCCTGAGTGTGACACGCGTACCAGGGCTCGGGCCCGATCGCACGTAAGAAAGTGGAGGTATGGAACGTGCCGGCACCGACTTCCATATCATAGGGTTCCTGCACCACGCAGCCCTGCGCGGCCCAGTAATTTTTGAGCACCGCAACCATGCCCTGAAAGGTCATGATGTCCGGGTTCTGCTGATCCGCTGAACGCGTCATCGGCTTGCCTCGTCTGTGATCGCCAAAAAACAGCCGATTATAGCCCGCGAACGTGACAAACGCAGCAAAGCCGCCGGTCCGGGCCTTCAGAACGAAACTATTCGGTGCCAGTGCTGCGCCTTGTTGCTAGAATGCCGGCTTTATTGTCACTCCCAAGTTTTACCAATCCTATGCAACGCAAAGCAGTCTCCCTGATCTCCGGTGGCCTCGACTCCATGCTCGCCACGCGCGTCGTTATGGATCAGGGCATCCATGTCGAAGGCATTAACTTTTTTACCGGCTTCTGCGTCGAGGGTCATACCCACGCGATCCGCAAACAGGATCAGAACAAACAGAAGCGCAACAATGCCCTGTGGGTTGCCGAGCAGCTCGGCATCAAGCTCCATATCATTGATATCGTGGAAGATTACAAAGATATCGTGATCAACCCCAAACACGGCTACGGACAGAACCTCAACCCTTGTCTGGACTGCAAGGTGTTTATGGTCAGCCGCGCCAAACAGTGGATGGAAGAAAACGGCTTCGACTTCATCATCACCGGGGAGGTGGTCGGCCAGCGGCCCATGTCACAACGCCGCGCCACCATGCCGATCGTGTCAAAGAACTCCGGCGCCGACGACCGTCTGGTGCGCCCGCTGTGTGCGCACAACCTGCCCGAGACCCTGCCCGAACGCGAAGGCTGGCTCAAACGCGAAGCGCTGTACGGCTTTTCCGGGCGTTCGCGCAAACCGCAGATCGCCCTGGCCGAAAAAATGGGACTGGACGATTTTGCCCAGCCGGCCGGCGGTTGCTGTTTTCTGACCGATGCGTCCTATTCACGCAAACTGTCCGACCTGTGGGAAAACCGCGGCGAAAAGACCTATGAGCTGGACGACATCATGTTGCTCAAAGTCGGCCGCCATATCCGCCCGCGCCCCTGGTTCAAGCTGATCATCGGCCGTGAAGAAGGCGAGAACAATTTCCTCAACGGCTACCGCAAGCAGTTTCCGCATTTGTTTGCCACCAGCCATACCGGCCCGCTGGCGCTGGTCGACGGCGAGCTGCGCGACGACGAGGACCGCCGCCTGGCCGCCGCCATCACCGCCCGTTTCGGTCACGGCAAAAAAGCCGACAGCGTGGACGTGACGCTGGAGAACACCGACGGCACCGGCATGCAACTGAAAGTTGCCCCCATTTCAGAAGAGAATCTGCCTCGTGAGTGGTATGTGTAATGAGTGTGCATAAGGTCGACGCAAGACGCCTGCTTTGCCCCATGCCGGTGATTCGCCTGCAGGATGCAGTGAAAAAAGCTGCACCGGGAGACATCATTTCCGTTGTTTGCACTGATCCGGGCACCATGAGCGACATTCCCGCCTGGTGCCGTATCAACGGCCACCGGCTACAGAGCGCCGTTCAGGACGGCAGCGAGTATTTTTTTGAGGTCGAAACCGGAAACGAACCGTAATTTCGCCCTATTTTGGTGCACCAAATTAATCAAGCGCACCTTTATGGCGCGGGAGATTTCCGGACAAAAAAATATCTTATTGATTTTAAAGGGTGTTTTTTTGTTTTTGCCGTGGCACAGTCTCTGCTCATAGCAATCTAAGCTCCTGGCCAATGCTCCACGGGCCCGCAGTACCCAAATTTTCTCTATATCGGGAGGTTTATTAAATGTCCGCAAGCGACGTGATGAAGAAAATCGAAGAAAACAATGTCAAGTACATTGATTTCCGTTTCACTGACACACACGGTAAAGAGCAACACGTTTCCGTCCCTGTCTCCCAATTTGATGAAGATGTCTTCGAAGAAGGCAAGATGTTCGACGGCTCTTCAATCTCAGGCTGGAAAGGCATCAATGCCTCCGACATGATCCTGATGCCGGACGCCGAGACTGCCACTCTCGACCCGTTCACGGAAGACACTACCCTCAACATTACCTGCGACATCATCGAGCCTGACACCATGCAAGGCTACGAGCGTGATCCGCGCTCTGTTGCCAAACGCGCTGAGGAATACCTCAAACAAACCGGCATCGCAGACACTGCCTTCTTCGGCCCTGAGCCGGAATTTTTCATCTTCGACGACGTCCGTTACGGCGCCGACATGAGCGGTGCGTACTACCACATCGACTCTGAAGAAGCAGCGTGGAACAGCGGTAAAACTTACGAAGCCGGTAACACCGGTCACCGTCCGGGCGTTAAAGGCGGTTACTTCCCGGTCCCGCCGGTCGATTCCCTGCATGACCTGCGCGCCACCATGTGTAACGTCATGGAAGAAATGGGCGTTGAAGTCGAAGTACACCACCACGAAGTCGGTACTGCCGGACAGTGCGAAATCGGTACTAAATTCGACACCCTGACCAAACGCGCTGATGCCACACAGAAAATGAAATACGTTATTCACAACGTAGCGCATCAGTACGGCAAAACAGCCACTTTCATGCCCAAACCGCTGGTTGGCGATAACGGCAGCGGCATGCACGTGCACCAATCTCTGGCCAAAGACGGCGAAAACCTGTTTGCCGGCGATCTCTACGGCGGCCTGTCTGAAACTGCCCTGTTCTACATCGGCGGTATCATCAAGCACGCTAAAGCGATCAACGCACTGACCAACGCCTCCACCAACAGCTACAAGCGTCTGGTACCGGGCTTTGAAGCGCCGGTTATGCTGGCTTACTCTGCACGTAACCGTTCTGCTTCCATCCGGATTCCGTGGGTTTCCAACCCCAAAGGTCGCCGCATCGAAGTGCGCTTCCCGGATCCGACTGCCAACTCTTACCTCGCTTTCGCTGCAATGCTGATGGCCGGTCTTGACGGTATCCAGAACAAAATCCACCCGGGTGATGCGATGGATAAAGACCTTTACGATCTGCCGCCGGAAGAAGAAGCACAGATCCCGCAGGTCGCTTTCTCACTGGACGAAGCACTCAACGCGCTGGACGCGGACCGCGACTTCCTGAAAGCCGGTGGTGTTTTCACTGATGACATGATCGACGCTTACATCGCGTTGAAAATGGAAGAAGTCACTACCCTGCGCATGACAACTCACCCGGTTGAGTTCGACATGTACTACAGCGTGTAATCTGCGCGTCTGTTCGCACTGCGAGAAAAAGCCCCCGCTTGTCGGGGGCTTTTTTTATGCGTCTGGTTTGATTCGTGCTAAAGATTGCAGATCCGGAACAAACAACCCAGACAGGCTATGAACAAGCGCAAACTTTCCCTGATTTTCGCACTGCTTGCCGGCCCGGCGATCGTCGCGGCCGAGATCTACCAGACTATCGATGCCGACGGCAACGTCGTTTTTACTGACGTCCCGCCGCATGACAATGCCACCGAAGTCACACTGCCTGAGTTGAACGTCATCAATTCTCCGCGAAGCTACGGCTCTGGCGGCGAATACGACAGGTCATCGCACAAAAAGCGTGCAGACGAGAAAAACTACACGCAACTGATGGTCACCGCCCCCCAGGACGACACGGTGATCCGCTCAAATGAAGGCAAGGTCAGCATCAGCGTGGCCATCTCGCCCGCCCTGACACCGGGCGACACACTGATCATTGAGCTCGACGGACGCCAGATCAACAGCGGCAACGCCACCAGCGTCAGTCTCAGTGGTATCGACCGTGGCACACACACAGTCAGCACCCGCGTCGTCAACAGCGACGGCCAAACCCGGATCTCCGGCAACAACATCAGCTTCCATCTGAAAAAGCACAGCGCTCTGCACTAAATAAATGCACCACGCGCGCACACGCAAACACCAGTGCGCACTATTATAGTGCGCTCAACTGATCTAAAATAGTTCCCACCTGCTGCCGGTTTTGGTTTTTTCTTTTATTTACCAACCACTTACGCACACACCCGGTCAGCATTAGTACGTGGTTTGGTTATTGCACTGCCCTATGGCATGACTTCCGATCACTTACATCCGTGCCACTGTGAAGCACGCAGCGTTGCTGAACAGCAATTAACCGCCTGCGTTTGCCTCGATACGGAACTGCGGGTGACCTATATGAATCCGGCGGCCGAGATGCTGTTCGCTATCGGTGCAAAAAAAGCAGCCACGATCCCGTTCGCGCAGATCGTGCAGATACCGGAAATCATTCAGGACCGGCTCGACGATGTGCTGCGCCATGAACGGCGCTTTACCAAACGCGCTGTGTCGCTGAGCAAGCCCGGTCACGAAGAGCCGATCGTGGTCGATTGCACAATCTCTCCCTACATCTCCGAGAATGAGAAACACGGCCTGTTGCTGGAGTTTCACAGCGTCGACCAACAGATCCGCATCGCGCGCGAAAACGCGATGCTCTCGCAGCAGGAAATTTCCCGCAGCCTGCTGCGCGGACTGGCCCACGAAATCAAAAACCCGCTCGGTGGTCTGCGCGGTGCGGCGCAGCTCCTGGCCCGCGAACTCGACAGCGACGAACGCGAATACACCGACATCATCATCCGCGAGGCCGACCGGCTGCATGCCCTGATCGACCGCATGCTCGGGCCGAACCAACGCCCCAAGCTGAGCGCGGTGAATATTCATGAAGTCCTCGAGTACGTACGCAAACTGACGCTGGCTGAAGCCAGCCCCTCGATCAACATCACGGCCGACTACGACCCGAGCATTCCGTCCTTCCAGGCCGATCGCGACCACTTCGTGCAGGTGTTCCTGAATATCACCCGCAACGCGGTACAGGCTCTCGACGGCAAAGGCAACATTACCTATCGGACCCGCGTCAAACGCTACATCACCATCGGACGCAAGCTGCACAAACTGGTCGGCATTTTCCAGATTATCGACGACGGCCCGGGCATCCCGCCGGACATACTCGATTCGATTTTCTATCCGATGATTACCGGCCGCGCCGACGGTACAGGGCTTGGATTATCGATCGCACAATCGCTCATTAACCAGCAAGGCGGCCTGATCGAATGCGAAAGCGTTCCGGGACGCACTGCTTTTAAGATATTGGTCCCCTTGGAGGTACACGATGACGGATGAAAAAGTCTGGATCATCGATGACGATCAATCGATCCGCTGGGTTCTGGATAAGGCTTTCCAGAAATCAGACATGGAAGTGCGTAGCTTCGCCAGCGCTGACGAAGTGATCCATACACTGCAGTACAACCCCGAACTGCCGGACGTCATCGTCAGCGACGTACGCATGCCCGGCACCGACGGCCTGAACTTTCTGCGTCAGTTCCGCGAAGACCATCCGGATCTGCCGATTATCATTATGACCGCCCATTCCGATCTGGGCAGCGCGGTCTCGGCTTACGAAAGCGGTGCTTTCGAATATATCCCCAAGCCCTTTGATGTCGACGAAGTTATTGAACTGACGCACCGCGCCTGCACCACAGCCCGCGAAGCCAAGCGCGAAGCCCACGCAGCGACCCGCAGCGCCGGGGCTAACGAGCCGGCCTCGCAGGAGCTGATCGGCACGGCGCCGGCCATGCAGGAAGTCTTCCGCGCCATCGGCCGCTTGTCGCGCTCGAATATCGCAGTACTGATCAACGGCGAATCCGGCTCGGGTAAGGAACTGATCGCCAAAGCCCTGCACCGCCACAGCCCGCGGGCGAAAAACACCTTTATTGCGCTGAATATGGCGGCCATTCCGCATGAATTGATGGAATCGGAGCTGTTCGGCCACGAGAAAGGCGCCTTTACCGGTGCTCAGACCTCACGCATCGGCCGCTTCGAACAGGCCGACGGCGGCACCTTGTTCCTCGACGAAATCGGCGATATGCCCGCGCCCTTGCAAACCCGCTTGCTACGGGTGCTGGCCGACGGGCAGTTTTACCGCGTCGGCGGCCACACACCGATCAAGGTCGATGTGCGCATCATCGCCGCCACCCACCAGAATCTCGAAGAACTGGTCAAACAGGAACGCTTCCGCGAAGACCTTTTCCACCGTCTGAACGTCATCCGCGTGCGGGCACCGAGCCTGCGTGAACGTCGTGAAGACATTCCGCTGCTGCTGCGCCACTTTCTGGCCTCTTCCGCGCGCGAGCTGGAAGTCGAAGCCAAGACCATGTCGAAAGAGTTCGAGAATTACGTCACCATGCTCGACTGGCCCGGCAATGTCCGTCAGCTGGAAAACACCGCGCGCTGGCTGACCGTCATGGCCAGTGGCAAGGAACTCAAAGTCGACGACCTGCCGCGCGAGCTGCTCGACACCAGCGCCCCAAAAAATGAGGCCTGGGAAGCCGAGCTTCGCCAGTGGGCCAACAAGCGCCTGCTCAACGGCGACACCAATCTGCTCGACACTGCAACTCCGGCATTCGAACGCATCATGATCAGCTGTGCCATGGAACGCACACAGAACAAGCGTCAGGAAGCGGCCAGATTACTCGGCTGGGGACGCAATACCCTGACCCGCAAGATCAAAGAGCTCGGCCTCGAAGACGCCTTCTGAATACCGGTCGCCGTTGCGGCGACCGGCTAAGCCGCAACGGAGCTTACTCGAGCAAGACCGCCGCACAATCACGATAGGGTTCGATCACCTTCCACTGGTCATTTTCCACGCAATCCCCGCTGAAATCCGCGTGGACACGGAACAGTCCGCTGCCGGGCTTGCCGTCATCGAGTTTCTGATCGATCTGAAACAACACAGAAGACGGGATCTTATCGCCGGTAAAGAACTCAATGCTGCGGTTCCCGGCATCTGCGGCTTTCTGTGCTGAAGCGATTTTGTAGAAGCCGTAATACGGGTTCTGCGGGCAACTATCCGCGCTGCACTCCGTGCCCTCAATCGTCGTCACGCCGCTGGCCGTCGTGTCGAAATCACCCGAAATAAAACCCGCTTCGGCCAGATGGTGCCAGACACCGGCGATTTCGTTGGTCGTGTCGATTTCGCCATTGCCGTTTCCATCGTTGGCATCGGCATGGATGGTCGCGGACGCGTCCGGGTAGTCGCCCGGCAAGGCGTGAAAACGATCCTGAAATCCGTACCAGGCCGCGCGTATGCCGTTAATGTCGTTGATCACGGAACGCACCCGCGCACTGTCGATCAGCGCCTGCCCTTTGAGCACACCGCCGAGAATCAGCCCGACGATCACCAACACAATGGAGATTTCGATAAGCGTAAAGCCTTTCTGCACTTTCATTGATCAGCCTCCTTGCTGTGCAAAATGAAGAAATGCCTCACAAATACTAGTGAAAGTGTTAATCCCTTCGCACTCTCAGATAGGATGCTTTGTGAACTGCCTCACAAAAAAAATCGCCGGCAATAGCGTGACACGCGGGGCGTTTAAGGCAAGGTTCCGGCTTGCAATAGGCGGGTAAACAGCAGGCTGTCGGACAACCAGACGATAATGTCATCGAAGCGCTCACCTTCGATCTGCGAGTAGCTGCGCACCACAAAAACCCCGTCGCTATCGAGATTCTCGCTCTGATGCCCTTCGGCCGACGGGTCCTTGCCCAGTGAATAGATCACCGCCGGCACCTGATTGGCGCGGATATCGCCACCGCTGCAGGTGCCCTGCGTGGCCGTGGCACAAATAACCAGATCCGCTTTCAGCCTCGACATACCGACTTCATGCATCTCGTTCTCGCTGACAAAATCCGGCCGCCCCGGCGTGCCCGCGCTGTCCGTATCTGCAAGACTGACACTGTATCGCAAGGGGTTTCCCCACGGATCGAGCAGCAGGCCGGCGCTGTTGAAATGCCCGCTGATACCAAGCGCGGCGGAGGGCACAAAGCCATGGGGCTCATCGCAGTACTGACTCTCCTGACCGGCGCTATCAGCGGCGGCCGGACAAGGCAGACGGCCATTGGCCGCAGCGAAGCCGATCAGCGCATCGCGGATTTCATCCAGCTGCAGCATGGCCTGATGACGTTTGGACTGTTCGTAGCCTGCCCCCAGCGGTCTGAGGATCATGCCCAGCAACAAGCCGACAACCACCAGCACCACGGCCAGTTCGACGAGCGAGAAACCACGCTGAACAGAGGAAATGACAGACATACGAACCGTTGGGAAATGACAGGGAAAGCGTATTGTATTCACATTTTCATCGGATTCTTTGAACTGGTCGGCAGTGTGCCCGCGGGCCGCTAAAGGTTCTCCGCCATTGGACGCGCGGGCAACACACGTATCTGCAAAGGCCCGCCGGACAGCGTGTCATCTACCAGCACCTCGCAAGCGGCGGCGCCACTGACGCACAACGGGTCCACCGCATAGTCAACCCAGGCAGGCCAGCCATTGCGGACAAACCAATGCCGCTCATACGCAATGCCCGCCTCATTGAGTTCCTGCTCCAGCAGACCGGCAGCCTCGCAATCATCTGCCAGCAAGGGCAAGCGCCCCTCGCTGAGGTCGGCGCGGCAATATCCGTCCTCATCGCCGGCCGGCGGGAAACACAAGCCTTCCGCGCCACACTGCGACTGTGACCATTGACTGAGCCAGTCGAGGATATAGGCGGCAACGCGCCGGCGCACCAAAGGCATCAACTGCGCGCGGCTGAGCGGCAGCACCCGATCATTGCCCTCATCCCCGCTGAGATTGGCAAAAACCGTATCGCCGTCGGCATTCTCTGCTTCCAGATAGGCCGCCGGCTGCAAGGAAGGCCGGCCGGCACGGCCCGCAAACGGCGCACCGGGATCGATCAGCACCGCCACCACCTGCTCCCGTGCGTCCAGCGTCAGCGTGGCCTCAGTCGCGGGGTTCACCTGAGCGGCCGGGTTGTTAACAAACGCAGCGCTGACGGCATACCAGATCGCATTGTTTGCATCGTAAGTGCCGCGCTGGAACACCGTCACCCGCTGTGCGGCGTCGCTGCCGCTTTGCCGCGGTAAACGTCCCAGCGCAAGCGGCTCTCCGCCGCAGGGCGGGTCCGGCGATTCAGAGCTGCGGCTACCGTCCGGCAGCTGCGTGTTGGGACAGGGCAAATGGCCCGGCCCTGCGCCGGAAAGTCCGTAGTGATCGGCATAGCTCACCGCATAGGCGATCAACTCGTCGCGGGCTGCCAGCAGGCGCATGCCAGGCGCCGTGTAGCGCACGCTATGGCGATGTTCTGCAAGCGTTTGGCGCAACACCACACCGGAACTGACAATCAGCGCCAGACACAACAACAGCAAGACTGCCCCGCGCTGCCCTGAACGGCGCATCACCGGAGCGGCCCGGCTGACAACAAAGGCGCCAGCGGCACTTGCAGCGGTGCAGCGCTGCGGACACTCAGCCAACGTCTCTCCTGCCCGGACAGACGCAGAAAAACGCGCTGTCCTGAGGGGCTTTGCAAAAAGCCGCCGAACTGCGGCACAACAGGCGGCTCAGGAAGCGCTGGCGGATCGGGTATTTTCGGATCCGGTGTTGCCACACGCGCTGCCTGTTGCGGCAAATTAAACCAACGCACCGGACGCTCAGCCGCCGCCAGCGGCAATGTCGCAAGCAACAGCAAAAACAATAGCCCACGCATCAGTCTTCCTCCCTGAACACCCAACGTACCTTACAGCGCGCCAGCAGCTGCAGCTGATCCGCCGCGCGGCTGACATCACACGACTCCACTTCGGTACCGCTCTGGCTGGCCTGCAGATCGTCGAGAAACGCCAGCAACACCGGCATGGCCGCGACCTTTCCGGTGAGTTCCAGCGCCAGTGCCTGCAGCGGCGCCGGCGCCGGGCTTGCAGCCACTTCACGGTAACGCAAGGATGAACCGAGCCTTGCACTGGCATCATGCAAATAGCCCAAAACCCGCGACGCGGCCCCCGCATCAAAGCGCGGCAAGCCCTGCATATGCGCCTGCAAAGCATGTAACTGTGCCTGATTACGGGCTTGTTCCTCACGGCGCACCCGGGCCTGCAGATGATGCTGTCGCTCACTATGCACGCTCGCCTGCAGTTCAAGCGCCCGCCAGAACAGCACGCTGTTGAGCAGTAGCAGCAAGGCCGGCAGTAAAAACCAGCGCCGGCGCCGCTTCAGCGCGCTGAGCAGTACCGTCCGCTCAATCCACATCAGCGTGCTCCAGAATCAAACGCCAACGCCGCTCCTGAGCCAATAAGGGCCTCTGCCCTTCGCCGACAACCCCGCTCAGCTTCTCAGATCCCCGCGTCACCGGGCTGAGACTCGCATTGCCCTGAAAATGCGTTTCCAGCCAGGCTTGTAGTTTCTGACTATAGTCACCCGCCTCATCGGCACCGACGCCGCTGAGCATCAACTCCGCTTCCAGCCTGGGCGCTTGCTGTGCCTGAGCACCCCGCCACTGTACGTGGCGCAGTGAAAACGCCGGCTGCCGGGCCAGCATGTAGCCCAGTTCCATAATCAGCGGTTGCTCAGCCGTGCGGGCAAGTCGCTCCCAGAACGCAAGCAGCGCCGCGGGGTCCTCATAGGCGCCGCCGGCCTGTGTGCTGCTTTGTGGCGGTCGCGATTGCAACAGGCTCAGCGCCGTCTTCAGATCGTGGTAGTAAGTCAGGTTAAACAAGAGTGCGGCCAGCAACAGCGCGCAGAACGCCGCCAGTGCTCTGGGCAAAACATAGTCAGCAATACAGGCCTGACGCTCGCTCTGCCACGCCCGCGGAAGCAGATAGCGTGTTGTTCCCCGTGCCGGCTGCGGCAAATGATTGAGATAGTCCGGCAGCTGCCCCGTGCGGTGCACTGTCATGGCATAGCGGTCACGCAGATGGGTCAGCAGTGCCGAGCCGCCGTGCACCGCGCCGGTGTACAGCAAGCCGGGGCGGTCTTCCCCGAGCACTGCGCTCTGGCGGAAGTAGCTGACCGTCTCACGCAGCGCGGAGTAGATTTCCGGCCAGGGCGGCGACTGCGTCAGCGGTACGGCGCGCTGATGCACAAGCATGCGCCCGTCGTAGAGCCTGAACCGACAAGCAGCCCCATCATGGCAGTCGAGCTGCAAAAGCCGGCGCCCTTCAGGCTCGTGTGCCGGCGCCAGACTTCCCAGCGCGACCACCGCCTTGATGCGGCAACGCCGTTCTGCCAGCCATGCACGCAACTGCCGCAAGCGGCTGTCGGGCTCCAGCACCGAACAAAGCAGATGCCCGGACGCACAATCGCTGACCCGCACCAGTGCCTCCGGGTATAACTGTGTTAAGCGGGCCTGCGTGGCACGGCGTATCTGTCTGCGTTGCCGCCGCGAGACACCGGCAGGCAGCGTTTCGACAAAGGTATCCTCGGCAAGCGCATCCAGCACCAGCGTGAGCGCGGTTCCCGGGCGCACCATCATATTTGCCTGCTCCGGCCGCTGCGGATCGAGCGCAAGGCATTGCCCGTCGCCGACCAGATAGCAATAGCTGTCGCTGAGAAACAACCGGCGGCCGCTCACAGCCCGATCCCCATGGCAGCAATACCGTCATAAACAGGTCCGATAACGCCGACGATAACCCACACCATCAAGGCCCCGACTGCCAACAACATGGCCGGTCCGAGCCGCGATTCGAGCTTATTGAGCGATTCCTCAAGCGCTTTATTATGCAAGCCTGCAATCCGTGCCAGCTCAGTTTCCAGACGACCGCCGCGTTCGGCCACAGCAAGCAAGCGCAGACTCAGGGGCGGGATCTCGGCACTGGCCTCCAGCGCCGCGCGCAGTGCCATGCCTGAGGCCAGATCGTCCGCCACGCGGCATAATGCTGCCTGGTTGCCGCCGCTGACCGCAGCCGCTTCCCTGATTGCGTCGGGCAGGCTGATACCGGCCTTGTATAAAAGGCCACTGAAGTGAAAGAAGCGCGACAGGTGCAACTCCCGCGCGATGGTGCTGACCACCGGCAGGCGCAACAGCAGACTCCGCAGCCAGTGCCGCCAGGCGCGGCTGATACGCGTGCTCAGCCAAAGCAGCACAAGCAACACCGGAAACAAGAGCAAGACCAGCAAGCCATGGCGACGCAGCTGTGTTGAAAAGCTGATCAGTGCTTCGCTGTACCACGGCAGGGTAAACCCGGTAGCACGCAGAAAGCCTTCCAGCTGCGGCACCAGATAAAGCATCAGAAACACCAGCGCACCAACTAACAACAAGCCGCTGAACAAAGGGTAGGACACCGCCCGCCAGAGCCTGGCTTGCAATGCTGACTGCCACTGCAAGGCCGCTGTGGTCTCGCGTAAAGCCTGCACCATAGCCCCGCTCTGTTCGCCGGCACGAATCATCGCCAGAGCGTAACCCGGCAATCCGCTGACCTGTCCGGCCAGCGCCACCGAAAGCGCTTCGCCAGCGGCCACACGCTGCTGCAAGCCGCTCAGCACACGCCGTGTCGCGCTTTTGTCGCTGAGTTCAGCCACATCATTGAGGGCATCGGCCAGCACAATACCCGATTCGAGCAACATCGCCAGCTGCTCACAAAGCAAGGCCGCATCCTGTCGTGACAAACGCCGGCCACCACGCGGCGCAGTCACCACGCGATAGGACAGGAGGGTCAGTTGCCGTTCGCGGCAATAGCGGTCAAGCGCCTGAAAATCGTCAAAACTGCGCGCGAAACGTGCCTGCTGGCCGTCAGCTGACAAGGTTGTGAGCAGATAGTCCGTCATCGGCTTCACCTCCGCTGCTACCCAGAACACGCTGCACTTCCTGCGCCGCCACGGTGCCGGCTTTGAGCAAGTCCTGCGCGCTTTCCTGCAATGGACGCCACAAGCCAAGTCTGGCTTGCTGTTTCGCCAGCGCCAGATCACCCTGCCAGTAGGCCTGCTCCACCGCTGCCGTCAGGCGCAGTATCTCTGCAACCAACTGCCGGCCATGAAAGCCGCTGCCGTGACAATCCGGGCAATCGGCCCGTGCGCCACAGCGACAATTGCGGCGGATCAGGCGTTGCGCCACCACCCCGCTGATATTGCCTTGCAATATGCCCGGCGGCACACCAAGATCGGTCAGCCTTTGCAGAGCGGAAAAAGCACAACGCGTATGCACGGTGGCCAGCACGCGGTGCCCGGTCATGGCCGCACGCAGCGCAATCGTTGCGGTTTCGCCGTCACGGATCTCACCGACGACCACCACATCCGGGTCCTGCCGCATCAGCGACTTCAGCCCTTCGTGAAAACTCATCCCGCCGCGCCTGCCGGGCGTGCTCTGGCGAATACCACTGACGGCAAACTCGACCGGATCTTCCAGCGTGACGATACTCCGGCTGCCATCGTTAAGCCGTTCAAGAATTGCGTAGAGCGTGCTGGTTTTGCCGCTGCCGGTTGGCCCGGCAATCAATATCAGGCCATCGGGTTTATCGATCAGCGCGGCAATGGCGGTCAGATCCCGCTTGCCCAGACCTATGCCTTCGAGCGACAGCACATCGCGCATCGGTTTGAGCACCCGCAGCACCAGACTTTCGCCGTGAATAGTCGGGAAGCTGGCAGCGCGGAAATCCACCGCCATACCCGCAAGGGTCAGGGTGAAGCGGCCGTCCTGCGGTTTACGGGTTTCGGCCAGATCCATACCTGCCAGCACTTTCAGTTGCCCGACCAGAGGCTTGCATTGTTCGGCATGCAGCGAACGCTGTTCATGCAACACGCCATCGACACGGAAGCGAATACGCAAATACCCGTCACCGGGTTCCAAATGCACATCCGAAGCGCCCTGTCTGACCGCTTCGGCAAGCAGCGCTTGCGGCTCCGGCGCAGCGCCGGCCTGTTTGCCGGCAACCGCATTGTCGCTGACATAGAACGCCGAAATCGCCGCCGCTATATCCGCTTCGGTCGCTTGCAACAGGCGCAAACGCCGCCCCGCCGGCAGACGTAGTCTGAGGCGGTCACGCAGCCGCACCGATCGCGTATCGGTACAGGCAAGCACCCACTCGGCAGCAGTCAGTGATACAGGCACCGCGCCCAGACGGCGGGCTTCGGCCACCGGAAGACAGGCCAGCGCTTGCGGGCAGGGCTTGAGTTTGTGCAGATTGACCGATTCACTACCATGCATGCCGGCCAGTACCTGACGCAGCACGCCGTCATCAAGAAAGCCGTATTTAACCAGCACCCGTCCGAGCTTCTGGCCATTGCGTTTTTGCTCTGTCAGCGCGATCTGCAACTGATCCCGGCTAATCTGTCCCCGCTCGATCAGTCGTTCTCCGAGCATTTTCCTCTCCTTGTAAAAATGCCAGTCGTGTGTGAATTTGTGCCGGATCGAAAAACACCGGCGCGGTGGCGGCCTGCGCTTCCTGCAACAGGCGCCGGTATGCCGTAACAGCCCGCGCGGCGAAACCCGCACGGTCTGAGGCGACCGCCAGGTTATAGTGGTCGCGCAGCTCAGGCTCGCCTGCCTGACTGAGCTTTTCCAGCATCAGGGCCGCGCGCGCCCATTGCCCTGAGCCGGCATAGCTTTCGGCCAGGGCACGCAGCAGGCTTGTATTAACTTTGCCGGCACGGTACAGCTGCATCAGCCGGGTTTGCAGCCACTGCGGTCTGTCCGCACCCGTAGCGACAATGGCGCGGATCTGTTCATCCAGCCCCGGTGGCTGCGGCTTGAGCAGCACCACAGCACGCGGCACCGGAGGCTTTGCTACAGGCTGCGTGTGAGGCCTTGCAACAGGCTGCTCTTTGGCCGGCTGCGACGGCCCGTGTGCGACCGGTGTTTTAGCCAGTGCCAGCAGCGCGAGCTGGCGTTCGCTGAGTTCAGGCTCTCTTGCCGCGGGCGGCGCAACCGCCATCACAGGCGTATTCACCGGCAGCTGTGCCACTGGTTGACGCAGCAGATCCAAGGCGTCGGCAAACACCGCCTGTTGCCATTGCCGAAGTAAGACCAGGGTCAACAGCCCCATCAAAGCAGCCGCGCCGCACAGACAAACCCAAATCAGCACAGGACGTGCAGCGGCGTCCGGATCAGGGCTTTTGTCCCCCGTGCGGACCGGCCATTGCACCGGCACAGGCGGTCGCGGGCAGGCTACGGGCAGATTCATTTTTCCCATTCGAAAACACCCTCCCGGTAGCGCGCAGCGGAATCGATCACCACCGGACGCAGCACAATCAACAACTCGGTTTTAGCGCTGTTTTTCTCGTCCTGACGGAACAAGCGCCCGAGCAGCGGCACACGTGACAAGCCCGGCACGCCCTGACGAGCGTCGGAGACGGTTTCCTGCATCAGTCCGCCGATCACCACCATGCCACCGTCGCGCACCCGCAACACGGACTCCATCTCGCGGACTTGTATTTCCGGAATCAGATTACTCACATCAACCTCAGCCAGATCCGGATTCGGGTCGGAGACATAGCCGATAATGCGCGAGATGGTCGGGCGGATATTGAGCAGAATATCGTTGTCGTCGCTGATATGCGGGATCACATTCATCACCAGCCCGACGGGGACGGTTTTGATTTCCGAGGTGGTGGTGAGTTTTTCGAAGGTGTCTTCGGACTCAATGCGCTGCACCCCGACGGTAAAGTAAACGCGGTTATCGACCACCTTCAGGACCGCCGGCTGATTGTTCAGCGCATTGATTTTGGGACTGGAGAGAATCCGCACATCACCGAAGCGTTGCAGAAGACTCAGCGTGGACAAAAGCGAGCTGTCGGCGGTTTCGCGGACCACACTGAGCATGGCACCGGCCTCGCTGCCCAGCCCCGGCAGGCTGCCTTCCGCCGTCGTGGTCATGGCTGTCGATTGCAGATAACGCGTCTGTGTGCTGTCGCCGCTGAGGACCCGCCAGTCCACCCCGGCGCGGTAATCGTCGTTCAGCGCCACCTCCACAATCAAGGCCTCAATCAGCACCTGTTTGCGCGCACGTTCAGACACAGTGCGGATATAGTCGCGCACCTTGCGATGCTCTGTATCGGTCGCCAGCACCGCCAGCACGCCGGCCTCAGGATTGCTCATCACCCGTTGCTCAGCCTTGTCGTCCCCGATACCCAGCAAACCGGCCACATTGCGCGCCAGGGTTTGCCAGAACTGATTGTGGCTGCTGTTGTTCACGTGGGCACGGGAACTGTTGCTGCCGCCGACACCCTGTCCCTGCGCATCAATGGTCAGGCTGATACTGTCGACCTGAGTCGACAGCTCCACCGCACTGCCCGACTCGCGCTCGATGTTCAGATAGTCCACACGGTAGGTTTGCAGATAGGGCGTGTCCTCATAGACACGCAAGGTGCGGTCAGCCAGACGGAAACGCACCGCCGCCTGAGCGGCCACCGCATCGAGGATCTCGCCCAGCGTGCGCTCCTGCATACGCAGAGTGATGCTCCCCTGCGGCGCGCCGTGTATCAACAAATCAAGCCCGGCATCACGCGCCACCGCGCTGATAAACTCGGCCAGCGGCAGATTCTCTACTTCCAGGGAATAGCGCGCCTGAGGCGGCGCGGGCTCGGGAGCTTGCGGAATAAATTCCGGTACCGGCGCATCGGCAATAAAGAACGCATCGGCGTTGTTCTTCGCCGGTGACGATGTGTCTGCCTCATCAGCCGCCGGCTTGGTTGCCGTGGCGCAGCCCGAAACAAACAGATAGAGGAGATAAAGCAGGCCGGGGCCGAGGCCCGCTGAACGCAATCGTCCGCGTTTTTGCATGTCCGTCCCTGTGTTGCGATGTACCGCTTCTTCCGTGAAGCGGTTCTGATTGTGACGAACTTAACAAGGCGGGAACGTGACCGGCATCACAGTTTCTGCCCTGTTTCACAACAGGAACTACCGGGTCAGCGTGCTCTGCTGGCTGAGTTCATTGACCACCAGCAGATCATTACCGGTGGTGTTACCGAACATGCCCCAGATCAGCGCCAGCATCAGCGCGCCGCTGACAGCCCCGACCACAAGCGCACTGCGGAAGGTTGCGCGGTCAGAGGAATGACTTTCGGGACGGGCTTGTACCAGTGCTGAGAGACTGTCTTCGGTAAGCGGCACATCCATGGCCAGCGGACAGGCCGCACGACGGCGCCATGCCCGGCGCAGGGTCAGCTTGGCCAAATGCGTCAGAGCTGCAAAATTGCCCTGAGTGTCTTTGGCGATCAGACGCGAGGTGCTGCGACGAAAAAGCGGCTCGCCCCGGTGGCCGCACTGGTAGAGATGATCATTGAGGTATTCATACACTTCGTACTCGCTGAGCGAGACCAGCGTGGTTTTACGGTGATTCGGTGCAAGACGGTTATCGATGAGAATCTGCTCTTCGAGCTTTTCGTAGAGAAATACAAGTGCGATAACAATACCGCGGCTTTCAGCGTCTGCCTGTAAACCGGCCAGCCAGCTGAACTCATCCGCACTGAGACTGCTCACCCCTTCGACAAAAATCACAATGCGCCGCGCATGGCCGTGACTGTTCAGCAAACGCTCATCAAGCGCCTGCGGGCCGCTGTTGGGTATACAGGACAACGCGGATTCGAGCTGCTGCTGCAGCGGCTGGTGGCTGCATCCGCGGCTGAAATTGGTAAAAAAGCACAGCGAATCAGTCAGTGCCTGCTCCAGCTTCCGGCACAAGGTGGTGCGGCCGCTGCCGCGTGCGCCGCTGACCCAGACCACGGGACGGTCTGCACGGATTTGCAGTAAGACATCCTCGAATACCGAAATACGGTTCGCGCCCTGATAGAATTTGCCCATATCGAAATCCGTTTCAAAAGGCATTTCCAGCAAGCCGAAAAAACGGCAGTATGCTGCCTGATCCGTATCGGGCTTACCTTGATCGGTCATGTCGTTATTCATATTCCGCTGCTTTGTCCTGCTACTGAGTACGATGCTGCCGGCATGATTTGCCGCTGATTCAACTGACACCGCAGAACTGGTTATAGCCAAGAATTGCGAAACAACAACGGAAAACGCACCGACTTTTTGTTGAGAACAGTCACCACCATGCTGAATATCGTGCTCTTTGAGCCGGAAATACCGCCAAATACAGGCAATCTGATCCGCCTTTGCGCGAATGCCGGTTTTACCCTGCATTTGATCCATCCGCTGGGCTTCAGGCTGGAAGACAAACGCCTGCGCCGGGCCGGGCTGGACTACGCCGAACTGACCTCGGTTGTGGAATACCGCAACTGGCAGGATTTTGAGGAGAGCGGTCCGGCGGGGCGGCGTTTTGCCTGCACGACCAAGGGCCGCACTTGCTATGCGGACGTGCGCTACAAGGAAGGGGATGTCTTGCTGTTCGGCCCCGAATCACGCGGTCTGCCGGCACAGATGCTCGGCGGTATGGATGAGGAAAGTAAGATTCGTATCCCGATGCAATCGGGCAGTCGCAGCCTGAATCTGGCCAACGCCGTGTCGATTATTGCGTTTGAGGCCTGGCGGCAGATGGATTTTGCCGGCGCGCAGTAAACCTGCGCGACAGCGTCAGACTTCGCGTTTGGGCGAACGCGAGAGTAGTTCACGCACCGCGTCCAGCGGCGACTTGCTCTGGTGAATCACGGCATAGACCTGCTCGACGATCGGCATTTCCACGCCATACTGCGCGGCCATGCGCTGCGCCTCTTCTGCGGTACGCACACCTTCGACCACCTGCCCGATGCGTTCGAGTGCCTGCGCGACCGAATCCCCGGCCGCCAGACGCAAACCGAAGCGGCGGTTGCGGGATTTGTCATCGGTGCAGGTCAGCACCAGATCGCCCATACCGGACAGGCCGATCAGGGTTTCCTGACGTGCGCCCATGGCCACGCCCAGACGCATCAGTTCGGCCAGTCCGCGGGTAATCAGCGCTGCGCGCGAATTGGCACCGAATCCGAGTCCGTCGGAAATACCCGCAGCGATGGCGAAGACGTTTTTCAGCGCACCGCCGACTTCCACCCCGATCACATCATCGGTGGTGTAAGCGCGGAAGTTCTCGCCGTGGAACCAGCCGGCCACCTGCGTGGCAACAGCCGCATCCGCCGAGGCGATGGTCGTCGCCGTGGGCAGATTACCGGCCAACTCGGCGGCAAACGACGGCCCGGAAATCACCGCAGCGCGACGTAAATCCGGCAGGCGTTCGGCGAGCACGTCATGCAGCAGGCGCCCGCTGCCGGCCTCAACGCCTTTACAGGCCCAGACCAGCGTGGTGTCGTCCCTGAGATACGGACGGACCAGCTCCAGCGTCGTCTCGAAGGCTTTGGTCGGCGTGCCCAGCAGAATGCCGTCTACACCGTCCAACGCCGCTTGCGCCGAGGCGGTGCAGACCAGGCTTTCGGGCAGAGCGATATCCGGCAGATAGCGGCGGTTAATGCCGCTGGCGGCCATATCAGCCATGGCCGCAGCATCCCGGCCCCAGAGACGGGTGTGATTACCATTGCGGGCCAGCTGCGCGGCCAGCGCCGTGCCCCACGAACCTGCCCCCAGAACCGCTATAGTCGCCATCGCCCTTACGCCGCTCGCTTACTGCGGAGTCTCAGTGCTTTGCTCGGCAGCGGCCTTGGCTTTTTGCAGGTGCTGCGCATAGAGGGCGTCAAAGTTGATCGGCTCCAGCAGCAACTGCGGGAAGCCGCCTTTGACCACCAGATCCGAGACCACTTCGCGGGCAAACGGGAAAAGGATATTCGGGCAGTAGCTGCCCAGCAGGCCGCCACGGTTTTTCTCGTCAAATCCCTGCAACTGGAACAGACCGGCTTGTTTGACTTCAACCAGATAGGCGGTCTGATCAGCGGATTTCACCGTAACAGTCACGGTCAGCACAGTCTCGTAGACGTCGCCGTTGATCTGGCGGCTTTCGGAGTTGAGCTGCAGGTTAACTTCCGGTTTCCACTCGTTCTGTTTGACGAACAACGCCGGCGTACTCGGCGATTCGAAAGAAACGTCTTTGGTGTAAACCTTGTGAATACGGAAAGTTTGCGGATTTTCGGCGCCGTTGGCACCTGCTGCCTGTTGTTCTTCGGCCATGAGGGCTTGTCCTGTCGGATAGTGGAAATGACACGGGCGCGCTTAAACGGCGGCGCCCGCAGGATGGGGGGAATTATCCGTGTTTCACTGCCGGCACGCTACCCCTGTGCCGTAGGCTGTTCAGGACCAGCCGGATTCGATCAGCTTGTCCAGCTCGCCGTCGATATCGAGCTCGCTGAGATCATCGAAACCGCCGATATGGCGCTCACCGAAGAAGATCTGCGGCACGCTGGTCCGACCGGCGCGCTCTTCCATCTCGCGGCGCTTGGCCATGTCGTTATCGACCATAATCACGTTGTAGCTCAGGCCTTTGTCGTCCAGCAGACGCTTGGCCATCATGCAGTACGGGCAGGTCGCAGAGACATAAAAATCGATCGGGCCGCTCATAAGAACTCCTGGTTATTTTTTCACCAGTGGCAGGCTTGCCTTTTCCCAGGCAACCAGACCACCGGCCAGATTGTAAACTTGTTCAAAACCGGCTTTTTTGAGTTTCGAGGCCGCACGGTTGGAACGGGCCCCGGTCGCACAATACACCACCACCGGTTTTTGCTTGGCTTTGTCGAGCATATGCAGATTCTTGTCGAAACTGCTTTGCGGGTGGTTTTGTGCTTTGAGGATATGGCCGCTTTTGAACTCGTTGACCTCGCGCACATCGACAAACACGGCGTCATCGTCGTTTTGCATACGCACCGCATCGGTGATCGAGATCTGACTGATTCCGGAGAAGAATCGTTGGTATTCGGTATACGCAATCATGCCCAGTACAGCAAGCAGGGCAACGAACAACAGCAGGTTATTTCCGACGAAATCAGTAAAAGTCATGGCTCTGGCAACAGGTCAGCAGTAGGTAAGTGGAGGTCAACAGACCGCATCAGATGCGGGAACAGAAGACGTCCTGCATCATGCAAATCAGGCGCAGTGTGCGGGCATCGCCCACGCGGTAATAGACGCGATTAGCATCTTTGCGCGAGGCAAGGATACCTTTATCGCGTAAAACTGCAAGGTGCTGGGAAATGTTGCTCTGGGAAGTGCCGACCGATTGGACAATCTCCTGCACGCTGACCTCACGGTCGCCGAGGGTGCAAAGGATTTTCAGGCGCAAAGGATGCGACATCGCTTTGAGGGAACGCGAGGCGCGCTCGATGTCCTCGTCGCGGGTCATGAGTTCCGGAATGGCATCGGCCTGTGGAGTCTGATGGTCGTTCATAACAGCAGTATATTAGTAGTTGATGATATTGCAAGCACAGCGTCGTGTTGCTGACACTTTATAACAACTGCGCTCTTCGATTGGCATAAAACAGGCTTAATTTCTGTGCGGGCACTTACGCCCGGCGCTGCTACTCTCAAGGGTAGCGGCTGAATTTCGCCTCAGCGGCACGCTACAGCACACGTTTAACAACCAACCATGAGCCACTAAATGCAGGACCACTCTATCGTTTTCTCGATGTTTCTGATTTTCACCGGCGCGGCCGTTATCAGCACCCTGGCGTTGTATGCGCGTCAGGCGCTGCTGATCGCGTATATTGCGCTGGGCATCCTCACCGGGCCCTTCGGCACAGGCCTGGTCGACGACCCTGAACTGATCGCCGACATCTCCGAGATCGGGATTATCTTTCTGCTTTTTCTTCTCGGATTGAATCTGGAGCCCAAAGACCTACAGCACCTGTTCCGCGAAGCGCTGGTGGTTACCGGCCTGACCAGTCTCGCGTTTGCCCTGAGCGGTCTGGCGGTCGCGCTGAGCTTTGGTTTCAACCTCACCGACAGTCTGGTGATCGGCGCGATTATGATGTTTTCGAGCACCATTATCGGTCTTAAACTGCTCCCGACCAGTGCGTTGCATCACCAGCATATGGGCGAAATTATCGTCAGTATTCTGCTGCTGCAGGATATGCTGGCGGTGATTATCATGCTACTGATCCAGGGCATGGGCAGCACGAACAGCTTTGCCCGTGAGGCGCTGAATATCGTCATCGGCCTGCCGCTGATCGCAGCCGGCTCGTACTATTTCTCCAAGATCGTGCTGTTCCGGCTGTTCGCCAAGTTCGATCAGATCAAAGAATACGTCTTTCTGCTGGCGATCGGCTGGTGCCTGGGCATCGCCGAGCTGGGCAAGCTGGCCGGCCTGTCGGTGGAGATCGGCGCCTTTATCGCCGGCGTCACCCTGGCCACCAATCCCATCGCCCGCTATATCGCCGAAAGCCTCAAGCCGCTGCGCGACTTTTTCCTGGTGATGTTCTTTTTTGCCCTCGGCGCGGGCTTTGATGTGAGCATGCTCGGCACAGTCCTGCTGCCGGCACTGGTTCTGGCTGCGGCCGGCGTACTGCTCAAACCACAGATCTTCCGTCTGCTGCTCAAGCGCGAGAAGGAAAAAGAACGTCTGGCCGGCGAGATCGGCGTAAGGCTGGGTCAGATCAGTGAATTCTCGCTGCTGATCGCGGTGGTCGCCACCAGCAGTGCGCTGATCACCGACCGGGCCGCGTCACTTATCCAGACCGCGACCATCCTGACCTTTGTGGTCAGTTCATACTGGATTGTGCAGCGCTACCCGACACCGATCGCCGTCAGCGAAAAGCTGCGCCGCGACTGACGCAATTCACCTGTCGTAAAACGCAAAACGCCGGCTCTCAGGCCGGCGTTTTTTTGTGCCCTGCTGTCAGTGACAGCGCAAGCAGATCTTATTGTTTGGTCAGCATGTACTGCACGGCCAGACGCAGCTCGTCGTCAGTCAGCGGTGTACCACCGCGCGCCGGCATGGCGCCCTTTCCTGTTTTCACCGTTTCCAGCAGTGCGTCCACGCCACGTTCGGCACGGGCACCCCAATCGGCAGCATCACCCCATTTCGGCGCACCGGCAATGCCGGCAACGTGGCAAGCGGCACACATGGTGTCGACGGTTTGCTTAATGTTAGCGGGGATATCGTCTGCGCTAAGCGCTGCAACGGCGGCGGTAGCTGCTGCCGCTTCTTCGACCGGAGCCGCTTCTTCTGCCGGAGCCGCTTCTTCGACCGGAGCCGCTTCTTCAGCCGGTGCTGCTTCTTCTGCCGGAGCTGCTTCCTCTGCCGGAGCTGCTTCCTCTGCCGGAGCCGCTTCTTCTACCGGTGCTGCTTCTTCAGCCGGTGCTGCTTCTTCAGCCGGAGCTGCTTCCTCAGCCGGAGCCGCTTCTTCTACAGGAGCTACTTCCTCAGCCGGAGCCGCTTCTTCTGCGGGAGCTGCTTCTTCAGCCGGAGCCGCTTCTTCTACCGGAGCTGCTTCCTCAGCCGGAGCTGCTTCCTCAGCCGGAGCCGCTTCGCCACCTGCGACCATAAACTCAACGACGCTGCGGATTTCATCTTCGCTGTAAGAGGAGCCCCCTTTCGGCGGCATCGCACCCTTACCGTTCAACGCGCTGCTGACCAGGGCATCTACGCCGACTTCGGCGCGTTTGGCCCACTCGGCCCGGTCCTCAAACATCGGAGCGCCGGCAACGCCTGCAGCGTGACAGCTGCTGCAAATGCCTTCGTAGAGTTCCTTGGCAGACTTCGGTGCCGCAGCAACGTCGGCTTCAGCTTCACCGGCAGCAGCCGAGGCTGTGCGGATCAGACCAACCGGTGCAATGCGCTCCTCAGCGCTTTGTGCCATCTGCGCAGAATCATAGACCTTGGCGGGCGGTACAACATTGGATATTGCCTGCACAATGACAGTAAACACCACCAAACCCACACCCACCTTGATGATATGGAGCAAGGCGCTCGACATTGAACCAGTTTGAGTAGACACGTGAAGCCTCCGGAAAAGAAATTTTTAAACCCAGTGATGCGTTGCCGCAGGTGGCGCGCTTGCGGCAGGCGGAAAATCCCTTGATCTTAGCAAACTTTGGAAATCCCGCACAGTCTTAAGGTTTATAGTGAGACCTGATAACCGCGCACTGAAGTTACAGCCTGTTTTGGGCTAAACTGCGCCGCAGTAATCCAGCCGCACCGCTTCGCCGCGGCAGATCAACACCATATCGGGGAACACCTTGGACATCACTGACACTCGAGAACTCAGAAACGCCTTCGGCCGCTTTCTGACCGGCGTTACGGTCATCAGCTGTAAGGACGCCGACGGCCACCCGCGTGGTTTTACCGCCAACTCGTTCACGTCTGTTTCGCTTGATCCGCCCCTGTTGTTGGTGTGCATAGACAAGAAGTCAGCCAGCCGTGAGGCCTTTGAGACCTCAGCGCACTTTGCGGTGAATATCCTTTCGGAAAACCAGAAAGAGGTCTCGAATATTTTCGCCTCCCGCGATGCCGACAAGTTCGAACGCGTGCCCTGGCGCGACGACGGCCCGTCCGGCTGCCCGCTGCTGTATGACATCGTGGCCTATTTCGAGTGTGCGCGCGAAAACGTGATCGAAGCCGGCGACCACATCATCCTGCTCGGCCGGGTCAAGAACTTCAGCCACGACGAAATCACCCCGCTGGGCTATGGTCACGGCGGCTATTTCTCACCCGCACTGGAACAGGCGGCGGTGTCGGCGTCCAAATGCGGCGTGGACCTGATCGTCGGCGCGATTGTCGAGCACGACGGCGGCATCTTACTGCTGCCCGGTGAAGACGGCACACTGGAACTGCCGCAGAACGGCGACGACGTGCAGCTCGGCTCCCTGCGCAAACTGCGCACCCGGCTGGCCTCACTGAACCTGACCGTGTCGCTGGGCTTTTTGTACGAGGTCTACGAAAACCCCGAAAACGGCGCACAGGCGATTTACTACCGCGGCGAATCACATGAAAGCCACGCCGCCGAAGGCCGTTTTTATGCGGAGCAGGATTTCCCCTGGGACAAGATCCGCAGCCCGCAGGTGCAAAGCATGCTGCGCCGCTATTTCGATGAGTTGCGCCAGCAACGCTTCAGCGTCGTGCTCGGCGAGCAGGACTGACAGCCCGCTGCCGCCCGCCACAGCTCAGTGGCGGGCGCGGAAATGCACATCCCCCGCGGCCATATCATTGCGCACCGCATTGACCGTCACCGCATCAATCTCCGCACTGTCCGGCGCATAAAGCCCGCACAGCGACAGGGCCCGCAAGGTATCGACCTGCGGCCCCAGATATTCGTAGACCACCCGCGCACAGGAAGGCATACGCTCACCGGTTCCGGACACGCCCAGCTTCAATCCGCTGAGCCGCGTCACACGGTTTTTGAAGGTCGGAAACAGAATCGTCTCGGTGATCTCGTGACCGGTCAGGGATTCATAATCGACCAGAAAAATCCGGTCGGTCAGAAAATGCGCCATGCCCAGGTAGACACCGTGGCAGACCGCCTCCCCGTCCCGCTCCCGCACCCTTTCGGTGCGCTGAAAATAAACCCCTTCGTCGCGCTGCTCCAGCTTGACCAGCGTGCGCAGAATCTTCCCCGGGTGCGCCATCGACATATAGTTTTCGAAGTAGTAGCCCAGATAGCGCGACAACCCGGCCGTGCCCATTTGCCCCAGCTGGCGCAGATGCGGCGTCTCGGGTTGCTCGGCCGGCGTGCCCGGCGCGTCGCCTTCGGGGCGGTTGGGACGGACTTTGATCAGACGCTGGAACTGCTCATTGGGCAACAGAATCTCGTATTCCTCGACCCCGAAAAAGTCACAGAAGCGGCGCAGCGTATGGGCCGACGGCCGTGAGCGCCCGCTGAGATAACGGTTGAACTGCGAACGGTTGATATTCAGGCGGCGACAGACATCCGCAATAGAGCGATAGTAACTGCAAAGCAGCCGCAGATTGGCAGCGAAATGGTCTTGCACGGAACAACATACCGGAGTTTCGGAGCGCGCTATATTAGTGCAGACAGCCTCGCGGACACAACGCGAAACCGATGCTGACTGATGCGCTTACAGCACCTTTTTGCACCACTGCGAACCGCCTGAACAATTCCGGCCGCACACATCTGCTGATCTAATACCCGATTGGCAAAATCCCCGGCATACAGCCCGTAACAACAGAGACAGGCATTTGAAGCGCAGCATACTGATCCTCCATTGCGGTGGCACCATCGGCATGGGCCCCACGCAACGCGGCTTTGCACCGCTGGATAACTTCGGCGAACGGCTGCAGACGCGGCTGGCGGCGGCCGGCGACAGTCTGCCCGAGGTGCACTATTGCGAGCTGGAACCGCTGATCGACAGCGCCAACGCCCAGCCTCACGACTGGCAACGCATGGCCGCAGTGCTACGCTCACAGTGGCAGAACTACGACGGTTTTCTGCTGCTGCACGGCACGGACTCCATGGCCTTCAGTGCCTCGGCGCTGTCATTTCTGCTCGGCCCGATCGACAAACCGGTGCTGCTGACCGGCGCCCAGATACCGCTGGTTGAGCCACACAGCGATGCGACCGACAACCTGCTCGGCAGCCTGAAAATCCTCGCACAGCCATCAGCGCTGGCCGAAGTCTGTGTGTACTTTCACCAGCGCCTGCTGCGCGGCAACCGCAGTGTGAAATTCAGGAGCACCGGACCGGACGCTTTTGACTCGCCCAATCTGCCGCCGCTGGGGCGGACCGGGGCGCGCTTTGAATTACACCACGAGCTCTTGCTGCCGCCTGCCGCACCGGACTTCCGGCCCTGCACTATCGACGATGATGCGGTGGCCGTACTGGGCTTTTATCCGGGCGTTTCAGAGCGGCTCTTCAGCGCGGTTTTGTCCCAGGCGGGACTGCGCGCACTGGTGATCCGCGCCTATGGCGTGGGCAACGGGCCGGACCGCAACACCGCGCTGATGCGCGAGCTGAGGCGGGCCAGCGATGACGGCATCTGCGTGCTGACCATCACCCGCTGCGCGCAAGGCAGCGTGCTGCCGCCAACCTACGCGACCGGTACCAGCCTTGCAGAATCGGGCGTGATCGGCGGACGCGACCTGACGCTTGAGGCGGCCTACAGCAAATTGCATGTGTTAATCGGTCAGGGCCTGAGCGCGACTGAGTTGCGCGAGCAAATGCCCGAGCCCTTGCGTGGTGAGTGCAGCGCCTGAACCCGGTCTGGCGTGTGAAAAGCAGTTTAAGAACAACAGAAACAAAATCGCCGGCAAATGCCGGCGATTTTTAAGAGGCTGGAATCAGTCCCAGGTCCGAACGTCCCAGGCCTGACGGTCAATACTCAGATCCGCAAACTTGTCAGGATCAAACACCGGTCTTTCAACCCCTGCCCGCAGCTGTGCACGGAAATCGTCCACAACCCGCATCGCCACCGGGAACAGCATAATAATGGCAACCAGGTTGACCAGCGCCAGCAGGCCCATCAGCGGATCGGCAAAGAAGAAAACCGAGGTAGCCGACGGCGCTGCCGCACCCAAAAATACAATCCCGACGACCACCAGACGAAAGCCTGTCAGGGCCAAGCCTTTTTTGGTCATCACCGCCAGCGCATTCTCACCGAGATAGTAGTTGTAAATAATCGACGAGAACGAGAACAACAGAATCGCCGTACTCAGCACATACTGCGCACCATTGCCCAGATGACCGGCCAATGACTGCTGCGTCAGCACCACGCCGTCAATATCACTGGCACCGGGCACATAGACGTCGCCCATCAGAATAATCAAGGCCGTGCAGGTGCAGATGATAAATGTGTCGATAAACACGGAGAAAGCCTGGGTGATGCCCTGGCTGACCGGGTGACGGACCAGCGCGGTGGCCGCCACGTTCGGCGCTGAACCCAGACCGGCCTCGTTGGAGAACAGTCCGCGGCGCAGACCCTGCGCAACCGCAGCACCCATACCACCGGCAAAGGCCTCATTCAGACCAAACGCCGAACGCACGATATCCATCAGCAGGGCCGGCACTTCAGTGATATTGATAGCGATAATGGTGATCGCCGTGACGATATACATCAGCGCCATCACCGGCACGATCACATCCGCGGCCTTGGCGATACGCTTGATACCACCGAACACAACCAGCCCGGTCAGAATAGCCAGACCCACGCCGGTGATGGTGCGGTCAAAGCCGAACGCATCCTGCAGCGAGCCGGCCACGGTATTGCCCTGAAACGCAATAAAGCCCAGACCAAAGGCGCCCAGCAGACAGATTGCATACAGGATCGCCAGCCAGTTATAACGCAAGCCCAGACCGTGGCGGATGTAGTACGCCGGACCACCGCGAAAACCGCCATCGCCGTCGTCACGCTTGTAAACCTGCGCCAGGGTACATTCGATAAGACTGGTCGCCATACCGAACACAGCAATCGCCCACATCCAAAAGACCGCGCCCGGCCCACCGATGCTTATTGCAACAGCAACACCGGCGATATTGCCGCCGCCGACACGTCCGCCGACAGAAACCAGCAAGGCCTCCCGCGCTGAGATGGCATTGGGGTCCTGATTCTGATTGCGCCCTGAGAGGACACGGAACATACGACCGAAGAACTCGATCTGTACAAAACCGGACATCACGGTCATAAACAGACCGAAAACAACCAGTATGGGAATCAGCGCCCAACCCCAGGTCAGGCTATCGATAGCACTGAAAAAACCGGTCAGCAACTCCATCAGCGGCCTCCCGGTCTTGCAGTATTAATCTGAAAACAACTCAATTTTCCTCTCCTGATACGGCGCGAAAACGCAAGGAGGGTCATTTAAGCAGCTCAGAGTGGCATACAAAATTTGTCAGCCTGTCGCTAGCTGTGTGCAAACAGGTGTTATCAGAGCATCAGGTAGCATCAGTACCCGCTGACTCGCGGGGACTCAGGAGCGCCGTTGCAGCAACTCACGCATCTTTTCCAGAAAATACGCATCCCAGGTGTCGTTAGCGAACTCGCCGGCACGCGCCAGCGCATGGCGACGCATTGTCTGCATCCGCGCCGCGTCGGCGGCCAGGGTTTCGATCGCCTCACGCAAACCGCTCACGCTCTCAGGCTCGACCAGAATCGCGCAATCGGCATTGGTCAGTTCCGGAATACAACGCCAGTCAGTAGTGATAACCGGCACCCCGGCGGCGAAGGCCTCAAGGATAATGCCCGGATAGCCCTCGCCTTCGTAAAAGGTCGGCAACAGCAACACATCGTGGCTGCTCAGCACGGGGATTACCTCCTCCGCCTTGAGCGTACCGCCGTAGTTAACATTGCTGCCGGCAAACTCCGCCTCGCTCATCCCGTCACCGAGCGGTCCGTAGATATCGAAGCTGAGGTCGGTCAGCCCTTTGGCCGCCTCGATAATCACCCGCACACCCTTGCTGGGTTTGACGTGGGAAATAAACACAAAGCGCCGCGCCGGGCCCTGACGCAAAACCGGCGCCGGCGGCAGAACCCGGCTGTTTGGAAACCAGTCCACCGGCCGGTCGGTCAGCTTGCTGACAAACTCCACCGACTCGCGGGTTTCGAAAAATAACTGATCCGCCCTGAGCAGCGTGTGCCGGAGCAGCCAGCGTGCCGGTGCGCTCTGAGATGCCCAATACGCGGGAAAGCGGCCGCCGAAATTACGGAACGCCCAGGGCTTGCGGTACAGTCCGCAGGCCACACGCAGCACCAGACTGACAATCAGCACCATCATGGTCGAGGACGCATGCAAAACCACCTCGTCGTGATGACGCACGGCACGGAACACCCGCCACAGAAAACGCGCCACCGCCAGCGGCGAGCGACCGACCGCTTGCGGTGAGGTATTGAGTACAGTCAGCTCCACACCATCGGCGGTATCGAGATAATCACAGAGTTGATCGAACAGCACCGTGGTGCCGCCGACAGGCGGGCTCTTCGGCCCTACCAGCAAAAGCTTCATTGCGCTTCCGGAAAAGACGTTTAACGGTCGCTGAGTCTACCGGAAGCGCCGGCCGCTTGCAGGTGCGCGGGGTCTATCAGGCACTGGCCGCGGCACAGCGCTGTTGCAGAATTGCCGCCAGTTCCGGCTTGCAGGAACCGCAGTTGGTGCCGGCGCGCAGTAACTCGCCTATGGCCTCAACCGAACTGAGCTGCTGTTCTTCGATGGCCTCAACAATCGTATTGATCCCCACGTTAAAGCAGGCACAAACCTGCCGGCCGGCGTCCTTCACCGCACTTGCCGGGCGGCCGGAAAGCAGGCTGCGGCGCCCGTCTTCACCGCCGGCGTCGGGCCCGAACTGTTGATTCAGCCAACTATGCAGCAATGGCTCGCCCTCGCCGGCGACCACCAGCACGGCCTGCACCCGTCCGTCTTTGAGCTGCGCCGCGCGGTAGCCCCGGCGATGCGTATCTTCGAGCTCGATCCAGTTGCCACCGGCACCGAAGCACTCGCTTACGACGGCAGACCAGCTCGCGGGCTCGTCCTGTCCGGCGATCACATAACGCAAGCTGTGGCTCTCACGAACCAGCGCCCAGTAATCCCCCGGCAAGCGCGGCAATGCACGGCGGGTAAGGATAAAACCCTGCCAGCGCATGGGCCAAGGGCGGACCGCCACCGGCGTATGTTTCGATTCCGGCTGACCGGAAAGCGGGTCCACCACGGCATTGACCAGACTGTCCACCCGCGCAGCCGAAGCATATTGCGCCGTCCAGTGCATGGGCACAAACACACTGCCGGGCTGTTGCGAGGCATCGGTTTTGACGCGCAAAGTCAGGCTTGCATTTTGGTTGTAAACCTCAGCCAGCGCGCCGTCGCTCAAACCGTAGTGCACCGCATCCTGCGGATGTATCTCCACATAGGGCTCGGGCATATGCCCCATCAGGCGGCTGGTCTTGGCCGTCCGCGTCATGGTGTGCCACTGATCGCGGATGCGTCCGGTGTTGCATATCAGCGGATAAGCCGGACTGACCGGACGGGCCGGCTGACGCGGCGCAACCGGAACAAAACGCGCCCGCCGGTCGGGAGTGTAAAACTGCCCGTCGGCAAAAAAACGTTTTCTGCTCTGCCCACGCTCAGGCAGCGGCCATTGGAAGGGTTCCAGCGCCTGATAATGCGCATCGCTGACCGCCTGCAATGCAGAAATATCAAAATCACGGCTGTCCTTATTCTCAAAGCCCGACAGACGCGCGTGTTCGCGGAAAATATCCGCCTGATTGCGATAATCAAAGCCCGCCTCAAAGCCCATGCGCCGGGCCACTTCACACAGCTGCCACCAGTCCGGCCGTGCCTCACCGGGCAGAGGCAAAAACGCCTTCTGGTGCGACACGCAACGCTCGGAATTGGTCACGGTGCCGTCTTTCTCACCCCAGGTGGCCGCCGGCAACAGAACATCGGCAAATACGCTGGTATCGGTTTCGGCGATGCAATCTGACACCACCACAAATGGACAGGCGTTCAGCGCTTCGCGGACTTTATCCGCCTCCGGCAGACTGACCACCGGATTGGTGGACATAATCCACAAGGCCTTGATACGGCCGTCGCGTACCGCATCAAACAACTCCACGGCTTTGAGGCCGGGCTTTGTGGCCATGGCCCGCGCCTGCCAAAAACGCCCGACCCGGTCGATCGCCCCGGGGCTGAAATCCATATGTGCGGCAAGCTGATTGGCCAGACCGCCGACCTCGCGCCCACCCATGGCATTCGGCTGGCCGGTAATGGAAAAAGGCGACGCACCGGGCTTGCCGATACGGCCTGTGGCCAGATGCACATTGATAATACTGTTGACCTTATCCACACCGGAGGAGGACTGGTTAATCCCCTGCGAGAAAGCCGTGACGGTTTTTTCGGTCTGCGCTACCCAGTCGAAAAATCTGCGTATATCGTCTTCGGGCAAATGACAAGCCTGCGCCACCTCGCCAAGAGAAGGCAGCACCTGCGCAGCACACAGTGCGTCAAAGCCCGAGGTGTGATCGGCGATAAAGCGTTTGTCCAGACAATCGTGCTCAATCAACCAGCCCAACAACCCGTTGAACAGCACCGCATCCGAGCCCGGCGCCACGGCCAGATGCAAGTCTGCGATGTCCGCGCTGGCCGTACGTCGCGGGTCAATCAACACCACACGCATGGACGGTCTGGCTTTCTTGGCCGCCATCACACGCTGAAACAGGACCGGATGCGCCCAGGCGAGGTTCGAACCGGTGATAATCAGCAGATCAGCCTGCTCCAGGTCTTCGTAACAGGCCGGCACGGTATCGGTGCCGAATGCACGCTTATGTCCGGCCACGGCGGTGGACATGCAAAGCCGCGAATTGGTATCGATATTGGCGCTGCCGATAAAGCCTTTCATCAGCTTGTTGGCTACGTAATAGTCTTCCGTGAGTATCTGCCCGGAGACATAAAGCGCCACGCTATCGGGGCCATGCCTGGCGATTGTTTCGGAAAAGACTGTCGCGACACGCTCGAGCGCCGTATCCCAGCCGCTCTGCTGCCCGTCCACCACACAATGCAGCAGACGGTCATCAAGCGCCAGGGTTTCGCCCAGGGAAGTGCCTTTGGAGCACAGCCGGCCGAAATTGGCCGGATGCGCTTTATCGCCGCGTACCTTGATGTTCCCGTCAGCGTCCGGTGATACCACAACCCCGCAACCGACACCGCAATACGGACATGTGGTACGGGTTTCGCCGTTCACCGGAATACCGCCGAATACGGTGCCATCGCTTGTAAACTTGTCTGTCATATCAATGCTCTGCATTCAGAGAACCACCACGGCACAGCCGGCGTCTGCCTTCAGGCCGCCACGGCGCGGCTGCTACGACGGCCGATCAATACATCGCCGTTCTCCATTTTTACAGGCCAGACACCCACCCGGATATTCTCGTCTTCGAGTGACTGGCCGGTGGCCAGCTCAAAGTGCTGCTTGTATATAGGTGAGGCCACAACGACCTTGCCTTTCAGGTCACCGACAAGGCCGCGGGAGATGACATTGGCCCCGGAAAACGGGTCGTAGTTATCGATTGCAAAGACCTTTTGTTCCAGGTCCGGCACATAAAAGATGGCTACCGATTGTTTGCCGATAAGTGCTGCAACACCTGAAAACTCGATCAGGTCAGACTCTTTGCAAACGCTTATCCATTCACTGTTTGTAGACATAGTCATTTCTCCGTCAAACTGCCAGATTGAGGTTTTTACGTTCTTCTTCGTTAGCGGGTCTGATTTGCCCGCGCTCTTCCACGAAGACGACATTGGGGTCGGACTTGTCACTGTTAACAAAGGTCCGGAATCGTTTCATTGCCTGAGGATTCTCAATTGTGGTCTTCCATTCATCCTGATAGGTGCTGACCACATTCTGCATCTGTGTCTCAAGCTCTTCAGCCAGGTCGAGGGAGTCCTCGATAACCACTTTCTGCAGATAGCTCAGACCGCCTTCGATGTTGTCCATCCATACCGAGGTGCGCTGCAGACGATCGGCGGTTTTGATATAAAACATCAGGATACGGTCGATGTAGCGGATCAACGTGGCGTCATCCAGGTCCGTGGCAAACAGATCGCCGTGGCGTGGTTTCATACCGCCGTTTCCGCAAACATAGAGACTCCAGCCTGCCGGGGTTGCAATAACGCCAATATCCTTCGACTGCGCTTCAGCGCATTCGCGGGTGCAGCCGGAAACAGCAAACTTGATTTTGTGCGGGGAACGCAGGCCTTTGTAGCGGTTCTCCAGACGAATCGCCATGCCGACACTGTCCTGCTCGCCGTAGCGGCACCAGCTATTGCCGACACAGGATTTCACGGTCCGCAGCGATTTGCCGTAAGCATGGCCGGACTCGAAGCCTGCCTCAGTCAGCTCCTTCCAGATCAAGGGCAATTCCTCAAGACGTGCGCCGAACATATCGATCCGCTGACCGCCTGTGATTTTGGTGTAGAGCTTGTATTTATCAGCAACCTGCCCGATGGTGATCAGGCCCTGTGGCGTGATTTCACCGGCGGCGATACGCGGCACGACAGAATAGGTGCCGTCTTTTTGCATATTGGCCAAGGCGAAGTCATTGGTGTCCTGCAAAGCGCGGTTGTTGTCATCGAGTACGTAGTCGTTCCAGACCGAGGCAAGAATGGAGGCAACCGTCGGCTTGCAGATATCGCAGCCCAGGCCCTTGCCATGACGGCCGATCAGTTCCCTGAAGCTACGGATACCCTCAACCCGGACGATGTTGTAGAGGTCCTGACGGGTGTGGGCAAAGTGCTCGCAGAGATCGGTGTTGATTTCCACACCACGTTTACCCAGCTCACTGTCGACGACACTTGTCAGCAAGGCGGCACAACCACCGCAACCGGTCGAAGCACAGGTCTCTGCCTTGACCGATTCCAAACTCATGCAACCCTGGTCCATCGCGCTGACCACCGCTCCCTTGGTCACGCTGAAGCAGGAGCAGATTTGCGCGCTCTCGGGCAAGGCATCCGGGCCGAGTCCGACCGGGGCTGTGCCATCGCGTTGCGGCAGAATCAGATCATCCGGGTGCGGCGGTAACGCAATGCCGTTCAGGGCATACTGCAAGAGCGTGTCGTAGCCGCTGTTATCACCGACCAGCACCGCACCGAGCAGGGTCGTGCCGTCTTCTGACACCACAATGCGCTTGTAGACCTCAGCCGCTTCATCCACATAGGTGTAAGCCAGAGCGCCCGGCGTACGCATATGTGCATCGCCTATCGAGCCCACGTCCACGCCCAGCAGCTTGAGCTTGGTCGACATATCAGCACCGGTGAAGGCAGCCGCGTTACCGAGAATGCTGTCCGCCGCTGTACGCGCCATGCTGTAGCCGGGCGCCACCAGGCCGAAAATCTGCTTGTTCCAGAGCGCACACTCACCGATGGCGTAGATATCGGCATCTGAGGTAACACACTGATTGTCGATAACGATCCCGCCGCGTTCGCCCACATCCAGCCCGGCCATGCGGGCCAGCTCATCCTGCGGACGGATACCGGCGGAGAACAGAATCAGGTCGGTTTCCAGCTGATCGCCATTGGCAAAGTTCATACGCAAGGTATGTTCGTCACCGGCCTCAATCAGCTTGGTGTTCATCTGCGTGTGCACGGTGACGCCCAGGGCTGCGATCTTCCGCCGCAGCATGGCCCCGCCACCCTCATCGAGTTGCACCGGCATCAGACGCGGCGCGAACTCGACCACGTGTGTTTCCAGCCCCAGGCTTTTCAGCGCATTGGCTGCCTCAAGGCCTAACAGACCGCCGCCCACAACAACCCCGACCTTGCCTTTTTCAGCCACACTGCGAATCGCATCCAGATCCTCAATCGTGCGGTAGACCAGACAAGCCTCATGCTCCTTGCCCTCAATCGGTGGCACAAAAGGATAAGAACCTGTCGCCAGTACCAGCTTGTCGTACTCCACATAGTGACCGGCAGAGGACATAACACGCTTGTCTTTGATATCGATCTCAACGGCCTTCTCGCCGGTATAAACCTTGATCCCGTGCGACGCGTAAAAGCCCGGCTTCACCAGACTCAGCTCGTCGACGGTTTTACCGCTGAAGTACTCCGACAGGTGCACACGGTCATAGGCCATGTGCGGCTCTTCACAGAAGGTAATCAGCTCATACTGATCCAGCCCGCCCTTATCGACAAAGGATTCGATGAACTGATGGCCGACCATGCCGTTGCCGATAACAACCAGGGTTTGCTTTTTGCTCATATCGTTACTCTCACCGGTATGGCCGGTTTTGCTTGTGGTTTTCGGAGTTGTGGTTTTGTCGGTTCGGGCCTGTGCTGCACGCCTGACCTCGGTGCACATCGCTTCACCGAAGATCAGATAGTCACGGATGTCACCGACCGACGCGGCATCCTGAATCAGGCTGAAGTACCAGCCGCCGTCGGGCACATCACCGTAGAGCACGGCACCGACCAGCTTGTCGTCGCGCAACACCAGTTTTTTGTAGGTATTGATTTCCGGGTCGCGGTAAGTAATGAAATCGCAACCGGCATCGCCGGTGAAATCACCGGCCGAGAAGAGGTTTACGCCGGTGACTTTCAAGCGCGTTGCCAGCACCGAGCCCTGATAGACAGCATCCGGATCACCGGCCAGATGCCCGGCCAGTACCCGCGCCTGTTCATACAAGGGCGCCACCAGACCGTAACAATGACCGCGATGCTGAACGCATTCGCCCAGCGCATAGACGGCAGGGTCAGATGTTTGCATTACGTCATCGACCACCAGCGCTCTTTCAACGACCAGACCGGCAGCCTTGCCAAGGCTGATATTGGGTCGAATCCCGGCCGCCATCACGATCAGATCGGCGGGGATCTCTTCGCCGGTACTGAATCGCAAGCCCGTCACCCTACTCTCACCGACAATCGCTTCACTCTGATGGGCAAGCCGAAACTCAATGCCGCGGCTTTCCAGTTCAGCCTGCAACATGCTGGCAGCCGTGGCGTCAAGCTGGCGCTGCATCAGTGTGTCTGACTGATGCACCACGGTGACATGCATGCCGCGCTTGCGCAGGCCGACCGCCGCTTCCAGCCCCAGCAGACCTCCACCGATCACCACTGCATGGCGATGGCCAGCGGCAATCGCAATCATTTTCTCGACGTCGGCAATATCGCGATAGCCAAGCACGCCCTCCAGATCGGTACCGGGCAAGGGCAGGATATGCGGCGATGAACCGGTGGCGATGACCAGCTTGTCATAGGCATACAGCCGGCCGTGTTCATCGCTGATCTGAGATGAGCTCAGGTCGATATCCGTGATATGCACACCCTTGTAAAAAGTGATATTGCGTTTGCGGTACCAGGCATCATCGTTGAGCATGATGTCGCCGATGGCTTTTTCGCCGGCCAACACCGGCGACAGCTGAATGCGGTCGTAATTGGTATGTGGCTCGGCGCCGAAGACAGTGATCTCCACCGCCTCGCCAAGCCGCTCGTGGAGCTCGGCCACAAAACGCGCACCGGCCATACCATTGCCGATGACGAGCACTTTTTCTGCCTTAGTCTGTGCGCCTTGAATGGCCATACTGCGCTACCTGCTTCGCTCCTGCCGTCCGTTTTGCGGACACAAAAAAAGCCCGCGCCTGCGCTCCCGGACAATGCCGGAAGTCAGACGCGAGCTTCGTTGCTGTTACGCGATTCTTATCGTGCTTCGAGCGACCGCCGTTGGCCGCTGATGCGTTTATAGAGTCAACGCGCGTGCCAACTTTTGAATACCTTATTTATCAGCAGCTTATAAAGATTCCATCGGCAGAATTACAGATTTTGCGCACCACAAGTATGCAACAGCGCTCCACAAAAGGGCGCTTATTGCGCCGCTTCCAGCGCGCCAAGGTCAACGCGCAAATGACTGAGCGGCGCCTCTCGCAGGTAATCCACCGGCGCCTGCACATCAAACTGACGCCCGTCGATAAACCGCTCCGGGCAGTCGCGTTGCGTCGTCTCCTGCGGTAACTGCAAGCCCAGTTCGCGGGCGACATCATGAAACAAGGCAGGCCGGTAAACCGCCGCCGCAGCCGCGGCGATCGGCAAAACCTCGCTGAGCTGTCCCCAGCGGTACATCTGCGTGATAAACCACACCGCATGTGACAGAAAAGGCGTATTGGCCTGATGCGAAAAGAATGTACAGCGTCCGTGGCGGCCGCCCGGACCGCCTTGCATTGCCGCCAACAGCTGAGCCTGACCGAGCGGAATATAATCATGCTCGCTTAAGAGGCTGGCCGCTTCCGGCAGATTCCCATCCTGGCCCAACCACTGCGACGCACGTGTCAGCGCGCGCAACACTGCGCGATGCGTGCCGGGCTTGTCATCCGCCCAACGCCTGGTCACGCCAAACACCTTCTCCGGCGCGTCACGCCAGATATCGTAGCCATTGAGCAGAATCCGCCCCTGCCCGGTCGCCGCAGCCAGTGTATTCCAGGGTTCACCCACGCAATAGCCATCGATCTCGCCGTCCGCCAGTGCGCAGCGCATACGCTGCGGCGGCACCACCACCAGCCGGACATCGGTTTCCGGATTAATGCCGTTGGCGGCCAACCAATATCGCAGCTGGTAGTTGTGGGCGGAGAAGTTATAAACGTGCGCCAGCGTCAAGGGCGCCAATCCCGCCGCCCGGCGCTTGCCCACCAGCGCCCGCATTGCCTCGCCGGCCCGCGCCGGGCTGACCTCCGCGACGCCCAGTTCGGCAGCCAGAGCCGCATAAAGCGCATTGGATACGGTCACCGCATTGCCGTTCAGACTCATGCCGAACGACGTCACCATCGGTTCGTGTACCGGACCGACACCGAGACTGGCCGCCAACGGCATACCCGCGAGCATCTGCGCCCCATCGAACAAACCACAAGCGACCTTATCGCGGATATTTGCCCAGGACGGCTCCGCGCACAGCGTCACATCAAGCCCTTCAGCGGCGAAGAAACCTTTCTCCCTCGCCACCGCCAACGCAGCACTGTCGATCAATGGCACATAACCGAAAGTCAGCGTGCGTTTCTCGGGGCTCAATACTTCAGGGTCACTCATACTAGTGATTCTCGTGGTCGGCTCAGACGAGCAACTGGGCGGCAGCAATCAAACTGCGCGCTGCCTCACCAATGCTCTGGTTATTGTTCATGGCCATGGATCGCAGCGCGGCATAGGCATCGGCTTCGCTCAGCCCCTTGCGCTGCATCAGAATGCCCTTGGCCTTGTCGACATCACGCCGGTCCGCCAGCTTGGCCTTCACCTCGTCCAGCTCCGAACGCATGGCCTGAAACTCGCGGAACTGTGCAATCGCCACATCCATAATCGTGTTCAGGCGCTTCGGGTCCACACCATCGACCACGTACGCACTCACACCGGCCTTGATGGCATCGGAAATGGTGTGGCGATCACTTCTTTCGGTAAACAACACGATCGGGCGCGGATTGTCCTGCGACACCTGACGCATCGACTCCAGCGCATCGCGGTCGGGCAGATCCGTATCCACAATAATGGCATCGGGCTTGTCTTCCGCGACCTGAGCCGACAGCTGCCCGCAGTCAGGCAAACGCGCCACGACCGTGTAGCCGTTATCCTTCAGTGCCTGTTGCACGATAGCCGCGCGGCCGTCGTTGCTGTCTATCAGCAGAACTCGCATGCCCTTCCTTAACGAGGGAGTTGGGGAATGTGGTGAATTTGGCAGATTGGCGGGGTTGGGGCAAGAGGCTTCTCCCGGATGGAAAAGCCGTGCAAAGTTGGCAGCTGCGTCAGAATGACTTAATTTGATGCATTGATGAACAGCGCGATGATCCTCTTGAGCAATTCATCATCCGGAAGCGAACTGAGATCGACAACTTCATTAAGGAGACGCAACTCCTTAACAGCCCGCCGGGTTACATTTTCCATTCTCCCGCGCCCCAGCTTATCGGCAACCTGTAGCCATACCAAGGCGATATTTCTCGCAAGACGAATGTCAGAAGCGATTGAAGTTCGTTCAAGAACCTGCCCGCTGGCGTCCTCTGTCAGGGCACGGAGCAGTTTCCAGCGGTCCGGAGCCTCTTCGCCCAGATCAACTGCAACGCCTCTGATCCACAGACGTTGAAACGCGTTTTTAACTCCGCCGAGGTATCGGTTTGACGCGTCCGATGGAAATCGCCACTTAACAACATCAGGTAACTTCACGACGGCCAAATAGGCCCACACATCGTTGCGCAAAGCCTCACCGGAACTGAAACACTCATTCGTCGCCAGATAAACCGCTACGTTCTGATCGAACTCTGCGTACTTCGCCCCGCGGCTTTCCGGGAACCCCGCAGCCATAGCAAACTCACGGATCGTGTCGGCAATCTCGTTGCTTTTTGTCGGAGAGGGGGAGCCGCCACTGGAGGCGTACCATATGTATGGCGCATAGAAAGATGCTTCCGGAATTTCTTTATTCCGCAGGGAGTTCTTAAACATCGCCACGCCCTGATCGCTCAGTCGCGGTAATAACGCTACGTTCTTCATGCAAACACTCCGGGCTGCGCCGACGCCAGTATTGCAGCCCTGAATCTGGCAGGGTTATCGGTACGCAGCCGCCGGACTTCAGTCAGACTCCGCCCCGGGAAGGCGTTCTCCAACCAATACAACACCTGCTTACCTACTGAACCTTCCTCACATTCAGGCAACAGATCATCGAAACGTTCCGTGGCAATCACTGCTTCGATCATTTGCGATATAACGTCAAACATAAGCACGTGAATAGTGAGGTCATCCCCCTCAACAAAGCGCTCACTGAATTTCTCCTGGTCGGAATTTACATAGACCCGCACCGCTCCTGAGAAATCAACATCAACGTCTTCCGAAATCCACTGCAAGTACCAAAGAGCACCGGACTCCACTTCGCCATTGAAGCTCTCAGAGAAACTGACCAGCTCCACCGGGAACCGTGAGTCTCCGCCGTCTTCGATCAGAATGACATGTTCCTTCGCCCACAATCTCGACCCGGGATGTTTTGGGGACAGCTCAGAAACAACCTTCGGACGGCTGGCAAGAACAATCTCCACCCGCAGCCTGATGCTACCCGACAACGTATGACTCTGAAGATCTGCCGTCAGGGTCACCGGCAAATCCTCGCTTGCACTGACAACCCGATCGGTAAGCGTTTCCCAGCGTCTGGGCATCGCCCCCTTACCTGTCCCCATCTTGAATATCAGCTTCAGGGCTGCGTCACCGGGTTCAAAACCAAGTGCCTTACAAGCAGAGTCATAATCGAAACCGATCGTGACACTTGCCCCCAGCTTCCGGGAATAGTCCCATGCCTGCAGGAACTCCTCAGCCTTATTCATCGGATGACCGGGTTCACCTATCAGAAACCCGTCGCACTCGACCAGAGAATCGCTCAGCGTAAGAAACGGGAATGCAACCTTACTCATCGTCACCATCCGCTGCAGCCACGTTAAGTTTTAATCCGACAGCGGCTTCCAGGGGCGGCAACACAACGCTGCACTCCACTACCCCGCCGCTCTCACCTATCCGGATCCGGTCAGCCCGCACCGCGACCCCCTTACCGATACGCAACTCGTGCACTTGCGGCTCACAACCGGCAGGCAAATCTGCGGAGCCCAACTGGCCGCCATCCACGACAAGATAGGGAACCGCCGTTAACACCAAAGGAGCAGTCTCCGCGCCCTTTGTCAGCTTAGAAGTAAACACCGCAATCTTGACCCCATCCGAGAGCTCAAGATGACTGAACTGAGGAGTGGCGACACGCGTTTCACCGGAGCTCTTGCTTCCTCCTCCACCCCCTGAGCGTGGTTTACCGGGGCCGGATCCGCTAACCGGCCCGAGCAGCGTCCCCATCTTGGAAGCCGCGCCGGCAACAGAAACACCGCTCCCTCCCTCTTCACCGGCATTGAGCTCAGGAACCGCGTAGTTTTTAGCCCGCTTTGTCAATTCCCTCAGCGCTACGTTGACATACGTCTTGGCATTGGATTTAGGCATAGATTCCGGCATCCAATCGTCATGAGTCGGCGGCTCCGCATCCGCAAAAGCCTGCTCGACTTCATCCTCGTCAGAACAGACGAACACGCCGGCCCATTCGAAACGCCCGTCACTCAACGGCTCTCCGCGCAGATACTTCACAACCAGTTCGACCGGACGCATCAACGCGATATGCGATGAGCTTGCCGGCCATTCCTCATCAATGAGCGCTGCCGGATGGCGCTTGTTCCGCGCACCTTCTGTAATTACGAGCTTGCCCAGGTGTTTCTTCGGTCTTTTGGAAACAATAGGTTCAACCGAGGCGGCATCCTCCCTGACCTCCTTCATAGCCTGCGCGAACAAATCCAACGGCGGGAAATGTTCCGGCTTCGGCATCAGATACGACTCGCCGTCGATTTCGACACTGACTTTCAGCTTTCTCTGCAACGGCGTCGAATCACACATCCGGGGCCAGAAATTCCATAACACCGCCCTCACGATAGTCGCGTCAATGTTTTCCTCAGGCAGGTGCGGTGCAAGTATTACGATAGTGGTTCCGGTATCCTCCACGGAACGCGGGGGGAGACCTAACGAATCGGCTAACTCTTGCGCCTCAGTGCCTGTTAAAGGATCGACAACACCATCCTCCTCAGCGCGGCCCCACCAGTGTCGTCCGGTAAAATTCAGCGGCCCATCACCTCGGTCTGCTTTATATTTGGCCCCCAGACAACAGCCCATAAAGCGTCGTACCGGCTTTCCGCCATACTGCGTCTGCGTATCCACAAGAATCGTCGAACACTCACTTAACGCGTACAGCGACGTCTTCCCGTATCCGTACGTGCCGCCACCGAGTTTTGTGTCCCGGCTTGCGCCCACGTTCCGGAGAAAATTTACAAAATCCAGCTCCTCACCCGGATCAGCGGCTTTATCCGCCCGCGTCGGACCACCAAGCCCTGATGTGTTGAAATCTGCCAACTCCAGAACACGCAAGGCAGGCGAGTTAATGGCTTCAGAAAGCATCGGGGTTGCATTATTTGGCGGGAGACTGCGGAACACGTATTCCTTCAGGGCCGTGCTTTGCTTTTCGGTGAAGACACGGCTACGGATAGACACCCCGGGCGGATAACCATCCTTAGTTGCATCCAAAGAGTTTTGCACAGACTCTCTCAGAACCGTTTGAAGTAAATCGAGCGGCGGCCGCCCTAACAACTTGGAATAACCCTCACCAGCCAGATTACCTGTCACAGCAAAGGGTTCGCTATAAAGTTCTAACTTTTCCACTATCACAGCCTCGCTAATACGCTGTCGGCTTCAGTCAGCGAAAGACGCCAGTCGCCCGCCATACTTAAATCGATCTTATAGGTAATATCCCGGACACCGGAGAGCGAATCCGGATCTGCAAAGGCATCTGCGGACAGCCTGGGAAAGCTCCCTTCAACGCGGTAGAAGTCCACTCCTTCCAGCGCCCACTGCGATTCATTCCACTCCTGCGCGTGCACATCCCGGCACCCACAAAGTTCCAGGGTTGTATCGATCTCTGCTTTCTGAACGCCGTTCGCAAGTACAGCGTGGTAGAGGCCGGCGAGAGAAATTGCTCCGCCGGCTGATTCTTCAAATTTGATATGGGCAAGATATAACTCACCCCCTTCCGGAGCTGTAAGCTGGTCGATGCCGTGAATCCCGACCTGAGTCGCATCACTGCGTCCGGAAGTTTTCACTTCGAGCGCCAGATTCCCGCGACGAAAATCATGTCGCTGACCGCGCGGACCGGACCATGCGCCGATATCACCGGCAGTACAACCTGCGGTTTGAGTAAACACATACAATTCACCCAATAAACCCAGGATCTTTTCTTTCGATACCCCGCTCAGCAAATCCTCTTTCAGCAAATCACGAAAATCTGCGATTGTGCTGAAGACGGCCGTTTCAGGTGCGACTCCATTTTCCAGCCGGGCCAATATTTCACCAACAAGTTCTGCAAAAACTTTTTCAAGCCGGGTATCGGTCGCCGTGATATCCAAAAATAAGGTGCGACGTCCATTCAGATGGTAAACCATAGGGATGACTTTTAAATTCAGTCCCGGCTCGATCTCGAAGTCACGTTTACCTGGCCCCAACGGAACCAGCAATCTCGGTTCACCGCGCTCGCCAGTGGCAAACATAACCGGACCAAACCCACTATCCACTTCTGCGGGCAGCGTGGGGACTTCCAGCTTCCCGTCACCAATCCCCTCGTCCCGGATCTGCCGCCAGGCCGATGACGCTTCATCACTCATGACGTTCCCTGCAGTCACTCTTCAACATAATCGTCAATTTCATCTTCGACCGGCGCATCAAGTTCAACTGAAAAATAATCACCTGACCGGTCTTTATCGCCCGGGAAAATGATGCCGAAGCCCACCAGATCTCCGACCGCATTCAGCGATGTCCGAACTCCCTGCGACTTCGGTTCAGAATTCTTATCAATCGGATAAACCAGCAACAGTGGCACCGGCGGGCGCTTGCATTTCGCAATATCCCATGTCAGTTTTTCCTTTGTGCCGCTGACCGGCTCTTCATCGGCATCGATAAGGACATCGCGAACCGACATCAGCGCCTTGATATCCGCGTGGTCGGCAGCCGATGTAGCCAGCGGCGACCTTTGAACTGTGGAGACATGCCCTAACTGCCCCAATTCCATCTCAGACGAGTTGCCCGCTTTAGGTTGAACGAGCCCGACATTCCAACAAACCTGCTCGTCGAATACCTCGTCAAAATACGCAAGTATGTGCTCCTTCTTGAGCGACATATGTTTATCCGAAATATCCGAATCAGCTACGAACTTACGCACCGACCTCATCGGCACATCACGGAACAGCAGCGAACCTTTGCGTTTTTCTGCCTCCGTGATCTGCGCTGCGTCATCAAAAAGACGCGCAGCGGCTTTCCAGTTGCCACGGACAACATTCAGGTCCTTATGGTCAAAACGAATCGTCTGCACATGCTGACCCGCAAAACTCATACTGGTCCGGAATGCATGTCGCATTTTACTGGCTGAGGTGATGGCCATTCCCGGTATCGAGCGCACACGTACTGCGAACTCCAGCGGCGAGAGATCCTTATGCTTGTATTCCGCAATTTCCTGCCTGATCTCATCCTCAATCACAGCTAAAGAACGGAAGTTGGACGCCAGTTCCGACGTCGTCCACAAGCGAGGCAAGTCGTCATAACCCGGACGATAACCGAACCAGCGGCCCATCTGCAGAAGTGTGTCGTATTGCTTCGAGGTCCGTAGAAAGTAGGAGACTGTCAAGCCTTCCAGCGTCAGTCCGCGCGCGAGCACAGTTCCACCTATTGCAATACACGTCACCGGACCGGACTCATAGTCGAGCCTGATCTCGCTGCGTCCGTTCTCAACCGCGAACCCGAGCGACTCAAAAACCTCGGAAAGGTACGGCGATAACTCATCAAAAGTACGTGGAAACGGATGTCCGCTACGCTCTACCGTCCGTCTGATCTCGTCGGCATAAAATTCGCGGAAATACTCTCCCAAAGTACCGGTCCCCTGCTCCAGTTCCGCACGGTGCTCCTGCACCCAGGAATCCAACAGCTCATGCATGTAGTCATGCTGATCCTGGTACTGTGAGCAATGCACCAGCATCGACATATGCGCCTCTGTTTGGCCTCTGAAGCGCCGGACAGCGCAACCGGCCAGGAACCACAGCACGGCATCGCGCAGTGAGTCTGTCATCACCGGCTTAAAGCTGGTTTTGTCTTTCGGGGAAGTGGGACGCAGTTTCGCCGCCTCCGCATCTTCAATGAGACGGATCATATCGCGCCCGTCGGAATCTTCTTCGGCCTCATCGGCGCCGAACACTTCCCGCGCACCGAAATAACCATCGGGACGTGAAAGAGCAGTTATAAAATCACTCGGATAAAGATCGTCCGGTACATCAGTCGTATCGGGGAAGGGGTCAATAAAAACGTTGGCAAACGGCGTCGCTGTGTATCCGACATAGGAGACTGCGGGAAACCGGCGCAGCACTTGTCTGATCAGCCTGTTGATGGTCGTGATATCAGAGTCGTTCGTGGCCGAGTTAACCGAAGCGTGGTCACACTCATCATCGATCAACAGTACTTTTATCTTTTTGAGGATTACCGGCTGGGTTTTTTCAACCGTTTTAAGCAGAGAACGAAGACGGCTACCTTCCTTTTTCATTACGATCAGCTGCGCATGCCCTTCTCTCGGCATATGAAACGCGCCGTTAGCAGGCCTTCGGAAATCGCCATCATCATCCGCCGTAGTGTACAGTTCCCACATATGGCGATGCCGGTCGACAACATCCCGCTCCAATCTGAGCTGCGTTTGTTTCCTCAGCTTGTTCGTAAGCCCGCCCAGAACGAGAATCAGGTTGTATCCGGCGTCAACAGCTTTGGCTATTACCGCTGTCATATTTGCGGTTTTACCCGACTGTACGTAACCGACAACCAAACCGCGGCAGCGGAACTGCGCTTGTGCCGGATCTTCCAGCAGAGACACTATCTCAGTGGAGGCTTCGTCCAACGAACAAATCGTATCTTCAGCCCACCCTTTTTTGTTGCGGATGTAGTTATGCAGCGCATGCCAGTGGTAACTCTCGGCGTCCGGTCCCTTATACCAATCCGGCCGGGCCCGGTACAACGAGCCTGCGCGGAGTATCGTTACATGCTTCTGCTCTTTTTGTACTATCTCTGCAGCGGCGTCTATCGCTTCAGCCCTTTCAGGCGTTAAGGCACCATAGCTTTCCATCTCTTGTTTAATCACACCGGCCACTTCCGATATGCTGGAATAACTCGCCCGCCTTTCCCGGATTTGGTTGGCAAAAATTTCAATTCCCGCCTTCTTCTCCGCCATTGTAATCCCTCTATTGGTTTTATTATCTCAACCCCGGCTAACAGAGCCGCCTTGTTGACGCCGATACAACGCTCCATCGCCAAACCGGCCGATGCATACAAAAATATGCCCCACAGGACTCTATCGGCGTTTACCAGTAACCTCTTAGCTCCGCCTGCTTTCCTCCATACCTCAACCAGCTTTCCACTTCAGTCAGAACCCTTTCCTCGCTTAGCTTTGCAGGCCCCTTTAGCGCACACTCCCAAAGTACGAAACAACGCCAACCGAGCTTCAATAAGCGAGCGTGATTTATGATATCCCGCTGACGATTCAAACCTAGCTTTTCATCCCACCAGGGAGTTCGTGTTTTAGGTAACTTGAACGCAGGACAGTCGTGCCGGTGCCAGAAACAACCATTAATAAATATAACAGCGTTGTATTTGGGGAACACCAGATCCGGCCTTCCCGGGAGGGATTTGAAGTTTACGCGGTAGCGATAACCACGATGATGAAGACGCGTGCGAAGCCAGAGCTCAGGTTTCGTGCCGGTGCCACGAATTGCAGCCATATTCCGACTGCGCACTTCTTTATCGTGGACATCGGTCAACAGCTTACGTCCTGAAGTTAAAAATGGCCAAAACCGAACTCTTTCTGAACAAAATTTGTGAAGTGCTCCGGCTCAGGGCTATTTTCCGGGACTCTACGTCGACTTTCCGACGAAGTTTTCCCGATTTTTTCGGCAACCTTTTCGGCGACAGCTTTAACAACGGGAACACTAACGCTGTTTCCGAATTGTTTGTATGCCTGAGGATTTGACTCGGCAGGCATAAAATCATCCGGGAAGCCCTGGAGCCGTGCTGCTTCACGTTTACTCAGTTTACGGGGCCTTTTGGAACTGTCCTGCACGAGAATTTCACTTCCATCTTTGTAGTATCTGGCCGAGAGCGTATTGGTATAGTTTGATTCAGGCGTAACCAAGCCATATCCGAACCCTTTCCCGTTTCGCTTGTTCATCTTTTTTCTACGCTGATGACCTGCCCAAAGACGTTCAGATATACGAAGCGACTCGTCCGGATCAGCTTCAAGTATATCGCCAACACGCAGCGACGCACGCACACCGGGCAAAGGCTCAGGATACTCAAAAGTCATATCATCGCCGCGTTTATTTTTATCCCACAGGACGATGAACAATCTTTGACGGTTTTGCGGCACCCCAAAGTCTATGGACTTGAGCAACATTTTTTTGGCGGCATTACGAACTTCTTCAGCTGTCCCATTCTCGATCACGTCACACGGAACGTTACATCTGTAACCGATACTGTTCAGTCTTTTGAGAATGGTATGCAGGGTAAAACCTCCGTCGTGACTTAAGAGCCCTTTCACGTTCTCAAGAACAGCAAAAGCCGGACGTTTCTCTGACAGAATTTCTGCGATATTGTGAAAGAGAGTCCCCCGCGTATCGGCGATGCCTTTTTTCAACCCCGCATGAGAAAATGGCTGGCACGGGAAGCCTGCCAGCAAGACATCGTGATCAGGAATCGCCTCCGCGGGAACTTTGGTAATGTCGCCGAACGGGTATTCACCGAAATTCTGTCGGTATGTTTTCTGAGCAGCAGGATCAAATTCCGAAGAGAACACACATGCGCCGCCCGCCTGCTGGAATCCGAGACGCATCCCCCCTATCCCGGAAAAAAGATCAATAAAATGAAACTTCGGTTGCGGGTCCGGGCGAAAAACGGGGCTTACCTCCCCGTATAAAACAGCGTAAAGCCCGGCCCTCATTTCTTCGGTGGTATCGACAGACATAGTTTTCCGCAATGCCCGCTCCAACTGCCTTTGATAAGACTGCCGCCGCCGCTCATACTGCTCAGCCGTTTCCAGTTTGCTGATCTCACCATTTGCCTCGACCTCTTCCGGCAAAAACAAACTTCCTCCGACCGCCACTGAGTGCAAAGCCTGATCAACAAACGCTCCGGTCGTTGTTCCTTCGGGCATTTCAAGACAATGCTTTTCAAGGATTTCTGTGACCTTGCACTTAAGTTCTTCAATACTGACGTTGAGGTTGCTCATGAATGCCTGTGCTGGAAAAAGTAATCAGCCGGGTTTCCGACGATTCACATGTGGTCATGCGGCGATCACTGTAAAGTGCGCCCAGAGACAGGCCCGCGTCTGCCAGAAGCAGGCAATCCGGCCATCGTCAAAAAAATAGGGAGATTGTTAATCGCCACCGCATGATTGTAAAGACCGTATTCGAGACAGCAACAGTCCCGCGAAGCTGCAACAGCTTAAGAAACGCAATCACTATCCGGACCTTCCCATGCGCCACATAGACCTCGCCGACCCGCGTATGCCAGTCGCAGCATGGCAGTAAGTCTCATCCTCCCGCCTGAGATTCGGCGCTACAGATGCTGCGCAGCAGAGGAAATACGGTCAGCGCCCGGCCGGAGGTGTGGCCGAACCACAGCTAAAAAGCCAGGTTCAACGCACTTGAGTCGTGAGCGGCGCTGCGGAGAGCTTCAGTCCTTACGCGCCACCACCTGCACAACAGCGCTTTCGCCGCGGTGGTACTTGCCTTCGGACATGGTCCGCACGACCTCGTGGCCGATGCTGAACTCCAGCGCGCTGAGCTCCGTTTGCAGGTCACGCAGGGACATAAACAGTTCTTTGCTGTGCGGCGGCGGCCCGCCGACGCCGTCCATCTCCAGCTGCTGCTCGGTGTAGGCTTCGAGAATAAACACACCGCCTTTTTTCAGGGCGCCGGCAACCTGCTTGTGCAGTTTGGCGCGCACCGCAGGCGGCACATGGGCGGCGATGGAAACGATGCCGTCCCAGGCATCCTCGCCAAGCTCGTAGTCGGCTAAATCAGCCACCACTGTTGCGATCTCAACACCGTTGTCGCGGGCATGTTGGGCGGCTTTTTCAAGGCCGACGGCAGACTGATCCACCGCGGTGACCTGATAGCCCTGCCGGGCCAGAAACACGGCATTGCGGCCCTCGCCTTCGGCCAGACACAGCACGCGCCCGCCGGCGGGTATGCGCGCAAACTCGGCTTTTAAAAAATCATTGGGTTCGGTGCCATAGGCGAAGCCTTCTTCGCTATACCTCTGATCCCACATTGCTTTCTCCTGTTTCTGTGAACCGGGATAAGCGGCCCGTGTGGCGGCCGCTCAGGATTCCTTGCGCGCCACACCGTCGAGCCACAGGCTTATCAGGCGGGCACCGTACTGCTGCAGATCCACATGGCATTCGTCACGCAGGACGTAGCTGTCGAGCAATCCGCGCATATAGGCAAACAGGCCGCGCGCCAGCAAGACAGGCTCGTCCGGCACCAGCAACTCACCACGTGCGGACATCGCCTCGAAACTGCGTTCGAATACGTCCAGAATCAGCCGTTCACGCTGCACGAAGAACGCGTGCAAGTCGGTTTTCCCTGTACAGAAATCGTGGTTAAACACCACCCGCAACGCCTGACAAGCGTGCGGCGTGGAGAGAAACTCCTCCAGCGCGCGGGTCAGAATCGTGCGCAGAGGCGGTGCTTCGCCGCGTTCGAGATAGGACTCAATCCGCTCGATCAGATTTCGGTGGTTGTGGCTGGCGTCGCGCTCCCAGAGCGCGCGGATGAGATCGTCTTTATCTTTGAAGTGCCAATAAACCGCGCCGCGGGTCAGGTTGGCCTGCCGGGCAATATCCTGCAAGGTGGTCTGCATCACGCCCCGCCGGGTAAACAACAACGTGGCCGAATCAAGCAACGCGTTATATGTCTGCGCGGCTTCTTCTTTTGTCTTTCTGGACACAGAAATACCTATTTAGTAATGGCGCAAGCACGTGATCCAGACTAACATACACGCCCGTATGTATGTCAAATGGAATCCAGCATGAACCTGCCCCTCTCCCGGGTCACCGGGGTACTTCTGCTCAGCGTCGCAATCAGTGCCTGTAAACCCGCCGACGAAGCCGGACAAGCCGCCGTGGAGCAAGCCCATCCGGCTAAACTCTGGACCTTGGCCAAAGCAGACAATCCGCTGCAACGCACCTATCCCGGCACCCTGCAAGCCAGCGAGAAAACCGACCTGGCCTTCCGCGTCAGCGGACAGCTTGCCGAGTTGCCGGCCTATGCCGGTCTGGAGGTCAAACGCGGGGATTTGCTGGCCCGTCTTGACGAATCCGATTACCAGAACGCGCTTGATGCCAGCCGCGCCCAGTACCAGCTGGCCAAGGTGCAATACGACCAGACGCTGACACTGTCCAAGCGCAAACTGGCCAGCCAGTCACAACTCGATCAGGCCACCGCCGCCCTGCGTTCCGCCGAAGCGGACCTGGCCCAGGCCCGCAACAATCTCCGCTATACCAGTCTGACCGCCACCTTTGACGGTCTGGTGGCGCGCCTGGATGTGGAGAACTTCCAGAGCATTCAGGCCGGCCAGACGGTGCTGCACCTGAGCGGCAACGACAGTCTGTCGGTGCATTTCAGCGTACCGGAAACACTGATCAGCATGCTCGGACGGGTCAGCGATCCGGCGATACTCGATAAAATCTGCGCGCAGGTCAGCTTCAACAACCATCCCGGTCACAGCTACACCGCCTGCCACAAGGAACACGAGCTGGTGCCCGACTCGCTGACCCGTACCTACGGGGCCGAGTTTGTTCTGACCGAACGGCCCGATTTCGCGGCCCTGCCCGGCATGTCGGTTAATGTGCTGCTGGATCTGTCGGCCATTGCCCCGGAAGCGGCTAAGGCGCAGATCTTTATCCCCGTGGAAGCGGTAATGCAGCGCGGTGAGTCGACGCTGGTCTGGCGCGTTGATGACGAACAGCGCATCCGCCCCACCCCCGTGGAGCTCGGCCCGCTGACCAATGCCGGCTTTATCCTGCGTGACGGTCTGGCCGAGGGCGACCGCATTGCGATTGCCGGCATCCACACACTGCGTGACGGGATGCTGGTCAAACCGCTGAGCAAGGAACGGGGGCTGTAAGCGACCATGTCCATCACTGAGTTTACAATCCGCGAGAAGACCGTCTCCTGGATGTTTGTGCTGCTGATTATCCTCGGCGGCATCTATTCATTCGGCAAACTCGGCCGGCTCGAAGATCCCGCCTTTACCATCAAACAGGCGATGATCTACTACAGCTACCCCGGCGCCTCGGCGCAGGAAGTCGAGGAAGAACTGACCCTGCCGGTGGAAGACGCCCTGCAGCAACTGCCCTATCTGGACAATGTCACCTCCACCTCGACCAACGGCAGCAGCCAGATTCTGGTCGAGATGAAAAGCACCTACCGCAAGGCGCAACTGGCCCAGATCTGGGACGAAATGCGGCGCAAGATCAACGACCTTCAGGGACAGCTGCCGACCGGTGTCAGCTCACCGATGATCGTCGATGACTTCGGCGACGTATACGGGGTTTTCCTGGCCATTACCGGCGACGGCTACACCGACGAAGAAATGGCCGACTACACCGATCTGCTGCGCCGCGAGCTGGTGTTAGTCGACGGCGTCAGCAAGGTGCAGGTCGACGGCACCAAAACCGAGCAGATCTACGTTGAGCTGGACCGCGCGAAGATGGCCGCCAGCGGTTTTTCCGCCACCGCCATCCAGCAGATTCTTGCCTCGCAGAATCTGGTCAGCGATGCCGGTCATGTCCGCGTCGGCTCGGAATATCTGCGCATCAGCTCCAAAACCAGCGAGCCGGACGGGCTGCAGTCACTGGCCAATATCCTGCTCGGCACGGTCGATGGCCAGCTGGTTTATCTGCAGGATGTGGCCACCCTCAGCAAAGGCTATGTAGACCCGCCTTCGCATCTGTACCGCTTTAACGGCAAACCGGCCCTGACGCTGGGCGTTTCCTTCGCTTCCGGCGTTAACGTGGTCGATGTGGGCAAAGCCATCGATGCGCGCCTGGCCGAGCTGGACAATCAGCGCCCGGTCGGCATCGAGATCAGCCCGATCTACAACCAGCCGGCGCAGGTCGACAAGTCGGTCAGCGACTTTCTCGTCAGTCTCGCCCAGGCCGTGGCAATCGTTATCGTTGTGCTGCTGTTTACCATGGGCCTGCGGCCCGGCATTTTGATGAGCGGCGTGCTGCTGCTGACGATTCTCGCCACTTTTATCGTGATGTCGATCTACGGGATCGAGCTGCACCGGATCTCGCTGGGGGCGCTGATTATTGCGCTGGGGATGCTGGTCGATAACGCGATTGTGGTCACCGAGGGGATTATGATTTCCCTGCAGCGGGGCATGAGCCGCATCGAAGCGGCCCTCAAGATCGTCAACCACAACCGCTGGCCGCTGGCCGGTGCCACGGTGATCTCCATTACCGCCTTCGCACCGATTGGTCTGTCGCCCGATGCCAGCGGCGAATTCACCGGCTCGCTGTTTTGGGTGCTGTTGATTTCCCTGTCCCTGAGCTGGGTCTTCGCGGTGACCCTGACGCCGTTCTTCTGCTTTCTGATGTTCAAAGAAGAACCGCAAAACGAAACCGATCTGTCCGGTGTCGATCCTTACAAAGCGCTGCCCTACCGTATCTACAAAGGCTTTCTGCACGTTTGCCTGCGCTTTCGTTGGTTGTCGATGCTGTTTATGACCGGCTTGCTGGTGGCGGCACTGGCCGGCTTCGGCCAGGTCAAACAGGCCTTCTTCCCGGCCAGCCCCTTGCCCATGATTACCATGGAATACTGGTTGCCGCAGGGCTCGGATATCCGCCAGCTGGACGCCGATGTGTCGCAAATCGAGCGCGACATCCTCAACAATCAGCGCGTGGTCAATGTCACGGCCACCATCGGTCAGGGCGCACAACGCTTTATGCTGACCTATTCACCGGAGACGCCCAACGCCAGCTACTCGCAACTGATCATCCAGTTCCGTGAGTTTGACGATGTGACGCCGGGCATCCGCGAGATCAAAGCCCTGATGCAGGAACGTTACCCGCAAGGCTTCACCAAAGTCGCGCGCTTTGAACTCGGCCCGGGTGCCAAAGCCAAAATCGAGGCACGGCTTATCGGTCCGGACCCGTATGTGTTGCGCCACTTTGCCGAGCCGGTGATGGCGATTCTCGATGCCGAACCGCTGGCCACCAATGTCCGTCAGGACTGGCGCAACCGCACCAAAGTGCTGCGGCCGGTTTACAACCAGGCCGAAGGACGCCGCCTCGGCATCAGCAAGACCGCATTCGATGACGCGCTGGCGACCAACTTCAGCGGCCAGACCATCGGCGTTTTCCGCGATGGCAGTTCCCTCTTGCCGATCGTGGTGCGGCCACCGGAGAACGAGCGCACCTCCATCGATGAGCTGGAGAATGTGCAGGTCTATTCCGCGGCCAAGAGCGCCTATATCAACATAGGCCAGGTCATGGAACGGGTCGATGTGGATTGGGAAGATCCCATGATCAAGCGGCGTGACCGCAAGCGCACGCTGTCGATCATGGCCGACCCCATCGAAGATGTGACCGCCACCACGCTGCACAATAAGATCCGCGCCAGCGTGGAAGCCATCGAGCTGCCGGACGGCTATTCGCTCGAATGGGGTGGTGAGTACGAATCCCAGCAGAAAGCCAACAAAGCGGTATTTGCCTATCTGCCGCTGGGTGTGCTGGTGATGATCGTCCTGACCGTGCTGCTGTTCACCTCGGTCAAGCAAACCCTGGTGGTCTGGCTCACGGTACCGCTGGCCATTATCGGCGTGACCATCGGCCTGCTGGTAACCAGCTCGCCGTTCAGCTTTACCGCCTTGCTGGCCGTGCTGAGTCTGATCGGCATGCAGTTGAAAAACGGCATTGTGCTGGTCGAGGAGATCAAGCGCCTGCGCGAAGAAGTCGGTCTGGACTGGCTGGCCGCCATCAGCGACGCTTCGGTCAGCCGTTTGCGCCCGGTGTCCATGGCGGCGGTGACAACCATCCTCGGCATGATCCCGCTGATGAGCGACGTGTTCTTCCGCCCCATGGCGGTGACCATCATGTTCGGACTGGGATTTGCCACCCTGCTTACACTGATCGTTGTGCCGGTGCTGTTCGCGCTGTTCTACGGCGTGCGCTACCGCGCCCACAACTGAGTTATCCACCCCATCGCGCCCGGCGCTCTGCCGGGCGCCGCAGGACCCGTCATATGTACCCTGTCAGCCGTTTAATCAGCACCCTGATCCGCGCCCGCTTCAGCGCACCACTGAGCGCAGATCAGACCAGCGAAATCCGTTTCAGGGTCCGGCCCTGGGATCTGGATATGTTTATGGAGATGAACAACGGGCGGGTGCTGACCCTGTTTGATCTGGGCCGTTTTGACCTCTCAGTGCGCAACGGCCTGATGAGGCTGCTGCGCAAACACCGCTGGGGCCTGGTGGTCGCCGGCAGCACGGTGCTCTACCGCAAACGCATCCGCCTGTTCGATCCGGTCAGCCTGCAAACACGTCTGGCCGGTCTGGATGAACGTTGGGTCTATATCGAACAAACCATGTCTGTACGCGGCACGCCGGCCAATTCGGTGTTGCTGCGCACCGCGGTCACCGAAGGCGGACGGATTCTGCCTACCGAACGGCTTATTGCCGAACTCGGCTATCAGGACCGGCCGCTGCCGCAACTCAATCACTGGCAACAGGCCTGGATCGACAGCGAACGGCTCCGGCCCTGGCCGCCGCAGCAGGACTGAACCCGCCCCGGCGCGGCGTTACGCCACGGCAAGTCCGCGGTCGCCGACTTCAGCCACGCGCAGTAGCTGTCTATACTGCGCGCATGATGAACTCCGGCTCCTATTTATTCGCGCGGCGCACCCGCCTGCCCCTTCTGCAGGCCTGCCTGTTCAGCCTGCTTGTTGCGCTGACCCGGCAGGTCGCGGCCGACACCGCGCGCTTCGACGACTACCTCAGCCGTGACGACAGCCGCATGGTGGCCTACAACCCGTCCGCGCTGGACCCACGCGCCGAACTCAACCACGAACAGCTCAGCAGCACGGATCTGCAGGCCGACCTGAACAGTCTGCGCCCGGCATTTAACGGGCTGGTGCTCTATGCCTGGCATCCGATGGTCACCCCGCGGCTGCTCTGGCTGGCCGACCAGCTCGGCTACGAGGCGGTACTGCTCGGCATCTGGCAACCACGCTCGGCGGCGGAACTGGACGGCGTCATCGCGCTGGTACGCCGTTATCAGGACCGCATGGCGCTGGGCATCGTGGTCGGCAATGAAGGTATTAACTTCGGCCGCTACGAATACACCGACTTGCAGTTTGCCGCCGATTATCTGCGCGCCGCGCTGGGCGACAGTGTGCCGCTGACCACCAGCGAACCGCTGGTCGGCTACCGGGATCAGCGGGTCCGCGACTTCGGTGATTTTCTCGCGCCCAATATTCATCCGGCGATAGACCGCGAAGATCTGCCCCCGGCAGCCGCAGCCCAATGGGCGAAGGATCAGGCCCTGAGCCTGGCCCGTGACAGCGGCAAAACCGTGCTGCTCAAAGAAACCGGCCTGCCACGCGGCGGTAAAGCGATTTACAACCCCGAAGCACAGGCGGCATTCTGGCAGGCCTATACCGACAGCGGTCTGAGTGAAACCGCCGGCGACGGGCTTGCGGTGTTCAAAGTGGCCTTTGAGGCCTTTGATCTGCCCTGGAAGGCGGCGGCCAGCGGACTGCCTATCGAAGCCTGGTGGGGCTTGCTGGACCCGCAACGGCAAACCACTCCGGCATTTGCGGTCTGGCAACAGTCCGCCGCAAAGGCCGGCAAAACCGACTGACACACAACTGACCGGCATGCTTTCACCCCGTTTTGCACAACGCATCGTGGCCTTCAGCCTGCTGTTAATCGCCCTGCTTTTACTGGCGGTGGTGCTGAGCCGGCGCGAGGATGCCGCGCCGGTTTGGCCGGATGGCTTTTCGCGGATCAGTCTGGCGCATAGCGGGATTACGGAGCCGGCCTGGTATTTTGCGCCGGCAAGCAACGAGCCACAGCCCTTATTGGTCAGTCTGCACAGCTGGTCCGGGGATGCCGATCAGCACGATCCGCTCGCAGCAGCGGCCAAACAGGCCGGCTGGCACTATATTCATCCGGACTTCGGCGGCGCCAACACCCACCCGGGTGCCTGCCTGAGCCGCACCGCGCTGGCCGGTATCGACGCGGCAATCGATTATGCACTGAGCAATGGCAAAGCCGATCCGGCGCGGATATTTGTCACCGGCGAATCCGGCGGCGGCTATGCGGCACTGGGCACCTGGCTGCAAAGCCGCTACAAACTGGCCGGAGCAATGGCCTGGGTGCCGATCAGTGATTTGCAGGCCTGGCATGAAGAATCACAACACCGTCCCCCGCCCGATCCCGAACGCCGGCAAGGCTATGACGCGGATATCCGCGCCTGCACCGGCTCTTCAGACACGCTGGATACAAGCGCGGCACGCGAACGCTCGCCACTGTGGATGACGGCAAGGGGGATCAATCAGGAAACGCCGTTGATGCTGCTGGCCGGTATTCATGACGGGCACGACGGAGCGGCTGTGCCGGTATCACACAGCGTGCACTTCTTTAACCGTATCGCAGCAGAACGCGGCGACAGCGCGGCGATTGTCAGCCCGGCCACCCTCGACGCGCTGCTGCAACGTCAGCCATTGACGGTCAGCGGCACTGTCGGCGGCAGGGATATCTATCTGCAGCGGCACACAGGCCCGCACAGCCTGGTGATCTTCGAAGGCGGTCATGAATCCCTGCCCGGCTACACGCTGCAACGCCTGCAGGAACTGGCCGCAGAGTAAGCCGGTCTAGGGCAGCGCGGTGACCTGGCCGGTCCCGGTTGATGCGGCCAGCCAGCGACCGAACTCGTCCCGCGTCATCGGACAGGCAAAGTAAAACCCCTGCAGACGATCAAAACGCAAGCGCTCACAGAGCTCCCGCTGCGCCAGCGTTTCCACACCTTCAGCGACGACCTCCAAACCCAATGTACGGGTGAAATCATGGATCGCTTCGAGAAACGATGCGTCGTTGCTTGTGCTCGACTGAATAAATGATTTGTCGATTTTCAACACCTGAAAGGGATGGCGGTGCAGCTGTTGCAATGAGGAATAGCCGGTGCCGAAATCATCCAGCGCCAGACGCACGCCTATATCCGAAAGCTTGCTCAGGGTCCGGCCGCTGACCTGCGGATTCTCGGCGATGGCACTTTCGGTCAGCTCAAGTTCGAGACACTGCGGCGCGATGGCATGGTGTTCCAGTATGGCAGCCACGGTCGCGGCAAACGCTTCCGTGCTCAACTGCACGGCCGACAGGTTCACGGCCATAGGCACGCCCTGCATAAGCGGAAAATCCTGATGCCAGCGGCTCAGTTGGCTGCAAGCCTCTTCTATAACCCATTCGCCGATGCGCACGATCAGCCCGGTCTCCTCGGCTATGGGGATAAACTCGTTTGGTGAGATCAGCCCGCGGGTCGGGTGATTCCAGCGAATCAAGGCCTCGGTGCCGTTAATCACCCCGTCATCCGCGCTGAACTGCGGCTGGTAATACAACTCCAGTTCAGAACGCGCCATGGCATGACGCAGATCACGCTCCAGCTCGATACGCTGGTGTACCTGCTCGTGAAGTTGATGGCTGTAAAAACAAATCTGATTACGGCCGTTTTCTTTTGAGCGGTAAAGCGCAACATCGGCACTTTTCAACAGACTGACAGTATCCGGCGCGCATTCGGGGTAAGTTGCAACCCCGACACTGGCCGTCACCACCACTTCGGCATTGTTAATCGACACCGGTTCATGCAAGGCTTCGAGGAGGCGCCGCGTAAACTGGCGCAGGCGGCAAACGCGGTCGAGGTCGTGAACGATAATGGCAAACTCATCGCCGCCGATCCGGCACAACAGATCACCGCTGCGCAGTTTCGCTTGCAGCCGCTGCGCCACCTCCATCAGGAGGCTGTCACCGGCCACATGACCGAGGGTGTCATTAACGTGTTTGAACTTGTCCAGATCCAGCAGCAACAGGGCCACACTGGCGTCTTTGCGCGCGGCCTGTGGCAGAGCATTGTCCAGCGCGTTTTCAAAAACATAGCGATTGGCCAGTCCGGTCAGCGGATCCTGCTCGGCCAGACAACGCAGTTTTTCGTGGCTTTCGCGCAGATCCATTTCCATTCTGTGCCGCTCACGGGCATGCAGTATCGCCCGCGTCAGCCTCGGCACGCTGACCTCATGCTTGGGGATAAAGTCCTGCGCGCCGGCTTCAATACAGGCCATCGCCAGCGCTTCGTCGTCATGGTGACTGAGCATGATGATGGCCGTACCGCTATCGGGCGTTTCGCGCATGGCATTGAGCACATCCAGCCCGGTCATGGCCGGTAGCTGATAATCCAGCAAGACCAGATCATAGCCGCCCCGCGCCGCCTCGCGGATGCCTTCTTCGGCGTCGCTGACTTCCTCGGTTTCGATGGGATAACAGGAGTCACGCAGTGTGCGGACGATGCTGGTGCGATCGACCTTATCATCATCGATGAGTAGTATTTTCACCTAAGGGCTCCGTTCCATGGTGTAAGCGTACCGCTGATGCGGGCAATCCTGACAGCCCGCGTATCGCCTTTTCCGGCCCATGCCAGCTTAACCACGTGAGGCGCTGTTGTTTGCATGACTGCCCGTGTGCTCTGTGTCGGCTTTCGCCTGCAATGCATCGCCGCGGGGCCAGGTAAAATGAAACACGGCCCCGCGAGGCACTTTATCCGTCACGTGGATTGATTGCCTGTAGGTCTCAAGCGTCTTCTTTACTAATGCAAGCCCCATACCGCTACCTTCCACATCATCTCTTGGTTTGAGTGTACGGAACATCTGAAATATACGCTCCCTCTGATTGGCCGGTATTCCGGGGCCATCATCAGACACCGAAAAACTGTAGCCCTCAGCACTCTCAGTCAAGGTCACGCTGATACAACCGGCTCCACGGTCATGGTGCTTGATTGCGTTGCTGAGCAGGTTGCGTATTACCAGCCCCAACGGCACGACCAGCGTGGACATTTCCTGCACTTGCGTTTGCACGCTAAGTGAGATGCCGGCCGGCGCGTGCAGCAGTTCGAATTCGTCACAGATCAACACCGCCGGGGACACCGTGCGGAACTCGCCGTGACGGCGCCCCACCCTTGAATAACCCAGCAGATCATCAAGCAAGCGCTCCAGACGCGCTACCCGGTTCTGTAAAAGAGTAATGTGTTCGCGGCATTCACCGCTCAGGTCATCGCCCAGGTCTTCCGCAATCCAGCCACTGAGCTGCTGAATGCCGCGTAAGGGCGCTTTCAGATCGTGTGAGGCCGCATAGGCAAAATCATCCAGATCGGCATTGCTGCGCTCCAGATCATGGGTGTATTGCTCTATCGCCCGCTCGGTACGCTGGCGCTCGGTGATATCCATGACCGATGCAATCGTGTCCCCGGGGTTGCCATCCTCATCGGCCTCGCCGGCCGGACTCAGGCCGATCTCCAGCGGCACCGAGCTGCCGTCGGCACGCAAACCGCGCAGCTCACCACTGGCACGCATGGGCCGCACGGTCGGTGCCTGGCTGTATTGTTGGCGTAGCGCATCGTGGCCATGGCGCTGCCCCGGCATCATCAGTTCTTCGATCGTCATGCCGATCATATCGCCGTGCTTGTAACCGAAGATCTCGCCGAGACGCCGGTTGGTGACCAGCAACTTGCCCTTGGCATTGACCAACAGGAGCCCACTGGGGCTGGCATTGAAGACATGACGGAAGCGTTTCTCAGCAATCCAGCGCTGTTTGATTTCAGCACGTAAGCGCTGGTTAATCTCGCGTAGCGCTTTGCTTTCGTCGCTCATGGCTTCACGACGACGGGTCTCTTCCTTAAGCGCGGTAATGTCGTTCAATACCGCAAGCATGCGCTTTGGCCGGCCCTGCGGGTCGGCCAGCACAGTGGCACGGCAACGCATCCACAGGCAGCTGCCTGAAGCATGTTTGAAACGCAGTTCGTAGATCAGCGTTCCGCTTCCTTTGGCAGCCGTCTCATGCAGCGCGGCGATCAATGCCCTGGCATCCTGCTGATCGATCGTGGCTTTCCACTCCGCCGCGCTATGGCTGCGTGTGGCCGGGTCAAAACCCAGCTGACGCCAGAAGCCCGGACTGATCCACTGCAAGTGCGGCTTTTCCAGATTCTGATACCAGACACCGTCGAACAACTCTTCATTGATCAGATCAAAAGTGTCACGGCTATCGCGCAAGCGCTGATAGAGCTCTTCTTTGAGGTGTTCACCGGGCAATGCTTGGTCTCCCTTGGCGTTTGCGGGTTTATCACACTCTGACCGTGGTCAGTGATAGCGCAGGAAACCTCAGGCATCGTTAAATATGTCTTCAGATTAAACTATAGGCAGAATTGTGCAAATAAAAAGACAATTAAAACAATCAGAACGACTTTATTTCAAATAACAAATCAACACAAAAAACAGGGTTAAAGTCGTTTTACGCCAAAATCATCAGTAATAAGCAGCCAGAAAGAATAAACATCTTAAATGTATCTAAAATCCGGAACGTTTTTATGCCGTAGCCGCTGAGGCCGGATACAGCTGAGCTGTGCTTGCAGGAACGGGAGGCGCCGTCCCCGGCGGGGAGCCGCTGCAGGCTTGAGAGACCTGCAGGGCTTGTATTTCAGGAATCCCGGCGTAGTTTACGGACCGCCTCACGGGCGATATCAGACAAACCGTGACCGTCGCGGGCTTCGTATTCAAACAGCTCGTCGCGCATGGACGGTGCCCAGAATTTACGCATATGGGTGGCCACTTTATCGATAGCTTCGTCGTGATTGTCCTTAAAAAAGACATTTCCGGCTATTTGATTGACCATTTTCACCAGATTAGTATGACTTTCCTTCTGCATTCTCAGATTTCCTCCCCGTATTTCGGTGAATAAACCGAATGGTGTCCCCGTCGCGCAAAGCCGATCAGATTCAGATTCGCGTCGCGGGCCATTTTTATCGCCAGTGAGGTCGGAGCCGAGACCGCCACCAGCGTATTGATGCCGGTGCTGACACATTTGTGCACCATCTCATAGCTGGCACGGCTGGAGACCAGCGCAAAACCGCCGCCTTCACGCGCGGTGCGGCGGGCAGCCAGGGCGCCGATCAGCTTGTCCAGCGCGTTGTGCCGGCCCACATCTTCACGCGCCAACAGCACCTGCCCGTCTGCATCACACCAGGCAGCACCGTGCAGCGCGCCGGTCATATTCTGCAAAGGCTGATTCAGGGATAGCTGCTGCAAGGCATGCTGGACCGCTTCATGGGCCGGCAACGCGCTGGCCGCCAAGGGCTGCAGGGGCCGGATCGCCTGTTCCAGCGATTCGGTCCCACACAGACCGCAGCCGGTGCGCCCGCTCAGGGTACGGCGCTGATGGCGCAGGTTCATCATGCGTTCGCTGCTGATCTCCAGCGCCAGCTCCAGACCCTCTTCGTGCTCTTCGATATCCACACCGTAGAGTTCGTCGGGACTGTGAATAATGCGCTCGCTGAGGCTGAAACCCAGCGCAAAATCGCGCAGGGCCAGCGGCGATGCCATCATCACCGCATGTGAGATACCGTTGTAACTCAGCGCCACCGGCACTTCCTCGGCTATCTGATCCTGCACCTCAGTGCCGGCGCCGTCGCGCCAGCAATAGACTGCGGTGGTTTTTACTGCGCGCTTGAGCGGCATCTCCATTTAAGACTCCCGGTAATTCAGCGCCGGGCGACCGGTTCGTCACCCATGGCGGCATCCAAAAAGGCCTGCTGACGCTGGCTGAAAACATGATGATCGCGCTGCCAGTCCGACAACGAGGTCACTTTCTGCACCTGCACGGCGGTGACTTTATATTCCGGGCAATTGGTTGCCCAGTCCGAGTTATCGGTGGTCACCACATTGGCCCCGCTGAAAGGATGGTGGAAGGTGGTGTAGACCACGCCCGGCTGCATCCTTTCGGCAACCCTGGCACGCAGCACCGTGTCCCCGGCGCGGCTGCTGATGCCCAGCCAGTCGCCGTCTTTGATACCACGCTCTTCGGCGTCGTGCGGGTGAATTTCGAGCACATCCTCGTCGTGCCAGACCTGATTGGCAGTGCGACGCGTCTGCGCCCCGACATTGTATTGCGAGAGAATACGTCCGGTGGTCAGCAGCAAGGGGAAGCGACGGTTCGCGCGCTCCTCGGTCGGCACAAACGGCGTCAGGGCAAAATGCGCTTTACCGATGGGGAAGTCATCCACGTGCATAATCGGCGACCCGGCCGGATGCGCCTCATTACACGGCCACTGGATACTGCCCTTCTCTTCCAGCAACTCATAAGACACATTGCTGAAAGTCGGTGTCAGGGCTGCGATTTCGTCCATGATTTCCGACGGATGGCGGTAATTCATTTCATAGCCCAGGGCGCTGGAAAGCCGCTGTGTGACCTCCCAGTCCTGCAGTCCCGGCAAGGGCGCTATTGCTTTGCGCACACGATTAATACGCCGCTCGGCGTTGGTAAAGGTGCCGTCTTTTTCCAGAAAGGTGGTGCCCGGCAGGAACACATGCGCGAACTTGGCCGTTTCGTTCAGGAAAATATCCTGCACGATCAGACACTCCATTGCTCCCAGGGCGGCCTGCACATGTTGGGTATTCGGGTCCGAATGGGCGATATCCTCACCCTGAACATAGAGCCCGCGGAACTCACCGTGCACCGCCGCATCGAACATATTCGGAATACGCAAGCCCGGTTCATGGTCGAGCTTGACCTTCCAGACCTTCTCAAACGCCGAGCGCACGCTGTCATCGGCCACATGCTGATAGCCGGGCAGCTCATGCGGGAACGACCCCATATCGCAGGAACCCTGCACATTGTTCTGCCCGCGCAGCGGATTGACGCCCACGCCTTCACGGCCGATATTGCCAGTCGCCAGGGCCAGATTGGCTATGCCCATAACCGTGGTCGAGCCCTGGCTGTGCTCGGTGACGCCGAGGCCGTAGTAAATCGCCCCGTTGGGCACGCCGGCATAGGCCCGTGCGGCACGGCGGACCAGATCGGCCGACACGCCGGTGACCGCTTCAAGCTGTTCGGGTGAGTTAACCGGATCGAGTATAAACTCGCGCCACTGTTGGTAGTTTTCGGTGCGCTTACCGATAAAGTCCTGATCTTCCAGCCCTTCGCTGAGCACTGCATGTGCCAGTGAATTGATCAGTGCCACATTGCTGCCCGGGCGCAACTGCAGGTGATAGTGTTCGCCCAGATGCGGCGTGTTGAGCAGATCAATACTGCGCGGATCAGCCACAATCAGTTTGGCGCCCTGACGCAGACGACGGCGCAGCGCCGAACCGAACACCGGATGCGCATCAGTCGGGTTGGCGCCGATCACCAGAATCGTGTCGGCCTTGAAGACCGAGTCAAAGGTCTGGGTGCCGGCCGATTCGCCCAGCGTGGTCTTCAGACCGTAGCCGGTCGGCGAATGGCAAACCCGCGCACAGGTGTCGGTATTGTTATTACCGAAGGCGGCACGGATCATTTTCTGCACCAGATAGGTTTCCTCGTTGGTGCAGCGCGAGGAGGTAATGCCGCCGATGCTGTTACGCCCGTACTTGGCTTGTATTTCCTTAAGCCGGGCCGCAGCAAAGCTGAACGCCTCATCCCAGGACACGCGTTTCCAGGGTTCATGGATCGAGTCGCGGATCATCGGCTCGGTCACGCGGTCTGGGTGGGTGGCATAGCCGAAGGCAAAACGCCCCTTCACACAGGAGTGGCCGTGATTGGCCTGGCCGTTCTTGTCCGGCACCATCCTCACCACCGTGTCACCCTTGAGTTCTGCGCGGAAACTGCAACCCACGCCGCAATAAGCGCAGGTTGTCACCACCGCGCGGTCCGGCTGGCCGTGTTTAATCACCTCGTTTTCAATCAGGGTTGCGGTCGGACAGGCCTGCACACAGGCACCGCAGGACACGCAATCGGATTCGAGAAAGTTCTCACCGCTGACACCGGCACTGACCTTGGAGCCGAAGCCCCGGCCTTCGATGGTCAGGGCAAAGGTGCCCTGCACTTCCTCACAGGCCCGCACACAGCGCGAGCAGACGATACACTTGGACGGATCAAACGTGAAATAGGGGTTGGAGCTGTCTTTTTCGGCGGCGAGATGATTTTCCCCGTCAAAACCGTAGCGCACCTCGCGCAGGCCCACCGCGCCGGCCATATCCTGTAACTCGCAATTGCCGTTGCTCGGACAGGTCAGACAATCGAGCGGGTGATCGGAAATATACAACTCCATTATATTGCGGCGCAGTTTGGCGAGCTTGCCGTTCTGCGTGGTGACCCGCATGCCGTCCTCGGCAGGCGTGGTACAGGAGGCAGGCGTGCCGCGCCGCCCCTCGATCTCAACCGCGCACAACCGGCAGGAGCCGAAGGGCTCCAGCGAATCCGTAGCGCATAGACGCGGCACTGAAATACCGGCGATTTCTGCCGCCCGCATCACTGAAGTGCCCTCAGGCACTGACACCTCGGTATCGTCGATGATGAGGCTGACCTGCTTATCAGAGACGCGTTCCGGCGTTCCGTAGTCCGTACCGGGCTTGTAAATACCTAACATAATTCCTCTCCTCCCCCTTTTATTTATTTAAAGTCATCAGGGAAATGGGTAAAAGCACTGCGCACGGGAAACGGCGTCATCCCGCCCATCGCGCAAAGCGAACCGTCGACCATGGTGTCGCAGAGATCACTCAGCAGCGCCATATTCATCGCGTGGTTTTCCTTGTTGCGGATGCGGTCAATGACCTCCACACCGCGCTGCGAGCCGATCCGGCAGGGCGTGCACTTGCCGCAGGATTCGGCAGCACAAAAAGCCATGGAAAAACGCGCCTGCTCAAGCATGTCGACGGTGTCGTCAAACACCACCACGCCGCCGTGCCCGAGTACCGCGTTGGCCTCGGCGAACTGCTCGTAGTCCAGAGGCAGATCGAGCTGCGACTGCGGCAGATAAGCGCCCAGCGGCCCGCCGACCTGCACCGCACGCACCGGATGGCCGCTGGCCGTGCCGCCGCCGAGATCTTCGATCAGCGTGCGCAGCGGCGTGCCGAACGGCACTTCAAAGAGCCCGCCGTTGCGGATATTGCCGGCCAGCTGCACCGGCAAAGTGCCGCGCGAGCGCGCCTCACCGTGCTTGTAGTATTCACCTGCACCGGCGGCGAGAATCTCCGGCACCGCGGCGAAGGTCAGCACGTTATTGACGATGGTCGGCTTGCCGAAAAGTCCGACCAGCGCCGGCAGAGGCGGTTTGGCCCGTACCAGACCGCGTTTGCCTTCGAGGGATTCGAGCAGCGAGGTTTCCTCGCCGCAGATATAGGCCTCGGCACCGATACGCAGGTGCAGATGAAAACGCCGGCCGCTGCCGCGGATATCGTCGCCGAGCCAGCCCTGCGCACTGGCTGTGTCGATTGCGTGCTGAAAAATATCCGCCGCCACCGGGTATTCCGAGCGCAGGTAGACATAGCCTTCGCTCGCGCCGGCGGCCAGGCCGGCAATCGTCATGCCTTCGATCAGCATAAACGGATCGCATTCCATCACCAGCCGGTCAGCAAACGTGCCCGAATCGCCTTCATCGGCGTTGCAGACAATGTATTTCTGATCGGCCTGCGCATCGTGCACAGTCTGCCACTTGATGCCGGTCGGGAAAGCCGCACCGCCGCGGCCGCGCAGACCGCTTTCTTTGACCGCATCGACGATCGCCTGCGCATCGCTCTGCAGGGCCTTTTCCAGGCCCTGATAACCACCGTGCGCGCGGTAGTCATCCAAGGAACGCGGATCAGTCACGCCGATACGGCGAAAGGTCAGGCGGGTTTGTGCCTGCAGGGCGGGAATTTCCGTCACCGGCCCCAGCGCCAGGGCGTGTTCTTTGTGGCCGTCGAGTACGCCGGTTTTGATCAGCGATTCCACATCGTGGCTGCCGGTCACCGGTCCGTAAGCGATACGCACTCCGTCACCGCTGTCGATTTCCACCAGCGGTTCGAGCCAGAACAAACCGCGCGAGCCATTGCGCACCAGGCGGATGTCGTGCCCGGTCTGTGCCGACAGGCGAACGAAGTCATCAGCAATCTGATCCGCGCCGAGCGACAGCGCCGTCGCATCACACGGGACATAAACAGTGATGGTCATCGGTGCTCTCCTTCCAGTTCATCCATCAGGCGGTCAAAACGGGCCGCATCGACCCGCCCGGCCAGACGGTTGTCAATCCGCACATTCGGCCCGGTGGCGCAATTGCCCAGACAATAGACCGGATCGAGCTGTATATGCTGATCGGCGGTCATGCCGTGCATGCTGACGCCCAGACGTTTGCAGGCATGGGCTTCCAGGCTGCGCGCGCCGCGTGCCTGACAGGCCTCGGCACGGCAGATCTGCACGCGGTGCCGGGCCGGCGGTGTGGTACGGAACTGGTGGTAGAAACTGATAACGCCGTGAATTTCGGCTTCGGTCTGCTGCAACGCGTCGGCCAGCAGGCTGACCGCTTCGGCGTTGATATAGCCGAAGGTGTTCTGAATATCGTGCAGCAAAGGTAACAGTGCCCCGGGTTCGTCGCGTCTCGCGTCGATCAGGGTCCTCAACTCCTCTCTCGATGGGGATGGTGTCTGCATAGCGCTTCTGCCTTTTTTTATTGTCGGAGAGGCGACGCCACGCAGCGTCACCTCCGCATGAGTGATCGGCTTGCAACTATGCAGGAACCTAGGCCAGGGCTACGATTGATTCAAATTGGTATTTGCTATGCCGCGATTGACGGCATCAATAATGAAATGACTCAGGGCACCACATGCCCGGCAGCGATATCGCAAAGCGCGGCGACCACCGGCGACAGCGGCTCGGCATCGCGCCAGACCAGCCCGACCGGATGACTGACTGCCGGCTCAACCAGCGCCAGTGAGCGCAGGCCTTCGAGATGACCGACCAGCTGGGCGTGATAAGCCGGCACGATGGTCGCCCAGCGTCCACTGCGCACATGGGCGTACAGGGTCAGAATGGAGTTGGACTGGAACTGCGAACGCACCGTGCAACCGACCCCGGCGAAGGTGTTTTCGATAATGCGCCGGTTGTACATGCCCTCGGTCAACAAACACAGTGGCAGCGCCGCCGCTTCCCGCCAGCTGATCTGCGTGCCTTCGGGAAAGCCCGGCTTATCCGGCACCAGGGCAACATAGGTTTCGTGGTAGAGCGTCAGGCGCCGCAACGACTCGGGCAATTCCTCAGTCAGATACGCGATGCCGGCATCGAGCGTGAACTCGTCCAGCCCGTGCGCGATCTCCTCGGCGCTCATGGATTTGCTGACCACCGCGACATCCGGATAACGGGCCAGAAACGGCGTGGTCAGGCTCGCCACAAACGGCAAGGCCGAGGGCACCACTCCCAGACGCAGGCTGCCGCTGAGCTGCCCTTTCATCACCGCCACATCCTGATACAGGCCTTCGTAGTTGGCCAGCACGCGGCGCGCCCAGGCCACCACCCGCTCGCCTTCGGCGGTCAGGCCTTCGTAACGGTTGCCGCGCAGAATCAGGGGCAGGCCCAATTCCTCCTCCAGCTGGCGTATACGCAGGGAGAGCGTCGGTTGCGTCACGCAGCAGGCCGCCGCGGCCCGGCCGAAATGCTTTTCCACGGCCAGCGCATCAAGAAAGCGCAGCTGCTTGATATCCATCAGCCGGCGGTGACCTGCGAACTGGTGCCGGCAGCGGCCGAAGCAGGGGTCTTCACCTCCAGCGGCGTGCCGTCGGCATTCTTCAGATACAGCATCTGAGTCGGGAAGGCGAAGTCGATACCGGCCTCCTCAAAGGCTTTGTGTATCTGCAGATTAATCGCCTGTTGTATATCCATATGCAAGGTGTAGTCGCCGCTTTGCACGTAGTAGACGCTTTCAAAATTCAGGGAAAAATCGCCGAAACCGGTGAAATGGGCACGCTCGAAGCGGGTCTGCCCCTGCCCGCTGATCGCCTCTCTGATCATGCCGGGAATCGCCTCGAGTTTGTCGCGCGGGGTGTCGTAGGTCACGCCGATCTGCACTTGCACACGACGCTGGTACATACGGCCGTAGTTGCGCAGACGGCTGGCCAGCAGATCAGAGTTGGAAAACACCAGCTGCTCGCCGGAAAGGCTGCGCACGCGGGTGGTTTTCAGGCCCACCTTCTCGACACTGCCCGAAAGATCATCGACCTGAATAAAGTCCCCGACCTCAAACGGCTTGTCGGTCAGGATCGACAGCGAGGCCAGCAAATCACCGAGAACATTCTGCACCGCCAGCGCCACGGCGATACCGCCGACACCCAGCCCGGCGATCAGGGCCGTGACATCCACACCGAGGTTGTCCAGCGCCAGCAACAGCACCGCCAGCCACAATAGCACCGAACCGAGAATCCCCACCGCATTGAGTGCGGTAACGCTGCCCGGGTTGTCGCGAATCTGTTTTTCACGCTGCAGCCCGAGGTAGAACTGCAGCGCGGTGCTGGCCCAAAGGCCCGCCTGAATCAGCCCCGCCACCACCAGCGTGTTTTGCAGGACGGTGCGCCCGCTGCCGGGCAGGTCCACAAACAAGGCCCCGGCATTGACCGCCAGCAGCAGCAACATCCACCAGCGGGTCTTGCGCAAAACGCGGATCACGCCATCGTCGATACGCGTCTGCGTGCGCGCCGAGAGCCGTTCCAGACGACGCGATACCAGCCCCAGCGCCAGCTTGAGCAGAGAAAACACCGCAAAGGCCACGGCAATCGCAATCAGCCACATCTCCACAGGCCGGTCGCTGAGATCAATCTGAAACGTGCTGTTAAAGAACTCGGTGAGCCAGGCTTTCATGGGGATTTATCTCCGGTTTCGCATCGGCAGGCTGTGCCTTTGCCATCAGCTCAGCGCATCCAACTCGGCCTGCCAGAGTGCCACACTGGCATCGCTGGGCATACGCCAATCTCCGCGCGGTGATAATGCAACACTGCCCACTTTCGGCCCGTCCGGCATACAGGAGCGCTTGAATTGCTGAGAGAAGAAACGCCAGTAAAACGTTTTAAGCCACTTGAGAATCGTCTCCGGCGGATACTCCCCGGCAAAGGCGATCTGTGCCAGAAAGTAGATCTTGGACGGCGAATAATGCAGGCGCATACAGTGGAACAAAAAGAAGTCATGCAGCAGATAGGGGCCAACCTTGTCTTCTGTATGCTGGGTAATCTGGTCGTTTTCATCCGGCGGCAGCAACTCGGGAGAGACCGGCGTCTCGCACACATCCTGCAGCACCGCTGCCGCCTCGCCGCTGAACTGCGTCTGTGCACACCAGGCCACCAGATAGCGCACCAGGGTTTTCGGAATACTGGCATTGACGCCGTACATGGACATATGGTCGCCGTTATAGGTCGCCCAGCCGAGGGCCAGCTCGGACAAATCCCCGGTGCCGATAACAATGCCGTTGAGCTGATTGGCCACATTCATCAGAATCTGCGTGCGCTCACGGGCCTGCGAATTCTCGAAGGTCACATCGTGCACGCTTTCATCGTGGCCGATATCGGCAAAATGCTGTCGCACCGCGGCATCAATCGGAATCACCCGCAGGCTCACGCCCAGCAATTGCGCGAGTTTTTCCGCATTGCCGCGGGTCCGTCCGGTGGTACCGAAACCGGGCATGGTGATCGCTTCTATGCCTTTGCGGTCCAGACCGAGCTTGTCAAATGCACGCACTGTCACCAGCAATGCAAGTGTGGAATCCAGCCCGCCGGAAATACCGATCACCGCCCGCTCGCAGTGAATATGCCGCAGACGCCGCGCCAGCGCGGTGGTCTGAATGGCGAAGATCTCGTGGCAGTTAGCATCCCGCGCTGAGGGATCTGCCGGTACAAACGGCATCGGCGGCACCGGCCGCGCCAGCGTGGCCGTGCTCTTTTTCGGTTGCAGATAGTCAATCACCCGCACGGCGCTGCGTCCGTCCGCAGATCCGAAACTGCTCTGGCGCATACGTTCGAGCACCAGCCGTTCCAGATCTATATCACACACTGCAACCGTGCTATCGAAACTGAAGCGTTCGGTCTCGGCCAGCACGCTGCCGTTCTCGGCGATCATGCTGTGTCCGGAATAAACCAGATCCGTGGTCGACTCCCCGGCCCCGGCCGCTGCATAGGCATAGGCGGCCAGACAACGCGCCGATTGCCCTTTTACCAGCTCCCGGCGGTAGGCCTGCTTACCCAGCGTCTCGGGGCTGGCCGAGGGATTGATCAGCAACGTCGCGCCGGCCAGCGCCAGCTTGCCGCTGGGCGGTTCCGTGACCCAGAGGTCTTCGCAGATTTCCACGCCGAAGTTCAGGTGCGGGATATTGGCAGCGCGGAATAACAGGTCGCTGCCGAAGGGCACTGCCTCGCCGTGCCAGTCGATGCTTTCTGCGTGATTATCCGCGGCGTGCGAAAACCAGCGTTCCTCATAGAATTCGGCACTGTTGGGCAGATAGGTTTTCGGTACTATGCCCAGCAAGCGACCATTGCTGATCACCACGGCGCAGTTGAACAGACGGCCCAGATGCTCGATCGGCGCGCCGACCACCAGACTGACCGCGGCTTCACCGGTGAAAGCGATCAACTCATCCAGCGCGCGGCGGGTCGCATCCAGCAGGCTGCGCTGATAGAACAGATCGCCACAGCTGTAGCCGCTCAGGGCCAGCTCGGGAAACACAAAGAAACGGCAATCACTGTGCGCGCTGACCACCTCACGGATGGCCGCGGCATTAAAGGCAATATCTGCCACCTTGAGGGACGGGCTTGATACAGCTACCCGGAAAAAACCGAAATCACTGGCGCGTTGGGTCATGAGTTACTCGTCGAAAGTCCGGAGCGGCCCGGCCTTGGCTGAAAACGCTATATTAAGCAATATTGGCGTTCAGGCGCCACTGCGGCCAGCGGCGCGCAGCCTCAGCGCGAGCGGAACACATCGCCGTCATGTTTTTGCAGCGTATCGAGCGTCAGGTCCAGCTGACTCAGCGAAGCCGGATGCACCACCACCGCCCAACGGCCGCTGTGCATGGCCTGGCGCACGCTTTCGGTCAGCAACGTGTGATCCGGGCGCAGCGCAAACAACCCGCAGCTGATCAGTCCGCCGAGCACACCGACCAGCAGCATCACCACCAAACTGCCGCCGGGCGCGGCAAGTACCACCTCGCTGCGGCTGATCAACAGGCCGAGATAAAACAAGCCCGCGACCAGCGCGCCGAGCAGCCCTGCGGCCAGATGGGCACGCAGCTGACTGGCGGTGTCGGTGACAAGCTGACGTGAGAATGCCGGGCTGTCCGGCCTTGAGTGTTCGTCCGGTGACAACAGCCGGACCTGAAACGACGTCATCAGAATGCGCGAGCGCAGGCAGCTGACGGCGCCGCGCGCATCGCCTTCGTGGCGGAATATCCCCGCGACACCGGCCACGGCGCGGTGACCGGGCAGTCCTGTTAGTATTCCCATAGCGGCAACCTCCTGACCGTCTCGACTGAACGGCGTGCTATGTCCCACAGTCTGAGCGCACAGCACGACAGCGCCATCAGACACGGCCGCCGGCCGCTGCCGGACAATGCCGACAGCGGCTCCGGCGACAGAACCCTAGCCGGAGGTCGGCATTTGGAATTCAGCGCCCTGGCCGATGCTCTCGTGCCAGCGTTGCATAATGCTCTTCTGGCGCGTGTAGAAACGCACGCCTTCTTCGCCGTAGACATGCAGATCACCGAACAGACTGCGCTTCCAGCCACCGAATCCGTGCCAGGCCAGCGGCACCGGAATCGGCACATTGATACCGACCATACCGACCTGAATACGCCGGCTGAATTCGCGTGCGGCATTGCCGTCACGGGTGAACAAACTCACGCCGTTGCCGTATTGATGGGCGTTGATCAGGTCCACACCTTCGGCAAAGCTATCGACCCGGATACAGGACAGAACCGGACCGAAAATCTCCTCGTTGTGCAGACTCGATCCGGGCTTGACGTGATCGAACAGGGTGCCGCCGAGCCAGAAGCCGTTCTCATGGCCTTCGACCGTATAGCCGCGACCGTCGACCAGCAGCTCGGCGCCTTCGGCGCGGCCTTTGTCGATACAGGCGCTGATACGCTCCAGCGCCGCGCGCGAGACCACCGGCCCCATTTCCGCGGCCAGGTCCATGCCCTGCGTGATATTGAGGCTTTTGGTGCGCTCGATCAGCTTGGGCATCAGACGGTCACCCACATCGCCGACCAGAGTCGCCACCGAGACCGCCATACAGCGCTCGCCGGCGGAACCGTAAGCCGCCCCGATCAGCGCATCGACAACCTTATCCAGATCCGCATCCGGCATCACCAGCATATGGTTTTTGGCGCCGCCGAGGGCCTGCACACGCTTGCCGTATTGCGCGCCGGTCTGGTAGATGTAATTGGCCACCGGTGTGGAACCGACAAAAGACACGGCGCTGACATCCGGATGCACCAGCAGCGCATCAACCGCAACCTTGTCGCCCTGAACCACGTTAAACACGCCGTCCGGAAAGCCCGCCTGCTTCATCAGATCGGCCAGCATCAGCGAGGCCGAGGGATCGGTCGGACTCGGCTTGAGGACAAAGGTATTGCCCGCCGCTATGGCCATCGGGAACATCCACATGGGCACCATCACCGGAAAATTAAACGGCGTAATACCCGCGCACACGCCCAGCGGCTCGCGCACGGTCCAGTTATCAATGCCCCGCGAGACCTGATCCGTGTAGTCCCCTTTCAGCAACTGCGGCATGCCGCAGGCGAATTCGATGATTTCGATGCCACGCTGCACTTCGCCCTGCGCATCGGTAAAGACCTTGCCGTGCTCCAGGGTAATCGCTTCAGCCAGTGCGTCCTGATGTTCGTTGACCAGGGCCAGAAAGCGGTTCATCAGGCGCGCACGGCGGATCGGCGGCATATAGGCCCAGGCCGGGAACGCCTCGGCAGCGGCCTGCACGGCGGCATCGACCTCAGCCTCTGACGCCAGCGCCACCTCAGCCCGTTGCTCGCCTGTGGCCGGGTTGTACACCGCCTGGCTGCGCCCGCTCGCCCCCGCCAGCGGGCGGCCGTTGATGTAGTGTCCGATGTTTAACATGTGGTTCTCCGTAAAAACTGTAAGTCAGAGGGTGTCAGGCCAGCTCGTTAAAGCTGTCGCCCAGGGCACTGATCAGGCTGTCGATCTGGGCTTTTTCGGTGATAAACGGCAAACCCAGTTGGATGGTGTCACCGCCATAGCGGACGTAGAACTGCTTCTGCCACATGGACATGGCCACCTGATAGGGGCGCAGGGCCGGTTCGCCGGGCGCGGCCTCGACCGTAAAGCCGGCAGCAAAGCCGTAATTGCGGATATCGCTGACGTATTTAGCGCCTTTGAGTGAATGCACGGCGTCTTCAAAATACGGCGCCAGCTCCGCGACCCGCTCAATAGCGGCGGTTTGTTGCAAGACATTCAAGGCCGCCAGACCGGCCGCACAGGCCACCGGATGCGCCGAATAGGTGTAGCCGTGCGGCAGTTCGACCATATAGTCCGGGCCGCCCTGCTCCATAAAGGTGTCGTAAATAGCCTGTTTGGCCACCACCGCACCCATGGGCACCGTACCGTTGGTCAGCTGCTTGGCGATATTGATCAGATCCGGCGTGACACCGAAGGCCTCGCTGCCGGTTTTCGCGCCCAGACGGCCGAAACCGCAGATCACTTCGTCAAAGATCAGCAGAATTTCGTGCTCGTCGCAGATTTCGCGCAGGCGTTGCAGATAGCCGACCGGCGGCGGGAAAACCCCGGCGGAACCGGCCACCGGCTCGACAATCACCGCCGCGATATTGGACGCATCATGCAGTGCGATCAGGTCCAGCAGCTCATCGGCCAGCTCGCGGCCGGTCTGCGCCTGACCGCGTACAAAACGGCTGTCCGCCTGCCAGGTGTGATGCAGATGATCGGCCGCCACCGCCTCGCCGTAGAGCGCGCGGTTGGGACCGATGCCACCGACCGAGATACCGCCGAAATTCACACCGTGATAGCCCTTGGCGCGGCCGATCAGCTTGGTCTTGGCCGGCTTGCCCAGCTTGCGCCAATAGGCGCGGGCGATTTTCAGTGAGGTGTCGGCCGCTTCCGAGCCGGAGCCGACAAAGAAAACGCGGTTCAGCCCTTCGGGCATAAACTCCGTGACTTTTTCCGCCAGCTGAAAGGATTTGGGGTGCCCGAACTGGAAGCCCGGCGCGTAATCGAGTTCGCGCACCTGTTTGGCCACCGCCTCGCTGATTTCCGGCACCGCGTGGCCCAGACCGCTGCACCACAGGCCCGACAGACCATCGAAAATCTGCCGCCCGTCGGCGTCGGTAAAGTAGGCACCGCTGGCGCCGGTGATAATGCGCGGATCGGCTTTAAACTGGCGGTTGGCGGTAAAAGGCATCCAGTGGCAATCGAGTTGCCGGCGGCTGAGACCGTGATTGGCAGTTGTCATAAGCGTAGACCTGAGATCGAAAATGAAAGCTCACTCTATCGCCCATAGATAGCGTAATAAATTGCTAACTAATCAAGCTTAGTTGCAGAATATGGAAACTTTATCCGGGCGGAGAGATTGATGGGTTCAAGAGCGCTGCTAATGCAAATGAGCGATGTGGATATCCGCCTGCTGCGGGTCTTCCGCGCCGTGGTGGAAGCCGGCGGCGTGTCGGCCGCCGAACTGGAGCTGAACATCGGCCGTTCGGCCATCAGCCGGCATCTGAAAGATCTTGAGATCCGTCTGAATATCGTGCTGTGCCGGCGCGGACGCGGCGGCTTTTCGCTGACCGACGACGGCCGTCATGTCTACCAGTCAACACTGCGCTTACTGGCCGCAATCGACACCTTCCGCACGGAAGTCAACGATGTGCACCGGGACCTGACCGGCAATCTGGCCATCGCCCTGTTCGACAAGATGGTCTCCAATCCGCAAAGCCGGATCAGTGCCGCGATCGGCCGCTTCGACGAGCTGGCACCGGCGGTCACGCTGGATGTGTCGGTATCGACGATCAATGAAATCGAAAAAGGTGTGATGGACGGGCGCTATGGCATGGGGATCATCCCGACCCACCGCAGTTCGACGAGTCTGGTGTATCTGCCCTTGTTCAGCGAAACCATGAATCTGTATGCGGGGCGCTCGCATCCGGCCTTCGACACGCCGCCCGGCGCCGCCACCGATAAGCTAATCCGGCACGCGAAGTTTGCCGGTCTCGGCTATCACTCGCCGAATATGGAAATCACTAATCTGAAGGGATATACGCGCGATGCGTCCTGCTACGATCAGGAAGCGGTCGCCACGCTGATATTGTCGGGGAAGTACCTGGGCTTTTTGCCGGACCACTACGCCAGGCGTTTTGAAGAGCAACAACTGATGCGCGCTCTGGATCCGGCCGAACATGCGTATTCATGCGAATTTGCCGGCATTTACCGCCAATCGCCCAAGCCGACGCGCATTCTGCAGACTTTTATCGACTGCCTGACAGAAGCCCATCAAGCGCCCGGCGGCCGGGACTGACCGCCGAGTAGTTGCTGCGAGTCGCCTGCTTATTCGGCGAACTCGATGACCAGATCGTCCTGCGCCACCAGTGACTGCGGCGGCAGATGGATTTTGGCAATCGTGCCGGCCTGCGGGGCCGAGACGGTGGTTTCCATCTTCATCGCTTCGATCACAAACAGCGGCGTTTCCTTATCGACCTGCTGACCTTCCTCAACCAGAATACTGGCCAGCTTGCCCTGCAGAGGCGAACCGACTTCGTTGTCGGCAGTCGCCTTCACATTGCGCGCCACGGTCGGTGCGGTGTTGTTGTCGCGCACCTGCACGCTGCGTACCTGACCGTTGAGCTCGAAGGTCACACGGCACATGCCATGCTCGTCGGCCTCAGAGCGATACAGCAAACGCACCACAATGCTCTTGCCCTTGGCCAGCTTGACGAGAATCTCCTCGTCCTGTTTCAGGCCGTAGAAAAAGGCCGGGGTCGGCAGAAAACGCACGCTGCCGAACTCCTGAAAGTGCTTATAGTAATTGCGGAAAACCTCCGGATACATCATGTAAGAGAGGAAATCCAGCTCGCTCAGTTTGCTGTCGAACTCTTCTTTGAATTTCTCGAAATCTTTGTCGAAATCCACCGGCGGCAACGCATCGTTGGGGCTGCCCTCGACCTTTTTGTGTTCTTTGAGTACCAGTTTGCTGAGCTGCTCCGGCAGGCCCTCTTCGGGCAGACCGAGGTGACCGGCGAACAGATCAATCACCGAATCCGGGAAGGACAAACGGTCGCCCTGGGTCATAATATCCTGTTCGGTCAGGCCGTTGGCAGTCATATACAAGGCCATATCACCGACCACTTTCGAGGACGGCGTGACCTTGACGATATCGCCGAACATGCGGTTAACCACCGCGTAGTTCTTTTTGATCGTGTCGAACTTGTGCTCAAGGCCCAGCGCGATGGCCTGCGGGCGCAGGTTGGAGTACTGACCACCCGGGATCTCGTGTTCGTAGACTTCCGCGGTACCGGCTTTGAGGCCGGACTCGAAGGGATAGTAGTACTCGCGCACGTCTTCCCAGTAGTTGGCGTATTCATTGAGGCTTTTGAGGTTCATGGGCAGTTCGCGCTCATGGCCCTGCATCATAGCCACCACGGAGTTGAGGTTCGGCTGTGAGGTCAGGCCGGACATGGACGACAAGGCGCCGTCGATCACATCAACACCCGCTTCGATGGCTTTCATCAGCGTGGCGGCCTGAATCGACGAGGTATCGTGGGTATGCAGATGCAAGGGCACGTCCACGGCTTCTTTCAGCGCCGGGATCAGCTCTTCAGCGGCATAGGGCTTGAGCAGACCGGCCATGTCTTTGATACACAGCATATGCACGCCTTCGTCTTCGAGGCGTTTGGCCAGATCCGTGTAGTAGCCGATGTTGTATTTATAGCCGTGAGACTTATTGCTCACATCACCGGTGTAGCAGATTGTGCCCTCGGCGATACCACCGGTTTCGTTACGCACGAACTGGATGGATTTTTTCATCCCTTCGATATTGTTTAACGAATCGAAGATACGGAACACATCGATGCCGTTCTCCCAGGACTTGACGATAAACTTCTCGATCAGGTTGTTGGGATAGGCTTTGTAGCCGACCGCATTGGAGCCGCGGAAAAGCATCTGGAACAGAATATTCGGCGCCGCTTTACGCAGCTCCTGCAGACGCACCCAGGGACACTCATGTAAAAAGCGCAGCGCCACGTCGAACGTCGCCCCGCCCCACATTTCCATGGAAAACATCTGCGGATTCTGTTTGGCAAAGCCTTCGGCCACCGCCAGCATATCGAAGGTCCGCACCCGTGTGGCCAGCAAAGACTGGTGCGCGTCGCGCAGCGTGGTGTCGGTGTAGAGAATGCTTTTCTGATCCTTAACCCACTGCGAGAACTTTTCCGGGCCCAGTTCATCAAGGCGGTTCTTGGTGCCTTTCGGATAGGGAATATGCGGATCAACCGGCGGAATATGCGGTTTGCGCAAGACGCGGTTGGTGCGCACAAACTTCACATCTTCGTGCCCGTTAACCGAGATATTGGCCAGGTATTTAAGGGTTTTGGTCGCGCGGTCAAAGCCCTGCGTGATGATAAACAGCTCGGGGTGCGAGTCGATGAAGTTGACCGTGGCATTACCACTGACAAAAGTCGGGTGTTCGAGGACGTTTTCCAGAAAGCCTATATTGGTCGCCACACCACGCACGCGGAACTCACGCAGCGCACGGTTGCTGCGCAGGATCGCCCCTTCCAGGGTTTGCCCCCAGGCGGTGACCTTAACCAGCAGGGAATCGAAAAACGGCGATACCTTGGCACCGGAATACGCCGCGCCCACATCCAGACGGATACCGAAACCGCCCGGCGAACGGTAGGCGATAATGGTGCCGAAGTCCGGTTGGAAATCCTTGCCCGGGTCCTCGGTTGTAATACGGCACTGCACCGCATAACCGCTGCAGGTGACATCCTCCTGCGAGCTGATGCCGATTTCCGGATCCGCAAGCGTGGCACCGTCGGCGATATGAATCTGGCTGCGCACAATGTCCACACCGGTCACTTCTTCGGTGATGGTATGTTCAACCTGTACGCGCGGATTAACCTCGATAAAGAAGATGTTCTCGTCTTTGTCGACCAGGAATTCAACCGTACCGGCGTTGTAATAGCCCACATGGCGGCCGATCTGCAGCGCGTAGTCGAGCAGACGCTGACGGGCCTCATCGGACAAGGTCACACTGGGCGCGACCTCGACCACTTTCTGGAAGCGGCGCTGGACCGAGCAGTCACGCTCGTACAGATGCACCAGATTACCGTGCTGATCGCCGAGCAGCTGCACTTCGATGTGCTTGGGCGAATCGACGTATTTTTCGATAAAGACAGTCGCGTCACCGAAGGCTTTTTCCGCCTCGCTGCGCGCTTCCGTGTAGGCCTTGATCAGCTCTTCTTCGCTGCGGATAACCCGCATACCGCGGCCGCCACCGCCGGCAACGGCTTTGAGCATGACCGGAAAACCGATCCGCTTGGCTTCGTCCAGGGCGATTTCGGCCGTATCAAGCGCCAGCTTGCTGGATTCGATAATCGGCAAACCGGCCTCAACAGCGGCGATCTTCGCCGAAACCTTGTTGCCGAGGCGGTCCATCACTTCCGGCGGCGGGCCGACAAAATAAATGCCTTCTTCGCGGCAACGGCGGGCAAAATCCACGTTCTCTGACAGGAAGCCGTAGCCCGGGTGAATCGCATTGGCGCCGTGCTTTTTGGCAATATCGATAATCGCTTCAATGTCCAGATACGGCTTGAGCGGATCATCATCCTCACCGATCTGATAAGACTCATCGGCTTTATAGCGATGGGGAGAAAAGCGGTCTTCATGGGTGTAAATGCTGACCGTCGGCAATCTCAGCTCATTGGCGGCACGCAAAACACGGATAGCTATCTCACCGCGGTTGGCAACCAGCAATTTACGGATGTTCTGAAGCATCGGGCGATTCCTGTCGTTAGTAAGGTTTAAATCTCTTAATGTCTCACACCTTTCCGTTGCCGAACCCAACACGGTTTACTCAAGGAACCACGGAGAAGATGTACGCTATGCTTGGTTTTTATTAATAGTGCACCGGCCGCGGGGCGGCCTGTTGGTGCCTGTCAGGACACACTGTATCGGCAGGATATGGGCGTCCTTGCCGTCGAGTATACAAGCGCGGCTCATCTAAGCAGCAGTTTTCTGCAATTGATGACATTAGTTTTTTTAATATCCATCAGCCCTGCCTTCGCGACAAAGCATTAAAATTCACAATACTAAAGTTAAGCAAATCATACATCAGGACGCGCGGAGATGGGCCGCAACAGGCCTGCGACCGGCCTTGGGCGCGGCGATCATTGAAAAGCCTGTACAGTCGCGGGCGGGACAAGCGGTTGATGATTTGACGGGTAGCGGGCGTCGATTGGCGGGTTTTACAACTCAGGCGCAGCCGGCCCTGCGGCCCCAAAGCGTGACGGGAGATTGCGCCGGCTCGTGGTCAGTGCTGAGCTTCGGCGCCGGACCGGGCTGCAATCCACAGCCACCTGAACCGGCCCCGCCGCCCTTGCCTCAAGGCGGCAAACACAGGACGCGGGGCCGGCAAAGACTCAATACAGAATCTTGTCTTCTTTCTCATCCCAGGCTTTGAAGGCCTTAAACGCCTCCTCAGGCAGGAGTTGCCGGGTGGGGATTTTGCGTTCTTCGATCGGCGTGCCGACTTCGCGGTACAGAAACTCGTCATCAAAACCGATCTCGGCCGCCTGCTGACGGGAGTTGCCGTACCAGATCCGGTCGATACGCGCCCAGTAAATCGCCGACAGGCACATGGGGCACGGCTCGCAGCTGGTGTAGATTTCGCAACCGCGCAACTCGTAGGTGCCAAGGGCATTGCAGGCCTCACGGATCGCCACCACCTCGGCGTGCGCGGTCGGGTCGTGATCGCTGGTCACTTTATTAAAGCCGCGCGCGATAATCTCGCCGTCCTTGACTATGACCGCGCCGAACGGGCCGCCGCAACCGGCGAGCATTTTTTCCATCGACAGATCAATCGCCTGCTGCATCATAGACTTGTCTTCACCGCTTGGCTCAGAATGCTTACACATCGATATGGCTCTCCTGTTGGTGACTTGCCCCACGGGCGCTAAGGTCATGACCGGATTTCACCGGTGAACAATCCGCCGCAGCGGCGCGGCAGATCAGTAACTGGGCCACCACCGAGGCGGCGATAATCTGCGGTTGCTTGCCGGGAATACCCGGCAGACCGATAGGACATTGCACGGCGGCGATGTCCGCGGCACTGAAACCGCGCACCTGCAGACGGTGACTGAAACCACGCCATTTGGTCGCCGAGCCGATCAGTCCGACCCAGCCGGCATCCGCACGCGACAGCACGGCCTGCAAAATGTCGAAATCTTCAGCATGGCTGTGCGTGAGGATCAGATAAAAACTGCCCGGCGACGCACGGTTAACCTCGTATAAGGGGTCCGCCCCCAGCTCTACCGGCGCGATCCCGGGCCCGGCCGGCGGCACCGGACTGAGCTGCTCACGGCTGTCCAGCCAGCGCAGCTTAAACGGCAGGCCGCTCAGACGGGGCGCCAGCGCCTGTCCCACGTGGCCCGCGCCGAACAACAGCAATGGCGTGCGCAAATCCACCAAACGCTCATAAAGCACATCCTGCGCGACGACCAGCTGCGCATCCTCCGGCATCGCCGGCACGACGGCTTCACTGACCGCTTCGCGCCGGCTGCCCGGTTCGGATAACGCCAGACGTGCGTAGATCAGTCCGTCGGCCAGCCCCGCCTGCACGTCATCAAGCCAGGCCAGATCAGCACGGCTGAAACGCTCATAAAGCAGGCTGACCCGCCCGCCACAGCATTGCCCCAGACGGCTGCCCAGCCCCACCGAATCACAGTGGCGCTGCGGCCCGGCCGGATCACTGAGCCACTCTCGCGCCTGTTGGCAGGCACGGTGCTCGAGCTGTCCGCCGCCGATGGTGCCGCTGTGCGAGGCCGGTGTCACCACGATACGCGCGCCGCAGGCCTGCGGTGCCGAACCCTGCAACCGGATCTGGGTAACCATCACCACCTGCTCAAAGACCGTCAGCCCCTCGCGCAGCATATCCAGCCAGGCCACACGGACCGGGCTGTCCAAACCGGCCGCTATCGGGCTCTGCCCGGGAGATATCCGCTTCATGCCTTCATTGTATACACTAAGTTGGATATTTCATCGGAAATTTTACGTATCGCCGCCACCTATACGGTAGGATAAAATGCATAAACGCCGTTGCGGCCCGCCGGAAGTTTGTATCCCCTTGGTCGGGGCATGACGGACATTAGTGCAAAATTGCTTGGACATTGTACACAATTGGTCGTAGCCTGACCCTGTTGCACTACTTTCAATGCATCCGCCACCACGCGCGGTGGCAACCGGTTCCGGAGCTCACATCTATGACGAACACCGCCTATCCCCTGTTCAAACGCGACGACCTCAATGCCTTCTGGGCCTTGTTTTCAGACAACCTCGCCAACCTGCTGATTATTTCTGCAGTCTGTCGTTTTGTCTTTCAGATGCCCGACGAGATCGTCTTCGGCCGGATACTGCCCGGCGCCGCTATTGCCATTCTGTTCGGCGTGGTGGTGTATACAGTGCTGGCCAGACGGCTCGCCGCACAAACCGGCCGCAGCGATGTCACAGCCCTGCCCTATGGCATCAGCACGCCGGTGATGTTTGTCTATCTGTTCGGCGTGATCGGACCGATTTACTGGGCCACGGAAGACGCATTACTGGCCTGGCAGGTCGGCATCGCCGCCGGTGTAATCGGGGGTTTTATCGAACTCCTCGGCGCGGTGATCGGCCCCTGGCTCAAACGCGTGATGCCCCGCGCGGGCATGCTCGGCACGCTGTCCGGTATCGCACTGGTGTTTATTGCCACGGTTGCCATGGCGCGCATTTACGAACATCCGATTATCGGCTTTACCGCCATGGCCATAGTCCTGTGGGGGATGGTCGGACGCTTCAAACTGCCCTTTAACCTGCCGGCCGGCCTGATGGCACTGGTGGCCGGGACCATCATCGCCCTGTTTCTCGGCGAATCGAGCTTCAGTCTGGAAGGTACCGGTTTCTACCCACCTGTGCCCTATTTCGGCGATATGCTGGCCGGCTTCGGCTACATCATCGACAACCCGGCGCTGCTGGCGGTGTTGATTCCGGTACAGATTTACAACTTTATCGAAACCATGAATAACGTCGAATCGGCCGAGGCCAGCGGTGACGCCTATCCGGTAGGCCTCTGTCAGGTCACCGACGGCGTCGGCACCGCCATCGGCGGTCTGTTCGGCTCGCCCTTTCCGACCACGGTTTATATCGGTCACCCGGCCTACAAACGCATGAAAGCCGGCACCGGCTATATCCTCGCCGTCGGGCTGGTGTTTTTTATCGGTGCGCTGTTCGGGCTGGTCGCCTTCCTCGGCAACCTCATCCCCGAAGCGGCCGTCGCCCCGATTCTGGTTTTCGTCGGTATTTCGATTATCTCGGTGTCGTTCCGCTCGGTCTCCCCGGCCCACCATATCGCCGTGGCCATCGCCTTCCTGCCGCATGTGTCATCGATTATCGCCGTCAAGTGGGGGGCCGTGATGGGCGCGCTTGGTGATATGGGCATCGAAGGCGTGCCGGGTCTTCTGGACAACGACTTTGTTCTGGCCATGCAAACCCAGGGCGCACACGTGATCGGTCAGACCACGCTGGCCAACGGCGCGATCGTCAGCGGCATGTTGTGGGGCGCGTTTGCCGCGTTTCTTATCGATCAGAAAATCCGTCAGGCCGCGATTATCTCCCTCACCGCCGCGCTGCTGACCGCCTTCGGCGTAATTCACGATGCCAGCCTGCACTGGCCGCAGTTGACCTCGCCGATACTCTGGGGTTATGTGATCATGGCAGCATTGCTTTTGCTTGCCGAGCGTTTCGAGCTCGAACAGGAACCGGATATCGAGCCGGTCTGGGACGAAACCGATTCAGGCAAAGACTAACCACCGGGGTAGCGCGTGATGCCGACAACAACTGACATCAGTTTTTTGCTCAACGATGAACCTCAGCAGGTCTCGCAGCTTGCACCGACCCTGACGCTCCTGCGCTATCTGCGCGAGCATCTGGACCTGACCGGCACCAAGGAAGGTTGTGCCGAGGGCGACTGCGGTGCCTGCACCGTGGTGGTCGGCGAGAAAGACGGCGACAGACTGGCGCTGAAAACCCTCAATGCCTGTATCGCCTATCTGCCGACCCTGCACGGCAAGGCCGTCTACACCGTCGAATATCTCAGACGCAACGGCGGTGCACATCCGGTCCAACAGGCCATGGTCGACTGCCATGCCTCCCAGTGCGGTTTTTGCACACCCGGTTTTGTGATGTCGCTCTGGCATCACTACGAAACCCGTATTGATCAGGGCGGCACTGACCGCGCGGAGCTGGCCAATGCGCTGGCCGGCAATCTGTGCCGCTGCACGGGCTACCGGCCGATTCTCGATGCCGGCGAGCAGATGTTCAAACTGCCGCCGGTGCGGTTTGATTTCGCCCCGGCACGCAAGCGGCTCGACAGCCTGCCCGGTGGCTCATTGCACTACGAAGCCGGAGCCGGCCGTTTCTACGCACCCGACTCACTCGACGAGCTGCTGCAACTGCGCCGGCAAATGCCCGACAGCACCCTGCTGGCCGGCGGCACCGACATCGGCCTGCGCACCACCAAACAGTTCCGTGACACCGGCCCGCTGATCTACACCCTGAACGTGCCGGAGTTGCATGAACTCACCGTCGACGACGACGTTCTGCGCATCGGCGCGGCGGTCTCGCTTACCGATGCCTATAAGGCCGTGTGCAAGGATTACCCGCAGCTGGCCGAACTGCGCGACCGCTTTGCCTCGCCGCCGATCCGCAACGCCGGCACCCTCGGCGGCAATCTGGCCAACGGCTCACCGATCGGTGATTCCGCCCCCTGGCTGATAGCGCTCGGCGCGCAGGTCGTACTGAGCAACGCCGACGGCGATCGCACGATTGCGCTGGAAGACCTCTATACCGGCTATATGCAACAAAGCCGCAAAGACGACGAAATTCTGCGCAGTGTGATTATTCCACGCCCGGTACCCGGCTTGCAGTTCCACTGCTGGAAAGTCAGCAAACGCTACGACTCCGACATCTCGGCCGTCTGCGGGGCATTTGCCCTGCAACTGGAAGACGGCAAAATCAACAAGGCCCGCGTAGCCTTCGGTGGCATGGCCGCCACCTGCGCCCGCGCCGGCGGCTGCGAGGCAGCACTGAACGGCAAGCCCTGGAACAAGACCACCCTGGCTGCCGCCATGACCGCCCTCGACTCGGATTTCAGCCCGCTCAGTGATATGCGCGCCAGCGCCGCCTACCGGCAAACCCTCGCGCGCAACCTGCTGCAACGCTTTTATTTGCTGAGCGGCAGCGACATCAATCCAGCCGGAGAACAAAGCCTGCGGGCCTTCACCTTGCCGGAGAACACACTATGAGCGCTGCGCGTCAACCCCTTCCGCACGAATCAGCTCACCTGCATGTGGCCGGTGAAGCGACCTATATCGACGATATTCCCGAGTCACGCGGCACACTGCATTGCGCGATCGGCATGAGCACCGAAGCCCATGCCTTAATACAAACCCTGGATCTGGATGCCGTACGCGCCGCACCCGGGGTGGTTCTGGTCATCACCGCTGAGGATATTCCCGGCGTGAATGACTGCGGCCCGATTCTGCACGACGACCCGATACTCGCCGACGGCGAAGTACACTATGTCGGCCAGCCGGTATTTGCCGTCATCGCCGAAAGCCGTGAACAGGCCCGCGCCGCCGCGCGGCTCGGCAAAATCAGCTACAAACCGCTGCCGGCACTGCTGACGCCGAGACAAGCCCATGCCGCCGGTGCCTATGTGATTGATCCCATGTCACTGACCCGCGGCGAGCCGGACAAGGCCTTAAGCGCCGCGCCGCACAGCCTGAGCGGGCAATTCGATGTCGGCGGTCAGGAACAGTTCTACCTGGAAGGCCAGATCTGTTACATCATCCCCAAAGAAGACGACGGCTTTCATGTTTACAGCTCCACCCAGCATCCCACCGAAATGCAACACGTGGTGTGTCATGCGCTGAACCTGAGCCAGCACCAGGTCACGGTGGAAATGCGCCGCATGGGCGGCGGCTTCGGCGGCAAGGAATCCCAGTCGGCCATCTTCTGCGGTATCGCCGCTGTTGCGGCCGCCAAAACAGGCCGCCCGGTCAAGCTCCGCCCGGACCGCGACGACGATATGCTGATCACCGGCAAACGTCACGGCTTTGCTTATGACTACGAAGTGGGCTTCGACGACGAGGGACGGATTCTGGCGGCAAAGATCGATATGATCGCCAACGCCGGTTTTTCCGCTGATCTGAGCGGCCCGGTGGCAACCCGCGCCATCTGCCATTTTGACAATGCGTATTACCTCGAAAACGTCGCCATCAATGCCTATTGCGCGCGCACCAATACGCAAAGCAACACCGCCTTCCGCGGCTTCGGCGGCCCGCAGGGTGCGCTGGCCATTGAGCTGATCATCGAAGACATCGCGCGCACACTGGGCAAGGATCCGGTCGACGTGCGCGCGGTCAATTACTACGGCAAGCAGGACCGCAACGTCACGCCTTACGGGCAGGTGGTCAAAGACAATCTGCTTCATGAACTGCTGCCCGAACTGCTCGACAGCAGTGATTACAGCGCCCGCCGTAAAGCAATCGCAGACTTTAATGCCGGCAATAGCGTTCTGAAAAAAGGCCTCGCGGTGACCCCGGTCAAGTTCGGCATTTCCTTTAATGTCAAACACTTCAATCAGGCCGGCGCATTGGTACACGTCTATACCGACGGCTCGGTGCTGGTCAATCACGGCGGCGCCGAGATGGGCCAGGGTTTGAATACCAAGGTCGCGCAGGTGGTCGCCCACGAGCTCGGTATCAGTCTCAGCCGGGTGCGGGCCAGTGCCGCCGACACCAGCAAGGTCGCCAACACCTCGGCCACGGCCGCCTCCACCGGCTCGGACCTGAACGGCAAGGCCGCCGAAGACGCCGCACGGCAGATCCGTGTCAGACTTGCAGAACTGGCCGCCGAACTGTATGACTGTAAGGCCGCCGATGTGGTCTTTGCGGACGATAAGGTCACTGCCGGGTCGACACAAATCCCCTTCAGCGAACTGGTCGCCACCGCCTATACCCACCGGGTGCAACTCTGGTCTGACGGCTTTTACAAAACCCCGGGGCTGAGCTGGGACAAAGACACCCTGACCGGCAATCCCTTCTACTATTTTGCTTATGGTGCCGCGGTTTCCGAAGTGGTACTGGATACTCTGACCGGTGAATGGAAACTGCTGCGCGCGGATCTCTTGCACGACGCCGGCAACAGTATCAATCCGGCCATCGACATAGGCCAGATTGAAGGCGGCTATATCCAGGGCATGGGCTGGCTGACCACCGAAGAACTGTGCTGGAATGACAAAGGCCTGCTCACCACCCATGCGCCGAGCACCTATAAAATCCCCGCCAGCAACGATTGCCCGCCGGTTTTTAATACAAGCCTGTTCAAAGGCGAAAACCCGGCGGATACGGTACTCAAGTCCAAAGCGGTCGGCGAGCCGCCGCTGCTGCTGGGCTTTTCGGTTTATTTTGCCCTGCGCGATGCCGTGGCCAATGCCCGCGCCGATAATAGCCACGCCCTTTACGTGGCCCCGGCCAGCTGCGAGGCTATGCTCAACGCCATAGCCAAATAATAAACCCGATGCACTACTACATCGGCCTGCCGGAGTGGCGCCACCCGCAGTGGTACGCCACCCGGCCGGCCAATCCGCTCAATCTCTACGCACAGCACTTCAGCACAATCGAGGGCAATTCCAGCTTTTACGCCCTGCCATCGGCCGATAATCTGGCCGCCTGGCGTGACAGCGTGCCGGCGCATTTCCGCTTTTGTTTCAAGTTCCCGCGGACTATTTCGCATGACGCACAACTGCGTCATTGCGGCGCAGAGCTGCGCGAATTTCTGAACCGCCTCGTCCCGCTGCAGGACAGAACCGGCCTGCTCTGGTTACAGATGGGACCACAGTTCAGCGCCCGCAACCTGCCGGACCTGGCCGCTTTTGTCGCGCAGTTACCGGCGGACTTTCACTACGGTATTGAAGTGCGGCATAGGGATTTCTTCCGCAAAGACGAAAACAGCGCCGCATTTCACCGCCTGCTGGCCGCACAAGGCATCAACCGCGTGATGTTCGACACCCGCACCCTGTTCGCCCATCCCGCCGAAGACGAGGCCACACGCGACGCATTGCGTAAAAAACCGCGTTTCCCGTTACAGGTGGTGGCCACCGGCGCTTATCCGATGGTGCGTTTTATCAGCCCCATGCAGATCAACCTGGCGGAGCAGGCGCTGGATCAGTGGGCGGCCAAAATCTGCCAGTGGATCAGCGAACAGCGCACGCCCTACGTGTTTTTCCACACCCCGGACATCCGCGAAGCACCTCAGCTGGCACAACGTTTTGCAGACAAGGTCGCCGCGCTCAATCCCGAACTACAAGCCCTGACACTATGGGATGCGCCGCCGGAACAGGACACGCTGCCGCTATAGCGCCCACAAAAAAGCCGGCCCGCATAAGACGCGGGC
>JAUOPI010000014.1 GCA_030546905.1 Granulosicoccaceae sp. 1_MG-2023 | reverse complement strand
CTGGATACGGATTCGGATAACGACGGTATTGATGATGCCGATGAAGGTGCCGCCGACAGCGATGGCGATGATGTAGCCGACTACCTGGACACGGATTCGGATAACGACGGTATTGATGATGCCGATGAAGGTGCAGGCGACAGCGATGGCGATGATGTAGCGGATTACCTGGATACGGATTCCGATAACGACGGTATTGACGATGCCGATGAAGGTTCAGCCGACAGCGATGGTGATGGTGTAGCGGATTACCTGGATACGGATTCCGATAACGACGGTATTGATGATGCCGATGAAGGTGCAGGCGACAGCGATGGTGATGGTGTAGCCGATTATCTGGATACGGATTCCGACGGTGACGGCATCCCGGACAGCGCTGATGATCTGACTGATAGCGATGCTGACGGCACGCCCGATTATGCCGACATGGACGACGACAACGACGGCATTGCCGACAGCGTCGAAGGCGGTGTGGATTCCGATGGCGACGGTGTGGATGACGCCAGGGATACCGACTCGGATAACGATGGTATCAGCGATGCCGTGGAAGGCGCGGGCGACTCTGATGGCGATGGGGTTGCTGACTTCCGGGATCTGGATTCTGACAACGACGGTATCAGCGATTTGGCTGAATCCGGTGCGCCGCTTGCGGCTGATGCGGATCAGGACGGACGCCTTGATGGTGAGGTTGGCAGCAACGGCATGCCGGACGTGGTCGAGAACCCGGCTGACAGCGGTGTTGTTGACTATGATGCCGATGGTAACGCTGATCTGCCGCGTGACAGTGATGGTGACGGGCTTGATGATTTCATCGACAGTGATTCCGACAATGACGGGCTTGGCGACACGCTTGAAGCCGGTGGAACTGACCAGGACGGAGACGGGCAGGTCGATGATTTTGTCGATGCTGACGGCGACGGCTTCAGTGACGGACTCAGCGGCAGTGCTCTGTCGGACGCTGACACGGATAACGATGGCTTGCCCGATCGTATTGATCCCGATGCGGATGGCGACGGCATCAGCGACGCGGACGAAGGTTCAGCCGACAGTGATGAGGACGACGTAGCGGATTATCTGGATACGGATTCGGATAACGACGGTATTGATGATGCCGGTGAAGGTGCGGGCGACAGTGATGGCGACGACGTGGCGGATTATCTGGATACGGATTCGGATAACGACGGTATCAGCGACGCCGATGAGGGTGCAGGCGACAGCGATGGTGATGATGTAGCCGACTATCTGGACACGGATTCGGATAACGACGGTATCGGTGACAGCGAGGAAAGCACAGGCGATAGCGACGGCGACGGGCTTGAGGATTTCCGCGACACGGATTCCGACGGTGACGGCACCCCGGACAGCGCCGATGACCTCGGTGATACCGATGCTGACGGCACGCCGGACTATGCCGATACGGACGACGATAACGACGGCATTGCCGACAGCGTTGAAGGCGGTGTGGATTCCGACGGCGACGGTGTGGATGACGCCAAGGATACCGACTCGGATAGCGATGGCATTGCTGACGCTGATGAGGGTACGGTTGACAGCGATGGCGACGACATAGCGGATTATCTGGACACGGATTCGGATAACGACGGTATCGACGACAGCGATGAAGGCGCAGGCGATAGCGACGGTGACGGGCTTGAGGATTTCCGCGACACGGATTCCGACGGTGACGGCACCCCGGACAGCGCCGATGACCTCGGTGATACCGATGCTGACGGCACGCCTGATTATGCCGATACGGACGACGATAACGACGGCATTGCCGACAGCGTTGAAGGTGGTGTGGATTCCGACGGCGACGGTGTGGATGACGCCAAGGATACCGACTCGGACAGCGATGGCATTGCAGACGTTGATGAAGGTACGGTTGACAGCGATGGCGACGACATAGCGGATTATCTGGACACGGATTCGGATAACGACGGTATCGACGACAGCGATGAAGGCACAGGCGATAGCGACGGTGACGGGCTTGAGGATTTCCGCGATACGGATTCCGACGGTGACGGCATCCCGGACAGCGCCGATGATCTGACTGACAGCGATGCTGACGGTACGCCGGACTATGCCGACACGGACGACGATAACGACGGCATACCCGATAGTGTTGAAGCCGGGTCGGATTCCGATGGCGACGGCATTGATGACGCCAAAGATACTGACTCTGACAATGACGGGATTGCCGATGCGCTGGAAGGTGTTGATGACAGCGACGGTGATGGCATTGCGGATTATCTGGATCTTGATGCCGACAACGACGGTATCAGCGACGCCGAAGAAGGCAGCGCCGATAGCGACGCAGACGGGGTAGCGGACTTCCGAGATCTGGATTCGGATAATGATGGTGTCAGTGATCTTGCCGAGTCGGGTCTGTTCGACGGCACAATCTCTGCGGTCGATGCTGACAATGACGGGCGCATTGATACCGACTATCCGGTCGGTGCCAACGGCCTGGCCGACACGGTTGAAACCGCGGTAGACAGCGGTGAGACTGCCGGTACGTTGTCAGACGCAGATGGTGACGGGGTTGCAGATTACCTGGATCTCGACAGTGATAATGACGGTATTACCGACGTTCTCGAGAACCGCCTGAGTGATGCAGACGGCGACGGGCATATCGATGGTCAGGTCGACAGCAACGGTGTGCCCGCAGCTGCGGATGGCCGGATCCATGATGCCGATGCTGACGGTGTACCGGATTATCGTGATCTGGATTCGGACAACGACGGTATTGCCGATCTGCTCGAGGCCGGAAATGCGGACAGTGACGGAGACGGGCGTATCGACGATTTTGTCGACAACAATGCCGACGGTGCTGATGATGCGCTGACCATTTCCGCCCTGGATGTGCCGGATACCGACAAGGACAAGGTGCCCGATTACCGCGATCTGGACAGTGATCAGGATGGTTTGTCCGATCTGTTGGAAACACAGGGCGCGGATGCCGGACATGACGGCCTGATCGATGACTTTGCCGACACTAACGGGGACGGCCTTGATGATGGCCTGAACAGCCTGCCGGTGGTGCCGGGAGATACTGACAGCGATGGTGATGCTGATTATCTTGACCGGGATTCCGATAACGATGGTATGAGCGATCAGGCTGAAAGCGGTAGCCGTGATGTGGATGGTGACGGGGTTGTTGATCCGATGCAGGACAGTGATGCTGACGGTATTCCGGACACGGTTGATGTTGATCAGACTGCTGGCGTCGATAGTGACGGCGACGGAATTGATGACCGCTTTGACGCAAGCTATATCAACGAGGCCGATACTGACGGCGATGGTATTGTCGATAGTGCCGATCCTGATGCCAATGGTGATGGTCTCTATGATGATGCCGACCAAACGCCTGAGCTGGGTGCTGCCTTGCCGGATACGGATAACGACGGCACGCCCGACTACCAGCAAAGCAGCGACGGTACGGTCTACGCCGGTCTCGATGGTGGTTGCGTGATGGGCAAGCCGGGCGCACCGGTGGATCCGACCTTGCCGGGCATGGCCTTGTTAGCCTCTCTGCTGTTGCTGCGCCGCCGATTGGCGCGCGCAGCACGGCGCCTGCTGCCGTTGGTGCTGGTGGCCAGCGTGGCTTCGGCTTTGATGGGGCAGGCGCCGCAGGCGCTGGCCGCTGATGTGCCGCAGGATGCATTTGCCAAGCGTGTTTATATCGGTGCCGGTGTTGGCGTGAGTCAGTTGGAGCCTGATGCGGCTGATATCAATGGTTCGGTGAAGGACAAAAACGATACCGGCATGCACCTGACTCTGGGGATTGATCTGAGTAACCGCTTTTCGACGGAGTTGCAGGCCAACCAGTTGGGCACGGCGACCCTGAATCCGCAGGGCGAGCTCGATTACACGGTCTATTCGCTGAGTGCGCTTGTATATGGCCTGAACCGGCAGGAAGACCGTGATACGCGGACGCAGTTGTCCGCCTATCTGCGTGCCGGAGCAAGCAGTATGCAAAACTCTGCCGATATCGATTTTGAACGCAGGAATGACTACGCACTGGTGTTGGGTGTCGGGCTTGAATACGGCTTCAGCAAGGGGCTGGCTTTACGCGCCGAGTACACGCATTACGACACCGACGCGGCGTTTGCCGGTGTCAGTGCGCTCTACCGTTTTGGTCTGCCTGTGACAACTGCGGCACCGAAACCCGTGCCGCAGGCCGCGCCGCAACCGGCTGCACCTGTGCCGCTGGTGAAACCGGTGTTGGATTCAGACAACGACGGTGTCAGCGACGATCTGGATCAGTGCCCGGGTTCCTTGCCCTATAAGCCGATCAACGCGGTTGGCTGCGATATGTTTGACGGGGTTATGGAAGGGGTCAACTTCGAGTCGGGCTCGGCTTCCTTGACTATGGAGTCGGAGTCGATTCTTGATGAGGCGGCGGCAACGCTGCTGGCCTATCCGCAGATCCGTGTGGCGGTAATGGCGCACACAGACAGTCAGGGCGACGCGGGCGCGAACATGCGTTTGTCAGAAGCGCGAGCGCTTTCGGTGATCGGCTATCTGATCGGCAAAGGGGTTGAGCCGAACCGGCTGGAAAGCCGCAACTACGGGGAAAACCGTCCGATTGTCAGCAATGCGACATCGGAAGGCCGGGCGAAAAACCGGCGGGTGGAATTCCGCACGCTTGAGGACTAAGCCTTAGCACCGTCAGGACAGAAAAACGCCGCAGTCAGCGGCGTTTTTTTGCGTGTCATTCAGGCATGTCGCCGGCGCGCATAGCCGCCGAGCAGGAGACCGCTTAACCACCAGGCGCCACCGCCGCCACCGCCGTCTTCTGCCGTATCGGTGGTGGTAGTGTCAGTCGGCTCCGGCGTGTCACTGCTGCTGTCTTCCTCGACCAGTGCCAGTGTCAGGGTTTGCGTATTATTACCGGGGTTCTGGTCCTGATCCCAATCCACCGATGCGGTAATTTCCACCGTGGTGTCGGTTTGACTGCTGATGCTGAAGACAAAGGTCTGCGCGCTGCCCGCCGCCAGCGGCTCCACATCACAGATCATCAGCGACAGGCCCGGCAGGCAGGCAAGATCATCGCTGTCGAGACTCAGCCCGGCGTTGTTAGTGGTCGCTTCAGCTTCGATATTCAGGGTCTGGGCGTCGCTGCTGCCGGTGCCGGCATTGGTGACGGTGACCGCCAGAGCGTCTTTGTCCGTGCCGGCGGTGAAATCGACTACCAGATCCGCATCGGTGTCGCGGGTGCTGACCGGCACCTGCAGCGAAGCACGGTTATCGCTCTGGTCAGCGTCGCTCTGGTCGGCCTGCAGCAGGCCTTGCAAGGCGGCCGTGCCGCTGCTCAGAGCGGTAAACGGCAGTGATACGGTGGTGCCGGACTGCGCGCCCAGATTGCCCAGCGGGCAGCTCAGTGTGCCACCGCCGGCAATGCACTCATTACCGTCGTAGCGCAGATGCTCAGGCAGGCTCAGGTTCAGCCACAGTCCGGTTGCGATGGTGTCCGTGCTGCGATTGGCAAGTTGCAGCGTGATCGCCAGCGTGTCGCCGGTTTGTATTGTGCTGCCGGTGTGGCCGAGGTTCAGGCTCAGATCGACCTGATCTGTGCCTATGTAGGCTGTGCCGGATTGCCCGCTACCGGCCAGCGCCGGTGCCGTCAGGGCGTAGGCCAGAGTTGCCGTTAACAGCGTGTGTTTCATGAAATCTCCCGGTTAGCGCGAGGCTTTGCTCTAGTTTATAGCCGCAGATCAGGCCGCTGTCTTGCTTTGCCGACTGCGCTATGATGCTGATCCGGTCAGTTTCCGGAGTCGGAGGAGGAGTCCGTGTGTGCCTGATAACCTTTGCCTACCGCGCGCATCCGCGCTACAGCCTGATTTTGGTGGGAAACCGCGATGAGTTTTTTGCGCGGCCTGCGCATCAGGCCCACTGGTGGGATGAACCGTCGGCGATTTTCGGTGGCCGCGATCTGCAGCAGGGCGGGACCTGGTTGGCTTTGAGCCGCAGCGGCCGCTTTGCCGCGGTGACCAATTACCGTGACGGACGGCAGTCGCAGGAGGGCAAGTCCTCGCGCGGTCATGTGCCCTTGGCCTTTCTGCAGAGCGGCGCTGAGCCGCAGGCTTTTATTGCCGATCTGGCGCCGCGTGCCGGTGCTATCGGTGGCTTGAATCTGCTTTGCGGCGACAGCAGCGGGCTGGGCTGGTTTTCCAATGTGGGGGATCAGCGGCAGATGCTGGAGCCGGGTGTTTACGGTCTGAGCAATGCCTGGCTGGACACTCCCTGGCCGAAAACCCGCAAAGCCACCGAGCGTTTGCGTCTGGCCATGGAGGCGGCGATTCTCGAGCCGCGTTCGCTGATGGGCGTGGTGCACGATCAGCGCCCGGCCGCCGACAAAGCGCTTCCCGATACCGGCATCAGCCGCGAATGGGAACAGGCCTTGTCCGCGCAGTTTATCCGTCTGGATGAGTACGGCACCCGGGCCACCACGGTGATTTTGCAGGACTACGACGGCACTACGCAGTTTGTCGAGCAGTCGTTTGATGCACAGGGCGTGGCCGGTCTGGTGACCGAGACATTACACCTGCCGCCGCTTGGCGGGGCGCGGGGCTGAGCGGCACGCGCTCAGACGTGCCGCTTCAGGGCGGGCTTCAGGCCAGGGCGTTTTCAATCGCCCCGGTCAGTTGTGCACTATCGGGTGTGACGTCCGGTGCAAACCGGCCGATGACGGTGCCATCCTTGCCAATCAGGAATTTCTCGAAATTCCACATGACGTCGGTGTCTTTGGCCGGTTGCAGATTGTGCTTTTCCAGCGTCTCCATCAGTGTGCCGTCCGGTGCTGGAGTTGCATTTGGTATGGCATCGATCAGCGCTGCATAGAGCGGGTGACGCGGTTTGTTATTGATTGTGATTTTGCTGAACAGCGGGAAGCTGACCTGAAAGCTGGTCTCACAGAAACTCTTTATGGCACTTTCGTCTTCGGGTTCCTGATTTGCAAAATCATTGCATGGAAAGCCAAGTACGGTAAAACCGCGTGCGGCGTATTTGTCCTGCAAAGCCTGCAAACCGCTGTACTGCGGCGTCAGCCCGCAACGCGATGCGACATTGACGATCAGCAGGACCTGACCGCGGTAGTCAGCCAGAGTGCAGGGCTTGCCGTCGATATCATTGACGGGGATTTCAAATAGCTCAGACATAGTCGGTTCCGGATTGTGATGTGGCTGCAGATTAATGCGCTGCGGCCCCGTACGGCAAGCTTTTGCCACGGTTGCCCGGCCGGACCCTGCCATGCCGTAACCCGGTGGCCGGTGTTTTGCGACAGAAGTCGCGTGACGCTTGCATACAATCGGCGTAGACTTGGCCGCTTGCTGCAATCAGATCCTGATATTGCAGCTCCCGCCACCTGACCGGTCTGGCGGAAAGCGGCGCATAGCCGCGGTGTCGCTCCACAGCGGCGCCTTTCCGGTTCCGAGTCCCCGTGACTTTCTTTTCCTTTAGTACGGCTTAGAGCCGTGCGTTCCCTATTTGAGTGCCGGCATCCCAACGATGCGCGGTAACTGAGGCAATAATTTTGATGAAATTTTCTGATCTCGGCTTGTCCGAGGCATTGCTGCGTGCGATTGACGACCAAGGCTACGATACACCGACCCCGATTCAGGCGCAGGCGATTCCGCCGGTGCTGGAGGGACGTGATGTGATGGCCGCGGCGCGCACCGGCACAGGCAAGACGGCCGGCTTTACGCTGCCCTTGCTGCACCGTTTATCTGCCGGCGAACAGGCCGGTGCGAACCGGGCCCGGGCGCTGGTTCTGACGCCCACGCGTGAACTGGCCGCCCAGGTGGCCGAGAGTGTTGAAGCCTACGGCGCGCATCTGCCGCTGCGTTCGGCAGTGGTCTTCGGCGGCGTGAGCATTAATCCGCAGATGAAAGCCCTGCGCCGTGGCGTGGATATTCTGGTCGCCACCCCGGGTCGTCTGCTCGATCTCTACAATCAGAACGCCGTGCGTTTTGACAAGCTTGAAGTGCTGGTGCTCGACGAAGCCGACCGCATGCTGGATATGGGCTTTATCCGCGATATCCGCAAAATCCTCGCGCTGCTGCCCAAGCGTCGCCAGAATCTGTTGTTTTCGGCAACCTTCTCCGACGAGATTGTCAAACTCACCAAAAACATTCTGCACGAGCCGGTACAGATCTCGGTGTCGCCGCCCAACACCACCGCCGAGGCGGTGACACAGTCGGTTTATTGTCTTAACCGCAGTGATAAAACCGCCTTGCTGACGCAATTGATCAAGACCGGTAACTGGCATCAGGTGCTGATTTTTACCCGCACCAAACACGGCGCGAACCGCCTGGCCGAGAAGCTCGACAAGGCCGGTATCCGCAGTGCGGCGATTCACGGCAATAAAAGTCAGGGCGCACGTACGCGGGCGCTGGCAGGCTTTAAGTCCGGTGATTTGCAGGCCCTGGTCGCGACCGATATTGCGGCCCGCGGACTGGATATAGAACAACTGCCGCACGTGGTGAATTTCGAGCTGCCGAATGTGGCCGAAGACTATGTGCATCGTATCGGCCGTACCGGTCGTGCCGGTGCCGAAGGTGAGGCGGTCTCACTGGTTGAGCCGGAAGAATACAAGCTGCTGCGGGCGATTGAGCGCTTTACCAAGCAGGAAATCACGCGTCTTGAACTGCCTGTGGTTGACGGTCGCCAGCTGCCCGCGCCTGTGGCCGGTGCTGCAAAAGCGGATGATTCGCGCGGACCGCGCGGTAACGGTGGCCGTGGTCAGCGTCCGCGTCAGGCGGCCGGAGCCGGTGCTCCGACCGGTGATGCGGCGCGTCGCCGCCGTCGTCGTCCGGGTCCGGCCAAAGCCTCGGCCTGACTTTGTGCAGCGGCTCTGTGCCGCTGCCTGATTCGCTGCCGGTTTCACTTGGAACCGGTAGAACACCGCCCGTCACCCTGACGGGCCGGTGCCTTTTCCGCGTTGTCTTTCACTTGCGGCCATAGCGGCCCGCATCGTCCTCAGGGCCTGATTGTAGTTTGTCCGCCAAACCATCCCGTCGGGGTCATGCTTGCTTTTCTGTGTCTTTTGCTGTGAGCGGTGCCGCACCGGCTCCGTCCCCTGTGGTCAGGCGCTGGCGTATCCAGCCGGTCAGAGTCCGGATATCGGCGCGACGTTCGCTGTTACGGCGGTAGATCAGGCGGAAGGTGCGTCCGGCCGGAATGCTGTCAGACGGATAAAGCCTGACCAGCTGCCCGCGTTCAAACAGATCATCGAGCATTTCCAGCATCTGCAGGGCTACGCCGTAGCCTTCCAGCGCGGGTGTCAGCAGATGGGTGAGGGTGTCAAAGCCGGTGATCTGCCGGCTGGCCAGCGGACAGTCCGGATAGGCGGCAAACCAGTTATGCCAGCGGTGGCCGGGAAAGGCTTCGTCTTCCAGCAGGCCCACATGGGCGGGCAGTGTCTGATCGCGTTGCCACTGCGCGGCCAGCGCCGGCGTGCAAACCGGCGACAGGGTCGCATCCATCAGCTTTTCTTCGACGATGTCCGGGTCCTTGACCGCCGTGTCGGTATAGCGGATCAGCAGGTCCACATCCGGACTGTGCGGATTGACGGGCCGGATGGCCGGGCAGATGCTCAGTTCCAGCTCCGGATGGTCGGCATAGAACTCATGTAAGCGGGGCATCAGCCAACGGCTCACAAAGATCGGCGCGGCACTGATGCGCAAGGGCCCGGTACGGCCTTTGTTGAGGATTTCGCGGGTGCTGGCATCGAGCTGTGCCAGGGCCAGATCGACGCCGCGCCGGTAGCGCTGACCGGCGGCAGTCAGGCTGATACGGCGCCCGGTGCGGTCGAACAGGCTGACGCCGAGGAAGTCTTCCAGGGCGCGGATCTGATGGCTCACCGCCGAGGCGGTCAGGTGCAGTTCTTCGGCGGCGAGACGGAAGCTCAGATGCCGGGCGGCGCTGGCGAAGACGCGCACCGCGCGTAGTGGCGGAAGAGTCTGGCTCATGAAATAAATTCACTCATTACGTGAAAATTCATCGCTTTTTATAGGCGTAGCTCCTGCCAATAATGCATTAACAGCCATTGTGCAGGAGCCGGACGATGAAGAAAATTCAACTTAAGCCTGAAGACTATGCGCGCTATGAGCGGCGTGCAAGGCGTTTACGCGCCCTTTATGCGGCGCGTCGCCTGCAGTCTCTGGGCCGGTGGCGCCTGGCGCTGCTGCGGGCACTGAGCGGCGCTGGCAGTCGTTTGCGCCGCGCGGCACGGCCCGCTGCCGGGAGGCTGCCCTGTGGCACCTGAGCCGCGGCATCGGCAATCATTTGCTGCCGGTCTATACTAGGCGAAGGCAGGCCGCGGTGGTGTGCCGGCAATGACACAGGAGGAGCCATGAGCAGCCTTTTTCCCGCCTTGCAGCCCTACAGTACCCGAATGCTGGAGGTGGACGACCGGCACAGCCTCTATGTGGAAGAAAGCGGCAATCCCGATGGTTTGCCGGTGGTGTTTCTGCACGGCGGGCCCGGTGGCGGCAGCTCGCCGTTTATGCGCCGTTTGTTTGATCCGCAGGTGTACCGGATTGTGTTGTTCGATCAGCGTGGCTGCGGGCAATCCCGGCCGCATGCTGAGCTGACCGACAATACCACCGCGCATCTGGTCGCCGATATGGAACAGATCCGCGCTGCGCTGGGTATCGACAAGTGGGTCGTGGCCGGCGGCTCCTGGGGCAGTACGCTGGCACTGGCCTATGCGGTGGCGCATCCGCAGCAGGTCAGCGGGCTGATTCTGCGCGGGATTTTTCTCGGCGGCCGCGCTGAAATCGACTGGCTGTACGGGGGCGGGGCGGGCGCGTTTTTCCCCGAGCACTGGGCGGCCTTTCGCGATGAGATTCCGGCCGACGCGCAGGACAATCTGCTGCAGGCCTATCACCGCCGTCTGGTCGGCGACAATGAGATCGGCCGATTGCGCGCGGCCAAGGCCTGGTCGCTCTGGGAAGGGCATTTATCAACCTTGTTGCCGAGTCAGTCGCTGCTGAGCAGCTTTACCGAACCGCACAAAGCCCTGAGTATGGCGCGGATCGAAACCGATTATTTTGTTAACGATTGCTATCTGGCCGAAGGCGAGTTGTTGCAGAAGGCCTCGCGGCTGGCCGGTATTCCCGGCTATATCGTGCACGGCCGTTACGATATGGTCTGCCGTGTGCAGGCCGCCTACGCCTTGCATCAGGCCTGGCCGGACTCGCAGTTGTTTGTGGTCCAGGCCGCCGGTCATTCGGCCTCGGAGCCGGGGATCACTGCCGCATTGCTGGACTCGGCGCATCAGCTGGCGCGTCGCCTGAAAGCCGGCTGAGCAGGGCACGGACGTTGCAACAAGCCACTCAAAGACCCATTTCAACAGGAACCGATAAATGACGGTCAATGTCATAGACGCACGGGTTTCCCCCATCGGGAACCTGGATATTCTCAGCAAGGCCGAAGTGGCCAAGCTGCTCGACACCAGTCAGGGCGGCCTTTATACCCTGTTCCGCAACTGCTCGCTGGCGGTGCTGAACAGCGGCAGTAATCTCGACGACGGCAAAGCGTTGCTGGAGCGCTACCCGGATTTTGATATCCGCGTGTTGCAAAGCGAACGCGGCATCAAGCTGGAGCTGACCGGCGCACCGGCCGAGGCCTTTGTCGACGGCGAGATGATCCGCGGTATCAACGAGCATTTGTTTGCCGTGCTGCGTGATGTGGTGTACGTCAATAATGAGATCTACCAGAGCGACCGTTTTGATCTGAGCTCATCCGGCGGCATCACCGACGCGGTTTTTCATATCCTGCGTAATGCCGGCATTCTGGAACGCTTCACCAATCCGCGACTGGTGGTTTGCTGGGGCGGGCACTCGATCGGCCGCGAAGAATACGACTACTCCAAATATGTCGGCTACGCCATGGGCCTGCGCGGTCTGGATATCTGCACCGGCTGCGGGCCGGGGGCGATGAAAGGGCCGATGAAGGGCGCGGCGGTAGGGCACGCCAAACAACGCATGTCCGACGGACGCTATCTGGGCTTTACCGAACCGGGGATTATCGCGGCCGAATCGCCCAATCCGATCGTGAATGATCTGGTGATCTTCCCCGATATCGAAAAACGTCTGGAGGCGTTTGTCCGTGCCGGGCACGGTATTGTGGTCTTTCCCGGCGGGGTCGGTACGGCCGAAGAGATTCTTTATATTCTCGGTATTCTGCTGCATCCGGATAACCGCGATGTGCCGTTTCCGCTGGTGTTCTCCGGACCGGCTTCCTCAAAAGCCTATTTCGAACAGATCGACCGTTTTATCGGCAAGGCGCTGGGCCCCGAGGCGCAAGCCCGCTACCGGATTATCGTGGACGATCCTGAGGAAGTCGCGCGGACCATGCAGGCCGGTATCGCCGAGGTGCGCGCATACCGCAAAGCCAAGGGTGACGCCTACTACTTCAACTGGACTTTGCATATTGACGAAGAATTCCAGCGTCCCTTTGAGCCGACTCACGAGTTGATGCGAAACCTGAATCTGCATAAGGATCAGGAGATGCATTTTCTGGCGGCGAATCTGCGCCGGGCTTTTTCCGGGATTGTCGCCGGTAATGTCAAAGCCGAAGGCATACACGCTATCGAACAGCACGGCCTGTTTGAGATCCACGGTGATGCCGCCCTGATGGACGATATGGACGCCTTGCTTGAGTCGTTTGTCAAACAGTCGCGTATGAAGCTGCCGGGCAGCGATTACACGCCGTGCTACCGGATCGTGCGCTGAACTTTATCCTTCTGACCCACAGTCGCGAGCTGGCCAAATCCAGCAACACCGGTCAGCTGCTGTTGCAGGCGGCGGATATCAATGCCGGACGGATTGTCTGGTCGCGTACCGAGCCTGACGAAACCCTGCTGGCGCAGATTGCCGCCGGCGGGGTGGGGCTGGCCTGGCCGGACGGCGCTGACAGCAGCGCCGTGCCTGTGACCGCATGCCAGAGTTGTATTCTGATTGACGGGACCTGGCAGGAAGCGCGCAAAATTTTCAATCGCAGTGCCTATTTGCAAAGCCTGCCGCGGCTACAGCCGCAGGTGCAGGGCCCGTCATGCTATAAGCTGCGGCGCAATCAGCGCGAAAACGGCCTGAGCACCGCAGAATGCGCCGCAGCCTTGCTGAAACAGGCCGGCCAGCCGGCGGTTGCGGAAAACCTGCTCGTTGAGCTGCAGCGCTTTCAGGCCCGTTGGCGCGGCGCACGCGCTTAAGAATTTATTTCAGCCCCGATTCGCGGAATACCTGCAGGGCCAGATCAGGCCGGTCGGTGACGATGCCGTCGGCACCGGCCTCGAGCAGACGTTTCATCAGCGCCGGATCATTAATCGTCCAGTAGTTCACCAGCTTGCCCCGCGCGTGGATTTTCTCGATAAAGCGCGGCCGGTCCAGCGCAATGCGTGCATGGCGCGGTGGGATCTGCACCGCCACCGGATGTTCGCGCACGGGTTTGCGCAAAGGGTCTCTGCTCAGATACAGGCCGAGCACTTCGTGAAACGTGGCCGAGGTGGGAATCTGCGGCGCGATCTGACGGAAGTACTGCAAAACCCGGCTGTGGAAACTGGCCACCACAGAGCGTTGTTCGGCGCCGGCGCGCTCGATGGTGTCGGCCAGCAGGCGGGCGGCCGGCAGCCAGTTGTCCTTGATATCGATATTGACCACCACATCCGGATAGGCCTCATAGAGCTCGCTGAGGGTCGGGATGCGGATTTTGCGGCCGCGGAAACAGGCGCCGCGTGCATCGCTGAAGCGATAGCCGGCATCGAAGTGTTTAAGGGCTTTCAGGGCGTGGCCGCGGACCTCGCCGAGACCGTCGGTGGTGCGATCGACCCGTGCATCATGAAACACCACCAGCTCATTGTCGCGGGTGATGCGCACGTCGATCTCCAGCACATCGGCCTGATGATCGAGGCCGAAATCAAAGGCGGTAAAGGTGTTTTCCGGTGTCATCAGGCTGCTGCCGCGATGGGCAAACAGCAAGGGGCGGCCGCGTTTCAGCGGGTTTACAGGGGTGGAGACGCCGGCGGGCGTCTGCGGCGTAGAGTCGGACATACCTTCTATAGTAGGTCCGTTCATGAAAATTAAAAGAGGGCAGCTGCCTGGCCGGCCACGGCTAGTCCCTGCGGCCGGCTTTGAGAATCACGAATTTGCGGTTGCTGAAGGGCGTCCGGCAGTGGCCGAAGAGCTGTTTCAGGCGCACGTGGTAGCCCAGGTGGCGGTTGGCCACGACCCAAAGCTCACCGCCGGGCGCAAGGGCTTTGTGTGCGGCTTTGAACATACGCCGCGCGACGCCGTCATGCACTGTCTGTTGCTGGTGAAACGGCGGATTGTTGAGGATCAGATCAAAGCGCTGCTCGGCCAGCGCGTCCAGGCAATCGCTGACATGGAACTGCACCTGTGTGCCGGGCGGCAGATTCGCCGCCACATTCAGCCGCGCCGATTCCACCGCCATATAGGACTCATCGACAAACGTCACTTCGGCCTGCGGATTCAGACGCGCCGCCTGAATGCCGAGCACGCCGTTGCCGCAGGCCAGATCGAGAATCTTCACCGGCCCGCGGGTCTGCGGCAGGTGTTCGAGCAGAAACCGTGTGCCTATATCCGGCCGCCCGCGGGAGAACACATTGGCGTGGTTGGACAGGCGCAGATCATGGTCCTGAAAGTCATAGACCGTCGGGTAGGGCGAGGCGGCCGGCGGGTCCTGTTGCTGCTGGCAGAAAATCAGGCGTGCCTTGCGCCGGGCCAGTGAGGTGCGCGTCCCGCCGCCGAGGCGTTCGAACAGGGCCAGGGTGGAGGTATGGATATCGCGCGCCATGCCGGCCCCGATGATGACTGCGCCTTCACCCAGCGCCGGCAGATAGCGGCATAGCTGATCTTCCAGCAGGGCCAGGCTTTTGGGCACTTTAATCAGCAGGTAATCCAGACCGGGCGGCGGGCAGTACAGGCTGTCGCGGAATTCAGGCTGCGCACCGGACAAGCCGTTGCGGTCCAGATTGTCGTGTGCACTGAGCTGCGCCACCAGTGAATCGCCGGCACTGAGCGGCCGGTAGGAGGCCAGTGCTGTGACCAGCGCGCCGAAGCGGTCATTGAGTATGGCGATCCGCGCACCGGGCGGCGGCGGGTTTTCGGCCAGATGGCTGAGCAGGTAGTCATCGGCGGCGTCCCAGGCGCGCAGATTGGGATTGCTGTTGGCGCGGTCGGGCAGCAGTGTCAGATCCCCGAAGGGGCTGGCGTAATCGGTTTCCATACGGTGGCGTGAACGGCAAAAGCGCCAGTATAGCGCGTGTCCGCAGGGGCGGTGACGGCCTGCTATAATCGGGCCTGTATCCGGCTGCCGCCGGGCAGCGCATAACCAGCTAAGGGGTCAGGCATGTTTTCTACGCTCAAACCGGTTAAAACCGATCCGATTCTCGGCCTGATGGCCGCCTACAGTGAGGACCGCAATCCGCACAAGGTGGATCTCGGGGTCGGGGTTTACCGCGATGAAAAGGGTCACACCGGTATTTTGCCGAGCGTGAAAACCGCCGAACGTTACCGCCTCGAGAACGAAACCAGCAAAACCTATATCGGCATGGCCGGTGATGCGGGTTTTAACCAGCGCATGGCTGAACTGATGCTGGGCGAGGACCACACCGTGCTGGCAGCGCACCGGCTGCGCACGGTGCAGACGCCGGGCGGCACCGGCGCGCTGCGGGTCGCGGCTGAGTTTATCGGCCGCTGTAATACGCACTCGGTGATCTGGGTCAGCACACCGACCTGGGCCAATCACCTGGATCTGTTCAGCGCCGCCGGCATGGCCGTGCGTCAGTACCCTTACTACGACTATCAGAACCGCGGTTTGCTGTTCGACGATATGATGGCCAGTCTGAAAAAGGCCGGTAAGGACGATGTGGTTCTGCTGCACGCTTGTTGTCACAATCCCAGCGGTATGGACCTGAGCCGCGAACAATGGGGGCAGGTTTGTGATCTGGCCAAAGCCAATGGCTTTGTGCCGATGATCGATATGGCCTATCAGGGTTTTGGCGATGGCCTGGCCGAAGATGCTTACGGCGTCCGTTTGCTGGCCGAGAACCTGCCGGAGCTGATTGTCTGCACCTCCTGTTCGAAAAACTTCGGTCTCTACCGTGAGCGCACCGGCGCCTGCAATGTGATCGCCAAAGATGTCAAAAGCGCGGATCTGGTGTTCGGTGCCTTGCAGAACACCGTGCGCGGGATCTATTCCATGCCGCCGGCCCACGGCGCGGCCATCGTCAATACGATTCTCTCGAGCAGCGAGCTGACCGCACAATGGGTAGGGGAGCTGGAGCAGATGCGTAACCGCATCAATGGCCTGCGGGAGCTGATTGCCACGCGTCTGAACGCGGCTCAGTCGCTGCAGGACTTCAGCTTTATCAAGCGCCAGAAGGGCATGTTTTCGTTTCTCGGCATTACGCCGTCGCAGGTCGATGCGCTGCGCCGTGACTACAGCATCTATATGATCGGCTCAAGCCGCATGAATGTGGCCGGCATCAGCGAAGAGAATATCGATTATTTCGCCGCTGCGGTGGCGGAGGTGCTGGCCCGGGGTGAGGGCTGAGCGCGTCGGACAAGCACAAAAAAGCCCGCAGAAGCGGGCTTTTTTTGTGGTGCCGGATGCTTACCAGTTTTCGGCCAGAAAACGGTAGCCGACGCTGCGCACGGATTGTATGCCGGGGCGGGTGCGGTCCCGGTCGCCGAGCTTTTTGCGCAGCTTGACGATGCGGTTGTCGATCGTGCGGTCAGTACCGTCGTAGTCGATACCACGCAGATCCAGCAGCAGATCCTCGCGCGAGAGCACTTTGTTCTTGTTACTGGCCAGCAGCCAGAGCAGATTGAACTCCGCGTTTGTGATCTCTACGCGTTCGCCGTGTATTGTCACGGTCTGCGTGTCCTGATCGATGGTCAGGCGTCCGAACTCAAGCCGGCGCGGCTGACTATTGACGTTTTCGTTACCCAGCACCTGCAGTCTGATACGCGCGGCCAGGACCCGCGGGTCAACCGGCTTGCGGACGTAATCGTCTGCACCCTGACTCAGGCCGGATAATTCATCAGTACCGTCTTCGCGGGCGGTGAGCATCAGAATCTTACCGGCATAGCGGGGCCGCACTTCGGCGCAGATTTCGATCCCGTCTTTGTTGGGCAGCATCCAGTCAAGGATGACGATATCGGGGTTTTGCGTCAGGATCTCATGCACCGCCAGTGCACCATCGCTGACATGGTGGATATCCATGCCCTCCGGGGTCAGAAATTTGAATATCAGATCTGCCAGCTTTTGGTTGTCCTCAACAAGTAGAACTTTGATCCTTCTGTGTTTTCGCATGCTTTCACCAACAACCGGCTACTAATAGTTTTTTGACGCGGGCAATGGTACTCCAAAGCGGCGGCGTATAAAAATTTTTCCGGTCACAATTAGTTACGTTTACCGGGCCGCCCTGGCCTGCCTCGGGATGGGCGAGCCCCGCGTCCGTCGGGGACACGTATTTCCTTGGGGCTCGCAGCTTATAGCGCATTTCAGCGCGGTTTATACACCGCTGCCGGCGGGTTTTGTGTCACTGTTCATTTTTTTGAGATTCCGGCTTCAGCGGAGGAATATGTAGTAAAATCGTTAAGCGGTTGAATAGACAGTGATTTGTGAGACTGAAAGCCGTCGTTTGCTGAATGCACCCACCAAAATAAACACCATCACGTTTTTGAACAGAAGGCCGGGCAGATGCGGTTACATCTACTGCGGCAGGTGTCCGGCGGCCTTGCGCTTTCCTTGCCTGTGATACCGCTGTCAGCAGCGCACCAGACGCAACAGAAACGCTGTATCGGCCCAGAATGCCGCCCACAAAAAAAGCCGCTTAAAACGGCTCTCACGGCCCGACAGATTGCCGGGCTTTGCTGTAGTGACTCCATGCTGGCGGCTTCAGCGGTCAGCACCTGCGGCGGAGCATATGCCGGCGGAAACCTCCGAAATCCCGCGCCCCTGCGCCACCGTCAAAGGGTCCAACAGAAGGAAGGACCCGCGAACCGGTAGCGATCGCCGGCCGTGGGCGTCCGAAAATATCCGAATAGACAGTGTGAAAAAAACCTTGCAGCGGTCGGTCAGGTAAGGGGCGCCGAAATTTCCTTACCCCCCCCCTCCCTGTGCGTGCGCCCGGCGGACCATGTAGCAGGGGAAGGCTCCGACAACCTGTGCCCCTGTGCCACCGCCAAAGACACCGAGAACAGGAAGGGCCCGCGAACCGGTGCGGCAGTCTTTTTATTCGCGGGAATTTCACGGTGGAGGCCCAAAATATCGCGCCGGATCAGCACCCCACTTCAGAAGATCATCCCGAACCCGTGGCGACCGTTCGGCAGCCGCCAAATACTCGCGGCGTGTTTCGGGCCGGTGCTCGCCCAGGTGATCGAACCATCTGCATATTGCCCGCCGTTCGGCTTCAGTCAGTGGTCGCAGATCGTCCGAGGATTCGCCGACCAGTCGGTCAAGCCAGCGATCCACGACGCACCCCGTTTTTCCGGAAAAGCCCGAACCCGGCACCTACAAAACCTACAGAACTACGGACAGCAGCCCGTGGCAGGTCTGTTTTTTCTGGAAAAGCCCAAACACCGTACCTACAAAACCTACAAAATAGACTTTTGTTGGTTCTGTAGGCTCCGACTCCGGTGGTTTTCAGATATCGGCGGCCGATCATGGCAGCAGCTCCGGGTGGAGCCACCAGCGTTCAGACGGTCGCCCGACCTTCGGCTGATAAACCTCACCGGCAAGCCAGCCGTATTCCTCCAGCAGATTGAGCGCGGATCGCACCGAATCCGAACAGCGCAAGCCTGACCACCCCTTCTGCTGAATGGCTCGCGGTGAAATCGGGTTCAACGGCTGCCCATCCGGGGCCCGGAGATTGCCGGCCTTGAGCTTCTTCAGCAGCGCCTGTGCGTTCCGAACCTCCGGCTGAAGGCCCATCTGATAGATACGTTCGGCGTGCCGTTTCAGGTAGCTACACCACGCAGCCGCCAGCGAGAACGCATTAGCCCCGACGCTGAAGTCATCAGGGATATGCTCGCGGTCGGCCAGCTCAAACAGCAGCGCGAGAGACGGGGCAAGGCTGCGGTATTTTGCGAAGTGCGACTCCAGTGCCGGGTGAATATCCGGCTGGCGGATCATCTCTTCCAACTCCGCCACCCACTCATCGAACAGCGCCTGCGCATCACTGCCAAAGCGCACATATGTCGTGTCGACCGTCCCGTCATCGCCCGGAGCACATGCCTCGGCCAGCCGCTCAAACACCGCAAAAGCCCGCGCCTTTGCGTCCCGGTCTGGCTGGCGGTCCACGCCGCGACCTTCCGGCGGATCCGGGTACACCAGTAACTGAAGGCGCTGTAATAGCCCGTCATCGCCAGCGCCTTGCCGCGTGGCCGAGTCAATAAGGCCAGTCAGCTTGCCCGGCTGGATAGTGCCAATAACCGACACACACGCGCTAGGAACGTCGATAGTGCCGCGCCCGATCCGATCCCATGTAAAACCGCCGGTGCCGTTCCAGGCTTCCAGATAGAACGCACGCTCCTGTGCGGCGTCCTCGCGCTGTAACTTCGACAAGAAGCCGGCCAGCTCATCCCGGCGGAGTAACAGCCCGTTAGGGTTCTCATTGAGCAACTCACCGAGTTTTTCAACCGTGCTGTCATTTACGCAGAAACGGCGGCGTGTCGGCTCCGGTGGCTCAGTGTTAACGATACGCAGTAGGGCGTGCGCCTCATCGCGGTTGCCTTTCTCCACGGCCTTCCTAGCCTCGCTGTAGGCCTGTTTGCGCTCCAGTCCGGCAAGCTCAGCCTCGGCCGCATATGATTCTTGAGCGGCGGCATATTCCTCACGGAACTGCTGTTCCAGTGTATCCAGCGGGGCAAGCGCCGCAGCAAGCGCCGGGGTCTTCATCTGCGACGGTCGCCCGACGATAGCGCCCCAAAGGTTCGGCACGACGCGAAAGCCTGTGTCGTGGCGTTTCGGGATAATGCCGTAGGCTTTGCCGGCTACGGCCGCCAGGCCGATTACTGCGCCGACAGCCGGATAGTCCGGCGGGCAGCCCATCCGATCGGCGATATCGCGAACCCAATCCCGAAGGTTGTAGGGCAGCAGCTCGTTATTGAATGGCACCACCGGGGCAAGGTCGGTCGGCAGCGGTTGCGGGTCGGGCCAGTCGGTGTTGTCGAAGGTGGGTTGCTGGTGTGGGTCGGGCAGTGGCGGGAACGTTAAGTCATGATGCTGCGGGGAAGTCATCGGCTGCCCTCCCGCCGGAGCACCGACAACATATAATGATGACCGTCGGGCCCTTGCAAAATCAGCCAAACGCCACCTGCGCCGGCATTCATCAGCTCGGTGCCGAGGCGGATAGCTTCCGCCTCAGACAACCCGGACAACCAGACCCCGATCGACAACCCGAATACAGGCCACCGGAATTCAGGGACAGCGCGACCGTCCGGCAAGACCAACCCGTAACGCCCTACGGCTCCAGCAAGCCGGGCAGCAGCATTAAACGCAGTGCCCCAGCTGCCTACGCCGTGAAAAACAGACACCTCCCGGATAGGTCGGCCGGCTGCCTGAGCTTCGGCAAGCCTCCGGCCATACGGCGGGTATGGTTGAAACCCTTGTCCGGTTTTGGACAATAGGGCCCCTTCCCCATGACTTCCCTTAGTCATAGGGTGGCGGTGATAGCTTGTTGTCATGAGTCAGCCCTCGTATTGCGCCAGCAGGGCCTCATCGAATTTTTGCAGCTGGGTATCGTGCCAGCGATTAAGCCGACCGATCTTTACCGGGCGGGGCATGACGCCGGACGCCATGTGTCGCTCAAGCGCGGATGTTGAAATGCCGTAGTGTTCGCAGATGTAGCGCTTATCACGCCACGGGCCGCCTGCGCCGGGCACGTGCTTTTCTGCTGTGTGTTCTGCGGCTTGTTCGGCTGTATCGACAATGTCAGTCATAATTTCAAAACCTCTGGAGTAATTTGATAAATCCCGTGTTAACGGGGCTTCAGAGATTCATTACCGACAGCAGGGAACAGCGTTTGATAGCAAAGGTTAACTTTTGCCTATGGCAAGGCTTAACTTTGCTGAACTTTTGCTTGCCTCGTGAGCACTCACTACCTATCATAACTTAGGGTTATGAGTAACCCGCCAGCGTAATGCTGTTTTAACTTCTTGAGAACGAAGTTTAGTCTGTCGGTGACACCTTCCAGGTGTCCCACAAAGGGCCTGTAGTGTTGCAGCACTACGGGCCTTTTTTTATGGTCTGAATCTGTTCGCGCCAATCCCTGTGCGGTTATGCGCATTATAGCCACTCAATAAGCGGCAATGAAAGTCGGGGACTTGTCGCCGCTTGTCAGCTTGCCAACATGGACTTATTTGACATCAGCCTTGCTTTCCATTATGGGGCACCTGTACCGCCCACGGGCCGTTAATATCGGCGAATTTCTCGCCTGCTGAGCTGTATGGCTCAAGTCTTCCGCACCGTCGGGAACTCCACCACGTTGTCGCCGTTGACCATAGGCGAGATCAGGGCGGCAAGCTTCTGCAAAGCCTCCCGGCGCTCGCTGTAGTAATCGTGGCGATCATAGATGCCCGCCATGCCGGGCTGAACGTGGTTCAGGCATCGTTCCGCAATGTGCGGCGGCACATTCAGTTCACCGAGCAGCGTTCGCCCTGTGCGGCGCAAGTCGTGAACTGTGAAGCGATCAATACCCTTCAGGTTGTCAGCCTTGAATAACGCCGACAGCGCCTTGTTCAGCGTCGATTCTGAGACGTGCCGGCTGGTGCTGCTTTGCCGGTTTGGCAGCACAAAGGGGCTGCCCATAGCCCTATAATGCAACTCCGACAACCATTCGACAGCCTGCGGCGGCAGCGGGATACGGATAGCCGCGCCTGTTTTGGAGCGTTCAGCCGGCAATGCCCATTCCCCGGCTTGTAAATCGAATTCAGACCACCGGGCTTGTAGTAACTCGTTTTTGCGAACGCATGTCACCAGTAGCAACGCCACCGCCAGAAAGTTCTCACGGCCGAAGGATTCATCCTCACGCATGGCTTTAAGCACCTGCCGCAACTCCGGCGCGCTCAACGCCCGTTTGCGTGACGGGGTAGGTCCGCCAGCATCGGCAATCGTGAAAGCCTCCGCCGGGCTTGAGTCGATCAGGCCGAGCTTGATTCCGTGCCGGAATAATCGCTGCATCAGCGACAACGCCTTGTTTGCGCTCGGTCGCCGCCCTGAATCGGCAATGCGTCGGCATACGTGGCGCACGTCCACCGGGCGAACCTGCTGCAAGCTCATAGAACCAAGGTGTGGACCAACATCACGCAGGTATAGGCTGGCCGCGAGTTCCGGTCGCTTTACGCTGCGGCGGTGCGCCTCGAACCAGTCGTTGAAGAGGCCGTCAACGGTGCTCAGCTTGTTGTCAGCAGTCCGGCGGCGCTCAGCAATGGGATCGTGGCCCAGGGCAACAAGCTTCAGCGCCTCATCCCTCAGCTTGATTGCCTCCGATCGGGTGAAGAGATCGGCATGGCCGAGTGTCATCTCACGGCGGCGGCCGTGGAGTGTGTAGCGGACAAAGTAGTACGGGCGACCCCGTTTCGGTAGGCAGATGTAAAGCCCGCGTGTCACACGCTTTTTACACGGCTGCCCGGCAGCAATCAGCGCGCGAATATCTTTCATGCTCAACTCATCCACACAACACCTCCTTCAATGTAGCCATTCCAGCAAAGTACTCACCTCTGCACTCACCAGCAATTATGCCGTTTTATGGTGGGTAGTTACTACATGAAAAGGGAAAAAGAAGGCTTGTTCTCTTTAATGTATTGATTATTAAGGGAATATGTGAGTTATGAATGCGCGCTGGGTATTTATTCAATATTCAGCGGAGGCAGGTTGAACTGCGGTTGTGCGAGGCGGTAGTAAAGCCCCTCATAGCCGTGGGTTTCCAGATAATCGCGGTTGGTCAACTCTTCATGCGTGCCTTTCTCGGCAACCTGACCGTTGGCGATAAAGCAGATCATATCGGAGTCGACAATGGTGCTGAGACGGTGGGCGATGGTGATGGAGGTGCGTCCGCGCAGGATGGTTTGCATGTTTTCCTGAATGCGTTTTTCGGACTCATTATCCAGCGCACTGGTGGCTTCGTCGAAGATCAGGATCTTGGGCTTGCGGTACAGCGCGCGGGCGATACAGATGCGCTGACGCTGGCCGCCGGAAATGCCCATGCCTTTCTCGCCGATCAGGGTCTGGTAGCCGACCGGGTAGTTGATGATGAACTCGTGGGCGCCGGCCAGACGCGCCGCTTCGGTCACGGCCGCCAGATCCGGCTGCGGATCGCCCAAGGCGATGTTCTCGGCCACGGTGCCGGCCATGATAAAGCTGTCCTGCAGGACCACGCCGATATTGCGCCGCAGTGAGGTGAGGTCAATATCGCGGATTTCCTTGCCGTCGATCAGACACTCGCCGGAGGCCGGCATATTAAAGCCCAGCACCATCTTGGCGATGGTGCTTTTGCCGCAGCCGCTGGCGCCGACAAAGGCCACGCGCTGACCGGGTTCAATGGTCAGGTTAAAATCGCGCATGACGAAGTTTTCCTGCTCATTGGCGGTATAGCTGAAGTTGGCGTGGCGGAATTCGATGCGGCCCTGACAGTCGGTCAGGGAAGCGGGAATGCTGTTGGCCGAGGTCACCGGCGCCTGTTCCGGGTCCACCGACAGAATCTCGCCGACGCGGTCGACCGAGATGCGCACTTCCAACAGGCTGTTCCACAGGCCGACCATTTGCAGAATCGGCCCGATCACCATGCCGGTCAGCATATTAAAACCCATCAGCTCACCGACACTGAGCGAACCCTCCATGACCTGATGCGCGCCCAGCCAGAGGATCGCCACCTGTGAAGACAGGCTGACCAGCTTGTTGAGGCTGTTGGACATCAGGTTCAGCTTGGCCGAACGGAAGCTGCGGTTAACGTTGTCGACGAAGGCATTTTCCCAGTTGGCGCGCGCCATATACTCGTTGCCGGTGGCTTTGAGTGTCTCGATGCCGTTGAGTGATTCGATCAGGCGCGACTGGCTCTGCGAGTTGGTCTCGAAAATCTCCTGCGAGATTTTTTTGATACGCGGTGTGAAGTAAAAAATGATCCCCAGATACATGGGGATAAAGATCATAAAGGCGATCGTCAGGCTGACGCTGTAGCCGAACATCATCAGGAAATACACCACGATCATCAGCGTATTGAGCAGCACGGTGACGGTGGAGCCGGAAATAATCGCGCGGATTTTCTGGTTCTCGCCGAAGCGCGCAAGAATCTCCCCCTTGTTGCGGGTCAGGAAGAAATTCATCGGCAGGCTCAGTACATGGCGGTAAAACTCCGACATCATGCGCATGTCGATGCGGGCCGTGGTGTGTGCCAGCAGCAGGTTCTGGGCAATGCCGGCCAGGGTCGAGAACACCGACACCAGCACCATGCCGGCGAGCATCATGTTCAGCAGGCTGGCGTCGTTGTGGACCACCACATTGTCGACAATGGTCTGCACAAACAGAGGACTGGCCAGGCCCAGCAGATTGATCGTCAACGCGGCGATCATGGCTTCAACAAAGAAGCGCTTATAGGGCAGGATGTAGTTAATGAAATGCAGGATCGGCTTTTTCGGCACCGCCTGTTGTTCAAAGCGCTGGGTCGGGTCCAGTGCGATCAGCACGCCGCGTTCCGGATCGGGCGGCACACCTTTGACATTGGCTTGAGTCCAACCGGTCAGAAACTCCGCTTTGGAGAGTTTTCTCAGACCTGTGGCGGGGTCAGCCAGATACACGTCTTTTTTGGTGATGCGGTAAATCACCACATAGTGATAGTCTTCCCAGCCGACCACTGCCGGTAATTTAACGGTTTGTATGTCCTCGAATTTCAGCGCGTAGGCCCGCGAGGAAAAGCCCATCCGTTCAGCGCCGCCTATAATCGTACTGGGTACGGGGTTGGCAACTGACAAATTGGCCAGTTCACGGATCTGGCCCATGGAGAAGTCTTTGCCGTAATGGCGGCAGACCATGGTCAGGCAGGCGGCGGCGCAGTCTTCTTCCTGATTCTGCCGCACCACGCCGAAGCGCTTGGCGTCCTGCTTTTTCTCCATGGCGAGGAATTCTTCCTCGGTGACCGCATCGGCCAGACGGATGCGCTGATCCATGCCCTCGGCGCGCTGGCGCACGGCGATCTCATTGACCTCGTTCTGTTGCAGCTCGCGCACCCGCAGACGCAGACTTTCGTGCAGCTCAGGATTGATCTGCAGGATCTTGCCGACCGCTTCCTGACGGATGACCAGCACCGAGACATCGTCCGTCAGGGCGATGGCTGAATGGTGCTGTGTGTCGCTGCCGTCGGGCGGTGGCAGGGCGCAGGTCTCGCCCAGCAGATCACCGCGATAGAGGCGGTCGAGAATCACCTCGTCGCCGCTGAGTGGGGCGCGGACCAGTTCGACAGCGCCTTTCTCAACACAGTACAAGCGCGGGTCTTCCTGGCCCTGACGGAAGACGGCTTTACCGCGGGCGACGTTTTTCACCCCCACATTGGCGAGGATCATTTCGAAATCCTCGTGCGAGTAGACGTTATCGCCGAGGATGCCGCGCAGGCGATGGCTCAGTTCGACCACGCCGAGGCGGCTGCGGAAAATTTCCCTGATTCCCGGAAAGCGCGCCTGCAGCTCGCGGACCTGTTCGCCGGCCAGTGTCAGTGCGGTAACCGCTTCGGTGGCCACCACATCGCTGGGCCAGATGTCTTCATCGATCAGGCAACGTTCACCGAAGCTGGCATCTTTGCGCAGTTCGCCGACGCTGCGGCGTTTGTCCGCGTCATTTTTCTTCAGACGCACGCCGCCGCTGTGCAGATAAAACCAGTGCGTCATCGGCGTGTTCTGCAAACACAGGGTTTCGCCGGCATCGTATTCGGCTATGCCGAACAGAGGTGTCAGGGCTGCCTTTTCCTCATCGGAAAGGGCGCTGAACATGACAAACTCTGCGAGCAGTTGCCGGATACGGGTCTGTTTTGCGTCCACGTCAGATACTCTTGCTAGTAGGGGGCCGGGCCGCCGGCCGCGGGATCATCGGCATCTTCGGCCTGGAAAAAGCGCGAAATAGGCGAAAACAGAATCTCGATAAAGCGTTTTTCACCGGTCTTGAACTCGGCGATGCCTTCAAGGCCGATCTCCAGCGGTTTGATGGCGCCGCCGGGGCGGCTGATGGTGTCTTTTTCCAAGGCCACCTTGATCAGATACATGGTCTCGCGACCGGGCGCGCCGCCGGGTGTGGTGGCGATAAACGAGGTCAGACCGCGGGCAATGCCGTATTCCTGATAGGGATAGGCGAAGTATTTGATTTTGACCTCCTGACCGCGTTTGAGCCGGCCTATGTCCTGATTGCTGACCCAGGCGTGGGCTTCCAGCACGGCGGTGTCGCGGACCAGTGTGACCAAGGGCGTGCCGGCGCGGATCATTTCACCGCGGTTGACGTGAACCTCGGTGATCACGCCGTCAAAAAAGCTCGAATAGGTGGCTTTATTGTCGATATAGGTGGCCCCTTCCTGATTGCTGGCCTGGTCGAGGCGGCGGTTGATGCCGGCGATCTGTTCGTCGAGGCGGCTGATCTCACGCTTGCGTTGTTCCGTGACCTGGGCGATCTCGCGCTGCAGTTTTTCGGTCTGTAGCTGATCCTGAAATTTAGCCAGCTCCGACCGTGCGGTCTGCAGTGCTATGCCGATTTCCGCGACCCGTGATTCGGCATCAAAGACCGATTTTTTTGCTGAATTAAGCCGTTCCAGCGCCTGGTCGCGTTCGGTTACGGTCACATCGCGGCTGACAAACAAGTCGTTAACACGCTTGTAGTTATTTTGCGCAATGCCCAGCGAATCACGGGCCGTGTTCAGCGCATTGCGTGCGGTAGCCTGTTGTTGTTCGAGGATGCGGACCTGATTGCCCAGCTCTTCGGTGCGTCCGCCGCGGTTATTGCTCAGGTCCTGCAGGTCAAAACTGAGCTGACTGAGACGGTGGTCAAATTCACTGATGAGCTTGTCGCGTTCTTTTTCCAGCTCAATGCGCTGGCCTTCGATGGCGTCGCGCTGGGCATTATCAAACGGCCGTAGCTGTTCCTGAATCGTCGCCAGCGGGTCGCCCGCGCGCACCACGCTGTTGGCCTGTACCGCAAGGTCGGTGACCAGACCGTCGCCTGTGACCTGAATCGTGAAGCTGTCTTTGAGCAGCGTCATGGGGGCGGTCACGAGGATGGTTGAAGTGGCCCAGAAGGAATAGATCAGGGCCGAGAAAATCACGATAAAGATCAGATAGATCACGCTGCGCAACATAAACGGCGGCAGGCTGTAGAGCAGCCGCGCTGATTTGATCGGGTGGCGTGTTGCGGTGTCCATAAACGGACTGATGTTCACCGCACCGCTGTCGGACGATGTTGAATCGGGTGTGCTGGCCATGGCGTTTGACTGACTCCCTCCGCTGCTGGCGGCACGGGCGCACGGGCTCCCCTGAAGTTGTAGAGTGATAAGGTGGAACCTTAGTGCAGGTCGGGTGTTGTCAGAACTACACGAAAGTCTAGTTGGGTGAGGGCGGCGCGACGCCAATAATGGCCGGACAACCGGAACAGGCGGGGCAGCACTGTTGCGCAAGCAGCAGGTGCCGGACTTGAAATGCGCTGCAGACGGGCAAATCGACTCAGGCGACACATGACTCATGATAAGTAAAAATCAGCGAAGGGCGCGCCGCTACCGGCAGTGCTTTGTGCGCAGGGCGGTACTTGCAACCATGGCACTGGGTGTGACGGCACTTGCCCCCTTGCAGGCTCAGAACCTGAGCGTGCCGGAAGGGGCCGGCAGCGAACAGCAGAGCGCTGCGGCGGCGCTGTTGGGCGGCCATCCGGTGCAGGAGCTGACGCCTCAGGCCATGCGCCGTCTGGCGCTGACGCAGGCACCGACGGTATTGGCGCTGGCCAGTCAGCGGCGGGTCAGTGAAGCGGCATTGCTGCAGCAACAGGCTGCTTTTGACTGGGTTCTCGGGGCTGCGGCCAGCTACCGCAAAACGGCGTTTTTCGCCCGCAGCGAACTGATCACGCGTGAGCGGACCATTCTGACCACTGTTGACGGTACCGACCTGGACGGCCAGATCAGCGAAGCCGAGCCGGTCAGCGATGTGGATGAAGAGGGCCAGGCCATCGCGGTCGAGGACAGCGCCGGTAACCTGCTTTGTATTACGGTAGAGGGTGAGCTGGTCAATCCTGAGCAATGCGCCTTGCAGACGGTGATCTCGACGCAAAGGGAGTTTGCCAGCGGTGACGGCGATCCGACCGATCAATGGACCTTTACCCTCAGCGGTGACCGGCAGTTTGCCATGGGCTCTGTCTTACAGCTTGCATTATCCCTGTCGCAGCGCAACAAGAGCTTTTATCCGCTGGATTCGGCCGGCCTGATCTCAGCGCTGTCGGTCGATGACCCCATCGGCAATGGCAGCAACTACCCCTGGACCAGCACACTCAGCCTGAGTTATTCGACGCCGCTGCCTTTCGGTAGTGGCTTCGGTGAGCGCGGTTCGGCCAGCTCACTGGGCTTGCATTTAGCCGCAATTGCCGCCCGTCAGGCAGGGCCGTTGGAAGATGCCAATGTTGCCAACGCTTTGCTTGCGGTAGAGGCGCGCTACTGGCTGCATGTGCAGAACTGGCTGAGTTTGCAGACGGCGGCCAGCATCCGCGCGGCACTGGATGAACGCCTGGCGTCGGCGCAGCGGCGTTTTAATGCCCGTGAGCTGACGAACTATGAACTGGCGCAGGTGCGCTCAGCCAGAGCCTCGGCCATGGCCCGCGAGGAGACTGCGCGGGCAGAGTTTGTTGCCAGTTCCGGTGCTCTGGGGGCGGCGCTGGCCTTGCAGGACGGGGCCCTGCTGGTGCCGGCCGGCACCTCGCAGCTGAGTCTGCCGGAACTGCGCGGACGCGAAGACTTTGTGCAGCAGGTACTCGATAACAATCCGCAACTGCAGGTCGCGAACCTGTCCGTGGATGCCGGACAAAGGCTGCTGGATTTCGCCGAAGAAACACTCAAACCCGATCTGAACGTGGTGTTAAGCGTGGGGCTGTCACAGTCGGATGCTGTGCTCGGATATGAATCGGCCGGGGATTCGCTGGCGCATGTGTTCGATCCGGATAACACGCGTTGGTTTGCCGGACTCAGTTATCGTCTGCCCTTCGGACGGCAGGCGGAAAAGGCCCGGCGTGAGCAGGCCGCTTTGTCCTTGCGACGCACACAGAACAGCGTACACGAAACCCGCGTCGCACTGGCCGCCGGCGCCACGACGCATTACGCGCGGCTGAGCAGCAGCCGGCGTTTGCTGGCCGAGGCGCAGGAGCGTGTCAGGCTTGCGCAAAACGCGTTTGAAAGAGCCTTGAGTTCGCGTAATCGCGGTGCCATAGCTGAGTTTGAATTTATCGCTGCGGCCAGTGAGCGTAACCGCGCCGAGCTCGATTATGCCGCACGGCTTGCAGAAGCAGGGCAGTTGAACACCATCAGCCAGGCCTTGCTGGGCGAGCTCTCATTGCAACCGGGAGAGGTACAATGAAACCGTGCTATTGCAGATTTTCGCGCCGCTTGTCAGCGGTGTTGCTGGGCGCTGTGCTGAGCAGCTTGCCTGCGCTGGCACAACAGGGCGGTGACACGACGCGTCCGGCCTATGATGGCAGCGGGGCGGTTTTGCCGGGCTTGCTTGAGCAGGCGATCGGTCAGCAGCCCTTGTTGCGCGAACGGCAGGCGATGACCCTGTCGCTTGCCGAGCTTCGCCGTCGCGCACTGAAAGACAACCATGGCCTGCAACGTGGTTTGCGTCAGGACCGTATCGCTGCGGCCAACGCACTGATTGCCGAGGCCGGACTGGATCCGGTGCTGACCTTATCGGCCGATTATCAATACAGCAAGCGTGAAACCCGCATAGAAAGCGCGCGGCGCTATCGCTCTGCGACTGAGGTGGACGATCAGGGGCGCAATGTGATTGCGGTCGATGAAGCCTTTGATCCGCGTGCGCCGGTGGTGGTGTACAGCGAAGCGCGCGAAGCCGGGCTGGATGAGGAGGCGACGGATATTCTGGCCAGTCAGGAATCGCTGACCGGCGGTGATGAAACCCTTAGCTTTGGTGCCGGATTTGGCAAGGTGCTTTCCTGGGGCGGGCGTTTTGATATCACCTTCGAAGCGATCAATCGTGACACCTATTTTATTAACAATCCGTCCTTGTATTTTGGCAGCGTCAGCCCGCCGTTGAACCTGATCGGCTACGGCTCCTACGAACGGCCCTGGGTGTCCTCGCTGATTGCGGATGTTGAGATGCCGCTGCCGGGTACGGCCGGTTTCGGCCGCGCCTCGCCGGCGGCCCTGAGCCGGACACTGGCCGGCGCTCAGCGACAGGCCGCGGCGGCGGTGTTTGATGCACTCAAAGCCGATACCTTATTGCAAGCCGAAGCGTTGTACTGGCAACTGCTGGACCGTGCGCTGGGACTGGAAGCGGCCTTGCAGAATGAACGCGCAGCGCAGGCTTTGCTGGACAGCACCAACCGTCTGTATGACAGTCGCTCGGCGAATAATTTTGATCAGTCGCAGGCGCGTCTGGCCCGCGCCGATGCTGCGCAACAATTGCAACAGCAGTGGTCGGCTTATCTCAGCGCCTCGGACAGTCTGGCCGCATTTCTGAATCTGCCTGACGATGCGGCGCTGATACCGGTCGGTTTTGAGTCGGCTCTGCGCGCGCCGGTTAAAGCGCAGACGGCGGGGCTTGACGGGCAACATCCGGATTTGCGTGCAGCACAGGCAGCCCGCGATGCAAGTCTGGCCTCGCAGCTGGCCGCGTCTGACAATCTGGCACCGGCGCTGTCGGCCAATGCCGGTATTGAACTGCGTCAGAGCAACGCGCTGTACGGTTATGAGAGCTTCGGTGATTCGGCTTCCTCGGTGTTTGATCCGGATATCCGTACCCTGCGGGTGGGCGTGAGTTTCAGCCGGCCACTGGGCAACCGGGTCAATAAGGCCGCGCTGGCGGCCGCCGATGCGCAATTGCGTGCTTCGGAGTTTCAACTGCAAGCCGTGCGCGGCCAGCTTGAAGCCGGGGTGCCGGCGGCACAGGCGAGGCTGGAAGCGGCGGTGCTGAGCCTCGGCTATATGGATGAGGCCTTGCGTTACGCCGAAGAAGTCTGGGGAAAAGCCCGCTTACAGCAGCGTTCACGGCAAATACGCGAATTTGAACTGGCCACGCAACTGAGTAATCTGCTGTCGGCCAGGCTGGCGCATCTGCAGGCGATGACCAATGTGCGTCAGGCCGAGACCGCCTTGTTACTTGCGCAGGGACGTCTGCACAGTCGTGTCAGCGCGGAGGCAATGCAATGACAACAATCCGTTTTTCCCGCCTTTCTCTGGCTTGTCTTGTCAGCGCCGGGCTCTGCACGGTGGTGACGCCGCTCAGCGCACAGCAGGGCGTCCTGCTCGGTGATGTGGTGCGCGATGCGGCCTGGCAGGAAGAAACCCGGTTGGCGCAACGGCTGCAAGAGGTGCTCACGAATCCGCAGCAAGGCAGTGCGCTGGCCGGTTACGGTGCCGATGCGCTGACAGCGATTACCCCGGGGCAGGTTATCTCGGGCATTCTTGAGCGTAATCTGTCACTGGCTAACGGGCGTATCGACCGTGATCTGGCCGCCCGCGCCCGTGACGAGGCCAAAGCTGTATTTGATCCGGTACTGCAACTCGATGTCGGGGTCAGTCTTGAAGACAGCAGCGAGCGTACGCTGACCGGCAGTGTTCTGGCGAAGGTCTTTTACCCGCAATACACCGATCCGGAAACCGGGAATCTGGCCAATCCGGGTGAGATCATCCTGCCCGAGGAGGCGCAGCAGGCGACCAATGTCGAGCGAATCATCTTCACCAATCTCACCGAAGAGTCCGAGATCCGTGATGATGAGACGATTTATGCCAGTCAGGAAGATCCCAACGGCGCGCAAACGGTCTTGAATTTCACGGCAGGAATCTCGCAGCTGACGCCCTGGGGTGTGTCTTACCAGATGAGCGCGACAAGCACGTACCGGGAAGTCTTTTATGACGACGACGGGCATAGTTTCGATGCGCCCTGGGCTACCGAACTGGTGTTTGATATGCAGGTGCCGGTGCTCAATGACGTGGGCAGTGATGCCACGGCCAGTCTTGCCAGCCGGCTGGCCAATCTCGAACAAAAACGTCAGGCCTGGTTGCTGGAAAGCAATATCAACGGCCTGCTGATGGAAGGGATCAGTGCCTATCTGACGCTGCTCGGCAGCGCCGGGCAACTGGATCTGGCCTTGCGCAATCAGCGTCTCAGTGAAGCGCAGTTGCAGGTCACGCAACGGCGTTTTAACAGCCGCACGGCAACCGCGTATGAGCTTGCGCAGATGCAGGGCGGGGTGTCGGCAGCGCGGGTCTCGGTGGCCGCTGCCTCGGCTGCCTATGTGCAGGCTTCGGCCAATCTGCTGGCACTGATCAGCAAAGACAGCGCGGGCTTGCAGAACCGCTTATTGCTGCCGCAGGGATACCGGGCCTGGTTGCAGCGTAGCGCGCTTGACAGCAGCGCACAGGAAGCCCGCGATAGTGCCTTGGCTAACCGGCCCGTATTACAAGCCGGGATGGTTGCGTTGGCTCAGGCGGAAATGCGCGAACGCAACGCACGTCTGCAGGCGCGGCCGGATCTTACCCTGAGCGGTGGCGCATCGCTTGAGCAGGATGCCTCGGTGTACGGTTACGACAGCATTTTCAGTTCCTGGGCCAATGTTCTGGAGCCGGACAGTTCGACATTGCGTTTCGGTGCACAGTACGTGTATTCGCTCGGCAATCGTGCTGCCAAAGCCCGCTCAAATGCGGCGACAGCCGGACGCGAAGACGCGGCGCTGGCGCAGGATCAACTGCGCCGGCTTGTGGTGCAGGAAGTCAATAATGCGGTCAATGCGCTGCACAGTGCCGTGCAGAACCGTCGCCTCAGTGCTGAGACGCTGGCGGCGGCCACGGCCGCCTGGGATAGCATCGCGCGGCGCTCGGCCAACGGTACGGCAACCCAGTTGGAGGTTGTGCAGGCGCTGAGTGAGTTGCAGCAGGCACGTCTGGGCGAGCTGAATGCGCAGCTGGATGTACGTGCTGCCGAGGCGGCGCTGCTGGCCGCACAGGGCATATTCGAGCGGCGTGCCGCCGGCTGGCTGGCGCGTAACGACTTCGAACGTTCGCGCATGGCAATGCTGGCGGCCAGCGGTGATCTGCAGTTCTTTTTACGTGCCCCTGAGGATGCAGCGCAATGAGTCGCCCGAGCCGGAGAAGCACCCCATGAGCGAAGCGACTGCCAGTGCGATCTTCGCCCCTCCCGGACATGCCCGGGCGGCCCGCTTGTTGGCACTTGCTGAGGCGATCCGGCCCGGGACCATGCGCGGCTATGCCTTTCCGGTCGCCGCCGGTGATGCGGTGGGGCTGGGCCGCGAGGCAGTGTACTGGAACGGGGACGATGTCAGCCGGCTTGGCCGTGCAGCCTTGTTCGGTTTTGCCTATCACAATCCGGTGGTGCCGCAAACGCCGGTCGAGACGGACTGGAGTTTGTGGCAATACGACTATATCTCTGAGCAGCAGAAAACCAGTTTTCTGTACAGTGCTTTTTCCGAGATCAGCCGCCGTGGTGTACGTCTGTACAATCCACCGTCGGTTTATCTCGACTGCGCGACCAAGCCGGATTTATTGCTGAGTGCGCAGGCCGCCGGTGCGCAGATACCGGCGTTGATCTGCACCAACAGCCGTGACGAGGCCGAAGCCTTTGCCGCGGAACATGAGATCGTTTTGTGGCGGCCTGCCACCGGCCGCGCGGCCTGGCAAGTGTGCGGGGAAAGACAGCGTGAGGCGCTGTTTGCCACGGATCAGCCACCGGTATTGCTCGCCGCGGTGGTGCCGGGCTTGTTTTTACGTTGCTATCTTTGTGACGGTGAACCTGTGCTGGCCTTGCGTTTCGGCGCGCCGGCTCAAACGCCTCTGGAGCGGCTGGAGTTTTTTCAGCTGGAGCCGGATACGGTGTTTTATCCGGCCTTGCGCGAGATCGCGGCCAACAGTGGTTTGCGCTGGGGCGTGATCCATGCGGCTGTTGAAGGCGAACGGGTGACGGTCTATGACATTGATCCCGACCCGGTGACCAGCGCCTTGCCTGAGGCGGTCAATACCTACCTGCTGAAGGTGCTGGCGTGTCATCTGATGGCAGAACCGGCACCTTTGCCGGCTGTGCTGGGTGAGGATGCGCTGGTGCGCGAGTTGCCTTTTTTGCGGCGCATGTTGTCAGTGTTGTTTGATATTGAGCGCAGCAAGTACGCACCGGCCGTGGCCGCATCCTGAGGGGGCGGGCAGATAAAAAAAAGCCGGCGATTGCCGGCTTTTTTTGTTGTGCAGGAGAGCGTATTACAAGCCCACTTCTCCACCATCGTCTTTGCTGATCGCCACTGTTGCGGCGCGCGGGCGGACGCTGGTGCCGTCCGGCGTTGCCTCGGCAGCATCGTCGCTGTACGGCCAGTTGGCCGGATGCTGGATGTTGGCGAAGAAGTTCAGATTATCCGGCGTGTAGGCCAGTCCGGTCACTTCGCAGCCGTTCGGACCGACGAAAAAGCGGCGCAGGATATGCTGATTGTCTGCATTGATCAGCGCCGTGTCGTTGCCGCTGTCGACCAGTTCGGCGGGGATCACCAGCAGGATCTGATCGTTGGTGTCTTCAGTGACAGCCTCGGCGCCGTTATCGGTCTGAATCCACAATATGCCGCGATCATCAAATACCAGACCGTCCGGGCTGGCAAACTGATTCAGCGCCGTCAGTCCCGACAGGTTGGTGCCGGCATCAGCGTCGTCCGGCGCGCCGAATACCACGAAGTCCCAGCTCATTGCGGTCGCATCGTCGGCATCATCGCGCCAGCGGATGATATGGCCGTAAGCATTGTCCAGTCGCGGATTTGCAGCATTGACACCGTTGTCGGCATCATCCCCGGTGCGGGCTGTATTATTGGTCATGGTCGCATAGACATCGCCGCTCAGCGGGTCGACGGCAATCCATTCCGGGCGATCCATCGGCGTCGCGCCGACCAGGTCAGCGGCACCGCAGGTGTTGAGGATAATCGCGGCCTGATCGGCAAAGGTGTCGGCCAGAGTGCCGCCGTCTGTGGTCGGGCTGGCCGGGGTTAAGGGCAACCACTGGCCGGTACCGCCTTCATCGAACCGGGCCACGTAGAGTGTGCCTTCGTCGAGATACTTGGCGCCGACGGCCATACGGTCGCTGCGATCTGCGTCGGTCGGATCCCAGTCGGCGGCGGAGACGAATTTGTAGACGTATTCAAAGCGTGAGTCGTGGCCTGAGTAGAAGACCAGCGGCTTGCCGGCAATGGGAAGGGCTGCGGCCACGGATTCATGGCGGAAGCGACCAAGAGCTGAGCGCTTGACCACACGTGAAGTCGGGTCGTAGGGATCAATCTCAACCACATAGCCGTGACCGTTGGCTTCGTTACGATAGTCGGCGGTGGCGTCGCTGCCGAGCGGGGTGACGTTGAAACGGCCGAACTCGTCATCGGTCTCGCTGGCGTCGCCGGCCAGTTCTTCCCAGCCGTAGCGTGTCGGTTCACTGCTCAGCCCGATACGTTGCTGTGCCTCGCTCATGGTGCCGTGGTTGCAGAAGTAGCCGGGCCAGTTCTCTTCACACGTCAGATAAGTGCCCCAGGGCGTGTAGCCGTTACCGCAGTTGTTAAGTGTGCCGCGGGCCAGCAGGCCATTGGGGGAATAGGGGGTAATCAGATCGGCGTGGCCGGCCAGCGGACCGGCAATATCACATTCGCTGGCGCCGGTAATGCGGCGGTTGTGTTCGTCATCGGTGACCACGCTCCAGCGGCCGGCGGATTTTTGTATCCGCACGACGGTGACACCGTGCGCGTAGATTTCCTTGCGGATCTCTTCGGCGACGGTACGCAGGCCGCTGCTTTCGTCGCGGGTGGGGCCGGTCGGATGCAGCGCGTTTTGATCTATATATTCGTGGTTGATACACAGCAGGCCGTCAGTGCTGCTGTCGTTGAGCGGGAAAAAACGCATGCCGTCGTGGTGCATGCCCACGGCGTTCAGCTGGTCTTCGGCACTGTTGCTGCCATCGTCCTGCCAGGCCGCGGCGCTGCTGTTCAGCGGCGTGCCCCAGGGCGCCAGCACCTGAGCGGAGTAGCCCGGCGGCACGGACACGGCATCGGTGCGTGAGCCGGCAATCGACTCAAAGCCCAGGCGAGTGCTCAGGGCCTGTCCCTCATCGCTGTTGTCGCTGTCGTTGTCATCGCTGCAGGCGCTCAGGCCGAAGCCGCCCATCATGGTCAGTGCTGCAAGTCCGGCACCGTTTTTCAGGAGACTGCGACGGGAAATTTCCTTTTCCAGAACGCGCGAAAAAGGGGTGTTGCTACTGTGGTTATAGCGTTTCGGATCTTGGGTCGCCTTACTCATCGGAGCCTCGCATGGGGTCTGTTATTGGTTTGAAGCAGCAGAGACTAAGACGCCAAAGTGACAGTGATATGTCTGGCCCGTGACACGGACAAAAAAAAGCCCGCACAAGCGGCGGGCTGAGAGGGATCGCGGACAAACGCCTCTGTCAGGTCAAGGCGCGGGCGTCCTCGATGATTTTGCCGTCATTGGCTAAGGTGCCCGGCGCGACAAACCTGACGCTGCCGCGCAGTTTGAAAATTTCTTTCATGCCCGCTTCCAGTTCCGTGGCCAGAGCGGGCGGTGCGTGTTCCAGTTCGCAGCATAGTTCCAGATGGTCGCGGTTGTCCGGATTGGTGACGACCACTCTGGCCCTGAGCACGTCCGGGTAATCGCGCAGCAGACGGGCGACCTGTTCGGGGTGGATAAACATACCTTTGACTTTGGTGGTCTGGTCGGCGCGGCCCATCCAACCTTTGATACGCATATTGGTGCGTCCGCAGGCACTGGTGCCGGGTAGCACGGCAGACAGATCGCCGGTGGCAAAGCGTACCAGCGGATAAGCCTGGCTGAAGGTGGTGACCAGCACTTCGCCGACTTCGCCTTCGGCTACCGGATCGCCTGTGCCGGGGCGGACAATCTCGACGATCACGCCTTCATCGACAATCAGACCTTCCATCGCCGGGGATTCATAGGCAATCAGCCCCAGATCAGCCGTGGCATAGGCTTGTAATACATCGATACCGGCCGAGCTGAGCAGTTCACGCAGTGAGGCGGGCAGGGCCTCGCCGGAGACCAGGGCTTTTTTCAGTGAGCTGATGTCCTGACCTTTTTCAGCGGCTTTTTCGATCAGAATGCGTAAAAACGAGGGTGTGCCGACGTAGCCGTCGGGCTGCAGACCGGCGATGGCTTCGACCTGTAATTCGGTTTGTCCCGTGCCGGCCGGGAAGACGCCGCAGCCGAGTGCCTGGGCGCCGGTTTCCATCATCGCCCCGGCCGGCGTGAAGTGATAGGAATAGGCGTTATGGATAAGATCGTCGCGGCGGAAACCGGCGGCGTACAGTGCACGTGCCAGACGCCAGTAGTCGTCGGCCTTGCCTTCGGGTTCGTAGATCGGTCCCGGTGAGGAGAACACGCGGCGCATCCGGCCGGCCGTGCCGGCGGCAAAACCACCGAAGGGGCGGGCCCGGCCCTGGGCGTCGATCAGTTCGGATTTGCGCGTGACCGGCAGGCCGGCCAGCGCATCAAGGCTGTTGATGCTGTCCACATCCACGTCTGCCAGCAGGGCCGCGTAGGCCGGCGTGTTCTCCCGCGCGTAACGCAGCTGTGCCGGCAGGGCCTGCATTTGCGCTTGCAGGCGCTCTGCCGGGCTGCGGGTTTCCAACTCATCGTAGAAATCGGTATTTTGCCTGTTCATGGGGTTTCTCCTGTGATCGCGTGGTCTGAGCTCAGGCGAGCCAGCGCTTGCGGCGGCGGTAGTGTTTCACGTCACGGAAGCTCTTGCGTCCTTTGTCGCTGACACCCAGATAAAACTCGCGTACATCGGAGTTTTCGCTGAGCTCTTTGGCGTCGCCGTCCATCACGATACGGCCGTTCTCCAGAATATAGCCGTACTTGGCATATTTCAGGGCAACATTGGTGTTCTGCTCGGCGAGCAGAAAACTTACGCCTTCTTTCTCGTTGAGGGTTTTGACGATTTCGAAGATTTCCTCGACCAGCTGCGGCGCCAGGCCCATGGAGGGTTCATCGAGCAGAATCATCTTCGGCCGGGCCATCATGGCGCGGCCCATGGCGACCATTTGCTGCTCGCCGCCGGAGGTGTAGCCGGCCTGGCTTTTGCGCCGTTCGCGCAGCCGCGGGAAGTAGTTGTAAACCCGTTCCAGGTCGTCGTTGATCGCACGTCGCCCGGCTTTGCGTGTATAGGCACCGGTCAGCAGGTTCTCCTCGACGGTCAGGTGTTCAAAGCAATGGCGTCCTTCCATTACCTGAACCACGCCTTTTTTCACCAGATCAGCCGGAGACATGCTGTCAACGCGCTGGCCCTGATAGTGAATCGCGCCTTTGGTGACGTCGCCGCGTTCGGCGCGCAGCAGATTGGAGATGGCTTTAAGCGTCGTGGTTTTACCGGCGCCGTTGCCGCCGAGCAGGGCCGTAATACCACCTTCCGGAACCTGCAGGGAAACGCCCTTGAGGACCAGAATCACGTGGTTGTAAATGACCTCGATATTCTCGACGGTAAGTAAGGGACTTGGCTTATCAGTCATGGCTTGTCCTGTCGGTTGCCGGGGAGGCTGCGTGCCTCCCCGGTTTTCATCACTGCGGTTCAGTGATCAATCACAGCTACGCGGTGTAATGCCCTGTTCTTTGGCATAGGCCGCGGCTGATTCCTCGTACATGGCCCGGAGCATTTCTTCGTTCGGCGTGATCCAGTCCGTGATGGACTGCCAGGTTTTGCCGTCCCATTGGGTGACCTGTGCGTGGCCACCACCCTGGTGGTCGGAGCAGCTGAGCTTGATGGGTTCCATCAGGCCTTCGAGACCGAGAGCCTTCAGGCGTTCGGCATTCAGGTCGAAGCTGTCCAGGGCATGAGCGACCTGTTCACCGGTGACCGGCGCATTGCCGTAGATATTCATGGCCGCGCGGATGGCTTCGGTGACAATCACGGCTTGCTGTAAGCCCCGGTTGTAAGCGGCCTGACCGACGATATCCGGCGATTTGGCACTGCCTTTACCGTTTTCATACAGGTATTTGATGATGTCCTGATGGACCGGGAAATCGGCACCGATGGCGTTAAATTGCAGTGCTTTGTAGCCGATTGCGGCCTTGCCTGCGGGGATAACGTCCTGTTCGTTACCGGTCCACCAGATGCCGATGAACTTGTCACGCGGGTAGTTCACGGCTGCCGCTTCTTTGATCGCGGTGGCATTCATGACACCCCAGCCGTACATAATCACGTAGTCCGGACGCAGTTGACGACCGATTTTCAGCCAGGTTGATTTTTGCTCCAGACCCGGATGCGGGACGGGGAACAGACTCAGTTTGTAGCCGTGCTGTTCGGCCAGGGCTTTGAGCGTGTTGATCGGCTCTTTACCGTAAGCGGAATCGTGGTAGACAAGGGCGATTTTTTTGCCTTTGAGGTTTTCCGTTCCACCGAACTCGGACGCGATATATTGAATGGCCACATCGGCACCACCCCAGTAGGTGGCCGGCGGATTAAAGATATAAGGGAACACCGTGCCGTCGGCGGCATCGGCGCGGCCGTAACCGGCGGTCAGCAGCGGGATTTTGTCGGCTTTGACGCGGTCGAGCAGGGCGTAGGTGATGCCGGTTGAGAGCGGCATGACAGCCGGCATGCCGGTGCTACCCTTGTCTTTCAGGCGTTCGTAGCATTCCACGCCTTTGTCAGTGTTATAGGCGGTGTCGCATTCCTCCAGTTCCAGCGGTACACCGTTGATGCCGCCGTCGCGCTCGCTGAGCAGGTTGACGTAGTCGGCAAAACCATCGGCCCAGGGAATGCCGCCGGGTGCGTAGGGGCCGGTGCGGTAGACGGTGGAACCGATAAACTGGGCATCGGCCGCCTGAACGGCGCTGCTGCCGAGCAGCGTCGCGGCGGCCAGGCCGAGTGCGAATGTTGTGAGTTTCATGTGTTTCCTCTCCTTACCTAGGTGGTGACGCCGTGGCCGGCGTCGTTCGTCATACAGACGCTTCCCGTACTATGGTTGTATTAATGGGGAAACGGCCAGAGACGCATTTTTTCCTTGAATATCTGCCACAGGCGGGCAAGCCCGTGCGGCTCGACAATCAGAAAGAAAATAATCAGGACACCGAAGACCATCGCTTCCAGGTGGCTGAGGGTGCTGACGGAGATTTCCACCCCGACCATATGCGGTGCGTTGGTCAGGAAAATCGGCAGCAGCACCATAAAGGCGGCGCCGAGGAAAGAGCCCATAATGCTGCCCAGTCCCCCGATGATGATCATAAACAGGACCTGGAACGAGCGGTTGACATCAAAGGCCAGCGGCTCGACCGAGCCGGTGTAGAGAAAAGCCCAGAAGGCGCCGGCGATGCCGCAGTAGAACGAGCTGACGGCAAAGGCGATCAGCTTGGTCTTGAGCATGGGGATACCGATGATTTCCGCGGCTATGTCCATGTCGCGGATGGCCATCCATTTGCGCCCGATATTGCTGCGCGTGAGGTTTTTCGCCAACAGGGCCAGCAACACCACAAAGCTCAGACAGAACAGGTATTTTGTGACCGGTGCGGCCTGCGGGCCGGTGATGTAGAAATCACCGAAGACCGTGCGCGGCGGTGCACTGATGACGCCGGAGGCGCTGTAGTTGGTGAACCAGCCGAATTTGTTGAACATCCAGATCAGGAAGAACTGCGAGGCCAGGGTGGCCACGGCCAGATAGAAACCTTTGATACGCAGTGAGGGGATGCCGAAGAATATGCCAACCCCGGCGGTGATCAGACCTGACAGCAAAAACACAATAATCAGATGCATGTCCGGAAAAGCGGTCGACAACTTGTACGCAGCAAAGGCGCCGGTGGCCATAAAACCGCCGGTACCGAGGCTGAGCTGGCCGGCATAGCCGGTCAGGATATTCAGCCCTATGGCCGCCAGGGCAAGGACCAGAAAAGGCAGCATCAGGGTGCTGAGAAAGTAGTCGCTGGCCAGCAGCGGTACGCCGATAAAAGCGACCGCCAGAAAGGCGATGTAGGCATAGAGATCCTGGCGAATCGGAAAGATCGCCTGATCCGCCTGATAGCTTGTTTTGAATTGTCCGGCTTCGCGGTAGAACATATCAGACCCTCTCGATGATTTTTTCGCCGAACAGCCCCTGCGGGCGGAAGACGAGGAAGACCAGTGCCAGCATGTAGGCAAACCAGTCTTCGATGCCGCCGCCGACCAGCGGGCCGAGGAAGACTTCGGAGACTTTCTCGCCGGCGCCGACGATCAGGCCGCCGATAATGGCGCCGGGAATGGAGGTGAAGCCGCCGAGTATCAGTACCGGCAGTGCTTTAAGGGCAATCAGCGCGAGGGAAAACTGCACGCCGAGTTTGCCGCCCCACATAATCCCGGCGACCAGTGCCACCAGTCCGGCGACCGTCCAGACCACCACCCAGATATGTTGCAGGGGAATGCCGACACTCATGGCCGCCTGATGGTCGTCGGCCACGGCGCGCAGGGCGCGGCCGGTTTTTGTGTACTGGAAGAATATGACAAGGGCGGCGACCAGCGCGCCGGCGATCAGGGCTGCAAACATATCGAACTGGTTGATCAGGATTTTGCCGTCGAAGAAAAAGCTCGGGTCCTGCGGCAGTCCGATATCGAGCATGCGCACTTCCGAACCCCAGATCATTTGGCCCAGGCCGTCCAGCACATAGGCGATGCCGATGGTCACCATAAACAGAATGATCGGTTCCTGATTGACCAGCGGGCGCAAGACCAGCCGTTCGATGGTCATGGCCACCAGGGTCATAATGCCGGCGGTGAGGATAAAGCACAGCCACAGCGGCACGCCGAGGTCTTTAAGGCCGACAAAGGACAGGGCGGCAAACAAGACCATCGCGCCCTGGGCGAAGTTGAACACGCCCGAGGCTTTAAAGATCAGTACAAAGCCCAGCGCCACCAGCGAGTACATGACGCCTGAGAGCAGGCCGCCGATGGCCACTTCGAGAAAGAACGGCCATTCGAAAAATACATCTTCAGAAACCTGCCCGACAAACCAGGGCAGAGCGGTCATCAGCACCAGCATGGCGCCGATGGTGGTCAGTACACTGCGTTCTACATGCATAGCGCTTACTCCGTGACACCGAGATAGGCGTCGATCACTGCCTGGTTATTGCGGACCTCATCGGGCTCGCCGTCGGCCAGCTGGCGGCCGTAATCGAGCACCACCAGCCGGTCTGAGAGATCCATTACCACGCCCATATCGTGTTCGATCAGGGCGATGGTGGTGCCGAGCTGGTCATTGGTCTCGATAATGAAACGGCTCATGTCTTCTTTTTCCTCGACATTCATCCCGGCCATAGGCTCATCGAGCAGCAGCAGCTCCGGCTCGGCGGCCAGCGCACGGCCCAGCTCAACGCGTTTTTGCAAGCCGTAGGGCAGGCGTCCGACCGGGGTTTTGCGGATTGCCTGTATTTCCAGAAAGTCGATGATTTCCTCGACTTTTTCGCGGTGCGCGACTTCTTCCCGGAGGTATTTCCCCCAGTACAGGGCTTGCGAAAGCAGACCGCTTTTCATGTGCAGCAAGCGCCCGGTCATGATGTTGTCGAGGGTGCTCATGCCTTTGAACAAAGCGATGTTCTGGAAGGTCCGGGCTATGCCCTGACGGGCCGCCTCATGGGGTTTCATCTGACTGCGGGTGACACCCTTGTAGGTGATCGCGCCTTGCTGCGGGTGGTAAAAGCCGTTGATGACGTTGAGCATCGAGGATTTGCCCGCGCCGTTAGGACCGATAATGGCGCGTATTTCACCTTTACGGATGTCGAAGTTGACGTTGGTCAGGGCCTTGACCCCGCCGAAGGACAGATGCACGTCTTCGACCTTCAGCAGGATTTCACCGAATGTGCGTTGTGTACTCATGCGGCTGCTTCTCCGTGTCGGGATGAAAACGTTTCGGCGTCGCTGATTTTCAGGTCGGCCGAGATTTTGCCCTTGCGGCCGTCTTCAAAGCTCACTTCGGTTTCGATAAAGCAGTGATCTGCGTCGCTGTAGAGGGCTTCGATCAGTACGCCGTAACGGTCGGCAATAAACGGCCGGCGGACCTTGCGGGTGCGGGTCAGTTCGCCGTCATCGGCGTCGAGTTCTTTGTGCAGAATCAGAAAACGTTCAATCTGCGAGTGCGACAACATGGGATCGCCGGCCAGATCGCGGTTGACCGTGGCGACGCTTTCGCGCACCAGTTGGTAGACCTCGGGTTTGGCGGCCAGCTCCTGATAACTGGCGTAGGGAATATTGTTTTTCTCGGCCCAGACGCCGACCGCGCCCATATCGATATTGATAAATGCGGTGCAGCGATCGCGCTCATGGCCGAAGCAGACCGCTTCCTGGATATGCGGGAAAAACTTCAGTTTGTTCTCGATATATTTCGGCGCGAAAAGTTTGCCGTTGTTGAATTTGCCCACATCCTTGGCGCGGTCGATGATGCGCAGGTGACCGTCCTCATTAAAAAAGCCGGCGTCACCCGTGGCGACCCAGCCTTCTGTATCTTTGGTTTTGTCAGTGGATTCCTGATTTTTGTAGTAATTTTTGAAAACCCCCGGACTTCGGTAAAAGACCTCGCCGGTGTCATCGATGCGGATTTCCACATCCGGGGCGGCGACCCCGACGGTATCGGCGCGGACCTGATCGTCGGGTTGAATCGTGACGAATATTGTCGCTTCGGTCTGGCCGTAGATCTGTTTGATATTGATGCCCAGCGAGCGGTAGAAATCGAAAATTTCCGGGCCTATGGCCTCGCCGGCGGTATAGGCCACGCGGATGCGGCTCATGCCGAGGGTGTTTTTCAGCGGCCCGTAAACCAGCAGATTGCCGAGCCAGTAGTTCATCCGCTCGGCGAAACTGATCGGTTTGCCTTCGAGTTTGCGGATACCGACTTTTTTCGCCACGTCCATAAAGTGATGGAAGAGCTTTTGTTTCAGCGGCGCCGCATCCTGCATGCGGATGGTCACCGAGGTCAGCAGATTTTCGAAGACACGCGGCGGGGCGAAGTAGTAGGTCGGGCCGATCTCGCGCAGGTCCTGCGCCACCGTCGCCGGGCTCTCCGGGCAACTGACGCAGTAGCCGGCGATATAGGACTGGGCATAGGAGAAAACGTGGTCGCCGACCCAGGCCATGGGCAGATAGGCGAGCGCTTCTTCGTTTTCGGTGAGATTTTCCAGCTGAACACCGTTGCCGGCGCTGATCACCATATTGTCGTAGCTCAGCACCACGCCCTTGGGATTGCCGGTGGTGCCGGAGGTGTAAAGGATAATCGCTTCATCGGCACCGCAGGTTTTGTCGATCTCGTTTTGCAGATAAGCCGGGTTGGCTTCGTTAAAGGCTTTGCCGCGTGCCTGTATGGCATCAAAACCGTGCACGGTGTCGTCGCTGTAGCCTTCCATACCGCGCGGATCGTCGTAGACGATGTGCCGCAGTGCCGGACAATCGGGTTTGATTTCAAGGAGTTTGTCGCATTGCTCCTGATCCTCCACCACGGCCAGCACGGCATCGGAATGATCGACCACATAGCGCATTTCGGCGGCGACGGCGTCCTGATACGTGGGCACGGGGACGGCGCCCAGAGACTGGGTCGCGGCCATGGCCCAGTAAAGACGGGGGCGGTTATCACCGACGATAATGACTTTATCGCCGCGTTTGATCCCGAGATCAGCGAGGCCACCGGCAAAAAGAAGAACCTCGTCGCAGACCTGTCGCCAGGTCCAGGTTTGCCAGATGCCGAGATCTTTTTCGCGGATCGCAGGTCTGTCAGGTGAGGTACGTGCCCGTTCGAGCAGTATTTTCGGAAAGGTATCCTGCATGTTGTTTTTGCCACTTTAAGTGATACGAAACAATATTGCAGAACGAGGCTAACAGTATCCGTTTGGCCGGTATATTAGACTATAGTAGCCTCTGGATTCAGGTAGATAAGAGAGAATAGCTATGTCGGTTTACGTAAGTCCGGTAAAGGATATGCAGTTTGTTATGGAGAATGTTGCAGGCCTGTCGAGGGTGCAGCAATTGCCCGGTTTCAGTGATGCCGGAAACGATATTGTCGAGGCTGTTCTGGACGAGGCCGGTAAATTTGCCGCACAACTGATCGCCCCGCTGAATGCCGGCGCCGATAAGCAGGGAGCCAGGCTTGTAGATGGTCAGGTTGAGGCGTCGCCTGGTTTCAGCGAGGCGTACAAGGCGTTTGTCGAGGCCGGCTGGGCGTCGCTGAGTTACGATCCGCAATACGGCGGTCAGGGCCTGCCGCATGTGCTCGGCACCGCGGTGGCCGAGATGTGGCAGTCGGCCAGCCTGGCCTTCGCCCTGTGTCCGATGCTGACGGCCAGTGCTGTTTCCGCAGTCCACCGTCACGGCAGTGACGAACTGAAACAAATCTTTCTGGAAAAATTAATCTCCGGTGAGTGGACCGGCACCATGCAGCTCACCGAACCGCAGGCCGGTACCGATCTGGCGGCCATTAAAACCCGCGCTGTGCCGACCACCGATGCGGCCGGTAAACCCGCTTACCGCCTGTCCGGCCAGAAAATCTTTATCACCTGGGGCGATCATCAGATGACAGACAATGTGCTGCATCTGATTCTGGCCCGCGTAGAAGGCGCACCGGAGGGGATTCGCGGATTGAGTCTGTTTCTGGCGCCCAAGTATCTGCTGGATGAAAACGGCAAGCCCGGCGACCGCAACGATATTTATGCCTTGTCGCTGGAACACAAGCTTGGCATCCACGGCAGTCCGACCTGCGTGATGGGGATGGGGGATAAGGGCGGTGCGCTGGCCTATCTGGTGGGCGAAGAAAATCAGGGCATCAATTGCATGTTCACCATGATGAATAATGCAAGGCTGGAAGTCGGTGTGCAGGGTCTGGCCATCTCCGAGCGCGCCTTCCAGCAGGCCCGTGCCTATGCCGGCGAACGCGTGCAGGGCACCGCCAAAGACGGCACGAAACAACGCATTATCGACTTCCCCGATGTGCGGCGCATGTTAATGCTGATGAAATCACAGACCGAGGCCATGCGCGCACTGGCGCTGATGACGGCCGCGCAGATTGATCTGGCCGACCATGCAGACGATGCGGCGCAGCGCAAAGCCGCGCAGGCGCGGGTCGATTTGCTGATTCCGGTGGTCAAGGGCTGGTGTACTGAGACGGCGCAGGAAATCACCGGCCTGAATGTGCAGGTGCACGGCGGTATGGGATTTATTGAAGAGACCGGCGCGGCGCAGCATTACCGGGACGCGCGGATTCTGACCATCTACGAAGGCACCTCGGGTATTCAGGCCAACGATTTTGCCGGACGTAAAACCCTGCGCGACGGCGGCGCAGCCGCAAAGGCCTTAATCAAGGACATCCGCGAGACGGTCAGCACCATGCTCAGCGCCGGCGGGATCACCGGCACGCTGGCCTCGCAACTGGCGGCGGCCTGTGATGGCTATGAACACAGTGTTAACACACTGCTGGCGCGTGCCGGTGAAGATGCCGGCCACGCCGGCGCGGCGGCGTTTAATCTGCTGATGCAGGCCGGCGTGGTGATCGGTGGCTGGTTGATGGGGCAGGCGGCGCTGGCGGCCGAAGCCAAACTGGCCGCCGGTGATGGCGAAGCGGATTTCCTCAACGCCAAGCTGGCCAGTTGCCGCTTTTATTTTGCCCATGTCTTGCCGCGGGCCACCGCTTACGCGGCAGTAGTGCAGGCCGGTAGCGCGTGTCTGATGGAGCCCGATGAAAGCCTGATTTAAGCTCAGGGCCGCGCCCGGCTCCGGCTCGCTAGCCGGGCGCGCCGTCGACCCGTGCTGCCGTGAGCATCGGGCGGTACACCAGAAAGACCCCGGCGAAGGCCAGTATCCACAGCGACATGGACAGGCCGATCCACCAGCCATACAAGCCCGGCGATACAAGCGGCAGCAGGACACGCACCAGTGCGCCGCCGGCCAGACTGAGGAACAGCCAGCCCAGTGCGGCCGGTGGTTCAAACACATTGCGTCCGGTATGGCCCAGTGCCACACGGGTCATCATGCCGATGGTGATCATACCGATACCGCCGACGGCAAAAGCATGTACGCTCAGGTAGGGATTGAAGCCGGCAAACACCGCCAGTGCGTGCAGGGCGAAGCCGGCGATCAACCACAGATAACCGACAAACAGTATCCACAGCAGCGCGCGGCGAAACACAATCGGGTGATACCAGCCGGCCAGACGGTAGCCGTGCAGCAGCACTAATACGCCGGCCAGCAGCGCGCCGGTGTTGCTATAGGGACGGACCAGCTCGGCGATGGCAAAAACGAGAAACAGCACCAGACCGGCGATATCGACCAGCCGGTTGTTGCGCAACTGCACGCCGGGGCCGGCCGCACCCTGGATAAAAAACGGCAATACCCGCCGCAGCAGCGTCAGGATCAAGGCCAGTACCAGATAGAAGGCCGCGTACAGGCCGCTGCGCCCGCCGTCGCTGAAGAGCCCGAATGCACCGGCATAAAACGCCGCATTGCACAGCACCAGCAGCAACAGTTTGCTGATGATACCGGCCTGCGGCCATTGCCGGGCCTGCAGCAGGGGGCGGGCGGTGGCGACAAATAAACCCAGACCGAAGAGCAGATCGCTGACGGCGGCGGCCGGCAGTGCGTAGGGCGTGCCGCTGTAAGGCAGCACGCGGGCGCCGAGCCAGAGCAGGGCCAGCACGGCCAGCGGCCAGCCGGTTGCCGTGTTTTTGCCGGTCCAGTTGGTCACCGCGGTGAGCAGAAAACCGGCGATCACCGCGGTGGCAAACCCGAACAGCATTTCGTGGGCATGCCAGTAGGTGGGTAAGACAAGCGCGGCGGCCGGGCGCGCGCCGGAGAAATAGCTGTAAGCCCAGAGTCCGATGGCCAGTGCCGCATAGGCCATGGCCAGCAGAAAAAACGGGCGGAAACCGCGTTGCAGAAGGGCCGGGGCGGGTTTGCCGGTGGCCGCGGCGGGCTGTCGAAAGAGCATACAGAAATCTCCGTGCAAAGGACCGGTCTGTGCACGTGTCGTCAATGCGGCGGGCAGTGCTTGTCGATCCGGAAAATGGCCATTAAGATGCCATAAAAAGGCAACTTTTTGCTTAGCGATTTTAACCCAAAGGCTTCTGATGCAAATCACGCGTTACACTGATTATTCCCTGCGTACGTTGTTGTATTTATCCGCATTGCGCGATGACGAGTTGGCGACCATCACGGAGATCGCCGAAGCCTATGACATTTCCCGCAATCATGTGGTCAAGGTGGTACATAACCTGGGCAAGCTCGGTTATGTCTTTACCCAGCGCGGCCGCGCCGGCGGGCTGCGTCTGGCGATGGAACCGGCCGATATCAATGTCGGCAGACTGGTGCGTCAGCTCGAAAGCAATCTGCGCGCGGTCGATTGCGAGGGCTGTGCGCTGGAAGACAACTGCTCCTTGTACGGCGTCCTGGCCCGTGCCCTGAATGCCTATCTGAAAGAACTTGATCAATACACCCTCGGCGATGTGCTTGCCGACCGGGCTACCGTAAAACGGATCCGCTCACTGACCCTCTGACGGCACCCGGCGGGCCGGCGCTTTGCCGTTTGCCGCTGCTTTTCGCGTGTGTTTTGCGCCTGCAGGAGCGGCGCGCAAAAAATAATCTCTGACCTAAGTGCCATGCACGGCACCGCCATGGCCGCGCTGCGGCTGCAGCCTGCGGCGGCGCGGCTATGCCCCGTGCGCATTCTCCGTCAACCGGGCCTTTTTGTACTGCGGGTATTTCTGCGCGGACTTTTTATAATGGCAGCAAATACCAAGAGGAGGAGCATCATGTCAGTGGAAACAGATCCGGTTGTTATCGTCAGTGCCAAGCGCACGCCGATGGGCAGCTTTCAGGGCTGTCTGGCGGCAGTGCCGGCACCGGCGCTCGGTGCGGCAGCCATCGAAGCGGCGGTCCGCGAAGCAGGGCTGAGTGCCGACGCGGTCGATGAAGTGCTGATGGGCAATGTGTTGCCGGCAGGGCTGGGGCAGGCGCCGGCGCGGCAGGCGGCGCTGCAGGCCGGATTACCCGATTCGGTGCCCTGCGCCGGGGTCAGCAAGGTCTGCGGCTCGGGCATGAAAGCGGTGATGCACGCCCACGATATGCTGCTGGCCGGCAGTCAGGACATCGTGTTGGCCGGTGGTATGGAATCCATGAGCAACGCGCCTTATCTGCTGGAAAAAGCCCGCAGCGGTTACCGTCTCGGTCACGGCCGCACACTCGATCATATGTTTCTTGATGGTCTGGAGGATGCCTATGCGGATAAAGGCGAGCTGATGGGCGTGTTCGCCGAACGCACCGCCGGGCATTTTAGTTTCAGCCGCGAGGCGCAGGATGCTTTTGCTGTGGAATCCCTGCGACGGGCCCGGTATGCGGTGGAAAGTGGTGCTTTTGTCGCTGAGATCAGCCCCGTCAATGTGCCCGGTCGTCAGCGTGACACGCTGGTGGAACACGACGAACAGCCACTGGCAGCCGATCCGGGCAAGATAGCCGGGTTGCGTCCGGCCTTTGCCAAAGACGGCACAGTCACGGCGGCCAATTCCAGCTCGATTTCCGACGGTGCGGCGGCGCTGGTGCTGATGCGTGCATCGACTGCAGCGGTGCGCGGACTCAAACCCATGGCGAAAATCCTCGGCACCGCCGGTTTTGCCGGTGAACCGTGCTGGTTTACCACGGCACCGGTCTTTGCCATGCGCAAGCTGGCTGAAAAACTCGGCACAGCGGTGGACGGTTTTGATCTGTACGAGATCAACGAAGCCTTTGCGGTGGTCACCATGGCGGCGATGCAGGAACTGAAGCTGGATGCGGCGCGGGTCAATATACATGGCGGCGCCTGTGCACTCGGACATCCGATCGGCGCTTCCGGGGCGCGGATTCTGGTGACACTGCTGCACGCCTTGCAGGCCGGTGGCGGTAAAACCGGCATGGCCTCGCTGTGTATCGGCGGTGGCGAGGCGACGGCCGTGGCGGTAGAGCTGCTTTAAAGATAGCGCTCGTATGCGGCCGCAGCGCGGGCCGTGCTGAACGGGGCGAGATGCGCTTCGCCGATGGCGGGGTAGTCCTGCAAGGCGCGTGTCATGGTGGCGCTTAAGGCGGCGATATTATTCAGCGGCACCAGATACGCGGCCAGCGCGCCGGTCATAATCTCGGCCGGTCCGTAAGGGCAATCAAAGGCCACCACCGGGGTGCCGAGCGCCAGTGCTTCGGGCAGGACCCGGCCGAAGGCTTCGGCTGTGGCACTGTGGACCAGCAGCCGGGCGCGGCGTATTACGGGGTAGGGGTTGGCTTGCCAGCCAAGCCAGTGCACCCGCGCGGCGATACCGAGTTTTTGCGCCAGCGTTTGCAATTGTGTTTTCAGCGGACCGTCTCCGATTATCAGCAGAGGCGGTGTGTCGGGCGGCATTTGCGCATAGGCGCGCAGCAGGGCCGCGTGATTTTTGGTTCTGGTCAGGCGTCCGGCGCTGACAATAAACTCCTCTGCCGGCGTGGTCACGCTGAGCTGACTGAGCTTGCGCAGTTGTATTGCGTCGACAGGGTTGTAAATCACCTGTTCGCTGCGGGGGGCGATGTGCGGATAGCATCGTTTGAATCCGGCCAGATAACCGGCCGATACCGCAGCCAGATGCTGTGCGTTGAACAAGGCGCGCAGGCGCCGCCGGCGACGTGGCTCCGAAAAGGGATTTTTGCGTTTCAGCAGGGAAGGCTGATGCAGGGTGAAAACTTTACAAGCCTGGCTTGCGCTGTGATGCAGGAAGTCGCTGGTTTGCAGATTATTGGCTACCAGCAGATCAAAACGGCGGTCTTTTTCCAGGCTTGCAATTTGCTCAAGCAGTTGCCGGCGACGGGTTTCGCGTCCGGCCGCATTAATACAATAGGTGTCGGCTTGTTCTGTCCGGCAGTGGCTGTGGCCGACCGCGAAGATACGCACCTGATGGCCGTTTTGCCGTAATGCCTGTGCGACGGCTTGGACAAAGACTGTGACGCCGCCGGGATTGTCCACGGCCGGCATCAGCAAGCCGATATGTGAGGCGCGGGCCATGCCGGCGTCGCTGCGGGGTGGGAGCCACCCCGCAGACGTCAGTATCAGGCCAGCAGGCGGGTCAGTTCGGCGAGCAGTTCGCTGCGTGGAATGTCGCGTGACTGGCTGTCGCTGCGACCTTTGTATTCCACGGTGCCGGCTTCCAGACCGCGGTCGCTCATCACGATGCGATGCGGAATACCGATCAGCTCCATATCGGCAAACATAATGCCGGGGCGGGTGTTGCGGTCGTCAAGCAACACGTCCACACCGCGTTCGCGCAGTTCGGCATAAAGTGCCTTGACCGCTTTGGCGAGGTTTTCCGATTTGTGCATATTGATCGGCGTGATGGCAACCTGAAACGGCGCCATGGCAGCCGGCCAGATAATGCCGTTGTCGTCGTGGTTCTGTTCGATGGCGGCGGCCACAATGCGTGAGACGCCGATGCCGTAGCAGCCCATCTGCATCACGGTTTTCTTGCCTTGCTCATCGAGTACGGTGGCGTCCATGGCTGCGGAGTATTTGTCCCCGAGCTGGAAGATATGCCCGACTTCGATGCCGCGTACGATTTTCAGTGTGCCTTTGCCGTCCGGTGAGGGATCGCCTTCGACCACATTGCGGATATCGGCGGGGAAGGCTTCGGGCAGATCGCGGCCCCAGTTCACGCCGGTCAGGTGATAACCGTCTTTATTGGCGCCGCAGACAAAGTCGTTCAGCGCAGTGGCGGAAATGTCGGCGTAAACCGGAATATCCAGGCCGACCGGGCCGATTGAACCGGGTTCGGCACCGACCGCGGCTTTGCATTCTTCCGGTGAGACAAAGGTCAGCGGCTTGGCGATGTTTGGGAATTTCTCCAGCTTGATTTCATTGAGCTCGTGGTCGCCGCGCAGCACGATGGCGATAACCGGATCGTCGACGCCTTTGACCAGCAGGGTTTTCACGCCTTTGTCGGCCGGCATATCGAGGAAATCGCAGAGGTCCAGCATGGTTTTCACACCGGGCGTGGCCACTTCCTGCATCTCTTCGGTGGGCGCCTGACGTGAGCGCGAGCAGATCGCCACGGCTTTTTCGATATTGGCCGCGTAGTCGCTGTCGGTGGAGTGGGCGATGGCGTCTTCGCCGCTGTCGGCCAGCACGTGAAACTCCTTGGACTGGGCGCCGCCGATGCTGCCGCTGTCGGCGTCGACCGCGCGGAATTTCAGGCCCAGACGGTTAAATACCTTGCAATAGGCGTCATGCATCACGTCAAAGGTTTCTTGCAGTGACTCGGACGAGATGTGGAAGGAGTAGGCGTCCTTCATCAGGAACTCGCGGCCGCGCATCACGCCGAAGCGGGGGCGGATTTCGTCGCGGAACTTGGTCTGGATCTGATAGTAATTGACCGGCAGCTGCTTGTAGCTTTTGAGCTCTTTGCGGGCGATATCGGTGATCACTTCTTCGTGGGTCGGACCGATACAGAATTCCCGGTTATGCCGGTCATGCACGCGCAGCAGTTCCGGGCCGTATTGCTCCCAGCGACCGGACTCCTGCCACAGCTCGGCCGGTTGCACCGCCGGCATCAGCAGTTCAATGGCGCCGGCGCGGTCCATTTCTTCGCGCACCACGTTTTCGACCTTGCGCAGCACGCGCAAACCCAGCGGCATCCAGGTATACAGGCCCGAGGCCAGCTGTTTGATCAAACCCGCACGCAACATCAGGCGGTGGCTGACCACCTCCGCGTCGTTGGGCGTTTCTTTGAGCGTGGCAAGATGAAACTGTGAAACGCGCATGTTCTTTCTCTATATTCAAAAAGGGCAATTGTATGCCTTCCGGCCCTGCGAATAAATGCCGGTAAAGCTGAGCTGCACCGGTCTTACGTTGCAGGTCCGGTTGCGCGTCATGCAGCGCCGGGGAGGCTCGCAAGCGATATTTTTTATATATTAGTATGTTCTAATATAATTGTATTTGATATTCTAACGGAAAATTTATCGCCCGCCGGCCTGCAAAGGCGGCATCAGACAGATACGGAGTCTTAATCTTATGCGTGCGTTGATCCGGGCCTCATTATTGACGCTGGCCGTTTATGCCCTGCCGGGCGCTCAGGCCGCCACTGATTATCCCTTTGCCACCTACGCTGTGCAGAGCGTGTCGCTTGCTGACCGGCAGGTGCTTGACGGCACACTGGAAGCGGTTAACAGCAGTACGGTCTCGGCACAGACCAGCGGTACGGTGACCGAAATTAACTACGATGTGGACGATTTTGTCGAGAAGGGAGCGGTCATTCTCAAACTGCGTAACAATACCCAGCGTGCCGCCGTGGCGCAGGCTCGCGCGCAGCTCGATTCGGCTCAGGCACGCTATGTCGAAGCGCGTGACGAGCAGCGGCGTATCGCCGATATCTACGAAAAACGCCTGGTCGCCAAGTCGCAGCTGGATTCGGCCAATGCGGCGCTGAATTCGGCCCGCGCGGCGGTCAAAGCCGCTGAGGCGGCGGTCAAATCGGCCGAGGAAGAGCTCTCGCGTACGGTGATCCGCGCGCCCTATGCGGGGATTGTCACCGAGCGCTTTGTTGAACCCGGCGAAGCCGCTTCACCGGGCGTGCCGCTGATGAGTGGTATCTCGCTGGAGAATCTGCGCGTCACGGTCAACGTGCCGCAACGGCTGATCGGCGGCGTGCGTCAGGCCGGTTCGGCCAGTGTGCTGCTGCCTGACGGCTCGTCGATTCAGTCATCCGATCTGACTTTCTTCCCTTATGCCGACAGCGCCACCAACACCTTCCGCGTGCGGATTCAGCTCGAAGAGGGCGCGCAGGGCCTGTTTCCCGGCATGCTGGTGAAAGTGGCTTTTGATGTGGACAGCCATGAGGCGCTGACCGTGCCGGCCACGGCCGTCGTCTACCGCTCGGAACTGACCGGCGTGTATGTGGCTGACGATGAAGGCCGGGTCTCGCTGCGTCAGGTGCGTCTGGGACACGAAACAGACGGGCAGGTCGAGGTGCTGTCCGGCTTGCAGGCCGGTGAACAGGTGGCCGCGGACCCGGTGGCGGCCGGAATTTACATTAAGGAACAGGGTGCCAAGGCCACACACGGAGCGCAGTAATGAGTGAGTCGCAATCAAAACTCGGTATTTCCGGGCGGATTGCCCGGCAGTTTCTGACCAGTCAGATCACGCCGCTGCTGGCGCTGGTGGGGGTGCTGATGGGGCTGTTTGCGGTGATGGTGACGCCGCGCGAAGAAGAGCCGCAGATCAATGTCACCTTTGCCAATGTTTTTATCGCCTATCCGGGCGCGACGGCCAAAGAGGTCGAGGATCTGGTCAGCACACCGGCCGAGCAGGTCTTGTCTGAGATCGCCGGGATCAAGCATGTGTACTCGGTGTCGCAGCCGGGCATGTCGGTGCTGACGGTGCAGTACAAGGTCGGTGAAGACCGCACGGACGCGATTGTGCGCCTGTACAACAAGATCTACTCCAATCAGGACTGGCTGTCGTCAGGGCTGGGCGTGATGCAGCCGATTATCCGGCCGATGGGCATAGATGATGTGCCGATTGTGGCGCTGACGCTGTGGACAGAGGATGAAACCCGCGGTGCTTACGATCTGCTGAAGGTGGCGCACGGGCTGGAAATAGAGCTGAAACGGATTAAGGGCACCCGCGATATCTACACCATCGGCGGCCCGGAAACGGTGGTTAAGGTGCAGCTCGATCCGCAACGGATGGGCGCTTACGGGATTGATATCAACAGCCTGCAAAATGCCCTGAGTGCCGGCAACAGCAGCTTGGATGCCGGTTCCGTGGTGAGCGGCGGGCGCGAAATTCAGATTCAGGCCGGCGAGTTTATGACCACGCCCGATCAGATCGGCTCGCTGGTGGTCGGTGCCAATAACGGCGCGCCGGTCTATCTGGCCGATGTGGCGGAGGTCTCGCTGGGGCCGGATTACCCGGAACAGCTGGTCTGGTACGGTCAGGGCCTGCAGGCCGAACGTCATGACAATGCCGCGCCGGTGCCGGGTAAGCATCCGGCTGTGACGATCGCGGTGGCGAAAAAGCCCGGTACCAATGCGGTGGATATCGCCAATGCGCTGATCGAGCGGGTCGGTGAACTGCAAGACACCCTGATCCCCGAAGGCGTGAATGTGGCGGTAACCCGTAACTACGGCGAAACCGCGGATGCCAAAGCCAAGAAACTGATCGGCAAGCTGGCCTTTGCCACCGGTATTGTGGTGTTGCTGGTGGTGTTTGCGCTGGGTATCAAAGAAGCCTTTATTGTCGGTGCTGCGGTGATTATCACCCTGGCCATGACCTTGTTCGCCTCCTGGGCGTGGGGTTTTACCCTCAACCGGGTGTCGCTGTTTGCGCTGATTTTCTCGATCGGAATTCTGGTCGATGACGCGATTGTGGTGGTGGAGAACATTCACCGGCATATTCATATGGGCGCGCGTAATCTGATCGAAGCGATCCCGCGGGCGGTCGATGAAGTGGGTGGTCCGACCATTCTGGCGACTTTTACGGTCATCGCGGCGCTGCTGCCGATGGCGTTTGTCACCGGTCTGATGGGCCCGTATATGAGTCCGATCCCGATCAATGCCAGCATGGGTATGCTGATCTCCCTGATGGTGGCTTTTGTGGTCACGCCGTGGATGACCAACGCAGTGCTGGGGCGTCAGTTCGCGGCGCAGGCCGCGCACGGTGCGGACTTCGATGAGACTGCCAAGGGGCGTTTGTACGGCTTTTTCAATCGTCTGATGACGCCGTTTCTGCGTGGCAAGCAGGGACGTTGGCCGCGGGTACTGCTGCTCGGTGGTATCTCGCTGCTGATTGTTGCCTCGGTGTCGCTGGCGGTGGTGCAGCTGGTGGTGTTGAAAATGCTGCCCTTCGATAACAAGTCCGAGATTCAGGTGATCGTCGATATGCCCGAAGGCACGACGCTGGAACGCACCGGCGCGACCCTGGATGCGCTGGCCGATTACATCGCCACCGTGCCGGAAGTGCTGGACTACCAGATCTATAACGGCACCGCCGCGCCGATTAACTTCAACGGTCTGGTGCGTCAGTACTACCTGCGCGAAAGCAGCAATGCCGGCGATATTCAGGTCAATCTGGTCGATAAGCATGACCGCGACAAACAAAGCCACGATATTGCGCTGGCCATGCGCGGGCCTTTGCAGGAAATCGGGGCGGGCTTTGATGCCAATGTCAAAGTGGTGGAGGTGCCGCCGGGTCCGCCGGTGATGTCGCCGCTGGTGGTTGAAGTCTATGGCCCGGAATATGACGGGCAGATCACGCTGGCCCGTGAGCTGACGGAGGTACTGCGCAATACGCCGGATATTATCGATGTGGACAACACCGTCGAGGCGGACGTCGAACGCCTGGTGATGGTGGTGGATCGCCAGCGTGCCAGCCTGCTCGGTATTTCCCAGGCCAGCGTGGCGCAGGCCTTGAGTGCGGCCGTCGGCGGACTGGATATCGGCTTTCTGCACGGCCCGAATATCAAGTACGAGGTGCCGGTGCGGGCTGAGTTCAGCAACGCCGATAAAGCCGATCTGAATGCGATCCTGGCTTACCGTGTGAAATCGGCCTCCGGCGAAATGGTGGCCTTGTCCGAGGTGGTTTCCGTGCGTGAAGCGCCGCTGGAGAAAACCATCTATCACAAGGATCTGTTGCCGGTGGTGTTTGTCACCGGGGATATGGCCGGTGAACTGGACAGCCCGCTGTACGGCATGTTTGAGGTCTTTTTCGGTCTCAATGACAAGGACCCGGACGATGCGGTGGCGCAGAAGGTCTCGCATCAGTACCTGATCGATCAGCCGCAGAACCCGTATAACTACAGCATCAAGTGGGACGGGGAGTGGCAGATCACCTATGAGACGTTCCGCGATATGGGCATCGCCTACGGCGTGGGCATGATTCTGATCTACCTGTTGGTGGTGGCACAGTTCGGCTCTTATCTGGTGCCGCTGATTATCATGGCGCCGATTCCGCTGACCATTATCGGTGTGATGCCGGGGCATGCGCTGGCCGGTGCGCCTTTTACCGCGACGTCGATGATCGGCATGATCGCGCTGGCGGGGATTATCGTGCGTAACTCGATCCTGCTGGTCGACTTTATAAACCATCAGGTCCGCTATCAGAACACGCCGTTCCAGGATGCGGTGATCAATGCGGCGGCGGTGCGTACCAAGCCGATCGTGTTGACTGCCCTGGCAGCCATGCTCGGTGCGGTGTTTATTCTCGATGATCCGATCTTCAGCGGTCTGGCGATTTCCCTGATCTCAGGTATTTTCGTCTCGACCTTGCTGACGTTGATGGTGATTCCGGTTTTGTATTACGCCTTTATGCGTAAACGTTTCGAAATACCCGCCTGATTGACCGGGCGGGGTTCACCCCGCCGGTTAACAGAGGGCGCTGGAGCAGAGTTTATGTCCGACCGACGGTTACAGGTCTTTCACACAGTCGCCGGCGTGCTGAGTTTTACCAAGGCCGCCGACCTCCTCAATATGACGCAGCCGGCAGTCACCTTTCAGGTGCGTCAGTTGGAGGAAGACTTCAACACCCGCCTGTTTGACCGCGGGCACAATAAGATCAGCCTGACAGAGGCGGGTAAGATCGTCGACCGCTATGCGGCGCGGATCTTCGAGCTTTACGATGAGATGGAAGCCAATGTGAAGAATCTGACCGGCGATAATGCCGGTTGCATCACGATCGGCGCCTCGACGACGATTGCCGAATACATGCTGCCGGCGTTGCTCGGTGACTTTAAGGCACGTTTTCCGGATGTGACGATCCGCCTGAAGGTGGCAAATACCGGTGCGGTCGTGACCATGGTCGAGGATAACGCCATAGATCTCGGTATTGTCGAAGGCCAGATCAACAATAAGCTGCTGCTGGTGGAAGCCTGTCAGGTCGACCGTCTGGTGGTGATCGTGCCGCCGCAGCACGAACTGGCCGGGCGGGACTTTCTGACGCCGCAGGATTTGCTCGATTTCCCTTTCATTATGCGTGAGGCCGGTGCCGGCACCCGCGCTGTGCTGTCGGATTACCTGAAGGAACACCAGTGTGACCAGAGCGCCATGAATGTGGCCATGGAGCTGGGCAGTACCGAGGCGGTCAAGGGCGCGGTCGAGGCGGGGATGGGAATTTCCGTGTTGTCCTCGGCGGCGATTGACAAGGAGTTGCGACTCGGCACGCTGGCGGCCATTGAGCTGCGCCCCGCGCTGCAGCGCCAGTTTGCGTTTGTCCGCCAGCGGCAGAAGTTCCGCAGTCAGCTGATGGATGAGTTATTCCAGTTTGCCCGCAGCTATTGCGGCGAGCACTGAAACACGTAGCAAAAACATTTCCGCGCATTTCACTGCGCCGCACGCGGGAATAGGTGACAATCAGTATCTGTGTTCACTGTTGCTGATTGTCACCTATGCCCGATCAACAAGCTGAGTTACTGGCCGTCTTTGCCCGGCTTGACGCGGCTTCGCGCCGTTCTCTTCTCGATTTCGCCAGATTTTTACTTGCCAACAACGCATCTCCGGCCGCGCAAGCGGCGCCTTACCGGGGTCCGGATGTCGTCCCGCCGGGGCCGCCGGACGAAACCGTGATCGCCGCTCTTAAACGCATGCGCGGTGCCTATGCCGGGCTGGACACCGACACGCTTCTGACCCGCGCCTCGGCGCTGATGAGCGAACACCTGTTGCAGGGGCGTGAGGCGGCGGAGGTGATCCGCGATATCGAGCAGTTGTTTGCTGATGAATCCCGGCGCCGTAGCGCCGGCACCTGCGACTAAGGTCGGCTGTAGTGTCATAAGAGTTCTGTATACTAGGGCCGGTTTGCGTGTGGCCGGTTCCCGGACCGGGCGCATGCTCAGCGACAACCGCGCCCGATGTGGCGCTCACAACAAACGGATTTTCCTCGTACATGTATAACGTCATCCGAGACTGGTACTACCGGCACTTTACCGATCCGCAGGCAGTAATTCTGATGCTGGGGCTGACTATCCTGTTCGGGATTGTCATCCTGCTCGGCGACATTCTCGCCCCTGTGCTTGTGGCGGTGGTGTTGGCTTATCTGCTTGATGGTCTGGTTACCTCTATGAACCGCTGGGGGATTCCCAGAACCATAGCCGCGACCCTGGTGTTGTTGGTGTTTGTGGTTTTTGCCCTGGGGCTGTTGTTCGGCGTGGTGCCGCTGCTGTCCAAGCAGGTCACGCAGTTGGTCAGGGAGTTGCCGAATATGGTGACCGCCGGTCAGGATATGCTGATGACACTGCCGGAACGCTATCCCACGCTGTTTACGGTCGAGCAGGTCGATGAGGTTATCGCCAGTCTGCGCACCGAGGTCGGCTCCATCGGTCAGGCCATCGTGTCGTTTTCCTTGTCCAATGTGGCCAATATTCTGGTGCTCGGCATCTACGCCGTGCTGGTGCCGTTGATTGTCTTTTTTGCGCTTAAAGACAAGTACATCATCCTCAAATGGCTGGGCAAATTCCTGCCCAAAAGCAGCGAGTTGTCACTGGCTGTGTGGTTGGAGGTCGACGGCAAGATCGCCAACTATATCCGCGGTAAGTTTATCGAGATCCTTATCGTCTGGGGTGTGACCTATCTGACCTTCGTCCTGATGGGACTGAACTTCGCCATGTTGCTGAGTTTTCTGGTCGGCATTTCGGTGATTATTCCCTTTGTCGGGGCGGTCGCGGTGACCGTGCCGGTGGGCATTATTGCCTTTTTTCAGTGGGGGATAACGCCGCAGTTCTGGTATTTGCTGCTGGCCTATCAGGTCATACAAATCCTCGACGGCAATGTGCTGGTGCCCTTGCTGTTCTCCGAGGTGGTGAATCTGCACCCGCTGGCGATTATCGTTGCGGTGCTGTTTTTCGGCGGCCTGTGGGGCGTGTGGGGTGTATTTTTCGCGATCCCGCTGGCGACGCTGATTCAGGCGGTGATCAATGCCTGGCCGGCGGCCCGCGAGCCGAAGTTATTGCATAGTGAGGCAGCGGAACTGTAGGAGCCTGCATGCAGGCGACCTGCGGGGTTGGATTAGGCACCGCTGGTCGCGGCCGTGGCCGCTCCTACAGGGTGTGTGATTGTAGGAGCCTGCATGCAGGCGACTTGCGGGGTTGGATTTGGCACCGCTGGTCGCGGCCATGGCCGCTCCTACAGAGCGTGTAATTGTAGGAGCCTGCATGCAGGCGACCTGCGGGGTTGGATTAGGCGCCGGCGGTCGCGGGATTACCGCCGACCCCGGTGGTTGCGGTTTGTCAGAGCAGGACCAGAGTGGCCAGACCGAGGAAGGCAAGCAGGCCGACCACGTCGGTGATGGTGGTCAGAATCACCCCGCCGGCCAGCGCCGGATCGATATTAAAGGCTTTCAGGGCGATCGGGATCATCACCCCGGACAGCGCGGCGGCGGCCAGGTTGGTCAGGATGGCCAGGCCGATCACGATGCCGATCTGATAATCGCCGAACCACCAATAGGCGACCGCACCGACGACGCAGGCCCACAAACTGCCGTTAAGCAGACCGACCATAATCTCTTTCAGTAACAGCCAGCGCGTGTTGGATTTCATGATCTGCCCCAGGGCCTGGGCGCGGATCACGATGGTCAGGGTCTGGCTGCCGGCGATACCGCCCATGCTCGGCACGATCGTCATCAGAATCGCCACAGTGACGATCTGATCCAGCGTATCGGAGAACTGCGCGGTGACCCAGGAGGCGAGAAAGGCGGTCAGCAGATTCACCCCCAGCCAGACCGCGCGTTTGCGCGTACTGCGGATTACCGGCGAGAAGATATCGTCTTCCTGATTCAGACCGGCCATGCTCATGACCGATTGCTCGGCTTCTTCACGGATCACGTCGACCACGTCATCGACGGTGATACGGCCGAGCAGCTTGCCGCGTTCATCGACTACTGCGGCGGAGACCAGATCGTGATCCTCAAACAGACGGGCCACTTCTGAAGCCGATTGGTTAACTTCAATTACCGGATCGTCGTCGCGCATCACCGAGCCGACGATCTCAAAGGGTTCATGGGTCAGCAGACGCCGCAGTGGCAGCGAGCCCAGGTAGTAGCCGAAGCGGTCGACCACAATCAGCCGGTCGGTGTGTTTGGGCATCTCGCCGCGCCGGCGCAGATAGCGCAGCACCACATCGAGGGTCACGTCGGCGCGTACGGTGACCGTGTCCAGGTCCATCAGACCGCCGGCACTGTCCTCGGGATAGGACAGCACCGCTTCCAGACGCTTGCGGTCCTGATGGTCCATATGGCCGAGCAGTTCGCGGTTGAGCTGCTCGGGCAGTGACTGAACAAAGTCGGCCAGATCGTCGAGATCGAGATTCTCGGTGATCAGTTTGAGGTGGCGCGCGTCCATATCGCTGACCAGGCCTTCGCGGGCCTCGTCACCGAGTTCCATCAGCACGTCGGCCTCAACGTCGTGATCGACCATGCGCCAGATCAGCTGGCGTTTGTGCAGGGGCTGTGCTTCGAGCAGATCCGCGACTTCCGCCGGGTGCATCGCTTGTAGTATTGATTTGGCGGCATTGAAGGAGCCGCTGTCGATAATGGCGGAGACGTCGACCTCGTGTTCTTCCGGTCGATTGTCAGGTGCTTCGCTCATGCAGGTCCCGTGGTTGTCAGAAGGGCAGGTCTGCCCGCTGGATAATGCTCACCATAGCTCCCACGGTATCCGGCGGGTTTGCAGGGGTTAGCGGCCGTCCCTATTATAGTGGTTTGCGCGGCGATTGGCGCAACTTCACCGGCCCGTCATTGTCATGACTATAGAGAACGCTTGTTACGCTATAACGACCGGAAAATACCTGAGGGAAATGCCGATGTTTGGTTTGCGGAAAACACAGATGGTCAGCCCCGAGGAGGCGCTGCAAGGGCGGACACAGGCGCTGCCCGCGCCGGGCCGGCACGCCGTACTGGGCACGCCGATGCAGCCGCCATACCCGGCCGGACTGGAAGTGATCGACGTGGGAATGGGCTGTTTCTGGGGTGCCGAGCGTGCCTTCTGGACGCTCGACGGGGTTTATACCACAGCGGTCGGCTACGCCGGCGGCTATACGCCCAACCCGCTGTATGAAGAGGTCTGTACCGGTATGACCGGACACGCCGAAGTGGTGCGGATCGTTTACGACCCGGAGGTTCTGCCGACGCAGGCCTTGTTGCAGGTGTTCTGGGAATCACACGATCCCACTCAGGGCATGCGCCAGGGCAATGACACCGGAACCCAGTACCGTTCGGCGATCTATACCCACTCGCCAGCGCAGGCGAGTCTGGCCGCGGCGTCAGCCAGGGCCTATCAGGAGGCGCTGGCCGCGGCCGGCAGGCCGGCCATCAGCACCGAGATCGCGGCGGCGGGGGCGTTTTATTTTGCCGAGCCCCATCACCAGCAATATCTGCACAAAAATCCCGATGGTTATTGCGGCCTGGGCGGTACCGGGGTGTGTTTTCCGGCCTGATCCGTGCACGGTGACGGCTATTTTCACAGGACTCTTAACGCGTGCAAAAACAACTCCCTTATCTGGTGCCGTTCGACCGTACCTTCCGGGTCGCCGCAGCGCCGACCACGCCGCCGCTGGACTACGATGCCGGGCGGGCGCGGATGAAGAAAAAACTCCGCAAAGAGGTCAAAAAGATCAGCAAGCTGCAGGAGGTCATGTATGCCTATGACAAACACTCTGTGCTGCTGGTGTTCCAGGCGATGGATGCCGCGGGCAAGGACAGTACGATCCGCGCGGTGCTGAGCGGGATTAATCCGGCCGGTTGTCAGGTCAGCTCTTTCAAGCAGCCGTCGGCCAATGAGCTGGATCATGATTTTCTCTGGCGGATCAACCGCGCTCTGCCGCAGCGTGGCCGGATCGGCGTGTTTAACCGCAGCCACTACGAAGAGACGCTGGTCGTGCGCGTGCATCCGGAGTATCTGGCCGGACAACAGCTGCCGGGCGATATCGATTACCGGCGCATCTGGGATGAACGTTTTGAGTCGATCCGTGATTTCGAACGGCATCTGGCCCGAAATGGTACGGTGGTGATCAAATTCTGGCTGAATGTGTCGCGGGAAGAGCAGGCGAGGCGTTTTCTGTCACGCCTGACCGAGCCGGAGAAGTTCTGGAAGTTCTCTGCGGCTGATATCGACGAACGCCAGTACTGGGATGACTATATGCACGCTTACCAAAGCGTGCTCAATGAGACGTCGCGCGAATACGCGCCCTGGTATGCGATACCGGCGGACAACAAGCCCTATATGCGCTACCGGGTGGCGAAGATCATCCGCAAGACGCTCGAGTCGTTGGAGATGGGGTTTCCCGAGATCACTGAAGACGAGATTGATAAACACAACTACTACCGTCGTTTGCTGGAGGCGGGCGAAGTCTGACGCGCATCACATTTTGCAGCGATTGCCTCGTCAGTCTCTGGCGAACAATTTGCATTAACCGGTTTGTCACGCAAGCACGTTAACGTTGGCGCGCATGGCCGAAATCACTTTAGACGTATCCGGGGACGTACTTATGCAAAAGAAAACTGCGCAGAAAATCATACCTTTGCCCGTCAGACCCTTGCCGCGGGAGCTCGCTTATGCGGCTGTTTTGGATATAGATGACCGCGAAGTCGAGATTACCGAAGAGATGATCAGCAAAGCCTGTGAGTCGATGGCACAGGAAGAAATCTTCCCGCTCTGCCGCATGGCAAGCTGAGTCAGCAGGGCACAAAAAAAGCCGGCGATCGCCGGCTTTTTTTTGCCCGTTTTCAGCTGCCGCTGACCGGTACCGAAAGCGTTGCGCTACTGCCGTAGTTGCCGTCATCGGTGACGGAAAGCCGGCAGGTGCCGATATTGGTGGCGGTGATATTGATGCTGTCGCCGTTATTGCTGTTGAGCACACAGTCGCCGTTGACCTGCCAACTGTAGCTGCTGTCGGCCACCGGCCACAGCGTGTCGGCCAGATAGGTCGCGGACTGGCCGGATTCGAGTACCGCGGCGCCGCCGATCTGTGTCGAGGGCGAGACACTGCTGAAGTCGTAGGCATTGAAGTCGCCGTCGATACGGCTGCTGCTACCGCTGTTGTCGTTGTTCAGCAGGCTGATGCGGTATTCGTGATCGCTGTTCTTGCTGCTACCTTCGGCGGCCCGTTTGGGGGAGGCGTATTGCAGCAGATAGTAGCTGTCGCTGTAGCGGGCGAGTTTGTCGCGGACGGTGGCCAGGGTTGCTGACAGGGCGTCGTAGCCGCTGATCATATAGCTGCCGGCGGTGCCGAGTTCCTGCAGGGCATCCTCGTCAATACTGTCACCGACACCGATGGCAAAGACTTTGCGGTCGTCGATGCTGTCCAGCGCCGACGACAGGGTGCTGCGTCCGGCCGTATCGCTGCCATCAGTGATCAGGATTACAGCACCGTCGTGGATATCATCGGTGGAGGTGCTTTCTTCCCAGAGGGTGACGGCCTGCTTCACCGAACCGTACAGATCGGTGGGCATGATGCCGGCCGGCAGGTCGATATTGGCCAGTGCATCGACAATATGATCTGCGCTGTAGGAAAAATCCTTAATCAGATTCAGTGTGTCATCGAAGGTGTAGAGCGCGACTCTTTGTCCGGCAAACAGGCGGCTCTGACCCGTGGACGGATCGCGGACCAGTTCCTCGACCGCCTGTTTCATGGTCGCCAGATTATTTGTGCTCATGCTGCTGCTGATATCGAGCATGATCACTGTGTCGACGATGAACGGCAGAAACGTGTGATCGGTCAGACGTGAGGCGGATTCGCCGTCCGGCAGTGCCGAGCCGTCTTCGCTGATGCTGATGCGGTCGAGGGTCAGGGTATCGACCGGAATCCCGTCACGGTCAGTGGCCTGAAACAGCACCGAGATTACCGATGGCAGGGCGACATCGTCGTCGAGCTTGTTCAGGCGCACGTAGCTTGCGTCGGCCGCCGTATCATCGTCCAGTGCAACGTAACTGCTGCCGCCGCTGCTGCTGTTGCTTTGCGGACGGTCGATGCCGCTTGAGCAGGCGCTTAAGGCCAGCACGGGCAGGGTGCTTAGCAGGAAACGGGAAACAAGGTTTTTTCGGGTCTGTATTTTCATGACTCACTGATCCGGCAATCGCCGCGTCGAATTCGGTGTAGGGCAATCGCCACAGCCGGCAATAAACTCCCCGCAAAACGGGAGTATAGTGCGCTATTTCACAATCTGCCGCCGGATTGACGCGAATAGAGGAGACAGAAGGGCCGATGAAGCTGATTGACACTGCTGCTATGGACGAACTGAGCCGCCGGGCGGCCGAATCGCCGCGCCTGCGCGCGCATCAGAATTTTCACGCCAACGCGGCCGAAGCGGTGCAGCGCCTGATGATCGCCATGCAGCCCGGTACCTTTGTGCCTGTGCATTGCCATGAGCGCGACGGGATGTGGGAATTGCTGATGATTCAGCGCGGTGAGGTCGAATGTGTGATTTTTGACGGTGACGGGCAGGTCCTGGCGCGACACCGTATGTGCGCAGGCGGTCAGCTCACGGCCATTGAATTGCCGCCCGGCACCTGGCATTCCGTGATTTGCCGGCAGGCAGGGACGGTGATCTTTGAGGTTAAACCCGGCCCCTACGATCCGGCACAGGCGGCGCGGCGGGCGCCCTGGTGCCCGGATGAAAGTGATGCGCAGCGTGAGACCTTCCGTCAATGGCTGGAGATTGCGCCGCCCGGCAGCCGCTGGGAGAGCTAGGCCGGTCTATTCCGCGCCGGCGCGTTGCGCCAGACGGAGAAACGGCCACAGCGTGACATACAGGACAAAGGCAATACCGGCCAGGCCGAGAATCACGCCGGCCGGGTTACGCCGCAGCCGCCGCCAGAGGGTTTCGTGTTCGCCGGCGGCGCGGGCACGGGCGAGGTTTTCCCGGGCTTCGGTGGCGAGGCCTGCCTGAAAGTCGTTGAGACAGGCCTGCGCCTCGGCCAGACGGCTGTCATCGCGCAACCAGATGCCGGGCATGGAAATACCCCAGTTGCCGGCGCTGGTTTCATACCAGTCAAATTCGTGCTCATCGAGCAGTCGCCGCACGGCCTCGGCTTCGTCTTCGGGCACATAGCGTAAGGGGAACAGCAGGCGGGCCATCAGGCGAGTTTCCTTTGCAAAAAGTCCCTGATCGTCGCGGCCGCACGTTCGCTCGCGGTTTTTTCAGGGTTCAGTGAAAACGTATCATCAAGCAGTCGTTGCTGTTGTTCAAGCTGGCGTGCAAGCGCGTCGGGCGGCGCGTCCAGCAGACGTTCGAGTTGTGTCGCCACATCATCCCCGCGTTCGATCACACTGCCGCCTTGCCAGCTGCGGTAGTTGATGTCACCGGCCCAGTCGACCCCGTGCGCGTTCAGGAAAATACAAGGACGGGGCGTAATCATAAACTCGTAGACCTGGCTGCTGACATCCCCGATATACGCATCGGCCAGACGGGTATAGGACATATCCGAGGAGGCCAGGCTGCCGGTATCTATATGCACATGCGGGAGGTTTTTCCAACGCGTGTGGATATGATTGCCGTGGCGCGGATCAAACAGCATGATATGCGGCGCAAAGATCAGGTTGTAGCGCGTGGAAGCGGCGAAGTAATCCATGATCTGTTCGCCGAAATGCTGCCATGAGCTCAGATGGGTGGCGAAATGCGGGTTATAGACCACCGTCTTGCGTTCGGCTGTTTGCGGGAAAAGCTCTTCCTTACGGTTGTAGGTTCTGATGTTGGTGTCAAACTTGGCATATCCACTGATATGACATTCACTGCCGGGCGGTAGTCCGACCGCTTCGACACGACGTTTTACCTTGGGCCCTGAGGCCAGAATCAGTGAATACAAGCGCAGATCTTCGCGGTAGCCGTAGGCGCGGTCGCCGGCGCCGTGTTTGGTGGAAACCAACAGCGGGGTTTTGTCGCCAAGATAGCGTTGCAGTTTGGCCGTGGACATATCGGTGCCGACAATGGCGTCGTATTGGCCGAGCAGTGCCGCGTGTTTTTTGAGGGTGCGGCTTTTGCGCGGAAAGCGCCGTCGGTAGTGGCCCCAGAGCCGGTGCGGCAAGGGCATGGCCAGACGCCGTACGCGACAGTGATGGGCAGGGCTTTGTGCGCACATGCGTTTTAATAAGGCCTCACAATCATCGCTGATGGTGAGCAGATCAACGCTGTGTCCGCTGCCTAATTCTGCCGATAAGGCCAGCGCTATGCTTGCACTATGAAATACGTGATGAATTTCATCGAAATAGACAAAAGCGACTTTCATCGGCTGCCGGCCGTCTGTGTTTTGCGCAGCTTTAGCCAATGGGACAGTTTGCGACGCAGATTCAGGGGCCGCGATCTGGTCAGTGGCGGGGCCAGGTTTTCGAAGTTGTCGACAGCTTGCAATATGCGCTGACTGCTCAGACCGTCACGCAGCGGGTGCAGCTGGTTATTACGTTCTCGGATGGCGTGCATTAATACCTCATCGGCTTGCAGGGCCTGCTCCAGCGCAGCGGGCAGGGCCTGAGGCTGATCGATATCAATCAGCCAGGGGCCGGGCTTGCGGTTACGCAGTGTCACTGCGGGGCGGTTCTGCAACTGGAACTCAGCGATAATCGAGCTGGTGTCGCAGACCATAACATCGGCGGCGCGCAACAGATCAAGCGTGCGCTCGCTGGTAAAAAAACGTGCATTCGGCGCATTCAGGGCGCGGTAGCGGGCCACGGTTTGCGGCGCCATTTTCGGGTGCAGGGTCAGCAGCCAGTTATAGCGGCCTTCGGCGATCAGTTGGCGCAGGGTGTCGTAGAGCGGCTCTGCCGCTGACAACGCCGGTGTGAAGGTAGAGGCGAACAGGATCACCGGTTTGTCGTTATCAAAGCGCATATCCGCTGCAACAGGGGCATCGGCAAACAGCGGATCGAGTTTGCTCCAGCCGGTTTCGGCGACTTTGAAATAACCGTGTTGTCCGGCCAGCGCTTCAAACGGGCCGGTGGTCGCCGGGCCCTGGGTGCAATACAGATCAAACATGCCGCGGATGCGGAAATGGCCTTTGGCGGCATTGCGCTTCTCGGCGTTAAAACCGTGGAAGAGCTGCACCTTGAGGCCGGGGAACACCAGCGGCACCCAGTTGCTGGCGGAAAACACCGCCTGCGGGTTAAAGCTGCGCACCTGCTGCGGATCGGTCAGCACGGTTTCATCTGCCGGCAGCACGCCGGCCTGCATTTGCCAGAGAAACCAGCGTACCTCATCGCCGCGCGCGCGGGCCGCGTCGGCAACCGGTTGCAATATGCTCAGGGCATAGGGCTGGGAGGCAAAGAGCAGAAAGCGGCGGACTGTCATCGGGTGGTCATACTCAGTTAAACTTGCGCGCGTTGAAGGCGGGCGGCAGGTTATGGTTCTCTCTTATTATCTGATCAAGTACCCCTACGCGCTGGCGTGGCATTTTAAACGATGGCTGGGGTCAACTCCATCGGTGGTGTTTTATTGCGGCACCGAGCTGGATCCGGTGATTTTCGCGCCGGTGCAGAAATACCTCAAACCGGTGCCGGTGGTGGCGGCTAACCGGCGTTTGCAGCAAGCCTTGCAGGCGCAGGGGATAGACGCAGACGTGCTGCCGGTTTTTCCGGACGGGGTCATTATGGCGCGCCACGCGGCCTATAAATTCCCTGTCTCACGGATCCGCAAAATCTGTATTAGCCACGGTGCCTTTAATTTCAAGCGTTTTGCCAGCGCCGAGAGCCACAATATGCTCGACGCCTACTGCTTTACCAGTGAGACGGATGTGGCCAATGCGCGCGCCGCCGGTATCACCAGCGGCGTGGCGGTCGGTTATCCCAAGCTGGACCGGGCCTTTGATGGTTCCATCAATGCGCAGACCCGCCGTGCGTTGCGCGAATCGCTGGGTTTTACCACCGACAAGCCGGTGCTGTTGTTTACCGCCACCTGGAACCGCTCCGGTATCGCCGCGATTGAGCGCTGGTATGACAGGCTGGCCGAATTCACGCGCGACTATCAGGTCCTGGTCACCGTGCATCCGTGGACGCAGTCACATCTGCGCGAGCGCATTGCCGCCACCGACGGCGTGGTGCTGATCGAGGGCTACGATATCCTCGACTACATTGATCTGGCCGATGTCTGTATCGGCGACACCAGCTCGGTGATCGGCGAATGCTGTGCGCTGGACAAGCCGTTGATAACCTTCCGTGTCGCCGAGAACGAGCGCAGTGTGCCGGCGGTGATGGCGATGATCCGGCGTATTTCGCGGCAGGTCGACAGCACCGATGAGTTGCTGCAGGTGTTGCCGCAGGTGTTGGCCGAACCGGATGCGCTGGCGAAGGAAAGAGCCGCTGCCAACCGGATGATGTTCGATGAACTTGACGGCAAGGCAGGGCAGCGCGCGGCGGAGTTGATACTGCGCTATTTCCCCGAACTCAGGCCTGAGCCCGGAGCGCCGTCGTAACGCGGTGCAGCCGTTCGGTGACTTCGTCGACGGTGATCAGATCTATCGCTGCCGGATCACGTACGCGGCGTCCCCAGTCGACCTCATCGACGCCTTTGCCGAAGGCGTTTTCCAGCGCATCAGGATAGCGGTTTACTACCTTATCCAGATCATTATAGGGGCCGGTGCGCAGCGGGTTGGAGGTGACATAAAGACCGATCACCGGTGTGCCGACGGCTGTGCCCATATGGGCCGGGCCGGTGTCGGGGGCAATAATCAGCTCGCTCAGCGACAATACGGCCAGTAGTTCCTTGATCGAGGTCTGTCCGACCAGATTAATCGGTGTGGTTTCAGCCGCCTGCATAATGGCCTGCGCCATTTGTTTTTCGTTGTCGGCCGGCCCGCCGGTCAGCACGACCTGATAGCCCAGCTCGCGACTGGCGTAGTCGGCCACGGCGGCATAGTGCGAGGCATGCCAGTTGCGGTAATTGCGTTTGCGTACGCTGGTGCAGGGGTTGATGGTCAGCAACGGTCGCGGCCCCGCGAGTCTGGCCTGCATGGCCTCGCGTGCACTGGCCGGGATCGGCACATCCCAGCGCATCACCGGTGTTGTGACGCCGAGTGCTTCGGCAAAGCCGAGAAACACGTCGAGCACATGGCGGCGCGGCGGGGTGGTGATTTTGCGGTTGCTGAACAGCCATTGCGCATCATCGGCCCGTTCGCGGTCAAAGCCGATACGCAGCGGTGCGCGGATCAGCAGGCTGATCAGACTGGCGCGCAAGGCGGCCTGCATATGCAGCAGGGCGTCAAAGCGCCGGCCCCGCAGCTGCCGGCGCAGGTCGGCGTAGGCACGCCAGCCCGCACGCTTGTCGAAAATGATAAACTCCACGCCCTCCAGACCTTCGACCAGCGGATATTCGCTTTTGCCGATAATCCAGGTCAGGCGACAGCCCGGCAAACCTTGTTGCAGGGTCCGGATAACCGGCAGCATATGAGTGACATCCCCCAATGCAGATAAGCGCAACAGGCAAACAGAACGCAGGTTTTCGGGCACGGTCCGGTGTCTCCGCCGTAAAAGGCGCTACCCTAACCGCTCGGCCCGTATCGGGCAACCGTGCGGGGGACGCCTGTGCCTGAGCTGCGACGCGAGGGCGCTCTTTACCTCCTGCAAAGCGCGCAGGGCGGGGCCTTGTCGACAGCGGATTTCGATGCCGCGGTGTTGCGCCGTGAGCAGCGTTGGCACGGTGAGGTGGCCGGTGGACGCGGACGGGTCTGGTTTGCGCAGATCGGCGGGCAGGACTGCGTTATCCGTCATTACCGGCGCGGCGGTCTGGTCGCCCGGCTCAGCGAGCGGCACTATGTCTGGTGCGGCCTTGTGCGCAGCCGGGTGTTCCGCGAACTGCAATTGCTCGAATGGCTGGCCGCACAGGGTTTGCCGGTACCTGTGCCGGTGGGCGGGCTGATTCGCCGCCGTGGCCTGTTCTATGAGGCGGCGCTGGTGACGGCACAGATTCCCGGCGCACAGACGCTGGCCGCACGGCTGGCCACCGCGCCGCTGGATGAGGCCGGCTGGTGCGCGGTCGGACGGCTGATCCGGCGTTTTCACGATGCCGGGCTCTGGCATGCGGATCTGAACGCCAACAATATCCTGTTTGATGAGAGCGGTAAGCTCTATCTGATTGACTTCGACCGCGGCCGCCGGCGTGCCCATAAAGCGGTCTGGAAACAGGCGAATCTGGCGCGGTTGCGGCGTTCGCTGGATAAGATCGCCGCCCGCCGGCGCGTGTTTCACTATTGTGATGCGGACTTTTCTCTCTTGCAGCGCGCTTACGGGGACTGAAGCGGCCGCGTATCGAGCAGGCTGAGAATGCGTTGCAGATAGGTTTCTTCAATACCGGCGGCGGCCCGGCAGGCCTGGGCATTGCGCCGCCCCAGAGCGGCAGCCTGTTCAGGGTCAGCCAGCAGCGCTTTGACGCGGACGCTCAGTTCCTGTGCGTCCCTGACTTCTAACAAACCGCCGGCCTCGCGCAGCAGATGTGCTTCTTCGACGAAGTTGCTCAAAGAAGGGCCGCTCAGCACCGCTTTACCCAGAGCCGCCGGTTCGATCAGGTTGTGGCCGCCGCGTTCGACCAAGGAACCACCCATAAACACACATACCGCATCCTGCATCAGCTGCGGCAACTCACCGAGGGTGTCGGCAATATAAACCCGGCAACCGGCGGGGACGACCGGCTCACGGCTGCGCAGGGTGGCTGAAATACCGGCGTCTGCCAGTTGCCGCAGAATCTGTCCGCGGCGTTCCGGATGGCGCGGAGCGATGACCAACAGCGCGTCGGCGGGCGCGGCCATCCAGGCGCGGGCGATACGCAGTTCTTCATCGTCGTGGGTGGAGGCGGCCAGCCAGCAGGGCGAGGGCAGGCCGGCGCTGTGGATTTTGACCGGGCCGCTGCTGGCAAGCTTCAGGCTGCCGAGTGTTTCGGTTTTGTCCGCAGTGGCGCCCAGGCTGATAAAGCGTGCCCGGTCCTCCTCGCTGCGGGCGAGGATGGCGTGCAGCCGCGCGCAGGCGTGGCGGTAAGCGGCGCCTAGCCAGCGGGGTGAGTGCAGGGTCCGTTCTGTCAGGCGGGCATTAAACACGATCACCGGCAGACCGGCCTCTGCGGCGGCGCTGATGGTGACAGGCCAGAGTTCGGTTTCGGCAATCAGCAGGGCACGCGGACGCAGGCGGCGTAAAAACCGGCCCACCAGCGGTGTGTAATCCAGTGGTAGGTACACATGCTGAACCTCGTCGCCCAGCGCGTTTTGCAATACGCGGGCACCGGTCGGCGTGCTGGTGCTGACCAGCAAAGGCGAGGCAAGACGGGTTTGCAGGCGGCGCAGCAGAGGAAGCGCGGTATTGACCTCACCGACCGAGGCGCAGTGCACCCATACGGCGTCCCGCCCGGGAGGCAGGGCAAAGGCGAAACGCTGACAGAAATAGCGCCAACCACCGTCTTTGACGGCGCGGTAGAGCGTGTAGATCAGAACCAGCGGGCTTGCTGCGAGCAGGATCAGCCGGTAGCGCAGCAAGGCCGGTTTCACGCGTAGGGGTCGGGCTGAGACTTGTCGGCCCGCTTAAAGCGTTTGTGGACCCAGAAATACTGCGCGGGAAAGCGCCGGATCTGTTCCTCAAAGAGCTGGTTCATGGCGTTGGTATCGGCTGCGGCATCGCCACTGGCCAGGCCGTCCACCGGCGGGCGGATGGTCAGGATGTAATGGCCGGGACGGCTACGGTCGCGTACCGCGCAATAGGGCAGAATCACCGCATTGGTCATGCTGGCGATACGCGATGTGCCCGGGGTTGTCAGTACCTGACGGCCGAAAAACAGGGTGTCGATGCCGCCGTTGCGGCGTTTGACCGCCTGATCCGGTGAATACCAGACCAGATCACCTTTGCGCAGACGGCGGACCATCTTGCGGATATCGGTATTCTCGATCAGGGTGTTGACGTAGCGTGCACGCTTGGCCCGCAGAAGGGCAGCGTAGAGCGGGTTTTTTGGGTTGTCATAGACCGCGCAGCAGCGTTCGCCGAGCTCGCGTGCCAGCCAGGAACCGCACAATTCCAGGGTGCTGAAGTGGGCCTGCAGCAGAATCACACCGCGTCCGTCAGCCCAGGCCGCCTCGACGTGTTCACGGCCGATCAGGGTGACGCGATCGTCAAACTCGCGGATCGGGCGAAACCACAGGGACGCCATTTCGGCGATGCTGTAACCCAGATGCATATAGACGCGCTTGGCCAGGCGGATGCGTGATGCCTCATCCAGATCGGGAAAGGCGATCTGCAGATTGGTCAGGCACACGCGCCGGCGTGAGGGCAGGGCATGGTAAAGCAGCTTGCCGAGTTGGCGACCGGCGCCCAGCTGGCGGTCGAAGGACAGGCGTGAAAACAGCCAGATTGCCGACAGACCGGCCCAGGTGGGCCAGTGCCGTGGCGCCAGATAGTCGCTGAAACGGAAGGCCTTATCTGCCGATGTTGCTGGCTTGCTGATGGAAAACTCCGTACATCCGCTCATGCGATCAGGTTTTTCACAATCTCGCGGAAATTGGGGTGCGTGTTGTTGCGCATCCACTCGAACAGAATCGATTCGCGGTTAGTGATCTGCACACCGGCGGCCATAAGTCGCCTGATGCCATTGGTTTTATATTCTTCGAAGCGGGAGCAGACCGTGTCTTCGGCGACGAAGACTTCGTAACCGGCGTTCTGCAGTGACAAGGCGGTTTGCAGCACCACCACATGCGCTTCCATGCCGCACAGCACCACCTGCTTGCGGCCTGTCAGGGCCAGATAGGACATGAACTCTTCGCTGTCCGTGGCGCTGAAGCAGGTTTTTTGGATCAGTTGGCTCGACGGCGGCCGGGCTTCCTGCAGAATCGGGTGGGTGGTGCCGAGTCGCTCGGAATATTGCTCGGTAAACAGGACCGGAATATCGAGGATGCGCGCCGCCTGCAGCAGGCGGCTGGCATTGTTGACGACGCGGGCTGCGTTATTGCCCTCGATGACAGCGATGAATTTTTCCTGGATATCGAGAAATACCATCACCGACTGATCGACGTGGCAAAGTCCGTGTCTCATGTCAGTCGTCACTCCTGCAGGGTGCTTTCGCTGTCAGCGGGTGTTTCCGGACGCAGCCAGTTGTTGACCGCTTCCACATCCGCCGGCGAGAGGATACCGGCAGCCTGTTTCAGGCCGAGCGTGTTGATAATGTAGTTGTAGCGGGCGGCCGAGTAGTTGGCGCGCGCTTCGTAGGTGTCACGCAGTGCGCCGAGGACGTCAACGGCGGTGCGGGTACCGACTTCAAAACCGGTTTGGGTCGCTTCGGCCGCTGTTCTGGTCGATTGCAGGGCCTGCTCCAGCGCGCGGACCTGGCTGATGCTGGCCAGCACGCCGCGGTAGGCGTTGCGGGTTGCCTGTACCGTGTTGCGGCGGGTCAGTTCATACTGTTCGGCTGCCGCTTGTGCCAGGGACTTGGCCTGACGGGTTTCGGAGCTGACCCGGCCGCCGCTGTAAAACGGCAGATCCACCTGCAGGCCGATATTGGCGTATTCGGAATCACCCGAGGAGCCGTTGGTATGGGAGTCGGTGTAACCGGCACCCAGAGCCACGACCGGATAGTGGCCGGAACGGGCCGATTCGATCTCTTTGTTGGCCAGTTCCGCATCGTATTCCGCCACCCGCAGTGTCAGGTTGGATGATTCAGCGGTGCGTACCCATTCGCTCACATCTTCCGGATCGGGGCGGATCAGGGGCGCGTCTTCGGCCAGCACCATGTATTCCTCGATCTCCAGACCGGTCATTACACGCAGTGCTTCGCGGGCATCGGCAACATCGTTCTCAGCGACGATTTCCGAGGCTATGGCCAGATCGTAGGCGGCCTGGGCTTCTTTGACGTCCGTGATTGCGATCAGGCCGACTTCAAAGCGGCGGTTGGCCTGCTCGAGTTGCTGCTCAATGGCTTTGCGTTCGGAGCGGGCGTAGACGAGGTTTTCTTTGGCAGACAGCACGCCGAAGTAGGCGCTGGCGGCACGGAAGATCAGATCCTGCTCGGCGGCACTCAGCTGGGCCTGGGCCTGGGCGATAGTCAGATCGGCCTGTTTGGAGGCGATCTGCGCTGTGCGGTTATACAGATTCTGGCTCAGGCTCAGAGACAGTTCGGTTGACTCGTAAGGACCGTCGTTGTCGTCCACCAGTTCGACAAAGCCGGCTGAACCGCTGGCACCGATTTGCGGCAAAAAGGCCGAGCGTGCCTGGTCACGGTTTTCCAGAGCGGCTTCGTAATTGTAAGTGATCGTGCGGTATTGCGCGTCGTTGTCACGGGCCAGTTCATAGACTTCCATCAGAGTCTCAGCGCCTGCTGTGCCGTACAGCGCAGACAGGACTGCAGTGGCAGTCAGTGCGCGAACAGTCTTCGCGATTTTCATCATTCTAAATCCCATTTTAAGTTCTGCTTCTCGGAGCCGGCGATGCCGCCGGCGGGGCGACGCGTTTTAGCTGCGATACTTTACCAAATCCCATGCCGGACTCCACCCCGCAGCAACGAGTTCGGTAGTATTTTAGCAAATGCTAATGTATGGGCGGCGTCAGGGGAAGAGGCGGGGAAGGTCGGGTGCGGGGAAGCGATGGAAAACGTATGCCAGCCCGGCATACGTTAATCCTTGAGAGCAGGCAGGGCCTGTCCGTCTTGTCAGGCCGTTTGAACGTTGCTGGCCTGCGGGCCTTTGGCGCCCTGTTCTATGTCGAAAGTGACCTTCTGGCCTTCGGTAAGTGTTTTGAATCCGGAACCGGAAATCGCAGAAAAGTGGACGAATACATCGTCACCACCGCTGTCTTGTGCAATAAAGCCGAAACCTTTGGATTCGTTGAACCACTTGACGGTGCCTGTTGCCATGATATTTGAGCCTCAATAGTACTGAATTACAGGTGCTGCGACCGAACGATCAGCCAGGCGTCAAGCTGTTGAGATAGCCCTTGAGCTAGCATAAACAACACCTGATTTGAAGTTGGGTGCGGCAATTCGAGTCTACTCGAACACCTGAGAATGTAAAAGCGGAATTTTACAATTCGATTTCACCCCGTAAACCTTCCGTCAGACTGCAACAAACCGCCGTAAATTACCCTGTATGCAACACTTTTGGCTGAGGTGTTGGTGTTGTACAACAGAATGGACGCACGTTAGAATGTTGACACAGTTCACGTTCACTATGAACGTCAGCTTGTTTTTTAACTCTTGCCGGGAACATCGAATTTCTTCACAGATGACGGCGGCGACAATTCTCTAAACTTGCGGCTTGATTCAAGCGGGGTTGCCGTACCGATGTATTGTGATGACATTCTTCAGCCTGATCCGGAAGACCTGATCGGTTCGCGCACACGGGAGTGCGGCACATGCTAAATCGAATTGAAGTTCTGCTCGACCGGGCCCGCAGTCCGGTGTTTTGCTATGACAGAACCCGGTATTTCCTCGATGCGCTGGAGCGCTACAGTGACGCGCGTTTTCGCTACCGCCCCCTGTCGGCTGAATTCATGGCGCCCTTGCGGGCCATGAACGTGCGTGGCGCGCATGGTGTGTGGGAACGGATCGGCCGTCTGACCGAGGATAATCTGCAACTGAGTGAGGCCAGCAATCACATCGGCCAATTCCACTTTGTGTTTGACGATGTCACCGTCAATGTGGCCATAGACACCGCCGACGGTCGTTCCTTGCATGACCAGAGCATCCTCGATTGGAGTGATGTCTACTTCAAATGCAATTACTGGCCGGATCTGTCCTACCCGGACAAGGTACTGCCGCTGATTAATGCCAACGGGACCCTGTCGCCGGCCAAAGTGCGTCACTTGCGCGGGCTGCGCGGACATCGCAAGGACTATGACCTGATTTACTGGTCACGCATCTGGGCGTCGCCGGGCAGTGTGGCTGACAACAACGGTGTTGAACACAATATCCGTATGTTTGAAACCCTGGCCAAAGCGCCGGGTAATAATAATCTGCTGGCGGTCTTTCCCAACGACCTGACTGACAATTCGCTGGACTGCTACCGCAAGCGGCTTGATGTGGCCGGTGTGCGCTGGCAGAACGGCTGGGGTCCGATCAAAAGCGCGGACTTGTGGAATTCGCTGGCCGCTGCGCGGCTGAATTTCCTGCGCCCCGGCAATCACCTGTGCGTGTCCTGGCGCATGATGGATCTGCTTTGCATGGGGGCGGGGATTATTGTCGATGGCGCACCCTATGCCGAGTGGCCGGAACCGCTGCGGGATCAAATCAACTTTATCGACGGCGGTTGTACGCTGGACCCGGACTATAACCTGCCGGAAGACTCCACCTATGATCGTCTGCTGGAGCGGGTGGCGGCGGCGGTAGAAAATCCCGACCTGATCAATTCGCTGAGTACCAATAACGCGGAGTATTTTGATCAGTATGCAGCCATGCCGAAGCTGGCTGGCTACATCATCAATGCGGTGGCTGAACGCTGTACCAAAGTCAGCGTCAGCTCATCCCTGATCGCGGTCTGAACGGACCGCGCTCTCTTTCTGCCCGCAGGCTGAGTCCGGCTCAGGCCTGGGTATCTTTGCTCTGACCGGCGGTGTTGGCCGCAGAGCCGCTTTTATTGCCTGAACGTCTGCGCCGGCGGCGGGCCGTTCCTTCTGTCTTCTCACTGCCTGAACGCGTTTCCTGTGCCTGCGTGCGGTTTTCATTGCTGGCTGAGGAAGAGTGCCGGCTGCGTGAGCGATGGCGTCCGTTCTGGCTGCTGTTCTTATGCGGATGCGCTTTGCGCTCGCGTTTTACCGGCGGCTTGGGTTTGACCAGCAGCTCATCGGTGATGGGCACCGGCGGAATGGTTTTGCCGATATAGCTTTCTATATCCATCAGCGAAAAGGCGGTCTCTTCACAGGCAAAGCTGATTGCTTCACCGGTGGTGCCGGCCCGCGCGGTACGGCCGATACGGTGCACATAATCCTCGGCATTTTGCGGCAGGTCGTAATTGAATACATGCGTGACCCCGTCGATATGCAAGCCGCGCGCGGCAACGTCGGTGGCGATCAGAACCGGCAGTTTCCCTTCGCTGAATTCCTGAAGCAGGCGCTGGCGTTTGGTCTGGCGGACATCGCCTGACAAGGTGCCGCAGCTGATGTCATTGCCTTTCAGGTAAGCCTCGATTTTCTCCGCACCGCGTTTGGTGTTGGTGAAAATCATGCTGCGTTTGGGTTGGAGTTTTTCGATCAGGCCGAGCAGAAGCGGGATTTTTTCTTCGTTGGAAGGGTGGTAGAGACTTTGCTGAATACCGCTGGCGGTGATGTTTTCCGCTTCGGTTTTGATGTGTTCCGGGTTGTTCATGTGTTCGTAAGCCAGTTCCATCACGCGGTGCGAGAGGGTGGCGGAGAACAACATGCTGTGGCGTTGTTCCGGTTCGGGCATCCGGCGTAACAAGAAGCGGATGTCGGCGATAAAACCGAGATCAAACATGCGGTCAGCTTCATCGAGTACCACGCATTCGATCATGCGCAGATTGAATATCTTCTGTTTGAAGTAATCGATCAGCCGTCCCGGGGTGCCGATCAGAATGTCCACGCCTTCGCTGATTTGCGTGCGCTGTTTTTCGTAATCGGTGCCGCCGTAGGCGACCAGGGTTTTCAGGCCGCTGTATTTGCCGATCGCTTCGGCATCCTTATGAATCTGAATGGCCAGCTCGCGGGTCGGGGCCAGAATCAGCGCGCGCGGCTGATTGATCTCCCGGCCTTCGGGCGTGCTGCGCAACAGGAGTGTATAGAGGCCGACCAGAAAGGCGGCGGTTTTACCGGTGCCGGTCTGGGCCTGGGCGGCGATATCTTTGCCGCTGATGATTTCCGGCAGTGCCAGCGATTGAATTTCGGTGCACTGATCGAAGCCGATTTCGTCGAGGGCGCGGGCAACAGGCTCCGGCAGGTCGAGCGAAGAGAAGGCGATAGTCGTACTGACTGAGATGTTTTCCATGAATTAACCAAATTTTGTCGGTGCCGGCAGATAACGGCTCAGGAAATGATGGGATCTGAAGAGCGATCTGTCGGGCGGGAATATGCTTCCGGCGGCGCCTGAAGGCCGCAGTCGGGCGTCAAAAGGCCGTCCGGAAGGAAAAAGACTGGCAATAAGCGGGCCTTTAACCACACATGATACATTAATCTATGCACCGGCTGCGAGTCCACGTCAAGCAGGACCTGGTTGGCAAGCTGACAAGCGGAGACAAATCCCCGACTTGCACGACTGCCCCGGCTCATGAATAATTCCGCTTCATTAGACAGTGTGGCCAGTCCGGCCGCCTGTCACCCGGAAGCGATTCAGGAGCACACGCAGTGAGCGAAGATATAATTTCAGTAAGCGACGAGAACTTTGAGCAGGAAGTTTTGCAGTCAGATATCCCGGTTTTGGTCGATTACTGGGCGGAATGGTGCGGTCCTTGCAAAATGATCGGACCGATTCTCGAAGAAGTGGCGGGTGACTACGCCGGGAAGGTCAAAATTGCCAAGCTCAATATTGACGAAAACCCGAATACACCGCCGAAATTCGGGATTCGTGGGATTCCGACGCTGATGGTGTTCAAAAACGGAACCGTCGAAGCGACAAAGGTGGGTGCGTTGTCGAAAAGCCAGTTGACGGCTTTTCTTGATGAAAACAGCTAATTAGCGGGAATAAGGGCAGGCCGGTTACGACCGGTTTGCCGGTCCGGGCGGTGAATTCGGCGCCGTCCGGTTTTAGTTTCTTGCCATATTTCGTGAGGCTGTATATACTCGGCCTTGCAGATGTTTGCAGGGGTCGCCTGTAATCTACCCACCGTTTGATTTGTCCTGACGACTCACGCCGATTCCGGCTCTGGTCATCTGCTCCGTCTGAAATTCTATCGCCAACAGGCCTGTGTCCGGCTTTCCCTGATTCACAGTTCGTCGTTACTCATTTACCAGCACAACACTACTTAAAATTCTATGAATCTTACTGATCTGAAGCAGAAATCAGCCTCTGAGTTGATCGATATTGCACAGGAAATGGGCCTTGATAATATCGCCCGTCAACGAAAACAGGATGTTATTTTCTCGATCCTCAAGGCTCATTCCAAGAAGGGTGAGAATATCTACGGTGGTGGTGTGCTGGAGATCCTCCAGGATGGCTTCGGTTTCCTGCGATCGGCCGACAGTTCCTACCTGGCCGGCCCGGACGATATTTACGTTTCGCCGAGCCAGATCCGCCGCTTCAGCCTGCGCACCGGCGATAGCATTGCCGGTAAAATTCGCCCGCCTAAAGAAGGTGAGCGTTATTTTGCGCTGCTGAAAGTCGACGAGATTAACTTCGGCGCACCGGAGCAGGCCAAAAACAAAGTCCTGTTCGAAAACCTCACGCCGCTGCACCCGGTTGAACGGCTCAATATGGAGCGGGGTAACGGCAGTACCGAAGACATTACTGCACGGGTTATCGATTTTGCCGCGCCGATCGGCAAAGGCCAGCGGGCACTGATCGTGTCGCCACCGAAAGCCGGTAAAACGCTGATGCTGCAGAATATCGCGCAGAGCATCGCGGATAATCATCCCGAGTGCTATCTGATTGTGCTGCTGATCGATGAGCGTCCTGAGGAAGTCACCGAAATGGAGCGTATGGTCCGTGGTGAAGTGATTTCCAGTACGTTTGACGAGCCGGCCAGCCGCCATGTGCAGGTCGCCGAAATGGTGATCGAAAAAGCCAAGCGCCTGGTTGAGCATAAAAAAGACGTGGTGATCCTGCTCGATTCCATTACCCGTCTGGCGCGTGCCTACAACACGGTTGTGCCGTCCTCAGGTAAGGTTCTCACCGGTGGTGTTGATGCGAATGCACTGCACCGTCCGAAACGCTTCTTCGGTGCCGCCCGTAATATCGAAGAAGGCGGCAGCCTCTCCATTATCGCCACCGCGCTGATCGACACCGGCTCGAAAATGGACGAAGTCATTTACGAGGAGTTCAAAGGTACCGGTAATATGGAGCTGCATCTGGACCGTCGTATTGCCGAAAAACGCATCTTCCCCGCAATCAATATCAACCGCTCCGGCACCCGCCGCGAAGAGCTGATGATGGATCAGGAAGAACTGCAAAAGGTCTGGATTCTGCGCAAGTTCATCCATGCGATGGACGAAATCGAGGCGATGGAATTCCTCCTGGGTCGTTTGCAGCAAACCAAGACCAATGCCGAGTTCTTCGATGCCATGAAGCGCTGATTGTTTTCGGCTGCTGTCCGCGCGGCGAGATCAATCGGCGCGGACAGCAACAAAAACACAAAAAAGCCCGCATCAGCGGGCTTTTTTGTGCACCGCTAAATAGGCGCTCAGCTCTCTGCGTCGAGCCGTGCGACGGCTCTGTAGCCGATATCGGTGCGGTAGTAGGCATCATTCCAGCTGATGGCGCTGACACCTTGGTAGGCGTTGGCCTGCGCCTGACGGGCATCGTCTCCGAGGCCGACTACGCAGAGCACACGGCCACCGTTCGTCACGACATCCTCGCCGTCGCGGCGGGTGCCGGCGTGGAAGACCTTGCGCGATTCGCTGTCGGCCTGAGCAAGACCGTCAATCACATCACCTTTTCTGTAGTCATCCGGATAACCGCCGGCGGCCATCACCACGCCCAGTGAGGTACGCGGGTCCCATTCGGCGCTGATGCTGTCGAGCTTGCCGTCGATAGCCGCTTCGCACAGGGCGACCAGATCGCTTTGCAGGCGCATCATAATCGGTTGTGTTTCCGGATCGCCGAAACGGACGTTGTATTCCAGGGTTTTCAGCTCGTTGTCGTCTGAGATCATCAGGCCGGCGTAGAGAAAGCCGGTAAAGGTGTTGCCTTCGGCAGCCATGCCGTCGACGGTCGGGCGGATAATCTGTTCGATGATTTTGTCATGCAGGGCGGCGTCCACACGCGGTGCCGGTGAATAGGCACCCATACCGCCGGTATTGGGCCCCTTGTCGCCGTTGTCGCGGGCTTTGTGATCCTGCGAGGTGGCCATGGGCAGAATGTTTTTGCCGTCGACCATGCAGATAAAGCTCGCTTCTTCGCCTTCCAGAAACTCCTCGATTACCACCCGCGAGCCGGCTTCACCGAAACGGTTTCCGGCCAGCATGTCTTTAATGGTGGCTTCGGCTTCAGCGGCTGACTGCGCGATGATCACGCCCTTACCGGCGGCCAGACCGTCGGCTTTGATGACCACCGGAAAGCGTCCCGCATTGGCAAAGGCCACGGCTTCCTCGACCTGTGTAAATACGCCGTAGGCCGCGGTGGGAATGTTGTGCCGTTGCAGGAAGTCTTTGGTAAAGGCTTTGCTGCCTTCCAGTTGGGCGGCTTTGGCGCTGGGGCCGAAGATACGCAAGCCCGCTTCGCGGAACACATCGACGATACCGGCCACCAGCGGCACTTCGGGGCCGACGATGGTCAGGCCGACCTGATTGTCCAGAGCAAACGTTTTCAAGCCTTCGAGGTCATCGACAGCGATCGCAATATTCTCAATGCCCGGTTCCAGATCGGTGCCGGCATTGCCGGGCGCGACAAAGACAGTTTCCGCGAGAGGGGATTGTGCTGCTTTCCAGGCGAGTGCGTGTTCGCGGCCGCCGTTGCCAACGATGAGAATATTCATGCTTTAAATCCGGGTTGTACTGAAAGGCGCTAGTTTACTGAAGGCGGCGGGGAAGTGCGACGTGCAGGGATAAAAAAAACGCCCGGTGGGACCGGGCGTCGGATGGTGCTGATCAGATGGCGAGGTCTTCGACCGTGCCACCTTTTTTAATGTGGTCCTGAACCCAGAGGGGTTTGCGTCCGCGGCCTGTCCAGGTTTGCGACTTGTCTTTCGGGTTCGCGTACTTGGGCTGGACTTTACGGGTGACTCTTTTGGCGCCCGTTGCTTTGCGGGATTTAACCGGAGCACTGCCGCTGAGTACTTCTTCCATCGAAAGGCCTTCAGACTCAACAAGAGATTTGACCTTCTTGAGGATCTTGTTTTTCTTTTCTTCGTTCTGCTTGCGCTCGCGAAGGATCTCCTCGATTTCGGATTTGTAGTTCGCGAGTACTTCGCTCGAGAGTTTTTCAAAATTCGGTTTGCGCATGATCTTTAGTCGCCAGTTGGAAAGTTTACGTTAGGGATAATATCGTTTTTGTTTCTAATAGCAATATTTAATCCGTAAAATCGGTGCTTCCTTGCGAAAACTTTAATTTATTTGCAGGCAGTGTGCCGGTATGACGTCGTGTCTGTTATTTGTTTCTTTATTCTGTACGAATTCTTGGTGTCGAATTGTAAAGTTTTGATCGCGCGGCCCCGGGAGCGGCTTTTCAAATGACACCGCCTGACCCTGGCTATTTGGATGAGACGAGGGCTGTCGCGGTGCTTTCTATTACCGGTGCTGAATTGATGTTGTATCACTGCGTATCAGATATGTTTTGCCGTATTCAATTAGCTGAAGAGCTGTTTGCCGCGGCGGACTCTGCGATCAGTGAAGAATGCCTCCGGGCGGAATAGTAAACGCTTTGTATGTAAATGAGCAGACACGGTACCGGCATGCGCTGTTTAAATAGGCGGTGTCATGATTGTTTGCTGCGAATCTGCCCGGGCTGGGTGCAGCGATTTAACTCAGCCGTGCGGCAATGGCTTAATTAATACAGGCGCGGCGGAAGCAGGGAGCTTCTGTTGTGACGCGCGTCAAGGTTTATCAGGCTTGTATTACAGTGGAGACGCATCGTTGCCGTTCCTGCTGTCCGCTCGCGATGGTGTATGGCGTAATAAGGCGCAGCAGCCGACCCGGGGCTGGTCAGTGCTTATCCTGATCCGGCCGGCGTTCTTGCTGTGGTGGATGGCGCAAAACAAGCTGCGGCGTGTGCATTGGCTGATTAATGCACCTGGACGGGGTTCCGGGCAGCGCCATTTCTTGATCTTTGTCAGAATTTTACCCCGGCTCGTCATTTATGCAGGGAAACTCCACATTTCCTTCACAATCGATTCCGCGCTTGGTTTTAAGCTATGGCTGTACTGAAAATCAATTGTGAGGAAAATGATCATGCGTAAAGCAAGAAGTGTAATTTCTGCCCTGGCGCTGGCCGGGATGCTCGGAGCCTGTGCTCAGTCAGGCGGCACCGCGACCACTGATAGCAAGTCCGGCGGCGAGCGTCCGTCCGGACCGCCGCCGGAAGCCTTCACTGCGTGCGAAGGTAAAAGTGCCGGCGATGCGGTGAGTTTCTCAGGCCGCGGTGGTGAAACCATGGAAGCGGTGTGTGCTGAGCACGATGGCCAACTGGTCGCTGTGCCGGAAGGCGGTGCCGGTCCCCGCAGACCTTAATCCGTGATGATGCGGATCTGCTGCAATAGCGTAGCAGATCCGCTTATTTTCAAGCCGGGATACACCCGCACCTTTATATTCTCTCCGGAGGCTTTATGGCGACGCGCAAGTTGTATTGGAGCAGCCCTCAGTCCGGACTGTATTCACTCTCTGCCGCTATGCGGAAAATCAAACCCCGATACTGGTTATTGCTGGCCGTGCCCTGGCTGGCGACGCTGGCTCTGCACATGGACTTTAAGGGCTGGTATTCGGAATTACTCAGCGTGGCCTGGCTTGTCGGCATGGCGGCGTTTTTTATTCAGTTTGCCCTGGGAGGACGGATCCGCAAGGGGAGTCTTTTCGGCAATATCGACTGGAGTATGAGCCGGCATAAACAGGTCGGAAAACTCCTTGGCTATCTGTTTTTTCTGCATCCCTTTCTGATTCTTGCGCCGCGATTTTTGATGTCGTGGGACGATGGCGTAACCAGTCTGGTCAGTGTGCTGACCGCGCCGAGCATGCTGACCGGGCTGATTGCCTGGGGCCTGATGCTGGTGTTTGTGCTGTTGGCGGTATTCAAGCGCTCGCTGCCGTTGCGCTATGAAACCTGGCGCCTGCTGCATCTGCTGGCCTTTGCCGGGGTGGCGGTGCTGGCGACCTTGCATGTGACCAGTGTCGGCCGTCACGGTCAGTTTCAACCGCTGTTTAACCGGTTCTGGTGGGCGCTGCTGGCCGGCGTGTCAGCGCTGATGATTTACAACCACCTGATCAAGCCTTTGCGCCTGAAGCGCAAGCCGTTCACACTGAAATCCATTGAGCGCGTCAGTCGCAGCGACTGGCAGCTGACGCTGGAAAAACCGCCGCAAACGGATTTTGATTTCGCGCCCGGTCAGTTTGTCTGGATCAATACCTCAGGGTCGGCGTTTGATATGAACGATCATCCGTTCTCCATCGCCTCTTGTCGCAAGGATCTGCCGCAGCTGTCTTTTATTGTCCGGGAGCTGGGCGATTACACCGGCAAGCTCGGCGATCTGACGCCGGGGCAGCAGGTTTATGTGGATGGTCCTTACGGCAGCATGAGTCTGGCCGACAGTGCGCGCGCCGACGGTATTGTGTTGGTTGCCGGTGGTGCCGGCATCGGTCCGATGCTCAGTCTGCTGCGCGGTCTGGCAGCCAGACAGGAAAGCCGTCCGGTGCGGTTGGTCTACGGCAACGCCTCCATCGATCAGATGGTGCTGCAAGAGGAAATCCGCGCTTTGGAAACACAGATGGCGGATTTCAAACAACTACTGGTCTGCAGTGAGCCGCAGAGCGACCCGGCAATTCACCACGGCTTGATCGACCGCGAGGTGCTGGAGAAAGCCCTGGGTGTCGGTGACAACGCAAACCGTGTTGCTTATGTCTGCGGGCCGCCCGCGATGGTGCAGGCCGCCAAGCGCCACGCACGCGCACTCGGTGTGCCGGGCGCTCAGATTCATTACGAACAGCTGGCTTTCTAGCCATAGATGTTGATAGGAGCCACTTATGCCAATTCATGAAATATCCGGATGCATCGGCTGCGAGGCCTGCGTGAAAAGCTGCCCCACCGATGTGATCCAGATGGATAAGCAACGAAACAAAGCCTATATCGCCTATCCGGAAGATTGTCAGATCTGCCATCTGTGCAGACTGAACTGCCCGGTTTCGGCAATCACGATCACACCGGAGAAAAGTATTCCGGTGATGGTGGCCTGGAGGTAGCACATGAGCGGGGATACAGGAATCTCAAGACGCCGGTTTATCGGTGCCGCCGCCGGTGGTTTGGCCGGTATAGCAGCCCTGAGCGCGTTGGATCTCAACGCCGCGCCGGTGAAAAACCAACCCAAGATCGATGCGGACAGCTTTTCTTCGGATTCGCAGGAAACTGACGTGCTGGTTATCGGCGGCGGCATGGCCGGGCTGTTTGCCGCGGTGAAGGCCCACGATGCCGGCGCGCGGGTGCTGCTGGTGTCCAAGGGGCGTCTGGGCAGCTCCGGGCTGACGCCTTTTGCCAAAGGGATTTTCAGCTACGATCCGGACACCGCTGATATGAGTATCGACGAGTTTGTCGCCGGTGTATCGGAGTCCTCGCTCGGCACCAGCAATCCGGTGTTTACCCGGCAGCTGGCCGAGCACTCCAAAGCGCGCGTTGAGGAGCTGAAAGCCTGGGGCTTTTTCGATTCGGCGATTTACAACAACAGTTTTATGCGGCCGATCGAAGAGCGCGGCATTGCGCTGCAGGAACGCATCATGATCACCCATCTGCTTAAAGAGCAGGGCCGGGTGGTGGGCGCTTCCGGCTTCAGTATGGATGAAAACAAAATCATCCACTACCGCGCCAAAACCGTGGTGCTTTGCACCGGCTCCGGTGGCTTTAAATCCAATGGTTTTCCGCTGTGCGATGTGACCCACGACGGCACTGTGATGGCGTATAAGATCGGCGCCAAAGTCACTGGTAAGGAATGGAACGACGGTCACCCGGCCTCGGCGGAAAACTCCGGCTCCTGCTACGACAACTGGCACGGGCAGGTGGAAGAAAAACCCGGTATTACCTCGGTCGAGATTCACCATGACCTGGGTGTGGATATGAACTACACCGCGTATGTGCAGGGGCCCGGCGGAAGTATGGGCGGACCGGGCAGTGGCCCGCCCGGCGGTGCTCCGGGTGAGGGCGCCGGGGCCGGTGGTCCGCCGCCGGCGCAAGTAGAGCAGGTCAGCGGCGGGCCTTTTGTGCCCGAAGCGTTTCGCCGTAACGGCCCGCCGTCCATGCCGCCCAAAGAAGAAGGCTTGCTGGCAGGTTTGTTTGGTGACAAGCGTCCGGACGGCCCGCCGGGGATGCAGGGCAATATGGTCGGTGGTTCCACGGCCGGTATGGCTATTCACAAATCAGAAGGTCTGGTGCCGGTCGATGAAACCGGTTTGAGCACCGTGCCGGGCTTGTATGCGGCCGGAGATGCGCTGGGTTCTTATATGTCCGGCGGAATTTACACGCAGGTCGGGTCATCGCTGGCAGGATCGGCCGTACAAGGGGCTATTGCCGGCGAAGCGGCGGCTAAAGCCAGTCTGCAGCTGGAACTGCCGGATGTGCCTGAGGCCAAACTGGCGGCGGTGGAAGAAGAGATTCTGGCACCGCTCAAGCGCGAGCGCGGCTACAGCCCGGCCTGGGTCACTCAGGTATTGCAAGGCGTGATGTTTCCCAACTTTGTCCTGTACATCAAAAAAGAGCGTCTGATGCAGGCGGCGCTGGCCTATGTGGAAGAACTGCGTGATCACCACGTGCCCATGTTGTTGGCCGATGACCGGCACAAATTGCGTCTGGCGCACGAGACCGAAAACATGATTATCACAGCGGAGATGAAAATGCGTGCCTCGATCATGCGTAAGGAAAGCCGCTGTAGTCATTACCGTCTCGATTATCCGGAGGTCGATGATGAGAACTGGCGTGCCTGGATCAATATCCGGCAGGACGAAAACGGTCAGATGCAGCTGGAAAAACAGCCTTTTGACAGCTGGCCGGTCTGACCGGCTTTAGTTGGCAGACGATCTGCGGCGTGCGCAATGCACGCCGTTTTTCGTTTTGCCGGGCTTGTCTTGTTTACTGCGTGGTGTTGGCGGATTCTTCTGTCCCGTTTGCCTGGCGGCGGTGCCGGACCAGCGCTTCTTCAATAATCGCGGCGGCGGCCGGATCTTTGTGTTGCCAGCTGCCGAGCAATGCCAGCGCTCCGGGGGACAGGCGTTGCAGTCCCCAGAGACTGCGGCGCAGCGCTTCCTGTTCGCCTTCGCGTTGCAGATACAGCGGCAGATTGGTATCGAAATAGGACAGGCTGTCCGCATCCCTGAGCACGTCCGCCTCTGCTGTACCGCCGGTTTCGTGCTGCCGGACCAGATCGCAGCACTGTTGCACAAGTGCGTCAGGCAGGCCGTGACAGCATAGCAGCTCTGCGAGAATTGCTGCGCCATGCCGGGCGTGTGCAGCCTTGAAGGCATCGTAGTCGCTAAAGTCCCGTCTTTGTACCTTGTCCGGCGAAGCGCGATCAATGTCATGGCCTAATGCGGCCAGTTGCAGTGCCGGACCTGCATCCGGTTTCAGCTTTAGCAGCCAATGCAGGGTGTTGTCCGCATGGGCCGGGTCTTCCGGAGTGGATGAGCCGGCGATATAGCGGCGTATTTCGTTCATGGCCGCTTGCAGGGCTTTATCCACGACAGACCCACATGCGACGTATGGCCTCGGCATTCATGCTCAGCGCAATTAAGACAAGCGTGGCGAAAGGCAGATTCAATACTGCGCCCAGGGCGATGACTAACAGCCGTACATCGCGCCCGAGACGGAAGCGGCTACCGCCTTTATCGCGCATCAGACCGTCGTATTTATCAGCGGTATAACTGAGCACCAGTGCGCCGGTGACCGCGAGAAAGCCGACGGGCACGGCAGCAAGTGTGCCGTCTTGCCAGCTGTGCAGCGCCAGCGCGGTGAGCAGCAAGGCGTCGGAATAGCGATCCAGCACCGCATCCAGCCAACCGCCGTAGTCACTGGCCTGGTATTTCAGACGCGCGATTTCACCATCACAACCGTCCAGTACTGAGGCTGCCTGAGCCAACAGACCACCCAGCGCCAGTGCCCAATAGTGCGGCAGCAACATCAGGCCTGCCCCCAGCAGCGAGGCGGCAAAAGAGATCAGGCTGATCCGGTTCGGCGTCAGAGAGGTGTAGGCAAGATAGCGCGACAGACGGGCTGACAGCGGACGGTTCAGATAGCGTGATACAGGTCCGTCCCTGTCTTTGCCGCGGATGTTGTTCAGCATGGCGTGCTCGGCGCGGCGGAAGGCGGCTTCGTCATCCACGTCGATCCAGAAGGCCCCGTCTGTATCCACGGCCCGTGCTTTGCCGTTCGCGGCCAGATGCCGGACACCGGCGCTGAGGCTGCTGTCGCCTTGTCCGGCGGCTTCGCTCAACACCTGCAGAAATCCCGGCGTGCACAGGAAAAGCCCGGTATCGTAGCCGTTAAATTGTTTCAGACCCTTAGCTATATCGCGTATTGCACCTGTGTCGTCGATTTGCACACGGGTGACGTCATCCGGATCGACCAGCGGATTGTTGATATCCCGGTCGCAGGCCAGCAGCAGGCCGTCTTGCGGCGGTGTGTTTTGCAGAAGCCGACGGACCGTATCGGCTGCGAACACATGGTCGGCCATGGTCAGTAAAAACGGCTCCTGCAGATGCCCGCGTGCGGCGAGCAGCGAGGCGCCGTTGTCCTTGCTATCCCAGTCCGCGTTGTGCACGGTGGTGATTTCGCCTCCGAGGCGCTGGGACAGGGTTGTCATAAATTGGCTGAGTGGTTCTGCCTGATATCCGCTTACCACGACAAACCCGGTTGCACCGCCGTCCATGGCGGTGCGAATGGTCCGCTCAATGAGCGGTATACCGAGAATGGATGTAAGCGGTTTGCTGTCAGACCGCTGCAGCCGCCGGCCGCGCCCGGCCGCCAGTATTACGCACTTCATCCAGTTCTACCTTATTACCTTTGATAAAAGACTCGATCATGCGATAGGCCTCATCATCCGTGTATTGCTTGAGCGGATGTTTGCAGAGGTAGGCGCTCGGCGCTTCGAGTACGCCGCCGATACCGCGATCCAGCGCCAGCTTGGCCAGACGGATGGAGTCGATGGCGACGCCGGCCGAGTTGGGCGAGTCTTCAACCGAAAGGCGCATCTCCAGGTTCATGGGCACATCCCCGAACAGTTTGCCTTCCATGCGCAGGAAGCAGACTTTGTTGTCTTTCTGCCAGGGGATGTAGTCGCTCGGGCCTACGTGGATGTCGGCCTCGTCCAGACGCTTGGCAGCCACCGATTGCACGGCCTCGGTTTTGGATTCCTTTTTGGAGGCCAGGCGGTCCTGATTTTTCATGTTAAGAAAATCAGTGTTACCGCCGGTGTTGAGCTGATAGGTGCGCTCAAGCTGCACACCGCGCTTACGGAACAGGTCGGTGAGCGTGCGGTGGGTGATGGTCGCGCCCAGCTGCGCTTTGATGTCGTCGCCGATAATCGGCACATTCTTCTCTTTAAAGCGCCGTGCCCATTCGGGATCGGAGGCGATAAAGACAGGAATATTATTTACAAAGGCAACGCCGGCTTCCAGTGCACATTCGGCGTAGAAGCGGCTGGCTTCTTCGGAGCCGACCGGCAGATAGTTCATAAACACCTCTGCGCCGGATTCTTTGAGAAAGGCGATGACGTCTTCCTTGTCCGGTTCCGGCTGATCTGCCAGGACAAAGCTGCGCTCATCGGGGTAGTCGGACATATGTTTGGAAAAGCCGTCGAGAATTTTTCCCATGCGTACCCGGGTCCCGGAAGAGGGGACATCCTTGCAGAAAACCGTGGTGCAGTTGGGCGCGGCGAAAATGGCATCGGATACATCCTGACCGACTTTGCGTGCGTCTATATCGAACGCGCCGACGATCTCGATATCGCTGACACCGTAGCCACCGATGACCGTGTGCATCAGTCCGGCTGCGTCCTGCGGGTCTTTGTCACGGTAGTAGTGAATACCCTGAATCAGAGAGCTGGCGCAGTTACCCACGCCGGCGATGACCGCTTTGATTTTTTGCATGATGCTATCTCCGTATTGATTACTTTGGTTTTAAACAAAACAATCCCTTCCCGTTGCCGTCACAGGCGCAGCACGGTTCAGGCGGCCGCAACAGGGCAGCGGCCTGCGGTGGTGAGTCCGGGCAACAGAATCAGAGGGTATGGCATTGTCAGAGGCTGTCAGTCAGGCGGACTGGCGCCCCGGATGACTCAAGGCGGGGTTTTCGCAGGTGTTGTACAGAAGCGGATGGCTGTCTGAAGAGTGGCTATCCGACCAGATGATTTCATCGCATAAACCTCCGATAAATATCATAAAATCAAATAGTTGGTTTTTTTACGTGTCGATGACAAACGACACGAATCTTTTTAATAAGGGCTGTGCCGAAAAAAATCAAGGGTGGCGTCGCCCGCGAGTGGCAATAAGCCGGTTCAGCGATGCTCAGGCGAGGGCAGGTGAGGCTGCAGTTGTTGCAGTATTTCGCGGCAGCGCTGTTGTATCCAGTCGCGTAAATGCCGCATGGCCGGCGTGATCGATTGCCGGCTGGGGCAAATCAGCCAGAGTTCGGTACTGCGGGGGCGGAATTCGGGCATGATATTCACTACCCGGCCCGCCAGCAGATCATCGGACATATCCAGGCAGGATTTGACCGCCAGCCCTTTGCCCGCCACGCACCAGCGCCGCACCAGATCGCCATCGTTGGCAACCCGGTTGCTCTGCATTTTGACTTTGTATTCCTCCGTGCCACGGCGGAAGGTCCAGACGTCATGGGGGATGTCGTGCAACTGGTAGAACAGCCCGTTATGCGAGGCCAGATCGTGCGGGTGGGCGGGGCAGCCATGGCTGTCAAGATAGGCCTGACTGGCGCAGAGCAGGCCGGACACATCGCAGATCTTAAAACCGTACAGGCCGGCATCGTTGGGTGAGCCGTAACGTAGGGCCATATCCACCGAATCGCGGTAAAAGTCGATATTGCTGTCGCTGATATTAACCCGCAGTTGCAGTGCCGGATGCTGTTCCATGAATTCATCCAGCCAGGGCATGATGCGGTTGCGCCCCAGGTCCGAGGAGACGGCCAGGCGCAGCTCTCCCTCCACCACATCCTGATCGGCACGGATATTCTGCCTCGCCAGTTCCAGCATCTGCAGCGCCTGTTCACACTGGGGCAGGTATTTCTCTCCGGCGCCGGAAAGCCTTAACTGGCGCGTAGTGCGCACAAAAAGCTCTGCACCCAGGGCCTGTTCCACACGCTTGACGGCCGCACTGGCGGTGGCGGTGTGCATGTCCAGACTGGTGGCCGCGGCGGTGATGCTGCGGAATTGCGCCACCTTAAGAACCACCTGCAAATCTTCAAGCTGCATATTTTCAAATATTTTTTGATAAAGATTCTCAGATTAGGTTGTTTTTGTCAGAGTGTAAAGCGGGCAGACTCCTCTCCAGTCCTTGACGACACAGAACCAATAGCGATTGGAGACGCCATTATGAAAGCCGTAGCTTATACCCGGGCCCTGCCTGTTACTGATACTGAATCCCTGATGGATATAGAACTGCCGCAGCCGGTAGCCACGGGCCGCGACCTGCTGGTGAAGGTGCGGGCTATTGCCGTTAACCCGGTGGACTACAAGATCCGCCAGAACGTATCGGCAGAAGAGGGCCAGTACAAGGTGATCGGCTGGGATGCCGTGGGCGAGGTGGTGGCGACCGGGGAGCAGGTATCCCTGTTCCAGCCCGGTGATCAGGTGTTCTACGCCGGTGACCTGACCCGTTCCGGCAGCAATGCGGAATACCAATTGGTCGATGAACGTATTGTCGGTCTCAAGCCAAGCAGTCTGTCTGACGCGGAAGCCGCCGCGTTGCCGCTGACCAGCATCACCGCCTGGGAGCTGCTGTTTGAACACCTGCAGCTGCAACAGCAGTCGCCGGGTGCAGTCCAGAAAACCGGTGAGGTGCTGCTGGTGGTGGGCGCGGCCGGCGGTGTCGGCTCCATTTTGTTACAGCTGGCCAAGACCCTGACCGGTGCCACAGTCATTGCCACCGCGTCCCGCGAAGCCTCCCGCAACTGGGTTACAGAACTGGGCGCGGATTTTGTGGTGGACCACAGTCAGCCGCTGAAGCCCCAGATCGATGCCCTGATCGCCGAAGGCAAAACCGGCCCGGTGACCCATGTGGCCAGCCTCAATGCCACCGGGCAGTATTTCGACAGCTATGTGGAGCTGCTGGTGCCCTTTGGCCGCATTGCCATGATCGATGACCCGGAAAGCCTGGATGTGATGAAGATCAAACCCAAGAGCCTGTCCCTGCACATCGAGTTCATGTTTGCCCGCTCCATGCATCAGGCCGCCGATATGCAGGCGCAGCATGAGCTGCTGGAGCAGGTGGCGGAGCTGGTGGACCAGGGGCTGCTGCGCACCACCGCGGGCAAGCATCTGGGGGCCATCAATGCGGGTAATCTCAGAGCCGCCCATGGGGAACTGGAATCCGGTCGTGCCGTCGGCAAGATCGTGCTGGAAGGCTTCTGAGCCGAACCTCTACCCAACTGGAGCAGAACACCATGAGTCAAATTACCGTTGTGGCCCATATCCGGACCAGGGCCGGCCAGGTTTCCCTGGTGCAATCCGAGCTGGATAAAATGGTTGCAAGCACCCGCCAGGAGCCGGGCTGTTTGCAGTACGACCTGCATAGGGACAACCAGGACCCGGCACACTTCGTCATGCTGGAGAGCTGGGCCTCGCCGGAACAGCTGCAGGCCCATGCGGCCGGCCAGCCCATGCAGGATTTTCAGAAGGCTGTAGAGGGCGCGGTTGAATCCTTCACCGTTAACAACCTGACCCGGATCGGCTGACCGCCGCTCCCGAAGAGGTGTACAAAGGAACAGAAAAGATGAGTGATATCAGCAGTGCACAAAAGCAGATTATTGATGCCTTCAACTTCCGCCACGCCTGCAAGGTGTTCGACCCGGAGCGCAGGATCAGCGACGGCCAGTTCAATACCATTCTGGAAGCCGCACGCCTGTCACCCAGCTCCTTCGGTTTTGAGTCCTGGCAGATTCTGATGGTGCAGTCGCCGGAAAAACGGGAACTGTTCCGGGACTTTGCCTGGGGCGCCAACGGCGCCACCAACGGCACCGCCGGCCAGCTGGGCACCGCCAGTCATTTCGCGATCCTGCTGGCGCACACAGATGCCACCATGAAGCACCACAGCGAATACCTGCAGCAGCACATGCGGGAGGTGAAACAGCTGCCGGAAGAGGTGGTCGGTTTTATCAATCAGGCATACGAGAAATTCCAGAAGTCGGACTTCGGTATTGAGGGCAAACGCCAGATCACCGACTGGTCCGCCCGTCAGGCCTATATCGCCCTGGGTAACATGATGACCGTGGCAGCGATGCTGGGGATCGATTCCTGCCCCATTGAGGGCTTCGACATGGCCAGAACCTCCGCCACCCTGGAGCAGCATTTCGGTATTGATCCGGAGAGTTACCAGCCGGCGGTGATGGTGGCCTTTGGCTATCGGGCAGGGGAGCCGCCTTTTGCCAAGACGCGCCGGGATATGGATCAGATCGTCAGCTGGTACTGAAACCCGGTACAGCGCATGTAGAAAAAGCCGGTCGCCCGTCAGCGTCCGGCTTTTTTGTTGTGTACGGGCTGAGCATGTTCGTTCTGCGGGTGTGCAGAAAAGCCGGTCTCAGTCCCACTCAGGCGCAAAGTCGGGGTTGGCGATCCGCTCATTCCGGTCCAGGGTTCTGATGGCCGACAGATCCTCTTCGGAGAGTGTCAGTTCAGATGGCTTCAGATTCGCTTCCAGATGGGCACGCCTGGTGGAAGAGGGAATGGCAACCAGACCCCGGTGCTTCAGCCAGGCCAGGACAACCTGGGGGATACTGGCCTTGTGCTTCCGGGCGATGGCGGCGAGGGTGGAATCCTCCAGCACCTTGCCGACGGCCAGGGGCATGTAGCCTGTCACCACAATGTCCTGCTGCTGGCAGAAATCCACAACCGCCTGGTTCTGCAGGTAGGGGTGAACCTCAATCTGATTGGTGAGAATCTGCCCCGGCCCGGCAATGCCGATCGCCTGCCGGAGCTGGCGGATCGTAAAGTTGGAGACACCAATGTGCCGGGTCAGGCCAAGCTTTCTTGCCTCCAGCAGCCCGGAAATGTATTCCTCCATGGGCACGGCGTCTTCCGGTGAAGGCCAGTGGATCAGCAGCAGGTCCACATAATCCGTTTTCAGCAGGGCAAGGCTTTCCCTGACACTGGCAATAAACTTCGCGCTGGTCAGGTTTTCGTGCCAGACCTTGGTGGTAAGAAACAGCTCAGCCCGGGCCACATCAGACGCTGCCAGCAGCTCGCCGATTTCCGCTTCGTTGTCGTAGAACCGGGCCGTGTCTATGTGCCGGTAGCCCAGGTCCAGGGCTTCTGTAACCGCCGCTTTCAGGTCATCGCCCTGCAGCCGGAAGGTGCCCAGGCCGGGGTCTGGAATCACTGTGGTCATGGTTTACTCCTTGTTCGGGATATAACGGGTATCAATCACCGTCTTCAGCGGACGGTCCGGTGTGGTTGTCAATTCCAGGGCTGCCGGAAGTTCAGAAACCGGCTCGATGTGTTGGGGCGGAAGGGTCAGCTTCTCCTGTGCCACCATAGCCAGCAGCTGTTCTCCTGCGCGACGGAATTCCTGCCACTGGCGTTCACTACCGAGCCAGTGCAGGGCGTTCAGTGCCACCTCATGAATGGAAAGGGCTTTGTCGAACGCAGGCACCGGCGGGCGCTCCAGACGGTCCTGAATACACAGAATATGTCCGTTTGCCTCAATCTGATCTGTCAGCCCTGCGGCATGCCCGGCATTGACCGTATCGAAAACCGCAAAATACTGCCCCGGCCTGTCCGGAGCCGACCAGTCCACCACGGCTTCGGCGCCCAGCTGGCGCAGTGCAGAGGCGTGCCGGGCTGAAGCCATCGCCGTTACCCTGAAGCCGCGTTTTGCTGCCAGCTGCACCAGAAAACGGCCAACCATGCCTCCGGCGCCGGTAATCAGAACCTGTGCCTCAGGACGACGGGGGATCTTTTCGATGGCCTGCCAGGCTGTCATCAGGGGGCACGGCAGCGCAGCTGCGGTGGACAGGGGCAGGGTGTCGGGTACCTGCAGCAGTGCCTTGCTGCTGACCACTGTGTGGCTGGCAAAGCTGCCAGGCCTGTGCAGGTCCTGGTGATAGCAGACCCGCTGGCCGGCAGTGATTCCGGTAACCTGCGCGCCCACCCTGCAAACCCTGCCGGCACCATCGACACCGGGTATATGCCCCCGCTCCCAGAAGGGTGGCCAGTCCCGGATCATTTTCCAGTCCACCGGATTCAGACCAATAAACTCGTTGCGGATAACCACCTCGCCCGGGCCCGGGCTCAGATCATTCTGCAGGGATTGCCACTGCAGGGCCCGGGTAGGCAGTCCTTCTGCCACCACGCCCCAGGCGAAAGCGTCTTCAGGATGCTTCATGAAATACTCCGAGAATGTCCTCTGCCACCCGCATCAGGGTTTCGGCAACCGGCGCCTGGTTGCGCCTGAAATGCAGGCCTATGTGGTTCACGCCGGCACTCTGCATCTCCTCCAGTTCCCGGAGCAGTCCATCCCGGCCGGTCTGCACACCGAACCGGTGTCGCCGGCGCGGTGCGGTGGCATCGTCCAGGTAATCCAGATGGATAAATGACACATAGGGTTTGTCGCCGGCCACATTGCGCCAGAGCCGTACCCGGTGCTCATGGTCCTCCGGTGTTCCCGGGTAGGCCAGCCAGCCGCTCATATGCTCGCCGATCCAGTCAGGGGATTGCTGGGACAGGCCGGCGGATAGCAGTGGTGCGGGCGGCGTATCCGGAAGCATGGCCTGCCCCGGAGCCAGCCGGTGGTCCTGTTTGCCGGTGAGTACCCCGACACCGTGACGGAAGGCCTGGCCCCGGGTCCCATAGTCGGCGCCGAACAGGGGGTATTCGGAAGGCCGGTCACCGCTTGCGATGCCGAGCAACAGACGGTTCCGGCTCAGGGCCTGAACCGAGGCTGCGGATTTGCGCACAATCCAGGGATTGCGCAGGGGCAGCACAATGGCTGCAGTCCCCAGGAGAATGTTGCGGGTGACCCCGGCAAGGAAACCCAGGTACACCAGCGGGTCGAACACCTGGGCTGCGTCTCCGAATGACGGGTCGTAGAGGGGCACGTCCCGTATCCAGAGTGCCTTGAACCCCAGTTCATCCGCGGCTATGGCCAGGGACTGGTGCGAACTCAGATCCGGTACCCCAAAGGGGCGCTGGTCGAGCATCCGCCGGCGTTGTCCGTCCGCGCTCCAGTCGTTATCCAGCGGCAGCTCCACACCAAGGGTGAGGGGACCCGATGTCAGTTTTGACAGATTCATCATTTGCCTCCAGTGGCCCCCCGCAGGAGGCCGGTTGCGGGTCAGGCGGTTGCCGGTTCCCGGTTATCTAGGGTTGATGAAATACGGATCAGGATGAGAGCGCTCAGCACTATGGCGCCGCCAATCCAGGGGGTGTGCATCAGCCCCATATCCTCCTCCACATGTCCGCCAAGCCAGGCGCCACCGGCAATACCGATATTGAAGGCAGCGATATTCAGTCCGGATGCAACGTCAACGGAATGGGGGGTATAGCGCTCGGCCAGCTGCACAACATACACCTGCAGTCCCGGCACATTGCCGAAGGCGAAGGCGCCCCAGAGCATCAGGGTAATCACCACAGCCACCGGGTTATAGGCGGTGAAGGTGAGCAGGAACAGGATGGCGGCCAGCCCGGTGAAGATGATGTACAGGGCCGACGTGGGGCCAAGCCGGTCTGCCAGTTTGCCTCCCCAGATGTTGCCGGTAGCCACGGAAATGCCGTAAACCAGGAGCAGGACTCCGACAACACCGGATGCAAAACCGCTGACCTGTTCCAGAATGGGGGTCAGATAGGTGAATGCGGTAAAGCTGCCGCCATAGCCGATGGCGGTCATGGCGTATACCAGCAGCAGTCGCGTATGGGTAATGACTTCCAGCTGCTGGCGCAGTGTTGCCGGTGCAGACTGTTTCAGGTTATTGGGCACCAGCAGGGCACTGCCGATCAGGGCAATGGCGCCCAGGGCAGCCACGATCAGGAAGGTGGCACGCCAGCCGAAGGTCTGACCGATAAAGGTACCCAGAGGCACACCGGTTACCAGGGCCACGGTGAGTCCGGTAAACATGATGGCTATGGCGCTGGCTTCTTTTTCTTTGGACACCAGGCTGGTGGCAATGGTGGAACCAATGGAGAAAAAGACACCGTGGGCCAGGCCGGTGAGAATGCGGGCCGTTATCAGTGATGCGTAATTGGGGGCCATCCAGGCCAGCAGATTGCCGATGATGAACAGACTCATCAGGGTCAGCAGGACCCATTTGCGGTTCCAGCGCCCGGTCAGGGCCGTCAGAACCGGGGCGCCAATGGCGACACCCAGGGCATAGAGGCTGACCAGAAGCCCTGCCGATGGCAGGGAAACCGCCAGATCCTGGGCGATGGTTGGAACCAGTCCGACAATAACAAACTCGGTGGTCCCGATTGCAAAGGCGCTCAGGGTAAGCGCAAAAAGTGCAATGGGCATAGCAGTACTCCGTAAAGGGTGATTGACGGCGCCCAGTGTGCAGTCACATACTTTTGCGATAAACAGTGCTTTTTGAAAATAACTTTTGCGGAAAATGTAAATGAAAAGCCGGGCGGATGACCTGTATTTCCTGTTGTCGGTGGTCGACAGTGGCAGTTTCAGTGCGGCTGCAGAGCAGTTACAGGTGTCTGTGACCCGGGTTTCCCGGGCCGTGACCCGGCTGGAGCAGAGCCTCAATACCAGCCTGCTGAACCGCACCACACGGAAGGTGGGGCTGACCGAGGAAGGGCGCCTGTTCGTGGACAGGGTGCGCGGGGGGCTGTCTGTTCTGGAAGAAGCGGAAGAAATGCTGGCCATCCGCAAACAGAATCCGGCGGGGCGGCTGCGGGTGGATGCGGCCAATCCGTTTCTGCTGCATCAGGTTGTGCCCCATGTGCGGGCCTTTCGGGAGGCCTACCCGGATATCGAGCTGGAGCTGACCGCCAGCGACCGGATTGTGGACCTGCTGGAACGGCGGGTTGATATCGCCATCCGCATTGGCCCTCTGGACGATTCCTCCCTTCATGCCCGCCCCCTTGGCCGTTCTCCGCTGTCGGTGGTGGCCTCCCCGGATTATCTGAATCGCCGGGGTAACTGCGATTCCCCGGATGCCCTGAAAGATCACGACATCATTGGTTTTACCGACCCGGAATCACTGAACTTCTGGCATATCGGACAGGGGGTGCGCGTTCAGCCCGGAATCCGGGCCAGCAGCGGAGAAGCGATTCGCCAGCTTTGTCTGGCCGGTAACGGGCTCGCCTATCTTTCCCGCTTCATGATTGCCGGGGATATCGAAAAGGGACATCTGGTGGAGCTGTTGGGAGATCACCTGATCAGCCCGAATCCGCGGGAGCTGGTCAGCGCTGTGTATTACCGGAATACCGCTCTGTCGGCCCGTATTCAGGTGTTTCTGGACTTTTTCGAAGAACGCTGGCGTCGTCTGTAATACGGATCAGTCAGTAGCCGGAGGTGAAGAGAGCGGGTTTGCCGGCGCTGCAGAATCTCCCATCAGGAAGCGAGCGCCCGGTAACCTTCCGCCACCCCGCGATCTGGCCGGGCAGTGCCGCAGCGCCGACATCCTGGTGGTGGCCGTGGGGCGGGCGGAGATGATCGATGCCGACAACATAAAGCCCGACACCTTGCATGTGTGTCGGGCTTGTCTTTAGTCGTCCTGGTCTGGCTTATTTGGGCTCGGCGAAGGCGTCTTCCAACACCTGGCGGCAGTCATCAGGCGTCATATCGCCATGCTCGGACAGTGCCACCATGCCGTGGGCTTGCAGCGCGGCGACCACATCGTCAATCTGTTCGGCTTTGACGCCGTAGCCACTCAGGCGGGTTTTGACGCCGAGCGATTCAAAGAATGCGCGGGTGCGGCTGATGGCTTTTTCAATCCGTTCATCGGCTGTGCCATCGGTGATGTCCCAGACCCGTTCGGCGTACTGAAGCAGTTTCTCGCCTTTTTGCGCCTTGCGCAGATGCCAGAGTGACGGCAGCACGACGGCCAGACTCTGGCCGTGATCGATGCCGAACAAGGCGGTCAGCTCGTGGCCGATCATGTGTGTGCTCCAGTCCTGCGGCACCCCGGCGCCGATATAACCGTTGAGCGCTGAGGTGGCGGCCCAGACCAGATTGGCGCGCGCCTCGTAGTCCTCCGGTTTGGCCAGGGTTTCGGGGCCGATTTCGATCAGGGTTCTCAGAATGCCTTCGGCGCTGCGGTCCTGTACCCGCGCATTGGCCGGATAGGTCACATATTGCTCGGCCACATGAACAAAAGCGTCGACGATGCCATTGGCGACCTGGCGCGGCGGCAGTGAGTAGGTCAGGGTCGGATCAAGGAAAGAAAACGCCGGATACAGCAGCGGGCAGGTAAACGGCCATTTCCCGCCTTCGTGGGAAATGACCCCGCCACAGTTCATCTCCGAACCGGTGGCCGGCAGCGTGACCACGGTGCCCAGCGGCAGAGCCCGCTCGACAGGCATGCTCGCAAAGCCGTGTCTGAGCAGGCTGGCCTCGTCTCCCTCAAAACAGGCCGCAGCGGCGACGAATTTGGTGCCGTCCATTACGGAACCGCCGCCCACGGCGAGCAGGAAGTCGATCTTCTCTTCACGCACCAGTGCCACGGCTTTCATCAAGGTCTCGAAGTGCGGATTGGGCTCAATACCGCCGAACTGGAACACTGTGCGTTCACCAAGGCCGGCAAGCACCTTGTCCAGTGTGCCGGTGCGCTTGACGCTGCCACCACCGAATAACACCAGAACCCGCGCATCGGCGGGGATCAGGCTGTCGAGCTCGCCGAGACGCTCCTTACCGAAGACAATACGGGTCGGGTTATAAAAATCAAAATCTTGCATAATCGTGTCTCCAGTTAAATGTATGGGCGCCAGTATAGTCCTGAGGTCAGTGATTCGAATGGGTATTCCAATCGGCTTTATGCCTATTTCTATCACCGCAGGCAGCTAAAGGCATTTCCGGTATACTGCGGTGCTTGCCCCGAAAACTCAGGAGAAGAGGTGTCCGAACTGGCGCAAATCCTCAGCACTCTGGCTCATGGCGAGGGTTACCACGCCACGCGGATCGCCGGTGTCGGCGTTTACCGCAGTGACCGTGCCAGCAAGCGCGAACCCTTGTGTTACAGGCAGGGAATCATCTTCATGGCGCAGGGCACCAAGAGGATATACCTCGACGAACGCGTTTACGAATACAACCCCGACAACTATCTGGTATTGACCTTGCCGACCCCGGCCGATTGTGAAGCCTTGTGCCGGCCGGGCGAGTCGCTGCTGTCCCTGGTGATGGATCTGGATCTGACGGTATTGCACGAGATGGTGCGGGTGCTTGACGAATGCCGTCGTCAGGGGCGTGAGTTGCAGACCGCTGAGCCGCGGTCGCTCAGTTTGTTTGTGTCGCCGGTCACAGCGGACTTGTCGGACAGCATCCTGCGGCTGGCGCGCGCACTGACCGATCCGCTTGATGCCGGCGTGCTGGGGCAGGGGCTGGTCAGAGAAGTTCTGTTGCATGTCCTGAAAGGGCCGGACGGCGCGTCGGTCATCGACCTGGTCCGTCACAATACGCATCTGGCCCGTCTGGAGCCGGTGCTGCAACATGTGCACACGCATTACGCCAGCACGCTGGACGTGGAACAGCTCGCCGCGCTGGCCAATATGAGCACCGCCACGTTTCACCGCAACTTCCGCCGGGTGACATCAATGTCACCGATTCAGTACATCAAACGGATCCGCCTGACCCGCGCCCGCGGTCTGCTGCTCGATGAAGGCGTGCGGGTCGGTGACGCCGCCGCGCAAGTCGGCTACGAAAGCCCCAGTCAGTTCAGCCGTGAGTTCAAACGCTACTTCGGACGACCGCCCCAGTCGGTCGCTGAAAGCCATAGTCCGGGCGGCGTCTAGCCCGGCGCCGTGGGGCCCCCCCCGGGGGCCGGGGGGGGGGGGGGGGGGTGGGCCGGCGGGTTTTTTTTTTTTTTTGCCCCCCCCGGGGGGGGGGGGGGGGGGGGGGGGGGGGGGGCCCCCCCCCCCC
>JAUOPI010000013.1 GCA_030546905.1 Granulosicoccaceae sp. 1_MG-2023 | reverse complement strand
TTGGAGCGGGAAACGAGACTCGAACTCGCGACCCCAACCTTGGCAAGGTTGTGCTCTACCAACTGAGCTATTCCCGCGTCAATCAAGAAGCGCATATTATGCAGATACTGCGATTGCCGGTCAAGCAAAAAAACGAATTTTTTTAAACTTCGTTTTCTGAACCGGCGAAGGCGGCACGCAAGTATGCAACCATCGACCAGACCGTAAGTATAGCGGCAACATACATCATTACCAAGCCGATTTTATAAATCGGCAGACCAAAAAGCGGCTTGAGAAACAACAGCATGGCCAAGGCGATGATCTGCGTGGTGGTCTTGAGCTTGCCCAGCGAACTGACCGCAACCTTGCTGCGACTGCCGACCTCGGCCATCCATTCACGCAGCGCCGAAATGGTGATTTCGCGGCTGATAATGATAATCGCCGGCACGGTAAGCCAGGCGCTCTGGTCAAACTCAACCAGCAGTATCAGGACCGTCGCCACCATCAACTTGTCAGCGACCGGGTCGAGAAAAGCACCGAAGCGCGATTCCTGATTCCATTTGCGCGCAAGATAGCCGTCCGCCCAGTCGGTGATGCCGGCGACGAGAAAAATGCCGCAACTAAGCGGCCGCGCCCAGTCATACGGCAGATAAAACACCACCACGATAATCGGCAGAAGAAAAACCCGTAAGAGCGTCAGCCAGGTGGGCAGATTCAGTGTCATTGTCATTCCAGTCTCATGTGTTTTGGCTTACCGCCGGATGCAAGGCTTCGAAGACATCAGCCGCCAGATGACGACTGATCCCCGGCACACGGGCAAGCTCATCTTCACTTGCCGCCTGCACGCCCTGCATACCGCCGAAATGTGTCAGCAGCGCTTTGCGCCGCTTCGGTCCCAGCCCGGCGATATCTTCCAGCGAGGATCGTTTACGCGCCTTGGCACGTTTGGCCCGGTGACCCGCGATGGCAAAGCGGTGCGCTTCATCGCGGATCTGCTGCACAAGATGCAAGCCCGGTGAATTGATATCAAATTGCTTCTCTATACCCTGGCGCACCAGAATCAGCGTTTCATCGCCGACCCGGCGGGCCGGCCCTTTGGCCACACCGACCACCATAATCTCGTCGAGCTGCAGCTCGTTCATTACTTCCATGGCAACACCGACCTGCCCCTTACCGCCGTCGATAAAGAGAATGTCCGGCAGGCGCGCGTTTTCTTTCAGCACACGTGTATAACGGCGTGTCAGCGCCTGTTTCATCGCCGCGTAATCATCGCCGGCGGTAATACCCTCGATATTAAAGCGGCGGTAGTCCGACTTTAACGGACCTTCGGCATTAAAGACCACACAGGATGCCACGGTGTTCTCGCCACTCGTGTGACTGATGTCAAAACACTCCATACGCTCGGGGATATCATCGAGTCCGAGCATTCTGCGCAGACTGTCGTAACGCTCAGCCATGCCGCTGCGCGATGACAGGCGTACATCCAGCGCCATCCGGGCATTGGTACCGGCCAACGCCAGCAACCGCGCGCGCTCACCACGCACCAGCGTACTGATACGCACCTTCTGCCCTGCCCGCTCGCTGAGTATGGACTCCAGCATATCAGTACCACCGGGGTCATGACTGACAATAATCTCGCGCGGCACATCGTGCTGCAGATAGAACTGCGTGATAAAGGCGTAGAGCACTTCTTCGGCGGTGGAACCGTCCGGCGTGGCGGGGAAAAAGGCCTTGTTGCCCAGATTCACTCCATTGCGCAAAAAGAACACCTGCACGCAGCTGGCACCGCCTTTGAGTGCGCAATAAACGATATCGAGTTTACCGCGCTCGGCCCCGGCCAGTGCCGTATTGCTGAGTTTTTTGAGGTCCGCGATCTGATCACGCAACACCGCCGCCCGCTCAAAGGCCAGCTCCGCCGACGCGCTCTCCATCTCAGCAACCAACTCACCGATGACTTCCTGATTGCGCCCCTCCAGCAGACTGATCGTGCGCTTGACGTCCAGCGCATAGTCTTCGGGCGAAATATAACCGACACACGGTGCGGTGCAGCGTTTGATCTGGTATTGAAGACAGGGCCGCGAGCGGTTACGGAAATAACTGTCCTCGCACTGACGCACGCGGAACAGCTTCTGCACAAAGCGTAGAGAGGTGCGCACCGCACCGGCGTTCGGGAACGGCCCTATATACTTGCCGGGTATTTTTTTCGAACCGCGCCGGTAGGCCACCCGCGGATAGGTATCACGGGTGGAAACAAACACATAGGGGTAGCTTTTGTCGTCACGCAGCAGCACGTTGTAGCGCGGCCGGTGCTCTTTGATCAGGTTTTGCTCCAACACCAGCGCTTCGGGTTCGCTGCCGGTGACGGTGGTCTCGACACGCGCGATATGCGACACCAGGACCGCGGTTTTCACGGTCAGGGAACTGGTTTTCTGGAAGTAGCTGGACAGCCGCGTACGCAGATCGCCGGCCTTGCCGACGTAGATAATGTCACCGGCGGCATTATACATTCGGTATACGCCGGGGCGGCGACTGACTGTCTTCAGAAAGGCCTGTGCGTCGAAAGCGGCGGATTGATCGTTCATCCGCGCAAGGGTACCGCATAGCGGCCCCGAACGGGAACTGCGGTTTCAGCTCAAGCGCTGATCACCCCATCGCGCATGGCCGCCATGGTCAGCTCGGCAGTCGAGCGCACGCCGAGTTTGGCCAGCGCTCTTGCCCGGTAAGTACTGACCGTCTTATCGCTGATATAAAGCACCTGCGCGATTTCCTGATTACGCCGGCCGCTGAGAATCAGCCTGACGATCTCCATCTCGCGGCCGGACAGCGCATGAAAGGGCGACGAGCCGTGGTTTTCATCGCGAAATGCCATGGAGGTCGCCAGCGCCGGGGCCATATAGCGCTCACCACGGCGCACGGCCGCCAGAGCATCGCGGAACTCCCCTGCACTGCTTTGCCGGGTAATAAAGCCTCTGACACCACTGGCGATTAACTGGCGGATCAAATAGGACAGGCGCGTATCTATCACCATCAGCACAGGCAGTGAGGGGTTCTCTTTGAGTAACTTCCGCGCCACTTCCCCACCGCTGACACCGGGCAGATCATATTCGCAGACAAGCAAGGCCGGCCTGTGCAAGCGGGCCAGCGCCAGCGCACTGTCGGCATCACAGGCGGCGTCCACCTCACAGGCGGTATCACATTCGCGCAGCATGGCACCGAAACCGGCGCCGACCAGCGCCTGCGCGGCAACGACCAACGCACTCTGCGCAACAGCAACAGACATATTTGCACTCAAGCTATTCTCCTTCTCCGCCTCACGAATACCGCAGCGGTCGGGGCCGGACAGCAGCCTGCCCCACGGTGTCAACCACATCCGACAGTTAACATTTCCGTGACATTCTAACATCATGTACAAATTCATACACAATGAATAAATAAAGTTGAGCGCAATTGATCAGCGCGGCGCAGCACGCTAAAAAAAGTGGGAAAAATCCTGAAAGGCACAAAAAAAAGCCGGCTAAAGCCGGCTTCTTTCGCTAAACAGTGGGAATCTTCAGTAACGGATCAGGGCCGAGCCCCAGGTAAATCCGCCACCGAAGCCTTCAATCATGAACAAATCGCCACGCTTGATACGCCCGTCCCGCACGGCGGTGTCCAGCGCCAGAGGAATCGACGCAGCGGACGTGTTGCCATGCTTGTCGACAGTGACTATGACCCGGTCCATCGGCAGATCAAGCTTCTTGGCCGTGGCCTGGATAATCCGGATATTGGCCTGATGCGGGACCAGCCAATCCAACTCGGACTTGTCGATATGATTGTGCTCGAGCGTCTCATCGGCAATTCGCCCGAGGGTCGAGACCGCCATACGGAACACACCCGGGCCGTTCATCTCGACATAGGCGCGCCCTTCTTCCAATACCGCGCGGGCGGTGGAGACACCGGTCGGCACATGCAGATAATCGGCATAGTCACCGTCGGCATGCAAATGCGTGGACATCACACCGGGCTCTTCCGACGCGCCAAGCACCACCGCACCGGAACCGTCGCCGAACAACACACAGGTGTTGCGGTCGGTCCAGTCAATAATGCGTGAAAAGGTTTCGGCGCCGAGCACCAAGGCTTTTTTCGCCGTGCCGCTGCGGACAAACTGATCGGCCACACCGAGCGCGTAAACAAAGCCGGTGCACACCGCCTGCACATCAAATGCCGCACAACCTTTGGCACCCAGACGGCTCTGCAGCAAACAGGCCGTGCTCGGGAAAACCCGGTCCGGCGTGGTGGTTGCGACAACGATCAGATCGAGTTCCTGCGGATCAACACCGGCGGCATCCAGCGCATTACGCGCCGCCTTCTCGGCAAGATCCAGCGTGAACTCATCGTCAGCCGCGATACGCCGCTCGGCGATGCCCGTACGGTCCCGAATCCAGGCATCCGATGTATCCACCATCCGTTCGAGGTCTTGGTTGGATACGACTTTTTCAGGCAGATAACTGCCGGTACCGAGGATTCTGGAATATATGGTCACTGGGTCGCTTCACTTCTCAACAAGGGCTGCAGGTGCTGTTCAATCATGTTCGGCACATTCTTGGCCACTTCAATCATGGCCACTTCGATCGCATGCGAATACGCGCTGGCATCGGCACTGCCGTGACTTTTGACCACAATCCCTTTGAGGCCCAGCAAACTGGCACCATTATAACGCCGCCAGTCAATTCGATTGATGAAGGTCTTGATTATAGGCAGTGCAAGCAATCCTGCCAGCTTACCGTACCAAGAACTTTTGAACGTATCGCGAAGGTAATAACCGATCATGCTGGCCAGACCTTCACTGGTTTTGAGTGCGACATTACCGACAAAACCGTCGCAGACAACCACGTCGACGTGTTCGGCGTAGATCTCATTGCCTTCCACGAAACCGATGTAATTGACATTGCTGGCGGCAATCAGTTTGGCCGCGTGCTTGACCTGATCGTTGCCTTTGATCTCTTCGGCGCCGATGTTGAGCAGCCCGACGCGCGGACTTTTCACATTATCGACCGCCTCGGCGAGGGTCGAACCCATCACCGCGAATTGCATCAAATGCTCGGCAGTACAGTCCAGATTGGCTCCCAGATCGAGCATGTGCGTATGCCCGTGCCGTGCCGGCAAGGTCGTGCACAAGGCCGGACGGTCGATATTGGGTAAGGTCTTAAGGACGAAACGCGAGATTGCCATCAGTGCACCGGTATTACCGGCGCTCACAGCGGCCTCAGCCTGCTGTTCTTTGACCAGATTAATGGCCACGCGCATCGACGAGTCTTTTTTACTGCGCAAAGCAACCGATGGCGGATCGTCCATCTGCACGACCTCTGTGCAGTGGTGCAGCGAAAGGCGCTCGCCGATGTGCAGATCGTGCTTGGCCATTTCGGCCTTCACGACAGTTTCATCACCAACAAGAATAACCTTCAGACGCGGCTGACGATCCATGGTCAGCTTCACGGCGTGGACAACCACCTCAGCGCCGATATCGCCACCCATAGCATCGATTGCGATGGTTACTGAATCATTCATTTCCGGGAAATGTCCTGTTACGTGGGATAACGACAGGGGGGCAGAACGCAGAAATTGCCGGCAACCCGGAAGATATCCGGGTTACCTGAGAGACGGGCAGGCTGGCTGCTTACTCGTCCTCGTCGTCCTCGATGTCGTTTGCAGTCTCGACGACCTGACGACCGCGATAGTATCCGTCTTTCGTGACGTGGTGACGACGATGTGTTTCACCGGTCGTCGGATCGGTCGACAGCGTCGGCCCGGTCAGCGCATCGTGTGAACGACGCATGCCGCGGCGTGAAGGGGTTTTACGGCGTTGTTGTACGGCCATTTTCAGTAACTCCGAAATTAATCTGGCTTTGAAAAATCTTTTAAAACATCAAACGGGTTTTTACGGCCCGACTGCCCGGTTTGCGTGCTGTCAGCTTCGGTTAACGCGGCTTCACCGGGATAACCGAAAGACCTGCAAACCGCCTCATCAGCATGCTTTGGCGCCACGGGCAAACGCAGCACCATCTCATCTTCCAGCAGGTCTACAACATGAATATTCCCGTTCTCATCAAGAATGACGGGATCATACTCATCCGGCAGGGCTTCTGCGGCTTTTTCGTCGGCAACGAAGGTCAGCGTAAACGCCGACTCTATCGTTTGCGATAACGCCTGCAGACAACGCTGACAAGCCAACTGACAGTCCACCGAGAACTGCCCCTGCGCGGCGATGCGACCATTGCCGTCGCGCTCAAAGCGCGTCTGCACCCGCACCTCACCGTCTGAGGATTCGAGCGAATCACTGAACCGCGCAAACTGCCGCAGCGGGATCACCGATTCATAGGTGGCGCCCTCTTCGGCAAGTTTAGCCGGGTTAAAGCGAACAGGTAGCTTAACCATAAACAGTCAATCGTAACTTCTATCTTAAGAACTGTCAAAGTATTACCCGCGCGCGAAACGCTTGCAAGCGACTGCCGCGGGTCTGCAAACCGCCGGTTTAACCCAGATCATGCGCAACAACACGGCAGCGGCCTAGTATGATGGCCATCACCGACTGAACAGGAGAACAAACCCCATGTCATTGCGCGAAGAACTGCAGGACAGCTACCGCGATCTGCTTGACCGCATCCGCTACACCGTCGACTCCGGCAAAACCTCGCTTGAGGATGCCTGGGAATCGGCCCGTGACGAACTCGAGCGCATCGGCGAGCTGACCGAAGACGAACTCGACGAACTCGGCCAGCACGTCAAAGAAGACCTGCACGAAGCCGCCCTGCAAGCGCAGGAACTGCGCGAGGGCCTGCGTGACTTCGTCGAATTCGAGCGCGGCTATATCGGCGCCGACATCAAAGACAAACTACTGCAGATCGCCGACCGCACCACTTTGGACATGGCCGTCCTGCAGGCCGAACTCGAGGAGCGCCGCAAGCAACGCGGTCAGGCCTGAGCGGCGGATTTGAGCGCGGGCCGGCAGACTGCTAGGCTCGCGCGTTTTACACGGAAAATCCCCATGTCCGAGTCCCTACCCGAGCTCATACTGGCCTCCACCTCACCTTTTCGGGCGGCCTTGCTGGAACGTCTGCAAGCCCCCTTCCGAAGCGCCGCACCCGACTGTGACGAAACGCCGGTTCCCGGTGAAAGCCACAGCGAACTGGTTCAGCGCCTCGCCGAGGGCAAAGCCCGCTCACTTGCCGCCGCATACCCTGACAGCCTGATTATCGGCTCGGACCAGGTCGCGGAGCTGGATGGCGCCATCCTCGGCAAACCGGGCACCGCGGACAACGCGCAACGTCAGCTGGCGGCCTGCTCGGGCCGGACCGTACGCTTCCACACAGGCCTGTGCCTTCTGGATACACGGGACAACAGCGCTCAGGTTGACGAGGTCATTTTCGACGTGGTGTTCCGGCCACTGACAGAGGCGCAGATCCAGGCATACGTGGAAAAAGAACAACCGCTCAACTGCGCCGGCAGTTTTAAATCCGAAGGACTCGGCATCACCCTCTTCTCGGCCCTGCGCGGTGATGACCCCAATGCCCTGATCGGCCTGCCGCTGATACGCCTGTGCGATATGCTCAGGGAACGCGGCCTGAGCCTGCCCTGAGCCGGATCAGATCAGCGCGGCGGCCAGCTGCATCACAGCCAGCGCCATCAGGCCGGCGACGATATCATCGAGCATAATGCCAAGGCCGCCGTGCACCTGCCGGTCAAACCAGCTGATCGGCCAGGGCTTGAGCACATCGAAAAAACGGAACAGGGCAAATCCGGCAATCAACCAGCCCAATCCTGCCGGGGCAGCCACCATGGTAATCAAAAAGCCGGCAATCTCATCCCAGACAATGCCGGAATGATCATGCACGCCCAGATCACGGGCAGTGACATCACAAAACCAAATTCCCGCCACACAGGCGATCAGCGTGACCAGCAGGTAAACACTCAGCGGCAGCGGTTGCAATAACCACCACAGCGGCACAGCAGCCAGGGTACCGAAAGTCCCCGGCGCTTTGGGAGCAAGCCCGGAGCCGAAGCCCAGCGAGAAAAAGTTCAGCGGGTGCGAGAACAGATCCCGCAACCCGAGTGGTTTGCCCTTCATGGCCAGCGTCCGGGATTATTTCTGACCAAGCGCATTCAGCTCCATCGCGCGGAAATCACGCGCCAGCTTATCGACCACGCCGTTTACAAAGCGATGTCCTTTTTCGGCACCGAACTTTTTGGTCAGCTCCACCGATTCGTTGATCACGACTTTGTACGGAACATCCAGCTGGGTTTTAAATTCCCAGGCCGCCAGACGCAGCACCGCACGTTCGACCGCATCCAGATCATCCAGCGGACGGTCCAGATGCGCACCCAACGCCTCATCCAGCGCATCCATTTCCCCGCAGACACCACGAAACAGCGTCGTAAAGTACTCCGTATCCACGCGGCTCATATCCTGGGTTTCCAGAAACTGGCTGATGATCGCGCCGGTATCGCCACCGGCCACATCGATCTGGTAGAGCGCCTGCATGGTTTTTATGCGCGCATTACGCCGCCCTTCGGTGCGTTTGACCTTTGCCCCACTCATTCGCCGAGTTTCCGCAACAAATCGACCATTTCAATGGCCGTGTGCGCCGCTTCACCGCCTTTGTTACCAGCTTTGGTACCGGCCCGCTCGATTGCCTGCTCGATGGATTCTGTGGTCAGCACACCGTTGGCCACCGGAATACCGGCATCCAGCGAGACGGTCGCGAGACCTTTGCTGCACTCACCGGCAACGAAATCAAAGTGCGGTGTACTGCCACGGATCACCGCGCCCAGCGCAATCACCGCATCAAAGCGACCGGAATCGGCCATTTTTTTCGCGGCCAGCGGCATCTCGTAGGCACCCGGCACCTGTACCAGCGTAATATCGGCCTCATCCACGCCACTGCGGCGCAGTGTATCGATGGCACCGGCGACAAGGCTGTCGACAATAAACGAGTTAAAGCGTCCGGCCAGAATGCCGTAGCGCGCCTTTGCGGTTGTCAGGTTGCCTTCGATCTTGTTGATCCCGCTCATAATAAATCTGCCTGTGTTTGGTTCTGTCTGAAATAAATCGTTTGCCGGCGCTGCCGCGCCGCTTTATTGCCCAGCCTGCCGGTCAGGCTTTACGCCGCCAGCCGGTTTTGCCGTCCTTATCTTCCAGCACGATGCCCTGCTCTGCGAGCAGATCACGGATACGGTCGCTTTCGGCGAAGTCTTTGTTGGCGCGCGCCTCACTGCGTTGTGCGATCAGCGCTTCGATCTCCTCATCCGAAGGACCGCCGGCCACGCCGGGCGCGGCGCGTAAATAGCTTGCCGGTTCATCCTGCAACAGGCCCAGCGTGGCACCGAGCGCACGCAGCGTAGCGGCCAGCGCCGGCTTATCGCACGCCTCGGCTTTGTTAAGCTCACCGGCCAGATCAAACAACACGGCCAGCGCCTCGGCGGTGTTGAAATCATCATCCATAACCGACTCAAAACGCGCCACCCAGTCTGCCGCCGGCGCGGTATTCTCCGCTGCTGCAGGCACATCCTGCAACGCCGTGTACAGGCGTGTCAGTCCGGCGCGGGCCTGATCGAGCTGGGCCAGCGAATAGTTAAGCGGGCTGCGGTAGTGACTGCCGAGCATAAAAAAGCGGATTTCCTCGCCGCGGTAGTTTTCCATCACATCGCGGATGGTGAAAAAGTTACCCAGCGATTTGGACATTTTCTCGTCATTGATGCGGACAAAACCGTTGTGCATCCAGATATTGACGAAGGTTTCACCGGTAGCGCATTCGCTTTGCGCGATCTCGTTCTCATGGTGCGGGAACTGCAGATCCATGCCGCCGCCGTGGATATCAAAATGATTGCCAAGGCAACGCGTGGACATGGCCGAACATTCGATATGCCAGCCCGGACGCCCCTCGCCCCAGGGCGAGGACCAGGCCGGCTCGCCGGGTTTTGCCGCTTTCCAGAGTACGAAATCCATCGGATCGCGTTTGTTGGGATCGACCTCGACCCGCTCTCCGGCACGCATGTCATCCAGCTGACGGCCGGACAAACGACCGTAGTTCTCAAAGCTGTTGACCGCGAAATACACATCACCGTTGTCCGCGGCATAGGCGTGGCCGCGCTTGATCAGCTCGCTGACCATGGCGGTAATCGCATCGATATTATCGGTGGCACGCGGTTCTGAATCCGGCGGCAGGGTTTTCAGCGCAGCCGCGTCCTCGTGCATTGCGGCAATAAAGCGCTCCGTCAGTTTACCGATTGACTCGCCGTTATCAATCGCACGATTGATGATCTTATCGTCGATGTCGGTAATGTTGCGCACATAGGTCACGTCATAGCCGCGGTAGCGCAGATAACGACACACCACGTCAAACACCACCATCACCCGTGCATGACCGATATGGCAGTAGTCATAAACCGTCATACCGCAGACATACAGCCGAACCTGACCGGGCGTCATGGGTTCGAAAACTTCTTTCTTTCGGGACAGTGTGTTGTAGATCTGTATCATCGAAGCGCGGGCCAATTCTGAGTTTGAAGTAATCGCACAGTTTACCTTATTGCCGGAGCCTCTCCTATCCCGCAATCTCCACACAGGCAAAGTCGGCGCGGTGCAAGCCCCGGGACGGGGCCGGCCATGTAGTAACAGCACATGTGGCCGGACACCGGACAACACAGGGCTGAAAGCGCTTTTTGCTTGCCTGTGCAGTGCATTACGCGATGGATAAAGGCTTTGTGGACTAAGCCAAACTTACTAGAATCGCCGCCTGACAGTATCTTTACCGACCTGAGTAAATTCATGCAAAAACGAATCAAACACGGCATCCTCGCAGCCATTTTGCTGTTAGCCCTTCCCGCCCTGGCGCTGGCCGCCGGCAGCGAACAGGTCCGCATCAGCACCAGCAAGGGTGACATTATCGTCGAGCTCGACAGCGAACGCGCCCCGGAATCCGTCGCAAACTTTCTCGCCTATGTTGACGACGGCTTTTACAACGGCACGATTTTCCACCGCGTGATCGACGGTTTTATGATCCAGGGCGGCGGCTATACCGATTCTTTCGCCAAGAAAGAAACCCGCGCGCCGATCCCCAACGAAGCCAATAACGGCCTGAAAAACCGCAAATACACCATTGCCATGGCGCGCACCAATGCCCCGCACAGTGCCACCTCGCAGTTTTTTATCAATACCGTTGATAACGATTTTCTCAACCACACCAGCATGGATCTGCAAGGCTGGGGTTACACGGTCTTCGGCCGCGTGATTGAGGGTTTCGATGTGGTCGACGCGATCAGCCAAAGCCGCACCGGCCCCGGCGGTCCCTTCCCGCGTGACGTACCGGCCGAAACAGTCCGCATTGAATCGGCAACGCGCGTCACAGCCGCAGAAAACGCCGATCAGGCCGCCGCACTGGAACCGGCGGACAGCTCTCAGGCACAATAAGCGCCCGATATTTCCCGACCAGGAGTCACACCGGTATGAAAGTCCGCATGCAAACCAACCACGGCGACATCGTTCTCGAACTTGACCGCGAAGCCGCGCCGCTGACCGTCGATAATTTTGTGCAATATGTACGCGACGGCCACTACGACGGTGTGATTTTCCACCGCGTGATCCCCGGCTTTATGATTCAAGGTGGCGGTTTCGAGCCCGGCATGAAAGAAAAAGCCACCCGCGACAGTATCGAAAACGAAGCCAATAACGGCCTGAAAAACGACACCGGCACCATTGCCATGGCCCGCACCCCGGATCCGCATTCCGCCTCCGCGCAGTTCTTTATCAATATCGCTGATAACGATTTCCTGAACTTCCGCGACGAATCGGTACAGGGCTACGGCTATTGCGTATTCGGCAAAACCGTCGAAGGCATGGACACGGTCAACAGCATTGCCGCCGTCAGCACGGGCACGGCCGGGCACCACAGTGATGTACCGCGTGAAGACGTGGTGATCGAGAAAGCCGAACTCATCGAAGACTGATATGTCTTCGCTGTTTATCTCCGATCTGCACCTGCAGCCCGGACAGCCGGCAGTGACAGCGCATATGCTGTCACTGCTGGACAAGCTCGCGCCGCAATACGACTCACTCTGGATTCTCGGCGATTTCGTCGAATACTGGCTCGGTGACGATGCCTACGACGGCTCGCTGGATCCGGTTCTTAACGCACTCAAATCCCTTCACGAAATCCACGGCACCCGCATCCGGGTCATGTTCGGCAACCGCGACTTTCTGCTCGGCGACGACTTTGCCGCCAAAACCGGCAGCGAGGTCATCAGCGACGACAAGGTCCTGATTGAAGAAGCCGGCCGGCGCATCCTGCTGATGCACGGCGACACCTTATGCACGGAAGACAGCGGCTACCAGCAACTGCGCGTGATTCTGCGCAATCCCACCTTTATTGCCGATTTTCTGCGCCTTTCGGTACCGGAACGGGTCAAAAAAGCCGTTGCCCTGCGCGAGCAGAGCCAGGCCGAAACAGCCGATAAAAGCAGTGAGATTATGGATGTGAGCCCGGCCACGGTTGCCGCTACGGTCAAAGAGGCCGGGGCTGATCTGTTGATTCACGGGCATACCCACCGGCCCGCGCTGCATCAGGCACCGGATTCGGGCTATACGCGGATTGTGCTCGGTGACTGGCATCCCGAGGGCGCGATGATCGCGACCCTTGAGGACGATGGGACAGCGGCCTTGCGGCACTGGCCTGAGGACTTTAGCTGAGGACCGGGCGATCCCAGCCGGATAAAGCCGCCGGCCCTATTCGGCCGGCGGGGTTTGGGCCCAGGGGGTAACCGGGTCCGCGCTCTCTGCCGTCGGAGCCATCGCCGGAATTGATGCTTCCGCCGGATCAGTCACTTCCGCTCCGGTTACCTCCGGTTCCGTAACTTCCCCTTCGATTGCTTCTGGCTCAGTTACCTCCGGCTCGGTCACTTCCGGCTCAATCACTTCCGGCTCAATCACTTCCGGCTCAATCACTTCCGGTTCTGTGGCTTCCGGTTCTGTGGCTTCCGGTTCTGTGGCTTCCGGTTCTGTGGCTTCCGGTTCTGTCACTTCCGGTTCTGTCACTTCCGGTTCTGTCACTTCCGGTTCTGTCACTTCCGGTTCTGCCACTTCCGGTTCAGTGACTTCCGGCTCCGTGACTTCCGGTTCGGTGACTTCCGGTTCAGTGACTTCCGATTCAGTGACTTCCGATTCTGTTACTTCCGGTTCAGTGACTTCCGCTTCAGTGACTTCCGATTCTGTTACTTCCGGTTCGGTGACGTCCGGTTCTGTGACTTCCGGTTCGGTGACTTCCGGTTCGGTGACTTCCGGTTCGGTGACTTCCGGTTCAGTGACTTCCGGTTCAGTGACTTCCGGTTCAGTGACTTCCGGTTCAGTGACTTCCGGTTCAGTGACTTCCGGCTCGGTGACTTCCGGTTCGGTGACTTCCGGTTCGGTGATCTGCGCTTCCGGCCCGGCTTTCACTATCTTTGACTCACGGATCTCATACCCGTCGGGCACCTGAAACACCCCGGTTTCCACCGGCACATCAGCCGTATAGTTTTCCAGGAAACGCCGCTCCCCACGGAAATTCTCCAGCACCACCGGGAAACCGGTCCGCAAGGGCCAGTCCGGTTTGACAACATCCACCGCCAGCGCACAATCCTCCAGCCCCTCACGGGCCCCGCTCACCGCCGCCTGTTTGGCACTGACCGCCAGCAACTTGAGATAGTCTCGCATCACCTTCGAGACCTCCGGCAACAGGCCCGGCGCGATAATCGCGGTCGCGCAAGGCACTCCGTTCGCCGTCAGGGTCAGCGCACGGGTCTGGTATTCCCCGACCTTCGGCAAGCCCTGCTGGTCCTGAGCCTCGCTTTCCACCTCAAGCCCGTGCAGATAGGCCTTAAGCGTTTCCTCATGGGGCTTGCCTTTGGCCGGATAGACCGTGGCCACACGGCTTGCCTGCGAGACGCTGTAGATCTTGCGCGCCTTACGGTCGAAATAGGTGTAGTCAGTGCTGCCGGCGCCGGCATCAATACGCAGCCCGCCCGCATACACCAACACCCGCATCGGGCCCGGATCGGTATTGTCATCCGAAGCGGTGAAGTCCAAGCGTGTCACGCCGAGAATCGCGTCCTGCTCACCGGGCTCGGCCAGCGCCCCGCCGGCAGCCAGCAACAATGCCAGAAACAGACCCCATCTAGTGACCATCAAGCGCCTCCAATGCGGCCATTTCGGCCTGCGAAAAACCGGCACGAAACCGCGCCTGGTGATTAAACGGGCCACGCAACTGACCGTGCGTGTATTCACGCAGCAAAGCGATAAAGGTCTCCTGCGGATCGAGGCCGCGTTGCGTGGCAAATTCGACAAACCAGTGATTTCCGATCTTCACGTGACCGACCTCTTCGCGGTAGATCACGTCCAGCACCTCGGCACTCGCACTGTCACCGACCTGCCGCAGCCGTGCCATCATTCCCGGCGCCACATCCAGGCCGCGCGCTTCGAGCACCCGCGGCACCAGCGCCATTCTGACCATCACATCGTGCGCGGTACGCCGCGCCATATCCCAGAGCCCGTTATGCGCCGGCAAGGCGCCGTACCAGCTGTTCAACTCCAGCAGACGTTCCGACACCATGGTGAAATGCTGCGCTTCTTCTTTGGCCACACGCAGCCAGTCGAGCTGAAATTGCCGCGGCACATCGCGGAAACGATAAACCGCATCCAGCGCCAGATTGATTGCGTTGAACTCGATATGCGCCAGCGCGTGCAACAAGGCCACCCGCCCTTCTTCGGTGCCGAGCGCGCGGCGCGGCACCTGGCGTGCGTCGATCAGCGCCGGGGCCGCGGGCCGGCCCGGCACGTCCACCGTCTCGACCGCCTGCACCGTTTTGTCCAGACTCAGCAGCGCGCCACCGTTGGCGTGTGCATGCAGGGCCAACGTAAGACGGCATTTTTCCGCCGGGTCGGTGCACATCAGACACGCATAAGCGCGTTGGTAAAGGTTATGACTCATCCTTCGGCTTGACCGCATAGGCGCGGAACAACTCCCTGCTTTTCAATGGTTTGTCGCCGATATAATAGCCTATCAGGCGTCGCATCACGGCTTTGGATTCGGTCAGGGTTTGACGATCTTCCCAGACGCCGGCTGCCAGCGCCTGCAAGGTCCGGCCACTGACCGTGCCGGGACCGGCATCATCGCGCAGCGCGCCGACCTGCGCATCCAGCCGGTAACGCGCCGCAGCCTCGATCAGCTCGCCGCTGCCGGCGTCCGAATGCAGGTCAGGCAACAAGCCCAGCGCGCTCAGCAACTGCACTTCAGCCAGCCGCAAAACCTGCTCGGGATCGGCCGCCGACGCCAGTTCCCGTATGGCACGGTCATACAGGGCAAACACCTCGGCCTGCATTTCACCGCCGGGCACCAAGCGCTGCACCAGCTCGCTGAGGTAGTAACCGCAAGCCAGATGAATCCCGTCCAACAAGAGCGCCTTGCCGGCCTCCTCCACCGCCGTCAGGGTCGGCAAATCACCACGGCCCTGCCAGGAAATCAACAATGAACGGAAGGGTTGCAGAAGCGCACGGCGGTTTGAGGTCGCACTGCGGACACCGCGGGCCATCAGGGAAATGCGGCCGAACTGCGGCGTTAATACCTCGATGATCAGACTGGTATCGCGAAACGGTCGGCTGTGGATCAGATATGCCGGTTGCAGCGAGATCCGCTGCACCTTGCCGGGCTCACTCATGGCGCAAGCCGTAAGACAGACTCAGTCGTCGCTGCCTTCATAGCCCAGACTCTGGATTGCACGCAGATCATCTGCCCAGCCGTCCTTGACCTTAACCCAGAGCTGTAGAAAGACTTTGGTACCGAACAGCGCTTCCATGGACTCGCGCGAACGCCGGCCGATTTCCTTGAGCATGGCGCCCTGTTTACCGATGACGATGCCTTTCTGGCTGCTTTTCTCCACCCAGATCACGCCGGAGATGCGGAACAGACCTTCTTCAATATCGAATTGCTCGATACCGACACTCAGCGAGTAAGGCAGTTCTTTTTCGAGAAAACGCGTGAGCTGCTCACGGATCAGTTCCGAGGCCAGAAAACGCATGGAGCGGTCAGTGAAATCGTCAGGATCAAAGCGGTGCTCGCCTTGCGGGACGATGTCGATCAGGTGCTTTTCGAGAATATCGACATTCTGCCCGGTTTTGGCCGACACCGGGATCACCTCACGCAGGTTCTCCGGTCTGGGCAAATCAGCCAGAAACGGCAACAGCTTGGGCTTGTCGGCTACCCGGTCGGTTTTATTCACCAGCATAAAGACCGGTGCACCGCAGCGGTTAACCAACTCCAGCGCGCGCTGATCGTCTTCAGTCCAGCTCAGTGCCTGCACCATAAACACGACCGCGTCCACGTCCAGCAAGGCGGTGCTGGCGGTGCGGTTGAGCACACGGTTGAGCACGCGTTTGCCATCGACATGAATACCCGGCGTATCGACAAAAATCAGTTGCGCGTCGCCGTGTGTACGCACCCCGAGCACACTGTGCCGTGTGGTTTGCGGCTTATGCGCGGTAATGCTGACCTTGATACCGACCAGGCGGTTCAGGAGTGTGGATTTGCCGACATTGGGCCGGCCGGCAATTGCGATCGTGCCACAGCGGTTCATCACGGACCTTTGCTATCAATAGGTTTGGGCGAGAGACTCAGCACAATGTCGAGCATCGCGCGGGCGGCAGCCTGCTCACCTTTGCGCCGGCTGCTGGCCGTCGCCTCGGTACGCTGCCCTAAAGCAGGAATAGCACACTCCACCAGAAAGGTCTGCGCATGCGATTTGCCGCTGACCTGCAAGGTGTTGTAGTTGGGCAGCGGCAGCTGATGGCCTTGCAGGTATTCCTGCAGGCGGGTTTTCGGATCAACCAGCTCTTCGGGCTCGGGGAGATTATCCAGACGCGTCTTGAACAAGCGCAGCACAAATGCCTGACAGGCTGCAAAACCGGCGTCGAGATAGACTGCGCCGATAATCGCTTCGACAGCGTCGGCCAGAATGGAATCGCGGCGGAAGCCGCCGCTTTTGAGCTCGCCGGTACCGAGGTTGAGGTAATCGCCGAGCTTAAGATCGCGGGCGATTTCACTGAGCGTGACGCCGCGGACCAGATTGGCGCGCAGCCGGCTCAGCGAGCCCTCGTCACACTCAGGCTTACGTTCGTAAAGCGCCGAGGCGATGATGAAATTCAGCGCCCCGTCACCAAGAAACTCAAGCCGCTCGTTATTGGTACCCGACGCACTACGGTGCGTCAGGGCGTTGACAAGCAGAGCCGGATTATTGAATTTCAGCCCCAGTTGCCGGCTGAGTCGTTGCGTATCGTCGGTCAATGATTACCTATATCGCTTTCGCTGAAGTGTGCCACAAGCGCCATATTGTAAAACAAGGGGCGACGCACTTCATAATCGACTTCGAGCTCAAAGCCGCTGCTACCGCGACCCTCGCGGTGGATTTTGATTACTTCGTCCGGGTTCAGGTCCCACAGATTGTTCATCTGAAAACGCTGGCTCAGCGCTTTCTTGACCTGTTTCAGCGACGAGCTGTTCTGCAGCTCCGGATCAGCCGAGACATCTTCAGCAATCGACATCACCGTCATATGATTCATATACATCGGTATGGCGGCAAAACCAAACATTGCCAATCCGGCCGCCAGGCTGATGATCAGGATCAGGCTAAGTATGCCCAAACCATGCTGTTTGCGGCGGCCGGTTAATTTATTGCGTTTCCGAGACGGTCCCATGCAAGTCCCCCTGTGTTCCAATTCCAGTGCATCCAAATAAACATCGCTTTGCCCACAAGGTTCTCTTCCGGCACGAAGCCCCAATAGCGGCTGTCGTTACTGTTGTCGCGGTTATCACCCATGACAAAATAATGACCCTCGGGTACAACCCATTCGCCATTACGTATTGCCCTGTCCGGTGAAACCAGGATCCGGTGTTCAGTCCCCTGCAGGTTCTCGTTCAGCTCCAGCAAATTCTGCGCCCGTTCCGAGGAAGCTGAATCAACATAATTGCCGATGCGCTCCAACGGCACAGGTTCGCCGTTGACCAGCAGGGTTTTATTGACGTAGGTAATACGGTCACCGGGGGTGCCGATAACGCGCTTGATGTAATCCAGACGGGGGTTGCCCGGATAGCGGAAAACCGCCACGTCGCCGGTTTCCGGCTCGCCGACGGGAATGATTTTTTTATCGATCACCGGCAGACGGATGCCATAGGAAAACTTGTTGACCAGAATGAAGTCACCGACCAGCAGGGTCGGCATCATCGAACCGGACGGAATCCGGAACGGCTCAAACAGGAACGAACGCAGGAATAACACCACGAACAGCACCGGAAAGAAGGACTTGGCGTACTCCACCAGCAACGGGTCCTGGGCTGCGGCGGCACTGCCGTTGCCGGCCACCTGAGCGGCGGCCTGACGGCGTTTAGGGGCAAACAATATACTGTCAGCCAGCCAGATCAGGCCACTACCCAGCGTTGCCAGCACCAGAACCAACGCGAAATCTATGTTCATAATCAGCGGGTCTATTAGTTAGTTTTTATCGACTTTCAGTACCGCCAGGAAGGCTTCCTGCGGGATTTCCACACGGCCGATCTGCTTCATGCGCTTCTTACCCGCCTTCTGCTTCTCGAGCAGTTTGCGTTTACGCGAAACGTCACCGCCGTAGCACTTGGCCGTCACATTCTTGCGCAGCGCTTTGATGGAGCTGCGCGCGATGATATGCCCGCCGATGGCGGCCTGCACCGCCACTTCAAACATCTGCCGCGGAATGATTTCTTTCATACGGTCGGTCAGCTCGCGCCCGCGGGTCTGCGAACGTCCGCGGTGGGTAATGATCGACAAGGCATCCACGCGGTCGCCGTTGATCAGGATATCGACCTTGACCAGATCGGCAGCCTGAAAGCGCACGAATTCGTAGTCAAACGAGGCATAACCGCGGCTGACCGATTTGAGCTTGTCGAAGAAATCCAGCACCACTTCACTCATGGGCATTTCATAGCTCAGTGAGATCTGGTGACCGACATACTGCATCTGCTTCTGCACGCCGCGCTTCTCGATGCAGAGCTTGATCACGTCGCCGACGTAGTCTTTCGGCACCAGAATATTGGCGACGATAATCGGCTCACGGATTTCATTGATCTTGTTTACGGCGGGCAAATCCGAGGGATTATGAATATAGATGACCTCTTCGTCGGTCAGTTCGACTTCATACACCACCGTCGGCGCTGTGGTGATCAGGTCAAGATCATACTCACGCTCCAGGCGCTCCTGAATGATCTCCATATGCAGCATGCCGAGGAAGCCGACCCGGAAACCGAAACCCAGTGCGCTGGAGGTCTCAGGCTCAAAATGCAGGGAGGCATCGTTCAGGCGCAGCTTCTGCAGCGCTTCGCGGAAGTTTTCGTAATCATCGGAACTGATCGGGAACAAGCCGGCGAATACCCGCGGCTGCGCCTCCTTGAATCCGCCCAGCGGTTCGGCCGCCGGATTGCGTTGCAGGGTGATGGTATCGCCGACCCTCGCCGCTTCGATCTCTTTGATGCCGGCGATGATATAGCCGACCTCGCCCACATCCAGTGACGGCTTTTCGACGCGCTTGGGCGTAAAAACACCGACCTCGTCGGCCTGAAAAACCCGCCCGGTGGACATAATCTGAATTTTATCGCGCTTGCTGATCCGCCCTTCTACGAGACGCACCAACGTCACCACACCGACATAGCTGTCAAACCAGGAGTCGACAATCAGCGCTTTGGTCGGCGCATCCACATCACCCTTGGGCGGCGGAATCCGCGCCACCAGCTGGTCGAGCAGCTCCGGCACGCCAACACCGGTTTTAGCGCTCACGTGGATGGCGTCGTGGGCTTCAATACCAATGATTTCTTCGATTTCCTCGACCACCCGTTGCGGATCGGCAGCCGGCAGATCGATTTTGTTCAGAACCGGCAGAATCTCCAGATCCAGATCGATGGCGGTGTAGCAGTTGGCGACACTTTGCGCTTCGACGCCCTGAGAGGCATCGACCACCAGCAAAGCGCCTTCGCAGGCCGCCAGAGAACGCGAGACTTCGTAGGAGAAATCCACGTGGCCGGGTGTGTCGATAAAGTTCAGGTGGTAAGTCTCACCGTCACTGGCCTTGTAGTCGAGCGACACCGCCTGGGATTTGATGGTGATTCCGCGCTCGCGCTCCAGATCCATGGAGTCCAGAACCTGAGCCGACATCTCCCGTTCGGTCAGTCCGCCGCAGACCTGAATAAACCGGTCAGCCAGGGTGGATTTACCGTGGTCGATGTGCGCGATGATGGAAAAATTCCGAATCTTGTCCTGCATAATTACTGTGTAATACCCAGCGCAGCGCGTAAGGCTGCCCAGTCAAGGAAATAGTGACAGACCTGCTGCTCCCCCACGCAAAGCACAGGCACAAGAGTGTTGTAACGCTGGTAAAGTGCCGGGTCGGCGTCGACGTCCCTGACGACCACGTCAAAGTGATAGGTTCCGGAGAACTCCTGCAGGACCGCGAGCATATCGTCGCAGAGGTGGCAACCGCGGCGACTATATACAGTCACAACCCGCTCGGCAAGTGCCTCACTCATCCGGCACGCGCAGTGCCAGAAAGACCGGTCCCTGATTACGCTGCACCAACACGGGCACTTTTCGCCCGGGCGCAACGGTGCCGAGGGCATCGGCAAAATCAGCGGTGTCGGCCACAGCCTGTCCGTTAAGTGAAGTGATAATGTCACCGGCCTGCAGTTCGGCCTCGGCCGCCGGGGTGTCCTGCGTGACAGCCATAACCATCACCCCGCCGTCCGGAAACGCCGCCGCATCAAGGCTCTCGAGCTGCATACCCAGCGCTTCAAACGGTGCCGGTGCGGCCGGCGGCGTGACAGCGCCGTTCAATGCAACCTGTTCCGGCAACTCGCCGAGGGTGACCTGCAGGGTCTGACTGTGACCGTCGCGGATCACGTCTACAGCAGCAGGCTGGTCCAGCGGACTGCGCCCGACCAGCGGCGGCAGGTCCGACGACACGCGGATCGGATGGCCGTTAAAGGCAACAATAATATCGCCCACCTGCAACGGCGAGTTCTGCGCCGGACTGTCCGGCAGAATACGCGCAACCAAGGCCCCTTCGGTACGATCCAAAGCAAATGAATCGGCCAGATCACGGGTTACTTCCTGAATCACCACGCCCAGCCAGGCGCGCGTCACGCGGCCGGTGTCGCGCAGCTGCGCGGCCACGTCCATGGCGATCTCGATGGGAATGGCAAACGACAGCCCCATAAAACCGCCGCTGCGGCTGTAAATCTGTGAGTTGATACCGACCACTTCGCCGTCCAGATTAAACAGCGGCCCGCCGGAATTACCCGGATTAATCGCCACGTCGGTCTGAATAAACGGCACATAGCTTTCGTTGGGCAAGGCGCGCTGCTTGGCGCTGACAATACCGGCGGTCACTGAGAAATCAAAACCGAAGGGACTGCCGATGGCCAGCACCCATTCGCCGACATTAAGCTCTTCCGAGGAGCCGGTCCGGACCGCCGGCAGGTCGCTGGCATCGATTTTCAGCAGGGCCACATCACTGCGCGGATCACGCCCCACCACCTCAGCGACAAACTGGCGCCGGTCAGTCAGACGTACCGTCACCTCGCCGGCCCCTTCGACAACATGGTTATTGGTCAGCACATAACCGTCGTCGGAAATAATAAAGCCCGAGCCGGAGGACTCTTCGCTATAGGGTTCAGCACCCTGCCCGTGGCCCGGATTCTGTTCCAGAAAGTGGCGCAGAAACTCGCCCAGCGGCGAATCACGCAGTGCCGGGTCGTCAAGATCGGGCAAATCCGGGTATGCCTGCGGTTCGACGGTCAGCACAGTGCTGATATTGACCACCGCCGGATGATTCTGCTCGACCAGGCCGGTGAATTCAGGCAGCGCCCCGCGTGCCAGCACCGAACAGGGCAACAAAACGAGCCAAATAATGGCAATACGACAGCCGATAGCCTTCATACATCCTCCTTCGCGGGGGTAAAGCTGACAGGCCGCTCGCCGTCACCGGCCGGACCGAGAATTTCCGGCAGCAAACCGACGGGCGCTTTACGGCTATGATGACGCGCAAGCAGGAAACCCGCCAGCAAGCCGGCCAGCGCGCCGGGCGCGGCGGCCAGATCACTGCCGCCGAACAGGCCGGCGGTGATCACGGCACAGACGATCATCAGCACCAGCGGCAACAGATACATGCGCACCGCGCTACCGACCAGAATACTGTCGTCGATACCGATACGCACATAATCGCCGGCCACCGCACCGACCCGGTTCAGCGCAAGCAGGGATTCCTGACGGTCAAAAACACTGCCCAGCGCCGCTGACCCACAACCTTTACGCGCCTGACAGGCACCACAGGCCGATTGCCGTTGCATACTCAGCACGGCACGCTCGCCGTCAACCGACACGACCTGCGCGGTTTTTTCCATCATGGTTGCAGGCTGACCGACTCGGCGATTTTCTTCACGGTCACAGCCGGCGCCTCACCGACTGCAGTGACATAGGCCGCATCCAGCTGGCGGGCAAAGACATGCACCGCGCCCATACTGGTCGCACCGTGGTAGGCCTTGCCGGCCTGCTCGTCGCTCATCAGCTCCACATAGACCGACACGGTGGCCACGCCGTCGCTGAGCACCGCATGATGGACCGGATTCCCGTCCATCGGCATGGGTTTGACCTTCTCCGATAGTTTCACAAAGCCCGGCGGCAGGCTGTCTTCGGCAAAACCGATACGCGCCATGTCAGCCGGGTGATCGCCGGACGTCATATCGCCGACCCGGTGCACGGAATACCCCGGACCGGGATCTTCCACGGCAAAACGCGCGTCCTCGACCGCGTCCAGCAACACCAGCTCGGTAAACATGACCTGCTCCACCGCACGGCCCTGCTCGTCCAGCATCGCCGAGCGCAGCAACAGACCGCTGGGATCGGCAACCCAGAGTTTGTAACCGTAGCGGAAACTGTCACGCGGCATCAGACTGACGATATGACTCTGATGCCCGGCAACCCGGTCACGCCCGAGTGTCTTGAGTTCATAAAAATGCGTCAGGCTGTCATCATCGCCGCCGATGCGCAGAAACGGTGTGCGCGGACCGGACTTGCTGACCACCACCGATTTACTGCCCGGCCAGATGCAGGTGAGATTATCGTCGTCGCGCAGAATGACCCGCGCCTCACCGTTAAGCGAGACCAGTTTCTCGCGCACGCCCTGCTCGCCGAAGTCATGCAGCACAGAGATCGTCTCGACCTGCCCGTCATGCAGGTAAACAAACGTGCCCTCATAGGAAAGCTCTTCCATGGCACGTGCCATTTTCTGAATCAGTTCAGCAGCATCATCCGCCAGCGCCGGCACGGCCAGCGCCGCCAGCAACAACGTGCCGGCCAGTCGTTTAGCGAGCCGCTTCATCGTACCCCACCAGTCGCCCGTACGGCAGCGAGCCACCGACGCTGCGCGCGCCCGACTCCATATGGTCGGAAAGCAGCGAATTGAGCCGCTCTTCGGTGCCGGCATCGGCAATCCGCCGGTTGCCGACCACCCAGTAAGTGCCGCTGTTATTGACCAGCTGCACCCGCGGTTGTGCGGCCGCCGGCAAGCCCGCCACGGCCGGCTGCGGCAACAGGCCGTTATTCTGCGCGACCGACGGCAAGGCGCCCGGCTGCGGGGCTGACAGGCTGCGCCAGCCGAACACCGAGACTGCCGCCACGGTCGCTGCCACCGCCAGACCGCCGGCCATCTGCCGCCAGTGCGCAGTGCTGTGGCGGCGCGACTGCAGGCTCACGACCTTGTCGTCGGCGCTGGCCTGCGGCGCTTCATCCAGCGCGTCCATCACCCGTTCGGCAAAGCCCGCGTCCAGCAGCGGCCGGTATTCGCCGCGCAGCACATCACGCGTCAGGTGCATTCGCTCCCAGTAGGCCTGCTCTTCGTCTGAGAAGCCGCCGGGCCGGATTGCCTCCGGCGCGTCGAAATGGTCGTCCATCAGGGCGCTGAGGTGTTGTTTGGGCATATCAGTCATCGTTTGTCCCCACCGGTTTCGTCGATGAGCGGTTTCAGTTTATTGTCTATGGCTTCACGGGCACGGAAAATCCGCGAACGTACCGTGCCGATCGGGCACTCCATCACCCCGGCGATTTCCTCGTAGGACAAGCCTTCGAGCTCCCGCAGGGTAATCGCCGTGCGCAGATCTTCGGGCAGCGCTTCAATCGCGCCGATCACCACATCGCGGATTTCATCAGCGAGCAAACGCCGTTCCGGTGTGGCATATTCACGCAGTGCGGCACCGGATTCGTAGTTCTCGGCGTCTGAGGCTTCGACCGCAAACTCGGGCGTTTTACGCCCCAACGACACGAGGTGATTTTTCGCTGTGTTGACCGCAATGCGGTACAACCAGGTATAGAATGCGCTCTCGCCACGGAAGTTATGCAATCCGCGGTAAGCTTTAATAAACGCATCCTGCGCGACATCCTGCACTTCAGCCGCATCATGCACATAGCGCGAGATCAGCGCCGCCACGCGGTGCTGATATTTGCGTACAAGCAGGTCAAAGGCCTGCTTGTCGCCGGCTTGTACGCGTCGGACCAGTTCGAGATCGACGGATTTTTCGCCCATCTGGGCATGACTCCCGTAGCTTGAGTCCGGACTGGTCTGCCCGATAGACCGCCGGTATAAGGTTTAGTTCGGTTCATTTACCAACACAGGCGCAATGAATCCGGGCACGCCTGAGGGACGAGCGGGAGCCGGAAAGGTTCCGGAAAATCCCCGTAAAAATACAATTTTATGTGAAACATCCGGCCTGCGATACACAGGATTTGGCCTGTGTGCGAAAATGCCTCCTTACCTTGCGGACAGACAGCCAATGCCAAAGCGTGAAAACTACGACGTTCTAATTGTCGGATCAGGTGCTGCGGGCCTGACCCTGGCCCTGAATCTGGCCGATCATGCGCGGGTCGCCGTGATCTCCAAAAACGCCCTGCACGAAGGCAGCACCTATTACGCCCAGGGCGGCATCTCGGCTGTGCTGGACTCCGACGACAGTTTTGAATCACACATTCAGGACACACTGAACGCCGGCGCCGGCCTGTGCGACGAAGAGATCGTCCGCTACACGGTCGAGAACGGCCCGCGCAGCATCGCCTGGCTGGAAGAACTCGGCGTCGAGTTCACGCTCGAAGAAACCGAGCAAGGCACGCTTGAGCCGCATCTGACCCGCGAAGGTGGTCACTCGCACCGGCGTGTTATCCATTCCGCCGACGCCACCGGCCGTGCGGTGGAAACCACCCTGGTCGAACGCATCCGCGAACACAAAAACGTGGTGCTGCTGGAACGCCATATGGCCGTGGATCTGATCACCCGGCGCAAACTCGGCCTGCGCGGTGCCGACCACGTACTCGGTGCCTATGTGCTGGATATCGACAACGACAGCACCCGTACCATCTGCGCCAGATTCGTCGCCCTGGCTTCCGGCGGCGCGAGCAAGGTCTACCTCTACACCAGCAACCCCGACGGCTCGACCGGCGACGGGATTGCCATGGGCTGGCGCGCCGGCTGCCGCGTGGCCAATATGGAGTTCATGCAGTTCCACCCGACCTGTCTGTACCACCCGAATGCCAAATCCTCACTGATCTCCGAAGCGGTACGCGGCGAAGGCGCCTATCTGCTCAACGGCGCCGGCGAGCGCTTTATGCAGCACTACGACGAGCGCCTCGAACTGGCCCCGCGCGACATCGTGGCGCGCGCCATTGATGACCAGATGAAACGCCGCGGCGAACCCTGCGTTTATCTGGACATCACCCATAAACCGGCCGACTTTATCCGCGAACACTTCCCCAATATTTACGCCACCTGCGCACAGTTCGGCTACGACATGACCCGCGACAAAATCCCCGTGGTGCCGGCCGCGCACTACACCTGCGGCGGCATACTCACCGACAAACGCGGCGCCACCGACATCCCCGGTCTCTACGCCGTCGGCGAAACCTCCTGTACCGGCCTGCATGGCGCCAACCGCATGGCCAGCAACTCACTGCTCGAATGCCTGGTCTTCGGTACCGCCGCCGCCCGCGACATCATCAGCAAACTCAGCGACAGCGCCGACTTTCCGGCGATTCCGGACTGGGATGAGAGCCTTGTCACCCATTCCGACGAACAGGTCGTGGTCTCGCACAACTGGGATGAGCTGCGACGTTTTATGTGGGACTACGTCGGTATCGTACGCACCGATAAACGCCTCGAACGCGCCAAGCACCGCGTCGATCTGCTGCTCAGCGAAATCAACGACTACTACGGCAACTTCCGCGTTAACAGCGACCTGCTGGAACTGCGCAATCTGGCGCGCATCGCCGACCTGATTATCTGCAGCGCCCTGGCCCGCAAGGAAAGCCGCGGCCTGCACTACACACTGGATTATCCGGAGCCGATGGATCGCACCGGCAACACGGTGCTGACCCCCACGGTGGTCAAACCCCGTCCCGGCGCCCGTAATCTGGCCAACACTTAGGAACCTCCATGTCAAACGAGCTACCGCTGCTGATTGAACCGGCAGCGCTGGCGGCCTCCGACGACCGCAACGGGCTGTGCCTGATCAGTTTCTGTGAACGCGCCAGCCACGAACAACACGGCATTCCCGGCAGTCAACGCCTGGACTACAGCGAAATCCAGCGTAAACAAGGCCAGCGCGGCGGACTGCTGCCGGACACCGCCGATTTTCACGCCCTTCTGCAACGGCTTGGCATCGGCCCGGAGACTCAGGTGGTGGCATACGACGAAGAAGGCGGCGGCTATGCCGGACGGCTGATCTGGACGCTGCACGCCTTCGGTCACCGCAAAGCGTCCTTGCTTAACGGCGGCTTTGTGGCCTGGCAGCAGGCCGGCCTGCCCTGCAGCGCGCCGCAGGCGCTGACACCCGTCCGCAGCGACTACGCACCGCCGTTGATCGGGGACAATGTGATTGAAGCGGAAGAAATCATGGCGCGCCTCGGCGCTGCTGATTTCGCCCTGCTCGATGCGCGCAGCGCCGACGAGTACAGTGGCGCCCGCGCCATTTCACGGCGCGGCGGGCACGTCCCCGGGGCAAAACACTTTGAATGGACCGACGCCATGGACCGCCAAAACGGCCTGCGTCTCAAGCCCGCTGAGCAACTTCAGGCACGGCTTGATGCACTCGGCCTGACCCGTGACAAGGAGATTGTGGTTTACTGCCAGACCCATCACCGCTCAGCCCTGAGCTATGTGATGCTTAAGCGACTGGGCTACCCGCGTGTGCGCGGCTATCACGGCGCCTGGTCCGACTGGGGCAATCGCGACGACACCCCGGTCGAATGCGGCTGACTCAGATCGAGAAAACCGTCTTGCGGTAATACGCCAGCTCCGCCACCGAATCACGGATATCATCCAGCGCCAGATGCCGCCCCTGCTTGCGGAAACCGCTGAGCGTCTCCGGCGACCAGCGCCGCACCAACTCCTTGACCGAGCTGACATCCAGGTTGCGGTAATGAAAATAAGCCTCCAGCTCGGGCATCAGGCGTGCCATAAAGCGCCGGTCCTGACAGATGCTGTTGCCGCACATGGGCGAGGCACCCTGCGGCACCCAGTTGCGCAGAAACGCAAGCGTCTCCTGCTCCGCATCCGCGGCTGTTTTGTCACTTTCGACCACACGGCGCACCAGCCCCGAGGCGGTGTGATGGCGCGTATTCCACTCATCCATCGCCTCCAGCACGGCGGACGGCTGATGAATCGCCACCACCGGCCCTTCGGCCAGCAGATTCAGCGAAGCATCCGTCACCAGAGTCGCGATTTCGATAATGCTGTCGCGTTGCGGGTCAAGACCGGTCATTTCAAGATCGATCCAGATAAGATTCTGCGGGTCTGCTGCCATGAGATGCGGTTTCCGGTACTGAGCGGCCGCAGAGTATAATCCAATGCGCCCACCGCTTGCGAGATGCACAGACACGGATAAGCCGGTCACACCACCTGCAGGCAGCACGCCACGCCGCACTTTTTCCCTCCCGGGGTATCCGCCTGAGCCGGGTTTTAGCGTAAACTGAACACACACGCAGCGGCATCTGAGCCAAGCACAGACGCCGTTCCGCCCATTTTGTTCAGCCGGACCGACAGCCATGAACAGCAAACTGCACGAACAATGCTGCCGGGCACCCGACAGTGCCGCAGCGCCCCTGACACCGGCGCAGGCCGACGAACTGCTCGCACAACTGGGCAGCCAGTGGCAACGCGACGAGCAGGCCCGCAGTCTGCGTCGCACCTTCGACTTTGCCGACTACCGCGAGACACTGGCTTTCGTTAATGCCGTGGCCTGGATTGCCGAACGGCAGGATCACCACCCGGACCTGCTGGTGCGCTACCGCGACTGCACGGTGACCTTTACCACCCACTGCGTAGGCGGTCTGTCCATCAATGACTTTATCTGCGCGGCACGGGTCGGGAGGTTGCTGGATGAGTGATGCTCGCGCGCACACCGGACGGGTTATTGCCAACTACGGCGCGCGCCTGTTGGTGCGCGATGACAAAGGCCATCTGCATCGCTGCGCCGCCCTGCGCAAACTGGGCCTGATCGTCAGCGGCGATCTGGTCGAGTGGCAACCGCAAAGCTCGGGTGACGCCCGCGTGACCTCGGTATTTGCCCGCCAGACCCTGCTCCAGCGCCCCGACCGGCGCGGCCAGCTCAAACCGGTTGCCGCCAACCTGAAGCAGCTGGCCATCGTCTCAGCCATCAAACCGGGCGTTGAAACCCTGCTGATCGACCAATACGCGGCAGCGGCCGAGCTGGCCGGCATCGAACCGGTAATCGTGGTCAACAAATCGGATCTGCTCGATGAACCGGCCCGGCGTGAGATGCAGGCCATGCTGTCGGTTTACCAGCAGATCGGCTACCGCACGGCAATGATCGACTGCAAATCCGACGCCGGCATCCGCCCCCTGCAACGGCTGTTGCGCGACCAGATTTCCATGCTCGTCGGCCAGTCCGGCGTGGGTAAATCCTCAATCGTGCAAAAGCTTTTCCCGGACCTGGAGATTCAGGTCGGCGCCCTCTCGGAAGCCAGCGGCAGCGGTGCTCATACCACGACCGTCACCAGCTGGTACGACCTGCCCGGCGGGGGCGCGCTGATCGACTCGCCCGGCGTGCGGCAATTCTCCCTGGAACACCTGACCCAACAGGATCTGGCACGCGGTTTCCGTGATATCCGCGAACTGGCCGGCAACTGCCGGTTTCACAACTGCACCCATCTGCACGAACCCGACTGCGCCGTACGCCGGGCACTGGCCGACGGCCGCCTGGCCGATTGGCGCTATGGCAACTACTGCAAGCTGTCCGAACCACCGCAGGACTGAGCACAAACAAAAACGGGTGCCGAAGCACCCGTTTTTTCTACATCAAGCTCAGGTTCAGACCTCGGTACGCCCGGCAAACGCGTGTGACAAGGTGCCACCGTCGATATATTCGAGCTCACCGCCGAGCGGAATACCTTGCGCGATACGCATCACCCGCAGCCCGGCCTGACGCGCCAGGCCGGTGATATAGGACGCGGTTGCAGTCCCTTCGACGGTCGGATTGGTGGCCAGTATCACCTCGCGCACCTCACCTTCGGCAAAACGCGCTTCCAGCAGATCCAGGCCGATATCGGCCGGACCTATACCGTCGAGCGGCGACAAATGCCCCATCAGGACAAAATACTGCCCGTTGAAATCGGCGGATTTTTCAATCGCCATCACATCCGCAGCCGACTCCACCACACACAAGACGCTGCTGTCGCGGCTTTCATCGCGGCAACGGCTGCATACCGGCTCTTCGCTGAAAATACGACAACGACTGCAATGGGAAATCTCGCGCATGGCCAGATCCAGCGCCCGCGCAAGATTCTCACCGCCGCGGCGGTCACGCTGCAGCAGATGAAACGCCATACGCTGCGCTGACTTCGGGCCTACGCCCGGCAGACAGGTCAGCGCTTCGATCAGTTGCCCGAGTAGTCCCGATTCCTGCATCGTCTTCCCGCTCTGCTGCCGCTCAGAACGGCAGCTTCATACCAGCCGGCAGATTCAGGCCGGCGGTGACACTACCCATGCGCTGCTTGGTTTCTGCATCCAGACGCTGGGCCGCGTCGTTGACCGCCGCAGCGATCAGATCTTCCAGCATTTCTTTATCGTCGCTCATCAGGCTGTCGTCGATCTGCACGCGACGCAGTTCATGCTGGCCTGTCATGGTGACCTTGACCAAACCACCGCCGGATTGCCCTTCCACTTCCATGCGAGCGATCTCTTCCTGCGCTTTCTGCATTTCCTGCTGCATTTTCTGCGCTTGTTTCATCATGTTGCCAATACCACCTTTCATGGGCGTTCTCCTGTCAGCGTGAGGGTCTATGAGAAAAGCTCGGAGTCTAGCACAACCGCAGGATGCGGCAGCTTACTGCGCGTCCCCGACGGGACGGATACTGTTGGCCTGCACGACCGCGTCAAGATCGCGGCACAGGCGCTGCACGACCGGATCCTGCTCGATGGACTGACGCGCCTCGGCCAGACGCGCCTGCTCGGCGGCCTGCGCGGCCCGGTAAGGCGTGTCCAACGGCCCCTGAGCCACTGTGATATCCAGCGCAACAGCACAACCGGCCCAGCTGTCGATCGATTCCTGCAACTGGCGCACGGTGCCGGGCTGCATCAGACTTTCGTATTCACGCTCCAGCTGCAGCACCAGATGCTGACCGTCATAGCTGATCAGCTGGCAGTTATTGACCAGCGCCTGCTGAATGCCCTGCAAACCCAGCTCGGCGACCATGCCGGTCCAACGCGTCAGGGTCTCAGACGCCGGCCCGGCCGCAACCGCCGGCGCTGCCGATTCAGGCTCAGGTTCAGGCGCAGATTGGGGGGCCGCAGGCGCTGCAGGTTCAACGTCAGGCTGTGCACCGGCAGGCGGCGCATAGGCAGATTCTTCCTCTGACGGTGGTGGCGGTGCGACAGCCGGTTCGTACTCCGACATCAGCGGCGGCGGTTCCGGCGCACTGACAGGCGCGGCGGCCGCGGGCGCAGGCATGGGCGGGACAGCCGTCGCAGCGCGCTCAGGCGCGGCCTGCGGCGCTACGGGGGCGTTTTCAAGTGTTTTTTTTTCAGCCGCTGCAGGTGCGGCCTGCGATGCTTTGCGTTTGTTGCCGCCGTCATCGGACAGCTTGGCGCGTAGTGAAGCGAGCTGGGCCGCCACATCACCGGGCATACCCGGCGGGACTTCCGGGGCAGCGCTATCCGGCGCGCTCTCAGCGGCCGCGGGCGGCGCTTCTGCCGCAGCGGGTGCAGGCGGCGCGGCCGGCGCCGGTGTGGGAGCCGGCGCGGCGGCGGCAGGCGTCGGAGCGGCGGCGGGCTGCGGCTGTGCCGCCGGGACACTGACAGGCGCTTGCGCTGTTTGCGGCGCCGCCGGTGCAGCATGCTGCACATCCGAACCCGGCAGGACCGGACGGAAAGCCAGCATACGCAGAATCACCATTTCAAAGGCTTCGCGCATATCCGGCGCCAGCGGCAGATCGCGCCGGCCGGTCAGGCCGATCTGATAGAACAGCTGCACATCTTCGGGCGACATGCGCCGCGCCAGTTCGGCGATCCGCGCCGGATCGAAACCGACCACATCCGCCGCACCGGGCACATTCTGGGTCAGTGCCAGCTGATGCATTACCGAAAGGATTTCGCCGAGCAGCCCGCGGTAGTCCGGCGAGTAATCGGCAAACTCACCGACCATTTGGATCGCTGCCGGCGCATCACCATCGGCCAGGGTACCGACCAGGTCGAGTATCCGGCCCGGCGACGGGCGACCGAGCATCTGCTCCACACTGGCCGCACGCACCACGCCCTCGCCGTGCGCGATGGCCTGATCGAGCAGACTCAGCGCGTCACGCATACTGCCGTCCGCCGCGCGCGCCAGATGTTTCAGCGCCGCCGCGTCGGCTTCGATGGATTCGCGCTGCATCAATTCCGCGAGATAGTCGCTGATCTGTTTTTCCGGCAGGCGTTTGAGACTGAACTGCAGGCAGCGCGACAAGACCGTAACCGGCACCTTTTGCGGATCGGTGGTGGCGAGCAGGAATTTCACATGCGGCGGCGGCTCCTCCAGCGTCTTGAGCAAGGCGTTAAAGGAGTGATCGGAAAACATGTGCACCTCGTCGATCAGGTACACCTTGTAGCGGGCACTGGGTGCGTAAGCCACGTTTTCCAGCAGTTCGCGGGTTTGTTCAACCTTGGTCCGCGAGGCCGCGTCCACTTCGATCAGGTCAAAAAAGCGCCCCGCGTCGATATCACGGCAGGTGGCACACTCACCGCAGGGCGTTGAGCTGACGCCTTTTTCGCAGTTAAGGCTTTTGGCCAGGATACGCGCGATGGTGGTTTTGCCGACACCGCGGGTGCCGGTGAACATATAGGCGTGGTGAAGACGATCGTTGTCGAGCGCGTTGGTCAGTGCACTGAGCACATGCTCCTGGCCAACCATGTCTTCAAAACGATGAGGCCGCCATTTGCGCGCCAGTACCTGATAGCTCATAGGCCGCCGTGTCGGAAACAAAGGAGGTGCCGTAACCGCAGAACAGCAGCTACCGGCTGAAAATGGAGGCGTCCCGTACCAGCCACATCCCGGCGCCCGAGATCGCTGCTGCCGCTGCTCCCTTCCGGGCCTGACGGGGTTCACAGTTTATCGTCGCGGGAGGGCCGATACAGGACACCATAAACAAGCCGTGTATTGTGCCCGTAAGTGGCGGTCCGATGCAAGCAAATCGCACACTCAATCGGCGGGCCGTAACAAGCGCACCTGCCGATGATTGTCCACGCCCGGCTGCAGCGTCAGGTCGATGCTATCTTCGGCGACCTGCACGCCGTCCGGCAGCGTGTCGCTTTGTACGCGAAGGCGGTACGGGCCGGGGCGCAGATAGTCGAAGGTGAACTGACCGAAAAGCGTACTGGCACTCTCATCACCGCTGTCGAGCTCGAGGCCGATATTCTCCGGCCGCTCATCGTCCGCATCCAGCTTGCCGTTGCGGTTTACATCGATATAAACCGCACCGCTGAGCTGACTGCCGCGCATGACCGGAATCGCCAGCTCGGTAATCATGCCATCGTCGATCCGTACCGGCGGCACCGCGGCCGCATCGGCCACATAGCCCAGTGGCAGACGCGTGGTGTCGGCATGCACGCGATACACCCCGTCAGGCATGTTCTGAATGGTAAAGCGCCCGTCGCTGTCGGCATTGAGACCGACCCGCGTACCACCGATGGCCACACGTGCGCCAGCCAAACCCGGTTCGCCGGCCTGGCGCTGTCCGTCGCCGTTCTGATCGAGAAACACCGCACCGGTCAGCAAGCCGGCATTTTCGCGGCTGATGCGGTAGCGGCGCGGCGGGTTGAATTCATAAAACGCGGTCAGCGCCGCATAAAAGTCGTCATAGCCGTCCAGATCGCTGTAATAGCGGCTGTCCAGGCGTAAGAGACGGTTAAAGCGGTAACGCAACGTGGCGGAAACATAATCGCTGCCGGTCACCTCGCTGAGCTCCTCATCCTCTTCCCCGCTGTCATCGAGCACGGAGGTGATGCCGAGGTTATGCGCATAGGACAGCACACCGCGGGTGTTCTTACCCAGCCAGTCGCCACTGCTGAGGGTGGCCAGCACACCGGCTTCGGCACGCAGCTGCGAGGAAGGCTTCCAGAGATTGACGCGCGGCGACACACTGAGCGAGGCACCGCGTCTGAAGCGCCTCAGCCAGGGATCACGGGACAACTCGGCCGAGCTCTGCCAGGCATGCGATGTCTCGCCGGTACGCCGGTCGTCGTGACGCAGCAACAAAGACCATTCGTCGCGCCGCCAGCTGGCCTGCGCCTGGCGGGTCAGGGTGGCTTCGCTCTGCGCCGCCGTACTGCGACTGACGCCGAAATAGGTCCAGGGCATATACCACGGCCGGCCGGTGCGCCAGGACAGTCCCGCACTGTTGGTCTCCGTCCAGGCCGACACGTCGTCGGCCGGTTCGCCGGCCAGCAGGCCGCGCAGGCTGCGCGTATGGGCCAGCGTGGCACTGGCCGAGTCTGTCATGCGATAGTTGGCGTGCAGGCCATAAGCGCCGTAATCGGCCAGATCGTCGTCATAGTCATCGCTGAGCGTATCCGGATCCATACCGCGCATCACCTCTTCGCTGGTATAGCCGGCGGTGGCAGATAAGGACAGCCGCTCATGCGGCTTCAGCCGCGCGTCCCAGCTGAACTGCCCACCCGGCGACAGCCCCTGCCCCTGGTCATAAACACCGGCGGCCAGTTCCAGACGCTGATCGAGCGCGCCGGCGGCAAAATCCGGATGGGCATAGCTGTCGTGGATGCTTGCCACCAGCGCCCGGTAACCGTCTTCTTCGCGGGCGGCAAGACCGGCCTCGAACTGCCCGTCACTGTCGTAAAAGCGCAGCCCGGCCACATTGCCGCTGAAGGTCGCCACGGACTCGCCGTTATCGAGGGTTTCGTTATCCGTATGGGCCCGGCCCAGACTCGCCACCAACAGCCCCTGCGCGACCGGGTTGTACAGATAAGCCCCGCGCATACGCCCGCTGGCCACACCCTGCAGCTCACGGCGTGACAGATTCTGATCCCCCAGCAGCAAACCGCTACCGTCGATGGTCTCCGTGCGCAGCTGCAACCAGTCCGCACGGTAGCCGTCCTCACCCTGCGTGCTCGGCGTTTCGTATTCAAACTGCATCGTATATTGGCTGTAATAGCCTTTCAGGCGTGCGCTGGCCCGGTGCTCGGTATCGGTAAAAATCTCGGCCGATTCAAGCACGGGCGGGGCATCTTTGACGCGCTCGCGGACGCTGCTGCCGGGCGCGATAATCCGCGCCAGCTCGTCATCCAGATCCACATCAATACGACGTGTGCCCTTGACCAGCGTGACATAGGTGCCGGTCAGGGTTGCCAGCACTTCACGCGGGACCAGCAGATTGACCGGATCGGCATAGCTGACCTCCGGCGCGGTGCCCTGCGGCACACCGTCCAGCGTGACCAGCCCGGTGCTCAGATTCAGGGAGATTTCGGCATTGTCCTGCTGACGTACCACCGTCACACGATTGCCACCCTCGCTGACCGTCAGACGACTGCCCAGCTCCTCGACCACCGGCCGCAAAGGCAACAACAGCACATGGCCGATCGCCCGGGGTTCGGGATTCAGATACGGCAATAACTGCCCGTTTACGTAGAGTTCAAACCCGGTTTCCATGCGCAGACGCGGGTCGTGGCTGAGGCGGATCAGGCCGGTCTCGGGGTCCTGTTCCAGCAGCAGTCCGGCAAACACCTGCACCGCATTGGCCGGGTAAAGATCCTGCTCCTGACGTATCTGCCCGACCTCGGGCAGAAAACCCACCGCATTGCCGTTGGCCGTCACCTCTCCACTTTTCAGATTCAGCGCAAAGCGCGCCCCGTCGGCCTTGCGCCGGTAGCGCACGCGTGCGCCCTGCGCATCGCCGGCAAGCACATCACCGATCCGTTTCGCCAGCGCCTGCAGCGGCAGCAGCAGCGTACCCTGCGCATTTTTGCGCGCAAACACGCCTTCGAGGCGCTCACCGTTGAGTTCAATTGCAAGCTGGCCATCCGCTCTCAGAGGCGCTGCCGCATCAGGTGCTGCAACAAGCTCACCCTCCCCGGTCGGCACAGCTTCGGCCGGGCCGGTATTACGCGGGACCGCAGCAGAACCGGAGGGCGCCGGGACGGCGCCGGCCTTGTCGGCAGGCGGCACATAGCGGCCATTGAGCTCGCCCAGCCAGCCCAGCACTTCGGCATCGGAACGTCGGCGGTGTTTTAAAATTTCAGCCCGCGCCTGCCGGTCCTCAGGCAGCATCACGATATTGCCATCGCTTAACACACCGGAGGCCTGCGGCGCGGCCGTCGATACGGCGGGCGAAGCCGGTGCCGGGGTATCAGGCGCTGCGTTGGTCTGCGCTGCAGGGGCGGCCTGAACATGCTGTTCGCGGACAGGCGCCGGTGCAGCCGGGGATTCGGGGGGTGAGAGAGTGGACTGCGCAGCGCGGCGCGCGGCACGACGGGATTCTACCTGCCAATCGCTGACTTCGTTGCGGATCGGCGCGACGGCTGCGGCGCGGGACGGCAAGGGCACGGCGCCGCCCTGCGATTCGATCTGCCAATCGCTGACTTCGTTGCGGATCGGCGCGACGGCTGCGGCACGGGACGGCAAGGACACGGCACCGCCCTGCGATTCGGGCTGCCAGTCGCTGACTTCATTCGGGACACCGCTTGCGGACGTGGACTGCGCGCGCACAGCTGCGCCGCCACGGGGCCGTTCTATCTGCCAGTCGCCGACTTCAGCAAGCGACGCGCCGGCCTGAGCCGCTTCGACAGCTTGCCGGTCCGCACTGCCGGTGATAGCGGCGGCGTTAACCCCTGCACTGAAAAAACAGGCAGCAATCAACCCTAGCCTGAACAGCCTTAGACACATCTTAGCCGATAGATCCCATGAGCAACTGCTTCTCCCCTGCGTTTGTGAATAAACCGCCGTCAATCCGTTTGACGACAGGCGACGCAGGATGCACAGCAAAATACGCGCCGCCGGATAAGCTCAAGGGCATCAGGGCGCACAGGCACAGAGCGGGAATTAACGGGAATTGACGGGATTCAGCGGGGAGCGGGCCCGAACGGGTACAGCTGAGGCGGCCGCAGCATGGACATGCCGCGGCCGGAGAAGCCGGCCCGAAGGCCGGCTATGGCAGGATCAGTTGCTGATCTGCGCGTCTTGCGAAGGCGGTTTGACCGGCGGATTAAGGACGATCTCGCCACTGACCGTAACGGATACGGTGGCGGTACCGGCGGACACCGCCACCGGGGACTTCTCACGCAAGGCGGTATCGGCCATGGCCATACGCGCCACCGGATAAGGCGCGGCGCTGCCCTGAGTCATCACATTCACCCGCAACACCCGGTAGCTGCCGGCCTGCATGGACTGACTGATCAGCGATGCACGCTCACGAAAAGCGCTCAGCGCATCCGCAATCAACGCGTCCTCGACCTGCTGCCGGGTGGTTTTCTGCGGCTCGAAACTCATGGAGACCAGCTGCAACTGTTCCTGCAACTCACCGATAACCGTACGCATCTCTTCAAAGTTAACCCCTTCGAGCGCCAGATCCTGACTGCTGCGCCAACCGGTCACCCGGCCATCGCCGCTGTCGCCGTAGACAGGCGTGGTGCGGTAGTTACGCGTGGCCGAACTGATGTTCGGATAGCTCTCGAGTTGCAGCAAGGCCCACAGCATGGTGTGGTTAATGCGATCGGACAGCGCAGCACTGTCCGCGTCCTCATCCTGAACGCGCAACACCGCCAGCATCAGGTCATTGTCGACTTCGCGGCTGGCCTCGGCCTGCAGCGTGTAGCGGTCGAAAACCGGCTCAATTTCCTGGGCAGACACAAGCGGACTCAAACAAATCAAAAACAGCAAAAAAATCAATCGAAACATTATTACAGACACTCACTTTAGCCGGCCTCGAGTATAGCAGTCACACCCATACCACCGGCAGTACAAACGGAAATCAGACCACGACCACGGCCCTTCTGGTGCAACAACTTCGCCATGGTGGCGGTCACCCGCGCACCGGTCGCGGCAAACGGATGGCCGATGGCCAGACTGCTGCCTTTGATGTTCAGATGGCTCTGATCTATGGCGCCCAGCGGCGCATCAAGGCCGAGCCGGTCGCGGCAATAGGCCGGCGATTCCCAGGCTTTCAGCGTGCACAACACCTGCGCGGCAAAAGCCTCGTGAATCTCGTAGAAATCAAAATCCTGCAACCCCAGCCCGGTCCGTTGCAGCATCCGCGCAACCGCAATTGTCGGTGCCATCAGCAGCCCTTCGCCGCCGACATAATCGACCGCCGCGGTTTCAAAGGCCGTCAGACGCGCCAACACCGGTAAATCACGTTCCCGGGCCCAGTCTTCACTGGCCAGCAAGAGCGCCGCCGCGCCGTCGGTCAGCGGCGTGCTGTTACCGGCGGTCAGGGTCGCGGCAGCGGATTTGTCATAGGCCGTGCGCAAGGCCGCCAGGCTTTCCATACTGGCGTCGGGGCGCAGATTGTTGTCCCGCCAGACACCTTCACAGGGCACCAGCAAATCGTCGAAAAACCCCTCGGCGTAGGCCGCTGCGGCCTTTTGATGGCTTTGCAGGGCCAGCTGATCCTGCGCTTGGCGGGAAATCTCCCACTCGCGCGCCATACGTTCGCAATGCTCACCCATGCTCATCAGCGTGCGCGGCTCATTGACCGAGGGCGCGATGGGCTTGAGTTCGCGCAGCGACATGCCACGCAACAGGCCCAGGCGTTGTTGCAGGGTTTTGGCCCGGCTCAGACGTGCCAGGCGTTGCGCAAAGCGGCGTCCGAACACCACCGGCACATCGCTGGTGGTATCGCTGCCGGCGGCAATCGCGCAGTCCATCTGGCCCGCCGCGATTTTGGCCGCCGAACCGAGTGCGCCCTGCAGACTGGTGCCGCAGGCCTGCTGCAAGGTCAGCCCCGGCGTTTCCGGCGATAAGCCGCTGCTGAGCACCGCTTCACGGGCCAGATTCCAGTCTTTGGAATGGGTAATGACCGCCCCGGCACTGAGCTCACCGAGGCGCTCACCCTGCAGCCCGGTTCTGGCGACCAGACCGCGCAGGGTGACGCCGAGCATATCGAGATTGCTCAGTTCACTGTAAGCGGTATTCGAGCGGCAAAACGGAATACGCGCCGCGCCACAGATCACCACTGATCGCAAATGCTGACTCATCAGACCTCCCCGCTGCTGCGGCGTGTTGACAGATAATGCATCGGGCCGCCGCGAAACGGCGCAAACCCGGTACCGAAGATAATGCCCGCATCGAGCAGATCCGCATCGCTGACCACGCCATCGGCCAGACAGGCTTCGCATTCGGCCAGAAACGGCTGCAACAGACGCTCAGCCAAGCCCTCAAGTGCCGCGGCATCCGTATTGGCCGGTTTGTCTTTAAGCGCCTTGCCGTCTTTCCAGCGGTAAAAGCCCTGCCCGCTTTTGCGGCCCAGATTGCCGTTGATAATCAGTTCATCGAGCAGGGCCTTCTGTGCGCTCAGGTCCTGATCACCGGCCAGCGTTTCAGCGACCTTGACGCACACATCCAGGCCCACCGTATCAGCCAGTTCAACCGGCCCCATGGGCATGCCGAACTGCACTGCCGCAGCGTCGATCTGCACTTTATCAAGGCCTTCGCTCAGGCACCGCATGGCTTCCATCAGATACGGGGCGAGCACCCGGTTAACCAGAAATCCCGGCGAGCTTTTCACCGGCAGGCCAAAACGGTTAATGGCCCCGGCAAACGCCAGACCGGCATCCACATACTGCGCCGCGCTCTGTTCGCCCCGGACCACCTCCAGCAACGGCATTTTGGCCACCGGATTGAAAAAATGCAGACCGATCAGGCGCTGCGGCTCGCGCAGCGCAGTGGCCAGGCTTTCCAGCGGCAGCGCCGAGGTATTGGTGGCCAACACCGCAGCGGGTCTGAGTTTCGGTTCAAGCTCACTGAGCAGGGTTTGCTTGGCGCTGAGGTCTTCGATAATCGCTTCGATCACCACATCGGCACGGCTCACACCCTCGCCTGCCACATCACTTCGCAAACGTGCCATGGCCGCATCCACAGCCGGTTTCTTCTTCAAGCGCCGACGGAACAGTTTAAGCGCCCGTTCACGGGCTGCCTCAATATAGCTCTCTGCACGGTCCTGCAGGGTCACTTCCAGTCCCTGCAAGACGCACCAGGCGGCGATATCCCCGCCCATCACCCCGGCACCGACCACATGCACCCGTCGCACCGGAAAATCAATCCCCTTGGCGCCCTCTTTAAGGCGTTCCATCAGATGGAAAACACGTCGCAGGCCGCCGGCGGCGGGGCTGACCATCAGCTCGCCGACCGCACGCGCTTCATGCTCGAACATGGCCGCGCGGTCACCGCGATGGTCGCGCCACAGATCAATCAGTGCATAGGGCGCGGGATAGTGTTCGGGGCGGGCTTTGGCACGGGCTTTTTTGGCCATCACGCCAGCCAGTACGCGGCGCGCCGGGGCCAGATTGCTGAGCCGCGCCGGCAGCCCCGAGCGGGCGCGCTTACGCCCCTGCAAAGCCGCTTTACGGGCCGCCCAACGCAGATCCGGCTGCTCACCGGCCAGCGCATCAATCAAGCCCATGGATTTAGCAGCACGGGCCCTGAGCATGCGCGCCGACAACATCAGCTCCATACCGGCCAGCCCGCCGAGGCGCTCGGTGACCCGCACGGTACCGCCCAGTCCGGGGAAAATCCCCAGCTGCACTTCCGGCAGGCCGATACGGGTTTCCGGTTTATCGGTGGCGACTATCCAGTCACAACACAAGGCCAGCTCAAGTCCCCCGCCGAGACAGAATCCGTCCACGGCAGCGACTTTGCTAAAAGGCAGTTGTTCAAAACGCGCGAAAACCGCGTGACCCTGACGGATTTTTTCGCTGACATCCGCGCTGCGGGTAAAGCCGCTGAACTCGCGGATATCGGCACCGGCGATAAAGCCGCCGGGTTTGCCGGAAATCAGGATCAGTGCGGCCGGCGGCGCGGCTTCAAGCAGGCCGCAGACGGTATCGAGCTCGGCAATCAGCGCTTCGCCGAGCGTATTGACCGACTCGCCTTCGCGGTCGATGGTCAGCCAGACGATGTCGTCCAGATCACGGACCAGCCGCCAGTGCCGCAACGGCGGCGCATCCGGGACCGGTGTAACAGGGGCAATTGTGGTAAGCATGCGCTGCAGTACTCCGCCGGGTTCCTACGGGAAAGAGTCATCACTATACGGGCGCGGCTCAGCAAAGCGAAGCCTCGGAATGCAAACTTACACCGCCGGAAAGTGAATTATTCGTTTTTAAATCAACACACTGCAGCGGGCCGTGCCGGACAGCGAACGGCCCGGCAATCAACCCTGCCGCATCAGTTTGCGCAATGCATTGGTCGGCAGGCGGATACCGTAATCGGCGCCGAAGGTGGCAAGGAAGCGGAACTCACGGGTGGCCCAGAACAGCAACGCCGTCAGCAGGAAAAAGACCGGTAATTTGATCAGAAAATAGCTTTCGCCGAAGAGCTGATTCTGCGCCAGATTCAAGCCCCACATGCCGGCAAACAGCAGCACATAGATCGCCGCCGGGCGGGCCAGATAACGCAAAAACTCGCCGAAGGGATGCTTGAAGCCGGTCCGCGTCAGGACAAAATAGTTCTGCAGAAAGACAAAGAAAATCGACGAAGCGTAAACGGTACAGAGCGTGATGATGTCACCGCTGTGCACGCCGTAGACGATGGCGCCGATAATCATCACCGAACTGACCAGCCCGGTAAAAAACAGCTCACGGGTCATACCCAGGGCCTGAAAAACCGAACCGGAAGTTTGCAGAATCAGCTGAAAACCGATGGTCAGCGCCAGCGGCCGCAGCATCGGCGCCACATCCAGCCAGCGCTCGCCGTAGAGCACCAGGATGATCTCATCGGCAAAGAAAAACACACCCAAGGAAATCACCACACCCAGATTGGCCAGAAAACGCACCATATCCACGTAGTACTGATACATCCGCGCCGGTTCATTCTGCAACTGCGAGAACACCGGGTGCAGCGCCGGGGTGATGACCTGGCTGATGGTCTGGTTGGGCAGCAACATCAGCGAGTAGCTTTTGTTGTAGAAGCCCAGCATATAAGTGCCGAAATACTTACCGATCAGCAGATTATCAATGTTGCGCGAGAAGTAATTCAGCATGTTGAAAAGAAACTGAAATGCTGAGTAGTTGAAGATTTTGCCGATACTGGACCAGCTGAATCCGCGCTGCACACGGATGCCTGATGCATGCGTGTAGAGCACCAGAACAATCGCCCCGCGCACCAGCTCCTGCAGCACCAGCGCATAGTATTTGGCGCCGAACCAGGCCGAAATCATCGCCGTCAGCGCAGAACAGATCATGGCCGTGATGTCGTTGCGGGCAATGGTACTGAAGGCCCGGCGCTTGAGCATCAGCGCCCGCGGCACACTGGCCGCCGAGTTGAACACCGCGCTGATGGCCAGCACCTGACAGACCATGACCAGGGCCGGCTCTTCGTAAAAAGCCCCGATCGCCGGTGCGGAAAACGCAAAAATCAGCGAAATACTGATCCCCACACCGAGGCTGAAGAGAAAAATATTGGAGATATCCTGCTCGCTCAGATCCCGCTTCTGTACCACTGCCACGGACACACCGCTCTCGCTGAGCAACGAGAAAAAGGTCAGAAAGACCAGCGCAATGGCGTAGATACCGAACTCGTCGGGATTGAGCAGCCGGGCCAGTACGGCAGCGACAATAATGCGCATCCCGAAACTCAGGTACTTGGTAAACGCGCTGGCGACAAACCCGTGCCGGAGCTCTTTCTTGATTTCGTCAGATGCCATTAAGGTAATTCAATCCGCAATAGGGGCCCGCTGAGGCTAAGCCTAGTGAGTTTAGCAGCACGGTGTAGTTTGCAAGGGTATACCCGCCGCATACGCGGCTCACCGGCACTGTCGCAGGCCGGAACCCAAATCCGATTCAACAGCTAACGGCGGAACAGCCTAGAAATTGAGCTGTGTACCGATGTAGGTATAACCCTTCTGCTCGGTCAGACTGAAGCCGTAGTCAAAGCGCAGGTCCACGCGCACAAAGGACACCACCTTCCAGCGTAACCCCAGACCCAGCCCGGTTTTGGTGTAGACCGGTTTGAAATCCCAGCGCGGGAACACATTGGCAATATCCCAGAAGCCGACCCAGCGCAGCGCCGGGTAGCGGGGAAAAGCTTGCAGGAACTCGATATTCAGCAGCAGCTTGACGTCGCCGTCGACACTTTTCGAATCCAGACCGCGCACGGATTCACCGCCGCCGATGCTGTAGGCGCGTTCGCCGAAGGGCCGCCCGTTGGTGTAACCGAGCTCGAAGTTGTAATTCACATTGGTCAGCAGATCGGCCTCGATGGGCCGGTAGCCGCGATAGTAACCGTCAAAGCGCTGGTATTCATAATCCCCGCCCAGCGAATCGACACCGACGCTGACCCGACCGCCGTAGACATAGCCGGTACGCCGGTATTTTTGCAGATGGACACCATTGCGCCACAGGCCGGCGGAAAACTGCAGATTGTAGCCTTCTTCGAACGGTCCGAGCTCACCTTCGATCAGATCATGGCCGCGGTGCTCGTAGCTGACGCCATAGCTGTTCTGCCATCCCCGGCTACCGGCTCCGCGGTTGCGCCGCTTGCGAATATCCAAACTGATGGAGTCACCGATGCGCGAGGACTCGCCGTACACCACCCCGCCCTGTTTGAGCTCGAACTCCTTGTCCATCCGGCTGACCTGAACCGACAGGCCATAACGGGAATTCTGAAAGCGCGGCACGGTGTATTGAAACGAATGCTCAAAACCGGCCCGTCCGGCGCCGTCGTCCTCCACATGCCGTTCACTGGTGATCTTGAGCTGATGATTAAGTCCGGCGAAGTTGTCCATGCGCAGCTGCCCGCCGAAGCGCAACTCACCATCGGAGGTGCGGCTGATACGCGGGATCGGCAGAATAAAGTGCTTTTCACGCAGCTTGTACTGCAAAACGAGGCGATCGCTGTAGCGGGTCAGACTGACCTTGACCGAGGAAAACAAGCCCAGATCCATAAAGTTCTGCCGGCTGGCATGAATCGCCTTCGGATCGCAGGCATCGCCTTCAGCGAAGGTCATTTCCTGGCGCAGAACGGACTCGCGGGTGACCTCATTGCCGGAAAAGTACACGCGGTCAATCGTGCCCTCGCAGAGTTCTTCGCCGTCGATTGCCGTCGGCCCGGCCGCCTGCACTGGGCCTGCGGCGGCGAACAACAAGGCCACGGCCGACACGGACCGCAGAAAACTTATGTGGGGACGGATAAGTTTGATGCCGCTGTTGCGCCGGTGCGCGTTAGAATCGGGTTGTATGGAGTTGTTCAACGGCAAGTTTAGTTAGCTATAACAATAAAATCGCGTGATTCGGCAAATAAAACCGGTGCAAAACCGGTAGCGGATTAAGCTAGCAACAAAAGTACCGGCCTGAATCCGCGCCCCCACAATGACGGGTTGGCGGCAGTATATCAACATCCGCCCTGCGTGGGGTTAACATAGCCTTATACAACCCAGCGCGGACACCAGCCGGGCCCCGTCTGCCCGCCCGTCGGTCCCAAGCCCGCGCGCACATACACAAACACCACATAAACCGGAGAAGGAAGACACATGGCACACATCATAATTGCCGGCGCCGGCATCGGTGGCATGACAGCCGCCTACGAGCTGCGCGACGCACTGAGCCACGCCGAGCACAAAATCACCGTCGTGAGCGACAAACCCGAGTTCGAGTTCACCCCCTCCAACCCCTGGGTCGCCGTCGGTTGGCGCAAGCGCAAGGAAACCGCGCTCGACATCGGCCGCTACCTCAACAAAAAACACATCGATTTCATCCCCAGCGCACTGAGCAAGCTGGACGCGGCCAATAACAGCCTGACGCTGGCCGACGGACAAACCCTGAGCTACGACTATCTGGTCATCACCACCGGCCCGCAGCTGGCCTTCGACGAAATCCCCGGCCTGGGTCCGCATCAGGGCTACACCCAGTCCGTGTGCACGCTCGGTCACGCCGAGAAGGCCCACGAGGACTACCGCAAGCTGCTCGACAACCCCGGCCCGGTGGTGGTCGGCGCGGTTCAGGGCGCCAGCTGTTTCGGGCCGGCCTATGAGTACGCGTTTATTCTCGAAAAAGCGCTGCGCGAAGCGCGCGTGCGCGACCGCGTGCCCATGACCTATATCACCTCCGAGCCCTATATCGGCCATCTGGGCCTGGCCGGCGTCGGTGATTCCAAGGGCATGCTCGAGAGCGAGCTGCGCAACCGGCATATCAACTGGATCTGCAACGCCAAGGTGACCTCGGTCGAAGACGGTAAGGTTCTGCTCGACGAGCACAATGAAAACGGCGAGGTCATCAAGCAACACGAAGTGCCGTTTGTGCACGCCATGATGCTGCCGGCCTTCAAGGGCATAGACCCGCTCGCTGAAGTCGAAGGACTGTGCAACCCGCGCGGTTTCGTCCTGATCGACGAATTCCAGCGCAACCCGACCTTCAAAAACATCTATTCGGCCGGTGTCTGCGTCGCCATCCCGCCGGTCGAAGCCACGCCTGTGCCCACCGGCACCCCGAAAACCGGCTATATGATCGAATCCATGGTCTCGGCCATCGTGCACAACATTGTCGGCGAGCTGCGCGGTGAAGAACCGGACAAAGTCGGCACCTGGTCAGCTCTGTGTCTGGCCGATATGGGCGACACCGGCGCGGCCTTTCTCGCCGTACCGCAGATCCCGCCGCGTAACATCACCTGGTTCAAAAAAGGCAAATGGGTGCATCTGGCCAAGATCGCCTACGAAAAATACTTTATGCGCAAAATGAAAAACGGCTCGGGCGAGCCGGTTTACGAGAAATACCTGACCAAAGTGCTCGGTCTGAGCCGTCTGAAAAACTGATCCGTCCGTCTGCGCGACGACAAAAAGCCCGGCCACAGACGCCGGGCTTTTCTGTTTCTAGAGCGGCGGCAAAGCGTCAGCCGCTGACGACGGCGCGGCAGAGCGGCCCGCCTGCGCCTTTTCCAGCAAGGCCGCTATCGCAGTGAGATCGACGGTTTTACCCTGCCCGTACAGCGCTGAATCGAGCGACGCAAAAGCCGCTGCGAGAGCTTCCGAAGCGAGCCGCCGGGCGATGTCCTGCAACGCGGCCGGCGCCGCATCCGGCCAGCGGGCCCGGGCCCAGTCCAGCACCGCCTGACGGAACGCATGCGGATCATTCTGCTGCGCACAACGCTGCACCACCTGCAAGGCGGACTTCGCATCCGGACGTTTTTGCAGCGCCGGGCGCGGCTGCGCTTCACGGCGTCGTTCGCGCGCCCACCAGGCCAGCACCGTGGCCAGCCAGCCCAGCGTGCTGAACGCGCTCAGCCAGGGCCAGATACCGGCCGTCGGCGCAGGCGCTGCCGGCGCCGCGGGCGGCGGCGTCGTCTCCGGCCTTGGCGCGGGTTTGTCTTCGGCTTGCGGGGTCAGCGGCGGCGTGTCCGCTGCGGTATTGGCGGCCGGCAACACGGTAATCGTGCGTGCCGGCAAGACCGCTTCCTGCAACTGCCCCTTGCCCGTATCAAACCAGCTGATGCGTACCGGCGGCAGGCTGATTTCACCGGCCCGCTGGGGAATAATCGCCCACTTTTCGGTGCGGTAGCTCTGCAGGCCGTCGGCCTCGGCCAGGGTTTCAACCTCGGGCTGATCCGGATAGATTTTCACCCCGTCAATCTGTGGTGGTTGCAAGACCGGCAACTGGGTCTCCTGCACGCCAAAGGCCGACAGGCTGATCGTGCGGGTCAGCGGTTCACCGACCCGCGCCGCCGCGGTATCCCCGCGCCAGTTTTCGCTCAGACCGAAAGCCGCCGCCGGCAGCCACCAGTGGCTATCGGTGCCGGCCGGACGTGCTTTGACATCCAGCTCCAGGGCGTTCGAGGCGACCCGGATGGTCTCGGTCGGGGCGAAAAAACTCCCGCCGCTCCAGCGGTCCTTGCGACGCACAGTGGCAGTCAGGGACACCGGCGCGATGCGCAGACTGCCGCTTTCCTGCGGAAAGACGGCAAAACGCCGCTCGATCACCGCATAGGGCTGCCCTTGCAGCTCCGTGCGGTAAGTGACGTCGTCGCCCAGACGCTGCACCACCAGCCCGTCGTGTTGCGGGTCACTGATCCGTCCTTCGACTATGTCGCGGGACTGATAGATCTTGACGCTGAGAATGACCTGCTGCTGCACGTAGGGCTCGCTGGTGTCGGCGCTGATCTCAACAAAAAAGGCCTGCCCGGCAGCCGTGGCCGGCGGCTGCAGCGGCGCCTCGCCCACATGCACGGTCAGGGCCTGAGTTTGCTCACCACCCAGTGAGAACGACGGGATAGGCAAATCGCCGCTGCGTTTGGGCAACAAGGCCACGTTAAAGGTCAGCGAGCGGTCACCGCGACCGTTAACAATGCGCACATTGCGCGAGCGGCTGACATTGAGCACATCGAAGTCCTGCTCCAGCACGGAAAAATCGATATCCCCGTCCAGATCCCGTGCCTCGACGGTCAGGCTCAGCGACTCGCCTTCCTTGATATCGGTGCGGTCGAGCCTGGCAGTCAGTGACGCCGCCGAAGCGACAGTCGAACACATCAATGCGCAGAAAAGGACAAACAGACGAATCATCACCGGTTACCAGGGTTCGCGACCGTCACCGACTGAGGGATAGCGGTTGCGGTGGGTTTGCATGAGTTTACGTTGCAGCAGGCCCGAAGGGTCATCGGGAATACGCCGCAGCCATTGTTCCGTGGCCTGACCGGACTCGCTGAGCGGCTCTCGCTCTGTCCCTGCCGCAGCCGCATCATCCGCATCCGGCTTACGGCCGGCATCAGCCTCGGCCTGATTCTGCCCCGCCTCTGTGGCCTCCTGCTCTTGCGCTTGCTGCGCTTGTCCGCTCTCAGCGCTGTCGGCGGTATTGTTCTGAGCCTGCGACGGCTCTGACTGCGTATTCTGTCCGTTGGGGTTCTGCGGGTTCTGACCCTGTTGCCGGCCCTGCTCACCCGGCGAGGCCTGATCGGCCGACGCGGCTTCGGATTCGTCCTGCCCCTGTTGTCCTTGTTGCCCCTGTTGTCCCTGTTGTCCCTGTTGCCCCTCAGCAGGCGGCTGCTGCATGGCCTGTTCGACCAGACCACGGTTAAAACGGGCGTTGTCGGCCAGCGCCGGATCCGCATCCTCACGGGCCAGCACCGCATCATAGGCGGCGAGCGCCTCGTTCAGCTGCCCGGCACGGGCCAGCGCGTTAGCGCGGTTGTACAAGGCCTGTGCTGAATCGGTCGCGGCAAATTGCCGGGCGGCCTGCTCGTACTCACCGGCGCGGTATTGTCCGACCCCTTTCCAGAGCGGGTCACGGAACTGCCCGGCCGCCTCAGCCGGTTCTGTGGCCAACTGATCATAAGCGCGCTGATCGCGGTTTTTCCAGAGCGCCGACCAGTCAAAGGCCGCCGCCGGCAAGGGCAGACACAAACAAGCAAGCACGGCCATCAGACGGCTGGCACGCATCACAACATCCCCCGACGGAACAACAGCAAGCCCGGCAGCATCAACAGCGGCAGCAGCCAGGGTGCGTATTCAATCCACTGATCGGCGCGCCGCGCGCTCTGCGACTCTTGCGGCGCTTCGACCGCCACCGGCGCGTCGGGCAGCAAATAGCGCAAATCCGCATCGCCCGTGCCGAGGCGGCGGTAACGCCCGCCGGCCGCTGCGGCCAGTGCCTGCAGCCCCTGCTCTGCCAGTGCCGGGGTGACAATCGCGCCGTCGGCGTCTTTGAGCAGGCTGCCATCGCTGAGCCGCACCGGCGCACCTTCAGCGGTACCCACACCAAGCACGGACAGCGAAATCCCGGCCGCCGGCAGCCCCCCGGCCACCGCCAGCGCCGCTTCACCCGGCGCCGAATCACTGATCAGCAGGATATCGGCCTTCGGATAGCGGCTGTTGGCGATCAGCTCGGCGGCTTTTTCCAGTGCCAGCGCCGTATTCGCGCCCTGCACCGGCACCACATCGGTGGTCAGCGAGGGCAGAAAAGTGGCGACGGTGGCCACATCATCGGTAATCGGGCTGACCGTGTAAGGCACTTCGCTGAAGACCACCAGACCGGTCTGGCGGTCCGGATTCAGACGCAACACATCGTCGATCTTAAAACGGGCCCGCGCCAGCCGGCTCGGCCGCACATCTGCGGCATCCATGGAGCGCGACAAATCCAGCACAATCACCAGCGGCTGCACCGCGCGGCTGAGCGGCACCGGCAAACGCTGCCAGACCGGCCCGGCCAGCGCGATAATCGCCGCCAGGCCGAACACGCCCAGCACCACAGCCGGCCAGCGCTGCCGGTCAGCGGCGGGGCTGTTCAGCACATACGGCATCAGCGCCGGATCAATCACGCCCTGCCAACGCGCCGCGCCGGTGCGGCGCTGCCACAGCAACAGTACCGCCGGCACCAGCAGGATCAGCAAGGCAAACCAGGCCGGTCTGAGAAAATGCCATTCAGCCATGCCGACGCTCCGCTGACAAACCCACAATCAACCAGCTCAAACCGCACAGCAAGGCCAGCCCCAGCGGCCAGTGAAACCACTCTTTGCGCGGACGCAAGGCCTCACCGCCGCTTTCAGTGGGTTCGAGCTGGTCAATCCTGGCGTAAATCTGTTCCATCTCTTCGGTCGAGCGGGCCCGGAAATATTCCCCGCCGGTGGCCTCGGCAATCCCGATCAGCGCCGCCTCATCCAGATCCGAACCACGCCCGCCGAAGGGAAAACCGAATGCGCTGCGCGAACGCCCGTCCGAACCGACCCCGATGGTGTAGATGCGGATGCCCAGCCGTTTGGCCAGCTGCGCCGCCTCGGCCGGGTCCACATTACCGGCGGTATTGGCGCCGTCGGTCAGCAGAATCAGCACCCGCGCACCCTCGGGCCGCTCGCGCAGGCGTTTGATCGACAGACCGATGGCATCGCCAATGGCAGTCGCCTTACCTGCCAGTCCGACAGTGGCTTCGGCCAGAAAATGCTGGACGGTGTTGCGGTCCAGAGTCAGCGGCGTCTGCACATACGCCTGCTCGCCGAACAGGATCAGGCCGATACGATCGCCCTCGCGGCGTGCAATAAACTGCCGCGCCAGCTCCCGCACCACCGCCAGACGCGACACATAGCGCCCGGCGTAACGGAAATCTTCCTCCTGCATGGAACCGGAAATATCCACGCCCAGAATCAGGTCGCGTCCGCTGCTCGGGGTCTGCTGCGGTTCGCCGACCCATTGCGGACGCATGGCAGCCAGCACCAGCAGGCTCCAGAGCAAAAACAAACCCAGCTGGCGCAAGCCCGGGCGGGTCTGCGCCCGGGCCGCGCTGAGCCCGTCGAAACCGTGCAGATCCGGCACCTGCAGGGCCGACTCGCGCTCGGCGCGCACAGCCGGCACGCCCCACCAGACCAACAGGGGCAGAATCAGCATCAAACCCATCCAGGGCCAGGCGAACTGCATCATGTGTCCGCCTCCGTCTGCTGCAGACGGGCAATCAGCAGGCCGACCGCCTCGAGCAGCTCGCGGCGCTGCGCCTGAGTCAGGGTAATCTGCGCCTGCCACGGCCCATCGGCCAGACAACGTCCGGCACCTTGGCTGAAGCGGTCGGACTGACTGAGTTCATCAAGGCGCGCCAGCCAGGCCTCGCCGGTCAGCGCCGCCACGCTGCTGCGCGGTGCGCCCGCCAGCGCGATACGCCTGACCAGTACCGACACCTGAGCGAGCCATTCCCGGTCCTCCAGCGTGTTGTTCTCTTTCAGGCCGGCCAGGGAGCTGCGGGCCGCATCCGGCCAGTGCGGCTGCGGGCGCCGGCCCCGCCACCACCAAATCAGCGCCGCAATCAGTGCGACGATCAACAGGCCCAGCAACCACCAGCCGGGCGCCGGCGGCCACCAGCTGACCGCATCAGGCTCAACAATATCGCGTAACTGACTGAGCGGATCGGCATCGGGATTCATGCTTCACGCTCCGTCAGCGGCCGTCCGCACAACAAGGCCTCGGCCTGTAGCGGCAAATCCGTATCGGTCCAAACCGTGTCGTAGTGATGCCGGCCACGCAGGAAAAAGCCCGACAGTGCCGCACGGCGCTGCTCAAAACGTTGCCGGTAAGCGTCGCGTCGCGCCGCGCTGCGGGTGTCGATCGTCAGGCTGTCCGCACCGGCGGCCAGGCGGTAACGACCCGGCGGCGGCAACCGGCGCTCCAGCGGATCGGCCACCAGCACGGTGTTGAGTTGGTTGTGCGGCATGAGCCCGGCAAAAGCCGGTTTGGCCGCCTCATCAAAACCGCTGAAATCACTGATAAACCAGAGCGTGCTGCCGGCATGGGCGAGCCGGCCGAGGCGCAGGGCCACATCACGCAAGGCCGCCTCACCGGCCTGCACCTGCCCGGCCTCGCTGTGCGGTGCCGGCCAGTGTTGCAGCACCGCGGAGAAAAGCTGCATCAGGCCGCGCCGTCCGCCTTGCGGGCGGATCTCGCTGTGGCCTTGCGCGCTGAACACAATACCGCCGACCCGGTCATTGGCCAGTTGCGCCGACCAGGCCAGTACCGCCATCAGGCGCGCCGCAAGCACGGACTTGAACACGCCGCGCGTGCCGAAGGCCATAGCGGGGCGTAAATCGAGGACAAAAAAGCAGGGTTTTTCGCGTTCCAGGCTGTAGAGCTTGGTGTGGGGTTTGCCGGTCCGGGCCGTCACATTCCAGTCGATCTGGCGGATATCGTCACCGGGCTGGTACTCGCGCAATTCGGCAAAATCCAGCCCGCGCCCCAGTGCACGGGAATGCTGCGGACCGGACTGCGGCGCGGCACTGCGCAGCGGCCGCCGGCGCTGCAGTCCGGAGGCGAGCCGGCGCAGGCCGAGCAACTCGTCGCGGCTGACCGACACGGGTGAGGAAGGATGATCCGGCAAAACAGCGGACATGGTCCGGACGTCCTCAGGGCGCGGCAACGCGGGCCAGCATGGCGTCGATCACCGCATCGCTGCCGACCGCGTCAGCCTCAGCTTCGTAGGAAAGAATAACGCGGTGGCGCAGCACATCATGCAACACCGCCTGCACATCATCGGGGCTGACGAAATCCCGTCCGCCCAGCCAGGCATGGGCACGGGCACAGGCGTCCAGCGCAATCGTGCCGCGCGGACTGGCGCCCCAGGCAATCCAGCGCTGCAGATCAGGTCCGGCATTGACGCCGCGCGACGCGCCGATCAGGCGCACGATGTAGTCTTCCACCGGCCCGGCCACATGCAATGCGGCCACTTCCCGACGTGCAGCAAACAGGCTTTCCGCGCTCAGCGGCGGCACCGCCGGCGCGCTTTCACCGGCACTTTCGCCGCGCACCAGACGCAGGATATCGCGCTCGTGCTGCAAATCGGGGTAATCGATTTTCACGTGCAGCATAAAGCGATCGAGCTGTGCTTCGGGCAAGGGATAGGTCCCTTCCTGCTCAATCGGGTTCTGCGTCGCCATGACCATAAACAGGCCCGGCAAGGGATAGGTCGTGTGCCCGACGGTGACCTGCCGCTCGGCCATGGCTTCCAGCAGTGCTGACTGCACCTTGGCCGGCGCGCGGTTGATTTCATCGGCCAGAATCAGATTGTTGAACAACGGCCCCTGCTGGAAACGGAAACTGCCCTGCTCGGGGCGGTAAATCTCCGTACCGGTAATGTCCGCCGGCAGCAGATCCGGCGTGAACTGGATGCGCTGATAGTCGCCTTCGATCAGCCCGGCCAGGGCCCGGATGGCGCGGGTCTTGGCCAGCCCCGGCGCACCCTCGACCAGCAAATGCCCGTCGGCCAGCAAGGCCACCAGCATCCGGTCAACCAGGCGCTCCTGCCCGATCACCGACTGACGCAAGGCCTTGCGTACTTGATCAATTGCCGCAAATTCGCTCATAGCGTGTTGTTTTTAACCCGGTTTGTCGCGATTGGGGCCAGGCCCCGACAGGGGCGCTACACTAGGCCCAAGGGAACGGCATGGCAAGTGTCCATGCCGTCAGAGAAACTCAGAAAATGTGGTTGAGCTATGCACAATTCAAGTCATCGCGGCGCGGTCTTAATCAGCGGCGCCTCCAGCGGCATCGGTTACAGCAGTGCGCTGATGCTGCAGCAACGCGGTTACCGGGTATTTGCCGGCGCACGCCGTGACGAAGACCTGCAACGCCTGCGCGCACTGGGGCTGGAGGCGGTGGCGCTGGACCTTTGCGACAGCGCGCAGATCCACGCCGCAGCCGAACAGGTCCTCGACGCCACCGGCGGCTGTCTTTACGGTCTGTTCAACAATGCCGGTTACGGTCAGCCGGGCGCGGTCGAAGACCTGAGCCGTGCGGCACTGCGCGAACAGTTCGAAACCAATCTGTTCGGCACCATGGAACTGACCTGCGCCCTGCTGCCGGCCATGCGCGCCCGTGGCCGGGGGCGGATTATTCAGAACAGCTCGGTGCTGGGCTTTGCCGCCATGCCGTACCGCGGCGCTTACAATGCCAGTAAATTCGCCCTCGAAGGGATTACCGACACCCTGCGTCTGGAACTGCGCGGCAGCGGGATATACGTAAGCCTGATCGAGCCCGGCCCGATCCGCAGCCGTTTCCGGGAAAATTCCCTGGCCGCCTTCCAGCGCCATATCGAACCGGCCGGCAGCGCCCACGAAGCGGCCTATGAACGGGTACTTGCAAGACTGGCGTCGCGGACCAATAATAATCGCTTCGCACTGGATGCCGATGCCGTTGGCCGGTGTCTGATTCAGGCCCTGGAGGCGACGCGGCCGAAGATCCGCTACCGCGTGACCACACCAACCAAAGCGATCGCTGTTCTCAAGCGTTTATTGCCGGCACGAGCACTTGACCGGCTGCTCGGCGACGTGAAGGAATAACGCGTCCGTGACACGCGTTCATTGAAGCGCCCTGACTGACTTGCTAAAGTTTCCACCCCTTTTTGCGGCGGCATTGGCAAACTTCTCATGGCAAAGGTACTCATCATCAGCGGCTCGGTTTACGGCACCGCAACTCTGGTCTCCGACGACATCAAAGCAGCACTGGAGGCGGCCGGTCATCAGGTCACCCATCAGGAAGGCGGCTCTGCGGACAGTCTCGCCGGAGAAGGCCTGGATCTGGCACTGATCTGCACCAGCACCACCGGTTCGGGCGATGTACCGGCCAATCTGATGGACTTTGAAAACGCCCTGTTCGACGCGCCGCCACGCGTGGCCGGACTGAAATACGCGGTTATCGCGCTGGGCGATTCATCCTACGGCGACAGCTTCTGCGGCGCCGGCAAAACCCTCGACCGGGCCATGGAAGACATAGGCGCGGTACGCGTACAGGAACCGCTGCTGATCGACGCGATTGAGCACAGCACACCCGAAGACGTCGCGGTGCCCTGGGCCGAATCACTGGTCGCCGGTCTGGCAAGCTGACAACACAGACACAAGCAACCCTGCAGGGGCACGTCTGCCGCCCCTGCCCAGCAGGACAAGACCATGGAATACTCCCGCTTCGGCGATAAGTTCACCCGCCATTCCGGCGTCATGCAATTGATGGACGACCTGACCGACATGCTGCGCGGCTCGGGCGATGTGCAAATGCTGGCCGGCGGCAATCCCGGGGTGATCGACGAAGCGCTGGTGGCCTACCGCGAATCCATGGCCCGGCTGACCGCCGATCAGGCCGCGTTTAACCGCGCCTTTGCCAATTACGACACCCCGCAGGGACGCTTTGAGTTTATCGATGCGCTGGTGGAAATGCTCAACAGCCGTTTCGGCTGGGGCATCAGCGCAGAAAACGTGGTCCTGACCAACGGCAGCCAGAACGCGTTTTTCCTGCTGTTCAATCTGCTCGCCGGACGCGATAAACACGGCCGCCTGAAAAAAATCCTCCTGCCGCTGACGCCCGAATATGTCGGCTACGCCGATCTGGCCGTGGAAGAGGATTTCTTTATGGCCGAGAAGCCGCTGATCGACAAACTCGATGAGCGCACCTTCAAATACAGCGTCGACTTCAACGCCCTGCCCGATTCGCCGGATATTGCGGCCTTGTGCGTTTCGCGCCCGACCAACCCGACCGGCAATGTGCTGTCGGACGAGGAAGTCGCGCAGCTCGATACCATCGCGCAACAACGCGGCATCCCGCTGATCGTTGACAACGCCTACGGCGCGCCTTTCCCGTCGATCATCAATGTGGACGTGCAACCGACCTGGAACGAAAACACGGTCATGTGCATGAGCCTGTCCAAGCTCGGCCTGCCGGCCCTGCGCACCGGCATCGTGATCGCCAATAAAGAGATCATCAAAGCCCTCTCGTCGATGAACGCCATTGTCAATCTGGCGCCCGGCGGGCTCGGCGCCACGCTGGCCGCCGATCTGGTCAAAAGCGGCGAACTGCTGCGCCTCAGCCACGAAGTGATCAAACCCTTCTACGCCGAAAAAGCCCGTCTGGCACAGGGTTGGTTTAATGCGGCCATGGAAGGCGTGGAAGCCTATTGCCATAAACCCGAAGGGGCGATCTTTCTGTGGTTCTGGTTCCCCGGCCTGCCGATCAGCACCATGGAGTTGTACCAGCGCCTGAAAAAACGCGGCGTGCTGGTGGTGCCCGGGCAGTACTTTTTCCCCGGCATTGATGACCCTGACTGGGCACATCCGCACGAGTGCGTGCGCGTGGCCTTCTCGCCGGATAACGCCGCCGTGGAAAAAGGCATCGCCATTCTCGGCGAAGAAGTACGCCGCGCCTTCGGCAAAAGCGGCCCCCTGAGCTAAGCGCTGTCATGTCTGCTATCACCGTACGCGACGCCATCGCCGCCGACGCCCCGCTGATCGCCCGCTGCAATGTGGCCATGGCTGCGGAAACCGAAGACAAACCGCTCGATGCGACGCTGGTTGAACAAGGCGTCGCCAATCTGATCGGCAATCCGGCGCGCGGCTTCTACCGCCTCGCCGAGTATGAAGGCGAAGTGGCCGGCAGCCTGATGATTACCTATGAATGGAGCGACTGGCGCAACGCCGATATCTGGTGGATACAAAGCGTTTATGTACTGCCCGCTTTGCGCCGCCGCGGGGTTTTCCGCGCGCTCTACCGCGATGTGGAACAGGCCGCGCGCAAGGCCGGCGCCTGCGGTCTGCGCCTGTACGCCGAAACGGCCAATCACCGCGCCCACCGGACCTACGAAGCACTCGGTATGAGCAGCGGTCACTACGCAGTATTCGAGGCCATGTTCTGAACCTGCGGCGCTGCAGCGGCGCCGGCAATAAGCCAGGCACGCCCCCGCTTATACAGCAGCAAAGCAAGGCAAAATTTCTTATACTCCCGCGTTTTCCCGCACACAGGCCGTATCCGGCTTCTGCAACGACCTTGGGGACAGGCAAACGTTTTGCAAAACAACGAATTTCTACCCGGCCAGCGCTGGATCTGTGATGCCGAGCCGGAGCTCGGTCTGGGCACGGTTCTCGAAAGCGAAGGCCGCCGCGTTACACTGATTTTTCTCTACAGTGGCGAAACCCGCCACTACGCCACCGATACCGCACCGCTGACGCGGGTCCGTTTTGCCGCCGGCGATACGGTGGAAAGCGACGAGGAACGCAAACTCGCCGTGCAGTCCGTGGAGGACTCCGGTGGGCTGCTGATCTATCAGGGCGAATGGGACGACGGCAGCGCCGGGCAGTTGCCCGAGACCCGTCTGAGCCCGCTGATCCGGCTCAACAAGCCGCGCGAACGCCTGCTTTCGGGCCAGATCGACGACAATCACTGGTTTGAGCTGCGCCGCGCCACCGCTGACGCCCTGCATGAACGCGCCCATTCCGCCCTGCACGGGCTGCGCGGCGCGCGTATCGACCTGATTCCGCATCAGCTGTATATCGCCCGTGAGGCCGGTTCGCGGGCCGCACCGCGGGTGCTGCTGGCCGACGAGGTCGGACTCGGCAAGACCATCGAAGCCGGTCTGATCGTGCACTACCAGCTCAACCGCGAGATGATCCGCCGCGTGCTGGTTGTCGTGCCCGAGCCGCTGGTGCATCAGTGGCTGGTGGAAATGCTGCGCCGTTTTGCCCTGCGTTTCGCGATTATCGACGAGGCCCGCTACAGCGCGGTCAAATCCAACGACAGCACCGCCAATCCTTTCTCGGACGAACAGCTGGTGCTGTGCAGTCTGGATTTTCTCTGCGCCCGTGAGGACGTGCTGGCCGACGCCGAAGCGGCCGGCTGGGACACGCTGGTGGTGGACGAAGCGCATCATCTGGACTGGGAAGAAAATGCCGTCAGCCCGCAGTACCGGGCGATCGAACAGCTGGCGCAGCAGATCCCGTCGCTGTTGCTACTGACCGCAACGCCCGAGCAACTGGGCCCGGAAGGGCATTTCGCGCGCCTGCGCCTGCTCGACCCGGACCGTTTCAGCGATCTGGCGCGTTTCCGTGAGGAGAGCCGGCATTTCCATGAAATCGCCGAACTGGCCGGCAGTATCGCCGACGGCACCGCCGACCGCGCCACCGTACAGGCGCTGGATGCGGCCACCGGCGGCACGCTGCTCGACGCCAATGACCGCAGCGCACTGGCCGACAATGATCCGGCAACCGCCCGCCGCGTGCTCGATCAGCTGATCGACCGGCACGGCACCGGGCGGGTCATGTTCCGCAATACACGCAACGCCATCAGCGGCTTTCCGGCGCGGCGTCTGCATCAATACGAGCTGCCCGGCGGCGAGCCGGGCGATGCCATGGTCGACTGGCTGAACCGCTTTCTGCGCGACCGCTATCCGGAGAAAAGCCTGCTGATCTGTTCCTCGGCAGCCACGGTGCTGACCCTGGCCGAGCAACTGCGGGTACGTCACGGCATTATCGCGGCGGTTTTCCACGAAGATATGACCCTGCTGGAGCGCGACCGCGCCGCAGCCTGGTTTGCCAGCCCCGAGGATGATTGCCCGGTACTGATCAGTTCCGAGATCGGCTCGGAAGGACGCAATTTCCAGTTCCTGCACCACCTGATTCTGCACGAACTGCCCGACAACCCGGATCTGCTCGAGCAGCGCATCGGCCGCCTCGACCGCATCGGTCAGCAGCACACGATCGAGATTCACCTGCCGCTGGTGCCCGGCAGCCGCGAAGCGCGTCTGGCACGGTGGTATCACGCCGGGCTGAATGCCTTTGAACAAACCTGCGCGATCGGCACCCTGGTACGTGACGCCCTCGGGGATGGTTTCGCTGCCATCGACAGCGAGGATCCGGCAGCGCTGGAGACGCTGATCGACCAAACCGCAGCCCTGGCACTGGAACACACCCAGGCCATGGAATCGGGTCGCGACCGGCTGCTGGAGCTCAATTCCTGCCGGCCCGATGTCATCGCACCGCTGATCACGGCCTTGCGCGAAGAAGAACGCAATACGCGTCTGCCCGCCTTTATGCGGCAGCTGTTCGACAGCTTTAATGTGGATTACGAAGAGCAGCACGGCAGTCCGGCCTGGATTGTCCGGCCCGGCCGGCATATGGCGGTCACGCAGTTTCCGGAGCTGCCCGATGAGGGCGCCACCGTGACCTTCGACCGCGACACCGCGCTCACGCACGAAGACCGCTGGTTCCTGACCTGGGATCACCCGATGGTGGCCGGCGCGCTGGATCTGGTGATGTCCGGCACCTACGGGCAGACGGCCTTCGGCGTGATGAGCGACCCGGCCCTGCCGCCGGATCTGGTGCTGATGACCGAATGCATCTACCGCGTGCAGTGCACCAGCGACCGCCATCTGGCCCCGGAACGCTATCTGCCGCCGGAAACCCTGCGTATTGTGGTCGACGAAAAAAGCCGCAATCTGGCGCCGGTGCTGACCAGCGAACGCATCGCCGGTCACCTGCAGAACGCCGACCGGCATCAGGCTCGCGGCTTTATCCGCCAGCGCCAGAGCGCCCTGCTCAAGCTGCTGGAGGTGGCCGACCGCTACGCAGAACGCGAGCTGCCGGCGCTGCGCGACAAAGCCCGTGCACGGGTCTGTGAAGAACTGGACCAGGCAATTGCCCGTCTGCGCTCGCTGGCGGCGGTCAACCCGCTGATCCGCGAGGATGAAATCGAACAACTGGAAAAACGCCGCGAGGCTTTGCTGGAGGCCATGAACGGCGCGGTAATTCAGCTCAGCGCCGTGCGCGTACTCGTCAATATTCAACGCCCGGGGTAACCGATGAAACTTGTCTCCTTTAACGTCAACAGCGTGCGTCTGCGCCTGCCGCATCTGCAGGCCCTGATCGACGCGCACGCACCGGATGTGATCGGCCTGCAGGAAACCAAAGTCACCGATGAGCAGTTCCCGGCCGACGAGATCCGCGAACTCGGTTATGAAGTGATTTTCTGCGGCCAGAAAACCCACTACGGCGTGGCCCTGCTGTCACGCCGGCCGATGCAGAACCCGCGCTATGGTTTCGACAGCGATGCCGAGGATGCACAAAAACGCCTGATCGGGGCTGATATTCCGCTCGAAGACGGTCGTCTGCTGCGGGTGATTAACGGCTATTTTCCGCAGGGCGAGAGCCGCGATCATGCGGTCAAGTTCCCGGCCAAGCAGAAGTTCTACGAAGACCTGCAAAGCCTGCTGGAGAACAATTATTCACCCGACGACCTGCTGGCGATTATGGGCGATTTCAATATCGCGCCCGTGGATCAGGATATCGGCATCGGTGCGGACAACGCCAAGCGCTGGCTGCGCTCGGGGAAGACCAGCTTTTTGCCCGAAGAGCGTGAGTGGTTCAGCCGTCTGACCGGCTGGGGTCTGTCCGACAGCTACCGTGTACTGTATCCGGACACGGACGACCGCTTCAGCTGGTTTGACTACCGCAGCCGTGGCTTCGAACGCGAGCCGCGCCGTGGTCTGCGTATCGATCACATCCTGACCACCCGGGCGCTGACCGGCAAACTCAGCGACGCGGGCATCGACTACGACATCCGTGCCATGGAAAAGCCCTCCGATCACTGCCCCGTCTGGAGCAGCTTCAATCTGGACTGAGCCCGCTTCACGGGCCTGATGCGGCCGGCCGTCTGCGCCGGCCGCCTTCCCCCGCCGCACGGCACGAACGCTGCACCCTAAGCCCTTGAACCAGTTTGCTAATTATTCCCGTCAATTTGTGTAAAGTATGCGCTCTTGACTATGCCGCGCCCGGCCCGGCGCCCTGACTGACCTGACTGAGCGGAAAAATTCACACGCATGAATACCGATCCTTACCGCCCTTTTCCCCGTGAGTTCGAAGCCGTTTGCACCCGCGCAGCGAATGCCATCGCCCTGCGCAGCGAACAGGAAAACCTCAGCTACGGCGAGCTTAATGCGCGTGCCGATGCCATCGCCGGGGCACTGATCGCGGCCGGACTGAAGCACGGTGACTGCGTCGGTGTGTGTCTGGACCGCTCGGTAACGGCGATCGCCGCCATGCTCGGCATCCTTAAAGCCGGCGGCGCCTTTGTCCCGCTGGACCCGGACTTCCCGCCGGAGCGGCTGCGTTTTATGGCCTGGGACGCCGCCATCGGCCTGTTGCTCACCGGAGAGGCTTACCGTGACCGCTTCAGCGGGCTCGAGGTCAGCATCCTGATAGCAGAGGAGCTGAGCGGCAGCGCGCCGTCGCCGGCACTGCCCGAACTCAGCGGCGACGACACCGCCTATATCATGTACACCTCCGGCTCGACCGGTAACCCCAAGGGTGTGCAAATCAGCCACCGTGCACTGATGACCTATTGCCGCGCGGATATCGAGGCCTATCAGGTCACGGATGCCGACTGCACACTGCAGTTTTCGACCCTGAATTTTGATATCAGCATCGAAGAAATCTTCCCGCCGCTGCTGGCCGGCGGTTCGGTGGCCATACGCCCGCAACAGCGCAGTGACGCACGCAACGAACTGTCCACCCTAATCGCGCGCTTCGGCGTCACCGCCGTCCATATCGCCACCGCCTATTGGCATGAATGGGTCGATCTGATGGCCGCTACCGGCGAGCGCGTACCCGACTCAATCCGCCTGATGGTGGTCACGGGTGAAAAGGTCTCGGTCGCGCACTACCGCAAATGGCTGAGTCTGACCGATCACGAGGTACTGTGGGCCAATGCCTACGGGCCCACCGAAGCGACCGTCAGCGCCACGGTCTTCGTACCCCCGCCCGGCTGGGACGGTGAAGCCATGCCGATCGGCAAAGCCCTGCCCGGCTACACCACACGAATTCTCGATGCGCAAATGCAGGAGGTCGCGCCCGGCGAGACCGGTGAGCTCTGGATCGGCGGCCCGGCGCTGTCGGCGGGCTACCTGAACCGGCCCGACCTGAACGTCAACGCCTTTATCACCCACAGCGCTGCGAACGGACAAACCCGGCGCCTGTACAAAACCGGCGATCTGGCGCGCTATCTGCCCGACGGCAATATCGACTATGCCGGACGCATCGATCATCAGATCAAAATCGGCTCCTTCCGCGTTGAACCGGGCGAGATCGAAGAAGCGATCAACGCCCACCCGCAGGTGCGCGAAGCGCTGGTCATAGGCGAAGAAGAAGCGGGTAAAAAACGCATTGTCGCCTACGTGGCGCAGGACACGGACAGCCTCAGTATCACGCAACTGCACGACTGGCTGGGCCAACATCTGCCGCCCTATATGCTGCCCTCGGTCTATGTCCCGCTGGAACGCTTTGAAAAGACCATCAACGGCAAGATCGACCGCCGCGCCCTGCCCCCGTCATCACAGGGCGAGCTGCCCGCCAGCGCCGGCTACAGCGCGCCGGTCAGCGCCACCGAACAGGCGCTGGCAGCAATCTGGCAAACGGCCTTCGGTGTCGGGCGCATCGGTATACACGATGACTTCTTCGCCCTCGGCGGCAACTCGCTGATGGTCACTCAGGTTCTGGCGCGCACCTATGAAACCTTCGGCACGGCACCGGGGGCGCAGGCCTTTTATGCCAACCCGACCATCGCCGCCCAGTCTGCCTTGCTGGACCGGCACGAAGAGGCGCAAATCCGCCCGGTCCCGGCCGACCGTCCCTTGCCGCTGACGCCGGAACAAACCCAGCTCTACTACCAGCAACAGCTCTACAGCGATGTCACCATCTACAACCTCTACGAAGCCGTGCGCCTGCGCGGGCCGCTGGACACGGCGCGTCTGCAGTCGGCGCTGCAGACCCTGACCGCCCGTCACGACATCTTCCATGCCTGTCTGATCGAGCAGAATGGTCATGTGCTGCAGAAATTTGACCGGCCGGCCGAAATAGAACTGCAGGCCGAAAGGATTGATAACCCGGCGGACCTGCAGGACTGGTTGCATCACAGCGTCTATGCGCCTTTCCGACTGAAAGAAGAAGTGCCGTTCCGATTTGCCCTGGCGCGCACCGCAGAAGATGAACACGTACTGGCGTTGACGATTCATCATCTGTTTGCCGACGGCTGGAGTATGGCGCTGCTGCTCAGAGAGCTGAGGGCTCTCTATGAACAAAGGCAAGAGACAATGAGCGAACAAAGACACAGCTTTGCCGACTACGCCGGCTGGCGCGCCGCAAACGACCACAGTAAAACCATCGAAGAACAAACAAGCTGGTGGTGCGGGAAACTCGCCGGCCTGACGCCGCTGGAGCTGCCGCAGGCGCTGACCCCGCCGCCCCAACGTCAGTGGACGGCACAGGAGCTGCGTTTCTCTCTGCCGGCACCGCTCTGTCAGGCCATTGAGCGCTTTGCCGCGGAACACAAACTCAGCCACTTCCACGTGCTGCTGGCCGCGTTTAATGCGCTCCTGTACCGCTATACACAGCAGGATGACCTGACCGTGGCCATTGCCCACTCGGGCCGCTCACATCAGGCGTTTAACAATACCGTCGGTAATTTCGTCCGCACGCTGATGGCGCGCACGCAGCTCACCGGCGAGGAGAATTTCCGCGCTCTGGCCGAGACGGTGAAAACCACCTGCCTGGAAGCCTTCGCCCATCAGGACGCGCCGCTCTCGGCGGTGGTCAGCGCACTGCGCCCCGAACGCAGTGAAAACAGCCCGAGCCTGTCGCCGGTATTGTTTCTGATGCAGGACATTCCCGACGCCTTCCTGAGCCTGGCCGGCCTCGAATGCGAGACCCTGCCCATCCCCAATGTCAGCAGCGACTACGATCTGGTTTTTGAAATCACCCAGACCGGCAAGACCTATCAGGGACGGATCACTTTCGCCACCGAACGCTTCAATGAGGTGGATATGCAAGTGCTGCCCGGGCATTTTATCCGCCTGCTCAGCGCGGCCCTGGACGATCCGGCCCGGCGGGTGCGACATCTGCCCTGGCTGAGCGAGGAAGAACAAACCCTGACACTGCAACACTACAACCGGACTGCCCGCGACTACCCGGCCGGCAAAGGCGTGGAAGATCTGATCCGCGCGCAGGCCGCACGCAGCCCGGAGCGCATTGCCGTGCGCTGTGGCGATCAGGCCCTGAGCTACGCCGAACTGACCGGCATGGCCGATCAGCTGGCCGGCTGGCTGCGCGATCAGGGCGCCGGTCCCGGCACACTGATCGGCGTCTGCATGGAGCGACACCTCTACCTGCCGGTGTCCCTGCTGGCGATTATGCGTTGCGGTGCCGCCTATTTGCCCATGGACCCGGAGTATCCGGCCGAACGGGTCGCCTATATTCTCGGCGATGCTAAGGCGCCGCTGCTGCTGACCGATGCGCATCTGGAAGCGGATTTACCGCAAACCGGCGCACGCCATATCTGCCCCGAGCGCGACTGGGCCACGATTGCCGCGGCCACGCCTTTCAGCGGCGACAACAGCGCCGGTCCGGCGGATCTGGCCTATGTGATTTACACCAGCGGCTCGACCGGCAAGCCCAAAGGCGTGATGCTGACCCGGCAGAATGTCAGCAATTTTATCTGCAGCATGCAGCAGACGCCGGGCATGGACGAAAACGACCGTCTGCTCGCCGTGACCACCATCTCTTTTGATATCGCCGTACTGGAGTTGTATTTACCGCTGGTATGCGGGGCCATGGTGGATATCGTACCGCGCGATGTGGCAATCGACGGCCGGCGCCTGGCCGCACGCCTGCGCGAACAGGATATCAGCATCATGCAGGCGACCCCGGCGACCTGGCGGATGCTGCTGGAAACCGACTGGACTCACCGGCCCGGCTTTAAGGCGCTGATCGGTGGTGAGGCCCTGCCGCGGGATCTGATCGCGCCGCTGCTGGAAAAAGTCGACGCCCTGTGGAATATGTACGGCCCGACCGAAACCACGGTCTGGTCAACCTGCGTGCAGGTCACGGATGCCGACGCGCCGATCACCATCGGCACACCGATTGCGAACACCAAAATCTACATCCTCGGCCCCGATGACCAGCCCTGTCCGGTCAATGTGCCGGGCGAGCTGTGCATCGGCGGCGACGGCGTGGCACGCGGCTATGCCAACCGCGAGGACCTGACCGCCGAGAAGTTTGTTGCCGATCCCTTCGCCGGCGGCGACGCGCGCATGTACCGGACCGGCGACAGTGCCCGCTGGCGTCACGATGGTCAGCTCGAATACATCAGCCGTCTGGACAATCAGATCAAACTGCGCGGCTACCGTATCGAACTCGGCGAAATCGAGTCCGTACTCGCCACCCATCCGGCCGTCGCGCAAGCGGTGGTGATGGTCAGAAAAGACGCCAACGGCAGTGATAATCTCGCCGCCTGGCTGATCGGCAAAGACGCAAACCGCCCGGACAATGCAAGCCTGCGAGAGCATCTTGCGCAATCACTGCCCGATTATATGATCCCGGCCGCCTACAGCTGGCTGGAGAAAATGCCGCAGACACCGAACGGCAAGATCGACCGCAAAGCACTGCCGGAACCGGTCTGGGCGGCCCCGCAGACGGCAGGAGCGCAGACCCGGCCACGCAGCGAGGCGGAAAAACAACTCGCGACGCTGTGGCAGGAACTGCTCGGTCACGCCGACTTCGGCATCCATGATAATTTCTTCGCCGCCGGCGGCCATTCGCTGCTGGCCATGCGCCTGATCGTGCGGGTGCAGGAACTGACCGGCAAAGACCTGCCGGTCCGTGCGGTGATGAACCGCGATCTGGCCGGACTGGCCGCACTGATTGCCCCCGAGCAGCAGATCAGCGGCGAGCACACCAGCCGTATGACGCACCAGCCCATGTATTTCGGGGAAGGCGACGGACGCCTTTACGGCGTTTACCACGCCCCGGCGGGCGCGGCCACACCTCGCGCGGCAGTACTGCTCTGCCAACCCTTCGGACACGAATACATGCGCACGCACCGCAGTCTGCGCCTGCTGGCCGACAAGCTGGCCGGTCTGGGCTTTGCCGTGCTGCGTTTTGACTACCGTGGCACCGGTGATTCGGCCGGCAACAGCGAGCACGTCACCTTCGGCCAGCTCGAACGCGATACAGCACTGGCCGCCGACACCTTGCGGGAACTGAGCAAACGCAAAAAACTCAGTGTGGTCGGCGTGCGCCACGGCGCCTATCTCACACCGGCGGCCGGCGCTGACGGGCGCGTGGTGCTGTGGGACCCGGTGACCGACGGCCGTGCCGCGCTGAAAGCCTGGCGCAAGCTCAACGGCGAGGCCCTTGCGGACCTTGACCGCTATCGCTTCAAGCAACACGGCGACAGCGATACCGAACTGCTGGGCTATCACTTCAGCACCGCCCTGCTCGGAGCGATCGGCGCGCTCACCGCACCGAATCTGCCCGATACACCTCAGACCACCGTGGTGGTCTCCGGGGATACGCCGGACTACCGCTTCCGCGAGGCCACGGTGCGCGCTGTGCCGGATACGCAACACTGGGACTCGCTGCGCCATATGGATGATATTCTGCTGGCCTGGCCCGCTATCAACGCCATTGTGGAGGCCTTGCGATGATCGAACACGCCCACCTGCTCGATGACCGGGGCTATCTCTCCGGCGTGGTGACACAGCCCGATACGCCAAGCCCGGCACAACCGGCCCTGATCATGCTCAACGCCGGTTTTCTGCATCATATCGGTCCTTACCGGCTGCATACGCAGTTGGCCCGGGAGCTGGCCGCGCAGGGTTTTACCTCCCTGCGCTTTGACCTCGGCGGCGTCGGCGACAGTCCTGACAGCCCGCACAAGCTGGCCGACTCAAACGCTCAGGCGATTGCCGATGTGGGCACCGCGATGGACTTTTTGCAGTCACAGTATCAGATCGGGCAGTTTATTCTGATGGGGCTGTGTTCCGGCGCCGATGACGCGTTTGATGTGGCGGTGGCCGACCCGCGGGTCTGCGGCACCATCCTGATTGACGGGCACGGTTTCCGCACCCGGCGGTTTTATCTCAACCATATTGTGCTGCACTTCGGCCGGCGCCTGTTCAGTGTGCAGAAATGGCGCACCCTGCTAGCGCGCCTGTCCTCGCCCAAGGCCGGCGACGACCGTTCAGCCGAGCTGGAAGACCGTATCCGCGAAGACACGCCCAAAGAGCAGGTCTGCGCCAGTATGCGCGATCTGGCCGGACGCGGCTGCCGCCAGCGTTTTATCTACACCGGCGGCGTCTCCGATTACTACAACTACGAGAAGCAGTTTGTCGATTGCTTTGGCGACGACGCAGCACTGCCGGGGATAAGCTACCGCTGGTTTCCCGACAGCGATCATCTGTTCACGCTGGCACGCCACCGCGAAAGCCTGCGCCAGGATCTGATTCAGTGGATCCGCAGCGAATTCGCCGCGGCGGCCTGAGCCAGCGCCGGCTTCAGGCTCAGCCGATCTGACTGCTGCTCAGCAGCCGCAGTGCCATCAGGGTAAATACCAGTCCGGCTGTGCGATTAAGCCAGCGTTGCACTTTCGCCGAATGGCCCAGACGCTGAGCCAGCTTGCCGGCGGTCAGCGCAATCACACTGAACACCAGAAATGCGCTGAGCATAAACCAGGCGCCGAGCTGAAAAACCTGTAGCGCCACCGGCCCCTGCGCCGGCGAGGCGAACTGCGGCAAAAAGGCCAGAAAAAACACCGAGACCTTGGGGTTGGTCACATTCATCAGAATACCGCGCCGGTACAAGGCAGCGGCTTTCATCGCCGGCACCTGCGGCGCGCCGGACTCACCGACCGGCGCGCGGAAAACCTGCCAGGCCAACCAGCCCAGATACAAGGCACCGGCGATCTTCAGCAGGGTAAAAGCGATCGCCGAGGTCTGAAACACCACCGCCACCCCCAGCGCCACCGCACTGGTATGTACGATCAGCCCGCTGCATAAACCCAGGGTCACGATCAGCCCGGCGCGCGCACCGTAAAGCGCGGACTGCGCAGCAACAAAAAGATTATCCGGCCCGGGTGCCAAAGCCAGCAGCACCGAGGCGGCGATAAACGTCAGCAAAGAATCCAGCGGAATCACCTTTGTTTCAGCTCCTCAGGAAAGAAATCGTCATAACAGCTTCACCTGACGGCCCGGCTCAGGTGCCGCAGAAAGTCCGCAGTACTTCTTCCTGCGGTGCCGGCGGTGCGGCCAGTTCGCGCTGTGCCGGCTGGTCTGAAAACGGCGTTTGCAGCACATCCGCCAAGGTCTGAAACAGCGTGAAATCGCCGTCTTCGACCGCCGCCTCTATGGCCTGCTCGATGCGGTGGTTTCGTGGAATAAACAGCGGATTGGTCCGGCGTATACGTGCCTGCGCCTGCGCGTCCGGCACACCGTGGCGAGCCAGATCCGCACGCCACTCATCAAGCCAGGCTTGCATTTCTGGCGGAAAACAGAACACGCCTTCCGGTTCAGTGCCGAACTGATCGCCGAGCGCACGGAAAGCAAGTGTGAAGTCCAGATTGTATTTCGCAAGCTGCTGCAGAAAAGACTCGACCCGCGCTGCGACCGGCGCGTCGGCATCGGCAAAACCGAGCTTGGCGGCAAACAGACTCAGGTAGTGCGACTCATAGGCCGGCTGGAACTCTTCCAGCAAGCCACGTGCTTTTTCGATAGCCTGATCCTGATCTTCGTCCATCAGCGGTAACAGCGCCTGGGCCAGCCAGTGCAGATTCCACAGGCCGATCTCGGCCTGACGGTCATAGGCATAGCGGCCGTGCGCGTCGATGGAGCTGAAGACCTTGTCCGCACGGTAGTGATCCATAAACGCGCAAGGTCCGTAATCCACCGTGTCGCCGCCAAGCAGCATATTATCGGTATTCATCACCCCGTGGATAAAACCCACCGACATCCATTGCGCAATCAGCCGCGCCTGGGCGTGTATCACCGCCGACAGCAAACCGGTATAGGGATCATCGGCAAAGTCTGCCGCTATGGCATCGCGGTAGTGCCGCCCGATAACAAAGTCGGCCAAGGTGCGCACCGCATCGGTGTCACCGCGCGAGGCAAAATACTGCACCGTGCCGATACGCACATGACTGCGCGCAACCCGCGTTAACACCCCGCCGGGCAAAAGAAAATCGCGCAATACGCGCTCGCCGGTGGAAACCGCCGCCAGGGAGCGGGTGGTGGGAATGCCGAAGGCATACATGGCTTCGCTGACCAGGTATTCGCGCAATACCGGCCCGAGCGGCGAACGGCCGTCGCCCATGCGCGAGTAAGGCGTCTGCCCGCTGCCCTTGAGCTGCACTTCGTAGAGCGCGCCGTCGCGGCCCCGCAACTCACCGAGCAGCAGTGCCCGGCCGTCGCCGAGTTGCGGATTCCAGTTGCCGAACTGGTGACCGGCATAGACGGTGGCGACAGGTTCGCTGCGCGCGGCAATGCGGTTACCGGCCAGATACTGCGCCGTGAGCGGATCATCGGCCAGCTCAGCGGACAGACTGAGAAAATCAGCCAGTCCGGTATTAAAGCGGATCAGTTGCGGCGCCTTGACCGGTACCGGCGCCTGCGGGGTGGAAAAACGCGACCCCAGCGCGCGGTAGGTATTGCTGAATTCAGCACGGGCAAAAGCGGACATGGCCGGCTCCGGTTCAATGGCAAACCGTCAGTGTACCTTGCCGCCGACGGGTCCGGTCAAGCTGTGCGCCCGCGGCGACTAGAACAGTAACACCAGCGCCCAGGTGAGCCAGAGTATGCCGATGGCCAGCAACACGGCCGCCGAGCCCATGTCCTTGGCCCGGCCTGCCAACTCGTTCCATTCCGGACCAAAGCGGTCAACCACACTTTCGATGGCCGAATTAAGCAGTTCCACAATCATCAGCAACAGCACGCTGGCCACCAGCAGGAGTTTCTCCACGCCGCCGTCACCGAGCCAGAGACCGGTGGGAATCAGCACCACCGCCACCCAGACCTCCTGACGGAACGCTTCTTCAGACTGATAGGCAGCGCGGAAGCCCTGCCAGGAATAGCGGGTTGCGTTTAACAAACGGCGCAGGCCAGTGGCTTCGTTTTTCATGGGTGTAAACGGTCCGGTGACAAAAGCGGGCAAAGTCTAGCACAGCCGGCATGACAGGCCGGCTGCAGAGCGCGTTACGCGGCAAAAGCCAATCAGGGTTTGGAATCGCTGTCGGAGGGGCGGTAAAAATCCACCTTGAACTCTTTGGGTTCATTGGCGGCCGGCTGCGGATCGACAGAGAAAATTTTGTCGCCGGACAGCATGGCCGACACCGTGGTGCCGCCGGTGCCCGCATCGTGCAGCACCACCGCCAGCAAATGAAAGCCGGTGAACAGCAGGATCAACGCGGCGCAGAAGGCGTGCAGACCACTGAGGCTGAGGCCGGCGATATACAGATGACCGATCGCCAGACCACTGAGCACGGCAATCGTCGCGACCGCAAAAAAGCCCAGATACAGCGGCCCCCAGGCCGGACTGTGAGCGTACCAGCCGCTCAGCGGCGTTTTACCCAGCGACAGATAAAACTTCAGGTGTTCTGCCACCTTGGCGGCGAAATGCCGCCCCGGCAGGCAATCACGGTAGTGCTCACTGCCCTGCCCGAGAAACAACAGACCGATACGCCAGAACAGCGCCAAGGCAAAGACATAGCCGGCCAGGTAGTGGTAACCGCGCGCGGCCGCGCCGAGCCGTTCGGCACCGGCCAGCCAACCGGTGGCCAGCAACACCAGCGCCGACACGGCAAGCACGCCGTGCAGCACGCGCAGGCGCTTGGAATACACCGTGCGCCGGGAAAGCGTTTCAGTCATAAAAATCAATCCGGATCAGTAATAAACCTTAAAGCCGAAGGCCAGTGCCGACAGCCCGTCATAGATCTCATCATCGTGCAGATACTGCACCCAGTCCAGCGACAGATCGACCCGTTCGCTGAGCACCGTTTCTATACCGACGCCGTAGGCAAAGCCCCAGATATCATCGTCGTAGAAATCGTCGCGACCAACGGACTCGACCACCGTGATGTTGGAGAAACCGGCCAAACCGTACAACGAGGTATAGCGGCCCAGCGGAAGATAGCCTTTTAGAAAACCCGCCGCCACATTCGTCGACCATTGCGCGCCGTATTTCTCATCGGAATCGACGGTAAAAGTAAAATGCCCTTCGATATCCAGCCGCGGCGCGATCCGTCCGCCCAGGCGAAGCCGCAGATTGGCCGGTTCGATGGTCTCGCCGATGGGCTCTTCCAGGGACATCAGCGCACCATCGATTCCGATGTAACCGATGTAATCCACACTACCGGCAGACACCGGCGCGGCCGTACTCAGGAGCACGGCCAGGGCAAGTAAGCGGGTTTTCATTAAGCAAACTCCTGCATCTGAGAGATGCGTGCAGTGTGCGGGGACACGGCTGAATCGTCTCTGAACCATTTTACAGACTCAGCCGCGCCGGGCACAGCGCATCCTCAGCACAAGCCCGGCACGGGCGTCGCCGGCCGCTGCCGGCCCGCGACGCCGTGCTGTTCAAACAGCTCAGTCCTGATAATCAGAGACCGGCGGGCAGCTGCAGATGAGGTTTTTATCACCGTAGACATTATCCACGCGCGACACCGGCGGCCAGTATTTACACGCCGCGTCCACGCCCTCAGGCAAGCCGCCGAGGCGACGCGGATAGGCATGTTCCCACTGATCGGCGATCAACGTCTGCGCCGTATGCGGGGCATGCACCAGCGGATTGTCATCGGCCGGCCAGCTGCCGTTTTTGACCGCCTGCGCTTCCTCGTAGATCGCCAGCATGGCATCACAGAAGCGGTCCAGCTCTTCGCGCGACTCACTTTCCGTGGGTTCGACCATCAGCGTACCGGGCACCGGGAATGACATGGTCGGCGCATGGAAGCCGTAATCGATCAGGCGTTTGGCAATATCGTCAACCGTGATACCGGTGTCATCCTTGAGTTTACGCGTATCAAGAATGCACTCGTGGGCGACAAAGCCGTTATTGCCGGTGTAGAGAATCGGGTATTTTGCCGACAGGCGCCGCGCAATATAGTTGGCATTCAGAATCGCCACCTGTGTGGCTTTACGCAAGCCTGTCCCACCCATCATGCGGATATACATCCAGGTGATAGGCAGAATCATTGCACTGCCCCAGGGCGCGCTGCTGACCACGCCTTCGCTGCTACCGGTGCAGGCATGGCCCGGCAGAAAAGCACGTAAGTGTTCACCAACGGCCACCGGTCCCACGCCCGGCCCACCGCCGCCGTGCGGAATGCAAAAGGTTTTGTGCAGATTCAGGTGCGACACATCGCCGCCGAAATGGCCGGGATTGGCGATACCGACCATGGCATTGAGGTTGGCGCCGTCGATATACACCTGACCGCCCGCCTCACGCACCATCTCGCAGACTTCACGCACACGCGCTTCGAATACGCCGTGGGTCGACGGATAGGTGATCATGATGGCCGCGAGCGTGTCGCCATGCTTGTCAATTTTTGCGCGCAAGTCATCCAGATCCACATTGCCCTGCTTGTCACAGGCCACAACCACCACCTTGAGCCCGGCCATATGCGCACTGGCCGGATTGGTACCGTGGGCGGAGCTCGGAATCAGGCAGATATTGCGGTGGCCCTGACCGCGCTGACGGTGATAGCGCATAATGGCCAGCAAGCCGGCGTACTCACCCTGAGAGCCGGCATTGGGCTGCAAGGACACGCCGTCATAGCCGGTGACCTCGCACAACATGGCTTCGACCTGGCGGATCATTTCACGGTAGCCGGCACTCTGATCGGCCGGCACAAAGGGGTGGATATCGGTAAATTCCGGCCAGGACAGCGGCGCCATCTCCGCCGCGGCATTGAGTTTCATGGTGCAGGAACCGAGCGGGATCATGGCGCGATCCAGAGCCAGATCCTTATCCGCCAGACGCCGCAGATAGCGCATCATTTCCGTTTCCGAATGATAGGCACTAAAGCAAGCCTGGCTCAGGTATTTATCGGTACGCGCCAGTGCAGCGGCAAAACCGGATTTCACCACCGCCAGGCTGTCCGGCGCAGTCTGCCCCTTTTGCGCGGCGAAAATCCCCAACAGCGTCAGCACTTCCTGCTCGCTGGTGGTCTCATCAAAGGATAAGCCAAGCGTGTCCTCGTCGATCAGACGCAGGTTAAAACCGGCCTCAGCAGCCGCGTCATAAAGCGCTGCGGTAGCCTCACCGGTGCTGTACGTCAGGGTATCGAAATAAGCCTTGTTTTCGCGCTCATAGCCCCAGCCTTCCAGCGCCGCGGCAAATGCCGAGGTAAAGCGATGCACCCGCGCGGCGATATTGCGCAGCCCGTCCGGGCCGTGATAGCAGGCATAAAGCGTTGCCATCACCGCCAGCAATGCCTGCGCTGTGCAGATATTGGAGGTGGCTTTTTCGCGGCGGATATGCTGCTCGCGCGTCTGTAATGCAAGCCGGTACGCCGGCCGGCCGTCAGCATCCAGCGATTGGCCGACCAGCCGGCCGGGCATATTGCGCTTGTATTTATCGAGCGTGGCCATAAACGCCGCATGCGGTCCGCCAAAACCCAGCGGCACACCGAAACGCTGCGCCGAGCCGATCGCCACATCCGCGCCCAGCTGCCCCGGGGCTTTCAGTGCGCACAGGGCCAGCAGGTCGGTCGCACAGACCAGCAGGGCACCGGCCTTATGCGTCTGCTCAGCCAGTGCGGAGAAATCCCGCACCTCGCCGTTACTGCCCGGGTATTGCAGCAGCACACCGAAGACATCCTCCAGCCCCGCCTCCGGCAGGTTCTCACCATCGAAACTCTGCAAACGCAGGCCGAGCGGTTCGGCGCGGGTTTCCAGCACATCCAGGGTTTGCGGATGGACATTGGCATCGACCAGAAAGGTGCCGCGTTTGCCGCGCAGGGCGCGGTGACAAAGCGTCATCGCCTCGGCCGCCGCCGTACCTTCATCAAGCAAGGAGGCATTGGCGATATCCAGCCCGGTCAGCTCAGCGACCATGGTCTGGAAGTTGAACAGCACTTCCAGACGGCCCTGGGAGATCTCCGGCTGGTACGGCGTATAGCTGGTGTACCAGCCGGGATTTTCGAACACATTGCGCAGTATCACCTGCGGGGTAAAAGTGCCGTAATAGCCCTGCCCGATAAACGAGCGTTTTACCTTGTTCTGCAGGGCCAGCGCGCGCAGTTCCGCCAGCGCAGCCTCTTCGGCAATCCCCTCGCCCACTTCCGGCACATGTGTGTCGCGGATGGCTTCGGGCAAAACCCCGGCGGTCAGCTCTTCGAGTGTCGACAGGCCCAGCGTGCCGAGCATGGCGGCAATATCGCTGTCATCCGGCCCGATATGGCGATCACGGAAGCGGTAAGAGCCCTGCAGTGTTCTCATTGATCAGTCCTCGTCTTCTTCGTCGCCGGCGATAAAGGCCTCATAGCTCTCAGCCGAGAGCAACTCTTCCACATCCGAGGTATCGTTCGGCGCCATGGTAAACAGCCAACCGTCTTCGTAGGGGCTGGTGTTGACCAGCTCCGGTGCATCGGCCAGCGCGCCGTTGCTTTCGCTGATGCGGCCGGCAAGCGGCGCATAAATATCACTGGCGGCTTTAACCGATTCGACCACGGCCACCGCGTCTCCGGCGTCAACGTCAGCATCCACCTCGGGTGATTCAACAAACACCAGATCACCCAACTGCGCCTGCGCGTAGTCGGTAATACCGACAGTCACGCTGCCGTCGTCATTAAGGCGGACCCATTCGTGGGACTCGGTGTACATCAGGTCTGAAGGTAAGGACATGCTCAGTTCTCCGGGTAAAAAAAGCCACAGCGTCAAAGCGCGGGGTGGCGCTGTTTGGGAAATCAGGAATTGCCGTCTTGCGGCAGGTTTAACGTAACAGGAATGTGGCCGCGCCGTTTTTCACAAACGGCGGCGTGACCTGTTTGACCGGCAGCGACTTGCCGCGCACGGACACGCTCAGCCCGCCTTCGCTGCCACGGCGGATGCGGGCAAAGGCGATCGCGCGGTTCAGCGTCGGTGAGAAAGTGCCCGAGGTGGTCTCGCCGACCACCTCACCGCCGGCCTCAACCGGCATATGGGCGCGCAGCACACCACGGTCTTTCAGCACCAGACCGACCAGAATCTCGTCCGGACCGCCGGCATCGATAATCGCCTCCAGCGCAGCACGACCGGTGAAACGGCGGCTTTCGTCCTTGAGTGAGACCGTCCAGTCCAGCCCGGCCGCCAGCGGCGTGATCGTCTCATCCATATCGTTGCCGTAGAGATTCATGCCCGCTTCCAGACGCAGGGTATCGCGGGCGCCGAGACCGGCCGGGGTCACGCCGGCATCAAGCAGCGCCTGCCAGAAGGCGGCGGCCTGCGCGCCGGGCAGCATGACCTCGTAGCCGTCCTCGCCGGTATAGCCGGTACGCCCGACAAACCAGTCGCCGGCTTCGGCACAGGCAAAACGCGGCAGGGCTTCGGCCGCGGCGGCAAGCTCAGCGGGCAACAGAGCGTGGGCTTTGTCCCGGGCCCCGGGGCCCTGCACGGCAATAATCGCCAGCTCCGGACGCGGTGTTATCGTCACCGCAAAATCGCTGCCCTGCGACTCCATCCAGGCCAGATCCTTGTCCCGCGTGCCGGCATTGACCACCACGCGATAACGCTGCGCTTCCACAAAATACACAATCAGGTCGTCAATCACGCCGCCCTTGTCGTTCAGCATGCAGCTGTAAAGTGCTTTACCGGGCGCTTTCAGGCGGGCCACATCATTGGCCAGCAGTACACGCAGATAGTCACAGGCCTGCTCTCCGCTGATATCCACGGCCAGCATATGCGACACATCGAACATACCGCAGTCGCGGCGCACGGCGAGATGTTCTTCAATCAGGGAGGTGTACTGCACCGGCATATCCCAACCGGCGAAGTCGACCATGCGGGCATTGAGGGCGCGGTGAGCGGCGTTAAGAGGGGTCTGCTTTGTCATGTTTAGCTCCCGGTCGGCGAATGAACCACGGCCTGTGGCCGCATGTTCGCTCCTCTGTCCGGGAACCTGAGAGATTCGGACCGGGCGGTCCTTTCCCCTTGGGCGGGTGCTACGGCACCACTCTCCAGAGCTGATATAGGCGGCCACGGTGTGCCGCCTGAACGATGGTCCTTTTGCCTGAGCGTTTCCGAGCGTGTTGCGCCTTCGGCGCCTGTCCCGCAACCTACGGTCACAGAGCAGGTCTCTCCCACCATTCTTGATCAGTGCGCGTAACTGTAACCAAGCATCCGGCTAATGTCCACGCGGATGTAACAGAATCGGCCTCCGGCGCTAAGGCGTCGGTGTGGCCTCAACAGCGCTACGCCGACGGCGGCGCCAGACCGCAGCGGCAATAATCAGCGAAAACAGCGCAATAACCGGATAATTACCCAGCACCACATACGGCGTCCGCCCTTCACGCGGCGTCACGCTGACATCGAGATAGCCGGGCTCGAACTGCGCGATCGACGCCAGCACCTCGCCGCGCGGCGAGATCAGTGAAGAAATACCGGTGTTGGTCACACGCACCAGCGGCCGGCTGAATTCACGCGCGCGCATGGCGGCGATTTCCTGATGCTGATGAGGGGCGGCCGAGTCGCCGAACCAGGTGTCGTTGCTGACATTGATCAGCACCGTGGCGTCGGGCAACTGGCTGCGCATTTCCTCGCCGAAGACATCTTCATAACAAATGGAAATACCGAACTTTTCCCCGCCTGCCTGCATCGGCGCCTGCCCGGCCGCACCGGCGCTGAGATCAGACATGGGGATATCGATATAGGCCGCCAGCGCATCGAGGACAAAACGAAACGGCATAAACTCGCCGAACGGCACCAGATGGCTTTTGCGGTAAAGCTGCCCGCCACTGAGGTCCGCAAAGCTGTTGTAGGCATGCTGAGCGGCGTCCTGCTCAAAGGTACCGCTCAGGACAACAGTGCCCTGCCCGGCTTGCTCGCGGACAAACGGCGCCAGATAGTTGCTGACATGATGCAAATAGGTCGGAATGGCTGTTTCCGGCCACACCACCACATCCACGGGGCTTTGCCCGTCGCCGCGACTGAGCGCCATGTAGCTGTCCAGCGTCTCACGCAGGGCATTGCGTTCGAACTTGGTTTCCTGACTGATATTGCCCTGCACCATGCGCACTTGCAGCGCCCGCGCACGGTCCTGCGCCCAGTCCGGCCAGTGTAAGACAGCGACCAGCAGCAGCGCCGCGCCGGCCAGCCAGGCGCCCTGCAGACGCTGGCGCCGTTTGCCCAGCACCAGCGCCACCACCAGCGCAGCGCACAGCACCACCAGAAAACCGATGCCGTAAACGCCGAAGACCGGTGCCAGCGCCGACAGCGGCGTGTCGATCTGGCTGTAGCCGGCCAGCAACCAGGGAAAACCGCCGAATAACCAGCCACGTATCCATTCGAACAAAGACCAAACGGCGGCGAAAATCAGCGCCCTTGCGATGACACCCGCGCCGGTGGCCAGATAACGGTAGAGCGGCGCGCTCAGCGACACGATCAAGGCCAGACCGCCGACGAACAGCGCGGTGACCAGGGCGGCCAGCGGCGCGACCGCATGGCCGAACAAATGCACACTGTAGTAAACCCAGTGCACGCCGACCCCGAAAAAACCCAGCTGAAAACACAGCCCGGTACGCCACAGCCTGGCAGGCGGCAGCCATTGCCAGAGCAGGAAAAGCACAGCGGGGCTGATAAACGCCAGCGGCCGCCATTCGTAGGGGGCGAAGGCCAGCGGCATCAGGCCGCCGGCAAGCAAGGCGATAAGGCAGGCAAACCGGGGCTTCTGCACAAGCGCTCGGATCATGGTGGTTACGGTCAGTCCTGTTGGTGGTCGGAGTACGGCACCGGCTTTGCGCAGCCGGTGCCAGGCTTGCATTTACTCGTCGTCGAAGTCGTCGTCATCGTCCGGTTCGCGCATGGTCACCTGGAGCAGATGAATGCGCCGCGAATCGGCGGAAACCACCCGGAAGCGAAAGCGGTCGAACTCGACAACCTCGCCGTTATTGGGCATATGCCCGACTTCGTGCATCACCAGACCGCCGATGGTGTCGTACTCTTCATCGCTGAGATCAGCACCGAGCACCTCGTTGAACTCATCGATTTCGGTCAATGCGCGAACTGAATAACGGCCGTCGCCGTGGCTGCGGATATTGACGTCTTCTTCACCGTCGTGTTCGTCGTCGATCTCACCGACGATCTGCTCGAGCACATCCTCGATGGTCACCAGCCCGGCCACACCACCGTACTCGTCGATGACTATGGCCATATGGTTGCGGCTGATGCGGAATTCTTTCAGCAGGACATTCAGGCGTTTGCTTTCCGGCGCGAACACCGGCGGGCGCATCACGTCCTCGATATTGAACTGATTTTCCTCGCCGCAGGCGGTAAAGCGCAGCAGATCCTTGGCCAGCAGCACGCCGACAATATCATCGCGGTCTTCATCGATAACCGGAAAGCGCGAGTGGCCGGATTCGATAATCACCGGCAGGATCTCTTCCAGCGGCGCGTCGCGTTCGACCACCACCATCTGCGCGCGCGGAATAACAATATCGCGCACCTGCATGCCGGCCACTTCGAAGACACCTTCGATCATGGCCATGGCGTCCGTGTCGACAATCTTGCGTTCGGTTGCGCTGTGCAGAATCTCCAGCAGACCGGCTTCATCGCGCGGTTCAGCCCCGAAGGCCTGCGCGATGCGGTCCATAAACGAACGCGGCGGGTTTTCCTGTAACTGTTCCTCAGACATGCGTCACCTGTGAGAGCCCGGTATAGGGATCAGCAAAGCCAAGCAGGCCGAGCAAGCGGGTTTCGAGCGCTTCCATCACGCTGGCTTCGTCATCATTGATGTGATCATAACCACGTAAATGCAAAACACCGTGCACCACCATGTGGGCCCAGTGTGCGTCGGCGGTTTTGCCCTGCTCGGCCGCTTCAGCATTGACTACCGGCGCGCATATGGCGATATCGCCGAGGTAGTGTTCGCCGATTTCCGGCGGCAGGTCCGAGGGGAATGACAATACATTCGTGGGCTTGTCTTTGCCCCGGTAAGTCGCATTGAGATGGCGGATTTCGTCCGTGTCGACCAGGCGCAGGGTAATGCCGGCCGTTTCATCTTCCATGGCCGACCGCGCCCAGGCCGTCAGTGATTCCAGTGCCGGTACAAACTGCCCTTCTACGGCAAACTGGCAGTCAATAACGGGCAAGCGGCAACTGGGAGGTTCCCCGGTATCGCTCAGATTCATGCTTAGTTGTCCTCCTGAGGTGTATTTTCAGCCTGATCATAGGCGGCCACAATGCGCTGTACCAGCGGATGCCTGACCACATCGGCGGCGGCAAAGTGGCAAAAAGCCAGGCCTTCCACGTTTTTGAGGATAGCCTCAACGTGGCGCAGGCCGGATTTGGATTTATTCGGTAAATCGACCTGTGTGATATCGCCGGTCACGATGGCCTTGGAGCCGTAACCGATGCGGGTCAGAAACATTTTCATCTGCTCGACCGTGGTGTTCTGCGCTTCATCCATAATCACACAGGCGTGATTGAGCGTACGCCCGCGCATATAGGCCAGCGGTGCCACTTCAATCACATTGCGTTCGATCAGTTTGGCCACCCGGTCGAAACCGAGAAACTCATACAAGGCATCGTAAATCGGGCGCAGATAGGGATCGACTTTCTGGGCCAGGTCGCCGGGCAGAAAGCCCAGCCGCTCGCCGGCTTCCACCGCCGGGCGCACCAGCACCAGACGGCGCACGGTTTCCGCTTCCAGCGCCTCGACCGCGCAGGCCACCGCAAGATAGGTTTTGCCGGTTCCGGCCGGGCCGATGCCGAAGGTCAGATCGCGGGCACGGATGCTGTTGACGTAATCGATCTGGTGACGGCCGCGGCACTGCACGGTCAGTTTGCGGGTGACGATTTCTTCCACCGGCAAATCGCCGGACTCACGGATCAGGGACAATGCAGCCTCCTGCAGGTGCAAATGAACGGTATCGGGCGACAAGGGCCGGCTGGCCGCCGCCTCGTACAGGCCTTCGATGACAAGCTGTGCGCGGGCCGCCGCTTCGGGCGCGCCCTCAACAGAGAAATCAAAACCACGCTGGCTGATCTGTACACCCAGACGCGACTCGATCTGACGGATATGCTCGTTGAACTGACCGAGCAGATTGGCCAGGCGGTCGTTGTCTACCGGCGACAGATTAAAGGAACGGATACTCAACAGTGCAGAACCACGGACAAAAGCGGTGCCATCAGACCAGCTCACCACGCAGTGAGTTGGGCAGGGCTTCGGTGATGCGCACGGTCACGAACTGACCGATCAGACCGGCGTCGCCGTCGAAATTAACCACACGGTTGTTTTCGGTACGGCCGGCGCACTGATTCTCGTCCTTGCGCGCGCGGCGCTCGACCAGAATGCGCTGTTCGGTGCCGACCATGGCGCGGCTGATGGCCATGGCCTGTTCGTTGATTTTCGCCTGCAAACGGGCCAGACGGGCCTTTTTGACCTCCATCGGCGTGTCATCCTGTAAGGAGGCCGCCGGGGTGCCCGGCCGTGCGCTGTAGATAAAGCTGAAGGAATGATCGAAACCGACCTGATCGATGAGTTTCATGGTCGCTTCGAAATCGGCCTCCGTCTCACCGGGGAAGCCGACGATAAAATCTGAAGAGATGGTGATATCCGGACGCGCTTCACGCAGCCGGCGGATTTTGGATTTGTATTCGATCGCAGTGTGACCGCGCTTCATGGCCGCCAGGATGCGGTCGGAACCGGCCTGTACCGGCAAGTGCAGAAAACTCACCAGCTCCGGCACTTCGGCATAGGCCTGAATCAGGCTGTCGGAAAACTCAACCGGATGCGAGGTGGTAAAACGGATACGCTCGACACCTTCTACCGCCGCCACATAGTGAATCAACAGCGCCAGATCGGCGATTTCGCCATCGTGCATCCGTCCCCTGTAAGCATTGACATTCTGCCCCAGCAGGTGAATTTCACGCACGCCCTGCCCGGCCAGCGAGGCCACTTCGGCGATCACATCATCAAACGGACGGCTGACTTCTTCGCCACGGGTATAGGGCACCACACAGAAAGTGCAGTACTTGCTGCAGCCTTCCATAATCGACACATAGGCGGTCGGCCCCTCGGCACGCGGCTCCGGGAGCTTGTCGAATTTTTCGATCTCGGGGAAGGAAATATCCACCACCGGCAAGGCGAACTCACGGTTCTGACGCAACATATCCGGCAAGCGGTGCAGGGTTTGCGGACCGAACACCAGATCCACAAACGGCGCGCGCTGCTGGATGGCCTCGCCTTCCTGACTGGCAACGCAGCCGGCGACACCGATCACCACATCGCGGCCGTTGTCCTTGAGCTTTTTCCAGCGGCCGAGCTCGGAGAAGACCTTCTCCTGCGCTTTTTCGCGGATCGAGCAGGTGTTGAGCAGAAGCACATCGGCTTCTTCGGGGTTGTCGGTCAGTTCCGCACCGCCGTTCTCATCAAGCACATCCAGCATTTTCGCTGAATCGTACTCGTTCATTTGACAGCCGTGTGTTTTGATAAAGATCTTGCGGGTCATTGCCAATCAGTTAAAACGTTAAAGCGCGAGTATACTCAATTTGTTTGCCGCTGACTGTATTGTCGACGGCCGGTAATGCCGCAAAAACACCGGAACAGGTGTCAATCAGGCTATTTTTCCCAGTTTTAAGGAATTCTCCATGCACTTTTCCGACCATACTGTCCTGACCTTTGCCGGCAATCCGCTGGACCGGCGCAGCGACATGCGCCAGGACCCGGCCACCGTACAGCAGTGGTTTGAAGACGACGGCACGCGGATTATCCCCTATTGGCGCAACCGCGTGCTGGTCGATCACAGCGATAAGCTGCTTGACCTGCCGGTACCGCGTAGCGCGCTGGCAAAAGACGAACACAAGCGCGTCTATCTGGGCCATTCGGCCGACGGGCGGGCGCTTTTCCTGCTTGACCTGTCGCATCTTGAAGAGGCTCAGCTGCTGGCCACGGCACAGGCCGCGGCGTTGCTGGATCTGCGTGAAGCGGCCGCCCGCCTGAGCCTGCAGGACAGCGCCATTGCGGGCTTTTCCCATGCCCTGATGCACTGGCACAAGACCCATCGTTTCTGCGGCCGCTGCGGCACCCCGACCGTACCGGTCAACGGCGGCCATATGCGTCTTTGCAGCAACAGCGACTGCGCCATGCAGACCTTTCCGCGTACCGATACCTGCGTAATCATGCTGGTCACCGCCCGCGACCCGCACAGCGGCGAGCCGGTGGTGCTGCTCGGTAATCACCCGCGATTTCCGCCCGGGGTGTACTCGACTCTGGCCGGTTTTGTCGATCCGGGCGAAAGCCTGGAAGAAGCCGTGATCCGCGAAGTCGGCGAAGAAGCCGGCATCCGGGTCCGCTCACCGCGCTATATCGCTTCCCAGCCCTGGCCCTTTCCGGCCCAGCTGATGGTCGGCTTCACGGCCGAGGCGGTGGATCTGGAACTGCATCCGGATCCGGCCGAGCTGACCGATGCACGCTGGTTCAGCGCCGACGAGCTGCGCCGCGCCGGTGACTGGGGCGACTCCCGTGCCGCCCTGCAACTGCCCAGAGCGGAGTCGATTGCGCGTTTTCTGATTCAGCAATGGCTCGCCGGCCAAAGCTGAGGGCCAGCTAGGCCCCACCTGTATTTACGGTAATAATCAAACAATTAGCCAAGCTGTGCCGCAGTTTGCGGATTTCCTGACGCACAAGCGGGCCGAACAGGTTAAGATCCGTCGCAGCACTTTTTGCCAGATGCCGGTACAGCCAAACCTGGCCGGCACCCGACATTCAGAGGAGTCTATTGTGAGAACAAAACCTGCCAGCACCACGCGGCTCACCCTCAGCGCCCTGGCGACTGCCGGCCTGATCGGTAGCGCTGCGCTTGCCCATGCCGCCCCGGACGCAGGCCAGACGGCCGCCCTGACCGCGCTCTATAACGCCACCAAAGGTCAGGACTGGGAGAATAATGACAGCTGGACCAGCAGCGACGATGCCTGTAACTGGTGGGGCGTGGTCTGCGATAGCGCCTCCGGCACTCAGGTCATCAAGCTGGAGCTGAACAACAACAATCTGCAAGGCAGCCTGCCGGCGGCCATCGGTAATCTGCCCTATCTGCAGGAGCTGCTGGTCAGCGACAACAGCATCAGCGGCAGCATCCCCACGGAAATCGGCCAGCTGACCTCGCTGACCCGCCTGGTGATGGACGACAATATGTTCAGCGGCGAGATCCCGGCCAGCATCGGCGACCTGACGAATCTCAACACCATCCGTTTCGGCGGAAACTGGCTGAGCGGCGCCATCCCCGAGGAAATCGGTAATCTGAGCGGGCTTCTGCAACTCACACTGCACCGCAATGCGCTGGTCGGCGAGCTGCCCGGGTCGATGATCAACCTCAGTAATCTCACCGAAATCCGCCTGGACTGGAACGCGGTACACACCAGCGACGCCAGCCTGCAATCGCTGATCAACAGCGCGTACAAATCCGACGACGGCACCACTGACTATATCGACACCCAGACGCTGGATGCGGCCGTACGCGAATCCCTGACCGAAGCCGGCACCACCACGGCGGTGATTTACTGGGACCAGCGCCACACCTCGCCTGACACCGAAGGCGGTTACAACATCTACCTGTCCGCGAGCGAAAACGGTCCCTGGGAGATGGTGAAATCCGTCGCCGGCAAAGCCTCCGACAGCACCACACTGGATGGCCTGACCGCCGGCACGACCTATTACCTGCAGGTGCGCAGCTACACTGACGAGTTCACCGACGGCAGCAAGTACTATCACGATCTGCCCGACGCACTGGAAAGCAGCGGCGAGTTCTACACGCCGGCCTCCTTCACCACCAACACAGACGGTGACGAAGTGGCCGACAGTGAATCGGACACAAGCGACAGCAGCACCGATGACGATGATAACGGTGGCGGTGGCGCCGCCTGGCTGCTGGCCCTGGCCGGTCTGGCCGCCCTGCGTGGTAAAGCGCGTCGCGCATAAACGCAGCAACAGTCACAGCCAAACGCAAAAGGCGCCTTCGGGCGCCTTTTGTCGTTTTAGCAGTACCGCTCAGCCCGACGCTCACCGTCATCGCGGCCCAGGCACACAATGCCATCCCCGCCGGCCGGCGCAGACCGTCTGCCCCCCCCCGACGCCGGCATGCAGACAAGCGGCGATGCGCCCGCCTGCCTGCCACATCGGTCATACCTCCGGCAAAAAAACAAAAGGCGCCCGGAGGCGCCTTTCGTCATCACAGCTGCGGCCTTGTTCAGCCCTGCAGTTTTTTACGCAGTATTTCATTGAGCTGGGCCGGGTTGGCTTTACCGCCGGAGGCCTTCATCACCTGGCCGACGAAAAAGCCCAGCAGTTTGTCCTTGCCACCACGGTACTGCTCGACCTGCGAGGGATTGGCCGCGATCACCTCATCACACATGGCTTCGATGGCCGAGGTGTCGGTGATCTGCACCAGCCCTTTGGCTTCGATAATCTCATCGGCACTGCCCTCACCGGCCCACATGGCATCGAACACCTGCTTGGCGATCTTGCCGGAGATGGTGTTATCGCTGATCCGCTGCAGCAGCTGACCCAGCGCACCGGCGTCGACCGGCGAATCAGCCAGACTGAGATTTTCTTTGTTCAGGCGTCCGGTCAGCTCGACGATCACCCAGTTGGCCGCCAGTTTCGCCTTGACCTTGCCGCCACACATGGCCGCTTCAAAGTAATCGGCCAGTTCACGATCGGCTGTCAGCGTGCCGGCATCTTCCGCCGATAAACCAAGCTCGCTGATAAAACGCGCCCGGCGTGCCGCCGGCAACTCCGGCAGCGTGCTGCGCAGCGAATCGATAAACGCATCATCGATCACCACCGGCAACAGATCCGGATCGGGGAAGTAACGGTAGTCGTTGGCTTCTTCTTTGGAGCGCATGGAGCGGGTTTCATCCAGATCGGCATCATACAGACGCGTTTCCTGCACTACGCTTTTACCGGCTTCGAGCACATCGATCTGACGCTCGACCTCGAAGTTAATGGCACGCTCCAGAAAGCGGAAAGAGTTGACGTTCTTGATCTCGGTGCGGGTGCCGTACTCTTCCTCACCCTTGAGGCGCACGGAAACGTTGGCATCGCAGCGGAACGAGCCTTCCTGCATATTGCCATCGCAAATGCCGATATAGCGGACCAGCGAATGGATCGTGCGCGCATAGGCCACCGCTTCTTTGGCCGAACGCATATCCGGCTCGGAAACGATTTCCAGCAACGGCGTGCCGGCCCGGTTCAGGTCGATACCACTCATTCCGCTGTAGTCTTCGTGCAGCGACTTACCGGCGTCTTCTTCCAGGTGCGCACGTGTGAGACGGACGATTTTGCTGCTGCCGTCTTCGAGCGTGATTTCCACCTCGCCGGGCCCCACGATCGGCAGGTCCATCTGCGAGATCTGATACCCCTTGGGCAGATCCGGATAGAAGTAATTTTTACGCGCAAAGACCGAGGTCCGGCCGATTTGCGCACCGGTGGCGAGACCGAACTTCACTGCCATGGCCAGCACAGCTTTGTTGAGCACCGGCAGGACACCGGGCATGCCCAGATCAACCGCATTGGCCTGCGTATTCGGCTCGGCGCCGAAGGCGATCGCCGAACCGGAAAAAATTTTGCTCTGACTGGAGAGCTGGGCGTGGATTTCCAGCCCGATGACTGTTTCCCATTGCATCACGGCACTCCTCTTATTGATACGCCGCCGGCATCCGGCGATGCCAGTCGGTGACCTGCTGATAGCGATGCGCCACATTCAACAGGCGCGCCTCGGTAAAATGCCCGGACAGCAGCTGCAGTCCGACCGGCATGTCGTTGACAAAGCCGCAAGGCAGTGACACACCGGGCAGACCCGCGAGGTTGGCGGTGATGGTGTAGATGTCATTCAGGTACATGGCAACCGGATCATCGGTCTTGGCACCCAGCGCAAAGGCCGTGGTCGGCGTGGTCGGTCCGGCAATCACATCGACCTCATTAAAGGCTTCCAGAAACTCGTCACGGATCAGTCGGCGGATTTTCTGGGCCTTCAGATAATAGGCATCGTAATAGCCCGCCGACAGCACATAGGCACCGACCATAATCCGGCGTTGCACTTCCTCGCCGAAACCTTCGGCCCGCGAACGCTTGTAAAGGTCCTCGAGATCGGCCGGCGCATCGCAGCGATGACCAAAGCGCACGCCGTCAAAACGCGACAGATTCGATGACGCCTCAGCCGGCGCAACAATATAGTAAGCCGGAATACCCAGCGCTTGTTTGGGCAGGGAGATTTTCTTCACCACCGCACCGAGCTTTTCCAGCTCCGCCACGGCAGCGCGGACAGTCTCGGCCACGGCCGGGTCCAGCCCCTCGCCAAAGTACTCTTCCGGCAGCCCGATACGCAGTCCTTCGATGCTGTCACCGAGGCTGGCGCTGTAGTCCTCGACCGGACGCTCAACACTGGTTGAATCGCGCTCATCAAAACCGGCCATGGCCTGCAACAGCAAGGCACAGTCTTCGGCGCTGCGTGCCATCGGTCCGCCCTGATCCAACGACGAGGCAAAGGCGATCATGCCGTAGCGTGACACCCGCCCGTAGGTGGGTTTGATACCGGTGATGCCGCAGAAAGCCGACGGCTGACGAATCGAGCCGCCGGTGTCGGTACCGGTTGCCGCCGGGGCCAGCCCGGCCGCCACCAGTGCGGCACTGCCGCCGGAGGAACCGCCCGGCACGCAGTCGGGATTCCAGGGGTTTTTCACCGCACCGTAGTAGCTGCTTTCATTGGATGAGCCCATGGCGAACTCGTCCATATTCGCTTTGCCCAGACAGACCATGCCGGCCTCGCTGAGCTTGCTGACGACGGTCGCGTCATAGGGAGCAATAAAGTTGTCGAGCATCTTCGAGGCGCAGCTGGTGCGTACGCCGTCGGTGCAGAAGATGTCTTTATGGACAAACGGGACACCGCACAGCGGCCCCGCGTTGCCTGCGGCACGCTGCGCATCGGCCGCTTCGGCGGCGGCCAGCGCGCTGTCGGCGGTCACGGTAATCAGCGCATTGAGGCTGTCATTGTGAGCGGCGATCCGATCGAGAAAATGACGTGTCAGTTCGACACTGGTCGTGCTGCCCTCAGCCAGCAGACGGCTGAGTTCGGCCAGAGTTTTGTCGTGCATTCTATCTGCCTTGGCTTGTCCGGCTGGACCGGAAATACAGGTATGTCACCAGCGGTTCATTCAACCACTTTGGGGACGAGATACAGACCGTCCTGAACGGCCGGCGCGATCGACTGGAACTTCTCACGCTGGTCCGATTCGGTGACCACGTCGTCACGCAGACGCTGAACGGCATCAAGCGGGTGCGCCATCGGCTCCACGCCATCGGTATCAGTGGCTTTGAGCTGATCAGCCAGCGCCAGCACGCTCGACAGATTTTTGACGTGAGTCGGGAGTGTTTCTTCATCAATAGCAATCCGCGCCAAATGGGCGATTGCCTTGACGTCATCTATTCCTAGGGTCATGGTGAAACTCGTTTGCGGGGCGCGCTGCCCACGGAAAAAATAGTAACAATCCTTTGCGGGAACCCGACAAGTATAACCAAATCTCGCCCGAATACTCAGCCCGGCGGCGATCGCACTACAGCTTTGTAGCGCAGGCAATTGATCTTTCTGCGGCGCGGGACCGCTGACTGGCGCAAAACTTGTTATCCTCAATTGATGTTTTACCGTGGGTAAGCGGGTGCTAGAATCGCGCGCTATTCGCCCTCCCTACCCGAATCAAACTAAAGCGACTGACTTAAATTATGCTTCTCAAACGTCTCCGAGGCCTGTTCTCTACTGACCTTTCGATCGACCTGGGCACCGCCAACACGCTGATCTATGTGCGCGGACGCGGTATCGTGCTGAATGAGCCCTCTGCCGTGGCCATCCGCACAGACCCGGGTCATAACGGCTCACGCCGCATCGAAGCCTACGGCCTCGAAGCCAAACGCATGGTCGGCCGGACACCGCAACATATTCAGGCCGTGCGCCCCATGCGCGACGGTGTTATCGCCGACTTCAACATCACCGAAAAAATGCTCCAGCACTTCATCAAAAAAGTGCATGACGCGCGTTTTTTCCGCCCCAGCCCGCGCGTTCTTGTGTGCGTGCCCTGCGGCGCGACCCAGGTCGAACGCCGTGCGATCCGCGAATCGGCCATCGGTGCCGGAGCCCGTCAGGTGTATCTGGTCGATGAGCCCATGGCCGCTGCGGTCGGCGCCGGCATGCCGGTCGATGAACCGCGTGGTTCCATGGTATTGGATATCGGCGGCGGAACCTCGGAAGTAGCCGTGCTGTCGCTCGACGGTATTGTCTATTCCGCCTCGGTACGTATCGGCGGTGACCGTTTTGACGAAGCGATTATCAACTACGTGCGGCGTAACTTCGGTGCGCTGATCGGCGAGGCCACAGCCGAACGGATCAAGCACGAAATCGGCTCGGCCTACCCCGGCAAAGAACTGCTGGAGATGGAAGTCAAAGGCCGCAATCTGTCCGAAGGCGTGCCGCGCTCATTTACAGTCAACAGCAACGAAGTCCTCGAAGCGCTGCAGGAACCGCTGTACGGTATAGTCGCGGCGGTTAAAAAAGCCCTCGAACAGACCCCGCCCGAGCTTGGCGCTGATGTGGCCGAGCGCGGCATTATGCTGACCGGCGGCGGCGCGCTGCTGCGTGATATGGACCGCCTCATTATGGAAGAGACCGGCCTGCCGGTGCTGATCGCCGAAGATCCGCTGACCTGCGTTACCCGCGGCGGCGGACGCATTCTCGAACTGATCGATGAGCGCGGACGCGATCATTTCCCGCTCGACTAAGCAGCCCTGACGATACGCGGCACTATGAAACCCATTTTCCAGCAATCACCGACACTGACGCTGCGACTGATCGTGTTCAGCGTGCTGTCGGTGATGCTGATGAGCATGGAAACCCAAAACCGCGCGCTGCTGACCCTGCGCAGCGTGATGAGCGAGATGCTCTACCCGGTTCAGTTCGTGGTGAGCCTGCCGGTGGCGGCCTTCGACAGTCTGCACGAGGCGCTGGCCAGCCGTACGCACCTGATTGAAGAAAACCGCCGCCTGCGCGACGCCCAGCTGATCTATCAGGCGCGCCTGCAGAAACTGGCTTTGCTGGAGGCGGAAAACGACCGTCTGCACAAGTTGCTCAGCTCCGCGCAGCGCCTCGAGCAGCGCGTGCTGGTGGCCGAAATGCTGGCCGTGGATCTGGACCCGTTCCGGCAGAATATTCTGATTAACAAAGGCCGCAGCGATGATGTGTACCTCGGCCAGCCGGTCATAGACGCAAGCGGCATTATGGGCCAGATCACCCAGGTCTCGAGCCATTCCTCTACCGCGCTGCTGATCTCCGACCCCAGCCATTCGATTCCGGTCAGGGTCGTACGCAACGGTCTGCGCACCATCGCCACCGGCATGGGCCGGCCGGACCGGATCAAACTCAACTACATTCCCGGCAACGGCGATATCGAAGTCGGCGACCTGCTGGTCTCCTCCGGACTCGGCGGGCGCTTCCCGGTGGATTTGCCGGTCGGTCTGGTCACAGAAGTCCACCGCCCGCCGGGCAAGGCCTTTGCCACTGTCTATGCTGAGCCGGCCGCCGGTCTGGACCGCAGCCACGAGATCCTGCTGGTCTGGCAGGAAGAGCGTGACAGCAGCAAACCCGCTTACAACGAGACGCTCTCGGAAACCACCGACAGCCACTGGCCGCTGCTCGGCGCCGTGGCCAGTCTGATGACGCCCTCTCCGCTGCCCACCCTGCGGTAAGCCGGCGTGCCCGAGTCGATCCGCCTCAACAACGTCTGGGTCATTCCGCTGACCCTGATTCTGGCCATGATGCTGGCGATTATTCCGCTGCCGGTCTGGCTGACACCACTGCGCCCGGACTGGGTCGGTATGGTGGTGATTTTCTGGAGCATGATGCTGCCGCGTACGGTCAGTGTCGGCACCGCCTGGGTGAGCGGCCTGCTGCTTGATGTCCTGCTCGGCTCACCGCTGGGGCAGAACGCGCTGACCTTTGTCATTATTGTCTATATCACCTCGCATATGCACCGCCAGCTGCTCAGCACAACCCTGCTGCAACAGGCGCTGTTCGTCAGCCTGCTGCTGATGATCCGGCATTTCCTGATTTTCTGGATCAACGGCATGAGCGGGCACTTACCCGAATCACTGTGGCCGCATTTTCTGCCGGCGCTGTTTCCACTGGTTTTATGGCCGTGGTTGTTTATCATCTTGCGTGACTTTGGCCGCAAACACCGGATTATTCCCAAATAATGATGAAAGCTGTATTTCTCGATAGCCTGTCGCTGGGAGATGACGTCGACCTGACGCCACTGACCGGTGACGGCAACGACTGGACCCTCTACCCGTCCGCCGGAAAAGACGAGGTCGCCGAACGTATCGCCGGTGCCGATATTGTGGTTGCCAACAAGGCCCCGCTTGACCGCGATGTCCTGGCCGCTGCCGACGCACTGAAACTGATCTGCGTGCCCGCCACCGGGGTCAATAACGTCGACCTGCAGGCCGCCGACGAGGCCGGTATTGCAGTGTGCAACTGCACCGCTTACGGCACCGCCGCGGTCAGCCAGCACGTGTTTGCACTGATGCTCAGCCTGGCCACCAAGCTGCCGCAATACAGCGCCGCCGTCGCGCGCGGTGACTGGGCGCGCAGCAAGGCCTTCTGCCTGATGGACTACCCGATTATGGAACTGCAGGGCAAAACCCTGGGCATAGTCGGCTACGGGGAGCTGGGCCGCGCGGTGGCCGGATTAGCCAAGGCCTTCGGCATGCAGGTTCTGATCAGCGAACGCCCCGGTGCCGACAGCGTACGCGAGGGACGTCTGCTGCTGCAGGACATGCTGCCGCGCTGTGATGTGCTGAGCCTGCATCTGCCGCTCAATGAGCACAGCCGCAATCTGATCGGCGCCGCGGAATTACAACTGCTGCCCGATCACGCACTGCTGATTAACTGCGCCCGCGGCGGCATCGTCGACGAAACCGCGCTGGCCGCGGCCTTGCGCGACGGCGTCATCGGCGGTGCCGGCGTGGATGTGTTGAGCGAGGAGCCGCCACGCAACGGCAATCCGCTGCTCAGCGACGACATCCCCAATCTGATCGTCACACCGCACAGCGCCTGGGCCAGCCGCGAAGCGCGTCAGCGCATTGTGCAGATCGTCGCCGGGCATATCAGCCACTTCTGCAAGGGCGGCACGCCGGATGCGATTAATCTCAAAGGGAGCGCCTGATGGACGAGCAGCGCGTAATCGATCTGGAGATCAAGCTGATGGACATGGAACACACCCTCTCCGAGCTCAACGACACGATCATCAGCCAGCAACAGCGTATCGAACGCCTGGAACTGGTCAATATCGAACTCAACCGGCGACTGGCCGGTCTTGATCAGGGCGCCGTCGGCGATATCCGCAAGGAACCGCCACCGCCGCATTACTGATAAGCGCGCTATTGCGCGCCCAGGACCAGCACCTCGCCGTCGATGCGGTAATCCGGCACCGGCAGATTGCGCCCGGCCTGCTGATCACGCAGCACCCGCCCGGCCAAATCATAGAACGAACCACGACAGGTGTCGCGCAGCCCGCCACTCAGCCCCGGCGGCAGCGCAGCCTGCGCCGCCGGCTGCACCGGGCAGCCCAGATCCGTACCCACCGACAAGACCACCAACCACTGCCGGTCACGTGAACGCCACGGTTGCAGCATCACCGACGGCTGTTCGGAATCCTCGCCCAGCGGATCACGCAGCAGCGCCGGGTCCTGCGCCTGCAGAGCCGCCTGCATGGCCGGCGTGCGGTTCAGAATCAACACCGGACGCCCCTGCCAGTCGATAATTTTGTGTTCACCGGGCGCCACGTCAGTGAGCGGCACCCGCTGCGTCGGCAAGCTCCGTGGCTGGCCGCCACCGGAGAACACAAAGCGCAGCCCCAGCCAGGCAAAGGCCAGAAAAAAAATCAGAAAGAAATAACGCATCACGCGCACCAGAAGGCGACGCCGTGACATTCCGGATTGCTCTGACATGGGCTAGACTGCGGACTTTTCCAGGGACAAGTGACTATTTTGCAGCAAAACCCGCCATCACTGCACGTCTTCGCTGAGGCCGCCGACGATCTTCCGCTGGCGCAAGCAGTCGCCGCGCAACTGGGCACAGGGCTATTGCCGTCCGCGCCGCAGGAAGCTGAGGGCGGTATTCTGGTGATGGTCCGTGACGGACGTATTCAGGTGCGCGAAAACCGCGCCGATGCCGCGCCCGTATCGGTGACGTTTCATGCCGGACGCAATGCCCACCGGCAACGCTTCGGCGGCGGCATCAATCAGCATCTGTGCCGCGCTGTGGGGCTTAACAAATCACCGGGCTTGCATATTATCGACGCCAACGGCGGCTATGCGCGCGACGCCTTCGTGCTGGCCGGATTCGGCGCCAGAATCACCCTGCTGGAACAATCACCGCTGCTTTGTCTGATGGTCAAAGAAGCCCTGCAAGATGCCGCACAGGACAGCCAGTTCGCCGCTACGGCCGAGCGAATCACGGTTATCAACACCGATTCTGTGGCCTATCTGCAAGCCCGGACCGGGACTGCGGCGGATGTGATTTATCTGGATCCGATGTTTCCGGAAAGGCGCAAAAGCGCGGCGGTAAAGAAAGATATGCAACTCCTGCACGCACTGGCCGGACCGGACACCAGCGGTGAGGCGCTACTGCAAGCCGCCCTGCAAAAAGCCGCCAGGCGGGTGGTGGTCAAACGCCCCGTGCACGCCGCACCGCTCAGCACACAACGCCTGACCGGCGAGGTGCGCGCCACCCACACGCGCTACGATATTTACGCGCCCCTGCCGGCGGACTGATACACCAGCTGCGGCTCGCCGATATGGTAGCCCTGCACATAATCGACGCCGAGCGCTTCCAGGGCCTCGAGCAGATGGGCATTTTCGACAAAGCTGGCAATCGTGCGCCGGCCGGTGGTCTGACCTATATCGTTGATCGCTTTGACCATCGCCCGGTCAACCGGGTCTTCCAGAATATCGCGGATAAACATGCCGTCGATTTTCAGAAAATGCACCGGCAGATCACGGATATAGGCAAAAGACGACAGGCCGCTGCCGAAGTTGTCGATGGTGATACGACAGCCGGCCTGCACCATGGCGTGAATAAAGCGCTTGGCGGCCGTGAGATTGGCCACCACGGCTGTTTCGGTCAGCTCGAAACAGAACTTGCGTGCCGGAATACCGCTGCCGTTGATTTTACCCAGGAGCACACCGGTGAAATCTTCGCTGGAAATACTCGGCCCGGTCAGATTGATACTGATCAGGTCGAGCTCCCGCGCGGCCATATCCGGTTTCGCCGCCAACCACTGCAAGGTCGCATCGATCACCGTCAGGTCCAGCCGGGTCGCCAGGCCATAGCGTTCGGCGGCCGGCAGAAAGGCCTTGGGATTGATAATCGCGCCGGCGCGGGTACGCAGGCGCATCAGAATCTCGACGCTGCGCCGGCCCTGCTTTTTCAGTGAGCGGATCGGCTGCTGGCTGATGGTAATGCGTTCTTCGGCAATCGCGCGGTTGATCTGATCGACCCAGTGCGTCTCGCCTTCGCGGACACGCTCGTGGGTTTTGCTTTCGGTATAGACCACGACCCGGTTGCGGCCGCGGTCCTTGGCCAGATAACAGGCCGAATCGGCAGCCCGGAACAAACTGCCGACATTGTCCCAGCGCCGGTCAATTAATGCAGCCCCGACACTAATGCCGACCTTAAAGCGCTGCTGTTCCCAGAAAAACTCGAAATTCTCGACTTCGCTGCGCAGCTGATTGGCCAGCCTGACCGCCTCTTCCGTGCCGCAGTTGTATAACAGGATAGCGAACTCATCGCCGCCGATGCGGCCCAGCACATCGCTTTTGCGCACATGCCGGTTAAACAGCTCGGCCAACTGGCGCAACAGCTCATCACCGGCATGGTGTCCGCAGGTGTCGTTGACGATTTTGAAGCTGTCCAGATCCATAAAACACAGCGCGTGTGTTTCCTCACCGGTGCGCGCCGTGGTCAATGCAACCCGCACGGACTCTTCGAAGCGACGCCGGTTAAACAAACCGGTCAGGGGATCGTGGGAGGCGTGAAACTCGGCCAGCGCCGCATGCCGGTGGCGATGGGTAATCTCGCGCCCGCTGCCCTGATAGCCGGTAAAACGCCCGGCCTGATCGAACACCGGCACGGCGCTGATGCGGATTACGTGCTCCAGGTTCTCACCCAGCGGCCAGCGGAAATCAAAATCGCTGAACGGCTGACGGTGCAGCAAGCGATCCATCTGGTCAGACCAGTACTGCTCGTCGCTGTAAAGCGCCTGACTGCGGCGGGCGATTTCATGCAGCGTAAGTGAGGCCAGCTCGCGCTCACTGAGGCCGAACACCGCTTGCATGGCATCCGACACATAGCTGAGCTGCAGCCGCTCGTCGGTGTCAAAAAAGAAATCCCCGCCGGCGCGCGCGTAGTTGCGGTAACGCAGCTCGCTCTGCGCCAGCATCTCCTCGGCCAGCAGGTCTTCGGTATAATCGGCAAAACTGATCTGAATGGCTTTTTCGTTCAGCCAGTCCACTTCGCGCGCACGCGCATGCAAGGCCAGCGTGGTGCCGTCTTTGGCGATGCCCTGCAGCTCGAAACGTTCGGCCAGGCCGGCCATGCCCCGGGCCACCGGCAACTGCCCCTTGCGCGACTTCAACCATTCGTCGATACGCAGGATGGACGTGACCACACCGGTACGCAGCAAGGCCACCGGCGAAGGGTAACCGAGCATGGTGGCCGCTTCACGGTTGGCATAAACCAGACGCGCCCCGCGGATAATCACCACGCCGTGCGGCATGGCCTCGATCAGGCGGGCAAAATCGGCCCCGGTGGGTTTGCGCCGCACCGACACATCATCGGCACGCATGGTCAGCGTATCCATATTGAATGCGCCGGGCGCCAGCGCAGAGCCGGCACTTTTGGCCACCGGCGAATGAATAATGCGCAGCTCAATACCGCTGACCCGGTTATCGGCGTCGAGCACCGGCTTGCGCAGCAGCAGACGCGGTTTGTCCTGTGGTGTCTTTTCTTTTACGGGCGAGACCACCGGCGCGACAGAAGACTTGCCTTCGAGAATCGTGCGGGAATCGGCGCGCAGACGTTGCAATGCCTCATCGGCCGGAAACAGATCCTTATCCGTGCGGCCGACGATCTCATGCGGGGAGCGGAAACCCAGCGCGCGCGCGAAGGCCTCGCTACAGGCGCGGTAAACCAGGTCCGCGTCTTTGAGCGCCAACATCTGCTCCGCCGGATCCGGCCCCTCACCGTGGGCGACATAGCCGGCCATCAGACCAGCACCCCGGGACAATTTTTAACAAACCGGTACAAAGCAAGCTGCACGCGTGTCTTCACTTTTTCTCGTCTGTTTGCATACGCCGGCTATTGTGCCGTGCAGTTCACATCAGATTATAGAATTCACGCACAAAACTGCACTTAAGTCTGCGAATAATGCGCCGACGCAAATCTGCCGCCCGTTGCAGGCGCAAGGCCGTCCGGACGCGGCTGCGGGCGCTTAGCCGACATAAAAACCACGCACTAAAATTATTGTTTTTCAGTCTGTTGGAGCGCTATTGCGGAATTGTCTTTATGCGCGTGTCAGCCCGCAATACGCGGCGCCCGCCTGTAGCGGGCCGGCACGGGCAAATTCCGGTCCGGCGGGACCGGCCGGCTCAGCTCTGCGCGCCGGCAGAGGTTACTTTGCATTTTTGTTAGGGCACAATAAGCCGATACACAGTCCGGCCCCCCGCCTTGCATGAACACAATGCGCGCATCAGGAGTAGTACGCGATGAGCCAATCAGACGGCCCTGCCGAAGAATTCCACCGTCAATACCGCCGTCTCGTACACGACATGCGGACCGAATTTTTCTGCATTGAGATCAATGCCAAAAGTCTCGCCATGTACACGCCGACCCTGCTGCGCGCCTATGCCCTGTGCCGCGAGCAAGGTCTGGATATCCCCGAAATTCCGGCGGAACATCTGGACGTACTGAGCACCGCGGCACCGGAGATTAACAGCCTGCTGGATGAGCTCAACCGCAAGGTCGATGAGTTTTCCGTACTGCAAACGCCGGACACACCGATGGATGCTGCGCTGCAAAATAATCAGGGTATTGTTTTCAGCGGCGAAGAAAGCTGCCATGTGTTGCTGGTTGAGGATGAGGAGATTCATCAGGATATCGCCAGCCATATCCTGGCCGAACTGGGCTGCACCACCGATGTCGCCGATAACGGAATTGAAGCGGTGCAGAAGTTCCGCGAAGGCAGCTACGACCTGGTGCTGATGGACCTGCATATGCCGATGATGGACGGCATGCAGGCTGCACAGGAAATCCGCGCCTCCGGCGAAAACGGCAAGCGCGTGCCGCTGATCGGCCTGTCAAATATCGACCCGCTCGATCCGGACGCGTATTTCCGCGCCGGTTTTAATAAGTTCTTACTCAAACCCCTGAAGGTTGATGTTTTCCGGGACACGCTCATTGAACTGAATCCGCATCGGGAAACTTAGTTCAAAACACGCCCCCTCGCCTTCACGGCTGCGCACGTTGATCGCCCCGCCGTGCTCGTCGACGATTCGCTTGATCGCACGCAGCCCGACACCGCTGCCCTTGGGTTTGCTGCTGATCTGCTGTCCGCTCCAGATCGCGCTGAGCCGCTCTTCAGAAAAACCGCAGCCATTGTCACAGACACGCACCCAGACCTGTTCACCGGTCTCGCCACCGCTGACCGTGAGCTTAAGCTCCTGCCCGGCGCATTTGGCCTCTACTGCGTTTTTGATCAGATTGATAAACAGAATCTTCAGATCATTCGGATCGCCGACCACATCGGACATGGGGGCAAAATCCAGTTCCGAATGGCTGATCTCGCGCTCGAACAACATCACACAGTTACGGATAATCTGCTCCAGATTAACCGGTTCGGTCTGACGTTCGCGTTGCCCGCGCAACACCGCACTCATCATGGAAATCAGCTCGGTGCCGCGATGCACCTGCTCGAGAATAATCCGGTGCTGTTTTTCCTTGTCATAGAGATTGTTCGAGACAACCCCGTCGATAATCGACAGCGGCGCTTTGATATCGTGATGGTACTGATTCATCAGCTCAATCATCGACATTGTCTTCTCGGCCTTGTCCAGATTGCTCTTGAGCGCTGTGTGCAGCACCGTACGCGAGAGTGTCGGCGGTAACTCGCGGGCCAGCCATTCCAGCATACGGATATCATCCTGACGGAAGTAATTCTGCTGGTAGGATTTGAGCCTGCCGATCAGCACGATGCCGATCAGGCTTTCGTTGTGAATCAATGGCAGGCAGGCGATCGCTTCGCGGCGCGCCATAATACGCCGCAGATCGTCGGTCGCTTCATCGAACATGACAAAGCTACCGCGGGTCTGGCGCAGTTGCGCGAGTGTTTCGTCCTGCGGCGAATCGGCCAGACCGTCGCCCGATTGCAGACAACTGATACTCACGCCGCTCTGATTACCGCCGCTGCCCTGGCAGACCAGCCCCACCTCAAAAGCACTGGCGTGCATGGTGTCGCAAAGCAGATGTCTGAGCACCTCCAGCAGATCGTCGGTACTGACACAACGCTTCAAGGCCAGCTGGATTTCCTTGCGGGTCAGATCCACGTCATAGCCACCGTTGACCAGCAAGCGACGCGTGCCGGGCAGAACCGCACGCAGCAGGCGCGGATAGATTTCCAGCACCGCTGCCATCACCAGCGCCGGGATCAGCAAATTGGTCGGCGACGGCAGTACGTCCCGGATATATTCGGAGAAAGCGAGAAATGCCACCACCAATACGGCGGTCACGGCAAAACGCGCCAGCAGCGAGCTGAACGCCGAGCTGACGTCGGTCAGGTGATGGTTAATGGTCGCGTACAACAGGACGCCGACGAAAATGCCATTGGACACCGCGCCGACCAGTTTTGACAGATAGGCATCCCCGCCACCGACCAGCACCAGCGCCAGCACGCCCAGCGAGAGGATCAGCAACAACGAGATCAGCAGCCATTTGATGCGCCGCTTCTCGCGCTGAGGGACACGCTTGTGGCTGACAAAGGCCAGCCGCAGCGATGCGGTCAGTGTGTAGACAAAGGTGCAGGCAAACACATAGTAGACGGCATCGATCTTCGGCAGCCAGCCTCCCTCACTATGGACCAGCGTGGACGGGAAAAGAAAAATATTGGACAGGCTCAGCGCCGCCGACAGGGTAAAGCCGGGGATCAGCACCAGATTTTTGAAGCGCCGTGAGCCGGCGCCGCAGATCTGCCAGGCCAGCAGCGACATAAACGCGGGGGTGAAAAACATCCCCGCGCGGGTGATATGGAAAAAGGTGTCGATCAGTCCGTCGTCACGGATCGCGCTGAGCAGAAACAACTCGATCTGCCAAAGCCCGAGACTGAAGGTCAGCAGCATCAACGCCAGCGTCGCCGGGTTGTTGCGTTTGTAAATAGCAAACAGGCCGACGGCAAAATCAAACAGCGCGGTAGCGACGAAAATCAACATGAGTTGTCAGCCCGCCCTGTCTATGCGCAGAGCATTGGTTCGCCCGATGATAAAGTCGGACATAAAGTCAAGATCATAGCAGGCCAGCAGCGCCGTATTGAAATTCAAATGCGGATAGCTGCGCAAATCGGAGATTTGTTTAAAGCCCAGCAGCCGGTAAAAGTCGATATGCTCTTCACGCACGGCAATCACCACCACCTCAACCTGCTCTTCATGCACCACATCCAGTGCACTGCGGTAAATGGAAAAACGCGCGGCAATCCCGCCACGTCGCTGAAACTCCGGTGACACAACGAATTTGTTGGTCTCCATAATGCGCTGCCCGTAGCCGACCTCGCGGCGGATCTCTTCATCAAAGATCTCCATGGCCGGAATATCCAGGCGCTGTTGCGGCGTCCACAAACACGTACGGATCGAGCCGACTGGCTGCTCGCCGAAATAGGTCAGAAAAGAACGGCAGTTCGGCTCGTAATCGAAATCATCAAAGAAACGCCGGCGCGGGTTTTCGCCGATGTATCCCTGCTCAAAGTACGCCCGGTAGCGCAAGGCGAACACCTCATCGAGCCTGCCGTCGCGGGCCGTACAGTAGTGATAGCGGCCGGTATCCGGCTGCCTTACCCGGGCTTGTTTTTGATCTGCGGGCACAACATGCAGTTTCATCATTTGAATCCTTGTGTCAGGTCCGTGACCGGCTTAACGCGGTCACACAGCGGAACGCCCCGGGAGGGCGGACTCAGCAACAAGGAAATACACGGATGCAAACACACGGCATGTCACGTCCCTGTTGCTGCCTGATCGAGGATACAAAAGTATACACTGCCTTGTCTCCTCCTTTCGCAGACGCGAAAACCTGCGTCTGACGCAAACCGGGCGGCACGGGCATTCCTTTGCCCGCGGTCGTTCCCGGCTTGTATTGTTACTGCTTGCGCACAGTGCGGCGTGCCGCCGCCCACAGGCCGGCGCACAACAACCACCACCAGCCCACAGCCCCGCCGGAGCTTTGCCCCGCAGCGGCACCGGCTGACTCACCCGGCGCCACATCCACGCCCAGAGCCAGGGCGTTATTGGCCTGCATTTCATCGTCCTGCGCGGCGCTGAGCGTGAGGGAAATATCCGCCTCACCGGCAAGCGCGGTTTTCAGCGGCACAATCACATCACGGCTCTCACCCGGTGCCAGCGTGCCAAGACTGCATTGGCCGACACTGTCGCTGACCAGCAGATCACAGCGGCTCTGATCGCCGGTGACCTCGCTGATGCCCGGCAAACCACTGACCAGGATACGGATATCCGTGGCCGCATAAGCCGTTGTCAGATTCGTCACAGTCACCGCCAGCTCACTGACCTCGTTGCTGACCATATCCAGACTTGAAGTTTCAGAAGTCAGACTCAGATCCACCGCTTTATCGCTGTAGACGGTTGCATCAAGACCTGCGCCATCGGCCGTGGTCACCTCAGCGGCGCTGATCATGAACTTGTCCAGCGCCAGCCCGCCATAAGCGGTGGCGATGGTAATACGGTGCTCACCGGCTTCGGCGACCGTCAGCTCAAGAGTCTCACTCAGTTCACACTGCCCGTCAGCGCCTGCACCTGACCATTGCCAGGCGTCTTCTTCGGCGCAAAAGGCCAGCAAGCCGCCGTTAAGCGCATCGCCGTCCAGCGCCACCGAGACAGCGGCCGACACGGCCGTGGATGCTCTGACGCCGACGTAGTACTGACCCGGTGTGTTAAAGAACACGCGATAAGTCAACGCGGCTTCGGCCGGCAAGGCGCTGGCGTTTTCATCATCGAGGTCGCGGCTAATCAGCGCAAGCACGTCCCCGTCTTCGTGAAGAAACCAACCACTGTTGGCGTCGGCCGGGCTATGCACAGCAAACTGCTCGGCTTCGGCTACCAGCAGGCCATCCTGTTCTTCAAACAGCACACCGCTGCTGGCATAGACCGACAGCTCATCACTGTCATTGCCGGCATCATAGTCGTAGGCCGCACTGACTGACGCACTCAGCTCGTGTTCACCGGCCGCAGAAAAATCCACATTCAGGGTAATCAGCGCACTGGCGCCGCCGGCCAGGGTCCCGGGCGAACATTCAAAGCGTTGCCCGCTGACCGTACAGCTGTTGCCCTGCGCACTGAGACCGGCAGGTAGTGTCCCTGACACGACCACATCTTCGGCGCTTGCACTGCCCTGATTGCTGACACGCAGCGTCAGGGTTGCAGTATCGCCGACGGCCAGGGTGTTTTTGTCGCTGGCCATGCTCAGCGCCAGATCCACATCAGGACCGGCAGCACTGACGGTCAGTTCCAGGGTGTCGCTGTTATTGGACGGGTCCTGATCGGTCTTGTTGCTGCTGACCGTGGCGCTCAGCACCGCTGAGCCGACCGTATCGAAGCGAAAGCCCGGCGCGATGTCCTGGCTTGCCTTGGCCGCCATATAGCCAAGATCGCAGCTGACCAGGTTGCCGGCCGCGCTGCACTGCCCTTCCGCATCATCTACAAGACTGACACCTTCCGGCAAACTGATTTCCAGCACCACGCCGGCTGAGGCATCGCGCAGATCATGATTTGTTACCGTGTAGTTGACGCTCAGAGTGTCACCGGCCTGAGCATGCACATCGGCGGCGGCCGAAGTCACGGCGAAATCGACAAACTCATCGGGAAAGCTGAAGGAACCGTTGCGACAACTGATATCGGTCTCTGCCGACGGCGAACAGATCCTGGTATCTTCACTTTTGTCTTTGATCAGAAAGAAACTGTCGAATTCAACGCCGTCTTCACGGGCGGAAATCTGCACGTTGTGCACCCCGGCAGCGTCCACATCGACAACCGCCGGCATATCGGTGTCGCCGCAATGGGCATCGGCGGTGCGCTGTTGGTAGCGCCAGACCCAGCTGCCTTTCTCGGCCAGCGGAATACAGACCTGGATCGGGCCTGCATTTTCGTAGTTGCCATCGATGCCGACGAAGACAGAATTGTCCTCAGTGCCGTGGCCGGTGGTACGTGCGTGCACCACATAGCGTCCCGGCTCCGGGAAGTTCACCGCATAGGTCAGGGTCGGCCCGCTGCCCTGTGTCAGCCACAGGCCACCGACCACACCGTTCTCGTCGGCACGCTCCAGATCGCGCTCATCGCCATTTTTACGGCGGTCCGGTAACAGCTCCATAAACGCCTCGCCACTGGCGCTCAGGTAATCGACCTCGTCGTCATCGGGCGGCACCTCAGGCGAATTATCCTGATCAAACAGATACCACTGAAAGCCGGCGGCAACCGCGCGGTTCTCACTGAATTCTTCCGCCTCAACGTGGATCGCAAGATAATCGGCTTCCTCAAAGACTTCCTGAGCCTGGGCAGATTGCCAGCTCAGCGGCATCACCGTCGCAGCCATGACAGCCGTTGCCAACGCGCGTTTTTGCATATTCGGGCCTTCAGATAACGAACAAACAAGGTCACCTGAGCAAAAGCCGTTCCATCGACTGCAACAGCGTTAAAATAGCGGGTTTGAAGCGGCTGCCGGATAAGCCGGCGGGAGGCCGGCGAAACGCGCAGCGCGGGGAGAAAAGACGACACCGGCGGCAGAGCCCGCCGGCGTCGCGGGAGGCTTAGTTGAACACTTGCTCGCGGGTGGCGCGGAATTCCACATCCGGCCAGCGTTCCTGCGTCATCTGCAGATTCACCCGGGTCGGCGCCAGATAGACCAGTTCGTCGGCATGATCGAGCGCCAGATTCGGCGCCAGCTTGTTGCGGAAATCACGCAGCATTTTCTCGTCCTCACAATAAACCCAACGGGCCTGCTGTGTATTGGAGACTTCGAACTGGCACTCCACGTTGTATTCATCCTTGAGACGCTGGGCAACCACTTCAAACTGCAGCACACCGACCGCGCCGAGAATCAGATCATTGCTGGTCTGCGGACGGAACAACTGCGTGGCGCCCTCTTCACAAAGCTGCATCAGACCTTTTTGCAGCTGTTTCATCTTGAGCGGATCTTTCAGCACCGCACGCCGGAACAGTTCCGGGGCAAAGTTGGGAATGCCGGTGAAAATCAACGGCTCTTTGGCGGTGAAGGTGTCGCCGATACGGATGGTGCCATGGTTGTGTAAACCGATAATATCGCCGGCATAGGCCTTGTCCACATGGCCGCGGTCGGAGGCGAGAAAGGTCACCGCATCGCTGAACTTCACATCCTTACCGATACGCACATGACGAGCTTTCATGCCCTTTTCATAGTGCCCGGAGCAAATCCGCAGGAAGGCAATGCGGTCGCGGTGCTGCGGGTCCATATTGGCCTGAATCTTAAATACAAACCCGCTGAAGGCCGCTTCGTCCGGTTCCACCTCACGGGTGGTGGTCGCACGCGGCTGCGGTGCCGGGGCGTTTTCGACAAAATCATCAAGCAACTCGGCAACGCCGAAGTTATTAATCGCCGAGCCGAAAAACACCGGCGTCAGCTCACCGGCCAGATAGGCTTGCTTGTCAAACTCGTTGCTGGCGCCCTGTACCAACTCAAGCTCTTCACGAAGATCGGCCGCCTGTGCACCGAGGATCTCATCGAGCTTGGGATTGTCGATACCTTCGACCACCTCACCCTGCTGAATTTTGCCGCCGTGGGTCGGTGAGTAAAAATGCACCGTATCGCGGTACAGGTGGTAAACGCCTTTAAAGCCCTTGCCCATACCGATCGGCCAGGTCACCGGTGCGCAACGGATATCAAGCATGCGCTCGACCTCATCCATCAGCTCAATCGGATCCCGTCCTTCGCGGTCCAGCTTGTTGATAAAGGTCATCACCGGCGTGGTACGCATCCGGCAGACCTCCATGAGTTTTTCCGTGCGCGGCTCCACACCCTTGGCCACGTCGATCACCATCAGCGCCGAATCCACGGCGGTCAGAGTCCGGTAGGTATCTTCCGAGAAGTCTTCGTGTCCGGGGGTGTCGAGCAGGTTCACGATACGGTCCTTGTAAGGGAACTGCATCACCGAGGACGTGACCGAGATGCCGCGTTCCTGCTCCATGGCCATCCAGTCCGAGGTGGCGTGCCGCGCCGCCTTGCGCCCCTTGACGGTACCGGCCAGCTGGATCGCGCCCCCGAACAGCAGCAACTTTTCGGTCAGCGTGGTTTTACCCGCATCCGGGTGAGAAATAATGGCGAAGGTGCGCCGGCGCTGGACTTCATCCAACGGGCCTTGAGCTGTATCAGACATGGAATCAGGCTTGGGTCATGGCAAAGCCGGCAATTTTAGCACAGCCGCGCGGGCCACGGTGCGCTGCGGGCCCTGCACTGCGCGACTGACAATGGTGCTTACAGCGGCACTGACAAAGGCACGGCAGCCAGCGCGCCGCTGTTGAGCCGGAACCAGCCGGCAATGCTGTAACGCGAACGCCTTGTCGGCAGGACTTCGTGGGCAAATTCCTCGCTGAGGAACACCACCAGACGCCCGTAGTGCGGCAACAGACAACACAGCTCCAGCGTGTCATCGGCCGGATCAAACACACGCAGCTGACCGGCGTCATCGCTCTGCCAGGCCGGATTCAGGTACAACACCGTGGACAGCACGCGGTTGCGCTCGCCGCGGAATGCATCGTAATGCTTGCGATAAAAAGCCCCGTCGGGATAGTGCGAAAACTGCGCTTCATAGCTGAACAGACCCAGCAGCAGACGCCGGTTCAGGCCACTGCGCAACGCCGCCATCAGCGCCAGATAGGCAGCCTGCGCCGCCGAAGCCTGCGGCTCCAGCCAGGCAATCGCATCACGGCGTACAAACGGATTACTGCGCCTGCGCGCCCGGCGACCGGTTGCCGCAGGACGGAAATCAGCCTGCCCGCCCCGTGCGTCGGCCAGCAGCGCATCGACCAACGCCGGCGGCAGCATATTGTCGAGGACCGCGTAGCCGCGCAGGCGCAAGGCTGCGCTCAGCGCGTCAAGATGGGATTCGGTCGGAAAAGCACCGGCGGACAGATCGGTGGCCAGCATCGTAGAAAGGCATCAGGCAGGAGACCACTCAGTGTGCGCCCCGCCCGCCACCAAAGCCAGCTAAATAACCGGCCGGACTCAGGAAAGAATCCGGTCAGCGCAGGCTGCTCACTCCGATTCGGCAGCGGTTTGCGCCGCCGCATCACTGACCAAACGCCGCAGCCACTGGTGCGCGGGATTGTGCTGCAACAGGGGACTCCAGGCCATCTTGAACTCAAATGCCGGGATTTCAAACGGCGGTTCGCGGATCACCACCGACCGGTTAGCGGCCTGCAGGCCGGTTGCCCGCGTCGGCAGGGTTGCCACCAGACGTTTTTCGCCGGCCATCTGGATCGCCGACTGATAATGCCGCGTAAAAACCGCGATCTTGCGCTGTTCGCCGATGCGCCGCAGGGCCTCATCGACCCAGCCGAGGCGGTTGGTGTCTTTGGGTGACAGCCCGACACCGGCGCCCATGCCGGTTTTGTTAACCCAGACGTGGCTCGCCTCCAGATAACCCTCCAGCGAGTATTTGTCCCGCAGCGGATTGTCCGCGCTGAACAAACAGGAAAAACTGTCGCGCCATAAGGTGGTCTGATGAAATGCCTGAGGCATGGTATCGAAGCGGTTTAAAACCAGATCCACATGGCCCTGCTCGACCTCGCTGAAACTCATATCACTGGGCGTGAGTATATCCAGCACCACATTGGGTGCCTGCTCGCCGAGACGCTTGAGTACCAGCGGGATCAGCGTCGCCTCACCGTAATCACTGGTCAGGATGCGGAACACCCGGGTGGACGAGGCCGCGTCAAAGGTACTGGCCGGCTCAACCACTTTCTGAATGGTGGCCAGCACCTGATGGATAACCGGTTGCAGCTCCAGCGCCCGCTCGGTGGGCGTCATGCCCTCACTGGTGCGCACCAGCAAGGGGTCGCCGAAGGTCTCACGCAGACGTTTGAGACTGTTGCTCAGCGCCGGCTGCGAGATGCCCAGCGACGCTGCCGCGCGGGTCACATTCCGCTCTCTGAGAAGCACGTCTAAATACACCAGCAGATTCAGGTCGACATGATCCAGTGTCATATTCAAATATCACCTTTTTCAATCACTTAGGCCTTTAATTCATTCCATGAATGGCAAAAATAACGGCTATTTATTTCTATTATACGCCGGGCTTCCATAGAATGCGGCCACCCTCAAACGAAAAGCAGTTGCTTTGACAACCACAGGACGCAAATTATGTCTGACTATAAAAAAGATATAGACGCAGTCGCGACTCTCCGTGAAAAGCACGGTGCCGCATGGGACGCTATCAACCCGGAATACGCAGCCCGCATGCGTATGCAGAACCGCTTCAAAACCGGTCTGGATATCGCCCGCTACACGGCCAAAATCATGCGTGAAGACATGGCCCGCTACGACGCCGACAGCTCTCAATACACGCAGTCCCTGGGTTGCTGGCACGGTTTTATCGGTCAGCAGAAGATGATTTCCATCAAGAAACACTTCAACAGCACCGACCGCAAATACCTCTACCTGTCAGGCTGGATGGTTGCGGCTCTGCGTTCTGAATTCGGTCCGCTGCCCGATCAGTCCATGCACGAGAAAACCTCGGTTTCTTCTCTGATCGAAGAGCTCTACACCTTCCTGCGTCAGGCTGATGCACGCGAAATGGGCGGTCTGTTCCGCGAGCTCGACGCAGCCCGTGAAGCCGGCGACAACGCTAAAGAAGCCGAGATCCAGAACAAACTCGATAACTTCCAGACCCACATTGTACCGATCATCGCTGACATCGACGCCGGTTTCGGTAACGAAGAAGCCACTTACCTGCTGGCCAAGCAGATGATCGAAGCCGGTGCCTGCTGCATCCAGATCGAAAACCAGGTTTCTGACGAGAAGCAATGCGGTCACCAGGACGGTAAAGTGACTGTACCGCACGCTGACTTCCTGGCCAAAGTCCGCGCCGTACGTTACGCCTTCCTCGAACTGGGCGTTGATGACGGTGTGATCGTTGCCCGTACCGACTCACTGGGCGCAGGCCTGACCAAACAGATCGCGGTCACCAACGAACCGGGCGATCTGGGCGACCTGTACAATGCATTCCTCGACGGCGACGTGGTTGAAGGCGCTGACGACATCGACAACGGTGACGTGGTCGTTAAAGCCAACGGCAAACTGCTGAAACCCAAACGCCTGCCTTCCGGCCTGTTCCAGTTCAAACCGGGCACAGGTGAAGACCGCTGCGTACTCGACTGCATCACTGCCCTGCAAAACGGTGCTGACCTGCTGTGGATCGAAACTGAAAAACCGCACATCGGTCAGATCGGTGGCATGGTCAGCCGCATCCGCGAAGTTATCCCGAATGCCAAGCTGGTATACAACAACAGCCCGTCATTCAACTGGACACTGAACTTCCGTCAGCAGGTCTTCGATGCATGGTCAGAAGCCGGTAAAGACGTTTCCGCTTACAACCGTGACAACCTGATGAGCGTGGAATACGACGACTCCGAGCTGGCTCAGGAAGCCGATCGCCGGATCCAGAGCTTCCAGGCTGACGCTTCACGTGAAGCCGGTATCTTCCACCACCTGATCACGCTGCCGACTTACCACACTGCCGCGCTGTCTACTGACAACCTGGCTAAAGAGTACTTCGGTGAAGCCGGTATGCTCGGTTATGTGGCCGGCGTACAACGTCAGGAAATCCGTCAGGGTATCGCTTGCGTTAAGCACCAAAACATGGCCGGTTCTGATATCGGTGACGATCACAAAGAGTACTTCTCCGGTGATGCGGCACTTAAAGCGTCCGGTAAAGACAACACCATGAACCAGTTCTAAGCTGATTCAGACCTTGTCTGTAAAAAGGGCGCCGTCAACGGCGCCCTTTTTTATGTCTGCTGAAAAGCATCAGGCGCGGAAAAACAAACCGCGGATACCCTGCCAACGGGCGATCAGCATCGCCACCAGAATCAGCCCGCAGCCGGTCAGCTGCTGCAGCGACATCACCTCGCCATACCAAAGCCAGCCGACAATCGCCACCCACACCGGTTCGAGCACCATAATCACCGCCACATGCGAGGGATCGGCCATGCCCTGCGCGCGGGTCTGTAAGGAAAAGCGCAAGCTGGTGGCCAACAGCGCACTGGCCAGCAACCAGCCCAGTGTGACGCCATGCAGGCTGTGCGGCCAGGTTTCGAACAACAGCGAAGCCAGCAGACTGACCAGACCGACCATCAGCAACTGACTGGCAGTCAGAATCAGTGTCGGTATCCGGCTGGCAAAACGCCCGATCAGGGTGTAGTGCAGGGAAAACAGCACCGCCGAACTGAAAAACCAGCCCTGCCCCGGATGAATGGAAAAACCGTGCTGCAGTGACAGAAAGCCCAGCCCCAGCGCCGCCACCGGCATGGAAAACCAGACCGCCGGCACAGCCCGTTCGCGCAACACCAACCAACTCATCAGCGGGACCAGTATCACCCCCATGCTGGTAATAAACGCCCCTTCCCCCAGCGGCGTGCCGCTGTTCAGTCCGAGAATCCAACTCAGCAGCGCCAGGGCCATCACAACCCCGAGGGCCAGCACCCGCAACAGCCGGCCCGGCTCAAACAGCTGCGCCAGCGCGGCACGCCCCAGATAGAGCAAGAGCGCGGCGGCGATCAGAAAACGCGCGGCCATAAACAGCATCGGCGGCATCCCGAGCAGGGACTCGCGTGAGAATAACCAGCCGGCGGCGGCGATAAGGGTCACTAACACCAGCAGTAAATCAGCTCTGGTGGCTTGCGATATGGGCATGGGAAAACCTGTCAACGACGGTGGCAGCGAACGCTGCCACGTTATAGCACTCCCCCGCGCGGCGTTGCGCACAGGCGACCGCGGGCACAGGTGAGAATATCAAGGCGGTACTTATAACGACTCGGGCGTACAAATGGAACTGCTTTTCTCCTGTGGCAGCTGACATAGCAATCTGTCCGCGTCACACATTTTCGTGGTTTGTGCGACACAGTTAACGCCATTTAATTGACGCAACTTTACACTGCCACGCTGACTTACGGAGGAATACAGCATGAATCTGAAACTTTCCGGCCTGATAACGGCCACCCTGCTCGGCGCAGCAGCCCTACCGGCACAGGCCGAAATCTGTGATGTGATGATTGACGAAAGCGCCCGCGTTAACCGCAATGCCAGCGTCGATTGCACCTCACGCATCGGTGCCGGCACCCGTGTGGCCGCCGACGCCAGCGTGACCTACTACAGCAATATCGGCGAAGACGTGGTGATCCGCCGTGGCGCCAGACTCGAAATGGGTCAGGCCAATCAGGGCGCCGACGTGGGCGCTTACGCTTATGTCGGTCCGCACGCAATCCTGCGCGATAACGCACGACTGGGGCGCAGCGCGCGGATGGAAACCGACGCCTATGTCGGCGACCGCAGCCGTGTCGGACAGTCCTCCGTGGTCGGAGTCAATGCCTTCGTCAATACCGACAGCGTGATCGCCGGATTCAGCGTGGTCGGCAATGAAGCCAACGTCGGCAGCGAGACAAACGTGCGCTCACTGGCCATCGTCAATACCGATGTACGACTCGGCGATAATGTGCTGATCGGCAGCGGCGTGGAAATCGGCAGCCACAGCGTGATCGCAGCGCAAGTGAGTATCGGTCAGTACACCGAACTGGGCTACAACGTGAACGTCGGCTACAACACCCGCATCGCCCGTGATGTGGTGATCGGCAATCAGGTCACCATCGGCCGCGATGTCATCATCCGCCGCGGCGCGACTATCCAGGACGGCATGGTGATCCCGGCCGGCACCATCATCCAGGCCGGCGTCTACTACTAAGCGCACGCTCGCAAGCCCTGCCCAACGCCATCGCCCGCCTGCCTGCCGGGCGATGGCTGTTTTCGTTTCAGCCCCTCCCTTTTCCTTTACACGACGCCGGCACCGGCCTTCCCCACAGCGGGGACGCCTGCGTCATGTTCGTGCGCGCAAAAAAGAAATGGACTTACGCCATTTCGTACCACAATTAATCATTGTTTCTGATTAATCAATGTGATTGAATATCCCCATGTTGCCGATTAGCGGCGATCTGACGCGAACATCGCGTTCTATCGTCAACTCGGCGCAATGCGTTTCCACTTTGTTGAAGCCAATTGCCGCAAATACCGGGGGGGTCGGGATTTGCGGTTTTTTTTGCCCGTAACAAACAGATCCCGCGCACACAAAAAAGCCCCGCATGGCAGGGCTTGTCGCGCCACAAAAGCCGGCACGGGACTTACAGCGGCAAGGCCATCACGATGGCATCCTCGCGGCCGTTTTTCGCCTTGTAGTAGCCGGGCCGCAAGCCGACCTCATTAAACCCCAGCGAGCGGTACAGTCCCTGCGCCACCGGGTTGGAAGGGCGCACTTCGAGAAACAGATCCGAAGCCCCGGTACGGCGGCAGATATCGATCATTTCATTCATCAGGTGACGGGCCCAGCCCTGCCCCTGAACCCGTTCGTCCAGACAAATATTCAGCACATGGCCTTCGTAAGGGCCGACCATCAGCACGCAATAGCCGAACACCTCATCGTCTTCCGCCAGCACCAGACAACAATAGCCGGCTTTCAGGCAATCACGGAAGATCCGCTCAGTCCAGCAAAAGTCATAGCCGGCCTGTTCGATGCGCATCACCTGCTCCAGATCGTCCTCTTCCATTACCCGGACGCGAAGCCAGCGGTCGGTCGCTGCCACCATAGTCAGAGCGCCTCCAGTGCGCGACGTAAAAGCTGCAGATCGGCCCAGGCCGCGGCCTTATCCAGAGGATTGCGTAGTAACCAGGCCGGATGGTAGGACACCAGCGCCTGAGTGCCGTCGGGGAGATTATGAATACGCCCGCGCAGGCGGGCCAGCGCGGCGTTTTCCTCCGCTGAGGCAGGCTCGGCCATCAGCATCAGCAAGCGCAGCTGATGCTCCCCCAGCTGCGTGCACAACAGATCGCTGTCATGCCCGGCACTGTCGAGCTCCGCCTGCATATACAAGGGTCTGTCGATGGCCGCCAGCATATTGCTGAGCAACCGCCCGGCCTGTCCGGCAAATGGCTGATGCGTGAGCTTGTCGACCACCTGACATTGCGACAACAGCAGCAACGGCGCCTCGGACGGCCCCAACACAAAACTGCCGGCATCGCCTTTACGCAACAGCATCAGCGGCCGGCCGGCGAGCCAGTCGCCGAAGTCTGACGGATCAATGTCAAACAGGGATTCGGGCCCGGTCGCGGCCGGCGCTTCGGGTTCAGGCACCGGCGCGGCGACCGCCGGCAAGGGCGTTTCAGGGACGGGCTCTGCCGCGCCTGCTTCGGCCACGGGCGCTTCAGCCACAGCCGCCTCAGAGGGCACGGCAGATGGCGACAGCACCGCCGGCGGCGCCACACGCATCTGCCATACGTCTATACCCATCGCATGCAGATACTGACGGCGGAGAGTCTCCTGCACGCCCCTGCGACCTCAGACGCCGGATTGTTGCGGATGCGTGGGGGCGCCCCGCTCAAGCCGGTTAAGTGCGTTCACGTAGGATTTGACGGAGGCGACCACGATATCGGTGTCAGCGCCCTGCCCGTTGACGATGCGACCGTCTTTTTCCAGACGTGTCGTCACCTCGCCCTGGGCATCAGTGCCGCTGGTAATGGCATTGACCGAATAAAGCTTGAGTCTGGCGGTGGTGTCGCTGATCAGTTTGACGGCACTGAAGGCCGCATCAACCACGCCCGAACCGCTGGCCGTCCGGGTGACTTCTTCGCCCCTGACCCACAGGGTCACGCGCGCCTGCGGGGTCTCGCCGGAACCGGACTTCACGTCCATGGAGACCAGCTTGTAAGGTTCGTTGCGCGATTCCAGATCGGTCTCGGTGGCAATGGCCTGCAGGTCGTCATCGAAGATCTGATGCTTTTTATCGGCCAGATCCTTAAACCGCGCGAAGGCATCGTTCAGCGCCTTCTCGGAGTCGAAACTGATGCCCAACTCCTCCATGCGCGCGCGGAAGGCGTTGCGTCCGGAGTGCTTGCCCAGCACCAGGCTGTTCTTGCTCCAACCCACGTCCTCGGCACGCATGATTTCGTAGGTTTCACGCGCTTTGAGAATCCCGTCCTGATGGATACCGGCCTCATGGGCGAAGGCATTGGCACCGACTATGGCCTTGTTCGGCTGCACCGGAAAACCGGAGATGGTCGAGACCAGGCGCGAGGTCGGCACAATCTGCGTGGTATCGAGACCGGTTTCCAGACCGTAGTAATCGTTGCGCGTACGCAGCGCCATCACGATTTCTTCCAGAGAGGCATTACCGGCCCGTTCGCCGAGGCCGTTGATGGTGCATTCGACCTGCCGTGCGCCGGCATCGACCGCAGCCAGGGAGTTGGCGACGGCCAGCCCCAGGTCGTTATGGCAGTGCACGGAAATGACCGCCTTGTCGATATTGGGGATGTTGTTTTTCAGGTGACTGATCAGGCCCGCGAACTGCACCGGCAAGGTGTAGCCGACCGTGTCGGGAACATTGACCGTGGTCGCGCCGGCATCGATCACCGCCTCGAAAATCCGGCACAGGAAATCAGCATCCGAACGTCCGGCATCTTCGGCCGAAAACTCCACGTCGTCGGTGTATCGGCGCGCTTCACGGACCGCCGCGACGGCCTGCTCGACAACCTCGTCGGGCGACATCTTCAGCTTCATTTCCATATGAATCGGCGAGGTCGCGATAAAGGTATGAATGCGGCTGCGCGCAGCGCCTTTCAGCGCTTCGCCGGCACGGGCGATATCGGCGCTGTTGGCCCGAGACAGGCCGCAGATTGTGCTGTCGGTAACGACCTCACTGACGGCTTTGACGGATTCAAAATCACCCGGACTGGCCGCCGGAAAACCGGCCTCAATCACATCCACGCGCATCCGCTCAAGCGCACGGGCAATACGGACTTTTTCATCGCGCGTCATGGACGCGCCGGGACTCTGCTCTCCGTCACGCAGGGTGGTGTCAAAGAAGATAATTCGATCGTTACTCATGGAACCTGTCTCGCAAAAAGTGGCGCCGGCACGGACGCCATCACTATAAGTTTATCCCGGTTGTGATGCCTGGCGGTGCATCACGCTGAGCCGGCAGAGTTGCCCTGCTGACGACGGCGCTTGCGCAACCAGCGCCAGCTGGCCCACAGCGGTCCGGATGAGGCGTAAAGCGTAAAACCGAGCAGCAGAATCTTGGGCGGATCAAGCGAGGTAAAAACAAACACAAACACCAGCACGATAATCGCCACAAACGGGACGCGGCGATTGGTGCCGATATCTTTAAAGCTGTAATAAGCGAAGTTGCTGACCATCAACAGTCCGGAGGCCATGGTCACCAGCACGGCGGGAATATGCAGATCTATACCGGCGATCCCCACATCCTCGGCCACCCAGACCATCAGAATCATAATCGCTGCCGCCGAGGGGCTGGCCAGGCCCTGGAAGAAGCGCTTGTCAGCGATGCCGACCTGCACATTAAAGCGCGCCAGGCGCAATGCCGCACAGGCCACATAGAGAAACGCGGCAACCCAGCCGAGCTGACCGAAACCGGCCTGCGACATGGTGCTCAGCGACCACTGGTAAACAATCAGCGCCGGCGCCACACCGAAGGACACCATATCGGCCATGGAGTCATATTCGGCGCCGAAGGCACTGGTGGTGTTGGTCATGCGGGCGATCCGGCCGTCAAAGCCGTCCAGCAGCATTGCCACCAGCACCGCCACGGCCGCCGCAGAAAAGTCCCCGCGCAGGGCCGCAACCATCCCGAAGAATCCGGCAAACAAGCCTGCTGTGGTGAGCAGATTGGGCAACAGGTAAATACCCTTGCCGCGCTTGGCGATCTTGAGATTGTTGGTGTCGGCTGGCTGGTTATCCATCGCGGGTCCGCTTGTCCGTAGGTATTAAAATAACATCAGATCATAACAAAAGGGCGGAGAAACCTGCGCTCCCCCGCCCTTTGTATATAGCCTGTAATCGACAATCAGTTTTTGGATTTGTCGACTTTGGCAGAGGCCGCAATCCACGGCATCATGCCACGGAGTTTCTCACCGACCACTTCGATCTGGTGCTCGCGGCCGATGCGACGCTTGGCGTGCAGGGTTGCAGCACCGGACTGGTTCTCGGTGATGAAATCGCGGGCGAAAGTGCCGTCCTGGATTTCACGCAGAACGCGGCGCATTTCGTCACGGGTCTCGTCAGTGATGATGCGCGGACCGGTTTTGAAATCACCGTATTCAGCGGTGTTGGAGATCGAGTAACGCATGTTGGCGATACCGCCTTCATACATCAGGTCAACGATCAGTTTGAGTTCGTGCAGACACTCAAAATAAGCCATTTCCGGCGCATAACCGGCTTCAACCAGTGTATCAAAACCGGCTTTAACCAGCTCGGTAGTACCACCGCACAGTACAGCCTGCTCACCGAACAGATCGGTTTCAGTTTCTTCGCGGAAAGTGGTTTCGATGATACCGGCACGGCCGCCGCCGTTGGCACTGGCGTAGGACAGCGCGATCTCACGGGCCTGACCGGAGGCGTCCTGCGCGATGGCGATCAGTGACGGTACACCGCCGCCTTCGGTGTAAGTGGAGCGCACCAGGTGACCCGGGCCTTTCGGCGCGATCATGATCACGTCAAGGTCAGCACGCGGTGCGATCTGGCCGTAGTGAACGTTGAAGCCGTGGGCGAAAGCCAGCGCAGCGCCTTCTTTGATATTCGGCTCAACCACATCGCGATACAGTGCAGCCTGATGCTCGTCAGGGGCCAGGATCATCACCAGATCCGCCGCTTTGACAGCTTCGTCGATCGGCTTGACGGTCAGACCGGAGTTTTCTGCCTTAACCGCAGATGCAGAACCGGCACGCAGACCGACGATGACGTTGACGCCGGAATCCTTCAGGTTGTTCGCATGCGCGTGGCCCTGTGAACCATAGCCGATGATGGATACCGTCTTTCCCTTGATGATGGAAAGATCCGCGTCTTTGTCGTAATAAACTTTCATTGATTTCTCCACAATTTACACCGCTTCAGACGGTGCCAGACTTGATTTATACCTTGAGGCTTTTTTCGCCGCGGGCAATACCGGAAGTGCCCGAACGCACCACCTCGATAATATGTTCTTCACCGACTGCACGGATAAACGCATCGAGCTTCTCCCCGTCGCCGGTCATCTCGACCACGAACGTGGACTCTGTCACGTCGATGATTTTGCCGCGGAAGATATCGGTCACGCGTTTGACCTCTTCGCGGCTGTCGTTGCCGGTGGCGCGCACTTTCATCAGCATCATCTCGCGCTCGATATGCGCGGTCTCAGTCAGACTGACCAGGCGCACCACATCGACCAGCTTGTTGAGCTGTTTGGTGATCTGCTCGATGATCTGCTCGGTGCCGGTGGTGACGATGGTCATACGCGACAGCGACGGATCGTTGGTGGCCGCCACGGTCAGGGACTCGATATTGTAACCACGCGCACTGAACAGACCGGCAACCCGCGACAGGGCGCCGGATTCGTTTTCCAGAAGGATTGAAAGGATGTGTCGCATCAGGCCAGCTCCCTCATACGCATAACATTGTGCGGTTTGCCGGCTTCGATCATCGGATAGACGTTTTCCGACTGATCGGTGATGAAGTCCATAAAGACCAGCCGGTCTTTCATGGCAAAGGCTTCACGCAGTGCCGCCTCCACATCGCCGGGCCGTTCAATGACCATTCCCACATGGCCGTAGGACTCAGCCAGTTTGACAAAATCCGGCAAGGCATCGACGTAGGAATGCGAATAACGCTTGTTGTAATTGAATTCCTGCCACTGGCGCACCATGCCCATATAGCGGTTATTCAGATTCACCACCTTGACCGGCAGGCCGAACTGCTTGGCCGTGGAGAGTTCCTGAATACACATCTGGATACTCGCCTCACCGGTGACGCAGACCACGTCCTCGTCCGGGAAGGCCAGCTTGGCACCGAGCGCGCCCGGCAGACCGAAGCCCATGGTGCCGAGACCGCCGGAATTGAGCCAGCGACGCGGTTTGTTGAATTTGTAGAACTGCGCGACGAACATCTGATGCTGCCCCACATCCGAGGCCACAAAGGCATCGCCGCCGGTCACTTCACAGAGTTTTTCCACCACAAACTGCGGTTTGATCAGATCGCTGTTGCGGTCATAGGCCAGGCAATCGGTGGCACGCCACTCGTTGATCTGCTTCCACCAGGCCGCCAGATCATCGGGCTTGGCACGCCGGTCAGTCTGACGCACGGCCTGCAACATCACTTCCAGCACCTGCTTGACGTCGCCGACAATCGGCACGTCAACACGGATGTTTTTCGAGATCGAGGCCGGATCTATGTCGATATGAATGATCTTGGCGTGCGGGCAGAAATCAGCCGTGGTACCGGTCACGCGGTCGTCAAAACGCGCACCGACGGCCAGCAGCACATCGCAGTCGTGCATGGCCATATTGGCTTCATAGGTGCCGTGCATACCGAGCATACCGAGAAACTGCTCATCCGATGCCGGATAAGTGCCCAGCCCCATCAGGGTATTGGTAATCGGGTAACCGAGCAGCTGCGTGAACTCGGTCAGCTCCGCCGAGGCTTCGCTGGCCACCACGCCGCCGCCGGTGTAAATCATCGGACGACGCGCACTCAGCAGCAGCTCCACCGCTTTGTGGATCTGGCCGGTGTGACCGCTGACGGTCGGGTTGTAGGAACGCATCTGCACATCGCGCGGATAGCTGAAGGGGATCTTGACCTCCGGCGCGGTGATGTCTTTGGGCACGTCCACCACCACCGGTCCGGGACGGCCGGTCGATGCCACATAAAAGGCCTTGCGCAGGGTCGGCGCCAGATCTTCGACGGTCTGAACCAGAAAATTATGCTTCACGCAGGGGCGCGTAATACCGACAGAATCGACTTCCTGAAAGGCATCGCTGCCGATCATCGCGCGATGCACCTGACCGGTGATAATGACCATCGGCACGGAGTCCATAAACGCCGTCGCGATACCGGTCACCGCATTGGTCGCACCCGGCCCTGAAGTGACCAGCACGACCCCGGGCTTGCCGGTCGCCCGCGCATAGGCATCAGCGGCATGGGTTGCCCCCTGCTCGTGCCGGACCAGAATATGCTGGACCGCGTCCTGTTTATACAGGGCATCGTAAATATGCAGAACAGCGCCACCGGGGTAGCCGAAGATATGTTCGACACCCTCTTCCTTAAGCGCTTCAATAATTATCTCGCCACCGGATAATTCCACGACAGCTCCTCACACAGTTTATTCAAACTTGTTGTCGCCCTAGGGCGAATGCGCCCCGGCAGTGACTTCGCGCCTACACGGCACCGGTTTATCGCCGGTCCGAAAGGACAGCGACTGGTGTCTGATGGTCTAATGAAGAAATGGCCGGATTCGATCGAATCGGGGATTTTGCTTGACCTGAGGCGCTTTTGCAATCCCGCCGCCCGGACCGGGCAAACCCGCCGGTCCTCAGATAAACAGCGAAATGTCCGCCTGACCGGCAAATTCGAGGAAGGTCGCGGCGCCGCCGATTTCCGTATCCGCGATAAAATCGTCCTTGTCGAAATCAAACAGGTCGACGGTCATCTGACAGGCAATCAGTTTGGCCCCGGCTTCCCGGGTCAGCTCACGCAGCTCCAGCAGATCAACCACGCCTTTGTCACGCATCTTCTTTTTCATCATTGCCGTCATCAGTTTCTGCATGCCCGGCAGTGCGGTACCGAGGACCGGAAACCACTTGTCCATGCCCATCGGCATGGGCATGCCGGGGTTGCCCAGCGGCGTGACCTGCAGGTCCGGGTTTTTACGCAATAATTGCAAACCGTAGAAGGTAAAGAAGATCCGCACTTCGTAGCCCAACGCAGCGGCAGTGGAAGCCAGAATAAACGGCGGATAGGCCCAGTCCAGCGAGCCCTTGGTGGCGATAATGGCGAGTTTTTTCGGTTCAGACATACCCATCAGGCCTTGCGGATCAGAAATCGGAAGGTGCCGTTATCTTCGGCAGACTGCTCGAGCGCATGGCCGGTCTGGCGGGCAAATGCCTCAAAATCGCGTACGGAACCCGGGTCCGTGGCGATGACCTGCAGGCGCTGCCCGGTGTGCAGCCCGTTAAGTGCTTTTTTCGCGCGGAGAATCGGCATCGGACAGTTCAGCCCGGTAGCGTCAACCTGTTCGTCAAATTCGGCCATGGCAGGAGTGTTTCCGTTACAACGTGGGTTGCCGCCGGCATTACGCCAGCTTATGAGTGAAGAAAAATCATTATAGCGATAAGGTATAAAGCAATACAGCCTTGCACAGGGGCCGCCCACGAAATACCCCATGACACAGCGTCAATGTGCGGCACTTTAACGCAGCAAAATGGCCTGATCAGCTTAGACTCCTGACGGGTGACAAGGATTTTCACAGGCGACGGCCGATAGAGACAAGATGAGACCAAACACGTTTGCGCTGAAACAAGGCATGCTGCTGTGCACGGCCCTGCTGCTCGTGCTGCTGTCGGCAGGCACTTACGCCGCGCGCCTGCCGGATATGGGCGAACCGGTCGACCAGACCCTGTCACCGGCTGACGAGGCGGAAATCGGCCGCAATTTCTGGCGCCAGGCCAATGCCGCCCTGCCGGTACTGCGCGACCCCGAACTGGAAGAGTACCTGCAAAGCCTCGGCGAGCGCCTGGTAGCGGGCGCGCGTTCGCAATCCTACGAGTTCCGTTTTTTTCTTATCAACGACCCGTCTATTAATGCCTTTGCCGTACCCGGCGGCTATATCGGTGTTAACACCGGTCTGATCGACGCCTTTGCCGAAGAGCATCTGCTGGCCGGCGTACTCGCGCACGAAATCGCCCACGTCACCCAACGTCATCACGCACGTGCCTATGAGGCGGCCGGCACCAGTGGCCTGACCACGGCAGCGGCAATTCTGGCGGCGATTATCGTCGGTCAGAACTCACCCGAGGCCGGCAGTGCCGCGCTGGCCACCGGCATGGCGGTCTCGCAGCAGAATCAGATCAACTACACCCGCGCCAATGAGTACGAAGCCGACCGCATCGGCATCGACATCCTCGCCTCGGCCGGTTTTGACCCGGCCGGTATGGCCGGCGCCTTTGATATTCTCAATCGCAGAAACGCCATCAGCCGCAGCGGTTCCACCCTGCAGCTGGAGTATCTGCAGACCCACCCGCTGAGCAGCAACCGCGTCGCCGAAGCGCGCAACCGGGCCGCCGCATTGCGCACCGACGGCGCCCGAAACAGCCGCGCCTACAGCATCTTCCGCACCCGTATGCGGGTCATCGCCAGCGCCAACCGCAGCGCCCTCGAAGACGCTTACAAGCGCAATGATCCGGACCTGACAAACCCCGCCACCCGTTATGCACTGGCACTGATCAATGAGCAACGCGGCGACAGTAAGGAAGCACTTGCGCTGCTGGACGAAACACAGAACACCACGCTCAGCGAACAATTGCTGCGCGCGCGGGCGCAATACGGCAGCGGGCAGCAGGCGCAGGCGGCCGCGGCACTACGGGAATTAATCGCGCTCTATCCGAACCGCTACTCACCGGCCGATACACTGGCGACCCTGCTGCAAGGCGACGGTAACTACGATGAGGCCTATCAGATCCTCAGTGCCTACAGTCAGCGCAGCAGCAATCCGTCCCTGTCCGTCTGGCATGAACTGGCCTCGGTGGAAGCCGCGCGCGGTCACGCCGGCCTCAGTCATGAATATCTGGCGACCTGGTACGCACGCCAGAACCTGCCCGACGAGGCAGCCCGGCAACTGGAACTGGCGCTGCGCCAACCGGAACTGAGCGGCTCGGAAAAGCTCCGCATCGAGGCGCGGCTCAAACAACTGCGTGCCAACGCCAAACGCGGCTGACACGCGGCTGAATATCGCAGACACAAAAAAGCCCGGACAAGCCGGGCTTTTTGCGCAATTCAGGGACAAACGCTACGGCATCCCGCCTGACGCTTGCCCGGACGGGTTATCCTTCCCGTCGGTGCCGACAGCTTCCTGCTGTCCCGGTGCAGTCAAAAATCCCTGACACACCTGAAAACGTTGGCGACGCTGATCCCTCCCTGAACCCTGCCGTCGCCGGAGCCGTGCTCAGCACCGCCCCTGTTCTACGCCGCCCGTCCCGGGCCGCGCCGCAAAGTGAGTTACCCCGCCCTGCGATGAATTTGTGGTACCGGGGGCGCTTCCTGCGGCAATCCCGGTACCGTGAGCTCTACCTTTACACATCAGTAGTCTCAGTAGAGACAGGCCAAACCAGCCCTGTCTCCGGTGGCCCTTCCATGGGCCGGTTCTTCAATTCAGGGACAAACGCTACGGCATCCCGCCTGACGCTTGCCCGGACGGGTTATCCTTCCCGTCGGTGCCGACAGCTTCCTGCTGTCCCGGTGCAGTCAAAAATCCCTGACACACCTGAAAACGTTGGCAACGCTGATCCTTCCCTGAACCCTGCCGTCGCCGGAGCCATGCTCAGCACCGCCCCTGTTCTACGCCGCCCGTCCCGGGCCGCGCCGCAAAGTGAGTTACCCCGCCCTGCGATGAATTTGTGGTACCGGGGGCGCTTCCTGCGACAATCCCGGTACCGTGAGCTCTACCTTTACACATCAGTAGTCTCAGTAGAGACAGGCCAAACCAGCCCTGTCTCCGGTGGCCCTTCCATGGGCCGGTTCTTCAATACAGGGACAAACGCTACGGCATCCCGCCTGACGCTTG
>JAUOPI010000012.1 GCA_030546905.1 Granulosicoccaceae sp. 1_MG-2023 | reverse complement strand
CAGCTTGAGGATGCGGTTGTCGATCGGGCGCGCCCTGCCCGTGCCGGACACGCTAATCAGAGTTTATTGCCGTCCTCGTCATAGCGGTCACAAGTGACGTCGAACTGCGAGTCACCGACCGTCAGCTCGGTGATGTAGCGGTTCGTCCCGTCAAACGTGATGCCGCTTTCGCTCATAGAACTGCCGTCCTCGAAGATAAACCGCAGACTGTCATCACCGGTCATCTCCCAGGTTCCGAAATAGCTGGCATCCTCGCTGAACACCAGCAGACTGTCGCCGTTGCCCGCATAAGTAATGGCGAAGCTCTCACCGGCGCCCGTCATACATCCCCAGAAACTCTCGAGCGTGTCATTGGTCTGCCCATTCAGCAGCAACTGCGCGACCGGTGTGCTGGTAACCTGGTCTCCGTCCTGATCGAACAGGAAGCACTGCATGGGCGCGTCAAACCGGGCCGACTCCAGTGTGGCTGACCACTGCACCGTGCTATCGAACGCGTAGCTGCGGAAATACAGCTCTTCATTGGCACTGGCCACGACCAGTGTGTTGGCATTAGCGCCCCATTGCGCGGTCACGGCCTCTTCATCACCGGCAAAAAACAAGGCGCCGGTCTTTTCACCGTCAACCGCCCACAGCGGAATCGCCACAAATTCATCGTCTTCGCCGCTGCCGCAAACCCACATGTGATAGTCCGATTGCGATTCCAGACGATTGACGAATTGCTTTCCTGAGCGGTCACTTCACCGCCCAGCGTCACCACATCTCCGTCAGGGCCCATCACATCAACCGAACCGCTGCTGCCGACAGCCGACGGCTGCACGGTATTCGGCAACAAAGGTGCATCACTGCCACCGCCGCCGGGATCAGGCCCCGGATCCGTGCCGGGCTCACCGACTACAGACGTTGACGCCCCCTCCTCCGCAAGCAGACAACAGCAAGGTCAGAGCCAGAGAGGAGATAAAGGACCTGGACCGCAACATAGGTGGGATTCTCAGGGGACAAACATCAGTTTAAGAAGGCGTAAACAGCCTAACAGCTGCCCGCCAAGCGTTTGACCAGCCAAATGGCTGAACAGGCTTGGACCTGTGAACAATCCCACAATCTACAGACTAATTGCTACGACATTCACACAGAAAATACATGTATTTTCCATAAACAGCGTCAATTCAGTGCCATTTGCGCCAATTTCCGCGTGTAAGCATGCACTTTCCCGTGGTCCGGACACCAGCCCTGCAGAAAGCGGTAGAAATCGGTCCAGGCCACCGGATAAAGCGCCCGCCATTCACTGATAATTGCCTCAGTCTGCTGCGCATCCAGCGATTTACTGTGCAGGGCACGACGCAATGAGTCGAGATAATAGTCCAGCAAATCTTCCGCATGCTGTTCACAACCCGCCTCACTCAATGTACTGCCGATCAGATAGGCCACATCGCGGATACCACAGCCAGCGCCGACGTACTGAAAGTCCACCGCCGCCGCAGCGGCCGCCGCATCGTCGATCAGGAAATTGGCGATCTTGGCATCGCCGTGGACCAATGTCTGATAACGTGCGCCACGCAACTGCTGATCCAGCAGCGGCGCTGCGGCCCTGAGCCGCGCATCACTCATAGCCGCCAGCTCATCGGGGCGCGTGTCCAGATGCCAATACGTGCCCTGCTCCCACAACTGCGGCGCAGCCACGCCCAGAAAATGCGCATGAAAGCCGGCCAGCCAGTCCAGACAAAGCGCTGCATCACGCAGATCCCCGTCCCCCGGCAAACGCCGGAAACCGGCCGCGGCCAGATCCTCCAACCACAATTCAAAGCCATCGCCGGTTTGCTCCGCACGGTAACATTCCGCCACCCGCACAGCCGCCGGACATTGCGGCGCATAATGCCGGTAAAAAGCCAGTTCGACCTCGTAGGAACGCAGCTTACGCCGATGGCCGCGCTCACCGGCCCAGCCGCGCGGATGACTGACCTGTGCCGGCGGCCTGATGTCTTTATAAATGAGTGACGCCACCCTGCCCTGATCCAGTCGTAAGCGGCAGATTTCACCGTAACCGCTCCACAGCGACTGCAAGCGCTGCTGCCCGACAAGGCCTGCGCCGAAAAACGCCGCCACCTCTTCCGCTTTGCTTTTATCCATAACTTCTCTGCCAGCTCGCCTTAGCCTCACGCCTTACCTTAACGTCAAGAAAACCGGTCAAACCGCCTTCAACATCGCGAAGAGCACAAGACAGCAAAACCCGTTGTAAAGCCCTTATATTTGGTTTAAATTTTACCATTGTGATTCATAAAAAGAGATTTTATGCGAATATGCCGTAATACTTATTCGCATGATAATTGACCTTAAGGTCAACTTAGTCACCAAAAAAGAGACGCTGAAAAAAGTCCGGACAGCCTGACCACACGGAGAATTCAATCATGTCCCGCCCCCAACCGATCGATACCACTAACGCTTCGCCTGACGTTATTCACGACAAGGTCCGCTTTGTCACGGCAGCCAGCCTGTTCGACGGACACGACGCCTCCATCAACATCATGCGCCGCATCCTGCAATCCTGCGGTGCCGAGGTGATTCATCTCGGCCATAACCGCTCGGTGGACGAGATCGTCACCGCCGCAATTCAGGAAGACGCCGACGGCATCGCGGTCAGCTCCTATCAGGGCGGCCACACCGAATACTTCAAATACATGATCGCCCAACTCAAAGCGCGCGGCGGCGGACATATACGCGTGTTCGGCGGCGGTGGCGGCGTTATTGTACCGGCCGAGGTAAAAGAACTTCATGACTACGGCGTGTGCCGTATTTACAGCCCCGCCGACGGGCAGAAACTCGGCCTGCAGGGCATGATTGAAGACATGATCGTGCGCGCCCGCGACAATGCGCCGGCACAGGCCGGCGACGCGGCCGTCAACGCCCTTATCGGGGGAGACACCGCCGCTCTGCCGGCAGCCATCAGCGCTATCGAAGACGACACACTAAGCGCGGCGTGCAAAAACGCCCTGCTCCGCGCGCACGGCCAACTGGCCCGCAAAGCCCCGGTAGTTGGCATCACCGGCACCGGCGGCTCAGGTAAATCCTCCACCACAGACGAACTGATCCGCCGCTTCCGGCTCGATCATGACAACGCGCTGCGCATCGCGATTCTGGCCATAGACCCGACCCGGCGTAAGACCGGTGGCGCCCTGCTCGGCGACCGTATCCGGATGAATGCAATCGATCATCCCTCGATCTTTATGCGCTCGATTGCCACCCGCGACACCCGCGGCGAAGTGCCTGAACCACTGGAGAGAATTGTTGATGCCACGCGGCTCGGCGGCTTTGACCTGATTATTATCGAAACTCCCGGTATCGGACAGGGTGACGCCGGCATCGTGCCGCTGTGCGATTTGTCGGTCTATGTCATGACGCCGGAATTCGGCGCACAAAGCCAGCTGGAAAAAATCGATATGCTGGACTTCGCCGATCTGGTGATTATCAATAAATTCGACCGCAAAGGCGCCGCCGACGCCCTGCGCGATGTCAGCAAACAAGTGCAACGCAACCGCGAAGCCTTTGCCGTGCCGGTTGAAAACATGCCGGTCTACGGCACCATCGCCGCGCGCTTTAACGACGAAGGGATTACCGCCGCCTATCAGGCGCTGTTCGGCATGCTCACGGACAAAGGCCTGCCCGCAGACAGCGGCGGACGCCTGCCACGGGTCAGCTGCCGCCACTCGGATAACCGCGAAGCCATAGTGCCGCCGGGCCGCGCCCGTTATCTGGCCGAAATCGCTGACACCGTGCGTAAATACAAGGCCGACACAATGCGTCTGGCCGCAATTGCCCGCGAACGCCAGCAAATCAGCGCAACCCTGTCCCTTCTCTCGGACACGCCGACCGATGAGATGCAGAACCTGCTGACACAGCGCAACGAGGCACTCGGCAGCGAGGCGCGTCAACTGCTGGAGAACTGGCCGTCGATCGCCGCGCAATACGAGGCCGATGAACTGATCAGCCACGTGCGTGACAAAGAAATCCGCACCCGCCTGGTCAGCGAAACCTTATCCGGCACACGGATTCCGAAAATCGCTCTGCCGCAGTTTATGGATGACGGCGCCCTGCTGCATTGGCTGCGACTGGAGAACCTGCCCGGCTATTTCCCCTATACCGCAGGGGTATTCCCGCTTAAACGCGAAGGCGAGGATCCGACCCGGATGTTCGCCGGCGAAGGCGATCCCTTCCGCACCAACCGCCGTTTTCACAAGGTTTCCGACAACTTCGAAGCCAAACGCCTCTCGACCGCGTTTGACTCGGTGACGCTGTACGGCCACGACCCGGCAGAACGGCCGGACGTGTACGGCAAAATCGGCAACAGCGGTGTATCGGTGTGTACCGTCGACGATATGGACGAGCTCTACAAAGGCTTCGATCTGTGCGCCCCAAGCACGTCCGTGTCCATGACCATCAACGGCCCGGCACCGATTATTCTGGCCTTTTACTTCAATACCGCGCTTCGTCAGCAGATCGCGCGCTTTGAGGAAGAACACAAGCGTGCCCCCGATGCAGAGGAGCTGGCGCAGATCAAAGCCCGCACCCTGTCCAGCGTACGCGGCACGGTACAGGCCGATATCCTCAAAGAAGATCAGGGTCAGAACACCTGCCTGTTTTCAACCGAATTCAGTCTGAAAATGATGGGCGATATTCAGGAATACTTTATCGCCAATCAGGTGCGCAATTTCTACAGCGTGTCGATCTCCGGCTATCACATCGCCGAGGCCGGTGCCAACCCGATCACCCAGCTGGCCTTCACACTGGCCAACGGCTTTACCTACGTGGAATCCTATCTGGCGCGCGGCATGGACATCGACGACTTCGCCGCCAATCTGTCGTTTTTCTTCAGCAACGGCATGGACCCGGAATACACCGTCATGGGCCGTGTGGCCAGACGCATCTGGGCGGTGGCCATGAAGGAAAAATACGGCGCCAACGACCGCAGCCAGAAGCTCAAATACCATATCCAGACCTCGGGCCGCTCGCTGCATGCCATGGAAATGGACTTCAATGATATCCGCACAACATTACAAGCCCTGATCGCCATCTATGACAACTGCAACTCCCTGCACACCAATGCCTATGATGAGGCGATCACGACACCGACCGACGAATCGGTGCGTCGCGCGCTGGCCATACAGCTGATTATCAACAATGAATGGGGATTGGCGCGCAACGAGAATCCCAATCAGGGCGCGTTTATTATCAACACGCTGACCGATCTGGTTGAAGAAGCCGTGCTGAATGAGTTCGAGAATCTGGCTGACCGCGGCGGCGTGCTGGGCGCCATGGAAACCGGCTACCAACGCGGCAAAATCCAGGAAGAATCCATGCTCTATGAGCACCGCAAACATGACGGCAGTCTGCCGATTATCGGTGTCAACACCTTCCTCAACCCCAACGGCAGCGACGCGCCGCAAACCGTTGAACTGGCCCGCAGCACCGATGAAGAAAAACAAAGTCAGCTGCAACGGCTGCGCGCATTTCAGGAACGCAACCGCGAACAGGCCGCCGGGGCAATCGAACGCGTGCGTCAGGCGGCGATGGAGAACGGCAATATCTTCGAAGCACTGGTAGATGCGGTGCAATACTGCTCACTGGGGCAACTGACCGAAGCGCTGTTCGATGTCGGCGGCAAATACCGCCGCAATATGTAAACAGGCAAAAAAAACGCGGGCCACCGGCCCGCGTTTTGTTCTTACGGCGCAGGCACTCAGCCCGAGACCTTGCGCATCAACCCTTCCTGAATCGTGGTCGCAACCAAGCGTCCCTGCCCGTCAATGACGCTGCCGCGCGCCAGACCGCGCGAGCCGGCCGTCGAGATCGGGACGCAACGGTAGTACAGCCACTCATCTACCCGGAACGGCCGGTGGAACCAGATAGCATGGTCGATGGACGCCAGCGCCAGTTCGCTGATACTGCGCCCTTTGCTACTGATCATTGAATAGCCGTGCGGGACCAAGGCCGAAAAAAGCAGCCCGTAATCCGAAACATAGGCCAGCACCTCACGGTGAATATCCGCTGCATCGGGCAGGGCCTGACGGGTTTTGACCCAGAAGGCCAAGGCATTGGGGTCTTCCGGATCCGGTTCCGGATTCACCCGGACATCGAAATAGTTAATCGGCCTGACGATACTGTCTTTGCGCGACGGATCACGCTCTTTCTCACTCAAGGGCAGCGCCGCTCCGAAGTCCGGCAAGACCTGGGGAGCCTGGTATTCATAGCCCTCTTCCGGTGCCTGAAAGGATGCGGCCAGAGTGAAAATCGGTTTACCGTGCTGAATCGCAACCACGCGCCGGGCGGTAAAGGTGCGGCCTTCCCGGCTACGATCCACTTCGTAAACGATCGGCGCGTTGAAATCGCCTTTTCTGAGGAAATAAGCGTGTGCTGAATGGACAGGACGATCCTCTTCGACGGTCAGCTGCGCTGCCGCAATAGCCTGACCGAGAACCTGCCCGCCGTAGACCTGAGGTGTACCTATGTCCTGACTGGGCCCGCGAAAGATGTTTTTCTCAACCCGCTCAAGCGTCAGGATCGTCCGTATGTCTCTGACGTTTACATTGTCCGACATGGAATCTGCCTGCAAAACAGACAGATTACCCCATTTGCCATCACTTCAAAACTGCGTCCAGATAAATATTGAGGACGGACTCATAGTCTTCGTTGCGGTCCGCTTCGCCACGTGAGGAACGTGTCGCCGCCAGATGCACCAGACCATGCATATAGCCACATAAACCAAAGGCCAGGAGACGGTCTTCGGTCTGATGGTGCAGCAGACCCTCGCGACGCAGGTAACTGATCGCTTCAAGAATCGCGTTGTAGAACACCGCGCCTTCTTTCATCAGATAACGCTGCAACTCAGCCGGATGGTCGGTCTTTTCCAGAGCGTTAAACACCACCCGGGTGACCTTGTAAAGATGCGGATCAAGAGCCAGACGCTCGACCAGCCGCATCACCCCGTAACGGAACTGCGCAAGTGGATCCGGGTAATCCCAGACACGCATATCCGACTGAAACGCCTGCTGAATCGCCGCCCCGTCGCGCTTCCAGATCGCGACAATAATGTCGTCCTTGTTCTGGAAGTGCCAATACACCGCGCCACGGGTCATGCCGACCCGTGCCGCGATATCGTGCAGTGTGGTGCTGTTGGCACCCTGTTCGTGAAAAAGCTCGATTGCCGCATCAATCAAACTTTGATGCGTTCGCTCTGACTCTTCTTTTGTTTTCCTGACCATGCTTCTGCTCCGCGCTACCCGCTATCCATCTGCTACATACCGCCACATCATCAATCTAATTTTCATTCATTAATATGGGATGAGTATTCAGTATGCTAAATATATATAGCGTTGGTATCTATAACCCCTAAGAGAGAACAACTACGCGACGTCGGGTATAGATAACGCGGTGTTTGTCAGAATTTGTAGCCAGTTTTCCTTTTGCTAGTGCGAATTATCACTTCACCTCAGACCACACCTTATCGACCGCTTTTCTGACCATAGCGACCATTTCGTCCACTTCGGCGGGCGTAATAATCAGGGGCGGTGCCATGCCGAGGATATCGCCATGCGGCATAGCGCGCGCGATCAGCCCTTCGGCCAGGCAGGCCGCGGATACCCGCGCACCGACCGTCATAGACGGCTCAAACGGCGTGCGTTTTTGCTTATCGGCAGCAAACTCCAGCGCGGCGAGCAAACCCACACCACGCACCTGACCGACCATCGGATGTTCGTCAAACGCCTCATGCAGACTTTTCTGCAGATAAGCTCCGGTCTCCCAGGCATTGCCGGTCAGATCCTCACCATCGACTATATCCAGATTGGCATTAGCCGCCGCCGCACAGACCGGATGCGCTGAATAAGTCCAGCCGTGACCGATGGCGCCCAACTCATCCGTGCCCTGCTCCAACACCTGCCAGACACGCTCGCCGACAATCACACCCGACAGCGGCAGATAGGCCGAAGTCAGACCTTTGGCAATCGTGATCAGATCCGGCTCGATGTCGTACAGATGGGAACCGAAATACGCGCCGGTACGACCGAATGCAGTCACCACCTCATCGGCAATCAGCAGCACATCGTATTTGCGCAGCACGGCCTGAATCGCGGCCCAGTAACCGGCCGGCGGCGGCACGATCCCACCGGTGCCGAGGACCGGCTCGGCGATAAAGGCCGCCACAGTATCAGGCCCTTCGGCCAGGATCATGGCTTCCAGATCAGCCGCACAACGGGCCGAGAACTCTTCTTCGGTTTCACCGTCCTTGCCATTGAGATAAAAGTGAGGACAGGTGGTGTGCAGAACCGGGTCCAGCGGCAGATCAAAGGCCTTATGAAACAGGGGCAAGCCGGTCAGGCTGCCGGTCATCAGACCGGAACCGTGATAACCGCGCTCGCGGGAGATGATTTTTTTCTTCTGCGGGCGGCCAAGCACATTGTTGTAATACCAGACCAGCTTCACATTGGTCTCATTGGCATCGGAACCGGACATGCCGTAATACACGCGCTGCATGCCCATGCCGGCGGATTTGATAATACGTTCGGACAGACGGATCACCGGCTCATGGGAATGCCCCACATAAGCATGGTAATAAGCCAACTCATGCGCCTGTTTGGAGATGGCATCGGCCACACTGTCGCGGCCATAGCCGATATTGACACAATACAAGCCCGCAAATCCGTCCAGGCTTTGCTTGCCATCGGCATCACTGACATAAACCCCTTTGCCACCGGTCATAATCCGGTTCGGCGCTTCGCCGCGGGCAAACTGCGCCAGATGCGTGGAAGGATGGAAGGTATAGGCCCGGTCGCTTTGCGACAGCGCTTGCTGCTCAGTTTTGTTCATATCGATTCCTCAGACTCCGGTCTCACACTGCAGCCGCATAGTCGGCGCAGACATAATGTAATTCGGTAAATTCTTCCAGGCCCCAATGCCCGCCTTCACGGCCCAGCCCCGACTGCCGGACACCGCCGAACGGCACGGTCGGACCGGTCACTTTGACACAGTTAACCGCCACCATGCCGTAGTCCAGCGCCCGTGTAAGACGCGCGATACGGGCCTGATCGCGGGTATAGAGATAGGCCATCAAACCGTACTCAGGGTGGTTCATCCGCGCTTGCAGATCCGCCTCATCACGGAACGGCGCCACCGCCGCCACAGGCCCGAAGGTCTCCTCCCGCGCGATCAGCATATCGGCCGTCACATCGGCCAGCAGCGTCGGCGGATAATACAAGGGGCCCTGCTCCGCGCCCCGGCCTCCGGCCAGCAGCCGTGCGCCTTTTTCCCGGGCATCGGCGACATGTTCGGCACACTTGGCCACTGCACGGCTGTGCATCAAGGGGCCGATATCAGTGCCGTTATGCATTCCGTCACCGAGCCGCAAAGCTGCTACCCGTGTACGCAAGGCGGCCAGGAAATCCTCATAAATGCGCTCATGCACGAAAATCATATTGGCCGCCTGACAGTCCTGCCCGCTGGTCTGAAACTTGGCATCCAGCGCGCCCTGGACCGCCGCATCGAGCGCCACATCATCAAACACAATAAAAGGTGCGTGCCCGCCCAGCTCCAGGCTCAGGCGCTTGACCGTATCGGCGGCATAGCCCTGCAGCAGCTTGCCGACACGGGTTGAGCCGGTAAAGCTGATCGCGGCCACGTCCGGATCACGGCAAAGCGTTTCGGCAAGATGATTGTCACCGGTCAGCACATTAAAGACGCCCGGCGGAAAACCCGCGCGGTCGGCCAGCTCCGCCAGCGCCAGCGCGGTCAGCGGCGTTTCACTGGCCGGACGGACCAGCACCGTACAACCGGCGGCCATGGCCGCGGCGGCCTTGCGGGTAATCATGGCGAGAGGGAAATTCCACGGCGTAATCGCAGCCACCACACCGACCGGCTCCTGCCGGACTTGCATATCGCGGTGCGGCAGATGACCGTTTATGCTGAAACCGTTCATGCGCTGCGCTTCGCCGGCAAACCAGGCCACAAACGAGGCCCCGTAGGCCACTTCGCCACGCGCCTCATGCAGCGGCTTGCCCTGTTCGGCGGTAATCAGCAGCGCCAGATCCTCGGCATTGGCCTGAATCAGATCGTGCCAGCGTTGTAATATTTCAGAGCGCGCCTGCGGCAACAGACCACGCCAGTCCGCAAACGCGGCCCGCGCCCCGCTGATGGCCTCACGGGCCTGCCCGTCGCTGAGCGCCGGAACAAAACCCAGCAACTGTCCGTTGGCCGGATTCGTCACACTAAGCCCCTCAGCGCCGTTGCCGGTCCACTTGCCATTGATATAAGCGGTGGCTTTTAACAGACGCTGATCCTGTAATTGCAGTTGTTGCCGTTCGTGCATGGTGCTACTCCCGTGACTGCCTACAGGACTCACACTAACAAACAAAGGACTGCGTTTTTTTCTGTATTGGCTGCCGATTCTTGCGCTTTTTTCTGCCGGCCGGCATCAGGAGGAGAGGTTTTTCTGTGCGCCCGCGGACTCAGTCGGGCAGTTCGTCCAGCAGTTGTTCCATCAGTGCACGGCTGTCGTCTTTGATGGTCTTGGTCACGATATAGCTGTAATAGCGGTCGATCCCCGGCTCGGCCTGCAAGAGCTCATCGATCAGACGCTGGTAGCAATCGATATCACGGGTCAGCACCGTGAGGATATAGTCCACACCGCCGCCGACCGCTTCGCAACAGACGATTTCATCGATCGACATCACCAGATTCTCAAAGCGCGCAAAGTCTTCGCGGCGGTGGTGCTTGAGAACGATTTCCACCTTCACGCGGGTCAGTGACGTGAGTTTCTTAAAATCCACCGCCGCGTGATAACCGGTAATAATGCCGGCCTCTTCCAGGCGTTTAACCCGCTCCCAGGCCGGACTGGTGGAGAGATTGACCTCTTCTGCAAGCCTGACCTTGGACAAGCGCCCGTCGCGCTGCAACACCTTGAGAATATGCCTGTCTGTGCGATCTGTTTTCATCGGTTTTCAATCATCGTTCCGATTGCCCGCCCGGCGGCGATGCGCAGCGCGAGGTTGGCAATTGCCGTATCCTGAATCCCGGTGCCGGTCAGGTCCGCCACCGTCACTGCCTGCGGTGAAGGCCTGCCGCTGCGAGCCTGCCGACACAGCTCAGCCAGCTCCACCGGCGCCTGTCGCAGCCGGCGCTTCTGCTCCACCAGCGGCACACGCAGCTCACCGCGTTCCAGCGATTGCGACAAGCGGTCCACCACAAACACATCGGCAGCCTCTGCCACGGCCGGGGCCAGTTCGGTTTTGTCCGGCGCATCCGCGCCCATCGCCGTGATATGCAAGCCCGGGTGCAACCAGTCCGCCTCAAGCAGCGGCTGCCGCGAGGCCGTGGTGGTCAACAGCACCTGAGACTCACGCACCAGTACTGCGCGGTCCGCACAGACGCTTACCGGCCGGCCCCAACGCCGAGCAGCGCCTTCGGCAAACGCGGCCGCCTTGTCCGCGTCGCGCGCCCAGACCCGGAACTCACCGACCGGACGTTCCAGCATCAGGGCCCGGGCCTGTAAATCCGCCTGCACACCGGCGCCGATAATGCCGGCCACCGGCACCTGTTCAGGTGCCAGATAACGCGCCGCCACCCCACCGGCAGCAGCAGTACGCAGATCCGTCAGATAGCCGTTATCCAGCAATACCGCCTGCACCTGCCCTGTGACGGCCGACAACACCACCATAAAACCGCCCAGCGAAGGCAGACCGGCTGCCGGGTTATTGAAAAAGCCCGGGCTGGCCTTGATCGCAAATCCCGGCAGGCCCGGCACATACGCGGTTTTAATATCCACTTCGGCGTTAAGCGCCGGCATCGCCATACTCAGCACCGGCGGCATCACCACACCCTCACCGGCCAGACAGGCGAAAGCCTGCGAAATCTCATCGATCAAAGCACGATCAAGAGTCACACAGGCACGCAGTTGCGACTCATTCAGTACAAGGATGTCACCCATCGTGCACCTCCTCCCCGGTCATCAGCCGCAGAAAATGCGCCATACCGATATTGCGCCCCGACAAGACCACCGCGACCCGCGCCTGTTTGCCGATACCGGCAAGGTGGCGTAAATCCTCATCCAGTAAGACCGCCAGTGCTGCCGCACCGGCACCTTCGGTGACCAGTGATTCGCAAAAGAACAAATGCCGCATGGCCGCGGCAATCGCCGCCTCATCGAGCAACACCAGCGCATCCACGTAGCGCTGCACCATGGCCAGGGTATAGCGGTTGTGCATGCCGATACCGCCGCCGAGCGAGTCGGCCAAAGTAGCAAGCTCTTCGACCTCTACCGGCTTGCCGGCCTGCACGCTGGCGGCCATGGCGGCACCGCGGCGCGGGCTGACCGCCACCACCCTGATCGAGGGTTTAAGGGATTTGAGCGCCAATGCCACACCGCTGATCAAACCGCCGCCGGACAGCGGCACGATCACCGTATCCATCTCCGGCCAGTCTTGCAGTAATTCCAGCCCCAACGTGCCCTGCCCGGCAATCACATGGGCATGATCGAAGGGCGGGATTTCTGTCATCCCGCGCCTGACCAGCGCCTCGACCTGCAGTTGCGCCTCGTCCTGCGAGCGACCGCCGATACACAGCGTCGCGCCCAACGCGGCAATCGCTTCGCGCTTGTTCTGCGGCACCAGCTCCGACATGCAGACCGTACAGGGCACGCCCAGTGCGGCGGCAACCATGGCCAGAGCCCGCCCGTGATTGCCGGTCGAGGCGCAAACCACCCCGGCACGGCGCTGCTGCGCATCCAGCTGCAACAATGCATTCGTGGCACCGCGCAACTTGAAAGCCCCGCCGGGCTGCAACTGATCGCATTTAAGCCGCACTTCGGCCACCGCCGCCAATGGCTGCGAGACCGGCAACAACGGTGTGTGCTGCGCATAGGCATCGACGCGTCCGGCGGCGGCCCGCACATCGTCCAGATCCGGCAGCACAACAGCGCTCATCAGCGAAACCGCTCCAGCCGCAGCAGTGCCGTGGCAACATGGCAGCGGTGCAGATGACCGACGGTGTGTGCGGCCGGACTGCGCATCACGCGTACGGTTTCAGCCAACTCGTCGTGAAAACGCTGGGCTTCGTCAGCCACCCGCGATTCGTCCATCAGAAACGGCCACATCCGCGAGGCGCGGTAGAAAAGATCAGCCATGGCACGGCGCAGTGAGCGATTGCCCACCAACTGCATCAGCAGTTCAAACACGGTCAGATTGATCTCCGCAAACCGCCGCCGCGGGTTAATATCGGCCGGAATATCCCGGCAGGCCAGCTGGCAGGCATAGACCTGCGCGGTCAACGCCTCATCAGGTTCAAGCGGTGAGAGCGTGTCCATCAGCATCAGCAGCCCCATTTTGAACTCATAGATTTCGCGCAATTCATCGACCGGAATATGCGTGACAAAGGTGCCGGCGCCGTGGCGCACCTCTACCAGACCGGCCGCTTCCAGACGGCTCAGCACGCGCCGGATCGGCGTGCGGCTGACACCGAACTCCTCGGCCAGCATGTCCTCCGACAAACGCAGCCCCGGCTCGTAATCGAGCAGCGCGATGCGCTTGCGGATGCAGAGGAAGGTGTGTTCAAACCGCGCCGACGCACCGGACGCGACGGCCAGCCCGCCGGCCTCGCTCAGACTAATACTCATAACAGGATGCATCCTCGTGATAACCGCACGAGATTATCACGGAGCGCCCCGCATCAGACTACCAATACAGGGCAAGGCGCGATGCTGGTCACCTTATGCGCCACACTGCCGAGCAGAAAGCCGCTGACATCACCGGCACCGTGACTGCCGACCACGATCAGGTCGGCTTCGTGTTCGACCGCAAAGCGGGCAATCCCGCGCCCCGCCGAACCGCTTTTGACAAAAGCGCGCACGCCCGCGCAACCGGCCTCCAGTGCCACCTGCTTTGCCTGCTCGGCCAGTTCACGGGCGTACTCGCGCATCACCTGATCGAGATGTTCCGGCTCGCGCGGGCGGACCATTGAAATCGAGTTTTCCATCTGACTGTAGTGGCGGAACACGGACAGAATCAGCAACTGCGCGCCGCACAGTTTCTGCAAAGCGATGGCGTGTTGCAGCGCCTTCATGGAGCCGGCCGACCCGTCAGTTGCGATCAGAATCTTCTCGTACATAGTGCCTCCTGCAATGCTGCCTAACGGAACGCCAGATCACGCAGAAACAACGCAATCTGCGGAAAGATAATCAACAAGGCCGACACCACGAACAACATCAGGACAAAAGGCGGTGTGCCCCGCACCACATCCATATACGGGCGTTTAAAGACCGCAATCGCGGTGAAGATGTCACAACCGAAAGGCGGCGTCGCCGAACCGATTGCCACCTGCAGGGTGATCACAATACCGACCAGCACCGGATCCAGCCCGGTCGCCTCCACCACCGGCGCAAAAATTGGCACCAGAATCAGTATCACCACAATCGGGTCAACAAACATGCAGCCGATAAAAAACGCGATTGAGATAACCACCAGCACGCCGGTCGGCCCCATATCGGCAATCCCGATGGTGCTGAGAATTTCCTGCGGAATCTGGGCGAAGGAAATCACCCAGCTGAACGCAGCGCCCGCCCCGACCAGAATAAACACCACCGCGGTGATCAGACCGGTGGACTTGGCGGTGCGGTAGATATCCAGCAATGACAGTGAGCGGAAAACGACAAATTCCAGAATCAGCGCATAGAGCACACAGGCTGCGGCCGCTTCGGTGGGACTGAAAATACCGCCGTAAATACCGCCGACGATAATTACCGGAAAACCCAGCGGCCAGATTGCATCGCGCACTGCCTTCATGCGCTCGGGCCAGCTCGCTTTAGGCTCGGTCGGCACATGGTGAATGGTCGCGTAAATCATGCTGTAGACCGAGAACATCACAAGAATCAGCAAGCCCGGCCCCACGCCGGCGATAAACAGCTCGGAGATGGACGTATTGGAAATCACGCCGTAGATAATCATGCCAATACTGGGCGGGATCAAAAACGCGATATCACTGGCATTGACGATCAGCGCCAGCACAAAGCTGTCTTTGTAGCCGGCTTTAAGCATACGCGGACGCAGCGGCGACCCCACTGCCACCACCGTCGCCTGGGTCGAGCCGGAGACGGCCCCGAACAGCGTACAGGCGGTCGCCGTACTGACGGCAAGACCACCTTTAATATGCCCGACAAACTTCATGACCATATCAATCAGCCGGTCGGCCGACTGCCCGCGGGTCATAATATCGGCGGCAAAAATAAACATGGGCACCGCAATCAGCGAGGCCGGCCGGATCCCGGCCATAAACTGCTGGACCATAAAGTCCATTTTGTCGATACCATTGAACATCTCGAAAAAACCGATAAAGGCCGCAATGATCAACGGCACCATCATCGGAAACCCCACCAACAGCAGGACAATCATTACGGAAAACAGAACTGTGGCCATGGTTTCTTCCTCAGATTTCCTGCTCGTTATCGTCGTAACCTTCGAGCACCGTGGTCGACAGGTAGATGTCTTTTTCGGTGATATTGCGCACCGCCGTCAGCGCATACTGCAAGCCTGTAACGAAGAACCCAACCGGCACCCAAAGCAGAATCCACCAGACCGGAATTTGCAGCGACGGCAACACGCGCCCTGAGGAGGCAACCTTGCCGATATAGCCGACCGCGAAGTAGCACAAAGCAAACATCGACAAGGCCGTCACCACCGAGATGATAATCATCAGGATTTTCCGCACCGGCACCGGCATGGCGTCATAGATGGCCGACATGCGGATATGCCGCCCGTGGCGGGCCGCGTAGCCCACGCCGGCAAAGGTAATCATGATAATCAGAATGCGGTTCAGCTCTTCGCTGAAGAAAAGACTGTTCTGAAAAACAAAGCGCCCGATCACATTGGCCACGGTATTCAAGGCCATCAGCAAAACACCGGCGGCCAGCACAAAGGATTCAAAACGGCTCACTGCGTTGTCGACTACGCCGAGCACACCGGGTAAAGCGGAAGAATGAAGGTCTGTATCGTCGCTCATACGCGTACGCCCTGCTTATTTTGCGTCAGTTAAATACGGAAACGCCCCGCCGGCCGGCAGGGCGTTCGGGAGATCCCGCGGCACTTAAGGACTGACGGCCTCGAGGTCTTTCTTGAATTGCTCAAGAATGGCCTTGCCCGAATCACCGGTCATATCGATGAATTTGGCCTCCACCTCAGCGGCAGCATCACGGAACGCCTGACGTTCCTCTTCGCTGAGCGTCAGCACTTTCATCTCAGGTTTGGCGGCAAGGATTTTCTCCAATGATTGCTCGCTGAGACCCTTCTGGTATTCGATGATGTGATCGAACGCGCTCTGGCTGGCTGCGGTAATGACCGCCTGGTCTTCCTCGCTGAGGCCATCGAAAAAGTCCTTGTTGGCCATAATCGCGGTGGTGAAATTATTGTGGCCAAGGAAGGTGATCACATCCGTGACCTCATAGATTTTGGCCGATTCGATATAGAAAACCGGATTTTCCTGGCCCTGAATAATATTGGTCTGCAGACCACCGTAGACTTCTCCCCAGGGCAGCGGTGTCGGGGTTGCACCAAAAGCCTTATACGCCTCAACCAGCAAAGGATTGGTCATCACCCGGACCTTAACCTGATCCAGATCCGCCGGTGAATGCACCTCGTGCTTGGTGGTCAGTGCCACCTCGCCTTCGGGATACATATTCAACAGCTCCAGACCGTTGTCGGCGTAAATACGTTTGAAGTCCTCGTTAATCGCCTTGCTCTGGCTGAAAAACGCGCTCAGCGAATCATGATCTTCGGGCAGCAGATACGGCACAAAGAAAACCTGCGCCTCCGGAATCAGCGCACCGGTAAAACCCGGCGACTGGTTAACAAACTGCAGAATACCCGCCTGCGCCTGCTCCATGATGTCCGCCGACTCACCGAGTGTGCCGTAGGGAAACAGCTGTATTTCGTGATCGGAATTGGCCTCGACTTCTTCTTTAAATCGGGTCGCAAAGACGCCCTGAACGTCGGTGATCGATTCTTCAAAAGCGTATCGCCAGGTATCGGCCTGACTGATGGCCGGCACCATTGCCATGGCGGCGAAAGCACACAGGGACCGCAGTGCTGTCCGGTTTGTCTTCATTGTGTTCATCTCCTGATTGATTGGAAAAGAACGCACCAACGGCACATCAGAACCGCCCCCCGCCGGCACGCAAGGTCAATTCACTCTAGACGTTTTGCAGGGGAAAATTCAAGGAGAAGTATACAACTGAAATTTCAAACACCTCTGAAGCGGCGATTTTTCGCTTGTCATTACCAGCTCTTTATGTTGAAAATCGAGCGATGTACACATCAGCCAAAAAGGTAGTTCTATGAGAGCAAACCGCCGCCGATTCGAACCGGCTGAGTTCGACGCACGCCAGGAAAAAGTCCGCCGCGCCATGAGTGAGCGCGGGATCGAACTGCTTATCCTCACCAACCCATCCAATATGTGCTGGCTGAGCGGCTTTGACGGCTGGTCATTCTATGTCCACCAATGCCTTGTTATCGGCACAGACGGCGAGCTGTTCTGGTTCGGCCGCGGCATAGACGCCCCCACGGCCCGCATGACCACCGATCTGCCGGACGCGGATGTCGTGGCCTATCCGGATCACTATGTACAGTCCGCCGAGCGTCATCCGATGGACTTCCTCAGCCAGATCATCAAACAACGCGGTCTGGACAAAAAACACATCGGGGTCGAGAAAGACAATTACTTCTTTACCGCCCGCGCTATGGAATCGCTGCAAACCCATCTCACGCAAGCCCACTTTTCCGACGCGACCTGGCTGGTGAACTGGCAGCGCGCCATCAAATCACCGCAGGAACTGGTTTATATGCGCCGTGCCGGGCTTGTCATAGAAGAAATGTACAAGCGTGTCATTGAAGTTGCCGAACCGGGTATGCGCGAGAATGAACTGGCCGGTGAAATCATGTATGCCAGCGCCCGCGGCACGCCCGAAGTCTACGGAGACTATCCGGCAATCGTGCCTTTGATGGGCCGCGGCGATGAGGCCGCCGCCTGTCATCTGACCTGGAACGACGGCATTCTCAATAACAACGAAGGCATGTTTCTGGAGCTGGCCGGCGCCCACGCCCGCTATCATTGTCCGGTCTCACGCACACTCTACTTCGGCGAACCGCCGGAAAAATACCGCCGTATCGAGGCGGTGATTCTCGAAGGCATCAGCAAAACCCTGGAAATGTTCAAGCCCGGCAACACCTGCGGTGAAGTGGCCAGCACTTTTTTCGATGTCCTGCACAAGCACGGCTACGAAAAAGACAACCGTTGCGGCTATTCCATCGGCCTGAGCTATCCGCCGGACTGGGGCGAACACACCATGAGCCTGCGCAGCGATGACAGAGCTGTATTACAGGAAAACATGACCTTTCACTTTATGCCCGGCATGTGGTTCGAGGATTGGGGCTTTGAAACCACCGAAAGCGTGCTGGTCACCGCACAGGGCGGCGAGTGCTTGTCCAACGTTCCCAGAAAGCTATTGGTAAAGTAACCATGACACTCAGAGACAATCCGATCGTGGCCACGATCGATTTTGAAAAAGAAGGCATACAACACGGTTTTCTGCGCCTGCCCCACTCGCGCGACGATTCAGCCTGGGGCGCGATCATGATTCCTGTCACGCAGATGAAAAACGGCGACGGGCCGACCGCACTGATTACCGGCGGCAATCACGGTGACGAATACGAAGGCCCCGTCGCCCTGTTTAATTTCGCCGGGCGCACCGATATCAGCGATATACAAGGGCGGGTGATCGTGATTCCGGCCATGAATTATCCGGCATTTTGCGCGGCAACGCGGGTGTCGCCGATCGACAATCTCAATATGAACCGGATCTTCCCGGGCAAACCGCATGGCTCTGTCACGCAGATCATTGCTGATTTTTTTACCCGCGTGCTGCTACCCAAAGCCGATTATGTGCTGGATATACACTCCGGCGGCAAAACCCTCGACTTTGTCCCCTTTGCGACCTGCCATGAGCTCGAAGACAAAGATCTGCAAGCCCGCTGCGAAGCGGCCATGAAAGCCCTGAATGCGCCCTATTTTATCAAGCTGATGGAAATCGATGCCGGCGGCATGTACGACACCCAGGCCGAAAGCATGGGCAAGGTGTTTGTTTCAACAGAACTGGGCGGAGGCGGCACAACCACACCACGTTCGGTGGATATTGCCAAACGCAGCGTGGATAACTTTCTGATTCACGCCGGCATACTGCAAGCCGACATCACGCCCTCTGAAAGCCGCCCTGTCGGGTTGGCCATGGGCGAAGGCCAGTCCTATGTGTTTTGCCAACACACCGGACTTGTAGAACCGAGGGTCATGCTTGGCGACCGTGTCAGCAAAGGCGATCTGATCGCGCGGATCCATATCACCGAGCGCACAGCAATGCCGCCGGTGCATTATCACGCGCCCCGCGACGGCCTGATCATCGCCCGGCACGTCCCGTCTTTAATCAAGATGGGCGATTGCCTGAATGTGGTCGCAGAAGTGATGGACACAGAATGAAACGGGAAAAGCACAAGCCTGCCACCGACGGATAGCAGGCAATAAAAAAGCCGCTTCAGATGAAGCGGCTTTTTCGAATCAGGGATGGTGGGTCGTGCAGGATTCGAACCTGCGACCACCTGATTAAAAGTCAGATGCTCTACCAACTGAGCTAACGACCCCCGAAGAAGGTGCGAATAATACAGCAATCAGAGAAGATGTAAAGCCTTTTTGCTAAATTTTTATTCGCTGTGTTGTTTTCGCCCGCATCGCCACCGCATCAGGTGGTGTGTTACCGGCCTCCCACAACACGCGACGAAGTCTATCACAAATCCCCCCGGTCAAGGCAAGAGACAAACGTCACTTTTCTCACTCTCCGTTACGCCAAGCCGTGGGCAAAACTGCCAAGCCCTGTTGCGGCATTGGTTTGTCTTTGACAGGTTTCTCAGTAAGCACCCGCGCTGCACTTCTAGAATGACGCCAAGCCACAGGGCCGCAGCGGACAAGGACACAACAGCGTACGGCCAATCATGCAATTGTGGCCCCGTCAAACCCATAAGTGCCGCATGTGTCAGAGATTTGACTCACACCTTGTGGCACAGTGACGTTCTCTGCCTTGGAGGGTTCGGAACGTACTCGCGACGGGTGCAGGAGATATTATTTCATCCGGCGTTTAACACGCCGGCAACAGTGGTAAACCAGCAATTATGAGAACGCATCAGCAGGAAGATTATTATCGCGGCGAGATTCTCGGTATCAGCGGCGGGTGCCTTGATGCCACGTCCTACAACGATATGAAATACCTTTTACAGCGCAGTGAAGGCGAGCGACTGTACCTGCCGATCCGACGACTCCAGTACCTCGCCATTGTCGAGCGCGACGAGGTCAGCTTTGTCGATATTCATCTGCGCCGCGTGGTGGAATTCAGCTGGCGTGATTTCCGTCCGCAGGAGCGCGACAGCCTCAGCTGTGATGTGGGATATGAATTTGTCTGGCACAACCAGCGCGCCCTGGAACTGGAAGCGGAAGTACAACGGGCCTTCGCCGCGGCGCTGTCAGAACGCATCAAAGCAACCCGCAAAACCGAGCGCGACGCCCGCGACCTTGGTGTACTCCTGCCCTTCCCTGCCTGATTCTGTCCGGCGCCGGCCGCTCAGCCCTTGATCGCGCCGGCCGCCGATGCGGCTCCCGTCAGGCGCGCCGCGCCGGCGGGCGGCCGCTCGCGCTGCACAATCGCCAGCGCCTCCTCATGCAAGCGCACACAGGTGGACGTCAGCTCGCGCAGCTCTTCGAGCTGTCGTTGACTGAGCATCCCGCTCAGCCGGGCCTGATCAACGATCTTAAGCAAACGCGGCAAGGTCGGCCGTAACGTCATCCGGCAAAGCAAATAGCTGCCGCGCCAGAGCTTGCACATCTCGCCCGGAAACTGCTCTTCACCACCGCTGCCGCGACGCACCTGATTGACCTTTTCACGCGACAGCGATGTGACCCGGCCAAACTGCGCCGGCACCGCCATCAAGGCCGCGAACTCACTGTCCGTCAGGCGCTGATCCGGCGGCAGGGCGCTGTGTAAACGTTGCAAAACGGGGAAGCTGCGGCGCATGGACTCACAAAGGTGCTCAAGATAGGTCAGCGGCGAGCAGATATCATGCGCCATTTCGAATAACTCAGCGCGCTGTTCGCTGCCCGGCGCAGGCGCTTTGGCCGCGACAGGAGCCGCAGCGGCGGCCGGCGCATCGTCACCGGCCAGGAACAACGCGGCCAGTTGCGCTTCGTCCAGCGGCTTGTAGATTACCCGGTCCACGCCATCGAGCCTGTCCGCCTGCAGACGCGGATCACCGGTCACCAACACCCGGACCGGCAGCGCCTGCTCAGCGCCGAGCGAAGCGAACAGGTCGCTGCCGGTCCCGCCCGGCATATGCTGATCGCAAAACACCACCGCATAGCGCTGCTCCGACAACTTTGCCCGCGCCGCCGCCACCGAGTCAGCAAAATCACAGCACAGACGCGGCCCCAGCAGCGTCGCCAGACGGCGGCGGTTAACCTCTTCATCGTCAACAATCAGCGCCCGTCCGCCCGGCACCAACAAACCTTCCGGCTGTTTCGCCTGTCCGCCCGACACGGCAGTGACACCGGCCGGAAAACGCAGGGTGAACTCGGTAAAGCGGCCCTGCTCCGAGCGGCAGGAGATCCACGCACCGTGCTGCTTCATGACCCGCCGGCAAAAAGCCAGGCCGACGCCCGAACCACGACCGACGCCGGAGGTGGTGAAAAAATCGTCGAAAATCCGCGGCAACACCTCCGGCGCAATACCGCAACCATTGTCCCTGATCCGGATCAGCACTTCGCCGCTGTCGGCATCGCGTTCCGTGGTCAGACGGATCTGACCGTCGGGCTGATCCTCAATCGCACGGAATGCGTTTTTCATCAGATTAAAGATCACGTGCATGATCAGCAGCCGCGAAGCGACGATCTGCCCGTCCTCACGGATCTGCAGCTGCACCCGTGAACGGCCCGCGTCGCCGTTATAGGGAAATCGCCGCACGGCTTCTTCGAGCAGTTCCGACAAGGTGACCGGACTGGTGTTGCGCGGCGAATCGCCGAGACTGCCAAGGCCGACCAGCAGCATCTCGATAATCGTACTGGCATGGCTGTGCTCACGCTCGATGATCTCGACATGCGGGCTCAGCTCGCTCACCTGCGGCGAGGCGGCGTTCTGAAGTTTGTTCTGGATTTCCCGCGTCTGGGTTTCAATCAACAGCAGCGGGGTACGCAATTCATGCGCAATACTCGCCCCCATCGCCGCCACGGCTTTTTGTTTTGCCGCGCGGACAATGCCGGAGCGGTGATTGAAAACACTGCCCGTCACCATGGCAAACAGGAAAATCGGAATCTGCTCGTAGAGGCTTTCGACATCCACCGGCCCCGGCCCTGTCAGGTAAGCCAGAGCAAATGCAAGCCCTGCCCCTGACAGATAAATCAAAACCATCAGCAGCCAGTCCGACACCAACAGCACCAGCAACATCAACCCGGCCAGCGTGGACATACTCCAGACCAGGCCGACCTCATTCATCAGCAGCGTGTAAACGAAAAAGAAAGACAAGCCGTAACTGGAGCCGAACAGCCAGAAAACACGGAAAAAACGCGGAAAACGCTCGTGCCAGTATTGGTGGGTGAGAAAACCCAGGCTGACGAGAAAGCCAAGCCCGCGCAACCAGGGGCTGTCATAGACCTGCGGGAAGAGTCCGGTCCAGATCACGTAGAACAGGGGAAAACCGACCACCCCCATAACGCCCATCGTGTTGAGATTGGGCAAAGAGCACTCGATCGCCTCTTGAAGACTACGGTTCAGGCGACGTCCGACACGCCGCAACGCACGGCAGGTTTGCTGCAAAAGCGCCACCTAAAATTTACCCATCTTAAATTTGTAATCTATTGTAACTAATTCCTGACTTAATACAAAAGTCGGAAATCCAGTCAATTACTGATCTTTACATACAATGGAGATACAAACTCATGACCCTGAAATCCGCTTCTTTTGCCAAGGATCTGCTGAACCGTAAACTGCGCATCCGCTACGCCCATCAGCGCGAGCAATGGCACGGCCATCACCTGCTGCAAGGCTCACCGATCCCCGCCGACGGCGTCAATCTGATCAGCAACGATTACCTTTCCATCGCCGGTCACCAGCGTATCACCAATGCCCAGACCCACTTTCTCAACAACGGCGACAACCCCAATGTGATGTCGGCAGTTTTCCTCGAGGAAGGCGACTTCCAGCATCAGATCGAGGCCAAGTTCGCGCGCTGGATGGACGCCGACACCACCGCCTTCTGCCAGTCCGGCTACGCGGCCAACACCGGCCTGATCCAGTCGCTGCTGGACAACGAATCCTTCCCCGTTTACACGGACATGCTCGCGCATATGTCACTCTGGGACGGCGTCACCATGGGCGGAGGCACCGCCGTGCCCTTCAGACACAACGATATGCGGCATCTGGATCGTCTTATCCGCCAGTACGGGCCGGGGCTGGTGGTGGTCGATGCCATCTACAGCACCACCGGCACGGTCTGCCCGCTGCAGGAAATGGTCAACATCGCCCGTCATCACGGTTGCCTGATCCTGGTCGACGAATCCCACTCCCTCGGCGTTTGCGGACCGGCCGGCAGCGGTTTGGTCTGCGAACTGGGGCTGACCGACGAGGTACACTTCCGTACCGCCAGTCTGGCCAAAGCCTTCGCCTCGCGAGCCGGCATAGTCACCTGCCCGCCGGGCTATAAGGACTGTTTTAACACATCCTCGAAGCAGTTCATTTTCAGCTCCGCCCTGCTGCCCCACGAAGTGGCCGGTCTGGACGCCACACTGGACCTGATTGCCTCGGCCGATGCACGGCGCACGCGTCTGCAACGCAACAGCCGTTATATGCGCGATGCCATCCGCGCACTCGGCATCGATATCGGCGAGTCCGCCTCGCAGATCATCCCGCTGGTCGCCGGCGAAGAATGGGGCACCATCACACTGCGCAAAGCCCTGGAAAAACGCGGCCTGTTCGGCTCGCCGTTCTGCGCACCGGCAACAGCCAAAAAGCGCTCCCTGATCCGGCTGTCCGTCAACGCGGCGCTCGAACCGGCACAGTGCGACAAGGCTATCGACGCCATTGCAGGGGCAGCCGCCTCGGACTACGCCGGCGACTGGCGCTGCTACCGCCAGCTGCAAAAACGCGCAACCGCGGCATAAAAAAAAGCCGGGCTCCGGGCCCGGCTTCTCTTATTCTGACATCGCATTCAGGCGGCGCTGCGCCAAGCGCGCCGCCGTGGTGTCCGGGTGCTGCTGCACCAGTGTCTGCAGCTCTGCCCGGCTTTCGTCCTGCTGCCCCTGTTCATAGTAGGCGTAGGCAATCTTCAGCCGCGCGTCGGGAATTTTCGGACTGTCTGGAAAGCGGCTGATCACCTCCTTAAAGCTGGCAACCGCATCCTCGAAACGCCGCGAGACATAATAGGCTTCGCCGCGCCAGTACAGTGCATTATCGGAATAAGGTCCGTCGCTGTACTTGGCCAGAAAGGCATCGAAGCGCTCCACGGCCAGCTGATTGTTACCGGCCATCAGGGTGTCGTAGGCCTCCTGATAGGCAGCCTGCTCACCCGGTTCGGCCTGACTGCGCTGCTCCACCGGCGCGACCACAGCCTCCGGCGCCTCAACCGCCTCTTCCGTGACCGCCAGCGCTTCCGGCGCGGCCGTCAGGGGGGCACCGGCGGACAGGTCCGGCGTCAATCCGGTGTTACCACCTTCGAGGGCCTGGATGCGACGGTCCGTATCCAGATACAAATCCCGCTGCCGTTTGGACAGATTGCTTTGCTCATGATTCAGACGCTCCAGCTCACCGCGCAGCTGGCGCACCTCATTCTGCAGGCTGTCCATGCGCTGCAACATATCCAGCAGCACCTGGTTGTCGAGAATCCGTTCCACGCGCTGCAGGCGCTGATCCAGCGCGGCATTATCCGGCGCCTTGGCGCTTTGTACAGGCGCCGCCACACTGAGCGCGGTCAGTGCGCACAATGCCAGCCATCGTTTCTGCATCATCTTCACCGGGCTCACCGTGCTTCGTAAACGATCTGAACACGACGGTTCAGCGACCAGCTGACCTCATCATGGCCGTCTTCGGCAGGCTCTTCTTCACCCATACTGACCACGGCGATCTGATCGGGACGCACGCCCTGCAACATCAGAATACGCGCCACTGCCTTGGCCCGGTTTTCACCCAGCGCGATGTTGTATTCCCGCGTGCCGCGTTCGTCGGTATGCCCTTCCAGACGCACCCGCGCATTCGGCGAGGCGGCAATATACTGCCCGTGCGAGGCCAGTGTATTGAGGTCATCGGCATTGATGCTGGCCCGGTCGTAGTCGAAGTAGAAAACCGTATCCGTCGGGATACCGAATTCATCGACCAACACCCCCATCTCGTTGCGCACGCCTTCTGCGCCCGGCATGTTTTCCTGACCGTCGATGGCACCGGCATTACGCGTGCCGACCTGCGCGCCGCCCTCGCCGGGCAAGGCCGGCAGTGCCGGTGCATTGCCATACTGGCTGTCATCAAGAACGGCCTCATCTGTCGATGCACAAGCGGAAAGAAGCGCCAGCACGGAGACAAGCGACAGGGTTTTCAGGGTGTTATTCATGGACTGCATCCTCGGATGTCGTTCTTTATTGTTCGTTGAAAATCATTTATTTCAGCAGCGGCGACCAGGCAGGCTCACGCACATCGCCCTCGCTCAGGGTGATCCGCTGGCGCACACTGCCGTCCACCGATACGGCACCCAGCACGCCTTTGCCGCCCGATTCGCTGGCGTAGAGAATCATTCCGCCATTGGGCGAGAAGCTCGGTGACTCATCCAGCGTGCCGTCGGTGATGATACTCATCAGGCCGGTGGGCCGGTCAATCACCGCAATACGGTAACGGCCTTCGCCGCCATGCACCAGTGCCACTGAGCGGCCGTCGGAGGACACCGCCGGGCTGGCATTGTAACGGCCCTCAAAAGTCAGGCGTGTTACGCGCCCGCCATCGGCGGCGGCCTCGTAGATCTGCGGTGAACCACTGCGGTCAGAGGTAAAGACCAGGGTGTTGTTATCAACCCAGGCCGGCTCGGTATCGATCGCGCCGTTGCGGGTGACCTGGGTCAGCGCACCGCTGTCCACATCAATCACGAAAATCTCGGGGTCACCACTGTGCGACAGCGTCGCGGCAATGCGTTTGCCGTCCGGACTCCAGGCCGGGGCGCCGTTGATCCCGCTGCGCGAAATCAGCTTGCGGCGGCTGCCGTCCTGCGTGTCCTGAATATAAATTGCCGAACGGTTGCGATCCTCGAAAGAGACATAGGCCAGGCGCCGCGCATCAGGTGCCCAGGCCGGCGACATCAGCGGTCGTTTGGAGGTCAGCACCGGCACCGGATTGGCGCCGTCCGAATCCGCCACCTGCAGGCGGTAAACCCGGTTGCCGGCGCCGCCTTCGGTGGAGATATAGGCAATCTGGGTGTTGAATGCGCCCGGCTCACCGAGAATCTGCTCAAACACGATATCGGCGATCTCGTGGCCCGCCTGACGCAGGCGATTGCCCTGCACCGTCAGGTTATAGCCGGTCACCGGCTCCTGACGGACCACATCAAGCAGCTGAAACTGCACCTGATAGCCTTGATTCTGCAAGGGATTGACCTTGCCCACCAGCAGATAATCCACACCGGACAGACGCCAGTTGCCATAGCGGATAGTGTCGCCGCTCTGCGGGGTGGCAACCAGATCCTGACGATCCAGCGGTTTGAAGCGGCCGCTGCGGGCCAGATCCGCGGCGACCACCTCAGCGATGTCCTCACTGAGCGGCTGGTCGCTGTCGTAGCCGAACGGCACCACGGCAATCGGCAAAGCACTCTGCCCCGCCTGGGTGATTTCGATTTTCATCACCGCCTGCGCGGCGCCTGCAAAGCAGAATGTCAGGGCGATCACGGCCCCCAAAAGGGTTTTCATAGACTTCATTTAGTTTTCCGGCCTGAAGTAAATCTGGATTTCCCGGTCAAAAACACGCGGGTCCGGCGCACTGGGCAAAGGCGAGGCTTTCAGTACCGCCGCTTCCACCGAGCGCGCCATTTGCTCACCACCACCGGAGCAGTGTGTGACCTGCACATCCACCACATCCCCGCTGGGGATCTGGCGAACATAAACATCACAGCCCACATCACCGCTGACGCCGATGGGCTTGACCCAACGCCGGGCGATATGACGGCTGATGGTTTGTTGGTATTTGTCTTGCAGAGACCGGAACTCACGCGCCCGTGACTGCCGCTCTTCTTCTGCGCGACGGGCCGCTTCGGCCTCTGCCGCCAGACGTTCCTCTTCCGCTTTTTGCCGCGCCGCTTCCTCGGCTTTGCGTTTTTCTTCCTCGGCTTTTTTGCGGGCCGCCTCTTCTGCCTTGCGTTTTTCCTCGGCTAAGCGCTTTTTCTCAGCTTCGGCTTTTTTCCGGGCCTCTTCTTCGGCTTTGCGTTTTTCTTCCTCGGCCTTTTTGCGCGCCGCTTCTTCGGCCTGACGTTTTTTCTCGGCTTCGGCTTTTTTACGCGCTTCTTCTTCGGCCTGGCGTTTTTCTTCTTCGAGGCGTTTTTTCTCTGCGGCCTCGGCTTCCAGACGCAGTTTTTCCAGCCGCGCTTCTTCGGCCTTGCGTTGCTGGGCTAATTTTTCCAGCTCGCGTTCCTTGGCGATTTTCTCACGCTCGGCCTGCAGACGTTCACGCTCGCGTTCGGCTTTACGCTGCTCTTCTTCAGCGGCCCGTTTGGCGTCTTGAAGGGCTTTTTGCTGCGCCAGTTTTTCCTGCTCAATGCGCATCTGTTCGGCACGCTGACGTTCGGCTTCGGCTTCCTGCTGACGTTGCTCCCGCTCCAACTGCGCCTGGCGCAGACGTTCTTCCTCGGCCTTGCGCTCGGCTTCCAGACGCTTGAGCTCGGCTTCACGGGCGGCCCTGGCTTCTTCTTCCCGGCGCGTTTTGTCCGCTTCCTGACGCTTCATTTCCTCGATGGTTTCGAGGATTGCGCTTTCATCCACCAGGGTCGCTTCAATCGGCTGGATCTGCGGCGGCGGTTCGGACTTGAACAACCCGCTCGCCCCGCTCCACAGCAACACTGCCACGACCACATGGGTCAGTATCGACAGGATGACAGCGATGGGATATTCGCGAATCAGGTTCCACATAAGGCGCTACTGCGGGGGCTCCGCCATCAGTTGGATTTTCGACGCACCAGCCTCCCGCAGCAGGTCCATACCACGCCAGATCTGCCCGTAAGCAACGTCCTTATCGCCTGCCACCAGCACACTGCGGTCGGGATTCAGGCGGATCACGGCCGCCGCCAGCCGTTGCACGGTTTGCTCATCAATCGCCGCTTCCGGATCTTCCCCCACATTCAGGTAGAACTCACCGGCGGCCGTGACCGAGAGAATCAACGGCTCTTCATTCTGCTCGGATTCCACCGGCTTGGCTTCGGCATCCGGCAGGTCAATTTCGACACCGGTATTCAGCAAAGGTGCGGTAATCATGAAAATCACCAACAGCACGAGCATCACGTCGATATAAGGTACCACGTTCATCTCGGCGACCTGCCGGCGCGTGCGCCGTTGCGGCATAGCTGACATTCTGCGCTCCTAGTCTCTGGCCGATTCGCTCTTGCTGCGCAGGCGTATGGCCTGGCGCTGGAGCACCGTGGAAAACTCTTCGGAAAAGGTATCGTAGTTATTCAGCAAACGGTCGGCGGCGGTGCTCAGACGGTTGTAGAAGATCACCGCCGGGATCGCGGCAAACAGACCGATGGCCGTGGCGATCAGCGCTTCGGCAATACCCGGCGCGACCATCGCCAGCGTGGCCTGCTGCACATTCCCCAAGGCGGTGAAGGAATTCATAATTCCCCAGACCGTACCGAACAAGCCGATATACGGGCTGGTCGAACCGACCGTGGCGAGAAAGGTCAGGTTGTTCTCGATGGCGTCCTGCTCGCGCGAGGTGGCGATCCGCATGGCCCGCCGCGAGCCGTCGAGAATCTCTTCGGCATTGCTGGTCTGGCGGCGCAGGCGGCCGAACTCGGAGTAACCGGCGGCAAAGATCCGCTCCAGCCCGGTCAGCTTGCCGCGCCGCGCGTTAACCCGCGTGTAGATATCGGTGATATCACCGGTGCTCCAGAATTCCTGCTCAAAACGGCGGGTGTTTTTCAGGGCCCGGCCGAACTGACGCGACTTGCCGTAAATCACCGCCCAGGACAGCACCGATGCCATCAACAGGATCAGCATAACGATCTGGACGATCAGGCTGGCATCTTTGACCAGATGCACAAGAGACAGGTCAGCATTCACGATTTCAGGGCCTCTAAAATAGCGCCGGGGATACCGGCAGGTCGCATGGTTTCGGCATCAAGACAGGCAAGCCTGACCTGCCCGCGGCACAAGGGCGTACCGTCGGCAAGTGTCAGTTCCTGCGAAAACGATAAGGTGGCGCGGCGGCAGTCGCTGATCTCAGCTCCGACCCGGATCACATCATCGAGCCGTGCGGGATTAAGGTAATCAACCGCTACGGAACGTACCACAAAGAGTCGCTGATGTGACTCCCGTAAGGCCTGCTGGGCGAAACCATGCCGGCGCAGATACTCGGTACGGGCGCGCTCCATAAAGCGAAGGTAGTTGGCGTAATAGACGATACCGCCGCTGTCGGTGTCCTCGTAATAGACGCGGATATCGATAGAAAAACCGGACACACGCACTCCTGCTAACCGCTGCAATGAGTGCCGGATGATAAAATATTCAGTGGGTTAAAGGAACAAGGTCAAACGCTTCATCAAGCAAATATTCCGTCTAAACACTTGATTCTGACGCTGCCTGACAATGACTGTCAGGCAAGCTGCGTAAAACGGTGCGCCGCGGCTCAGCCGCTGAGCTCTTCCTGCAGGGAAAGCACCGCCGAATTCGGTGTCAGACCGAAATGGGTATAGGCGCTGCTGGTGGCGATACGCCCGCGTGGTGTGCGCATCAGCAGGCCCTGTTGAATCAGATAGGGCTCGATAACGTCCTCGATGGTCCCGGTCTCTTCACCGATGGCCGCACCGAGGTTATCCACGCCTACCGGGCCGCCGTCAAATTTATCAATAATGGCCTGCATCAGCTTGCGGTCCATGCTGTCGAGCCCGCGGGTGTCCACATTGAGCATATTCAGCGCCTGATCGGCAATCACCGCACTGATCACGCCGTCGTTTTTCACCTGGGCAAAATCGCGCACGCGACGCAACAGGCGATTGGCAATACGCGGCGTACCGCGTGCGCGGCGGGCAATCTCGACACTGCCCTTCTCGTCAATCCCGACCCCGAGCAAACTCGCCGAACGGTGGACAATACCGGCCAGATCGTGGGTTTTATAAAACTCCAGACGCTGCACGATGCCGAAACGGTCGCGCAGCGGCGAGGTCAGCAAGCCCGCCCGGGTGGTGGCGCCGACCAGCGTAAACGGCGGCAGATCCAGCTTGATCGAGCGCGCCGCCGGCCCCTCACCGATCATGATATCGAGCTGATAATCCTCCATGGCCGGATACAAGACCTCTTCGACCACCGGGCTGAGCCGGTGAATCTCGTCGATAAACAGCACATCGTTGGCTTCCAGATTGGTCAGCAAGGCCGCCAGATCACCGGGCCGCTCAAGCACCGGGCCGGAGGTGTGGCGGATCGCCACATCCATTTCGTTGGCGATAATATTGGCCAGCGTGGTCTTACCCAGACCGGGCGGACCGAAGATCAGCGTGTGATCAAGCGCTTCGCCGCGTCCGCGCGCGGCACTGATAAAAATCTCCATCTGCTCGGCGACCACCTCCTGCCCGTGATAGTCGGCCAGTGTTTTGGGCCGCATGGCCCGCTCCTGCGCGTCGTCCTCGCGGGTGGCCATCACGTTGATCATTCTTTCGTCTTGCATGGGTGTTCTTACCGGTTGAGCTGCAGGCTCGCAGTTTACTGCATTTGCCAACAAAAACGGGGGCGAACCTTGCGATCCGCCCCCGTCGGGTGAAGATGCTCTGCCGCCTCAGTGGCGACGGCGGCGCCAGCCCAGTGCCGCCAGCAGCGCCAGCAAAGGTCCGCCGAGCGCACCGCCGGACTCAGAACTGATATAGCCCTGGGTGGTGCCGGCGGCCTGACTATCGTCCTCCAGCACCGTGCCATTAACCGGCGTTTGCGACGAAGCCAGCTCCGGCTCGACGGTCAGCTTGTAAGCCTGCTCAAGGGTGTACTGGCCCTGTTGCAGCGTCAGCACCACATCGTAAAGTCCGATGTCGGCCGTGGCCGGTGTGCCGCTGACAGTGTTGCCTTCCAGCGTCAGAAAATCCGGCAGGGTTTCAGCGCTGACCGTCAGGCTGCCATTGCTGGCCAGCTCAGGTGTGTAGCTGTAGGGACTGCCGGCGTTGGTCAGGGTCACCGGTGTGGTGGCGATTTCCGGCGCATCGCCTTGCGGCAGCAACGAAATGCTGAAGCTGCGCTCGGCCGAGCGATAGACACCGCCTTCGGTTTCCTCGTCCATCACCGCATAGGTCAGCGTGGCGGTGCCGACCGCGCCGCTTTTCGGCGTGAAGTACAGACTGCAGGACGGGTACGAGATAAACGGTTGTTCTTCAAACAGATCCGGGTTGTCGTTACTCAGGACCTGCGCGGCATATTCGGGACGCGCGTCATCGGCCAGCTCAAAATCGGCCCAGCCGTCAATCGCCGTGCGCTCCGTGGAGGTGGCGACTTCATAATCACGCCCCCAGGAACAGGAGCCGCTTTCCGGCGGCAATACATTGACTGTGACATCGGCCCAGTCGCTGCCACCGACCAGATCGTTGAGCTGATAGCGGAAACCGGCGACCCCGACAAAACCCGGCTCAGGCGTGAAGATCACGCTGCCGCGCAGCTCTTCCACACTGCCATGACTGACCTCGCCGACCACGTGGTGCCACAGGTAATCACCGTCGGTATCGCTGTCGTTGTAAATCACATCGATCAGCACCGGTTCATCCATCTGCGTTTCCGCACTGTCGTCACCGGCGACCGGATTGTGATTATCATCGGCGGCGACCAGCGTCACGCTCAGCGCGGCACTACCGACGCTTTCACCGTCGGCATCGATCACCTTGGCACTGACCTCATAGTCACCGGCGTCATAGCCGAGCGTCTCAATCCAGGCCTCGCCCTCATAGGCATCGCCGTTGGCCACCAGCGGCAGCTCACCGCTGCGGTAGACCGTGTTGCCCGAGGCATCGGTGACGCTGACAATCGCCGCCAGTTCGCGGTAGCTGTCGCCGTCAGGCGTGGCAGTCAGGACCAAACGCACCATGTCCCCTTCGGCGATCTCACTGCTCTCGCCATCCAGACTCAGGGCCACGGTGTAGTTCAGATCACTGTCCACACGCGGGAACACATTGTTGTCTTCGTTGGCTTCCTCGTGCTGGTTGTACTGATCGACCATGGTCCAGATCTGACCACGCAAACGGGCAGTTTCATAGCTGGTGGTCAGTGTCACCGACTCACCGGAGGACAACAGCCGTCCGCCCAGCGTGTAGGCGATGCGCCAGCTCTTGAACAGTGTTGAGTTGCTGTAGGTATCACCGCCACTGGTGGCGAATACATACAGATCATTGCGCGGCTGGCTGAAATCCACAGTCTGATCGGGCTCCGCGCCCTGATTGGCCACCGTCACTTCGACATAGGTCTGATCACCGACCTCATAGGTCTTCATGTCGGTAATCACGTAATCGGGTAAAACCGGCGTTCCGACAAAGCCCGTGTTGGCAAAAGTGCTGGCGGGCAAAAGCAATGCCGCACTGACGAGACGACGCAGGGTAAGCTTGTTCATGTTCAGGGTCCGGATCAGAAATCAGTCAAAGTGTCGGCAATCTGACGCGCCGACAGGTTTGAAACTGACACTGCAACCCCTATGCCGACAGCAGGCGCGGGCACATCCCGCCGCCGCTCAGCGAAGGCTCAGTAATATCGCAGGTAGAACACCAGCGTCATTAACAGGCCGGTGAAGGTGATAAAGGCTTTGACCCCGGCCGCCGGCAAGCGTTTTGACCAGACCGCCCCGGCATAGCCGCCGGCGCTGGCCGCCAGCATCATGACAATCGCCTGCGGCCAGGCAATCAGCCCGGCAAGCACAAAGATCAGCACCGAGATGGCCGCCAGCACAAACGACAGAATGTTCTTCAGGCCATTCATCAGATGCAGATCGCGCATACCGAGGCTGTTGAACGCGGCCAGCAGCAAAATGCCAAGCCCGCCATTGAAGTAACCGCCGTAGACCGACACCAGCAACAGCAAAGGTGTGGAAGGAATTTGATGTGCTGCGCCGCGCTCACGCAGCGCGCTCTGGATTCTGCCGCCGAAGGCAAAGAGCAGTGTTGCCAGCAGCAACAGCCAGGGAATTAGTTTCATAAAAGCGGCATTGCTGGTGATTAACAGCAAGCCCGCCCCTGCAGCACCGCCCAGCAGGGTCAGCACGACATACTGCCTGAGCTGCGCGGCAGGCAATTGCTGCAACTCATCACGAAAGCCAAGTGCGCTACTGGCATAGCCGGGAAAAACCGCCATCGCGCTGGTCGCATTGGCCACCACCGGCGCCACCCCGGTAAACACCAGCGCAGGCAGGGTCAGGAAACTTCCGCCGCCGGCAATCGCATTCAATACACCCGCGGCAAAGCCGGCAACAATCAGAATAAGCCAATCAAGCATGTTCGCTGTCCGCATTCATCCGCGCACAGCATGCAAATGAACGCCTCCCCTCCTCAGTACGTGAGCGACAGGCGCAGATACGCCTGGGTTTCGCCACTGTCTGCCAGCCCGTGTGCAAGCCCGACACTGAGCGGCAGCAGTGCATTATCGTAGCCGAGTAACAGACCGGCACTGACTTCAGCCCCGACACTGGCCCGCCAGTCCCGATCCGAAGCGCCGTCCCAGGCATCGCCGGCTTCGGCAAACAGATTGCCCGAAAGCCGCCCCAGCCCCAGCGGAAGGATGTGCCAGCCGTTGTAAATATCGGCGAGCGGAAAGTACCACGCCATATTTGCCAGCGCCATATTACTGCCGGACAGGTCGCTGCTCTGCGCATAACCGCGGAAATTAAAACGTCTCTGCCCGAGCGGCGTGATACCGCTGACATCATTGGTCGCGCCGGTACTGCCACCGAGACGGAACGGCCTGTCTTCCGCGCCGCTGTGTCCGCCCTGCACCGTCAGACTGAGTGTCTGATTGCGACCGAAACGCAGATTGCCCTGCACCGAACCGAGATAGGCATTGCCGCTGGCATCGGAGTGGCCGAAGGCGTCGTAGGTCTCGGCGATCGCTTCCAATGCAAGCCCTGTGTCGGAAGTAATAGCACGGGCATGCTTACGCAGGGAGTTATAAGACAACACGGCTCCGGCCAGCGCATCCTTCTCAACACCGAGCGTGGCGCCGCTTAAGTCCTGCTCCTCCACCCGCAATGACGCAAGCCCGAGCCCGAACCGCAGATGCTGTTCGGTGCCGCTAAGGGGGAAGTTCAGCATCGCCTGCAGCGCACGGTTGCCCTCGACTGCCTCGACTTCACCGTCGTCGTAAAGACTCTGCCAATCCTCCCTGTAGACCAGTGAAAAACGACGCCACAGGGAGTACGCGGCCGTGCCGCCGGCTTTGTTCCAGTCGTCAGTATGAAACCAGGCCGGGGTCAGCGACCAGCTGTGAAAGTCCAGCGCGTCACTGCCCTGCACTGACAGGCCCAGCATGCTCAGCTCATCACTGACAGAAAATACCGGCGTCCAGCCGCGCGCACGCAGCGACGGCCAGGGACTGTAGGGGCGCGCCTGAGCCTGCGAGGGCGGCGGCAGCGGTGCGGGCAAAGCCTCACGCAGTACCGGCAGTGGCGGGTACGGTGTTTCGCGCAGCACTTGCCGGACCCGCTCGCCTTGCGCGGTATAGTCGATAAACCAGAGTGCGCCGCCGGACAAGGCCGCCTGCTTGACCAGACCATTGGAGTTGGTCAGCCGTTCCAGCGAGTTATCGGCCAGATTCAGGCGGTGCAATTCGGCCTGCTGGCTGTTTTCCAGAATAAAATACAAGGCCTGACCATCAGCCGAGTAAAACGGATACGACGGTATGCGCAGATCGTCGGTCAGCTTTTCCCAACGTTTTTTGCGCAGCGAGAAGCGCTCGAGATTCCAGCCGCTGCCGGCGCGTTTGACCGGCGCGACCAGCCATTGCCCGTCCGGCGACGGTGCCGGGCGGCCCAGCGCCTCGCCGGCCCCCAGTTCTGACTGCACGAACTGATTGCCGGTTTTGTCGAGTTTGATCAGGCGGTTGCGCCCCTCGCCTGTCTGCACAGCGTAAATCAACTGCCCGTCAGCCGACCAGACCGCACGCGGCAGACGGGCGCAATGGGTCAGCCGGGTCTGCCGGCCGTCATCGGGCTGCATCACAAACAGATCCGTGGCCAGGCGTTCATTTTCACAGACCACTGTGCGGGAAATCAGCAGCCCGCTTTGCGGATGCCAGTCGAGCGAGGAAATATCGTTTTGCCGCGCCACCGTGCGCAGCCGCCCGTCGGGCCAGGCCTGCATCAGCGCGGCAGTATTGGTCAGATCGCGGCTGACGAAAAACACACTGCCATCCGGCCCGCCGCTGAGCTGTTCGGCCGCGAGCGCGCCATCAAAGCGCGTCGCCGCGGTGGTCGGTCCGGCGCCGGCGATGCTGTCGATCTGTTTGGCAAAATGCTGCTGCAACCAGTCACTGTAACGGGCCCACAATTGCGGCCCGTTCAGACCGGAGATGGCCCGCGCGCGGTCATTCATCTGCCAGGGAATCAGGTTGGAGCCGTACTCGGTGATATAGCGATAAGCCGCCTCACGCCCGTAGGTCTCTTCCAGAAAACGGAAAAACCAGCCGCCGTAAACATAGACCAGACCACCCGGCCAGCGGCTGGCGTAATAGCCTTCGTAGCTGACCTCGGTATAGCTGCGCAGACCGGCGCGCAGTTCCTCGCGCATCACCGCGTGATAGTAAGCGCCCTGCAAACGCCCGTTGCCACCGGCCGACTCATTAAGCACGGCGATCCCCTCGGCCACCCAATGCGGGCCGAGCAGCTGCGGCATGGACAACAACATCAGCAGTCCGGGCGGTGCTTTGCCGAACACCCGGCGCAACAAGGCCGGCACACCGGCGACCTGATCCTGATGCAGGATATGGGTGTATTCGTGGGTGAACAGCAGGGTGACGAAATCTTCGTGGCTGACCAGCTCGCCTTCGTCCGGCTCGTTGAGATAGACGTAGAACTGGTTATACGGATAGGCCGTGGCGCCGCCGTTGCTGTAGTCCACCGAATCATTGAGGATGATATGCGTGCGCTGGCGCGGCACATTGTCCATGACCCGGGTCAGCGTGTCATAACGCGCTTCGGCGATGCCCAGCAGGCGCCGCGCGTAGTCTTCCGTGCCGTCCGGGTAATGCACATCAAAATGCGCCGAGCTGAGGGTGTACCAGCTTTCCCAGGGCGACGGCAGCGTCAGACGGCTGTCATAGCTGCCGGCCGAAGCCACCAGGGGAAACAAACACACTAAAGACAAGCAAAAGCGCCGTAATAAGCGGTGCATAGAAAACCTTTCAGAATAACCGGTGGCAATCAGCACCGCGTACGACCAGAATCAAGGTCCCGGGGCCGGCATACGCCACCCGACAAGCGCGCGGACAATCCGGACTATGCCACAGACCGTTGACGAACTCATACGCAAATTCAATGCCTTGCAGGCCGAACTCGAAGATCGCCTGGACGAGGCCACACGTCAGCATCGCGAAGAATTCCAGTACCAGCTGCGCAAAGGCCGGGTCTATTTCCGCCGCGAGATGCGCGACCTGCACCGCAAATACCGCATCCGCAGCCTGCCCTATCTGCGCGGCGCGCGGCTGCGTCACATCCTCTCAGCACCGCTGATTTACAGCGTTCTCCTGCCAATGCTGCTGATGGATCTGTTCGTCAGCGTTTATCACAGCGTCTGCTTCCGCATTTACGGCATCCCGCGGGTACAAAGGCGCGAGCATATCGTCATAGACCGGCATAAACTCGCCTATCTCAACAACATCGAAAAGATCAACTGCATGTACTGCGGTTACGGCAACGGACTGATCAGCTACTGGCGCGAAATCTTTGCCCGTACCGAACAATACTGGTGTCCGATCAAGCATGCGCAACGCTTTAAAGACCGGCACAGCCGGCACGAAGGCTTTGTGGAATACGGCGATGCCGCCGCCTACCGCAGCCGCTTACCGGACTTGCGTAAAGACTGGTAGCGCCTGCCGGGCAAGTTTCAGATCCGTTGCTATACTCCGGATGAGTTCACTTTCTGACACGCAAACGGATGTTAAAAAAATCCTGGGTTAATCCCCGCAATCGCCGCTTTTACCGGGTCTCCCTGTTTCAGGATCTGCTCGGCAGTTGCGTTGTCTTCCGGGTCTGGGGTTGTATTGATACGCAACAAAGTTGCAGCCATCACCGTGTTATGAATTCCTGGGAGGAAGGCATCAGCCTGCTGCGCGAGCTCGATCAGCGGCGCCTGCGCTCGGGGTATTTTCTGAGCGAAATCGAAAGCCCGGAAAAACGCCGCACCTACGAAGTACCGCCCTGGCCGAGGGTCGAACCGCTGACCGTCCAACCCCTGCTTACCGGCCTGCATCTGCCGGCGGCCTGATTCAGTCGATATTGCGCTCGCTGGCGAGGTATTCCTTGCTCTGCATTTCCAGCAGCCGGCTGACCGCGCGGTCGAATTCAAACTCCAGCTTCCTGCCCTGATAAATCTGCTCCGGCGGCGCTTCGGCTGACACAATCAGCTTGGTGCCGTGATCGTAAAACTCGTCGATCATATTCACAAAGCGTCGCGCGGCGTCTTCCTTGGACGCATCCATGACCGGCACATCACTGATGATCACCGTATGAAAGTAATTGGTGATCTCGATGTAGTCGCTGTTGGAGCGCGGTGAATCACACAGAGGGCCGAAGCCGAACCAGACCACCCCGGTACAACGCTTGACCATCGGCACTTCGCGCTCGTTAATCACCACCGCACCGAAATGCAACTGGGCATCATCGTGCCCGGACAAATCTTCAAAGATCCGTTCCAGACGCTCGTGGGTATCGTCTTCGATCGGCGTGATATAAACCGGCGTCTGCTCCAGCGCGCGCAGACGGTAATCGCGCTCGCTGTCCAGATTGACCACATCGGTGTATTCGAGCAGCAGATCAATGGCCGGCAGAAACTGCTCACGCTGCAAACCATCGTAGTACAGGTCCTGTGGCGGACGGTTGGAGGTGGTGACCAGCACCACGCCGCGCTCGAACAGCCCTTTCAGCAGGTGGCGCATCAGCAAGGCGTCGGTGATGTCGTTGATATGCATTTCATCGAGCACCAGCAAACGCACCCGCTCGGCCCAGCCGGCGGTGATTTTGTCGATCGGGTCGACCGTGTTACCCAGTGCCTTGAGCTCCTGATGCACCTGCAGCATAAAGCGGTGATAGTGCATACGGCGCTTACGTTCGGTCTGCACGGTCTTGAAGAACATATCGCACAGATGGGTTTTGCCGCGCCCTACCCCGCCCCAGATATAAAGCCCGCGCGGCGCCTGCACCACCGTGCTGTCGTCCCGCCCGAGCAGGCGGCGCAACAGACCGCCGCCGCGGCGCGGTTCTTCGTTAAGCGCACTGAGCTGTTCGTGCAGACGCTGCAGCTGATCGACCACCGCAGCCTGGGCCGCGTCAGGCAGCATCAGCCCTTCGGCCAGTTCAGAATCATAAAGACGGCGGGGAGAAGACATAGGCTGCGCAGTTCCGGAAGCTGTAAAAGGCGCAGATGATAGCAAATTCAGCCGCCGCGGCGCAGAGCCATTCGGAACGGGCTCAGAGCGCAGCGGCGGTTCAGGAGGCTAAGACGCCGCCGTGGCGGCTGCAGCGGGTTCAGAGCCCGCCGGATTTAATCGCGTTGATCGCCGCTTTCTGGCGCAGCAGAACGTAGCGGTGGAGCCCTTCCTGGGCCTCTTCACGAAGACCGACAAACTGGCAGCGGGCCACGCCGTCTTCGGTGATCAGATTGACGTCGGCAAATGCCGTAATCACGCCGGGTTCGCTGGGCAGATCGACTTTGACGCTGTAGCGCATGTTCTGCTGCACGTTGCCTGCGACACAGGAAAACCCGTTGGCGCTGATATCGAGCACCCGCACCAGCAGTCCGTCGAGTTGCAGAATCACAGGATCGTCCGGATCGGGAACCACGCGGTAAGCGCTCCGCTCCCGTCCTGCATTAATAATCGAAGAGAACTCAGCCATGGATGTGTGTATACCGGAAATCAAAATGGTACGGCCTGTCAGCAATGATAAATGTAATTCGGCTGATCGCGGAAGTCACCCCTGTCGGGCGCACTGTGGCAATCAGGCTTTATATATAGTTCACTGCAGCCGAAGCGGAAGCCTGAAAGCGCTTTTTTTTGATTTTTGATGACAAAAAATGACGTAAAATCAGGCAGGTGGCACGTGTGTAAGACGCTGATTCAGCGCCTCCTGATAATCACGGCTTACTCTTAATAAATAACTTTAATTTAAAGAAGCTATTTATTGAACAACAGATAAAAATATTCGTACGCCGCCCGAAAAAGGCGGCGTTGTATTATTTTTCCATACCGGGCGGCAGGAGTTCAGTCAGACGCCGGCGGACATGCGCGGCATTATTGTCTTCCAGAATCATGGCGCCGCCGCTGTAGGCGATCTCCAGACTGACCAGCTCACGCATATGGGCCAGCCTGACCCGCCCCAGCAGAACCACCGCAAATAAACCGAGCGCCAGCCCGCTGATCAGCGGCAACATGGCCACCGAGCCGGACGCCGGCACCACCACATCCACGGCCTGCGAGCGCGCATACTGCAGCACGCTGCCCAGAACACCGGTCAGCGTCGCGTAGAGCGCGGTGAAGAACAGCACCGCCGAGACCATGGCGTGGGCCGCCTTTTCGGTACGCCGGCGCTTGTCCAGCTGCATACGGATCACAGACTCATCGCAGGCACCGGCCACCAGCGCGCAGACTTCGCGCAACTCGGGTGAGCTGGTGCGGATATCGACCAGCCCGACCAGCCCTACCCGCCGGCTCAGATCACTGATCATGGTGATCATGGTGATCATTTCCGACGGCGAGGTGCCGCGCTGAATGCCCCGCGCCACCGTCATCTGCAGCGCTGCCGCCACCTCGCGGCGGGAGAAAGTCAGAAACAAGGCGGCACAGGTCGCCGCCAGCACCGCTACCGATGAGCCGATGACACTGACGATGTCGTCAACACCGGTCATGAACATCGCCACCGCCGCCGTAATCAGGAGGGCCGCAGCAGTCAACGGGAGTACGTGTCGCATGTCGTTAAGAATATTGCCTGCCAATGATTGGCTGGTATTGGTCGGAGTCACCTGGGCAACCGTTTCCATTCAGCTTGGTAAAAATTCCGGCACAGTTTGCCGGCACTCCAGAGAGAATAGCAGAGGAATCGGATTTGTATTGCCGCAGCTGCAATCAGCCCATACCACCGTGCAGCCAAACCGGCACCGCAGCCCCGGCCTGATCAAGGCGCCGGTCCAGCGCCCGGGCACCGGGCAGAATGGATTCGAGGTACTGCCAGTAAGCCGGCGAGTGATTCAGATGGCGCAAATGGGCCAGCTCGTGGCACAACACATAACGCATCAGCGCCGGCTCGAGAAACAGCAGTTTGTAGTTGAGGCTGATATTGCCGGCCGAGGAGCAACTGCCCCAGCGACTGCGTTGCCCGCGCACCGTGACCTTCCCGTAACGCAGTCCGCAGCGCGCCGCCTCGACAGCCAGCAGCGCCGGCAGGCTGTCCACGGCGATTTGCCGCACCGCCGCCTGCAGCGCCGTGGCCTGCGCGGCCTGATCCTGTGCCTCACTGTAGATAACAAGGCGCTCGCCCTGCAGGCTGAAGCCGGCCCGGTCCGCACGCGGGGCACGGTACTGCACGGTGATGTGGCGCCCGAGCGCACGCAGGGCCAGGCTTTTTGGCGGAAAATCCGCCAGCATGCAGGCGCGCTTCTCGCGCCACTGGCGCAGGGCTTTTTCGATCCAGGGCCGGTTGGCTTCGAGTATCTCCGGAATATGCGAGGTCCGGAAGCGCTTCGGCACCACCACCTCGAGGCCGCTTTCCGGACGCACCCGCAGGTTGACCCGGCGGGCCCGTGCCGATACTCGGACGGTGTATTCAAACTGGGTTGATCTGGGCATTTGCTAAGGAACCGGACAGGCTGTTCAAAGACGATACATATACCGCAAAGCGGCGGCTTTGCCACCTTGCCATAAGGGCAGAAAAGCAATGCCTGTTTTATAAAAACGTCAAAATCCCCGCCCCTGCGTGGCAGGCTCCGGCAAGCGGCGTATACTTCGCCGCCATATAGCCTGCGGCTCTGTTTTTTTATCGTTCCCTGAGGTTAGAGCATTATTTATGACCACTTTTCTCATCCTGCTTGCCCTGCTCGCATTCGCGCTGATCGTGCTGGAAGATGTCATTCACGTAAACAAAGCGCAAAGCACGCTGTTTCTGGGCTCGCTTGCCTGGCTGCTGCTTTTCCTGACCCGTCCCGGCGGACTGGCGCAGGAGACTGTTCAGGAAAAGCTGCTGGAAAACCTGACTGAAATCGCCACGCTGTGGCTGTTTCTGATGGCCGCCATGACCTTTGTCGCCTTTCTCAACCACAAAGGCCTGATCACCGCCCTGATCTACCGGATCCTTCCGGCCCAGGTCAGCGAGCGCAAGCTGCTGTTTATCGTCGCCCTGTTCGCCTTTGTCTTCTCCTCACTGGCGGACAACATCACCGCCACGCTGGTGTGCGTCACCCTGGTCCTGTCGCTGGGCCTGCCGGCGGCCAAGACGATCCGCTTTACGGTGCTGGTGGTCTTTGCCGTGAACTCCGGCGGTGTGTCGCTGATTACCGGTGACGTCACCACGCTGATGATCTTTGTCGCCGACAAGGTTCACATCCAGAACCTGCTGCTGCTCTCGCTGCCGGCTTTCGGCGCCGTGATGCTGCTGACCTGGCTGCTGAGCCGCAACAGTGAGGCGCACATTACCGTGCCGCGCGGCGACAGCCAGTATGAGCGCGATCCGGTCGGTGTGATGATCGCAGCGCTGTTTCTCTGCACCATCGTCGGTACGATTCTGCTTAACGTCATCGCCGGTGTACCGCCGGTACTGACCTTTCTGTTCGGTCTGTCGGTGATGTTTCTGATGGGGCGCTTTCTCTACCCGGGCGATAAGCGCGAGAACCTGCTCGACTATATCCGCGTTATCGAGTTCGACACCCTGTTGTTCTTCCTCGGTATTCTGCTGCTGGTGGGCATGCTTAAAGAGATCGGCGTGCTCGACAGCCTGACCCACCTGTACGACGGTATGCCGGCTCTGGCCGCCAACTATGTAATGGGCCTGCTCTCGGCACTGGTCGACAACGTGCCCCTGACCGCCGCGCTGCTGAAGGCAGATCCGACACTGTCACTGGCTGACTGGCTGTCACTGACCTATGCCGTAGGCGTGGGCGGTTCGCTGCTGATTATCGGTTCTGCGGCCGGTATCGTGGCCATGAGCAAAGTCGAGGCGGTGACCTTCGGCAGCTATCTGCGCTACGGCGCCTACCTGCTGGCGGCCTACACTGTCGGCTATACCGGCAGCTACCTGATCGGTCTGGCGCTGGTCGCCGTTTAAACGGCATAAAAAAACCCCGTCCGGCTGAGCCGGACGGGGTTATCCCTTCTCACCTGTGACGACCTAGTACTTGGCCGTCACATCCAGGAACCAACCACGATTGTCGTAATCCAGGTTGGTCAGATCGTCGTTAAAGTCGGTGAAGTTAAAGCCAAGCCCCAGCTTGACGTGGTCACCGAGGTGACGATAGAGCGCCACCAGCGCACCGGAACGCACGGTTTCATTCTCAACCGCTTCCAACCAGCGGTATTCGCCCAGCGCATCCCATTCAAACAACAGGTGATAGCGCAGCCGTGCGGCATAGAAGCGTGCTGTGCTGTCGAACCACGGCCCTGTCCCGCGCTGCTGACGTACCTCACCTTTCTTACCGGCGACCTTACCGCCGATTTCCCAGCGCGGCGTCAGCGCATAAGCGCCTTCGGTGGCCAGTACCCAGGCGCGGCTGTCGGTTGCCAGCGAATCCTGCCCGGATGACGGCAGATCGTAGACATAGCTCAGCCGTGCCAGCAGGTTGAAGCGGTCGTTCAGCGCCGGACGGTAGGCAAAACCGAGACTGGCCTCAGTAAAGCGCGCTTCGTCCGCATCCGTGTCGTCGTTATTGGTGAAGGAGTGATTCAAACGCCCCAACCAACGGTAATCACGGGTCTGGCGGAACTCCAGCGCATTGGCAGTCAGCCATTGCGTCGTGTTCAGCGTGGCCCGGTCGCGACGGTACTCCAGACGCGTGGACGCTTTCAGGCGGTTGCGCTTGTAGCGCAAACCGGCCGAGGCGGCGTTACGACGGATATCACTGGCGTCGTCCTGCTCCAGCGTGCTCTTCTGCAACGACAGGTTGATCGCCAGATGCTCGTTGAGACCGTGATCGATACCGAAAACATGGGTCAGTCCGGCCTGATCGTCCTGATCGCTGAGCTGATTTTCAAAGTACACCTCGGTGGCGTTAGCGAATTTCTTCCGCTGCCCCACCGTCAGCGTGGATTTCTCCTCGTTATTGTCGGCGGTGGTCTCGGTGTAGGTTCCGTACACATTCAGGCCGTTATCGAGCCGGTAGTTGGCACCGACCTGCGAATCGGCGCCGTCACCAAAGCCGGCAGCGGCATTGATACTGGCGCGTTCGGAGACCAGGTAATCGGTGCGCAGCACCAGACCGTCGCCACGGTCGCCGCGGATCACCTCACCACCGAGTGTCAGACGGTCGTTGATAATCGAGCTGGCGCCGGCGCTGTACTGATCGTTGTCGTCATAGGCGTCGGTGCTGTCGAGCACGGTCTGCACCTTACCGTACAGCGTTGTTTTCTCGCGCCACAGATAGCTCATACGGCCACCGGCCAGCGTCGCCTCCTCATCGGCGGCACCCTCGGCCGCATACTCGGACCGCTGCAACTCGACGCCGGCACTCCAACGTTCGTTAATCGTGCCGTCAAGCTGCACACTGTGGGTGATATCCGAACTTGAGCCGACGGTTTCCAGCTCGCGGCTGCGGGCCGACAACTGCAGATCCGGACTGACGGCCCAGCGACCGCGGATACCCTGATCGCGGGTCTCCAGGCCGGTATCGTCGCGCGACGAAGAGAAGCCCGCATCGCGTTCTTTACGCCAGGCAGTGACTTCGCCGTTGCTGTCGAAGTCTGTCAGTTCACCGATATCAACCCGCGCCTCCAGCCCGGTGGCCTTGCCCTCGCGGCTGCTGGCGGTCGCCAGCGCTGACTGCTCGCTGAAGGTCAGACCGCCGTCACTGGACACATAGCCGCCGCGCGACTGACCGGATTCGCTTTCCGCGTACTCGCCCTTGATGTAAGTGCCTTTGCTGGCGCGCAGTGTCAGATCCACGCCTCGCAGGGTGTAGTCATCCGCATCGCGCGCTTCGTCGATCACGGTCGCGCCTATGCCAACGTGATCGCCGATCCAGGTTTTACCCCGCGCACCGGCCACCATATTGTCGAAGTTAAAGTCATCGGGCACGTATTCGTAATCGGCCAGCAGGTAGACATCGTCGCCCTGCAGCGGCTGATCCTGAATAATCGACGGCGACATGCGCTGGGCAATCTGCGACAGCGGCTGCGACAGAATGATCCGGCCCTGGTAGTAGTCGATTTCATAATCGACACCGGCCCGCAAAGCGTAGCGCTCGACCACCTGGGTGGTGTTGCGCTCACGCACCTCGACCCAGAGTTTTTCCGAGCCTGTGACCACATCGGTTTCGCGCAGATAGTAGAGACTGCCGCCGGTGGCGCGGAACTCGTTATGACCGGCGGCGCTCTGGGCCTCGGAGGCAAACGCGCTCAGCAGATTGCGGTTATCGCCGTAGGCGGTCAGCTCCGGCGTGCGGTAGACCAGCTGCGCGCCGTACAGCGTGCGGTTGTAATGGGCAAATTCATTGGCCGTGATATCGGTGTTGAAGTTACCCCAGAGCGCACGCGACTTGTCCCAATCGACACGCACGTAATAAGCGCCCTGCGAATCCACATCGCTGTAGGTGGTCGAGTCGTCACCGTAAACCGGGTAATAGCGGTCCGGATCGAGCTCACGGAACAAGCTTGTGGTGTCCTTACGCTTGAGCTGATCGTCCAGGTTCTTGAACTCATCCTCGCGGGTATCGAGCTGTGCGGTGACCAGATACTTGCCCTTGATCTTGCCCTTCAGGTAGAAGGCGCCGCGGGCGTTAACGAAGCTGCTGTCATCGAACTGATCGTCCTCGTCAATGCCTTCAATCACACCGCCGGCATCATTGCCGCCCACAGTCAGATTGGCCAGACCGACCATAAACAGGTAGTCGCCGGTGACCTTGACCGGCAGCTCACGCTCCCAGCTCACTCCCTCTTGATCGGTATAACTGAGCGTCATCTCGTGCTCGCCGACCGGCATATGCTGCTCGGAAACAAACGCGCCGTTGCCATCGGCCTCAAGGCGTTCACCATCGAGATTCAGCGTGTACTCATCCGAGACCGCCGCGCCGTAGATCCGCACGCGGCTGCCGCGCACCGGAATGCTCTGAACACGCAGCGAGCTCTGACCACGCAGCCGTGATGACGTCAGACTGGCCACGGCCTCATCGCTGCCGGCCACACGCAACAGCTTGGCGACGGTTTCATCCCAGTTGCCTTCTTCGTCATAAACCCGCAACACATAGCTGTACTGCTGGCCGGGTCGCAGACGCCCGCCGAGGCCGTTCTGATTGATCAGAATCGTCTGCAGAGGCGCCAGCCCCTCACCGCTGGCGGCGATACGCGGATTGGCCATGGCACGATCGCCCGGCGCAAAGGTGCGCAGCTCCCAGCGGTCGATAAAGTAGCGGTAGTTGGTATAGACCGAAAAACTCACCGGGCCGGCCAGCTCACCGTTGGCATCGACCAGCGCCGGGGTATCGGCTTCCACATCCAGACGCGGATCATTCATGGCCGGATCTTCCGTGGCCCAGAGCATGCCGCCCTCAACCAGCGGCCGTTCTTCGATCACGGTCTGTTCAGGCACCTGTACCGGCACCTTCACCCAGCGGGATTTGCTTTCGTCAAAGACGATTGCCACCTCAACCCGGCGATTCAGCGCCCGGCCCGCTTCCGTGGCATTGCTGGCCACCGGATCGCGGAATGAACGCCCTTCGGTCTCGACCTTCAGATCGCTCAGCTCGCTGTCCTGTGTGATGAAATCCGCGACCGCTTTGGCGCGTGCTTCGGACAGGCCCTGATTATCGCCGTAGATAGCCGCCGTACTCGGCTTCAGACGCACATTGTCGGTGTGCCCGACGGCGCTGAGCTTGACGTTTTCTTTGCCGCCCATCTGCTCGATCACCGGCTTGAGCTGATCAACGTATTCCTGATCGATATTGGATTTACCGGATTCAAAACGCACCGGCGGCACCTGCCCTTCATCGAGGAAGGTGGTGGAAAAGTCGATATTCTGCTGATCGCGCATTTCCGTGTGGGCCGGAATAGTACGCGCCACTTCCGTCACCGGCGGGGTCTGCTCAGGCAGATCCACACCGAAGTTAATGCGGTTCAGCACGCTGTTGGTGTAACGCATCACCCGCGGGTTTTCGCTGGTGAACTGCGCCCCTTCGGGCAGGGTCGTGGGGTCAACCTTGAGGATAAACTGGGTACCACGGCCGCGTTCGGTAAACTCCGTATCGGCGATGTGATAACGACCGAAGGCATCGGTTTCAATCAGCAGGCCGCTGACCGTAGCCAGACGCACGCCGGGAATACCGGCCTCGGCGATGGCATCGTTGTAGACCGTCAGCACCAGCGTCTTGTCGCCGGCCTCACCGGTCTCAAGACGTGAGGCGAAATTGATGCGCTGGCTGTTCACACCGCTTTCCAGCTGCCCCTGCCAGGACTCAGTGCGTTCATTGCTGAACAAATGCCCGCTCTGACGCATGCCCTCGGCACTGCTGAGTACGACCTGTACGGCACCGAGATCCGCCTCCGTCACGCTGTTGTCGGTCAGCGGCAAGCGGAATTCGACCTGCCTGAGATTGGCCGATTGTGATTCGTAGTCACGCCCGTCGATACGGTCGATCACAAAGCCCTCGTCCAGCGTACCGCTGATGCTCTGATCCTGATTGACCAGCACCCGCATGGCGCCCTGCTCGACCAGACCGCTATCGAGGCCTTCCAGCCCGAGCCGCACCTGCGTGGCCACCACCGAATCCTGATAACCATCGCGGTCGCGGTCGTGGAAGACCACACCAAGCGCGGTGCCCTGATCGAGCACACTGTCACGCACCACCTCGACCGAGGCCACATCCTGCGGGCCGGCCGGATCATCACCCAGATACGGCACCGCCACATTGCTGTGTTCACCGGGCCGGACACCGGCACCGACGCTGAGCAGATAGGTAATACGCACCTGCTCATTGCCGTTGAGGATAAACGGCCCGAACACCAGCGTGCTGGTGCCGGTGGGCACCACATCCACACGGGTATCATCGGCGGTGTCGAATTCGCCGTCAGCACCGGCGCGGGTCAGCAGCGCCGAATCGTCAACAAAGCTGAAACCGGCCGGAATGGTGTCCTGCACTTCGACATCGGTATCGCGCGTTGCGCCGTTGTTGGTCACCAGCAAGCGGTAGGAAACCAGATCACCGACCGACACCTGCGCACTGCCGACAGACTTCTCGACGGTGATGCGTCCGGCATCAGGTCCGATCAGAATGGTGGTCGGATCGTCTTCGTCAGCGCCGTTGGGATAGCCGTCGCCATTGGGGTCCGGGTCGGTACCTTCGTCGGACAAATCCGAGCCGGTCGGCGTGCCGCCCGGGGTCGACGCGGTTGTGGCGATGGCCGTGTTCTGGAAAATCCCATCGCTGCCACTGATATCCACACGCACGGTAAAGGTGATGGTTTCGATGGAACCGGCCGGCAGCGTATCGGTACCGGCCAGCAGATTAATATTCTCGTCGCCGTCAAACGGGATGGACGGCGCTGTCAGACGCCCCACATCGGGCGTGCCGATCACCTCGAACGAGGCCGCTCCGGCAAAGGCCGCGGCCAGATCGTCCGTGACCTGCAGGTTCTGCGCGTCCTGCGCGGTGTTGAGATTCTCCACCACCAGACTCAGATCCACATCGTAAACCGTGTCGCTGACCGCGCGGGTGTCGGTGACAGCCTTGGCAATACCGACGACTGCATCACCGGCGGCCACATACAGGGAGCTGAGACCGCCGAAGATATCCGCCGAATCCTCAATCACATGGTCCGTATCCAGCGGCACATCACTCAGACCGACCAGGTCCATGGTCGGCGACACGTCGATACCGAACAGGGAAAAACCGTAGATGGTCACCCCGGCCGGCAGCCCCAGTTGTTCAAAGGAGTGAAACGAGGCGCGGATCGGCTGCTGTGTGCGCAGGAAGAAATCCGGGTTGCCGTTAAGCGGATTGGTGCGGCTGCCGGCGACGCCGCCGGGCACCGGATTATCGGCGTTTTTCAGGCGCAGACTGGCCGGGGCAAAGCTGTCCGGCCCGCTGACAGTGCCGTCGCTGTGGGTAATGGTGAACTGGGTATTACCGTAGTTGTTGATATTGGCTTTGGACAGACGGTAATAGGCGGTCGGATTGTTCGAGCCGTCCAGAGAGCGGATTACTGCAATCTGGTGCGGGTTGTTCCCCCAACGCTCGGGAATCATAAAGCCCATGCGCTGACGTTCGCTGGTGGTGGTCGGCACCGACAGGCCCTGCGAGAAGATAATATCGACACGCTCGATATTGTTGTCGAGGTTACTCAGCGGGTTATCGACAGCCACATTGATGGCGTCGGTCAGATAAAGATCCTCGACGCTGTAAAACCGCGGCGGCCCCAGATCAAAAGGCAAGCCTGTCTCGTAGGACGGATACTGAAAGAAAAGCTTCTCGCCCGTCACCCCGGCACCGTTGGTGTCGCAACCGGGATTGAGCGTACACTGATTGCTGATGATCCGCTGCGCTTTGACAACATCGGCCCGCGAATCCGGCACCAAACGGTTGCCGCCGACGGTAATCGCATCCACAAACAGCAGATTGTCATTACCCTGTGCGTAGCGGATGCTATTGCCGTTGCTGTCGACATAGTCGCCGCTGCTATCGGAAACGCTCTCATAGTGGGCTGCAATCGCAGTCACCGGGTAAGGTGCCGCACTGATTGCCAACGGGAGAGACAGCAGTAGACCACCCAGTACCGCAGTCATTGCGGACTTTGCCGGATTCATCATGTCGGGTTCTCGAATTCCTGTGTAACTGAAACTTTTTGCGACGTATTTCTCAGTATACACCTTGTAAAGAATTCTATAGAGATTCGTTAGAATGAATGCGCCCTGAGACAGAGAAACAAAGATGAGCAAAACCCGCGAATATCACCGGGCCTGCAGCAGCGGCGAGCTGCCCGAACACGCAATGAAGGCCGTCGTCGTGGCCGGCGAAGCCGTGTTACTGGCCCGTGTTGAAGGGATTGTTTATGCGGTGGAGAACCTTTGCCCGCATGAGGAGATCGCCCTGTATAAAGGCTGTCTGCGCGGTGACAGGATCGAGTGTTCCCTACACGGCGCGCAATTCCGCCTGCGTGACGGGCAGGTCTGTCAGGGCCCTGCCTTGCAGAATATACGGTGCTTTGCGGTCAGGGAAAGCGACGGCGAAATCTCGGTGGCCGTCAGCTGATCAGGCGTCTTCGAGCAGCAAATCAGGCGTCAGCACATCACCGACGGCCATTTTGTGCACCAGTGATTCGGAGATCCGCTTGTAATAATGCAAGTGCGTCTTGGGCGACAGCTCACCGAGAAAAGCCGGACTGACCGTCAGCACACTCACACCACGCAAGGCTGACACCTGCACCGGGCTTGGCTCGTCATGAATAAAACCGAATTCGCCGAAGGTATCCCCTTCGCCGAGCACCCGTTGCAACACGCCGTTGCGGCGCACCAGAACCACACCGCGGGTAATTACGGAGAATTCACGGGTTTTCACGCCCTCGCCGATCAGCAGATCACCGTCGTAGAAATCGCGCTGTTCTGCGTGATTGAGAAACACCGCCACTTCGCCGTCGTTGAATTCCTGAAAGAAACTCAGCCTGCGCAGGCGCTGGATAAAAGAGCGCTGATGCTCGGAGCGGTGCGCCATAATGCGCAGCTGCTCGGCCAGCGGCCGCAGCGCCTCGGCAAACGCCTCGCCGGACTGGTAGCGCTGATCGGGCATTTTGTTCAGGGCCCGGGCGATAATCTCGGACAGCTCAATCGGTAAATCCGGCCGGATATCGTTCAGCTTGGGCGCGATCTCGCCGACCACGATACGGAACAGCTCCTTGACCTTTTTGGCCTTGAACAGCTGTTTGCCGGTGAGCAGCTCAAACAACACCGTGGCCAGCGAATAGAGATCACTGGCCGGACCGAGGTTTTTCCCGCGGATCTGTTCCGGCGACATGTAATTGGGCGTGCCCAGCGTCGGACCGACCGCCGTGGCATCGTCACCGGTGGTTTTCACGGCAATGCCGAAATCCAGCAGTTTTACCGTGCCGTCGCGCCCCATCATGATATTGGCGGGTTTGATATCGCGATGGATGATGCCGCGTGAGTGGGCGTAATCGAGCGCCTTGCAGCACTCCATAATCACTTCGATTGCGCGGTGCGGCGGCAGCAGCTTCTGGCCTTTGCCGACGGCCTTCAGGGAATGACCGGCAACATATTCCATGACCAGGAAATTCAGATCGTCCTGCTGTCCGGCGTCATAGACGGTCACCACATTCGGGTGTTTGAGACGTCCGGCAGCGGAGATTTCAGTCATAAAAGCGCGCTGCGCGCCCGGCACCTGACCGGTGCTCACATCCGGTTTGCCGATCGGCGAAAGCTTGATCGCCACGATGCGGTTAAGCACCTCATCGCGGGCTTTGTAGACCACACCACAGGTGCCGCTGCCGAGCTTATCGCCCAGCACGTATTTGCCGACCCGCTCAGGCACGTCGAAATCCAGCGCTTTGAGCGGCTTGTCGCTGCGTTCAGCCGGGTTTTTCGCCGACGACTCAGCGCCCGCAGACGCCGCTGCGGCGCTTTGCTGCGCAGCCTCGTTGTCGCGGGAGTCGTTCGCGGCTTGGTCCAGTTCTGCTGACTTCGGCATCGGGTTCATATCGGTTCAGAGTAATCCGGCAACTCTGGCGTGTATGCCTTCAAAGGCGCCATTGGACATAATCACCACGTGACTGCCGGCAGTCATTGCCGGGGACAACCGCGTGAGGATTGCGTCCACACTGGCTTGCAATTCGATCCCGGCAAATTCCGGGGCGTTCAGATAGCTCGAGAGCGACTCGGCGTGACTGTCTTTTGGCGCATAAATGATTGCCAAATCAGCAACTTTGAGTGCTTTCAGCACTTTCTCCCTATGATACCCCATTCGCATGGTATTGGAACGCATTTCCAGCACCGCAATGATTTTCTCCTCACCGACCGAGGCACGCAGACCGCGCAGCGTAGTCTCTATCGCGGTCGGGTGATGGGCAAAATCATCATACACGGTCACCCCGCCGGCGCGGGCGATCACTTCCATACGACGCTTGATGCCGCGGAAACGGGATAAGGAATCGATGCTGTTCTCCACCGGCACGCCGACGTGACGTGCGGCGGCGATCACCGCCAGCGCATTGCTGACACTGTGACGCCCGCCCATCGGCCAGTCCACCGTCAGGCGCTTGCCGTCCGGTGTCACGCAATCGAAACGCCGCCCGTAGTCCGGGTCCTGCGCGTCACAACGCCAGTCGGCATCGCTGCAGCCGTCGGCGGAAAAACGCTCCTGCGGCGTCCAGCAACCGCGGGTCAGGGTTTGCGCCAGATTCGCATCGTCCCCGTTGACCACCAACAGGCCGTTACCCGGCACGGTGCGCACCAGATGATGGAACTGGGTTTTGATGGCCTCCAGATCCGGGAAAATATCCGCGTGATCAAACTCCAGATTATTCAGCACCGCCGTGCGCGGACGGTAATGGACAAATTTGGAACGCTTGTCGAAAAACGCCGTGTCGTATTCGTCGGCCTCGACCACAAAGAACGGGGTTTCACCCAAGCGTGCGGATTCGCCGAAGTTGCCCGGCACGCCGCCGATCAGAAAACCCGGACTCAGGCCGTTGTCCTCCAGCACCCAGGCCAGCAGGCTGCTGGTGGTGGTTTTGCCATGCGTGCCGGCCACCGCCAACACCCAGCGGTCCTGCAGAACCTGTTCGCCCAGCCATTGCGGGCCGGAGGTGTAGGGAATGCCCTGCTCGAGCACCGCTTCGACTTCCGGGTTACCGCGCGACAAGGCGTTACCGATAATCACCAGATCCGGGCGCGGACGCAGATTATCGGCACTGAAGCCCTCCATCAGGCTGATGCCGGCGTCGCGTAACTGATCGCTCATGGGCGGATAAACCCCGGCATCCGAGCCGGTAACCTCGTGCCCCATGGCCGCCGCCAGACGGGCAATCCCGCCCATAAACGTGCCGCAGGCCGCGCTGACATGAATATGCATCAGTGAAATTCCTCTCCGTATTGCACCGCGGCCGGCGCCTCACCGGTACTCACACCATTGAAGGGCAGCGCGCTTGATACGGCCATGCTGGTGACCAGATAACAAACCGCGACCACCGCCGCGGCCGCGGCCGAAAGCTCAAAGGTATGCCGGAACACATGCGCACACACGGCCATGCTCCAGCCCAGCAACAACAGCAGAAACAAACTGCCGGCGGCCGAAATCTGATCATTCATGCCCAGCCAGACCGGCACGGCCGCAAGATTTATCACCGCGCTGGAGCCCATTAAGGCGGCAAAAGCCTGGGCAAAACGGGCCGTGCGTTTCTGAAACTGCAAACCGCCGTACAGAAACAGCGCTGTGACCAGCAAATCCACCCCGAACTGCGCCAACGCCGGCCCGACCGCCTGCACCCCAAGACCACTGAGCATATAGGCCAGCAGCGCCGCCAGCACAGCGACCACCGGCGGCCGGTTGCCGGCCGGCAGGTCCTGCGGTCCCGCGCGGAATAGCGCAATCTGAAGAAATCGCTGAAACAGAATCTGCAATCGTCCTCTCCGGTTCCGGCGCCCGGCTGGCGCCCTTGACATGACGTGGCATAATATCGGAATTGCACAGAAAAATATTGTGATCGCGGCCGCCGACGGCCACTTTACCCGCAGCACTGGACTACTCATGACGCTCACACTGACCCGCCCCGACGACTGGCATCTGCATCTGCGCGACGGCGCCTCACTGGCCGCCGTGGTCAACCACACCGCAAGGCAGTTTGCCCGCGCCATCGTAATGCCCAACTTACAACCGCCGGTGACCACCACCGAACTGGCCAGCGCCTACCGCCAACGCATTCTCGACGCGCTTGACCCGGGCTTGCAGTTTGAGCCGCTGATGACACTCTACCTGACCGCCGGCACCAGCGCCGAGGAAATCAAAAAAGCCGCCGCCAGCGGTTTCGTCAAAGCCTGCAAGCTGTACCCGGCCGGCGCCACCACCAACTCCGCGGCCGGCGTGTCCGACATCAAAGCCATTTATCCGGTTTTCGAAGCCATGCAGGAAGCCGGACTGGTGCTGTGCCTGCACGGTGAAGTGGTCGACCCGGACGTGGATATCTTTGACCGCGAAGGCATTTTTATCGAGCGCACCCTGCGTGAGCTGGTCCGCGACTTTCCGCAGCTGCGCATCGTCCTCGAACATATTACAACCCGCGAGGCAGCCGAGTTTGTGCTGTCGGCACCGGATAATGTGGGTGCCACCATCACCCCGCAACACATCCGTTACAACCGCAACCACATGCTCGTCGGCGGTATCAAACCGCATTTTTACTGCCTGCCGATTATCAAACGCGACACACACCGGCAGAAGCTGGTCGAAGTGGCCACCAGCGGCAATCCGAAGTTCTTTCTCGGCACCGACAGCGCCCCGCACGGACGCCACGCCAAAGAGACCGCCTGCGGCTGCGCCGGCATGTATTCGGCCCACGCGGCAATCGAACTCTATGCCGAGGTGTTCGAAGAACAGAACGCGCTGGACAAGCTCGAAGGCTTCGCCAGCCTGCACGGCGCCGACTTCTACGGCCTGCCGCGCAACAGCGACACCATCACCCTGCGCAAATGCCAATGGCAGGTGCCGGACAGCTATCCCTTCGGCGATGGCGAAGTGGTGCCGATGAAAGCCGGTGAGACCCTGAGCTGGCAATTGCAGGACAATGCCGGCTGAAAACGCCTGCGTCGGCGGGGCAAACACCTCGCCGGCAAACACAGGCGCGGCAAAACCGTGTACACTTTCTGGCACACTTCTTCTTGAACAGCGACCTCTGCGTGCCGCGCGGATAAAGGCAAAACTATGTATCAGGCCGGCAAAGCCACTAAAATGTGCGACCGCTTCCGCGGTTACCTGCCCGTGGTTGTTGACGTCGAAACCGGCGGTTTCAATGCCCGCACCGACGCACTGCTGGAGATAGCGGCAGTCATGCTGCGCTTCAACGATCAGGGCGAAATCGAGCCCTATCAGACCGTCAGCACCCATGTCATCCCCTTCGACGGCGCGAATATCGAAGAAAAATCACTGGAAATCAACGGTATTGATCCCTGGCATCCGCTACGTGCGGCGCGCACCGAACAGGATGCGCTGGGCTACATCTTCAAGCCGGTACGCGAGGCACTGAAAGAAGAAAACTGCACGCGGGCGATTCTGGTCGGCCACAACGCTTTTTTTGATCTGAGTTTTCTGAATGCCGCCGTGGAACGCGCCGGCATCAAACGCAATCCCTTTCACCCCTTCAGCAACTTCGACACGGTCTCGCTGAGCGGTCTGGCACTGGGCCAGACAGTGCTGGCCCGCGCGGTCAAAGCCGCCGGTCTGAGCTGGAACACCGAAGAAGCCCATTCGGCGGTTTACGACACCCGTAAAACGGCCGAGCTGTTCTGCCATATCATCAACCGCTGGGAATCCCTGCACCGCGGCAGCGACCAACAACAGCAGCAACAACAGTAGTCATAAAAAAAGCCGGCAAATGCCGGCTTTTTTGTCGCCGCTGCCGGACGTCCGCCCGGCAGGGTCTTGATTCAGGCTTTGTCAGCGCTGTCCACTGCGGCCTGAACGGCTTTTTGCAGCTCGCCCGATTCGGCCATTTCCAGCGTAATATCGCAGCCACCGACCAGCTCACCGTTGATGTAAAGCTGCGGGAAGGTCGGCCAGTCAGCGAAACGCGGCAGATTCTCGAAAATCTCCGGATCAGCGATCACATTGACATAGGCAAACTCACGCTCACAGGATTTCAGCGCTTCGACCGCACGGCTGGAAAAACCGCACATCGGCATCTGCGGTGTGCCTTTCATGTAAATCACCACAGGATTGCTTTCAACCTGTTCACGGATACGGTCCAATACGTCCATAACTACCCCAGAATCTTTATCGAAAATAAAATCAGCAACACCCCGCGACAAGCGGAGCGGCGCTATAACCTAGCATTTGACTCGGAATTATAACCGAGAGTTCCGGCCGCGTCTTCTCCTCAAGCGCTGCGCACTGTATCGATGTGTTTCTGCAACCACAATTCCAACAAGGCAATATGCCAGAGCTTACTGCCCTGCAGCTTGGTGAAGTGCTGATCCGGCTCTGACAGAAGCTTATCGACCATCGCCCGCTTGAACAGACCGCGCTCGCGACAGGCCTGCGAGTTAAGGATGTCGCACATAAAATCCAGAAACGGTCCGCGCACAAACTTCAGCGCCGGCACCGGGAAATAACCTTTCGGCCGGTCAATCACGCTGTCCGGCACCAGCCCCCGCGCAATCTTCTTGAGCGCATACTTGCCGCCGTCGCGCAGCTTCAGTGACGGCGGCATCGAGGCGGCCAGCTCGACCAGCTCATGATCGAGAAACGGCACCCGCGCCTCCAGCCCCCAGGCCATGGTCATATTGTCCACGCGCTTGACCGGGTCATCGACAATCAGCGTGGTCACATCCAGCTGCAGGACCCGGTCGATAAACTGATCGCCGAGACTGTCGGCCAGGCGTGAGCCGATCAGCGCCGAAGTGGGATCGCCGGGCGGGTGATAACGGCTGTCGACCGTAGCCAGCCAGTCTTCGTGACTGCGATCGAAATAGCGGCTGGCAAAGCGCGGCAAATCAGCTTCGTCACGCGCTTCGTGCATCTGCGGATACCAGAAATAACCGCCGAACACCTCATCCGCGCCCTGCCCCGATTGCACGACCTTCACTTCCCGTGAGACCTGCTCGCCGAGCAGATAAAAGCCGATCGCATCCTGACCGACCATCGGCTCGGCCATATTGTCGATGGCCTCGGGCAAGCGGTCGATCAGCTCATTATTGGGCACATGGAATTTGTAATGCTCGGTGGCAAAGCGCTCGGCAACCGGATCGGAATACTCGAACTCACTGCCCTTCTCTTCGGGCTGATCATCGAAACCGACCGTAAAGGTTTTGAGGTTTTCGTAGCCGGCCTCGGCCAGCAGGCCGACCAGCAAACTCGAATCCAGCCCGCCGGACAGCAACACACCAACCGGCACATCGGCGATGTCCTTGCGGCGTTTGACCGAGAGTTTAAGCGCCTCGTGAATGGCCTCGACCCATTCTTCATCAGTGCGCGCCACGGCCGGACGGCGGGCCTGCAATGACCAGTAACGACGTTCACTGACCGTGCCGTCGGCGCGTACCCGCATGGTGAAGCCGGGCCGCACCTTGCGCACCTGCGACAAAATCGTTGTCGGCGCCGGCACCACCGCATGCAGGGTCAGCTGGTGATGCAGGCCGACCGGATCCAGCTCTGTGCCGACCAGGCCGCTGGCCAGCACCGATTGGGTATTGGAACCGAACAGGAAAGCGCCCTGCACCTGACTGAAATAAAGCGGTTTAACACCCATCCGGTCACGCGCAATAAACAGGCTCTGGTCGCGCGGGTCCCAGATTGCAAAGGCAAACATACCGGCCAGACGGCTGACAAAACTCTCACCCCACTGGGCGTAGGCGCGCAGGATCACTTCCGTGTCGCCGTTCGAGCTGAACTGGTGACCAAGCCCGATCAGCTCCTCGCGCAGCGCCGGGTAATTGTAAATACTGCCGTTATAGACAATCGCCAGACCACTGGCCTCATCGACCATCGGCTGATGCGCACGGGCCGACAGGTCAATAATGGAGAGCCGCCGGTGCCCCAAGCCCACCGGCCCCTGCAGATGAATCCCCTCATCGTCCGGCCCCCGTTTTTCAATCGGCGCCAACATGCGCCTTAACAGCCCCTGCTCCGGCGCTGTCGAGTCAAATCGGTAGATGCCGCAAATTCCGCACACGGTAAAAGTCTCCCCGTTATTAGTCCGCGCCGCCGGCCGCGCCGGCGAGTCGATGGACCTTACACTAAACTTAAGGCCACGCAGTTTAAAGAATTAACGCCCAGTTGTCCGTGTCAGCGCACTGATCGGATCGGGCGAGACAGGACAGCGGCCCGCGCGGGCTTGTCGTAAAGTGGATTAATAGCGGCGATTCGTGTAGCCTCAAAGGTTTTTCGATAGCCCTTTGCGTGTTGCAAAAGGATAGAATTGATGTCTGCACTCATGCACACCTACAACCGTCTGGCACTTGCGCTCTCTCATGGCGAGGGGGCCTGGGTCTACGACCTGGACGGTAACCGTTATCTCGATGCACTCGGCGGCATCGCCGTCTGCGCACTCGGGCACGCCCATCCGGCAGTGAGCCGCGCGATCTGTGAACAAGCCGGCAAGCTGATTCACACCTCGAATATCTACCGCATCCCGCTGCAGGACCAACTCGGCGAAGCGCTTTGCAGCCATGCGCGTATGGACAGCGCCTTTATCTGCAACTCCGGCGCCGAAGCCAATGAAGCGGCCATCAAGCTGGCGCGGCTTTACGGCAACAAACGCGGCATCAGCAATCCGGCCATCGTCGTCATGGAAGGCTCCTTTCACGGCCGCACCATGGCCACGCTCAGCGCCACCGGCAACCGCAAGATTCAGGCAGGCTTTGAACCGCTGGTACAAGGCTTTATCCGCGCCCCCTACAACAACAGCGCGGCGCTGCAACAGATTGCCGAGAACAGCCGCAACGTGGTTGCCGTGCTGCTCGAACCGGTTCAGGGCGAAGGCGGCATTATCGTACCCGATGAAGGCTATCTGGCCGCGGTCCGTGAGATCTGCGATAAAAACGGCTGGCTGATGATGGTCGACGAAATTCAGTCCGGCATGGGCCGTACCGGGCAATGGTTTGCCTGGATGCACGAGGATGCACATCCGGACGTGCTGACCAGTGCCAAAGCGCTGGGTAACGGTTTCCCGGTCGGCGCCTGTCTGGCCCGCGGTGATGCCGCAGAGATCCTCTCACCCGGCACACACGGCAGCACCTTCGGTGGTAACCCGCTGGCCTGTGCCGCGGCCACCACCGTGATCCGCACCATGGACGAAGACAAGCTGGTCGCCCGCGCCGGCGAACTCGGCGAGCGGATTCTCAACCGACTGCGCGCTGAGCTGGCGGACCTGGACGGCGTCGCCGACATCCGCGGCCGCGGCCTGATGATCGGCGTTGAACTGGAACACGACTGTGCACAGCTGATGCAGGCCGGCGTTGATGCCGGTATCCTGCTCAATGTCACGGCCGGCAAAGTCATACGCCTGCTGCCGCCGTACATCCTCAGCGACGAAGAAGCAGACCTGCTCAGCGAAAAGGTCTGCGCCCTTGTTACCGGCTTTCTGAAAAGCGTTCACTCTGCCGCCTGAGCGGCCCGCTGCATCATGACAATCAGACACTTTCTCCGTGAAGACGACCTGACCGCCACTGAGTTCCGCCGGATTCTGGCACGTGCCAGCGAGCTCAAACTCGCCCGCCAACGTGGTGAACAAATCACCCCGCTGGCGAATAAAACACTGGCGATGATTTTCGAGAAATCCTCGACACGCACGCGGGTCTCCTTTGAAGCCGGCATGACCCAGCTCGGCGGTCACGCGATTTACCTCTCGTCGGACAACTCCCAGCTGGGCCGCGGCGAACCCATGGAAGACACCGCCAAGGTGCTCTCGGAAATGGTCGATGCGGTCATGATCCGCACCTACTCCCACGCCGGGCTGGAACGCTTTGCCGCCGCTTCGAGCATTCCCGTGATCAACGGTCTGACGGACTATCTGCACCCCTGCCAGATGCTCGCCGATATGCAGACCTGGTTTGATCAACGCGGCGACATTCAGGGCAAAACCGTTTGCTGGGTCGGCGACGGCAACAATATGTGCAACTCCTACATCAATCTGGCCATGTTGCTGGATTTCGAGCTGCGCGTGGCCTGTCCGGCCGGTTACGAACCCGATGAAACCCTGCTCAAGGCCGCCGGCAGCCGTGTCACCGTATTGCAGGACATCCATGACGCCTGCCGTGATGCAGACCTGATCGTCACCGACGTCTGGGCCAGCATGGGCATGGAAGAAGAAAAGAAAAAACGCGAGAACGACTTCAGCGGCTACTGTGTCGACGATTCGGTCATGGCCGTGGCGCACAGCGACGCCATGTTCATGCACTGTCTGCCTGCCCATCGCGGCGAGGAAGTCAGCGCCTCTGTTATTGACGGCCCGCAAAGCGTGGTCTGGGAAGAAGCCGGCAACCGCCTGCACGCCCAGAAAGCGCTGGTTGAGTTCCTGCTCACCAGCTAAACGCCAGGACGCGTAACCCCTGTCCGCAGAATTTTCTTACGCGGACAGGCCTCCCTGCCGAAACCCTCTCCATAAGGTGCGACGGTGAATTCTTCACCGCGCCTCTTAAAGCACTGTGCAAAGATCCACTAAGCACATGTTTTACGATACGTTTTAAAACAATCGGATAATTAACTGATAGTATACGGGGCGACGTCTATCCTTCAGTACATTGCTTCGCCCTCCCAGCACTGACCCGGACAATACAGAGTTAATGAATTACCTATTCCTAATCGCTGCCTCGACCATGATCAGCCTCGGCATCACACCGTTGATGATTAACGCCGCGCCGAAACTCGGCATGATGGACGAACCCGACCCGCGGAAAGTGCACCTTAAACCTGTACCCAGGGTCGGCGGCTGGGGCATCATCAGCGGCGCCCTGTTGCCGGTCATCATCATCGCGCCTTTAGACAATCTGGTGCAGACCTATATCTTCGGCTGCATCGTGCTGCTGATCTTCGGCGCGCTCGACGATCACCGCGAGATGGGCCACTACACCAAGTTCATCGGTCAGATCATCGCGGTCATTCCGGTGGTGACTTACGGCGATCTGTGGGTCTCGCATATTCCGATTATCGACTGGGAGCTGCCCGGTTATATCGGCCGCCCGTTCACGGCGGTGGCACTGATCGGCATGATCAACGCAATCAACCACTCCGACGGACTGGACGGACTGGCCGGCGGTGAATCACTGGCAAGCCTTGCGGCGCTGTCGCTGCTGGCCTATCTGGCCAGTGACGGCTCGCTGGCCATTACCATCGCCTTCGGCGCGATCGGCGGCATTCTCGGCTTTCTGCGCTACAACACGCATCCGGCCAGGGTCTTTATGGGGGACGGCGGCAGCCAGTTTCTGGGCTTCACCCTGGGCTTTCTGACCGTACTGCTGACCCAGGTCATCGACCGCTCGCTCAGTCCCTCGGTCGCGCTCCTGCTGCTGGGCGTGCCCGTCATCGACATCATTACCGTACTCTGGAAGCGCGTCTCCAGCGGACGCAATCCCTTTCTGGCGACCAAAAACCATATCCACCACCGCCTGCTCGAACGCGGCTTTGCCCACAAAGAATCCGTGGTCGTGATCTACTCGATGCACACCTTTCTGGTGATCGCCGGCCTGTGGCTGCGCGAAGCCAACGACTGGATCATTCTGCTGTTCTATCTGACGGTGGCGATTTTTATCTTCTTTTTCCTGTCCTGGTCTGAACAGACCGGCTGGAAAGCCAACCGGGCCGGCGCGCATCAGTTTATTTTCCGCGGCATCAACGCCGTCGGAAACAGCGGCCTGCTGGTCTCGGCCCCGCGGCGCTTTCTCGAGCTGGCCATCCCCTTCTATCTGGTCGCCGTCGCAATCTGGCTCAACAACGTGCCGCGCGACTTCGGCTGGGTGGCATTGGGCCTGTCGATTCTGCTGGCCCTGCTGGCCCTGCTGCGCGGCAATCCGCTGAACGGCGCCATGCGCCGCTCAATCATCTACACCACCGCCGTGTTCGTTATCTACCTCTCGGTACTTGACCGTCCGACCTGGCACAACGAGTGGATCGGCTATATCGAGTTCATCTTCTACGCGGCCGTGGGGCTGGCGATTTTCGTCGCGATCCGCTTCTCCCCGCGCCGGCGCAAGGAAGAGTTCGACGTCACCGCACTCGATTATCTGCTGATGTTCGTGGTGGTCGCATCGCTGATCTTCAGCCAGACCACCGAACACGTGGGCGGATTTAACGTCAATGTGTTTATCGTGGTGCTGTGCATCATTCTCTACGGCACCGAGCTGATGCTGGTCGAGCGCAAAAAACGCGTCGACCTGCTCGGCAAAGCGGTCTGGATCACGCTGACGATTATTGCCCTGCGCGGACTGGGTCTGTTTAACTTCGAACTACGCCTGCCACTGTAAACGCAGGCACAAAAAAACCGGCCTCAAGGGCCGGTTTTTTTATCCTCACAAAACGCCTCAGGCCGCCTGTCGCGCCGCCGCCATGGCCTCCCGGTAGGTATCCACATACTGCTGTGCAATCGTCTCCCAGCTGTAGGGCTGCACATCCGTGAGCGCCTGCGTACGGCAGGCGGTGCGCAAGGCCTCGTCGGACAACATACGATTCACGCCTTCCGCGATCGCCGAAGGCTCACCGGGCCTGACCATCAGGCCGTTGGCACCGTCGACAATCACATCCCGGTTACCGGAAATTGCCGTCGCCACAATGGCCGTACCGGCTGCCATCGCATCCAGCAGCGCCAGTGACAGGCCCTCAGAGCCTTCCGACATGCCCGGCGCCACATAGACCTCGGCCTCACGATAGAACGCCGCGACCACGTCCTCACCGCCGGGATTGAGTTCAACCGGCGGCACACCGCCGGTCAGCGTCACAGAGTCTGCAATACCGGCTTCGTCGATAATCGGCTGCAGCACCTCAGTCCTGCGCCCGACAATCACCAGATGCGCCTGCGGATTGGCCTCGACGATGGCTCGCCAGCCGCGCACCAGTTCTTCGTGTCCGCGCCGGCGTACATAGTTACCCACGGTCAGCACAATTCGCTTGTCCGGCGCTATACCGTAACGGCTGCGCACATCCAGCGTGTTGTGTCCGTCGAAACGGGTAAAGTCCACACCATTGGGAATCTCGCGGATACGCTCCGGCGCGCAACCGGCATCCTTGAGCGACGCCACAACCGAATCACTGATTGCCGTGGAACGCTCAGCGGCCTGCAGCACCTCGCGGATGCAGGGTTCGATCTGCGGATCCAGGCGCAGGCCGTGGCCGATCTCCGGGATCACATGAATATCCTCGCCATGCGGGGTAATCACCAGCGGCAGGCCGGATTTGCGCTTGAGCTGCAGCGCGATATAGCCGGCGGTATAGGTGGTGTGGGCGTTGATCACATCGCAGCCGTAACGCGCGATCGTGGCTTTGAGAATCCAGCGCGCCGAGGTAATCGGCGACACGCCCGGCACCGACGGCAAACGCTGCACGGTAAAGGGGTAACGGCGGTGGCGTTCGCTGCGGAATCCGCCGGGACTGATAACCCGGACGTTATGCCCCAGCCCGGTCAGCGCCTTGGCCAGATGATAGACAACGATTTCGCGACCACCGACCTGCGGCAGAAAACTGTTACTGAAAAGAATAATCTTCAAAGGTGTCATAGCCTGTCATCCCTTATTGCTTGCGGGACGCCAACAGCGCTTCGCTGATGGCCATCACCTGCCGCGCATTTTCCAGCCAGCTGTGCTTTGCCAGCACTTCGGCGCGGCTGGCTTCAGCCATACGCTGATACTTGGCCTGGTCCTGATGCAGAGCAAGGATCGCATCGCGGAAATTGGCCGCTTCCGGCGGATAGACCAGCTCCCCGGTCACGCCGGCCTCAAGCATGGCGGCGATCTGCCCGGTATTGGTCGAGACCACCGGAATGCCCATGGACATATATTCGTACATTTTCAGCGGCGAGAAATAAAATCCGTCGAAATCGGGATAAGTCATCACCGCATAGTCAAACAGCGACAGATATTTCGGCACTTCGTCATGCGCCACATAGTCAATCTGCTTAACAAAGTCCTGCAGACCGCGGCGCGCGATTTCCGATTTGATATGCGCATACTGCTCACCGTTGCCGATCAGCAGCAACAGAAACTCCGGATGCGATTCGCGCAATAATTCAATCAGATCCAGCGATACCGGCAGACCGTGCCACTCTTTATAGGAGCCGACGTAACCGAGCACAGTACGCCCGGCAATGCCGAGCTCCGCTTTGAGCGCCGCCGGATCATAGCGCGCCGGATCAAAGTCATCGGTCTCAACACCGTTGGGCACCACAAAGCTGTGCTCAGGCGGATAAAATCCGTCGACAAATTCCTTAATCGGCTCGGACACAGCAAAGACCCGGTCCGAACGGGTAATCGCATAGGTCTCGGCACGGTGCGTCAGTTTCGCGGCCATACCCGAGCGCGACGCCACACTGATTTCCAGGTACTTGATGGCATTGACCTCGGCCACACAGGGAATGCCGTGGAAACGCCGCAGCAACTGCGGTGCAAAATTAAACAGCGTGGTCCGGAACACCAGCACATCAGGCTGAAAACGCCGCATGATTTTGCGCGCGCCCAGATAGTAACGGACCGTCTCTTCCAGCCCGTCCCAGAGATTGACCAGATCAGAGCCCATACGGCCCAGACGCCGGACCCGTGATTTGATAATCGTCGCGGCGCCCGCATCGCGGAACTTCTGCCAACGGCTGCGGGTATCAGGACCGGATTTCTCACGGATATAGCGTATGGGCTGAACCGGCGGGTAGGTTTCGATCGTGTGACCGAGCTTCTGCACATTACGCACAAAAGCCCGGCCATGGACCGACGAGCCGTCCGGTGCGTTTATTCGGGAAGATATGTAAAAGACTTTCATTGTCCCTGCTTTACGGGTTCTGCGCGAATCGATCGCGGCAGCGCGGCGGATCCGCGGAAAGTGTCAGCGCGTAAAACGGAAAACCCGTTGTCCGGACGGGCCGGAAACAACGGGTTCCGATCGCCGCAGTCACAGGACCGCGGCGAACCATAGCGTACCGGCGTGGTGTTACTCCCAGATTTTCCAGGGCGCCTCGCCTTTCTGCCAGAGTCCTTCGAGGACGTTTTTGTCGCGCAGCGTGTCCATGGACTGCCAATAACCGTTGTGCATATAGGCAGACAGCTGACCGTCTTCGGCAATCCGGCCCAGCGGCTCTTCTTCCCAGAAGACTTCATCGTGCGTGATGTAGTCAATCGCCTTGGGTTCCAGCGCAAAGAAACCGCCGTTAATCCAGGCGCCGTCACCGGCCGGTTTTTCACGGAAGTTCAGGATGCGGCTTTTGTCATCGGACAGCTTGAAAGCGCCGTAGCGTCCCGGCGGCTGAACCGCTGTCAATGTGGCCAGTGTGCCCTGCGCCTTATGGAAGGCCAGCAGCGCGTTCAGGTCCACATTGGAAACACCATCACCGTAAGTGAAAAAGAAGGTTTCGTCGTCCAGATACTCACGAACCCGGCGCAGACGACCGCCGGTACCACTGCTATCGCCGGTATCGACCAGCGTCACACGCCACGGCTCGGCGGTGTTCTGATGGATATCGATTTTGTTGTTCTGAATATCGATGGTCACATCGGAACGGTGCAGCAGGTAGTTCGCGAAGTACTCTTTGATAACGTAGCCTTTGTAACCACAGCAGATCACAAAGTCATTCACCCCGTAAGAGGAGTAAATTTTCATGATGTGCCAGAGAATCGGACGGCCGCCCACTTCTACCATCGGTTTCGGGCGCAACGACGTTTCTTCTGACAGCCGGGTCCCGAGTCCGCCGGCAAGAATGACCGCTTTCATATCAATTCCTCTAAACTAGTTTTTTGCCAATCCCTTTGTATATCGTCCGATAGCGCTTCGCATGTAGCGCAAACTACGATAAAAAGCCGTCCGGGAATCAAAGCAAACGTAAAATCCGCGTTGACCTGTCAGGGCTGCAGCGGCAGCAATGAGCGCTGCTTCTCGCGCACCACCACATCAATCAGGTTGTGATCGATCTGCGCCTTCTGTTCGGCAAAACCGTACAACAAGGCCGTATCGCAGATTGAGTTGATCAGCCGCGGGTTACCACCGCAAGCGGCATGCACAGCCGCGCAGGCCGAACGGGAAAACAAATCCTCACGCCCGCCGGCGGTGGTCACACGGTGTGCGATATAGCCTGCGGTTTCTTCTTCGGAGAGATTCTCGATATGACAATCCACCGCTATACGTTGCGCGAAGGACCGCATTTCCGGGCGCGACAAGGTGTTACGCAGACTCACCTCACCGATCAAGAGGATTTGCAGCAGCTCGTGCTTGTCGGTGTTCACATTGGCCAGCAGGCGCAGCTGTTCAAGGCAGTCTTCGTCCAGATTCTGCGCTTCGTCGAAGATCAGAATGACGCGTTTTTCTTCGGCGTACTGGCGGATCAGAAATTCGGTAAAAGTATCGAACATCGACACCTTGTCGCCGCCTTTGTATTCAAGGTCGAACGAATACAACATCCAGCGCTGCAGCTCTTCGTAGTCGTTGACCACCGTGTGCGGCACCAGCCCCACGGTCAGCTGCGGGTATTTTTTCTTCAGCAATTTCCGCACGATAGTGGTTTTGCCGGAGCCGAAATCACCGGTGATCACCGAGATCCCGGGATGGCTGACCAGCACATACTCCAGACGCGACAAAGCGGCCTGATGACTCTTGCTGAGATAGAGAAAATCGGAGTCGGGGCTGAGCATGAAAGGCTTTTCGCGAAGCCCGTAAAAAGACTCGTACATGGCGTGATTCCCGGAGAATTTTTAATGTCTAACGGTCATCAGAACGACGACCGGCGAAGGCCGACCCACTTCCGCAGGAAGCGATCAGTAATAGTAATATTCCATGTTTTTCAGGGCATCGTTGGACTTGTTCAGAACCGTGCCGAGAATATTGATCTCACTCATTAACTCAAACGTATGCGTGAGCTCAGGGGTCTGGGTTTTGCCGTCTTCGATCACCACCAGCACGGCATCCAGATGCGGCGCAAACGCCACCACATCATCGCCCACCAAAACCGGCGGCAGGTCGAAAATCACGATTTGCTGAGCAAAGTGGGCTTTGATTTCGTCGACCAACTGCAGCATCCGCGGTGAACCGAGCAGCTCTGACGAGGCCCCGTCACGACTGCCTTTGTTCGGCAGCAGCGAGAAATGCTCTATGCCCGGATTGATCAGCAGCGACGGAATTGAGGCCTTGCCCGCGAGATAGTCTTCCAGACCAAAATCCGGATGAATCTCGAAAATACTGTGCACGCTGGGCCGGCGCAGGTCGGTGTCGACAACCATGGCCGACAGGTTGTCCTTCAGCGAGATACTGATAGCCAGATTCACCGAGGTCAGGGTTTTGCCCACGTTCGGCCCGGCACTGGTCACGCCAAGCGTATTCCAGCCGTTTTGCTGCATGGCGCGCAACACACGCGTGCGCAGCAGCTTGTAAGAATCCACGATACGCCCGTCTTCCAACGTGGTGATCACGCGGTTACGGCGCAGTACCGGCTGCGGCACGTTGATCGTGCGAATATTCTTGATGAGCGCTTCTTCGGCAACCCGGGTCGGCGCCTGCTCGATTTCTTGTTTGGCCCGGCTCTGCTTGCCCTTGGCCATTTCCAGTGCTCTTGAAAGTCTGTCCACAATGGATCTCCCTGAAGCTGATACCGATTACTGCGCCTGAGTTTCAGCTTCCGCCGGCGCCGACGGAGCCACAGGTTTATTCGCCTGATATAAAAAGAGTACGGCCGAGGCAATCAACACGATGACAATGGCCGTAGCCAGCCCCTGCGCCACCCGGGCGGTCGCGTTGGAGGTGACCTCACGCTCCGGAATCTTCGGAATCACCGCAATCGGCTGCGCACCGAAGGCCGCAACCAAGCCTTTCGAACCATAGATGGTTTTGTCGGTGTACTCACCGATCGCCGCCGCGCCGACACCGGCACTGAGCGCCAGCAACAGACTCAGCAACGCTATACCCAGACGGTTCGGACGGTCAGGTTTGCTCGACATCGAGGGACTCTCGACGATTTCAAAACGCTCACTCTTGCCGCCTTCTTCCAGACGACTGGCCAGCTCGGCGCGCACGCGCTTGGCTTCCAGGTCGTCAAAGGTCGCCTTGCGCTGCTCAAGCTCGGTCACCAGCGAGCGGTATTCCTGCTCAACGCCGGGGCTGCCGATAACACGGCTTTCATATTCAGTCACGCGCTGACGCAATGCGGCCAGACGGCCCTGCTCGCTTTGCAGCTGTGCACGCGCATTGTCGAGCTGGGTTTGCAGATTGACGTATACCGGGTTGTTCGGGCGCACGGCCTGATTGGGCTGTGACGACGAACCACCGGCCACTGCAGCACGGCTGAGCTCGCCCTCAAGCTGCGCCACCTTGGAACTCAGGCGACGCACATCCGGATGAGCATCCGAGTAACGCTGTTGTGCAGATGCCAGCTCGTCACGGGTCTGGATCAGCTCGTTCAGCAGGCGACCGGCATCCGATGACGGGCCCATGGTTGCGACCATGGCCTGCAGCTCGCGACGCAGGCGACGCACTTCCGGGTGTTCCGGTGAATAGGTCGCTGACGCGCGTTTATATTCGGATGTCAGCACATTCAGCCGTTCCGTATTGGACAGTACATTCTGACCGGTCTCGGTCTGCACCGTACGGTAGGGATCGGTGTAGGACAGCTGGCCGGACAAGGTGGCTATACGGTCCTGAATTTCACGGATGGCCAGTTCAGAGCGCTCGACCTTGGATTCGGTCTGCTCAAGCAACATCCGGTTTGATTCGATCTGTTCCGGCAGCTCGTTAACGTGTTGCTTCTTGAACTCGGTCAAGCGCGCCTGTACTTCCTCGATATCTTTGCGGGCATTTTCTACACGTTCAGCGAGGAACTGGGTTACACCGACCACAGACTCTTTACGCAACTCTTCGTTTTCTTTGATGAAGAGATTGGTAATCGCACTGGCCCCGCGCTTGGCTACGACCGGATCGCGCGCTTCGAAGGCAACGGTAAAGGCCACAGTGACGGCCCCGCCCCGGGCGGCCGGATCATTGGCCCGCACCTCAACCATCTCCACAATGATCGCGTCGCGCATGTCCTTGACGATGTCTTCATCAAGCGCCTGCGGACTGGAATGGCCACTGTAAAAATCGATTTGCCGGGCAATCTCGAGCAAACCGCGCCGGGTCAGCGTGCGCTGCTTGATTTGCTCAATACGCTGCTGCAGATAACCGGTGACCGTGGTCTGGATGATGTCATCGGGAATCTCGGCATCCTGCACCAGAATCGTGGCCTGCGATTTGTACACAGGCGGAAGCAAATAGGCGAGCGCGATCCCTGCTCCCATGATCAGCAAAAACGGAATCAGAATGTGATATTTCCGTCGTGCGATCAGCGCCAGATATTCTCTCATTGTCGATAGTATCCCGAACTTCGTTCTAAATTTGCGCCGCGGCCGATCCGTTCAGTACGGACCGGCCGGACGTCTGAATCATTGATTTTCAGACAGTGCCGTCAGATAGGTATAACGCACCGAAAACAGTACGGCATTTCCTTCGGCCGGATCGGGCTTGGAATCGAGCTTTTCACGTTGATATCGATAAGCAGCTCCCAAAGTCCACTCCCGCGAGATCTTCCATTTCAATTCCGGGCGGATTGTCATACTGCGGCGATTGTTATACGCCGTCGCACTTTCGTTCGTCCCGAAAACGGTTTCACTGCCGGACAAGCCTTTGTTCTCGTAGAAACGACTGCGCAGCGAGAAGGTCAGCAGCTCGGACAGACTGCGGGTCATATTGCCCACCAGTTCACGGGTCTCTACCACCTGCCCGATGGAGCTGGGATAGAGTTCGAGGCCGGCACGCAATTCAAAACGGGTCAGACCCGTGGTTTTCACGGCCTTGAGGCTGCCGACCAAACCGTCATCCTCAACATCCTCACCGCCCTGGTCAAAATCGGTCACGTGGTAACCGAGATCACCGCCGACGGTAAAGGTCGGCGAAATCGAACGGTCATAGCCCAAACGGAGATAGGTGGTCTTGTACTCGGTTTCGTCCTCATCCACATCTGTGGCAAACAGGCTGCCACCGACTTTGACACTGACCTTATCGATGGTGGTCAGGCTGTGGCTGAGTTTCAGGCTGGCACCCTGATTGGTGTAGTCAGTCACGTCGTAGACCTCATCATCGTCGAGGTCATGGTCGACCGTACTGAGCTGGTAATCGGCACGGATGTCGGTCAGGCGGGTCAGGTTGTAGGAAGCAAACGGGTTGAAATACACACGTTGGCGCGTCACATCGAGCAGCTGATCGACCGTCGCATCCAGCTCCTCTTCCTGCGAGACGACGGTGTCGTCATCGGAAACCGCCTCACGCAGCAGCGAGTCACGCCGGTAGCGGAAGTTCGCCCCCCACTGCGAGCGCGGCTGACGGAACGTGGTATTGAAATACGCCACCTGGTTCGAGTTCGCCTCCACATCATCTCCGCCGGCATAGGTCACGCCGTCGACCAGCAAACCGCCTTTGAAATAATGCGCCTCCGACAAACGCCGCACCCCGAGCTCTCCGGTCACTTTCGCAACACCGACACTTTCCGGATCCGTGGTATCCATGTCGTAGTTATCGTCATAGCCGATATCGAAAGTAATCGACGGCTGCAGAAGCCAGCCGTCCGCACTTGCGCCGAACGGGAGGCTGAGAAGGGCCAGTGAGACAGAAGTGATTAACGGCTTTCTACAGAACATGTGTTTCCTGACTTGATCTCGTAAACGACGGCAATTCCCGGGTCAGCAAAGCCGCACCGGGAACAGGCCGACAGGCTCAAACCGGGCCGCCTTCCGGCAGCACCGGCCAACAAAGCTCGGGGCGTCGTTAGGGAACGACGACCACATCACCACTTTGGAGGATGATGTTCTGCTTGAGGTTACGACCGCGCTGAATATCGCCGTAGTCAAAACGGAAGACCGTTTCCTTACCGGCAACCCTGCGCAGGATTTTGATACTGTCGGATTTGGCGTACGCGGTCAGACTGCCGGCCAGCGTCAAGGCCTGCATCACATCAACATAACGTCCCAGCGTGAACTGCCCCGGTGTTTTAACCTCACCCACCACGAAGATGGTGTAACCGGAGATTTTGTTGACCGACACCGTTACTTCCGCATCAGGAATAAAGCGGTCAAGACGGGATTTGATTTCGTTCTGCACTTCCAGTGGCGTACGGCCGGAAACCTGAATATCGCCGACCAGCGGGAATGAGATGCCGCCATCGGGACGCACCAGAACCTCGCGATCGAGATCCGGCTCTTTCCAGACCGAGATATGCAGCACGTCCTCCGGGCCGATTTGATATTCAACGCCACCGAGTTGCTGGGCGCTCGCCGGCATGGCCGCAAACACCGTGGAGAGCATAATCAACAATGCGGCGACGATGCCCGTGCGGGGTTGGTTTCCGGTGGAAAATTTCACGGGCTTACAGCCGGTGTTTCTGAACATGTGAGATGAGCTCCTGAGCTGGTTCTGTCGGGGATCAGGCGGACACTTAACTGTGTGAAATTCCCAATCATTATCACACACTTATAGCACTTTTTCAGAATGGGTGCTAACAGGCGTCCCGATGCAATGCGGATTATGCACGTGTTGTCAGACTCAAGACAACACCTGCGATTGACGGTTCCGCAGAGCCAATTTTCCGGCACTACCGGACCGTGGTTTTTCTACAACGTAAGCGTCACTGTCAGCTCTGGCGACGACGCGACACAGCCACCATGGCCAGTACCGCCAGTACCAGAGGGACCAACAAGACCGGTCCGTTATTCTGCTCGGCGGCACTGACCTGCGTGCCGGCGGGCTTATCGTGATCCTGCGTCTGCATCGCAAGCGCGGCTTCTTCAGCCGGGATTGCGTCGCCTGACTGCGCCTCGCCAGCCTGAACGACACCGGCAAACAGCGCCATGACAAGGCAGACAATACGCAGGGCTGCTGACAAATTCGGGTAATAAATGTGTTTGGGGAACATTAACTCTCGTATCCGCGTGACCAATGGCTATACAGCGTCTGTATCGGCAGGCTGCGCCGGAACTATCGCCATTGTACGGGCTGGCGGCGTGACCACCTACGCAGACTACCCTTCTGTAACCGGGCCACAAAAAAAGCCACGTCCTTTATCAGGACGTGGCTTTTCGGAATCCAAACCGTTGTCAGCCTTGCCTGTCAGGCCTGACGGCGTGCTACTGCCACCAGCCCGAGCAACGCGACTATCATCGCGACAAACGAACCGGGCACCGCGTTCACCGCCGGCTCCAGCGCCATGCTCTCGCTGAACAGCCCCGGCACAATCCGCGTACCTGCATCAACGAGGTCAGCGGGCAAGGCTGCGAACATAAAATCAGCCGGACTACTCTTTGACACTGCCGCTGCAGCACCGGCCGCCCCCATGAGGCTTTTGGCAAACACAGCAGAAACAACAAAACCAGCCAGAATCAGAACTTGACGAATTTCCATACTAAGAACCTGATAAAACACGAATCAACCGCGCTTTCTGTCTCCCTGAGTACTACCCTGCTCAGTTATCAGAAGCCACTCTATTTGGGGATTCCCGGATCGGCGTGATACGGAACCCCCGGCTACCGATGAAGTTTGTGTTGCATTTACAACACAATTGCATACGGGTTGTTGTAAATTTAGCACAGCATTGAGAACCGGGTCATATTTTTTATTTACGGACTGGTAATAATGTTGCTCTTTCGCAACAAAAATACTGTGCTACCGATCGCGTCGCATTATCTCAGGCCGAACCTGACCGGCAGCTGAAAATGTGACGCCGTGCCCGTTTATTTGCCGTGCAGTAAGATGATAGTCCAACATCCGGCCCGCGCCACTGCCGCAGCTGACAGGCAGGACTGCGCTCAGTACACTGTTTTACACGGTTCAATCCCCTCACAGGATCCTCACCCCATGGAAAAACCCCGTATAGCCGTGGCCCTCGGTAGTGGCGGCGCGCGCGGCTGGGCTCACATCGGTGTGCTTGATGTATTGCTGGAAAACGGTATCCGCCCGGATATCGTGTGCGGCTCATCCATCGGCGCCCTGGTCGGCGGCGCCTACTGCTGCGACAAGCTGGACGTTTTCCGCGAATGGACACTGTCGCTGACCTGGAAGGACATCGTGGCTTTGATGGACATCTCGCTCAGCAGCGGCGGGCTGATCGAAGGCAAACGCCTGGTCAATCGCATCCTTGAGCATCTGCAGGCCAATCACATCGAAGACCTGCCTACCGATTACGCCGCCGTGGCCACCGAGCTGCACACCGGCCAGGAAGTCTGGTTACGCAGCGGCCCGCTGATCGACGCCATGCGCGCCTCCTTTGCCCTGCCCGGCCTGTTCTCGCCGGTACTGCGCGGCAACCGCTGGCTGACCGACGGCGGACTGGTGAACCCGGTACCTGTCTCACCCTGCCGCGCGCTGGGTGCGGACTTTATTATTGCGGTCAATCTCAACAGCCGCATCGCCGGCAGCCGCCGGGAACGTGCCCGCGAATCGGCCCGCTCACGCAAGCACGCACTGGAAAATCTGGCCAGCGAGTGGGTACCCGACCCGCTGCGCGCGCCCGCACGCAAATGGCTGAAGAAAACCTTCAGACCACCGGGCGAAGTCGCCCCCAGCTACACCGACGTGATGATCGGTTCGATCAATATCATGCAGGACCGCATTACCAAGAGCCGTATGGCCGGCGATCCGCCGGATATCGTCCTCAGTCCGCGCCTCGGCCACCTTGGCGTTATGGACTATGACTGCGCCGCCGAATCCATTGCCGAAGGCCGCACCACCGCCGAGTACATGCTGCCGACCATCCGCGAACTCCTCGCTGACGTGGGCCGCGACTGATTAAAGCGCCACACAGCTCACATTTCCGTCGCCCCGCGAGGAAAAACCTGACCTGCTTCACACGCCGGAAAACTTCCGGCCCGCGCCTTTCTTGCGATATATCAACCACTTAAAACAGCAGTTGGCGAAGCGTCATAATCACAGCGGAAAGAACCAAGCCAAGCTACTGATTTAAAAACATTTTCTTACACCTAATGCCGATGCGCCCCGGCTTGCCCGGACACGCCAGCGTCATTAATCTGACGACCTTTGATTGCGCCGGTTTTCCGGCGCTGATTTTCGCTAAACCATTTAATTGAGGTCGCCATGCTTCGCAAACTCGCGCAGATTACATTCATAGGACTGGCCTGCCTGAGCAAAAGCCACGCAGCAGATAGAAACGACGACTACTTCGTCCTCAATACTGTAGCCATTCACTTCGAAAACTACGAAGACCGCAATGCCGCTGTACCCGGTGTCGGCTGGGAACGATCACCGACCCGCGGTCTGGGCTGGCACGTCGGCACCTTCTCGGACAGCTTCGGCAGCCAGGCCCTGTACTCGGGCGTGAACTATGCGACACCGCCGGCACGCATACTGACCCGCGATGTCCGGCTGCTGCTGGGCGCGACCGTACTGCACAAGCAATACCATCCGGATACAGACCCGGAAACCAAGGTTGTCCCCCTGCCCGCCATGGAAGTCTCGCTGACCGATAAGGTGGTACTGAATATCAGCGGTTCACCGGAGATCGACTACAACGGCTCACACAGCAATGCCGTAATGTTTTTCCAGGTAAAAATGAACGTCGAATAAACCGCCTGCAAAAGTCAGCAGCATAAAAAAAGCGGCCCTGATGGCCGCTTTTTTTTGATCTGTGTAAGGCGCCGGTCAGGCGTCGGTTTTTACCGGACCGAGCGACTCGACCAGAATCGAGTGGCCGGTCATGGCCGCCGGCTGTTCTATACCCATCAGCTGCAACACGGTCGGCGCGATATCCGACAACCCGGCACCGATGGACAAACGCCATTGCTCGCTGTCGACCACCAGGCACGGCACCGGATACACCGTATGCTGGGTGTGCGCACCGCCGGTGATCGGATCGACCATCAGATCGACATTACCGTGGTCAGCCGTCAGCACCACCGAGTAACCGTGGCTCTTCGCCTCAGCGATGACCTTGCTGACCACCTCGTCGAGTACGGTCACGGCTTTCACCGCGGCCTCTTTCACGCCCGTGTGGCCGACCATATCGCCGTTGGCGAAGTTGCAGACAATCAGGCCGTATTCTTCTTCGGCGATGGCCGAGGTCAGCTCATCGCAAAGCTCATAGGCGCTCATTTCCGGCTGCAGGTCGTAGGTCGCCACCTTCGGTGAATTGACCATTTTGCGCTCCTCACCGTCGAACGCTTCTTCGCGCCCGCCGTTAAAGAAGAACGTCACATGCGGGTATTTTTCGGTCTCAGCACTGCGGAACTGTTTGATACCGGCTTTGGAAACCACCTCACCGAGCGTGATTGCCGGCTGCTCTTTCTCGAACGCCACCGGCAAACCGTAGCTGCTTTCATAGACCGTCATGGTGGTCATGGGGAAGGGTTTGAAATCCGCACCGCGATCAAAGCCATCGAAATCATCCAGCGCCAGCGCCTGTGTCAGCTCACGCGGACGGTCGTTGCGGAAATTAAAGAAGAACCACTGATCGCCGGCCTGCGGAGCCTCATAGCCCGGCAGGATCACCGGTTTGATAAATTCGTCGCCCTCATCCTCAGCCCAGGCCGATTCGATGGCCGCCTGCGCCGATTCGGCCTTACGCCCCTCGCCGTGCACCATGCCTTTCCAGGCCAACTCGACGCGATCCCAACGCTTGTCACGATCCATGGCGTAGTAGCGCCCGGTTACCGTGGCAATCGCACCTCCGGCCGCGGCCAGCGCGGGCTCAAGCAGGTCGAGGAATTTGGTCGCACACTTGGGCGCCGTATCACGCCCGTCGGTGATCATATGCAGCAAAGGCTTAACACCGTGATCACCGGCCATTTTGATCAGCGCCAGCAGATGGTCGAGATGGCTGTGAATACCACCGTCGGATACAAGCCCGACCAGATGCCACGGGCGGTTTGCCGCTTTGGCCGCCTGCAAGGACTGGCCGATCACCGCATTGTCGTAAAAACTGCCGTCGGCGACCGCATCGCTGATCATCACCAGATCCTGACGCACGATCTGACCGCAGCCAAGCGTCAGATGCCCCACTTCGGAGTTACCCATCTGCCCGTCAGGCAGCCCGACCAGCTTGCCCGAGGCTTCAATCACGGTCAGCGGATAGGTCGAGTAAAGCTCATCCAGATTCGGCGTTTCGGCAATCGCCACCGCATTGTGCTTGCGGGACGGATTTACGCCGACACCATCCATCACAATCAGGACGACGGGACGGCGCGGGGCAAGTGATTTTTTATTGCTCATGGATCTGTCCGAAGATTAGGCTCAAAAGATAATGATACTCGATTAAGGGACAGTTTGCGGCTGTTCACAAAACAAAACGGGGCGACAAACATTCTACCCCAGCGTAGCGGCAGGCCGCGCCGGCACTGGAGCCGACTTAAGACTCAGCCGGCAGAGGAAGAATCATCGCCCTGAGATGCCGCTTCGTCACGCGCTTCACGGGCCGCGCGGGCTTCTTCGACACGGGTTTTGAAAAAGCGCGAAAAGAAGATACCGCACTCGAACAGCAACCACATGGGCAAGGCCAGCAGGGTTTGCGAGATGATGTCCGGCGGGGTCAGAAACATCCCGACCACAAAGGCACCGACAATGAAATACGGGCGCTTGGCACTCAGCGCCTCGGCGGTGGTCACGCCGATAATGACCAGCAGAATCGTCGCCACCGGCACCTCAAAAGCCAGACCGAAGGCAAAGAAGATCGTGATGACAAAGTCCAGATAACGGCCGATGTCGGTACTGACCTGCACGCCCTCGGGCGCGACCTTGGTAAAAAAGCCGAAGACCAGCGGGAACACCACGAAATACGCGAACGCCACGCCCACATAAAACAGGATAGTGCTCGACAGCAACAGCGGCCGCACCAGGCGTTGTTCATGGCGGTACAGCCCCGGCGCCACAAACGCCCAGATCTGGTAGAGAATCACCGGCACAGACAGAAACACCGCCAGCATCAGCACCAGCTTAAAGGGGATCAGAAACGGCGACGCCACGTCGATGGCGATCATATTGCTGCCTTCGGGCATATGCCGCAGCAGCGGCTCGGCGAGCATGGAGTAGATTTGATCAGAAAACGGAAACAGCACGACGAACCACAGGCCCACCGCCAGCACCATTTTCAGCAGGCGGTCGCGCAGCTCGACAAGATGTGACAGGAAGCCCTGCTCCTCGCCGCCGTTATCTTCAGGATTTGCTGATGCGCTCATTGGCCGCTACGGAATTGTTTTCTGTTGGGGTTGCAGGAGCAGCGTCACCGGACTCTGCCGGCGTGGCGCTGTCATCGACGGTTTTGCGCAGCTGCTCCAACCCTTCACGGGCCAGCTCACTGGCATCACCGGCTACTTTCGACACGTCGCGCTGCGTGTCTTTGACCATTTCCTTGAGCTCACGGATCTGCTCTTCCTGATCGCCGATAAGCTTGCGCAGCTCACCGCTTTCGAGCTCCCGGTGCAGATCTGACTTCACACCCGCGACAAAGCGCTGCACCTTACCGACCCAACGGCCGACATTGCGCGCCACTTCGGGCAGTTTCTCCGGCCCGATCACGAGCAGAGAGACCACACCGATCAGCAGGATTTCCCAAAAACCGACGTCAAACACGATGGCAGATCCGTCTCAGACTCAGCCGGCTTTTTCTTTGTCGTTGGCGGTTTCGGTTTCCGCGACGCGTTCAGCTTTGCTGTTGTCGTCGAGCTTGTCCTGAGGCTTGTCTTCCTCTTCTTCCTTGACGGCGGATTTGAAGCCTTTGACGGCCGCCCCGAGGTCGCTGCCCAGGTTGCGCAGGCGCTTGGCACCAAACAGCAGGACAACGATAGCCAGAATTATGAGCAGTTGCGGGATGCTTGGCATCATGGGAGTTAAACCTCTGTTTACTGTTCTGTTCGGGCGGCTTTTTCTTCCAGCCCGGAAAGGCCGAAACGCCGCGAAAGTTCGTTAAGCACGTCCTGCGGTCCCAGCCCTTTGTGGGCCAGCAACACCAATGTATGAAACCACAGATCGGCGGTTTCGTAGACCAGATGGTCCGGATCGTTTTCTTTGGCCGCGAGCACGGTCTCGACCGCCTCTTCGCCGACTTTTTTGAGGATCGCATCCTCGCCTTTGCGGTACAGCGTGGCTACATAGGAACTGTCGGCGTCGGCGCTTTTACGGGCCTCAAGTACCTCAGCCAATTGCGCGAGAATAGCATCACTCATGATTTTTTACCGTACATCTCATCCGGGTCTTTGAGCACCGGCTGATTAATCTGCCATTGTTTACCGGCGTCCAGCGTTTTGTAAAAACACGAGCGCCTTCCGGTATGACAGGCGACATCACCGCGTTGTTCAACTTCAACCAGTAAAACGTCGCTGTCACAGTCGAGCTTCAGGGCATGAAGTATCTGCTCATTGCCCGAGGTCTCGCCCTTACGCCACAAGCCCTGACGCGAGCGGGAATAATATACAACCTTGCCGGTTTCGACCGTCAGGGCCAGCGCCTCGGCATTCATCCAGGCCATCATCAGGATGGTTTTGTCCTGCCAGTCCTGGGCAATGACCGGAATCAGCCCCTGCTCATTCCAACGCAGATCCGCCATCCAGGCTTCCGTCGTCATAAACGCACCTCAATACCACGCTCGCGCATACGCTCTTTGGCCTGCTGCACGGTGTATTCGCCAAAGTGAAAAATACTGGCCGCCAGCACCGCATCGGCCCCGCCCTGCAACACACCGTCGCAGAGATGATCGAGATTGCCGACACCGCCGGAGGCGATAACCGGGATGCTGACCGCATCGCTGATGGCGCGCGTCAGCGCCAGATCAAAACCGGACTTGGTGCCGTCACGGTTCATGCTGGTGAGGAGGATTTCACCGGCGCCGAGCGTTTGCATCTTGTGCGCCCACTCAACCGCATCCAGCCCGGTCGGCTTGCGTCCGCCGTGGGTGAAGATCTCCCAGCGCGGCGTCTCGCCCTCAGCGTGTACCGCCTTGGCGTCAATGGCCACCACAATTGCCTGTGAGCCGACCTTGTCCGCCGCTTCGGCGACAAAATCCGGATTAAACACCGCAGCGGTATTGATGCCGACCTTATCGGCCCCGGCCATCAGCATGGTGCGCACATCTTCGACCTTGCGGATGCCGCCGCCGACGGTCAGCGGAATAAACACTTCCGAGGCGACCGCCTCGACCACATGGACAATCGTTTCGCGATCATCCGAACTGGCGGTGATATCGAGGAAGGTAATCTCGTCCGCGCCCTGCTGGTCGTATTTACGCGCCACCTCAACCGGATCGCCGGCGTCGCGGATATCGACAAACTGCACGCCTTTGACGACGCGGCCGTTGTCCACGTCCAGACAGGGAATAACCCGTTTTGCCAGTCCCATCAGCCCTGCCCGCTTAATTGGTCGGCCTGCGCCTGCGCCGGACCGAGTTCGATCGTGCCTTCATACAGGGCGCGACCGATAATCGCGCCGCTGATGCCCGAGGACGACACAGCACACAGCTTTTCGATGTCGTCGAACGTGGACACACCGCCGGAGGCGATCACCGGAATACTGATCGCCTCCGCCAGCGTGCGGGTCTGTTCAACATTCACGCCCTGCATCATGCCGTCGCGTGCGATATCCGTGTACACAATGGCCGACACGCCGGCGCCTTCGAATTTTTTCGCCAACTCCGTGGCATCAACACCGGAGCCTTCGGCCCAGCCTTCAATGGCCACAATGCCGTCGCGCGCATCCAGGCCGACGATCACCTTGCCGGGGAAGGCCTGACAAAGCTCGTTCACGAACTGCGGCTCACGTACGGCCTGCGTGCCGATAATCACATAGGACACACCGGCCTCCACATAGGCTTCGGCAATGGTGCGGTTTCGGATGCCGCCGCCGATCTGCAACGGCAGATCCGGATAGGCCGCACGCACCGCGCGCACCACTTCGGCATTTTTCGGTTCGCCGGCAAAGGCGCCGTCAAGATCGACCATATGCAGGCGTCGGGCACCGGCTTCCAGCCAGCGGCCGGCCACCGAGACAGGATCATCGGAGAAGACCGTATCGTCTTCCATGCGCCCCTGTCGCAAGCGCACGCACTGGCCGTTCTTCAGATCGATAGCCGGAATCAAAAGCATTGTGTTCTAAACCTGTTCTGCGTTTGTCCGCCGCAGCGGAATAAAAGAAATTCGTGCCCTGCGGGCCTTACTGCCGGCCGTCCCAGCGCGAGAAATTCTGCAACAGCTGCAAGCCGTCGCGTGAGCTCTTCTCGGGGTGGAACTGGCAGGCAAAGACATTCCCGCGCGCAATCACCGCGGTGAACGGATGGCCGTACACACAGCGCCCGGTCGTGATCCCGTCGTCATCCGGCACCACAAAATAGCTGTGGCAGAAATAAAACCGCGCACCGCTTTCGATGCCCTGCCACATGGGATGGGCGCTTTCCTGCTCAACCCGGCTCCAGCCCATATGCGGGATTTTCAGCCGCGCACCGCTGTCGGCGTCGGTCAGTCCGTCGGCAAAACGGCGCACCTGACCGTCGACAATGCCGAGGCAATCGGTGCCGTCGTTTTCTTCGCTGCGCGTGAGCAGCACCTGCAAGCCCATGCAGATGCCCATAAACGGCCGTCCGCCGGCAACCGCATCGCGCACGGCCTGATCCATGCCCGTCTCGTGCAACTGACGCATACAATCACGGGCCGCCCCCTGGCCGGGGCAGAGAATCCGGTCGCTGTCGGCAATCTTTTCGCGGTCACTGGTGACCAGCACTTCGGTGTTGTCCGGCACGACGTGTTCGAGGGCCTTGGACACGGAACGCAGATTGCCCATGCCGTAGTCGATTATCGCAATGCGCTGCATGGATCAGAGACTTCCCTTGGTCGACGGCATTACACCGGACTGACGCGGATCGCGTTCGCAGGCAAAGCGCAGCGCACGACCGAAGGCTTTAAAGATCGTCTCGATCTTGTGGTGTTCGTTTTTGCCGCGCAGATTATCGATGTGCAATGTGACATTAGCGTGATTGACAAAACCCTGAAAGAATTCCGACACCAGATCCACATCGAAACTGCCAACCCGGTCACGCACGAAATCACAGTTGAAATGCAGCCCCGGCCGGCCGGAGAAATCAATCACCACCCGAGACAGGGACTCATCGAGCGGCACATAGGCATGGCCGTAACGCATGATGCCGCGCTTGTCGCCGACCGCCTTCGCGACCGCCTGGCCAAAGGTAATGCCGATATCCTCGACCGTGTGGTGATCATCGATCTCGATATCACCGTTGCAGTGCACCTCAAGATCCACCACGCCGTGACGGGAAATCTGGTCGAGCATATGATCGAGAAACGGCACACCGCTGCCGAATTGCCCCTTGCCGGTGCCATCGAGATTAAGACTGACGCGGACCTTGGTTTCGAAGGTATCGCGGGTGACGTCGGCTGTACGCGCTGCCATAGTAATTTCGCTCTCCAGAAGCAGGCCGGAAAACCGCCAAGGATACACCGAAGCGCGGCCAAACCCCAGCCTCAGACACGCATCCCCGCGCCACCGCTCAGCCCGTGGTCTGCGGCGACACCTGCAACCAGAAGGTCACAGGCCCGTCATTGGTCAGGGAGACCTGCATATCCGCGCCAAAGCGCCCCGCCGCCACCGGACTATGCTGCTCACGCGCCTGCGCCAGCATATAGTCATACAGCGCTTCGGCCTCCGCCGGCGGCGCAGCGGTGGAAAAGCCCGGCCGCAGGCCGCGCCGCGTGTCGGCGGCCAGCGTGAACTGCGAGACCAGCAACAAACCGCCGCCGCTATCGGCCAGGCCCAGATTCATCCGTCCCTGCGCATCGGGGAAAACGCGGTAGCGCAGCAAACGCTCCAGCAGACGGTCTGCCTGATAGCGCGTATCGCCCTTCTCCACACCCAACAGCACCAGCAAACCGGCATCAATCGCGCCGGTAACTTCCCCGTCCACCGTCACCGAGGCGGAAGAAACACGTTGTATAAGACCAATCACAAGAGCATCCGATTGCGTAAAGAAGATTCAGGGTTTTCTTACAAAGGCTGACAGATTTCTCCCACAGACCGCCCCCGCAAGGCGGGTGATACTGTCTATGCGTTCCAGGGATGACGCGTCAGGGACTTCAGGCGCGAGAATACAGGACAGCCTATGTGAGGCCAAACGCCCGGCGCACGGAAACGCGCCACTGTTTCAGGCCCGGCAGGACGCCGGGCCTTTTTTTGTCCGGCGGTCCGGGATAAGCACTTGCCCGCCTGCCCACTGCTCGGTACTCTGCCGCGGAATGAACAGCGCCGACTCCCAGCCGCCCCCGGCCACACAACGCAAGACCTATGTGCTCAGCGCCGTGCTGACGGCCCTGTCGTGGCTGCCGCTGCCGGCGCTGCACGCGCTGGGGCGCCTGACCGGCCGGTTGTTCTGGTATCTGCCCACCCGCGAACGCGACATCACACGCACCAATCTGGCCCTGTGCTTCCCTGAGCAGAGCGACCGGGAACGCGAGCGACTCGGCCTGAACAGCCTCGAACACACCGGCCGCGCACTGTGGGAAATCGCCGCCATGTGGCGCTGGCCGCAGGCCCGCCTGCAAAAGCTGATCGTGCGTGAGGTCAACCGCGAAATCTTCGACGAGGCACTGGCCTTGAACCGCGGCGTGATCCTGGCCAGCCCGCATATCGGCGCCTGGGAGCTGATTACCACGCACATCGGCTGCCGTCATCCGATGATCAATATGTACCGCCCCTCGCGTTCACGGGCCATGGACCCGATTGTCTGCCAGGCCCGCAGCCGCTTCGGCAGCCAGAACGCGCCGGCCACGCCGCGCGGCGTGCGCATGGTGCTCAAAGCCCTGCACGAGAAAAAAGTCGTCGGAATTCTGCCCGATCAGGAACCGGACCGGGAAGGCGGCGTGTTTGCACCGTTTTTCGGCCAGCCGGCCTGCACCATGACATTGCTCTGCAAACTGGCCGCCCGCGCCCGTGCGCCGGTGGTGTTCTGCGTGATGAAGCGCCTGAAGTCAGGCTATGAAATGCATTATCTGAAAAGCCCGCCGACACTGTGCGACAGCGATCCGCAGACCGCCGCCACGGCGCTGAACGCGATGGTCGAAGCCTGCGTCAGGTGCGGACCCGAGCAGTATCTGTGGAGCTATAAGCGATTTTCGCTGCTGCCCGAAGGCGGTAAACGCCGTTACCGCCCCCGGCGCCGCTAGCGCAAAGCGGGGTCAGCCCGCTGCGGGGAAGTCGGCCTGCAGACGGGCGATGATATCGTCCGACTCGTAAAGCCATTCTGATGCGCCGTCAGCGGCCTGAACCCGCAGGCACGGCACCTGATACTTGCCGCCACCGGCCAGCAGTGCTTCTTTTGCGGCCGGCTCTTCGCGCACATTCCGCCGCGGGATCTGCTCAATCCCCAAACGCCGGGTTTCACGGCGCACCTTGACGCAAAACGGACAGGCCGTCAGTTCAAAGAGTTCGTAGTTGCCCAGCGCCTTATCGACCGCTGCCTGCGCTTCAGGGGAACGCTGCGTGGCCTGCGGCCAGGTCAGGCGGTTCCAGATCAGGATCAACTTACCGAGAATCCAACGTATTACAGACATAAGTGTGTTTACTCACCGTCACAGAGACGCGCGCAAGGTTAAAGCAAGCAGCCGGGCTTGGGAACCCCGCCGGGCGGCGCTCAGGCACCCGGTTCATTACGGTAATTCAGCGCTTCGAGCAAATGCGCACGGCCAATCTGCTCCGCCTCCGCCAGATCCGCGATGGTGCGTGCCGTGCGCAGGATCCGGGCATAGGCGCGCATGGACAACTGCAGGCGCTGCATCACCGACTCCAGAAAGCACTCGTCATCGGCGCTGAGCCGGCAATGCGTCTGCAACATCTCACCGTTTAATCCGGCATTGGCCACACCGGCGCGCTGCAACTGCCGCTCTCTGGCGGCCAGCACCCGCTGACGCACCGCCGCCGACGATTCAGCCGGTGCGGCATTTTGCCGCAGCACGCTCAGATCCAGCCGTCCGACACTGACGCGCAGGTCAATCCGGTCCAGAAACGGCCCCGAGACCCGCGCCTGATAGCGCGCAATCTGCGCCGGTGTGCAGCGACATTCCCTGCCCTCGTCACCGAAGTGCCCGCAGGGACAGGGATTCATCGCCGCCACCAGCTGAAAGCGGGCCGGGAAATCCGCCTGCCGCCCGGCGCGGGAAATGGTGATATGCCCGGTTTCCAGCGGTTCACGCAGCACCTCCAGCACCTGCCGGCTGAATTCCGGCAGCTCATCGAGAAACAGCACGCCGTTATGCGCCAGAGAAATTTCACCGGGTTTGGGATGGCTGCCGCCGCCGACCAGCGCCACGCCCGAGGCGGTATGGTGCGGCGCGCGGAACGGGCGGATAAAAAACCGCGCCGGATCAATACCGGCCTGACTGACCGAGGCCACCGAGGCGGTTTCCAGTGCTTCGGCGCGGGTCATCGGCGGCAAAATACCGGGCAAACGGCTGGCAAGCATGGACTTGCCGGTCCCGGGCGGACCGCTGAACAGCAGATTGTGTCCGCCCGCGGCGGCGATCTCCAGTGCACGGCGGGCCATATGCTGCCCCTTTACATCGACCAGATCCGCACCGGGAACGGGATTTTGCAGCGCATCGAAGGCTGCCGCACCAATAAAGGGCAAGCGCTCACCACCGGAGAAATGACCGCACAAACGCAACAGATCCGGTGCCGCAATACAGTTGCCGCCACCGGCCAAAGCCGCCTCGTCACGGTTGTCCTGCGGCACCACCAGCTTCTGCGCCCGGCCGGCCGCAAACAGCGCCGACGGCAGCACACCGGCCACACCGCGGATCTCCCCGCCGAGGGCCAGCTCGCCAACAAACGCCCAGCCTTCCACGGCCGCGGCCGGCAGCTGCCCGGAGGCGGTAAGAATCCCGATGGCAATCGGCAGATCGAAACGCCCGCCGTGTTTGGGCAGATCCGCCGGGGCCAGATTGATGGTGATACGCCTGGCGGGGAACTCGAAACCGGCATTGAGCAGCGCGGCACGGACGCGGTCCTTGCTCTCGCGCACCGCCGTCTCGGGCAGTCCGACAATAGAAAGCGAAGGCAATCCGCCGCCGAGATGGACCTCGACATTGACCGCAAGCGCGGTGACGCCGCTGACGGCGCAGGTGGGAATAACAGCCAGTGACATCCTTGTCTCCGGAGTGGCCGCTCAGGGCGGCCGGCAGGTAGTGTGTTGTGCTTTATGCCTCAGAACGGTTCTGCAGCTGGCTTTCCAGCTCGCCGACACGGGCCTCAAGCTCTTTCAGACGCTGCATGCTTTTCTGCAACAGGGCCGTCTGCACTTCGTAGTCTTCGCGGCTGACCAGATCCATTTTGCTCAGCGTGCTTTGCATCACCGCTTTGGCGTTGCGCTCGAAATCCCCGCGCAGCTCACTGACGCCGGGCGGCAGAAAGCCGGCCATTTTGTCAGCCATCTCATCAAATATACGTGCATCAATCATAGGTCTTCCCGCTTAAGTTTCGTCTTGATTGCATGGTATCGCCTCGCCGCCGGGACGCAACTTTTTGTGCTGAGCGCGCAAATGCACCACAATGGCGCATCGCCCAACTTTGGCGCACAATGACTGTGCGTTTTTATGGTGCATCGCTCGCCAAAACAAGCCTAACCAACTGTTTTGTAAGTGTTTTTTATAATGGCACAATAACTGCCCATTAGGAATCGAGAACTTCTCCAACTTGTTACAAACGGGGTTATATCAATGAAACTAGTCACCGCCATCATCAAACCATTCAAGCTTGATGAAGTGCGTGAAGCCTTGTCGGATATCGGCGTTAAAGGCATCACGGTCACTGAAGTCAAAGGCTTCGGCCGCCAGAAAGGCCACACCGAGCTGTACCGCGGCGCAGAATATGTCGTCGATTTCCTGCCCAAAACCAAAATCGAACTGGCGGTTTCCGCCGAGCAGCTCGATGAGGTCATCGAAGCGATTTCCAAAGCTGCCAACAGCGGCAAAATCGGCGACGGAAAAATCTTCGTCACCAACCTCGAAATGGCCATTCGTATCCGTACCGGGGAATCCGGCAAAGAAGCACTATAAGAACCTGACGGGAGATATTAATGGAACAAGTACTTGAACTTAGCTATGCCCTGGACACGTTCTACTTTCTCGTGTCCGGCGCATTGGTCATGTGGATGGCCGCCGGCTTCGCCATGCTCGAAGCCGGTCTGGTCCGCTCCAAAAACACGGCCGAAATTCTGACCAAAAACGTTACGCTTTTCGCCATCGCATGTGTCATGTACATGCTGATGGGCTACAACCTCATGTACCCGGGTGATCCGGTCAGCCCCTGGTGGCCCGGCTTCGGTGGCATCCTCGGCAGCGCCGACAATGACGCCGCATCAGTACTGGCCGGCGGAGACGACGCGCCTTACTACTCCGGTCTGTCGGACTTCTTCTTCCAGGTCGTGTTTGTCGCTACCTCCATGTCCATCGTGTCCGGTGCTGTAGCTGAGCGCATGCGACTCTGGGCCTTCCTGCTGTTCGCTGTGATCTTCACCTCTTTCGTATACCCGCTGCAGGGTTACTGGAAATGGGGCGGTGGTGCTCTGGACGCAGCCGGTTTCCTCGACTTCGCCGGTTCCGGTGTGGTTCACATGTGCGGTGGTGCTGCTGCTCTGGCCGGTGTACTTCTGCTTGGCCCGCGTAAAGGCAAATACGGCGCTGACGGCCGCATCAACCCGATTCCGGGTGCCAACATGCCGCTGGCTACTCTCGGCACATTCATCCTCTGGATGGGCTGGTTCGGTTTCAACGGCGGTTCTGAGCTGATGATCTCCAACGTCGACGAAGCCAACGCGGTTTCACTGGTCTTCGTTAACACCAATATGGCCGCAGCCGGTGGTGTTGTTGCAGCGATGATCACTGCCCGCCTGCTGTTCGGTAAAACTGACCTCACCATGGTGCTCAACGGCGCACTGGCCGGTCTGGTTGCCATCACTGCTGAACCGCTGACCCCGGCTCCGCTGCAAGCATCCCTGATCGGTGCTGTCGGTGGCGTCCTGGTTGTCTTCTCCATCATCTTCCTCGACAAGATGAAAATCGACGATCCGGTCGGTGCCATCTCTGTACACGGCGTCGTCGGTATCTGGGGCCTGATCGCGGTTACCTTCACCAACGGTGACGCAACCCTCGGCGCTCAGCTGATGGGCATGGGTGTGATCTTCGCCTGGACCTTCCTGGCCTCTCTGGCAGTCTGGTTCGTCATCAAACTCATCATGGGCCTGCGTGTCAGCCCCGAAGAAGAGTACGAAGGCGTCGACATCTCCGAGTGCGGTCTCGAAGCCTATCCGGAATTCACAGGCAAGTCCTGATCATCCGGCGCACTACAGAGGGGCATCATTACGATGCCCCTCTTTTTATGCCAACAGGCAAAACACACTTTTCAGCATCCGCCCGGTCCCGTAATCCAACCGCGCGGATTTTCCATAAGCAAACCAGCAACACACCTGCAACAACGTCACGAATCGGATTGTTCAACCCCCGGGGACTGTTACCGTGAGCGCACAACCCAATACGAACGTACCTAACTGGCTGATTGCACTGGAACTGAGCGTCGGCGCTGCCCTGCTCTATATCTGCAGCGCCTCATTCCCACCCGACGGCGTTCAAGTGAGCCGGCAACCGGCACCGGCCAGCAGCCCGGCCGGGCCCGCCACCGAACACCCACTCGGACACCTGCGCGAGACCGCTATGCTGTCGTCGCGGGACTGATCCCGCGCAACAGGCACAGCAAAGCCCCGGCCCGCCAACAACGCGGCCCTACAATTGCGCGCGTCTGCGCCGATACAAGCTTGTATTCCTGATGAACAGAGCACGGATGGAACGCACCGTGCTTTAGGAGAGATATGAGCTTATTTATTCTACTGGGTGTGACTGTATTGTTGGCCGATCTGCGCCATCGCTATAAGCGCACCACCACCCTCACGGCCTGACACCACGCAGCACTATGCTGCGTCAAACCGCGCCGTTATGACCGTAATATTGTCGTGACCGCCACGCGCATTGGCCGCCGAGACCAAACGCGCATTAAGCTCTTGCGGATCTTCACTGCCTTCGCGCACGTAATTCTCGATTTCCCCGTCATCCAGCATCGCCGTCAATCCGTCCGAGCAGAGCAGAAAGACATCACCGGGATGCACTGACTGAATCCGCACATCGGCTTTCACCTCGGGAAACAAGCCCACCGCGCGCAGAATCAGGTTCCCGGGCGGCGCCGGGCCTGTCCGGCCATTTCGTTCCCATTCCTGATAAGCGGTGTGATCGCGCGTCAGCAACAACAGCTTGCCGTCGCGAAAAAGATAAATCCGGCTGTCACCGACCTGAAACAAGGCCACCTCGCGCAAACTGCCCAAGCGCCACAAACCCACCAGCGTCGTCCCCATACCAATGCCATCGGCAAAGCCGGATGATTTGTTCTCGTTGTAGACGGCCTGATTGGCTTCTGAAACGGCCTGATTGACAACCTGTATCACCGGGTTAGGCATGGCCTGAACGGTGCGCTCCTCGTCGTCAACGGCCGGCTCAACGGCCTCAGCCACCGGCGCGGGCTCCTCGCCGCTGACAAAGCGGCCGATCGCCCCGACCACCGCGTTAGTAGCCAACTCACTGGCCACTTCACCGGCGCCGTGACCGCCCATACCATCGGCTACTACCAGCAAGCCAGCCTCCGGATCGGAATGAGCAAAATCCTCGTTATGCGAACGTGTACGCCCGACGTCAGTCAGGTAGTGAGCTTGAAACTTCATTCAACCTTCCGGTGGATTGAACATAGAGAAACGGCCACGGCCGCGACCGCTGATGTCTTGTTGTAACAGAGGTGACGAAAATCCGACAACTAGACTAAAGCGTAAACACCGTCGCCGCCCGCTCACCTACACTCATGACGTTACCCCAATCTCAGGCTGAATATCCAGTCACGGCAGCGTTATACTAGCGCGCAGATCATCCAGTGCCAGCAAACATACCGGGAGAGTATTTTGACTATGCCAGGCGACAACGACGAGACGGTTATCTACTCGGGCAATGCATCCCCGGCAGCCAGACTGGTTTGCCTTGACGTGATGCTTGACGAGAGCCTGCGCAATCTGGACATCCGGCTCGGCGTACAGGACGAGTCCATCGGCCGCAGCGACGACAACAGCATCACCATCAAATACAACAAGATGTCGCGTCACCACGCCCGCATCAGCTTCATCGGCAATCGCTGGCTGATCGAGGATCTCAACAGCGCCAACGGCGTCTTCGTCAACGACCAGCGCGTCAACGGCACAAGCCCGCTTGGCCAGGGCGACATCGTCATCATCGGCCAGGTCCCGTTCCGCTTCGAGATCGACACCGCCCCGCCCGGCGCAGCGGTCGCACCGCAAGCCGCCCCCGGCAACTACACCGGCGACAGCGGCACCATGTACGCGCAGCACGTCGGCGTTATCGAATCGCTCTCCAACCCGGCAGACGAACCGGCAAGCCCGCCACCGCCGCCGATCAGCAACAAACCCGCAGCGGCCGGCAAAAAACGCCCGCCGTCCCAACCTGCCCGCCGCTCACACGCCGGCGGCAGCGGCTGGCTGAAATGGCTGGTGCTGCTCGCCCTTCTGTTAGGTGCCGCCGCCGGCTACACCTACTACAAGCAAGGCGACGCCCGGCGCGAACTCGACGAGAAGTTCACCAGCCTCAACAAATCCGTGCAGTGGTTTCTCGACAAATACGAAACCGAGAACACCCGCACCACCGACACCGGCATCTCCACCGAGCTGAACGACATCGACAGAATGGTCCGCCGCACCGACAACCTGCTCAAGCAGGCGCCGGACGACGACCGCCTGCGTGCGCTCAAACAACAGCTCATCTTCCTCGCCTTCGAACGCGAATTCCTCGTCGCCATCCGCGAAGAGATGTTCTACGACGCCGACAACCTGATCCGCGACAGCGAAGCCCAAATCAACGCTATCGAAGTGCGCACGGTCAAAAGCCGCGTCAACTACCACGGCCTCTTCCGCCTCGCCGAAACAGTACTGCGCTTCAAGCGTTTCAGCCATCAATACGTCACCGTCAGCACCACAGCCCCGCGCGTGCCGGATGACTACGAAATGCAGAAAATGCAGGAATACAAGAGTGAGTTTATCGAACAGAAAAAGATCAACTACCTGATCCTGTCAGTGACCTTTGTCCGTTTGTTTGAAATGCTCGAAGAAACCGAGGAAGGCGATATGCGTTTGCTGAACCGGTGGCAGGAGACGTTGGGGAGGGGGTGAGGCCCTCTCCCCTGGCGAGAATACAGAGCCGGCACCTCGCCCGATCGCAAAAGACAATCCGCTCTCGGGGCCGCTTGGATGACTACGTCACACTAAAACGTAGATGAAGTGCCACAAGTTTACTAATACTCACCTAGAGTTATATTAGGTCATAAGCGATCTTATGCAAAAGGAACTTATAATGATCCTCATCAAAATCCTGCAACAAGTCTTTTACATTTCCAGAAAAGTTAACCTCATCGCCACCCTCCATTGTAGCCCACGCCCCGCTATCAACCTCAGAAGACATCAATAGATTAAAATCCGACAATATAGAGAGATAGTCCATATTCAAATTACTGACCGACCTCGAATAAACACTTTTCAACACCGGCTTGCTCCCGGGAAACTCGGACTCCAAATTCTGTATCTTCTTCAACAACATGTTTGACTTTTTAGAAAAGCGATCTTCCTGATCTAAAAAGAAATATTTTCTAAACTCCTGCAGGACCACCATACCCTCGGCCGAGACACTTTCATTAACAGAACCGCCAGCCAGGGATACATCTGCATTAAAGAAATCACTCAGCAACACAGAAAAATCCTGCAGCACGTTCCCACCCGCCATTAAGCTTCTATCAAACCTCCTCACGCAGACATCTTCCCCAAACACTGCCAGCCAGTTTGATAATTTTTTACCATAGCCCGCCTTAAAACTCAGGGGAGACGGAATCTTATATGCCGCTTTAACTTTTTGCTGTACTAGGGACAGGTAGTATGAGGCTGGGTGCCTTAAGTATACGACTACCTTGAAATCGTCAACTCCTTGCATTTCCAAATAACTACGGAAAATCTTCACCTCTTCCAGATTAAAACTAAACAACAATTCCGAAGACAACAATACATCGCCATCAAAACAACGACTGAGGACGCTTTCATATGTTTTTTTTAACTCGTCGTACGACCCTGCTTTATCAAGTTTTGACCTAACACCTCTCGATACCCGCTGATACTTCTTGAATAGAATTTCTAGAGACTGGTGGCCTTTGCCATGAACAATTGGATACTTAAAACACGCACCTCCCCTTCTTTCCATTTCAAACAACGCGCTTTGGATAGAACTAGTACCTGTTTTACCTGTACCAATATGAACAAGAGCCTTTCCCACAATTATCCCCTATAACAATTCCGCTCACACACTGAACAAATCAGCCTCAACTTTACGCCCCAACACAAAGCTTCGATAAGTAGGTTGCACCCGATCCGCTACTAAAACTTCACGCGCTCGCAGGTAATCGTCCTGTTCTCGGACTGGCTTGATTAGTACATCACCCCATGACGTAGCTAAGCTGACACAGGGTTATGGGGCACTTGCAAGTCCAGTTCCCTTCACTTACGTTCGTTCTCAATCAACACTTCCAACGCTCGAACTAGCAGCTTCTCGTTCTCGAAATCCTTAGCAACAATAGCATCTGGGCTTTCAACTTCAAACGGAACCGAGAATACTTTCCACCATCGCTCATCCGCTTGCATCAGATCTGCCTGGTCTTCATCAAGAACTCTTAATAGCTTTTTGTTGTCCTCAGAACACTCTTCGATAATGTATTCGAACAACTCATCATCTATTACCCAAGGAGTTGGCCCGCCGATGCCAGAAAAATACTTTTCCAGAATGAAATCTATTGAAGATGCATGAATACCAGGGCGAAGATGTCTATTTCTCTGCAAAACTCGCAACAACTCCCCAGACAAGCTTTTGTTTGAACTTGTATTTTCTTTTATTAACGAAAACTCGTTTTCATCAAACAGCGAGACAAAGTCCGAAACGATGTCACCATTCAATATTCGGACGCTGCATTCATCAACCTCATCTAATGAACTAAAAGCCTTGTATTTTCTAAACCACTTTGCAGCGTTTTTAGCCCGGTTCATAATCCATTGCCGCGGCTCTTCATCTGACCAAGCCCCCCATTGCCAATAGGCACTATTCATCAAAGGGACTTGGGGCCTCACATACATTACTATTTTAACTTTTTGATTTAGCCCAGATAAAAATTGACGTATCGTACTGTGACTTACCTCATTGATCCAACCTTCGGCAGAGAAAACATGCACGTCGTCTTTAGACAAACCTTTAAAAAAAGTAGAAAAATCAACGTCACATATTCTGCCGAAATTTTGAGAACTCCAATAATTATGAACAACACTTTCTGCTCTTGCTTTTACATCGGCGCCACTATATGCGCCCTTGGCTGTCAACACATGATAATACATATGTTGCCCACCACTCAGTTCCACCACTGGGTTATTTGACAAAAATCTCTGCAGGGCACTACTTCCACACTTCCCTGCACCAACATGAAGTACAATCATTTCGGGTTCTCATTCATTCACACAGAAATAGCTTTCCATTACTAGTTCCGGAAATACAGATATCAAAAACATGTCATGCCTAACAATTTAGTTCACATCCGTCAATAAGATCCCCAGTCTTGCTCGAGGGCTATACAAAGACGATTATCTATAATCCTAGGCTTTCCAACATAACACTCGCTATGGCATTTAGCATTACGCCACATGCTGAACCTCTTGTCCCATCGAACGATAACCACTTACCTTATCGATCGATCGCAGACACTCATCGATTCCCAGCCATGTGCCTCTACCATCAGAACGTTCTTGTTTCGCGACTTGCAGATATTTAGCAAGGTTCCCGGAAATTTCAGAAAGCGCGCTAATCCACGCATCTTCCGTGTTATCAGCACCTATTACGTTGCCAAACTGTTCTATCTTTTCACGATAGACCGCGGTATTAGATGCAACAACCGGCAATCCCATTGCAGTGTAGTCCAGAATCTTCAGATCAGACTTGCAGCGTGTGAAATCGCTATCCTGCAAAGGCGCAATTCCCAGATTGCAACCTTCCACTACCGTTTGTAGCCAGGATACAAACCCGGGGTAATTTTTCGCATGGTCCGGGATACGGACGCGCTCGATCCACTCAGGCAGCTCCACATCGTCGGTAACGCCTCCGACCAGCTTAAGGCTGAACTCCGGGTTGCTAGATTTAAATTCGTTTAAAGCAGGCAGAACCAAAGCCAAATCTTCGTTGTGCGTAGCAGTCCCGATGTAAATTGCGGAAAGCGCACCGGCCGTCGGTTTCTGCTCACGGAAACCGGACCACAACGTAGAACTCAGCTTATTCGGCTCGACCTGCACATTATTGTTTAGCGATTCCAAACGCGTTTTTAACGTTGCAGTGGAAACCGTAACGACATGTGCCTTTTCAATCAGCAGTCGCAGCGACTTGGAATACTCACGATACTGACCCGTGGCATCAATGTGCGAAGGTACGTTCAAAAGGTCGTCATCCAGATCACATTGCACAAGTAGCTTGCCGCTCTCGATAAGGGCGACAAGGTCATCGATCAACAAATCCGGCACAGCATTCCGTTGCACTATTGCCCGCGTAACAACACCTTCTGAAGCTGCTGCGACAAGCTGCTCGGCTGTCATACGGATATACGTTACCGGGCTTTCTGCATCGTTCTTCAGCCGTTGCCAAAGCCGTACATGCGTAGACGCGTTAGCGGAAGTGAGACTCCGGTTCGCTGGACATACCAGCGCGACGACAGCATCTTGCGCATTTTCAGACGCGCCAACAGAGCCGCCGTCGACCGCAGAATACGAAGCGTTAAGCGTGATACCACGGGCGTTTCGGTATACCTCCCGATATCTTGTCGCCATCATTTCAGTCGTGTTGTACAGCCCTTCTGAGGACTGCCAGTTAAGTACGGCCTGGCGTTTGTTGGCCAAGTCAACGGGGCTAAAACAAATGTCCTTCAGAAAGCCAAGTATCGCTTTCGGGTCAGATATATCACCGTCATAGATCCAACCCGCCCCGCTATTGGCCATCCGCGACGCGATAGTTCCGAAATCAAACGCGAATACAGGGTAACCCGCAGCCCAAAGCTCAGTCAGGGTGTGACAATACGTCTCATCCCATATTGAGAATATCGCTCCGATATGGGCTTTAGCTTTGGCGAAACACTCCTGAAAATTTTCCCGCTTGTATGAGCCGTGGTTTATCAAACGCGGATGTGTGTAATCTGATTTGAAATTACCGACAATATGGAACTCGAATAGGCCCTGAGTATCGTTCTCGAGAATATCAATAATGACCTGACTGCCCTTAGGGCCATCGATATTACCCGGTACAAGAATACGAACCGGTTCACCTGATCGTGGCAGGAACACCTGTTGCGAAAACTCCGCAAAGTCCCGTCCGTGCGGAATCACATGGAATCGCCCGTCATCCAGCCAGGGCAAGTGTGCACAAATCGTATTTTTCGCGCTGGCTGACGTGGTAACAAAGGCGTCGCAATAGGCGAAAGCGCCGGCAAACCGATTCTGCCACCGATCCAACCACTCCTTATCCAACGCGGGCATGTCAGCAGGCTTCCACAGCTGAACCTCCCCGCCCGGCTTCTTATTCGCACCACGGCCCCAGTACTTATTGTCCTGATCCAAAAGCTTGACTGTCGGACATAGTGTGTAGAAATCGTGAAACGAAAATACAACCGCAGCCCCAGAACTTTTCGCGAGCTTCGGAAGCGACACACTGTGCCAGGCTATGTGACGGATATGTACAATCGAGAATTCCAGCTCCTGGAGCCATTCAAACAGTACTTCGTCGTACTCGAAGGAATGATGACTCGCCGCTGCGACAGGCTCCGACAGCACGTATGTTCGATCGAGGATTGCCTCACCGTCTTTTACGCGGAACAACTTTATTTCTGTGCTGTTTGACTGAAGCAACCACGGCTCATAGGCATCGGACAAAGCGCCCATGAGGTCAGCATTGGTTTTTGGCGTGCCGCCCGTGGTAGTGGAAACGACAAACAGTGCTCTGGGTTTTATACCTTCTCCCTGGGTACAAGCCGCTTGTGCCACTTTGACCTGAAATCGCGCAGCAGCCAATTTCTCTGAGGAACCGAATACTGATATCTCTTTTTTGTATTCCGGGTATCTCTGGTCAATGACTGCGCGCCCTTGCTTCATCAACTCAGTTTTTGAACTACCGAAACTTTTCGAGCGTTCATGAAAAACATAGGTGGCATCATCGACAACATTCTTCCAGCCGCGCAGTTTTGCGCGCATACAGAAGTCATTCTCTTCTCCGTACCCTTTGGGGAAGGCTTCTTCATCAAGCTGCCCTACCTCGCGTAGGCATTCTGCTTTTATATAAAGACAAAAGCCGTTTCCTGTAGGTACAGACGGGTAAAGCCGGAGCGACATTCTCCTTACAGCGACGGCAAAAACTTCTTCGCTGATGTCTGCAGGGAGTTGATTTGCATTACCGATTTCCGGTGCGGAGAAGGCTCCAGCCCGATCAGACAAGGGCGTGACGGTACCTACGTTCGGTGCAGAGTATGCCGCGGCCTGCAGCCCTTCAAGCCAGCGAGGAGTGACACGCGCATCTGAGTTCAAGAATACGACGTCCGACCCTTTCGCCAACTCCAGCCCACGGTTAACTGTTTTTGTAAAACCCAGGTTTTGCTCATTCGTAACAGCGGTGAAGTTCTGCTTTTTCGCATATTCAGACAACAAAGCCGGGATACGAGTATCTGTACTGGCATCGTTTATCAGCAGGATGCTTACGTCATCCTTGGTGTATTTGTTCAGCCGCTCTAAACATAATTTGGTGTCTTCATAGGCATTGTAAACAGGGACTATAACCGTTACGGGTTGCTTCCTCGTGCCGAGCGCGACCTTGGCACGCCTGGTAGAATTTGGCTGAGATCTCCAAACCACCTCCTCGGTGACATCAGGAGCTACCACAACTTTGATAGCCCGGCTTGCAGTTTGGGCCAGATATCCAGGCAGACGCACCTCGAAGCCACCATGCCCTGTGGTCAGTCCGCGAACACGTAGATCTTCACGCTCAACGTCGTTCTTAACTTTGCAGAACTCAATATTGTCAATTAACACCGTTGCTTCCAGCACCTGGCTGGGGTGTACGGTGTCACAAAACCAACCCCGCAGGACGTTATCAACGACCCCTTCGACTCGGAGTTTTGCATTGTCGTTTGTGATCTCAATATGCATTACACCGTCGGGACTAGTCGCTTGATTTGGCGAGATTCCACAGCGGGCGCGTGGACTGGTATCGTCACTATCGGTGGCACGGCGATTAGGCGCCGATGTCAGATCGGCTTTACTAATCAGCTGCTTAGTCACGGAATCGATAATTTCTACCTTCACAATCGATCCCACTGACGTGACGTAACCGACACGCACCTTGTAGCCATGCTCGCCCGAATGAATTCCCGCTTGCTTAAGGTCTGCACGAGGCAAACAACAAGGCAAACTGCGGTGCACAACCTCGCCTTCCACCTTGACATCTATAAGCACCGGATCACTTGAATCTCGATAGGCTACCCACCCGTGCAGGCAGTCCTCATAGAGCGTTTCTATGTTGCCTTGATATTCCTGCTGATTGCTTTGAAATTGATTAAAAAGACCTTTTTTTTCTGAATCTTCCATCAAAGAGAGACGTTCAGTTTTTCCCGCACCCATTAGATAAAGCCCATTTAGAAATCAAAAAATAAAAAGTAAACGTCCCGAAAACAGCAGGCCACAACACCATTCGAAACAAACATAAACTACCGCTAGATTGAAACTAAACCTTATACATCGCCACCCGAACCGGCATCCCTGTGTCCTGCCATTGCCCCCATAAGCCCCGTCACTGAAAGCACAAAGTCACCGGCATTACCGGCCCCCGAGGTGAGCAACACAAAACATGGCTACGCGAGAGTACCGGGACTGAATCATCTACACAGATTCTCTCTCCCGGTATATCTAACGTTTGATAAGGTAAGCGACCTTATCCAGACCTTATCCAGGTCCATGATTGCGTTCAGCAAAAGCAGATTAGTCCCCATAACTGTAGAAACTGCACAAACGATGCTGAGCAATACACGCTCATTTCTCAGGGCTTTCCCTTCGAAAACGCGCACATCTATCTTGTTGTAGACGCAACAATACAGACGAAGCCAATACGTCTGAGCTAATAGCTCGTAAACATGACATACGGGGTGCGTGCAATGAGTATGCCGGGTATAAAGAGACTTGCGGAAAAACGGCGGATCTCCCCAGCAAAGCAATAAGATCCGGTCAGGGGTGTCCTTACGACAGACTTTGTAGTGGATTTAAGTTCCGCTGACGCCAAACGCAGATGTGCCGCGATTGGTATCAATCAGGTTGACGCGACAAGACTATGACGGACTTAACGCCGAAGTCTTAGTCTCTTCTTAGAAGCCCCGGCTCGGCGTGCGACTTTTGTACCGAGTCACCCTGCAGCGCAGATACGCGTGCTTTTGACTCACATCGTCGAGGTTCGGGTATAAGGGACGCGGCAGCGGAGGGAGGGTAAGTACGTGCTGCCGCGTAAACAATTTTGGTTTTAATAAGCGCCATTTCTCATAGCGCCAGGGTGAACATGTCTTCTCGGCAAATTAGCCAAAATCAGACTAAGCCACACGCTCAGTAACCGCACCAAGCCAAATCCCCTGCCGGTACTCAACGTATTCGTTCATTTCCTGACGCTTGGTGTGGAGCAAGCCGCTGACCCGCTCATACAAGAGATAGTCCTTAGCATTCAGCTCGCGGATACGCTGGTATAAGTGCGGCGCGTACTGCACTTCGTTGTTGTCCTGCGCTTTTGTCACATTGACGCGTGCGGTCATGACCTTGGGACAACCGACTATTGAAGTCAGAAAAGACCAATCCTCACTCAGGCTTTCCAAAGTGCCGATAAAAGCATAGTTGCGGAATATCCGCGCCAGCGATTCGTCACCCGCTTCCTGTCCTCCTGCGGTAACAAAGCGCCACATCTTGTTCTGGGAGCACGGGTCTTCGATATAGTGTTCGATCGTGGGGAATTTCTCGGCAAACTCGCGGTACAAAGGGTGTTTTGGCGTTTTGGCATACCGGTAGTCAGATATCAGTCGCTCGGCCGGTTGCCGCAGGAATGTGAACATCCTGCTCGCCGGGATGGCCTCGCGGATGCGGCTCAGATGCGGTAAGCGGAAATGGCCGGACACAGACCGGTAATTAACGCTTCTGTCCGCCTCGAGAAACGACTCGACCGAGCTCATCATGGCGTCGGTACCTTGGTCTGCGCCGGAACGGGGATGTTCGGCGAAGACATTGCGGTACGGCGGCAACACAACGCTCAGTTCCCGCGTCAGGGATGACCCGGCGGTCTTAGGGATATGATGGAAAATCCACAGCCCGCCACTGTGACTCAGTTGATCGGCAAAATCGGTAACGGCTATTTTTTCAAATCGGTTAAAGTTCATGTCGTTCTCTCAGCATCCTGTACTTTTACAGCGCCGGTCACCTGTACCGGCCAGTGAATATTCCATTAGAACCAGCGTTCCGGGAGCTGCAATAGCCCCGCAAGCTTTGCGTTCGAAAACTCAAAGAACTCGTCCAAGCGGGCGACTATGGCGTCATCGAGATCGGGATAGTCGTTGGCGTAGATCTTCGCCACTTCAAACCCCTCCGGCACGTCAAGCCCGAGAAACGCAAAGATCGTTGAGACGTATTCTTGTGGCGCTGACTCCAGCAGGTGGTAGTTCACGACCAGCAGATTCTCCGGTGTGATCGCATCCTGCCAGTTTTGCAGGTATACCCCATACAGGCCTTCGGTAAAGTAGCGCAGAGTCGGCCAGAACGGATGCGCCTGGAGCTTGTCCAGATCGTAGCCTTCGGCTTCGAAAACCGTTTTTGCCATATCCAGGTTAGCCGCAGAAAACACCTCTTCCGGCGGACGCGACTCATCGCCGACGCGCTTGACCTCGTGAAAATAGTGCGAGATGGCACGCAGCGAGGGGTTTCTCAAGGACAATACAACCTTAGCCCCGGGCGTGTAGCGGGCTATGCGTGCGGGTGCGTGCGTGTCAGTCAGGTAGCTGGGACTGGCATCGCCGATCAGCGATGGGGCCGGACTGACGCCTTCGCGGTGCTGGTAGCGGTTGGCGGCATTGTTGAACTGCCCCAGATACCAGGCCCACCCTTTTTCATACTCGTGTGACTTGCTGAAAAAATGCACCTCTTTGGGGTATCTCGGCACTACCGACGGATGCGATGCCAGATACTCATAAATGGCGGAGGTCGCGCCTTTCATGGCGCCGCCGATATAGAACGACGGGCCACAGCCGTCCTGCAAGGCCTGAGCGAGATCGACCTCGCCGACCGATAGATTGAGCCGGGCCACCTTTTCCAGCGTGCCGTCCTGATGCTCTGCATACAGAAACAAAGCCGCACCGTCTTCAAGGAAGCTGATGTCCTGCTGCCGTAGCTTGAAGCTGAATGCAATCTTCTTGTCGAGATCCGGAAAATCCACCGAAAAGCGTGCGTGCACGTCCTCATAGTGTTCGTGAGGCGCGACGCGGGAGGTGTAACGCCCTTGCATATCAAACAAATGAAATGCTTTGACCGGCGTTTTTGAGATCAACCATCCGCGGACGAAAAACTGCCTGCTCAGCCAATCCCCTTCCAATGGTGATTGGACGCGAAAGGCTTCGATTCGGTCTTTTTTAAACTCACGGCTAAAGCCATTAAAGCAGATAACCGGCGTGTTACTCAGTTCGGGAAAACTTGTCATTTTTGATTCACCAATACTAGGACTGAACAGCGACTTTTCACACGACGCGTTTCAAAGGGGTATTAAACCCGTAAACATTGCTCATATGGACCTGCGCAATCTCGCGCAGCCCGGCCGGCATTCGGATGCCGCTGCGCAGCTGATCCAGCAGGCCGTCTTCGCTAAGCAGTCTGCCGATCACACCGCCCAGCGCCCCGGAATCGCCCACATTAAAGTGCAAGCCATCAACTTCATGGTTTACTTTCTCCAACATGCCGCCGATATTGCTCGCAATGACCGGAACGCCGTTGGCGAAAGCTTCCTGAATCACCATCGGCGAGTTTTCCCACCATTTCGACGGAATCACCATGACATCAATGCCGCTCATCAACACCGGCAACTGTTCCGGCTCGTACTGGCCCTGAAATGACACCACATCGGCTGTCTCTTCAATCAGACTCATGAGCGTAGAGCGCAACTCTTCACCCTGCGTCGACAGGTTTGCCCCGTAGACATAGAGCCGCACCCTCGGTCGCACATCCGCGCTCAGCCCGGCGATGGCTTTCAGCAGCACTTCAAGCCCTTTATACGGCGTAATCTGCCCGAAGTAGCCTAACTTCAGAACCGCGTTGTCCGAGTCATCCGCGGCGCGGGTTTCCCCTGCCTCTTTGACCGGAACGGAGCTGATCAGATGCGCATTCTCGATCACGTCGATCAGCCCGGCGTCCAGCCCCCAATCGACGTAGCGCTCTTTCAGAAAATGACTAGGCGAGACGAAGCGATCGATATTCCGGAACAGGTTCTTGAAGAAGAGCTCCCTTGCCAGATAGTGCTTGGAGCCCCAGCCGATGCAGGAAACACAGGCCTTGCGCGAAGACTTAAAACACAACTTGTCGTTGGTCTTATACATCTGCCCGTCGCGGGCGCAGATAGCCAGAAACTCATGCAGCGTGAGAACAATGCGGATATACGGCAAATGGCGTTTAATCAGATAAATCAACTCTGACCCGACATTGAAGTAGTGATGAAAATGCACCACCTCCGGGTCAACATCACGTACAAAGTTGATGAATCTTTTACACTCGGCTGCATCGGCGTCCGAGGTGTAAGTGTCGTAGCTGGAAGTCGACACATTCCAGAAGTACTCACGTCCCCCGTTGTATTGTTCTATCACCTGGTGACTCAGGTGCGCCTCGTTACTGCGCGCTGAGCGGGCCAGGAATGTCGACTCGACGCCATTCAGGAGCAGACCTTTGTGGAGGTTGTAAGCCGCCGTCTCTGCCCCGCCACGACTGAACTCCGGATGCCCGTGGGCTATGACTAAAACTTTCATACGGCTTTTTCCAGCACTTCGATTCGTTCAAACGCAAGGCTCGATTGATAATACATATCGGCCATACCCAGCAGATCAGTCTGCGCATGCGGACTGTCGAAGGTGTCCAATGCGATGTATCTGGTAGAGGGACGCTCGTCAAAGCGCTGCCCTGCAAGAAGTTCAGACATGATCCTCGACAAATTGGCCTGATTCATTCCATCCAGCTGTGAGCTGATCGCGGAGAGCCGGAAGACAGTGCCAAAGAACAAGGGGTAGAGATTTTCGCCGTCCTTCAGATCCGACGAGAGCACCAGACTGCCGGAATCATCGATTCCATCAGCAATGGTCTGGTTTTTTGTATCGCAAAGGTGAGCCGGGCAAACAACGGCTGAATCGGTGGGATCTATCTTTTCGGGGAGGATGAGGGCGGAATGGTTGGAGATATAAACGACGTAAGGCTCGGTGCAATGCTGTGTCGAATCTTTTATCAGCTTGTAGTTCGATATCGCCGAGGGATAAACCATGAGATTCACATCAACATCGTACAGATACTGGAGCTTATCGATCAGCTTTTCCGCTTCATAGTTCAGCTGTTCGCGCTTGATTGCGATATACAACCTCCCCCCTCCCCCCGCAGAAATCCGGCTATTGAATATCAGACTATTGATATCCTGCAGCCTGGTGTCGGTGAAGTTGGCAACCACTGCCACCTCGCCCCGGCCGCTGCCCTGCTTACGTCTGACTAGAAGAGGCGATATCTCGGTCTGCGCTTCAAAAGCCTGATGCAAGGCCCTGCGGTACGAGGCCGAGGCGATCAGCTCAGGGTCCGACAGCTGACATGACATGACGGAGGAAATCAGGACGTTGTAATCATCCTCATGCGTCGGCAAGGCGACTTCCTTGTCCAGTATGCTGCCATTTTTGTAAGCGGCGATACTGAGCCTTTTGTGGCTATTCAAGTCATAATTGAAAAGCACAACAAATCCGAACTTATAGCTCCCGTCACTGAGATGGGAAAATGATTTGATGTCTTTTCTGTAAAAGCGGAAAAAGCATGTGTTCCGGCTTTTTATACCAAGCACCTTCAGATCATCAACAAGCGTCAGCTCGTCATTGACCCAGCCCTTGATCAGGCAAAGTGAGCCGTGACGCAGAACCTGCTCCACATGAACTTCAATTTCACCGTCCGTCCCTTCAATCGCCAGACCGGCTTCAAGAAGGTCAAAAAAGTGCGTTTCCTCAAAGTCACCGGCTTTGATTTTCAGATCGGTGCTTTCAATGGCCGTCACATTATTTTTTCGGACCAGACTGAACTCGCCGACATCATTGTCTCCTTCAAACTCAAGTTTGAAGACGGTGCTTTCACCATTTTTCAACGCGTTTTTCAGAGGAAAGATGTACTGAAACCCGAGATCCGGGTTAACAAGCCCGGTCGATCTGTTGACATCCTGTCGTCGCAGGCGCCGGGTTAAGATGGGATTAAACGTGTGTCCGTCGGCATCACTCAAACGCAAATCAGAAATTTCTGCGTCTTCCAGTGAATGCCAACCTTCGATCAACAACAGCTTGTCGCGGATAACCGAGATGCTTTCGATGTGACCTGTCCTACCAATACAGCTATTCATTCGAACTATACCATCTGTTGCATGAATAATTTGGTCGATACTTCGGTCTACTGCTCGCGCCTTAACGGCGGCTAATTCCGCAATAGCATGGCGCGCGCCTGAGCGGCACGCTTGAGGATCTTGTAGCCAGGGTAAAGTGGAACCCGTGATCCTAGGGTTCCATGGTGCAAGCCTTATGCCCGATAAACCTTACTTTTAGTGTGGCGTTAGGCCTTGATCGCCGACAGCGCCCGGCTAAGCGCGCCGATGTTGATATCCGCGTCCTGGCGTATGGTTTCGGTCTGATTGTTCATTCGATTGCCAACCTCGGCATCGATTACCAGATCAATCTGATCGGCTCTGCGTAATACTGCGCTGTAGTCCAGACCACAGAGGTTCGCCAGACCGTAGTAGTAGGAAAAGACGTGCTCGCCGAACAGCTCGATGACCTTGGTCCCCGGCCGGCAGTAGACCAGATTCGTCAAAGCCCCACCGTGGGTCGTCACGATAACGTCAGCCGAGGCGAACAAGGCGGCTTGTTCAAAGAGTGAATAGCCCTCCATTGTCACTTCCTGAAAGCCGTGATCAGTCAGTAACGAGAGCAACTCCTGTTCGTTCAGCACAGCGCGGTTAACACCCTTGGGCCGGGTGATAAAAATCTTGCGCTGCGGGCGTTCTTGTATGTCTTCGCTTTTCAGAAAACAGGAGCGCAGGAACTCCGGCACAAAGCGATGCATACGCATGCCGACAAAGTTACGCAGCTCCACATGCAAAAGCTCATCGGCGGTATAGGCCGGGCTGTCTTTGGTGCAGACGATTTTCGACGCCGGGATGCCGAGCACTTCCAGCGTGGCCTTCTGGAAGCCGAGATCAAAATCACGCACCAGGAAGTGATCAACCGAGTCCCAGTCATACCCTGCCCGCTTGATGACCTCGAGTCGCGGCAGCACATCGACCATCCAGTGATAGTAGCAATGCGCACCGATGGTACCGAGCACCATGGCGCGTCCGGGCAGATGGGTTTTGACCGCTTCCTCATGAAAGCGTGCCGGCCCTGTATTGCCGAAGCGGAATACCACCTCGTCGTTCTGATCGAGAATGATCGTCCCCACACCGTTAAACCAAACTCTGGCGCCGGGCGTCACGGTCATAAAAACCGGATTCGCGACAAGCTCAGTGGCCTGCTCAGATTGACCGGAGACCTCCTGAAACAGGCGCGGCGGCTGCAGCGGATAGCTTTCAGAGGCAATGACAAGCTTGCGCTCGTGAGCCCGCTCAGATGGAGCTTTCTGTGCCTGGTTCATGGCAACGGGGTTCCTTGGGTTAGCGGAATTTTTACGCGGGGATAGCGCGTTTAACAGGCGTTGGAGTACCATTTTTCTCGATATATTGCTTGATACGGATGCGTGCGAAATGCTCGTTGTTGCGCTCGTCACGCGGGAGTTGCGTCATAAAACGCTCGGCCAGTTCGCTGACAACAATATCCGGTTGTACTTTTTCGATGTAGCCATAGTCCAGCTCGGCGCCCCAGATAAAGTGCAACTCGCGCACCGTCTCTGCGAGCATGCCGGTCAGCAGCACCGGACGATACTCAGAAAAAGAATCACCGAACATAACCACTTTTTTATCCACGGCATCCGGGGAGTCGTTGCGGAAAATCACATGTGAGCCGACGTGCAGCGCACCGGCGTTATCAAGACCGTGCGCTTCCTTGAACTCGACAAGCTCATTGGAAAACACGCGACGCGAGTGCTTTTGCAGACGGAAGTTGGTGACGGTTTCACGTTGCACGGGCTGCATTTTCGAGCCCAGATCCATCACGATATTGACCTCGCGCCGCGGGTAGTTCACCAGATCGCCGTTGGGCTCTATGCCCAGTTTGCCGCAAAGCAGCTGATAGGCGCTGAATGCGCCGTAAAAACTCCAGTGCGTGTCGGTCTTCCAGTACAGCTGGCGCTTGGCTTTGACGCGGTCGAAATACACCAGCGGGTTAACCGCCACATCCTGATCAGCCGGCAGACGTGAAAACAAGGCACGGGTGGGACTGCCCATCGGATTGGGGATTTCGCCGAGATAAAACTCAGGCAGCACGGTGAGCTTTTCCGGTGCCGGCAGATGCAGGTAACGGATACCCATGGCGGCGAGCCTGGCTTTGCGTTGTTCGAGCAGATCAACCCAAGCCTGACACCGCTCAGGTGTAAACGACGAGGGGTTGGCGAACAAGGCCTCTACGTTGTTGCTACCACCGACCAGAAAGAGCCAGTCGTCAGCACCGGCATGGACCATGTTTTCGTTGTTCGTACTACCCGAAGCTGCAGCCATGTTCACTCCATTAACGTCGTTTTATTTGTTTTCAGGCGGCTTTATTGTCCACCGCCGTCAATGCCAGATTGGCGCGGATATAGTTGGCAACAGCCGGGTGAACCGAGTTGAAATAGTCGGCGATCAGACGGGTTGCCGCTTGCGGTTCGGCTTGTAAGGCCTGACGCAAGGCTTCGGCCTGTTCGCGCTGATCCTGCATCACACCATTGAGCACCCTGGACGCCACCTCGACACCGTCTTCAAAGCCCGGTTCGATGACCTGCCCTTCTTCGGGATAGGCGGAAAAGTCCTGAGAAAACAGGTTCTCGCGGCCAAACCATTTACGCGCGACGCGTTGATTCGACTCACTGAACTTGCCGCAGAACGCCATGGCATCCTGCTTCAGCGGCAGTTGCGGTTTGCCGGAATAATTCGCTTCCAGATGACGGGTGAGCTTCTCGCGCAGCGGGTTGAAGTGACCATCGAGCATCATCGGCACATGCGGATTGATCGCGTGCAGAAACTGCTGCGCAACCGGCTCAAGCGATTCGTTCTGGCGACCCGGAAGAATCTTGTTATCCAGGCGCAGCTCGATACCGGCCGTGGCCAGAAAGTCTTTCAGCAGATCGCCTTCGACCAGCTCGGCGCGGTCAAACACACGCGGGTGAATCGCTTCTTCACCGAACACCTCACTCCACTTGTCCAGCAGAACCTCGGCGTTGTAATAATGATCTTCGGCACTGACTCCCGGCAGAATACTCGGGAAGCTGTGACCGCATTTGAGCGCCGTGCTGTAGAGACTGGTTGCCATCTGATCCTGACGACGCAGATAACAAACAACAGAGAAAGACTCAAAATACGGGCTCAGAAGTGCTTTCAGGCGCGCAATCTCTTCAACATGGAACAGGCGCGAATGGAAGTGCTCACTGCTGACAATGACCGTATGCACCGTTTCCGGCAGCGCGCGGATCTCCGCGTCCAGCTCCTCACGGAACTTCGCCGCCCAGGCCTGGCGTTTACCGGCATCGACAATGCCGAGGACTTCATGGTGATCGTCACTGCGGTCCTCGTTAAAGCAATAGGTGGCCAGTTTGCGGTTATAAGGCAAGCCTGCTGACTGCAAATAGGCGTAGCCCTCGGCGGGCAGCTGCTGACGGTTGTCCGCCAGAAATGCTTGCAACGCAGTCGTGCCGGTCTTCTCAGCCCCGATATGTAGGACAACTTTCATAGAGACTCTCAGTAATTGTGGTTAACGCGCTTACGCCGCGGATCAGGCCGCCGAACTCAGACCGAACTGAGCTTCCAGTTCCGCCAGATAGGCTTGCATGTCCTCTGCGACATCTTCCGGCAGCGCAAAGGCCTGACGGAAGTAGCTGTGCATGGCCGCGATCTCATTGAGATGCGCGATGTGATCCATGCTGTGCGTTACGCTAGATGCGTGCCTACGGTGCACGTTTAACGGTTTTGCAACATAGGACACCCGTGCACCCTCGCCGCTCAGCACCTGTGCATACAGGCGCCAGTCGCCGACCAGACGGTAGGACTTCACTTCGGTGCCGGTGTTGTCCAGCGCCTCAACCAGGGCATCCCGCGACCAGACAACCGAGCTCACATTCAGAATCGGGTTGCGCACACTCAGCGCACGGGCGACAAACTCCTCGCCGCTGAGGTCAAAATCACCGCCAAAAAGCGCCTTATCAATGTTGCGATAGTAGTAATCGTAGCTGCCGGCCAGGGCTTCGTTGTCGGTCCCGATCTGTGCCGAATCGGTAAAACTCAGCACGGTGCCGTCCTTGAAGGCGGCTAAGGACGCTGACAGAAACTGCGGCTCAGCCAGATCGTCCGCTTCGGCAATCCAGACATAGTCGCCGCGGCAATGCGACAGCCCTTTCGCCCACTGGACGAAGGTGTTGCCACTGTTGGTTTTGTTCAGATGCAACTGCGCAAGGCGACCACTGGCGTCGAGTGTCCGGCGGATCTCGTCTACACTGTTATCCGGCGAGCAGTCATCGAGTACGATCGTCTCGAATACCGGGTAATCCTGCGCAAAAACAGACTGAATCCGGCTGGCGATGTAGCGCTCGTACTTGTAATTCGGGATCACGGCCGAGACTTTCTTCAGATCCGGATTCAGCATCTGCAGCAGATCAAAACAGTAATCATCAAAGCGACACTCTTCGGCCACGTAATCGCGCCGGGCCTGCGCTTTTTGCGCACTGTCCTGCGTGGTCAGCATTGTCAGGGCCGATTCAATACCGGCCAGATCGTTACGATCGACCATCGCGCCGAAGCGTTCGACGACCGAGGCCAGCCCGGTAGTGCCGGAGAACAGGCAAACCGGTTTACCCACCGCCATGGCTTCGAGGACGACAGTCGGATACGGGTCTTCGCGCGAGGTCAGGAAGAACACATCACAGGCGTTGAAGTAACGCGCGACCTGATCGGTAAAACCGACACAATGCAAGTTGCCCGCTTTCTGACCAGCCGTGAAATCGGAGTAAACCCAATGCTCCATCTCCTGTGACAGACCACCGACCCAGACAAAGTGATAATCCGGATGCGTGGCCGCGAAATGGCTGGCTGTATGGCAAAAGAGATCAAAGCCCTTGCGCAGATCCGCAAAACCGACATTGAGGATAATCTTCGCATCCGCCGGTAAACCCAGCTCCTGACGCACCTCAGCATAGGCCGCCGGATCGGCGCTGATCGGCTGATAACTGCCTTGCGGGCGAATTACGCTGCGGCCTTTGATATCACCGGCAATGGAGACAAAACCACGTTCGACAAAGTCCGCCGGGAAGACCACAACATCGGAGGCTGTCGCAATATCGCTGACACTCTCCTCCAGGCCGTACTCGGTAATGAGTTTGGGCAACTCATGGATCAGGGACAGAACCCGGATACCCCTGCGGCGGATGGCCTTGACCACACGACCGCTCACGCTTGTATTGGTGATGGCCTGACTGAACTGAGCTTCACCGATCAGATCAAGCACGGCCTGTTCGCCGTCTCGCTCGATCACATGCACATCGGCCAGCGCTTCGTACTCAGGCAGCAGCGGTCCGCCACTCAGCAGCACAATGGTCACATCCATACCAAACTGATTTCGGTAGATTGCGGCCATATTCAGCAACAGCATCTGGGCGCCGTGGCGATAGGCATCGTGTCCGACCAGCAGCAGTTTTTTACCGGCGCTTTCCTGCAGGCCGTATACCGCCTTGCGGGTGGCATTGAGATAGGCGTGGCCAAAATGCACATCCGGCTCCAGATACGTGCCTTCGGCCCACTCATTCCAGGCATTGATAAACACCAGCGATTCGCCGTCCAGCGGATTGGCCTGCGCAAAATCGATCGCACCGGACAACCACTGCTTGTATTTCTCTGGGGTGGAACCGAACATGGTGAAACCGCGGCCTTCACGGCGGGCGTCATTATCCCAGTGCGGCACCACTGTCTTGATCAGCGGGAACTCAGGCGCATCCTCGCCAAGCGAGCTGGCGATAACATCGTCATAGGACACCACATGCCCGGTGAAATCCTTGTCCAGCACCTTGAGTTTGTTGTTGATTGCGGGCAGATCAGTACAGACCTTATGCGGCGGGAATTCAACCGCGCCGTCGATCCCGTACTCACCGGGATCGGTATCACCAAAGCCCTGCACCATCAGAATACGCGGCTCAACACCAAGCGCCGCGGCCCACTTGCGGCGCCAGCGTGCAATCGTGGCTTTGGCTTCAGGTACAAGCCCGGGCCGGTAGAGAATAAACAGCGGTTTGCCGTCCACGCGGATATAGCGCTCATTGCGGAAGTAACGCAAGGTGTCAGCGATAAACGCGTCTTCGTCTTCTTCGCTGTAGTCCTGTTGGATCAGCACTTCGCGGTCGAGGCCGTCCCAGGTGCGGGTCCAGTTTTCGTTTGCCCACATAATGCAGAACGGCTGATCAATCTGCGCCGACTCGGCGAACAGATCCAGGGGCTTGTCCATCAGACGTTTGCCGTTAAACCAGTAGTAGTAAAAGCAAAAGGCTTCTATGCCCGCTTCCTGCGCCAGACGTGACTGCTCTACGATGACCTCTTCATTGGTCAGATCGTAAAAACCCAGATCACGCGGAATGCGGGGTTGGTAGTGCCCCTCGAAACGCGGCGAGCCGCGCATCACGTTACGCCATTCGGTAAAGCCTTTTCCCCACCAACGGTCGTTCTCCTCAAAGGCATAGAACTGCGGCAGGTAGAAAGCGATGGTGCGGGCACGGGCTGTAATGCCAGGCGCGACCGCGCCGTCATTGTCTTCGAACTGCTCACCGGGGTTGGCAAAATGCTTGGTATTGGCCGACACGCCACCGAGTACCGTAGCCCCGGTCAAAGCCTTGCCGTCACCGCGGTCTGTTTCCGCATTAACCGCCAGACCTGCTGCCATACCGCGCATCAGATAATCTTTCAGCGGATTACAATCGGGCTGATCGGCCAGATGAGTTGCGCGGTAGTAAGCCACGTCAAAGTCGGCGTTGGGTTTGCGCCCTTCCTGCCAACCCATTTCCATACTGTGCTCAACCGGGTCCACGCCGGCGGCTTTCACGTCCGCGTGCACGCTGAGATAGTAGTCCACATCGACCAGCGGGTTGCCCGAACAGCCCAGCTCACGCCCTTCACACAGATAGTGCGCAAGCGGCAGGTCGGCTTTGTACTCATCCCGGTACCAATGCGGATCAAAGCTCGCCGACGGGCGGCGCAGTTCCGCCTGACCATGCAGGACAAAATGCAACAGCGGCATCAAACCGCTATTGGCCACATCCGGATTCTGCGCCAGATAGAATTCATCATCGAAGTAATAGCAAGGATGGTTGCCGGCCTTCTGTCCTTCACGACAGTAGTGCGACACGACGTCACCTTCGACCTTGTATTGTTCGCGGTACCAGACCTCATCGACCAAACCCGATTCACGAATCCGGTTTTCGATCTCAGCCGGCGTCAGCATCACTTCGTGCACTTGCCCGTCGTTTGCAGCCGGGTCGGCATCAACACGACTGGGCAAAGGCGGACGACTGCCGGACAGAATCTCCGCGTAACCATGCAACAGATAATGGGCAAACACCTGCAGATCCCCCGCCTTACCGAGGGCCTGTTGCAGATCGTGATTCAATGCAAGATAGGTTTTGGGATTAAACTCGCTTAAGGCCTCTTCCGGCATGTCTGCCAGCGGCTTGAGCTGCTGCGCCAGTCGCGCAAGCCCCTGGGCGCGACGCGTGTTGCTGACACGGCGGCTGACAAGCCTGGCGAGTTCGTCTATGACCTGCTGCAGGACAGCCTCAGCGGCGTCCGCTTTTACCACGGCCACAGCCAGAAACCGGCTCAAACTCCCGGCAACCGACACACAATCGGCTACAGGACCTGACTGCGCAGCAGCATCGTCCCACTGCGAGTTGTATTGCGTAAGATTTTCGGCGAGCAGGCCACTGCTTGACGGGACATTGACACTACCATGTGGTTTCAGCACGCGCAGTAGTTCCTGCGTGGCACGGCGTGACTGATGTGAGGTAGAGCGAACAGACAAAACCATAAGGCGTTTTTCCGTTTAGGTTGACGCAGGCCCTTCGGCACCTGCATGAACTGACAATTCTGCACCCTGGCGGATGCGCTTCCCCCAAAAGAAAACGGGGTATTTGCCTTAGGATTAGCAAATACCCCGCCATTTCGTAATATCTCTGATCAGAGCGTCAGAGGTTGATGGCCACCGATGCGGCTATGGCCACTTTGTAGAGAATGTCGGCAATCGTGGAAGCCAGTTGCAGGCTCTTCACCGGCACTTTCGGCAGTACGATAATCTCGTCACCGGGCTGCACCGCGAAGTCCTCGCCGCGGAAAACTTCACCGCTTTGTTTAATCAACAACAGCTCTTTCTTGTTGGCCTGATCCGAGTAACCACCGGAACGCGCGATATAGTCACGTGCACTCAGCCCTTCATCCCAGAGAATCGCCTGCGAAACCACCACTTCGCCGTTGACCATGACCGATTCGCGACGTTGCGGAATCGTGATCACATCGCCCATTTCCAGGCGCACATCGCGGATCGACTCATCTTTGGCCAACACCAGACGCCCTTCCGGCTCGACCTCTCTGGCCCGCTTGATGAACTCGCTGATCATTTTCGATTCCTGCGCACGAATCGCCGCTTCTTCGTTGGTATTCGAATTGGCGGTGTAATACGCCGACTCGATCCGGTTCAGGCTTTCCTCAAGCGCTTCTTTCTGACGCTTGGCGATGGACATGCGTTTGATCGAAATGGCCTCAAACTCAGCTTCCTGAGGATCGACCGGGATGTAGTTGAGCAACTCATGAATACGCGTGTTTTTCGGGATCACGTATTGCGACTGCCCTTCGAACTCACCTTCGATCTCCACCACAATCATGTCTTCGGAGGTGTCGGACTTGAAGGTCACGCGGTCACCGTTACGCAAGGCGAAGGCGTCGAAGTCTTTCAGCGGCATATAACGCGCGAAACGCTCGCTGTTGCGGAAACCGATCACGGACACATGCGTGGCAAATGTCGAAGGCGTAGCCAGACGGACAATGTCCGCACCGGTGTAAGCCTTACCGGCCTGCATTTCGAAGCGGTTACGGTTGCGGACTTCGCCATCGACGCTGATGGTGTCGGACTTGGAACCGACAAAAACCGTATCACCGTCCTGGAACTGAATAGCCGGCAACTGCCCTTCCATCAGAAAGGCGTAGAGATCGGTATCGGCAATAACGCGGTTGTTGCGCAGGACCTGAATCGAGCGGTAGCTACCGCGTTCGCTGTCTACGCCGCCGGCGCTGTCGAGAAAATACAGCACCGAGCTGGACGGAATGCCCGCATAGCGGCCGGGCTTGTTAACAAAGCCGGTTACAAACACCGCCACCGGCTGTGCGGTCACAAGACTGGTGTAAACATTGACGCTGTCAGTGAAGACCGTGCGGACCGATTCGGTCACCCGTGCGTTCAGATCACTGTTGCGGACACCACCGACGGCCACCGGGCCGACCGACGGAATAAAGATATTACCCTGATGATCGACGGTCAGAAGGTCATCAAAACTGGTCGCGCCCCAAACCCGGACTGCAACCTTGTCACCCGGTGCCACTTCGTAGCCGGGGTTGATGCCGTCTTCGGCGGTCTGACCAAAGGCACCGGAGAAAAGATTGCTGCCAAAAGGCGGCAATACCTGCGCCCGTGCCGCGCGTGCATTTTCGGCGATGACCTGCTCGATGCTCTGTTCCTGCCCCGCCTCAGTCTGCGCGGCAACCGACAGTGGCTGTCCGATCGCGCAAACCGTCAGTGCGGCCGCCAGCATCCAGAGCCGGCCTGTACGAATACCACTCACACACTTCCCCTTTATATTCATCTTGCTCTTGTTCACCGGCGTACCCATTAGTATCCGATGTGTTCTTTCAGTGCGGCCCAGATCAGTCCGCCTACGCTGTAAACAAGGAATGCATAAAGCATGACAACCAGCACGCTCATCAATCGTTGCGGCTCGACCGCCTCATCCGGCAGGGTCGGATTCACATAGGTCACCAGATACTGCTTTTTGCGATGGGCTTCGACCCGGGCGCTCTCCAGCGCCGCCAGCGCTGCGGTGTATTTTTCGCGCGCCAACTGCTCTTCGAGGATCAGCGGCTGATACTGCTGAATAAGCCCGTTCATGGTGTTGCCTGAACCGTCACCGGCGAGCCGTTTGCGCTCGTTTTCAAGCTGCTCTTCGAGGGCTTTCTGACGGTTGATCAGGTTTTGCAACTCCGGTGACTTTTCCCGGAGATAGGCACGTTTAACGCTCAGTTCGGCACGTGTTTCGGCAAGTTTCGCTTCCAGCCCGCTGAGCAGCCCCATCACCGACGAGGACTCAGCAGCCGGATCAATCGAGTTGGTCGAGGCGCGCAGCTGTGACAGACGCTCACTCACATCACGCACCTGCTGGGCCGCGTCTTCGACTTCCGCCTTGGCCAGTTCCAGGGAATCGATTTCCATGCGCGAGGACAGGCGGTTCACCAGCTTTTCGCTGTGTTTGATAATCGCCAGCGCGATGTTCTTGGCCAGTTCGGCCGAAAATGCCTCGATTTTCAGGGTAATGACATTGCTGCTTTCGTCACGGTAAACATCAATGCGCTTGTTCATATAGTCGAGAAACTCTTCCCGCGTGGCCCCGGGTTTCAGCCTGGCAACGGCATCAATCTCCTCGCTGGAATAGTAATTTTGCAAGCCCAGCTCCTGATCCAGGATATCCATCAGATCGCGTGACTGGATGTAATCCTCGACCACCACCGCATCCTGCCCGGCACCGGAATCAACGCCGCTGAACATGGCCGCCATGCCGGTCAGGCTGACACCGGACTTGCTGCTCTTGATCGCGAACTTGGCTTCGGAGACATAGATATCCGAAGCAAACATGCTGAAGTAGATCGCGGCCAGCAAGGTCGGAATCCCGACCACAATGGCGATACTGCGTAAAATCGATTTCATAGTATTCAGGCTACTTTGGTCTGCAGAAGCCGGTATTCCTTGAAGGCTTCGTTAATATCGTCAAAAACGTGGATCTTGCCGCCATTGAGAATGGCCGCCTGATCGCAGTTACGGCGGATCGTTTGTTCGTTGTGCGAAACCAGAATCACCGAGGCGCGCTCACGGCGCTCTTCAAAGGCGCGGCGGAATTTTTCCCGGTAACGCGCATCACCGGTCTCCAGCGTTTCATCCACCAGGTAGTATTCAAAATCACAGGCCAGACTGACGGCAAAAGCAAAACGCCCTTTCATACCGGCCGAGTAACTCTTCAATGGCATATCAAAATGGAAGCCAAGTTCGGCAAAGTCCTGTGTGAAGGCTTCTATTTCGCGGCAATCGGCGCCATAGATACGTGCCACAAAGCGCGCATTCTCACGCCCGGTCATGGAGCCCTGAAAACCGCCGGTGTAACCCATCGGCCAGGACACCTTGCCTTCACGCACGATGCGGCCCTTATCAGCGTACTCAGTACCGCCGATAATCTTGATCAGGGTGGATTTACCGGCACCGTTCAGGCCCAGCACGCCGACGCTGTGGCCTTTCGGGAAGTCCATGCAGACATCGTCCAGCACCTGCACGCAACCGTAGCGGCTTTTGTAGCTCTTGCTGACATGCTCCAGGCGAATCATCGTGCCAGCGCCCTTTTCTGCAATACAGAATGCAACATCAGCCCCGCGCTCAGGATCGACAGGCAAAAAAGCGTCATATAACCGAACTCAATAAATTGACTTTCAAAAGAGGCAAAAAACGCCGAGCGGCTCCATTCCGTTACATGCAGCAACGGGTTGTAGAGCAGCACATTGCGCACACTCTCGGGTAACTGGCCGGCGGTGAAAAACACCCCGGAGGTAAAGAACATCGGACGGCCGAACAGCTGTGCTGCAAGCTGTTTGATGGACGGGAAAAACGGCGAAACCGCCGCCAGTACCGCGCCCACACCGATACCGAAACCGAATGCCAACAAGTAACTGCCAAACAGCGCCAAAGGCCGTTCGATCGCCACATCCTGCCCGGCCAGAACCAGCGCCGTGACCAGAATGGCAAACACGGCAACCACCGTGCCGAGTTCAAGCAGCGCGCGCGCCACAATCAGATCAAAGGTGGTGACCTGCGGAAATGCCAGCAAGGCACGGTTGCCGTTGATCGAGGCGCTGACCTGCGACATCACATCGCGGAACAACATATATGGCAGCAAGCCGGTGAGCATAAACAGCTCCGGCGTCATGCCCTGATGATCCCGCGCGCCGAGCATGGTATGCAGCACGGCAAAACCCAGGACAAACAGAACCGGCTCGATAAAAACCCACAAAAAGCCAAGCCGGTGTTCGCCGTAACGGGATTTGGTCTCGCGCAGAATAATCGCGCCGATGACACGGCTCTGCAGCTCAAACGCGCCGATCACATCCCGCAGCGCGGATCGGTTCTGAAGTGTCGCCTGCGACATCGGCTTCACTTAAGCAGAATGTCCCGGACGCGGAACCAACCGTCGTCCTCGTCCAGACAATACAGCGCCGTCGAGCTGCGCTGCGTATTCAGGTTCAGCACGCTGACATTCCGGCAAGTGCGTCCGCTGGCCGCCGTGTATTGCTCAAGCACAGTGTATTCGCGCACGCTGCCATCGGCCGCGGCGGAAGCGGTAATCACCTCGCCGATTTGCGCTTCACCGACTTTGTCCGCCAGTTTTCCGGCCGCTGCGGTGTTATCCGCAGAATACAAGCCGGTGTTGGTTTCTTGTGATCCACCGGTCGATGCACAGCCTTGCAATATCAAAAGCAGCGCAAGCGCCGGAATGCTTTTCAGCAGATATTTCTGAAAATCCATAATCAACAGTCAGTTTCCGAGAATATTTCAAGAATGCCGCAGACCTTGTCGGTTTGCGCAACGTCAGGATCGGTGACCACCAGAGCGCGGATCTTGTGCTTGCGCATCAAGGCCTCGGCATCGGTCAGCATGGCATCGGCCGGAATCGTCACCGGTGCCGGACTCATATAGGCATCGACCCGTTTGTCCATAATCGAGGCATCACGCAGCAACGCACGGCGCAGATCACCGTCGGTGATAATGCCGCGCAGCTCGCTGCCTTCCATCACGATAGCCAGTCCGAGGCGGCCGCTGGTCATGCGGAAGATCGCATCGCGGATGCTGGTGTCGATGCTGATGACCGGCAAACGCTCCTTCTGCATGACATCACGCACGCGCGCCAGCAGACGTCGTCCGAGCCGGCCACCCGGGTGGAACTGGGCAAAATCGGCCGGTTTGAAGTCACGCGCCTTGATCAGTGACACTGCAAGCGCGTCACCGACGGCCATGGCCACCAGCGTGGAGGTCGTGGGTGCGAGATTGTTGGGACAGACTTCGCGTTCGATATCAGCGCGGATGAAAATATCCGACTCCCGCGCCAGGGTTGAATCTTCATCACCGGCAATACCGATGATGCGGTTGCCGAAATACTTCAGCGACGGCAACAACCGGATCACCTCTTCGGTCTCACCGCTGTTGGAGATCAGCACCACCAGATCGTCGTGCGTGATCATGCCCAGATCGCCGTGGATGGCCTCGCCGGGGTGGATATAGAAGCTCGGCGTACCGGTCGAGGCAAAGGTGGCCGCGACCTTCTTGCCGACTAGGCCGGACTTGCCCATACCCGAGACAATCACCCGCCCGGTACAGCCCAGGATGGCATTGACCGCCTGATCGAACTCATCGCCCAGATTCGCGGCAATCCGGTTCAGCGCGCTGGCCTGCGATTTAAGCGACTCTATGGCCGTATCGAGGAAGCTGTGCCGGCTACCGGGAAACGCATCAATTTTTCGTACAACACTCATCGGCAACACTCTCTGCCGGTCAGTGCATACAGTTGGCCTGACCGGAACAAGGTTTATCGCGGCAGTTAAACGCCGCGTCCGCTGTGCTGATAGCGAGTTTCATACCAGCGGTTCAAGCCGCTTGATGCTGTATCAGAAAGGATTCAGGCGCAGAAAGGCCTGTTAAGAGGAGACAGTTTTCCGGCACTGACCGTGCCGGAGATGAATTTGACGTTTTATTGACGCTTCAGGACTTGCGCCGGTCAAGGCGGGATTTGAACGCCAGCGCAGCTGCTTTCAGAGCTGCCGTATCCGCGCCGAGGAAGTTGATATGGCCCATCTTGCGTCCCGCGCGGGCTTCGGCCTTGCCGTACAGATGCAGGCTTGCCCCCGGCTCAGCCAGCACCGCGGCCCAATCCGGTTGCGAGTCGCCCCACAGATCGCCGAGCAGATTCAGCATAACCACCGGACAACGCAAGTCCGGTGATCCGGCCGGCAAGTCGCACATCATGCGGACCTGCTGCCCGAACTGGGATGTGATCGTCGCGTCCTGAGTAAAATGGCCGCTGTTATGCGGCCGCGGTGCGATCTCGTTGAGCAGGACTTCCCCCTGCTCGCTGACAAACAGCTCAACCGCCAGCACGCCCACATAAGCGAGCGCATCGGCCAGCCGCGTGGCCAGATCCAGCGCTGTGTTACGCAGGGTTTCATCCACTGCCGCCGGCACCACGGTGACATCGAGAATACCGTTAGTATGGGTGTTTTCCGCCAGCGGGAACGGTGTCACCACACCCGCTGCCGAACGCGCCAGCACCACCGAAATCTCGGTTTTAAGCGCAATGCGCTGTTCGAGGATGCAGGTCACGCCGCCCAGCGCGGCAAACGCCTCGCGCACGGCTTCTTCGCTTTCGCAAACCGCCTGCCCCTTGCCGTCATAACCGAAACGCGCGGTTTTGATAATCGCCGGCAAGCCGGTTTCGGCCACGGCTGCAGTCACATCTGCGTCGGACTCGATAATGTGGAAACGCGGGGTTGCCAGACCGTGGTCGCGGAAAAAGTTCTTTTCCAGCAAACGGTCCTGGGCGATGCGCACCGCCGATGACGGCGGACTGAGTTGCCCCTTCGACTCCAGATAGACCAGGCTGTCGATGGGCAGGTTTTCGAATTCGATGGTGATCGCGTCGCAGGCCTGCAGCATCTCGTCCAATGCGCTGCGGTCGTCATAAGCGGCACACAGATGCTGATGGGCAATCTGCCCGGCCGGACTGTTTTTGTCCGGATCAAAGACCACCACACGGTAGCCCATGCGCAGCGCTTCCAGCGCAAACATGCGGCCCAGCTGACCGCCGCCCATTACCCCCAGTGTCGCACCCGGCAAAATCATGCTGCTTACTCCGCGTCCGGCGGCAGGGTCATGTTAAGTGCGACCTGACGCTGCTCTTCGCGGAACTCATTCAGCGCCTGCTGCAAGGCCGCATCGCCGGTGCCGAGCATCTGCAAGGCAAACAGCGCCGCATTGATCGCGCCGGCCTCGCCGATGGCGAAGGTCGCCACAGGCACGCCCTTGGGCATTTGCACGATGGAATAGAGCGAGTCCACGCCCTTGAGGTGTTTTGACGGCACCGGCACGCCCAGCACCGGCACCACGGTTTTGGCCGCCAGCATACCCGGCAAATGGGCTGCCCCGCCGGCACCGGCAATAATTGCTTTCAGACCACGCGACTGCGCCTGTGAGGCGTAGTCGTACAACAGATCCGGTGTACGGTGAGCGGATACAACTCGGTATTCACAGGCAACGCCAAAGCGCTCCAGGGTTTCGACGGCCGACTTCATGACGGGCCAGTCGCTGTTACTGCCCATTACGACGCCGACAAGCGGATCTGCCATTGTTTACTCCGGACGGAATCAAACGGCGCATTTTCGCGGATTTTGCTGCAATACGCCAGAGGTCCGGGATTTTTCTTCGCCACGGCGCGCGGTCTGCGCCTCTGTGAGGCGCGAAATCACGCCATTTCAGGTAGAATCGCGTTTTTCGATTTAACGCGATACCACCCCCATGACCGACACCAGCTGCGTCTACGAAACTTCGATCCAGTCCCTGCCCCTGATCTACCGCGGCAAGGTCCGCGATATTTATCAGGTAGACGAGAAACACATTCTTATTATCGCCACCGACCGCGTTTCCGCGTTCGACGTGATTATGCCCACACCGATGGCCGGCAAAGGCCAGCTGCTGACCCGTTTGTCGGATTTCTGGTTCGACCGTATGGCCGGCATCGTACCCAATCATCTCAGTGACCTGACGCTGGAAAGCGTACTGCCCGATCCGGCCGAGTATGCGCAGGCACAGGGCCGCTCCATGATCGTAAAAAAACTCAAGGGTCTGCCGGTCGAGGCGGTGGTGCGTGGCTATCTGATCGGTTCGGGTTGGAAGGATTATCAGACCAGCGGCGCGGTCTGCGGTATCGCCCTGCCCGAGGGCCTGAATCTGGCCTGCAAGCTGCCCGAGGTTATCTTCACCCCGGCGACCAAGGCCGAGGTCGGCGATCACGACGAGAACATCAGCTTTGACAAAATGGTCAACAGCATCGGCCGCGAGCTGGCCGAACAGATCCGTGACGTGAGCATCCGCATCTACAAAGAAGCCTCGGAGTACGCCGCCGGACGCGGCATTATTATCGCCGACACCAAATTCGAGTTCGGCCTCGATGAAGACGGCAACCTGACCCTGATGGATGAAATCCTGACACCGGATTCATCACGCTTCTGGCCGGCCGACCAGTGGCAGGAAGGCAGCAATCCGCCGAGCTTCGACAAGCAGTTTATCCGCGACTACCTGCAATCGCTGGATTGGGATAAGACCGCACCCGGCCCGGAAATCCCGGCGGAAATCCTCGATAAAACCGCCGCCAAATACCGCGAAGCCATCGAGCGCCTCGGCGCCTGAACCGGCCCTGCCGCAGACACAAAAAAGGCCGCTGATGCGGCCTTTTTTGATGCCATGCGAAACCGGCTTTAGTCGACCCAGTCTTCCATCCGGGCAATTTTCATGGAGCTGGTACCACCGTCCACGCCCATCACATCGCCCTTGGTGATAATCACCAGATCGCCTTTATCGGCCTTGCCGCGCAGATACAGCAGACGCATCACATCGCGGTTGATATCGGTGACATTGTCGTGTTTGGGATCAAAAAACACCGGATACACACCACGGTACAAACAGACTTTGCGACAGGTCACTTCGTGCGGCGTCAGCGCGTAAATCGGCATCATCGAGCTGATCCGCGACATCCAGCGGGTGGTCCGGCCGGACTCGGTCAGTGCCGCGATCGCACGCACCTTCAGGTGATTGGCCGTGTACATGGCCGCCATCGCAATCGACTCATCGACTTCGTTGAACTCGTTGTCCAGGCGGTGATAGGACTTACTCGCCTGCGGGTGGTGCTCGGCGCGCTCGCAAATCTCGCTCATGGCCTGCACCGCCTTGATCGGGTGTTTGCCGACGGCGGTTTCACCGGACAGCATCACCGCATCGGTGCCGTCGAGCACGGCGTTGGCAATATCAAACACCTCAGCACGGGTCGGGATCGGGTTTTCGATCATCGACTCCATCATCTGGGTGGCGGTGATAACGATCTTATTGGCGGAACGGGCACGGGCGATCAGGTCTTTCTGCACCGCCGGCAACTCGGCATCGCCGATTTCCACACCCAGATCGCCACGCGCGACCATAATCGCATCGGTCGCCTCCAGAATCGCATCCAGCTCTTCCAGCGCTTCAGCCCGTTCGATCTTGGCCACAATGTGCGCACGACCACCGGCTTCACGGATCAGGCTGCGGGCCAGATTGATATCATCGGCGCAACGCGGAAAGGACACGGCCAGAAAATCCACGCCCAGGTCAGCCGCCAGTTTGATATCGTTCCGGTCTTTCTCGCCGATCGCCTCAGCTGACAGGCCGCCGCCTTTGAGGTTGATGCCTTTGTTGTTGGACAGCACACCGCCGACTTCGACGGTAGTGAAAATCTCATCCCCTTCGACCTTATCGACCTTCAGCACCAGACGGCCATCGTCCAGCACCAGCGTGTCGCCGGCTTTAACGTCTTTGGCCAGAGGTTTGTAGGTCACGCCGACACGTTCCAGGGTACCGTCGTTGGCGCCCAGACGCATATCAAGCACAAATGACGCACCTTTTTCCAGGGTCACCGGTCCGTCGCGGAAGCGGTCGATCCGGATCTTCGGCCCCTGCAAATCGCCGAGAATCGCCACCATTGCGCCAAGCTTTTCGGCCTGTTCGCGGATCATGCGCACGCGGTTGGCGTGCTCTTCCTGCGAGCCGTGGGAGAAGTTAATGCGGAATACGTCCACACCGGCTTTGATTAATCCTTCAATCGACTGCGGATTATCCGTTGCCGGGCCGAGTGTTATTACAATTTTGGTGCGTCTCATTTGTCAGCGCTTCCGGATCTCATAGAGAAAATAAAACATCATAAATACCCGCCGGCACACAGATCGCCGCCGGCGGGTGGATTACCGGAATCAGTCAGCGGCGCGCTTTTCCAGCATCGCGACCGCCGGCAGGACTTTCCCTTCAAGGTACTCCAGGAACGCCCCGCCTCCGGTTGAAATATAAGAAACCTTATCGGCAATGCCGTACTTATCGACCGCCGCAAGGGTGTCACCGCCGCCGGCCACGGAAAAACCGTCGCTTTCGGCAATGGCCATGGAAATGGTTTTGGTGCCTTCACCGAACTGATCGAACTCGAACACGCCGACCGGACCGTTCCAGACGATGGTGCCGGCATTGCGGATCACCTCTGCCAGTTGCGCTGCAGTCTTCGGGCCGATATCGAAAATCATATCGTCGTCGGCCACATCGGCGACGTCTTTGAGGGTCGCTTCAGCGCTTTCGGAAAATTCCTTACCGCAAACCACGTCCACCGGCACCGGAATATCGCCGCCGTTGGCTTTGGCATTGGCGGTGAGCTGCTTGGCGGTATCGATCAGATCGTTTTCGCACAAGGACTTACCCACGTTATGACCGGCTGCGGCGATAAAGGTGTTGGCGATACCGCCACCGACGATCAGCTGATCGACCACTTTGGAGAGCGATTCGAGCACGGTCAGCTTGGTCGAGACTTTGGAACCACCGACCAGCGCCACCAGCGGGCGGGCCGGATTGTCCAGAGCCTTACCCAGCGCATCGAGCTCACCGGCCAGCAGCGGTCCGGCACAGGCCACCGGGGCTTTGATGCCGACACCGTGCGTTGAGGCCTGGGCGCGGTGCGCGGTACCGAAGGCATCCATCACATAGACATCGCAAAGCGCCGCGTAGCGGGCCGCCAGCGCCTCGTCGTCCTTCTTCTCACCGGCGTTAAACCGGACATTCTCCAGCAGCACAACCTCGCCGTCGTTCAGTTGCGGCGGCACATCGAGATAGTCTTTAACCAGCCGAACCGGCTTGCCGAGCAGATCGCCGAGATGCGCCGCCACCGGCGCCAGGGAAAACTCATCGGCCGGCTCGCCCTCGGTCGGGCGGCCCAGATGCGACATCAGCATCACTTTGCCGCCCGCTTCCATCGCATGGCGGATGGTCGGCAGTGAAGCGCGGATACGGGCGTCTGACGTGACCTTGCCGTCTTTGACCGGCACGTTGAGATCCTCACGGATCAGCACACGTTTACCGGCCAGATCCAGGTCGGTCATCTTGATGATGGACATAAGCGAGACTCCTTAAGAACAGTTAAGCATTGCTGAATGACTGGTCGCGGATTCTACGCGTTTTTGCGCCGGATTCTGAGCGATAATCCGGAACTCTGACCAAAATCAGTCGCTTACGCCCGTATCCGCCCTGCTTCACCGCTTACGCTGAGCAGACGTGCTGCGCCAGACGTAACATGTTACAGGTGTAGCCGTATTCGTTGTCATACCAGGCCACCAGCTTGACGAAGGTGTCATCCAGCGCGATACCGGCACCGGCATCAAACACCGACGCAGCACTGCAGGTGCGGAAATCGGTTGAGACCACTTTGTCGTCGGTGTAGAGCAGCGTACCGGCCATGGGCCCGTCAGCGGCGGCTTTCATTTGCGTGCAGATGGCGTCGTAATCAGCACCGCTGTTGAGCTCCACGGTCAGATCCACCACCGAGACATCGGAAGTCGGCACGCGGAACGCCATACCGGTGAGCTTGCCGTTGAGCTGCGGCAGTACCTTGCCAACCGCTTTGGCGGCACCGGTGGAAGACGGAATGATGTTTTCCAGAATACCGCGTCCGCCGCGCCAGTCTTTTTTGGACGGGCCGTCAACGGTTTTCTGAGTGGCAGTGGCGGCATGAACCGTGGTCATCAGGCCGCGTTTAAGGCCGAAGTTGTCGTCCAGCACCTTGGCCACCGGCGCCAGGCAGTTGGTGGTACAGGATGCCGCCGAGACAATCGCCTGGCCGTCGAAGGTTTCGTGGTTAACGCCGTAAACAAACATCGGCGTGTCATCTTTGGAAGGGGCGCTCATCAACACCCGCGGCGCGCCGGCGTCGATATGGGCCTGTGCTTTTTCGGCGGTCAGGAAAATGCCCGTGCAATCGAGCACCAGATCCACACCGACATCGCCCCAGGCCAGTTTGGACGGGTCCGGCTCTTCGGTCATGCGCACGGGTTTGTCATCGAGGAACATGGTTTCGCCCTCGACGCGGATTTTGCCCGGATAACGGCCGTGTACGGAATCGTACTCCAGCATATAAGCCAGATAATCGTTATCCAGCAAATCATTCACAGCAACGATTTCGATATCGGCGAAATCCTTTGCCGCGGCACGAACCACCATCCGGCCGATCCGGCCAAATCCATTGATTCCGACTCTGAGTGTCATAGTTACACGCTCCCGTATAGATAGAGATAATTATGCGCCGGCCTGCATCACGGTGTGATGACAAGCCGGCAGCACCGACTAGGATTGATGTAACGCTATTGACTGCGTCTTAGCCGGCCCTTGCCCGTCATGAAGCCGTATGACGTTGAGTAGCAAGGGCCGAGGCAACGTTGCTGACGATGCCGTATTATTCCCCCTCTGCGAAGGACGCCGGGGGTTCTGAGACGATCAAGCGAAAGAGTCGATCGCCTCCAATACCCGCTCTTCAGTGAAGCCGAATTCTTTGAACAACTCGCCCGCGGGGGCAGACTCACCGAAACTGTCCATCACGATCAGCTTACCCTGCAGACCGACATATTTATACCAGCCATCGCCAATCGCCGCTTCGACAGCAATGCGCTGCGTCACCTCAGGCGGCAGAACGCTGTCGCGGTAGTCCTGTGGCTGCGCATCGAAGACATCTGTCGACGGCATAGACACCACACGGACACGCTTGGCGGACTTTTCTGCCGCGGCCACGGCCAGCGCCACTTCAGAACCGGTGGCAATCACAATCACCTCCGGCGTGCCGTCGCAATCGCGCAGCACATAACCACCGCGGCCGATCGCGTCGATCTGCTCTGGCGTGCGCGACTGAAAAGCCAGATTCTGGCGCGAGAAGATCAGGCAACTCGGGCCTTCGCGGTACTCGATCGCGTGACGCCAGGCGACCGCGGTCTCGACCGTATCGCAGGGCCGCCAGACGCTCATGCGGGGGATCATGCGCAAGGTCGGCAACTGCTCGACCGGCTGGTGAGTGGGGCCGTCCTCGCCCAGACCGATCGAATCATGAGTGTAGACAAAGATACTGCGGATTTTCATCAGCGCGGCCATACGCAGCGCATTGCGGGCGTATTCGGAGAACATCAGGAAGGTCGCGCCGTAAGGCACAAAGCCGCCGTGCAACGCCAGACCGTTCATAATTGCGCTCATACCGAACTCGCGCACCCCGTAAGAGAGGTAATTGCCGGCGAAGTTCTGCTCCGGTCCGTGGTCGGAGTTGATATAGACGCTGCTGCTGTTGAAGGTGTTATTGGACGGCGTCAGGTCAGCCGATCCGCCGAGGAATTCCGGCAGGTGTGCAGCAAAGGCGTCCAGCGCCTTGCGCGAGGCCACGCGGGTGGCGATGCTTTCACCGGCAGTGTTGATTTCTGCGATCGCTGCGGAGGCTTTTTCAGCCCAGTCAGCCGGCAGCTCACCGGCGATGCGGCGTTCAAATTCGGCCGCTTCCTGCGGGTATTTGCTGCGATAAACCTCAAACTGCGCGTTCCAGTCCGCTTCGAGCTGCGCGCCTTTTTCGCGTGCATCCCAGCCGGCGTAAACATCGTCGGGCATTTCAAACGGCGGCAGAGTCCAGCCCAGGTTCTCGCGTGCAGCTGCGATCTCTTCATCACCGAGCGGTGCGCCGTGGACATCGTGACCGCCCTGCTTGTTGGGCGCGCCCTTGCCGATCACGGTTTTGCAGCAGATCAGTGTCGGACGGGAGGTTTCAGCGCGCGCCGCCTGTGTCGCTTCGATCAGCGCGGCCGCATCATGTCCGTCAACATCGCGGATCACCTGCCAGCCGTAGGCCTCAAAACGCGCCGGGGTGTCATCGGCAAACCAGCCGATCACATCGCCGTCGATGGAGATGCCGTTATCGTCGTAGTAGCAAATCAGCTTGCCCAGCCCCAGAGTGCCGGCCAGCGAGCAGACTTCGTGGGAAATCCCCTCCATCAGACAGCCGTCGCCGAGGAAGGTGTAGGTGTAGTGATCGACAATCGTGCAATCGGGTTTGTTGAACTGCGCACCAAGGACTTTCTCGGCCAGCGCCATACCGACCGCGTTGCTCACGCCCTGCCCCAGCGGGCCGGTGGTGGTTTCAATGCCCGGCGCATAACCGTATTCGGGGTGGCCCGGGGTTTTGGAGTGCAGCTGGCGGAAGTTCTTGATGTCGTCCATGGACAGGTCGTAGCCGCTCAGGTGCAATACCGAATACGGCAGCATGGAAGCGTGACCGTTGGACATAACAAAGCGGTCCCGGTCAGGCCATTGCGGGTTGGCGGGGTTGTGCCGCATATAATCGTTAAACAGCACTTCCGCGATGTCCGCCATTCCCATCGGCGCCCCCGGGTGCCCGGAGCGTGCCTTTTGCACGGCGTCCATGCTCAGAACCCGGATGGCATCCGCCAGTTTCTTTCGATCAGCCATAACGACCAGAACCTCAGTGATTTCGTGTTTGGGGGTAAAGCCCGCGCCGCCGAGACAAAGGCCGGCGGGCAAAAGCGGAACAATACTGCTAAGGGCATCACGCTTCAATACAAAGGCTTAACCGCTTTTGCAGAAATCAAATACTTAGTTGATACGCGATGCAGATGCTTACAGATTACGGCTAAATTTCCCGCTGCAGCTGGCGCTAATTACCTGCCTGCATGGTAAAAAGCGGCCTGTTGCGAAAGAAATCCGCCCCGGATGGTTGATTTCTGCTGCACTGACCATAGTTTGACACCAAGCAAAAGATTGGACTTAAGTCAACCGTTCCGCTAACCTTGCGGGTTTGGATTTTCGCTCGTTCAGAATCGATATCTCACGTCATATGGCAATTAATCAGAATCAGCAATCGCGCTTGAAAGAACTTATCGCCAGGGGCAAGGAACAAGGCTTCCTGACCTACGCGGAAGTTAACGACCACCTGCCCGAGGGTATTGTGGATCCTGATCAGGTCGAGGAAATTATCGGCATGATCAATGACATGGGAATCACTGTCAGCGAAGTCGCGCCCGACAGCGACGGCATCGTGCTGTCCGATTCCTCTGTAAATCCGGACGACGAAGACGCCGCCGATGAGGCCGCCGCCGCACTGGCTTCGGTCGATGGCGAGTTCGGCCGCACCACCGACCCGGTACGCATGTACATGCGCGAAATGGGCACCGTCGAACTTCTGACGCGTGAAGGCGAAATCGAAATCGCCAAACGCATCGAAGAAGGCCTGCGCGAAGCCCTGACCGCGATCGGTACCTACCCGGCCTCCATCGAACGCACACTGGAGCGTTTCGACGCGGTGATCGCCGAAGAAGCCCGTCTCAACGACCTGCTGACCGGCTTCGTCAACCTCGACGACGAAATCCCCGCACCGGCTGCGCCGTCTTCCGACGATGATGACGACGACACTCCGGCCGACACCGGCCCGGATCTGGACGAAGTCAAAGCGCGTATGGAAGCCCTGCGTAAGGCCTATACCGCAGCCTCACGCAAAATCGAGAAAGGCATCACCTCAGACGAGGAGCTCGAAGCCGCGCTGGCCGAAACCGTCGAAATCTTCCTCGAATTCAAATACACCCCGGCCTATGTGGACGAGCTGACCACCCGCCTGAACTATCAGGTCGACCGGATCAAAGCCCAGGAACGCACCGTACGCGACATCTGCGTCAAGCACTGCCGCATGCCGCGCCAGACCTTCCTGAACGGCTTTATCGGTAACGAAGTCAGCGCCGAATGGCTGGAATCGGCACTGGCCGTTGACGAGCCCTACGCGCACAAACTGGCCGGCTTCAAAGAAGACATCGAGCGCTGCCAGCAGCGTCTGCGCAGCATCGAGCAGGAAACCCGCCTGTCGATCAGCCAGATCAAAAACATCAGCCGCCGCATGTCCATGGGCGAGGCCAAAGCCCGCCGCGCGAAAAAGGAAATGGTCGAAGCCAACCTGCGTCTGGTTATTTCCATCGCCAAGAAATACACCAACCGCGGCCTGCAGTTCCTCGACCTGATCCAGGAAGGCAATATCGGCCTGATGAAAGCCGTGGACAAATTCGAACACCGCCGCGGTTTTAAATTCTCCACCTACGCGACCTGGTGGATCCGTCAGGCCATCACCCGCTCGATCGCCGATCAGGCCCGCACTATCCGTATTCCGGTGCACATGATCGAAACGATCAACAAGCTCAACCGTATCTCACGGCAGATGCTGCAGGTAATGGGACGCGAAGCCACGCCCGAAGAGCTGGCCGAGAAAATGGAAATGCCGGAAGACAAAATCCGCAAAGTCCTGAAAATCGCCAAAGAGCCGATCTCCATGGAAACGCCCATCGGCGACGACGAAGATTCCCATCTCGGCGACTTTATCGAGGATGCCAACATCCTCTCGCCGGTCGAATCGGCCACAGGTCAGGGTCTGGGCGAAACCACCCATCAGGTACTCGCCAGCCTCACCCCGCGTGAAGCCAAAGTCCTGCGCATGCGCTTCGGCATCGACATGAACACCGACCACACCCTCGAAGAGGTCGGCAAACAGTTCGACGTCACCCGTGAACGTATTCGCCAGATCGAAGCCAAGGCACTGCGCAAACTGCGCCACCCGACCCGCTCAGAAACTCTCCGCAGTTTCCTTGACGGCGACTAAAATAAAGCGATAATCCCACGCGGGAAGGCAGAGTCACTTCCCGCGTAAGATCACCCCACGAGATCACCCAGGGGGCCTGTAGCTCAGTTGGTTAGAGCAGTGGACTCATAATCCATTGGTCGCAGGTTCGAGTCCTGCCGGGCCCACCAATCTTTAATTTTCCGCAACACTTCACCGGACTTCAGCGGAACACAACAAACCCCGCAACCCCCCGCCGCTACTGGCTTTCAGCCTATAACAGCACGCACAAAGCGCCTCCTTTTGTTCTGAATCATTCCACTGACTACCGCTAGAAGCCGCAAACCGCTGGGGGTATATTTGGGGGTACCTGAGCCGGACCCCGGATTTTCACCTGAAAAGTACCCCCAACATGGAGCCCAACCCCATGACCAGAGCGGCTAACAAACTCACAGAGACGGCAGTGAAGCACGCCACATTCAGTAAGTACGGCAAGCGCACCAAGCTGGCGGACGGAGCCGGGCTGTATCTGGACGTTAAGAAGGCGGGCCGCTACTGGCGACTGAAGTACCGCTATGGCGGAAAAGAAAAGCTATTAGCCCTGGGGGTATATCCTGACGTTTCCCTGAAGGAAGCCCGAGCCAGGCGCGACGAGGCAAAACGCCTGCTGGCAGACAATATCGACCCAGTGACCCACCGCCAGCGAGAAAAGGCCGAACGGGTAGAGGCAACCGCTACCACCTTCAAGGGCATTGCGCAGGAATGGCTGGAGCAGGTGCACAAGAAAAACGTAGGAGCCACTACCTACCCCAAAAACAAGCGCCGCCTTGAAATGTACGCCTACCCCAAGCTGGGCCGCCGCCCGATGGCTGAGATTGAACCGCCGGACGTTCTGGCGATACTCCGGGATATCGAAGGCAAGGGCCACGTGGACAACGCCCACCGGCTGAAAACCCTGATTGGCCAGGTATTCCGGTATGCCGTGAGTACGGGCCGGGCAACGCGGGACGTAACCGCAGACCTTCGGGGCATTCTGCCCGCGCCTAACGTGAAGCATCACGCCGCCGTCACTACCCCTGACGAAATCGCGGATATGCTCAGAAAAATTGATACCTACTGGGGAACGCCGACGGTATGCCTGGCCATGAAGTTATCGCCCTATCTGTTTCTGAGACCCGGCAACCTTCGCCACATGCGCTGGGAGGAAATCGACTGGGACGCGGCCACCTGGACAACCGACACCACGAAAAACGGTGAGCCCTTAGTAGTGCCACTGGCCCGCCAGGCAATCGCCCTGCTGAAGGAGCTAGAGGAGCTGAACGGTAAACGTGAGTGGGTATTCCCGAGCGGAGCGGGCAAAGGCCGCCCCATGAGCGAAAACGCCATTACCGGAGCCCTGAACCGATTAGAGCTTAAGGGCATTATGTCGGCGCATGGCTTCCGCGCCATGGCAAAAACCGTATTAACGGAGCGCCTGGGCTTCCGAACGGAAATCATAGAGATGCAGATGGCCCACCGGGTAAGAGACGTTCACGGCAGAGCCTACAACCGGACAACCTGGCTACCCGAGCGCCGGGAAATGATGCAGCAGTGGGCCGATTACCTGGACAACCTGAGAACCGACGGCAACGTGGTAGCGTTAGGCCAGACCGCCAGCAAATAAACAACCGTTTTGGCCATGCCTAGCTCGACGGAGCGAAAAGCGGGCAACCCTACCCGCCTGGCGTGGCCTTCCTTAACAGGGGCGCTTAAGGGGCGCGCAATTGAGAGAATATTATTACCTGACCGGGCTGAAAGATAGCCCATACAGCCTGACTATCGCTGACGCGCTGCACCTCGGCGCGACTGGCCGCACAAGCCTATGTGTTTACGCATATGTCGATAACACCGTATACATGGAGCTCGCGACCGATCCAAACGAACCCAAGGTCGTCCGCGACAGCGGTTTCTTCCTCCTGCTATCCCCAACAACCATTGCATCTTTCGAGAAATCATTATCGGGTGCCTCCTTAAGATTTGATCATTCGTTAAGTGAGCTCAACAATGCCAGCGTCCCAGCAAATCAGGCGTTCATTGATGAGCGGTATAACGGTTCAATCCCCTTTGGCGGCCCATTTAACCCAGAACCCGAGTGTCCTTATAACGTTAAGCTGTACGACGATAGCCCATACATATACCCGGATTTTGCCGAGATACCGGCACCAGTATTCAAGTTTGCAGATTTACTCTGCTGGACTGATGATCTTGAAAGGCTCGCAAAGCAAGGACGGATAAAGCGACGGGCAGACGGGCAAGCTACGAGTAGAAATCCAGACCCCGACCGCCAGCACTACCCGCCGCACCTTGAAGCCTTAACGCTTGCCTGGCACAGGTTCTGGAAAAACGCAGACCCAAATGACCGCGACACTTGCCCGAAAAAGCAGGACGTTGTGGACTGGCTGGAAGACAAGGGGCTCAGCCAAAAAAACGCAGACTCCGGGGCCACAATCATTAAACCGCAATGGGCCATAGACAAGGGGTGGTAAATTCACCCCTACACCCCCGCCAGGCCATACGCAGCAAGGGCTGACGCACCGGCCTGCACCCCCTGCCCTACACCCCCTACACCTGCACAAGTCTGAATAGAAATTAGAGGATTACCTCGGAATTCAACACAACCCCGAGGTAATCCGATATGACCGGACAAACGCAAAGCACCGACACCACCCACCAGCACATTGACCGCATGTTGCGCCGCAAGGAAGTGGAAGTAATCACGGGCCGCAGCCGCAGCGCAATCTATGAAGGCATGGCCGCTGGCACCTTTCCCAAGCCCGTAAAAATCGGGGCCCGCGCCGTGGCATGGCCTGAATCGGCAATTCGTAAATGGATTGCTGAACGCATGGAAGGGGGCCAGGCATGAAAACGGCACCCGCCCCCGAAGGGGCAAGGCACCAGACCCAAACCCAGTATAGCAACGCCACCGCTGGCGGATATACCGAGCGCCTAAATTCAATCCGCGCCGCCCTGCTGGAAGCAGGCATAGAACCGGCCAACCCTGACGCCCTACTGTCCCGGCTGGCTGATGCTGAAGGCAAGCCGGTACGGTTTGGCACCGCCAGCAAGCCCCGCAGCAAAAACGGCTGGCTGATTGCCTACCATGACCGAGGCCTGCCCTTTGTCGTTATCGCCGGAGACTGGAGCACCGGAGCAGAAACCAAGTGGGTAGCCGGAACCGGAGATACCCTGAGCCCTGCCGAGCGCCGGGAACTGAAACGCCGGGTGGCAGAAGCCAAACAGGTTAGAGAAGAAGAACAGGCCAGGCAATGGGAAGCCAGAGCCGCCGCAGCCGCCCGCCAGTGGCATACATGCAGCCAGGCAGACCCATTGCACCCCTATCTGCAACGCAAGGGCATACAGCCCCACAGAGCCCGCCAGCAAGGTGCAGAGCTTGTCTTATTGCTGACTGACTTCAGCGGCAAGGGTTGGAGCCTGCAAACAATAGATGAGGCTGGAAACAAGCGGCTGATGGCTGGAGGAAAGAAGGCCGGGCATTTCATTGTCGTCGATGGCCCCGACTACCCCGCCCGCGTGCTGATATGTGAAGGCTGGGCCACCGGCTGCACACTGGCGGAGATAGACCCCGCCGCCCTGGTATTGGCTGCCGTGGATTGCGGCAACCTTCAGGCTGTAGCAACCGGAGCCCGTAACTGCTGGCCTGACGCTGACCTGATTGTGTGTGGCGATGATGACCGGCAGACACCGGGCAACCCCGGAGCCACCGCCGCACGGGCCGCTGCACTGGCAGCCGGAGCACGGTTTGCCCTGCCGGAATGGCCGCCAGCGGCACCCCTTCACCTTTCCGACTTCAACGACCTGTACCAATGGCAAAAGGGGGCACGATGACCCATAACCCACCGATCACCGCAACTGACCCGCGCACGGGCTTAAGCGCCCCGCTGCCAAGCATTGATTCTAAGCCTCTGCCACTGGCCGAAAAGAGCGCACCGCTACCCTACCCCGTCCACGCCCTCGGGGAACTGCTGGGCGACGCGGCAAAGGCCCTGGCTTATCACGTGCAAACCCCGCTGGGCATGGCCGGGCAATCCGTTCTGGCGGTAACGTCGCTGGCGGTTCAGGGCCACGTCAACGTGAAAAAGGGGAACGTGGGCACCAGCCCCACAAGTCTTTTTTGCTTAACCGTAGCCGCCAGCGGAGAGCGCAAGTCCACCCTTGATGGCCGAACGGTTGCCCCGGTATATGAATACCAATCGGAACGCCGGGCAGAGCATGAAGCCGCAATAGCGGACTATCGGGCAGACCTGGAAGCCCACAAACTGCGGTACGACAGCATTGTTACGAGCTACAAGGGGCGTGGCAAAAATCCCAAGCCTTTGAGTTATGACGATCAGGAAGCCCTGGCCGCAGAGCTGGCGGAGCTCGAACACAACCGGCCCACGCCACCGCCGCGCCCTCATATTCTGATGGAGGAACCCACGGCAGAAGGCATCTATCGACACTTGAAGGAAGGGTTGCCGATAGCGGGCCTGTTTTCAGACGAAGGGGGAGCATTCTTTAGCGGGCACGGCATGACGGACGAATCCAAGGGCCGCACTATTACTGCGTTGTCGCAGCTATGGGACGGGAAACCAATCACCCGCACCCGAGCAGGAGCCGAGGAATCCGGCGTACTCGCAGGCCGCCGCCTGGCTGCCCACTTAATGCTTCAGCCCGTTATCGCGGACCGGGTATTAGCTGACCCACTGATGAAGGGGCAAGGGTTTCTGGCCCGGTTTCTGGTTTGTAGCGACCGTTCACTGATCGGCAGCCGGTTTTTAGTAAACCGCCCAATCGATGAAAGCGCCGCCAATGACCCTGCCGTCAAACGATTCTGGGACAGAATCGGGGAGATTATCCGCCAGCCCTTGCCGCTGAACGAAGCCGGAGAACTGGAACCGGACACACTGGAAATCACCGGGGCCGCCTATCAGGCTTGGGCAACGGTACATGACGCGGTAGAGGAACAGCTATCACCGGCTGGCGAACTGGCAGAGGTTCAAGCCTTCGCCGCAAAAGCAGCCGATAACGTCGCCCGCATTGCCGCCATTTTGTCGTATATCGAAACCCGCGCAAATCCTACCCCGGAGCATATCAACCGGGCCGCTGAACTGATGCAGTACTACCTGCGGACGATGATTCAGCGCACACAGGAGGCGGAACAGAGCACCGCAGAGCATGACGCCGCAACAGTGGCGGAGTGGATGCGGCAAAACGGGGGAGAGCTACGCGCCGATGACTTTAACAGGTTGCCCGCAGCCTACCGCAAGGCAAAGAAAGCCCGCGCCCTGCTGGGCCTGCTAGTCGATTACGGACACGCCCTTGTCACTGCCACCGGCCCTAACAACAAGCCCCGCGCCTGGAAGCTAAGGGAGACTCCGGACAATGTTTGACTTGCTGGCGGCTGTACGCCGGAAACAACAAGCGCAATCACCCCCACCTGCGGAAACTGCGGAAACTGCGGAAACCGCGCAACCACGGGGCTTAGACCTTGCGGAAAACTTGCGGAAAACTGCGGATTTTTCGCCGGGAGATATTTTTCCCGCAACTATCCGCAAAAATCCGCAAACCCCGAAAACGGGCAAGCCCGCGTCAACACTGGGATTCGGGAGTTTTTCCGCATATCCGCAGAATCCGCAGCCCCCTGACGCCCTGCTACTGGATTCTGGCTCAGTCTTGCCGCCACTAACCCAAGCCGAACACCAGAGCATCACGGAATGGCTAGACACCATGGGAGAAACTTCCGAAGCGATCCGCCGGGAGTTCCTGCAAGCGGCAGAACGTGACCCGCGAGTCAGACGTGACCTGCTGGAGTGGGCACGCGATCCGCCCCGCTATTTCAGCGCCTAAAGCCGCTGTAACGGCCTGTAAGCGACGATCAAGGGCTGGCCATAACACAAGGCCGGCCCTTTTCTATTGGCGCTTATAAACCCGCCTAGCGGCTGCGGGTCCTTCCTACGACTTTTGCCTTTGACGGTGACGCAGAGGCGCAGAATTTGGGAGTTTTTCACCGAGCCATGATCCGCCGCAGGTGTTAACGGACTACTGCCACGTTTGGCCGCCCCGACCTGCACAAGAAGCCCATACGCGCCGGATATTGCCCGCATTAGTTCCAGAGAATACCGGGGGTAGCAGGCTTTATTTGGGGGTATTTATGGGGGTACTTTTAGGCAAAGACAACAAACCAACCCTTATAGATCAGCACGTTAAGCCTTAACTTAGGTGGATGCCGGGCCCACCACCTTATACAAGCCGGAGCAGCACCGCTCCGCAAAAGCCAGCCTTCCCCGCACACTTCAAGCCGAAGCCCTGTCCAACGCCTGGACCCAGTAAAAAACCGGCCTACGCCCTGCCCTGACTGAGCCCTTTTAGCATCAGGAGTATGCCGATACAAAACACCAGCCCGGAGTGGCAGGCGTGAAAAATCAGCTCCTCGCGGCTTGCCCCGCTTAAAAGGGCTATCCAGAAAAAAGGACAAAACAGTCCCAGCAGCGCGACGGTCAGCCCAGGTTTGGCGGAATCCGGCAGCTTGCGCTCGCGGAACATCCGCCATAAATGGCTGTAAGCACACAAGTTGGCGACACATTGTCGGGCATTTCGCATGTTTAAGTCTCTTTGTCGTTGTGGCGGCGACGGGCTTCATATGCATTGTTTTGCATATGATAGAGACAGACGCAATCAACAGCAAGCGGCAAGGCGCCCGGTTGTGGCTGTGCTTCACTGCAGACAGCACTCACCACCCCGCCGCCGCTGGCTGCAAATAAAAGAATAGAGAGGGAGAGAGAAAGGCCTTGCCGACCTGCGGAAGCAGTGTCGGCA
>JAUOPI010000011.1 GCA_030546905.1 Granulosicoccaceae sp. 1_MG-2023 | reverse complement strand
CCTGTATACAGGCTCCTACAGCACACACCTGTGGGAGCGGCTATAGCCGCGACTAACGGCACCAACCGAAACTCCGCAGGTCGCCTGCGTGCAGGCTCCTACAGAACACACCTGTAGGAGCGGCTATAGCCGCGACTAACGGCGCCGACCGAAGCTCCGCCGGTCGCCTGCATGCAGGCTCCTACAGAACACACCTGTGGGAGCGGCTATAGCCGCGACTGACGGCACCGACCGATACCCCGCAGGTCGCCTGTGTACAGGCTCCTACAGCACACACCTGTAGGAGCGGCTATAGCCGCGACTAACGGCGCCAACCGCTACCCCGCAGGTCGCCTGTATACAGGCTCCTACACATTCCCGCTGCGCCGGAATCGCCGCTCAATCACACTACCGGCAAACAAACGACGCACCGCATCGCTGAGCGCGACAGCACACACACCGGGTACGCGTTGCGGTGTCATTTGCAGGCGCAGGTAGTCAAAATCCTCACCGGTTTCACACCAGTTGCGGCAATGCGCGAGGCATTCAAAGCCCATTCTGCGTTGCAGATACAAACTCAGTCCGTTGGCGCGGCGGGCATGGGCGGTGCAGCGGCTGTAGCCCTTGCGGTTGACGAAACAGGTGTAGGCATCGAACATGAAATTCAGGGCCTGCGTGCCGCGGTACTCCGGCACAATTGCAATATTGTCGATGTACAGCGTGTTGTGTTGCTGCCAGCCCTGTGGCGGGTCAAGCACCGGATCATAGGGGCAGTTCGGGTGCTCCAACGGCATGCCGCAGATATAGCCGACAGGCTTAGGCCCGTCATAAATCAGATAGGTCCAGATGCCGGGATTATTGGCGATACGCCAGAGTTTGGTGTCGTCAGAGCGCATGGCCGGCGCAAAGCAGCGGTGCTCTATCGCGCGTAATACATGCTTGTGCCTGAACCAGCGTACACGCACAAAGCGCAATGCCCAGGGATGCTCACGCAGATACGCGCGCAGGGACGCATTTCTGAGCTTCATCCGTTTCCTCTCAGCGCGATACGTTCGTCACACATGGCCAACACACGCGGGTCGTGACTGACAATCAATACGGTCAGGCCTTCAAGCTCACGGATCATCTGCAATATCCCCTGCTGCGTGCCGCTTTCCAATTCATTCAGGGACTCATCCAGAATCAGCAACTGCGGCTGCCGGTAAAGCGCCCGCGCAATACCGAGCCGGCGCAGCTGCCCGCCGCTGAGCTGTTTTCCGTCGGCCGACACGCGCGTCTGCAAGCCCTGCGGCAGCGCTTCGATAAACTCACTCAGATGCGCCTGCGCACAAACGCGTTGCAGTCTTGCCTTATCGATCTGCGCTGTGGCCTCCTGCATGGCGATATTGGCTGCCAGGCTGCCGTCGAACAGCGTGATGGTCTGAGAGATATAGGCAATATGTTTTTGCCAGCCCGGAATATCTTCATACTGCAAGACCCGTCCGGCGACACAAATACTGCCCTGTTGTGGTGTTAACAAACCGACCAGTAAATCGATCAGAGTGGACTTCCCTGAACCGGAGGGGCCGGTCAGCGCATAAATCCGCTTGCGCTGCAAAGTCAGATTAATATCACGCAGCACCGGTTCCGGCTCACCCGGGTAGGTATAGCTGATATGTTGCATACGCAACAGCGGTTCACCGTCCAGTGGCAATGCCACCTCTGTGGACGACCGGGGTTCCCGGATCGCTTTGTGTCTGGCTTGCAGTATGGCGACACGATGTTTGGCAAAGTTCACCATCTCCAGACCGGCGTAGATTTCACGCAAGGTAGGAATCAAACGGTAGGCCGCCAGTGCATAAAGCGCGATCAGGGGCAAAACCCGTCCCGGTTCCGACGCAAAGCGCATACTCAGCAAGGCAAAAGCCACAATGCCGACAAACACCAGCGCCTCAAGCATCTGTCGCGGTACGAAGTCGAGCAAGGCGTGCGTGGTGCGCAATCGCGCATTGGCCGATGCCAGTTGCCGGAAAAGCCTCGCATAGCCTGCTTCGGCATGATAGGTCTTGATCTCGCGGATACCCGCCAGCGTTTCGCGAACCAGACCCAGCAGCCTGACTTTGTTCTGGTGCAGACGGCGCCCGTGCGATTCAATCGCCGGGGCAAACGCCAGATGAATGAATGTATATGCCAGGGCCAGTACCAGCGCCGCGCTGATCGCGGCCTTGAAGTTCACCAGCATCAGCAGCAGGGTAATAATACAGGCCAGGACTAAATTCGAGAGAATCTCGATACCGTTGACGAGCACACCGACGATTGTGCCCCCGGCCTGATCGCTAATCAGCTCAAACTGCTCGGCACTGTCCTGACGCAGATGCGTTTCGTAGGGCTGGTATAAGGTGCCGTTGTATAACGCGCTGGAGAAATCCCGTTCCAGCCTGTTTGACAGGCGGCTGCCATACCAGACCTCAAAACAGGTAAACACAGCGGTCAAGAGATAGTATGCGACGGTCATGCCGCCGACCAGCAGCAGGAAGGACTGGTAGCTCCCGAGGCCACTGAAAAGGTAGGCCTCGCGCAGTACCGGGTGGCTGTGCAGACTCTCAGGGGACGAAATCAGCGCCACAAACGGCATCACCGAGATCACCCCGAAGGCCACCAGTATCCGCCCCAGCAGGGATACAACAAGCCAACGCCGGACCTCACTGCGCTGGGCCGGATTCAATAGCGCATAACAATCCTGCCAGGCGCGCCAGACCGGACGGACTGCCGGGCCGGGCTCAGCGGCCATCGGACTTTGCGCCAGCCGTGAAGCTGTTCGGCCGGCCGGGCCGCCATGCCCGCACACGGTGCTTCAGGGCCTTGAGATAAAAGTAGCCGGACAAGAACCGTCGCAGCAAAGCGGCGACGCGCCCGGGCGCAAAATACACACTGTTATAGACCGCAAGTGAGTCATCCCAGAGTTGCGTTATCAGTGCATTGTTGGGATTGGTACAGCTATCGGCCCGTTGCAGATCCTCTCTTTCACAGAGCGCACGCATATTCTGCAACTCCAGTACAACCCCCGGCGCCAGACTGATCTGATTGCTGTCGAAGGAGGTTTTGATCTCATACGCCGTGACACCGCTAAGCAAGCGTATTGACATGGCCGCCGCTTGCCCGTCACGCGCCAGACACTGAACCTCAATCGCAGACCGCGCCCCGGCAGCCTGTGCCATGGCGCGATAATAGGCACATAGCGATTCATTCTGTGCAATGGCACTGCCACTGAGGCCCTTCCAGCCCTGTGCTTCCAGGCGGATATACTGCTCCAAACGGGCCACCGCATCGGCTTTGTGGTTGCTGTATACGGCGCTGTCATTCTCAAAGAAACGCCGTTCCAGGCGCTGGCGCTCACGCCGGACCTTGCCTTTCCAATGCGCCTGAAGCTGCCGGTAGGACTGACCGGCCTGCAACAGGGGCCGCCGGTAGCGCAGACGGACAATATGCTGTTTATCGTGCAGGCAAAGCGGCATGCCGGCCTGAGTTGAGTTATGCAGTACCCGCACGCCGCGCTCACGCCACAAGCCGTCCAGCATGGCTGTCCAGACCGCCTCGCTGCGCAGAAGCGGCATGGTCTGGTAGCACTCGCTGTGCTTCCAGACCGACGCCACGGTCAGGCCCCGCAAACGCAAGCGGTAGTGCACCGGCACCAGTCCCGCTAACACCCCGTCCTGCCAGGCGGTGAGCACATCAACCTTCCGCCCGCCGCTCAGATAACGCAAGGCCGGCAACAGATTCCAGGAGGCGTAAAACGGATTAGCCAGCATCGCCTCTTCGGCCAGCGCATCCCAGCTTGCGACACAGATCTCAGCGGCGTCGGCAGCAGCATAGATGCGGATTTCGATGGATGAGCCGGCCATCAGGACACCGCCGGCTTACAGGTATCGGCCGCACGCCAGCGCTGCAGAAAGCCTGCCGCACGCCGGCGTAAACCCAGTTTGCGCCAGGCCCAAAGCACCGTCAGCGCCGGACGGAGCTGGTAAATAAACAGCTCGGTGGTAGTGACCGTGCGGTCCGACCAGGGCATCAGATAATCGGCAAAGCCGGCCAGAAAATCCCCCCAGCGGTACCCGCTGCCAAGGAACTCCGTGAGAAACAGTCCGGTGCTGATCTTGCCCGGGGAAAGCGCTGCATAGTCCTGATCAAACGCCCCGTGACTGAAAAACACCCGCTCAGCGCACAGGTAAGCAATCTCACCTGAGACCGGACGCTCACCGTCAAACAGGATCGCGATCACAATCCGGCCCCGTTTCGCCAATGCCTGAGTCAGTTGTTCATGAAAGCGGCGAGCACGGGCATTGCGGTTAACACCGATGCAACCGGCTTTCCAGCTTCTGTCTTCAACCCGGATAAACAGGGCCAGCGCCTCATCCATCTCTTCGGGCCGGCTGTACAGCGCCAGCCGCAGCGGCCCTTTGCATTGTTTGCGGATACGCCTCAGGGCCCGCCGGTAGCGCCGGTGACGCGCCTGGAAAGCCTCGCGGCACTGGTTCAGGTCAACCAGTGGACCGGCCGCATCGGGGCGTGTCTCAACACGGATCCACGCCTGTCCGGCCAAAGCGCGGCGCAACTCGCTCACCCCGGGCAGGTCATCCGGCAGCTCAGGCCAGTTGACGATATCCCACTCCTGCCGGTGCGCCAGCAAGGTGGCAGCGAAACTGCGCCAGACAGCGATTTCGTAGCCGGCCGCAATCAGCGGATAGGGTTTATCCACTTCCTGCAAATGTACCGGCAACAGGCGCGTGTGGGCGATACCGGCAACCCGGCTGTCCTCCAGCCGCATCGGCAAAACCGCCACCAGCGCATCCGCATCATGCATAGTCACGATAAAAAGGCGTGACTCATGCCGGTGATAGGCGTCCCAGCCCAGCCGGCAGAAATCGTAGGTGCTGTATACACTGGCATAAGCACTCCGCCCGAGCAGGGCTTCCCAGGCCGCCAACCACGGATTCAGCGAATCCCAGCAGCGATGCACTTGCGCTGTAAGTTCGGATTGTTTGTTACTGTTGCACAAGGGCTTTCTGCCAGTTTTACCGGAAAATCGATTCCGGCTATCATGAACCGGCCGCCTGTCAAATACCGGCTACGCTTTCCGGAATGTCGAGTAATCCACAGTCTTTAGGTTTATTCTGTGTTCACCGGCTGCAGACCCTGAGCAAACCGGTCACGGCATCGGCGATGCTGACATCACTCTGACCTACATTTTCACCTTAATGACAAAAACACCAGTACAATGCGCGCCGGATTTGTATCATTTTGTGCACCCTCCGACCGCGCATGGCAGGATCGCAAATCCCTCCTCAGCAAAAATCTGCTAATTTTCCGGTTTTCTTGTATTTTCCGCCCCAGCAGGACAGTTCATGCCATCTACCGCCAACACCACGAATGTGCCGGCACCACAAAAAGTTTTAATCCTGTTTGCCCATCCCGCACCGCACCGCTCTCAGGCGAACCGACCGATGTTGCGCGCCGCCGCGCATTTGCCGGGCGTGACCTTGATTGACCTGTACGCCCACTATCCGGACTTTGCCATCGATATCGACGCCGAGCAGGCACGGCTGCGCGAGCATGATGTGGTGATCTTTCAGTTTCCGCTGTATTGGTACTCCACCCCGTCAATCCTTAAGGAATGGCAGGATCTGGTGCTTGAATACGGTTTTGCCTACGGCCAGGACGGCGACGCCTTGCATGACAAGCTGTTCCTTTGCGCGGTCACGGCGGGCGGTCTGGCCTCGGCCTACAAGTCCGGCGAAGGACGCAACAAAAGCCTGCGCGAGTTGCTGATGCCACTGGAGCATATGGCCACCTTGTGCGGCATGCAGTATCTGCCGCCGTTCGCTCTGTTCGGTTCACGGACCGCGCCCGAGGAAGGCCGTATCGCCAGCCACGTGAGCGACTGGACGCGTTTGCTCAGGGCGCTGACCAGGCACGAGCTGCCCATTTCGTCGCTACAGGATCTGCCCCTGCTTAACGAGGCACTCCACCAACAGGAAAAGGAACACTAAGACATGACCGGCGCCCTGTTTCAGGCTTTTATCTATCTTTGTGCCGCCGTGATCGCGGTGCCGCTGGCCAAGCGCCTCGGCCTGGGGTCAGTATTGGGTTATCTGCTTGCCGGTATTGTCATCGGGCCGGTCAGCGGACTGGTCGGTTCCGAAACCCAGGCAATACAACACGTCGCTGAGTTCGGCGTGGTGATGATGCTGTTTCTGGTCGGTCTGGAACTACAACCCCGGCTACTATGGGAAATGCGGCACCGCTTGTTCGGTCTGGGTGGTTTGCAGGTGGTGCTGACCAGCGCATTGATCACCGGGCTTGGCATGTTGCTCAAACAACCCTGGGAGACCGCGCTGACCATCGGCATGATTCTGTCGCTTTCCTCCACCGCCATCGTGCTGCAGACCCTGAGCGAAAAAGGCCTTAACGACAGCGAAGGCGGCCGCACAGCCTTTTCCGTGCTGTTGTTTCAGGATCTGGCGGTCATTCCCATGCTGGCAGTGATCCCGCTGCTGGCCGTGGCGGTCAGCGGTGAACCGGCAGCCGGGGCGGCAAGCCACGAAAGCTTCACACTGGTGGCCAACCTGAACGGCGCAGAACGTGGCGCCGTGATGCTGGCCGCCATTGGTCTGGTGCTGGTCGGCGGGCACTATATGGCGCGGCCGCTGTTCCGCTATATCGCCAGCTCGCGTTTACGGGAGATTTTTACGGCCTTCGCCCTGTTGCTGGTCATAGGGATCGCCCTGCTAATGACCCTGGTCGAACTGTCACCGGCACTGGGGACCTTCCTGGCCGGGATGGTACTGGCCAACAGCGAATTCCGTCATGAGCTGGAATCGGACATAGAACCTTTCAAAGGGCTGCTGCTCGGGCTGTTTTTTATCACGGTCGGGGCCGGTATCGACTTCGCCGTGCTGTTTGATGATTTCGCCAGGATTATGGCGCTGACCGTAGCAGTGATTATCCTGAAAGGCGGCGTGCTGTATCTGCTGGGCCTGCTCTTCGGCCTGCCTTCGCGCAGCCGCTGGCTGCTGACGCTGAGTCTGGCGCAAGCCGGTGAGTTCGGTTTTGTGTTGCTCAGTTTCAGTCAGCAGATCAACGCCTTACCGGCGGAACTCTTGTCCAAGCTGTCGCTGGTGGTAGCGCTGTCGATGCTGCTCACGCCGGGCTTGTTCCTGATCTATGACCGCTTCGCGCAGAGTTTGCCGGCCAAGACCAAGGCCAAAGAGAGCGGCCCGATCGACACGCACGGCGAGGTGATCGTGGCCGGCAGCGGACGCTTCGGCCAGGTGGTCAATCGTCTGCTGATGGCCAGCGGCGTGAAAACCGTTGTGCTGGACTATGAAATTGCCATGATTGATATGCTTGGCAAGTTCGGCATTCACTCTTTCTACGGCGATGCCTCACGGCCGGATCTGCTGATCGCCGCCGGTGTTGAAAGCGCCAAAGCGGTGGTGATCGCCATTGACGACAGGCAGCGCGCGGTGGAGATGACCCGCTTTATCAAGCGCAACTACCCGCACGTCAAAGTGCTGGCCCGTGCCTATGACGTCAACCACCTGTATCTGCTCCGGCAGGCCGGAGTCGACGTGGCCGTGCGCGAGCTTTTCGATGCCTCGCTGAGTACCGGCAAGGAAGTCCTCAAAGCACTCGGACTTCACCCCTACCGGGTCGAGAAAATGGCCACCGCGTTCCGTCATCACGATGAAGTCGGCCTGAATGACCTTTACGGGGAGTGGGACGAGCATCAATCGATCTCGGAAAACAAAGCCATTCTGGCCCGCGCCCGCGAACACGGAAAAACCCTCAGCAGCATGCTCGAGTCCGACCGCACGCAGTTTTCCGCACACAGCAGCCGTGGCTGGACGCCGACAGAAACCCCGGCAAAGAAAAACGACGCGGAGGAGACCGGGCAATAAGCCCGGTCCCGAGCCTTACTCGCCGGCCGCTGCCTTGGCAAACGCCGCCAGGGCATTGCTGACCTTGGCGATCACCTCGTCACAGCCCTCGATGCCGTGGCGTGAGACCAGATACTGCGGATCGTTATACGAGACCCAGACCACATCCTCTTCGTCCTGCCAGATCAGGGCTTTCTGCGGCAGATCCAGGGCCACCGTCTGCTGACACTGCATCAACGGACTGCCGACCTTGGGATTGCCGAAAATCAGCAACTGCGTATCGCGCAGTTCAATGCCGGCCTTTTCCGCTGACTCCGAATGACGGACCCGATTCATCACCGTCATGCCTTTTTCCTTCAGTACCGACTCCAGACGATCAGCCGTGTCATTCACGCTATGGCTGCTGCGGACATTGACCATGCCTTCCGCCGCCAGCGCCTGCACGGCAAATAAACACAACGCCAACGCGCTCAGAATGGATCGTTTCATAGTGCTCCCCTTTTTATGATTGTCACGGCACCGGTCGCCCGGCACCGACAGCTAAAGGCCGGCTGCCGCCCCGCACCCGCAGCGGCATAACCGGCCTTACGGCTCATTCGAGACCGGCGCCCGCGGGAAGTTCAATAACACCGGCACAGCAACCGCGCCGTGCTTCCCCAGCGATGGCCGCTCCACTACACTGACGCTCCCGAATTCACCGACGCCTGACCCATGCCGCCGAACCGCTTCGCCTTTGCCGTCCTGCTGATTGTCAGCGGTTGCACCATCCTCGCCGGGCCGGCATGGACTCCATCGCCAAAATCCTCATGCAGGATCTGCCGCCGCTGCAGGTGACCTGGGCACGTTTTTTCTTTCATACCCTGATTATGGTGATTTTGTTTGCCGCGACCGGCCAGAAGCAGGTTTTTCAGACCCGTGCCCCACGAACGCAGCTGGTCCGCGGACTGTGTATGGCCGGCGTCAACAGCACCCTCTACATCGCCCTGATGAGCATCTCACTGGCCGAAGCCACCGCCATCATGTATCTGGCACCGATTATCGTCACACTGCTGGCCGGCACTCTGCTCGGCGAACGCATCACCCGCCAGCATCTGATCGCCGTGGTGCTGGGCTTTCTCGGCGTACTGATCATCATCCGACCGGGATTCGGGCAGTTCCAGCCCGGGCTCTTGCTGACATTGTTCGCCGCGACGGTTCTGGCCTTGTATTTTCTGCTCACACGCAAAGTCTCGGCCGTGGATTCCAATCGCACCTCGCTGTTTTACTCCGCCGTGGTCGGTGCCGTGCTGCTGAGCCTGATTGTGCCCTTTGTCTGGATCGCGCCGACGCCGATGCAATGGCTGACACTGATTTTCATGGGCCTGCTCGGCGCCTCCGGCCACTTTCTTTTTATCGAAGCCTACCGCCTGCAACCGGCCGCCGAACTCTCGCCCTGGCTCAACGCCCAGGTCGTTGCGGCAACCGTGTTCAGCGTAATCTGGCTGGGTGACTCGCTGGACATCTTCTTCCTCGCCGGTGCCACCTTGATTATCGGTGCCGGACTGCTGCTCTGGTGGCAAACACGCCGCCTGTAGGCGCGGCCATAGACATTGCACCAGTCGCCCTGTAGGAGCGGCTATAGCCGCGACCCGCCAAAGCCCGATCCAGCACCGTCGGTCGCCTGTATACAGGCTCCTACAACACCCACTGCAATCCCTGTAGGAGCGGCTATAGCCGCGACCCGCCAAAGCCCGATCCAGCACCGTCAGTCGCCTGTATACAGGCTCCTACAACACCCACCTCAACCGCGGTAGGAGCGGCCATGGCCGCGACCCGCCAAAGCCCGATCAAGCCCCGCCGGTCGCCTGCATGCAGGCTCCTACAACACCCACCTCAACCGCTGTAGGAGCGGCTATAGCCGCGACCCGCCAAAGCCCGATCAAGCCCCGCCGGTCGCCTGCATGCAGGCTCCTACAACACACACCTCAACCGCTGTAGGAGCGGCTATAGCCGCGACCCGCCAAAGCCTGATCACGCACCGTCGGTCGCCTGCATGCAGGCTCCTACAACACACCGCAACCGCTGTAGGAGCGGCTATAGCCGCGACCCGCCAAAGCCCGACCAAGCCCCGTCGGTCGCCTGCATGCAGGCTCCTACAATACCCACCGCAACCGCTGTAGGAGCGGCTATAGCCGCGACCTGCCAAAGCCTGATCAAGCACCGCCAGTCGCCTGCATGCCGGCACCTACAGTTTTGACTCCGGTCATCGCGTTCTTGAACACACAGACACTATGCTCAATAGCAAGCCCATAGTGTTTGTACGTAACGGGTCTGACCCGCGGAGAACGATCATGCACAAGCAGCGCCCTTCCCCCCAACACGACAGTGCCACGCCGCCACCGGTCTGGCATACGCAAACACCGGAGGATTTGCTGGCCGCGTTGGACAGCAGCACAGACGGCCTCAACAGCGCGGCAGCCACGCAACGGCTGGCCGAACACGGCCCCAACCGCCTCCCGCAAGCCAAGTCCCACAGCCCGCTGATGCGGTTTCTGGAACAGTTTCACAATGTCCTGATCTACGTCCTGATCGGCGCCGGTCTGATCACCCTGCTCCTCGGTCACGCTATCGATTCGGCGGTTATCTTCGGTGTGGTGCTGGTCAATGCGATTATCGGCTTTCTGCAGGAAGGCAAGGCCGAGAACGCCCTGCGCGCCATCGGCCGGATGCTATCCCCCACGGCGCTGGTGATGCGCGACGGCAAGCAGGTTTCGGTGGATGCTGAATCGCTGGTACCCGGCGATATTGTGCTGCTGCAGCCGGGCGACCGGGTGCCGGCGGATCTGCGTCTGCTGAAGGTGAACGGCTTGCAAATTCAGGAATCGGCCCTGACCGGCGAATCGCTCGCGGTCGCCAAACAGGCCGCCGCGCTGGCGGCCGGCACGGTACTCGGCGACCGCAGTTGCATGGCCTATTCGGGCACACTGGTGACACGCGGTCAGGGCCGTGGCGTGGTCGTGGCCACCGGTGCCGCAACGGAGCTCGGCCATATCAGCCGGCTGGTCTCCGGCGTGGACAAGGTCACCACACCGCTGCTGCGGCAGATGGCGCACTTCGGCAACCGCCTGACCGCGGCGATTCTGGCCATAGCCGCACTGACTTTCGCGCTCGGTGTCTGGCTGCGCGGTTACGGTGCTGATGAGATGTTTCTGGCCTCGGTCAGTCTTGCCGTCGCCGCCATCCCCGAAGGACTGCCGGCGATTATGACCATCACGCTGGCGCTCGGCGTACAACGCATGGCACGGCGTAACGCCATTATCCGCAAGTTACCGGCGGTCGAAACCCTCGGCGCGGTATCAGTCATCTGTTCTGACAAGACCGGCACCCTGACCCGCAATGAGCTGACCGTACGCAGTATCGCCACCGCACAGGCCGACTATGAGCTGAGCGGCACCGGTTATGACGTGAGCGGCTCACTCAGTCGGGTTGACGGACGACTTTCGGGCGAACCCGACAGCACAGTCACGACACTACTGCGTGCAGGCGTACTCTGTAACGACACCGCGCTTGAACGCGATGGCGAAAGCTGGAAAGTACACGGCGATCCGCTCGAAGGCGCGCTCTGCATTGCCGCCATCAAAGCCGGTCTGGATACCAACGCAGAACGTCAGCGGCACCCGCGCCTCGATGTCATTCCCTTCGATTCGTCACACAAGTTTATGGCGAGCCTGCACCGTGACAAGGATGCCGCACTGCTGGTGGTCAAGGGCGCACCCGAACGGATACTCGATATGTGTGAGCAGCAGGCCACGGCCGACGGGCCGCAGCCACTGCAGCGTGAGGTCTGGCTGGAAAAAATCGACGCCATGGCAGCCAAAGGCCAGCGCATTCTGGCCATCGCCAGCCACACCCGACGCGCCGAATGCAGCGCGCTGCAGTTTGAGGAAGTACAATCCGGCCTTGTATTACAAGGTCTGGTGGGCCTGCTCGATCCACCCCGCGAGGAAGCCATCGCAGCCATCGAACGCTGTCATCAGGCCGGTATCCGGGTCAAGATGATTACCGGCGACCATGCCGCGACTGCCTTGTCCATCGCCGGGCAACTGAATCTGCAAAATCACCGGCGGGCACTGAGCGGACAACAACTCGATGAACTGGACGACAGCGCGCTCAGCGCAGAAGTCACCGACGTCGATGTTTATGCACGGGTGACCCCGGAACATAAACTCCGGCTGGTCAAATTACTCCAGGCACACGGTCTGATCGTCGCCATGACCGGCGACGGCGTCAATGATGCGCCGGCACTGAAACGCGCCGATGTGGGCACCGCCATGGGCCGCAACGGCACGGAAGCGGCCAAGGAAGCGGCCGAGATGGTGCTGGCCGACGACAACTTTGCCTCCATCGGCCACGCCGTGGAAGAAGGTCGCACCGTCTACGACAATCTGCGCAAAGCGATTTTATTTATCCTGCCGACCAACGGCGGCGAAGCGCTGATCATACTCGCTGCCATCCTGTTCGGCTTCAGCGAGCTGCCGCTGACACCGGTGCAGATTCTGTGGGTGAATATGATCACTGCGGTGACCCTGGCGCTGGCACTGGCTTTTGAACCGGCCGAAACCGATGTCATGCAGCGGCCGCCACGGACACCGGACGCGCCTCTGCTCAACCGACATCTGATCTGGCGTATCGGCTTTGTCTCGGTAGTTCTGATGCTCGGCACCTTCGGGCTTTATCTGTACGCACTGGACAGAGGAATTGCCCTGGATCAGGCGCGCACGATCGCGGTCAACACGCTTGTCTTATTTGAGATTTTCTATCTCTTTAACTCGCGCTATATCACCGCGCCGGTGCTGAATCTGCGCGGCCTGACCGGTAACCGCCCGGTGCTGCTGGCCATCGCAGTTCTACTCCTGTTCCAGTTGGCCTTTACCTATCTGCCAGCCTTGCAATTACTCTTCGGCAGCAGCGCCATCAGCCTGACTGACTGGATCAGCAGCACCCTGGTGGCCAGCTCGGTCCTGTTTCTGGTCGAGGCCGAGAAATACCTGCTTCGCCGCCGGCACAACACGCAGACGGGCTAGCAGTACGCTAGCCCGGACTCATGCCACGCAGCCGTTCCGAGCGGCGGCGCAGGAGCTCCAGCACGGTCAGCAGCAGAATGGATACGCCGACCAGAATGGTCGCCGCGGCCAGAATCGTCGGCGAAATCTGTTCACGCAGACCGGTAAACATCTGCCACGGCAGCGTCTGCTGCCGGGCCGAGCCGACAAACAAGACCACGACCACCTCATCAAATGAGGTGATAAATGCAAACAAAGCCCCGGAAATCACGCCCGGCAGAATCAGGGGCATCTGCACGCGGAAAAACGTCGTCACCGGATCGGCACCCATGCTGGCCGCCGCGCGGGTCAGTGAACGGTCAAAGCCGACCAGTGTCGCCGTGACCGTGATAATCACAAAAGGAATGCCCAGCACGGCGTGCGCGAGTATGACTTTAACAAAGCCCACAAAAGCCTGATTCAGGCCCAGATTCAGTTCCAGCCAGTTGCCCAGCGGCGCGTAGAAAAAGAACATGCCGGTGGCCGAAATAATCAGCGGCACAATCATCGGCGAAATCAGAATGGCCATAATCGCACGCCGCCCGGGCACATGTGACTGGCTCAGACCGATGGCCGCCAGGGTTCCCAGCGTGACCGAAATCAGCGTCGCGATCGGCGCGATAATCAGGGAGTTCTTCAGCGGCACCATCCACTCTTCGGTACCGAGAAAATCCCGGTAGTGGCGCAAACTGTAACCCTCGGCCTTGAAACTGAGCATTTCCGGGGTAAAGGTAAAGAACTGCTCGGCATTAAAACTCAGCCAGATCACCGGCACCAGTGGAGCGACCAGAAAGAAAAACACAAACGCGCAGATAAACAAAAACACACTGTGCCAGAGCACCTGCGCCTTGCTGTAATAGACCGGCACACCGGCACGGTAGCGGCCGCTGCCGACCCAGTGCGCAAACCAACTCAGCGCCAGCCCGGTCACAAGCCCGCCGAACAGACCGCCTACCCCGCCGGCAAGCAGCCCGGTCAGAGCAAACACCAAACCGCTGGCGCCGATGATCTTCCAACGCTTTGTCCGTGCAAAGCGCGCCAGCACCACCGACAAGCCCGCCCCGATCAAGGCGCCGAGTATTAAGCCAAGCACGGGACTGTCGAAAATCTTGCCGGTGACAAAGCCGAATAAGGCGCCCATCACAGCCACAATCGGCATGGTGAAGCGGTACAGATCAGGCCTTTTAATCGATGCGTTCATGCGCTCAGCCTCCCAACTTCACGTTATCAATGCCGACAATGCGGTCATACAGCCAATACAAGGCCAGCACCACCACCAGCAAAATAGTGCCGAGCGCGGCGGCCAGCCCCCAGTTCAGGGAACTGGATATGTGATAGGCGATCCGGTTGGAGATAAATACGCCGCTGGTTCCGCCGACAATTTCGGGCGTGATGTAATAACCGATCGCAAGAATAAAAACCAGAATCGAGCCGGCCCCGATGCCCGGCACCGACTGCGGGAAATAAACCCGCCGGAACGCCGTCCAGTTGGTCGCACCCAGCGATTTGGCCGCGCGCAGATAGCTCGGCGGTATGGTTTTCATCACCGAGTAAAGCGGCAGAATCATAAACGGCAGCAGAATATGGGTCATGGCGATAACCGTACCGGTGGCATTGTTCATCAGCACCAACCGGTTTGCGTCATCAACAAAGCCCAGCCAGACCAGGATCTCGTTAATCACGCCCTGCTGCTGCAGCAAAACCTTCCAGGCCGAAGTGCGCACCAGCAGCGAAGTCCAGAACGGCAGCAAGACCAGAATCATCAGCACATTAGCCGTGCGGGCCGGCAGATTGGCCAGAATCCAGGCCACCGGATAGCCCAGTAAAATACAACTGCCGGTAATAATCAGCGCCATAATCAGCGTGCGCTTGAACAGCTGGGTATAGATCTGCTGATTCTCCGGCTTGGCCTCAGCGCCATCGGGACTGAGTTGCATATCCACCGCATTGAGGAAATAGCCCGGTGTATAGCGCGGCGAATAGAGTTTAATCGTGGTCCAGATCCGCGGCTCGCCCCAACTGCGGTTCAGCTCAATAAAGCCTTCACGTAAGCGGACCGCCGGCAGGTCGCTCTGCGCGGCGGCCAGGGCCTGCAACTGCGCCGCGCCCGCACCGTCGTAATCGGCGATGGCCTGCCGTTTGGCCGGGTCCTCCAGATCCATCGCCAGGGCCGCGTAGACCGCTTCCCAGGGTCTTTCTTCGGCGACCGTGTCGTTTTTCACCAGCGCGCTCCACAGCGCAAAATCCGTATAGGCGCGGGCAGTCCAGGGCAGCAACTGCGCGATCTGCGCCGATGGCATAAAACCGGCCTCGCCGCTGAGCTCTTCACCGACCAGCGCGTTCCACAGATCACGGCGCTGTGCCAGCAGTGCGCTGCCGTCTTCGCCGGACATCAGTTCGTACCAGAACGCCGCCTCTTTGAAGTCCGGGCTGATGTCTTCGATGGCATCCTGATAGGGTTCGGCCAGATCATCGAGTTTGCGTCCGCTGGTGCGGAACAGTGAGGACTGGCCGGTTTGTTCGTAATTGAGCCGCGTGCCAAGCTTGGTATGTTCCTTGGCCTCTGCAGCTTTGAATAAATCGATAAACAGATGGCGGTAGACCACCTCATCGGGTGCCCGGCCACTTGATGCATCCCAGGCGGACAGGGCCGCCACCGTACCCGGCAGGGTGTCCGGGACAATCGCGTTTTCAACCGAACGCATCAGCATGGACAGGATCGGGATGACAAAGGTCAGCATGACAAACAACAGCAGCGGCGCGATCATCAGCAGCGCGCGGGTTTTCTGCCGGCGCAGGGCTCGTGCCAGGCTTTGCTTGAGAGGCCGGCCATCCGCGGCCAGCATGGGTTCTTGTGCGGTATCCGTCATGGCTTGCTTACCCGTCCGTCGCCTTTTTCTGTATAGGTCAGAGAAAAAACAGAGGGCCGTAAACGGCCCTCTGTGCGCTTGTTACTGAGCCAGCCAGGCCTGAAACTTGGCGTCGATATCGTCGCGGTAATCAGCCCAGAACTCGTAGTTGTAAAGGAAGGTATTTTTGCTGTTTTCCGGGTCAGTCGGCATATGCGGTGCCATCTCTATACCGAGCTCAGCATGGGTACTGACCAACGGTGCGGAAGACGCGCGGGCCGGACCGTAGGAGATGTACTTGGCCTGATCGGCAAGACGCTGTGTGTCGGTGGCGTAGAGGATAAAATCCTTGGCCCGGGCAAGACGCTCTTCAGACAGGCCGGCCGGAATAATCCAACCATCCAGATCGAACACCTGCGCATCCCACATCATGCCGATGGGCTGCTTCTGCTCAACGATGGCGGAGAACAAACGACCGTTGTAGGTCGAACCCATAAAGACTTCACCGTCGGCCAGCAACTGCGGCGTATCGGCACCGGCCGACCACCAGATTACGCTGTCGCGGATGGTGTCGAGTTTGGCCAGGGCCTGTTCCTGCCCTTCTTCGGTACCGAGCACGTCATAAACATCTTCTTTGGCCACACCGTCGCACAAGAGCGCCCATTCAACATTGTTAATCGGACGTTTTTCCAGCGCCCGCATACCCGGGTATTTTTCCAGATCGAAGACATCGCAGATATCGTTAGGCGGCTCGACGCCCTCGGGCACCATATCGGTACGGTAGCCAAAGGTGGTCGAGTAAACGATCTGCGGAATAAAGCAATCACCGACCAGCAAGTCACCGAAATCCTCTTCGGCGGAGGTGCCGTCAGGCGCTGCCGCGAGATCTTCGTCAGGATCGATTTCCAGCGCCAGACCTTCATCGCACAGACGCAGCGCATCGGCCGCGACCACATCAACCACGTCCCAGGTCACATTGCCCGCTTCGTTCATGGCGCGTAGCTTGGCCACCGCTTCATTGGAGCTTTCGTCCCAGGTAATGGTGACGCCTTCGTTCATCAGCTTGTACGGTTCCGCATAGGCCGCTACCTGACTTGCCTGATAGGCACCGCCCCAGCTGACCAGCGTCATGTCCGAGGTCATATGGTGATCGGCAATAGCGAGGCCGCCGGTGGCGACCAGCATCGCCGTGGCCGAAAGTGTTTTAATGAGTTTCATCGTGAACCCCCTTGGGTTTCCCGGATTTGAAGAATGGAGACTGGCGCCCGGGCGCTGCCAATCCGGTATAAAACGTGTGTACTGTTCAGGCATCCAGCGCGCGGCAGTCTTCTGCCATCCAGCCGATTTCAATTTCCTGCCCCGGTCGCAGGCGCTCCTGATCCGGTGCGTTACGTGTTTTGATAATGAACTCGTCATTACCGGCCACGCTCAGCCGGGTGCGGAAAATATCGCCCATATAGATAAATTCGAGGACTTTGGCCTTGAGCGTATGCGCGCCTTCCTGCATGCGTTCTTTGTTGTATTCGACCCGTTCCGGGCGGATCGAAACACGGGTGCGCTCGCCGACAGCACTGACATTGACCGGCACCGCGTCGATGACTTCGCCGTCGTCCAGCTTGACAACGCAGGTCTGACCCCGGATCTCGGTGACCACGCCTTCGAGCGTGTTGTTCTCGCCGATAAACTGCGCCACAAAACTGTTCTCCGGCGCTTCATAAAGCCGGTCCGGCGGTGCCAGTTGCTGAATACGCCCGTCGTCAAACACCGCCACGCGGTCCGACATGGTCAGCGCTTCGGTCTGATCGTGGGTGACATAGACCGTGGTAATGCCCAGCTGATGGGCCAGATGGGTGATTTCAAACTGCATCTTCTCGCGCAACTGCTTGTCCAGCGCACCCAGCGGTTCATCCATCAGCACCAGCTCCGGCTCGAACACCAATGCCCGCGCCAGCGCCACCCGTTGCTGCTGTCCGCCGGATAACTGCGCCGGACGGCGTCCGCCGAACTCGCCCATTTCCACCATATCCAGAGCACGACGGACTTTTTTCTCGCGCTCGGACTTGCCGATCCGGCGCACTTCCAGCGGAAAAGCCAGATTTTCGGCAATCGTCATATGCGGGAACAGGGCATAGTTCTGGAAGACCATGCCGATGCCGCGTTTATGCGGCGGGATATTATTGATGGAGACACCGTCGAGCCGGATATCGCCGTAGGTGGCGGTTTCAAAGCCGGCCAACATCATCAGGCAGGTGGTTTTGCCCGAGCCCGAGGGCCCGAGCATGGTGAGGAACTCGCCTTTCGGCAGAGCCAGATTAAGATCTTTAACGACCAGGTTTTCCCCGTCGTAGCTTTTTTGCACCCGTTCAAATTCAACGAATGCATCCTTGATTTGCGTATCAGCCAATAGGAGTCCCCCCTTGTTCAGCCTTGCCGTTGCGAATATGCGTAAATTCAGCGGTGCAGTTCAGGGCGGACATCCCGTACTTACCCCTGCTTGTAAAATGTGCTGAGTAAGCGGGCCTTATCCGGCTGGCCGGGGCGTGCCGCACCCGGGCCACTGCCCGTCATCCTGACCAGTGCGGCCGTTTTGCCGCTTGTCGTGTGCAGCACCGGCCTGTTCATCCCGCGTTCTCCATGGCCTGCGCGATATAGTCGGCAATCATCAGATCCAGATGCGCGCCGCCGCCGTTTTTCAGCACGGTCACCGCGCTGTCGTCGGGACGACCGGGCGCACCGGCGCCGATCAGCTCGTAGTAATCGGCACGCACCGAGTCAGCGCTGATCACCCCGGCGGCAATCGGGATCGTCAACTCACCGATATGCCCGATGGTGGTGTCGCGGCTATCGACAAACAGGGCACTGCCGGCGATCAGCGCGTCGTCGGCCTCGCGCATATCGGCTTTGAATGCGCCGATCAGGTCCACATGTGTGCCGGGACGTATCCACTCGCCGTGCAGCAGCGGCTCACGTGCCATGGTTGCACTTGAAATAATATCGGCTTCCTGTGCGGCCTCAGCCAGGTCGGTCACCGCGGCTATATCCACGCCGTCCGGCGACAGCGAACTGACCAGCGCCCGGGCCTGTTCGGGGCGGCGCGCCCAGACCCGCACACGGCGGATCGAGGGCAGTACGGCCGTGTAGGCCTGAACCAGACTGCGCGCCACCGTCCCGGCACCGACAATCAGCAGACTGCGGCTGTCCGGGCGTGCCAGCAGACTTGCCCCCAGCACCGAATCGGCTGCGGTTTTCAGTTCCGTGACCAGCTTGCTGTCAATCATGGCCGTCAGCTGTCCGTGCTGCGGTTCAAACACGCACATCGCGCCCTGCACCGTGGGCAATCCGGCCGCCGGATTGGCGCCGAACACGGTGACGGACTTCACGCCGAAGCCCAGCCCTTCGATATAGGCACTGCGGCTCAGCAATGAACCTTGCGCTGGGCCGAGAAACACGTCTTCAACGCTCGCTTTTGCAAGCCTGTGACCGTCGCGCAGCGCAGCCACGGCTGCCGGCCAACTCACCCGTGATGCGGCGGCATCGTAAGAAATAAAACGCGGGCTGCTCATCAAAAAAAGACTCCTAAATCCTGTCCAGCCAGCCGGCGGCGGATGACACTGCACGCAGCGCCGGCTCTTCGTCATACATCGCAGCGGCAAGCAGTTCACCGCTACCGGCGGCCATGGTCCAGCCAAGCTGACCGTGACCGGCATTAATCCAAAGATTATCAAAGCGCTTTATCCGCCCCAGAAACGGCGGTCCTGCCGGTGTGGTCGGCCTTTGGCCGGTCCAGAAGGTGGCGCTTGCCGTATCCACGGCATCACCGAAATTGGCTGCCACATAATCGCGCAGCAGATCCAGTCTTTCAGGGCGCATTGAAAGGTCATCCTGCCCGGCGAATTCAGCCAGCGCGGTGACCCGTAAGCGGGTGTCATAGACCGCCACCGACAGCAAAGCACTCTCATCAATAAACGGCAGGCGCGGCAGACGCGCCGGGTCGCGGATCGGCCAGGTGCCGGAGTAGCCTTTTACCGGATAAATCAGCGGTGAAAAGCCGAGGCTGCGGGTCAGCTGCGGCGTCTGCGTGCCGGTGGCCAGCACAAAGGCGTCGGCCGCGATAGTGGCGCCGTCGCTACGCACAGCGCTGACCCGCCCGCCGCTGCGGTCAAAGCCGTCAATCGCCCGGCCGAACAGGAAATTCACATCCGGATTCGTTTGCAGATAGGCGGCCATTGCCGTGCAAAAGCCATAGCAGTCACCGACCGAATCGGCCGTGCTGAATAGTCCGCCGGCCAGTTTGCCGGGCATATTGCGCAAGGCCGGTTCGCGCGCCAACAAGGCGCTGTTGTCCAGCACACTGATCTGCGGCTGCGCGCTGTCCGCTGCCGCGCCCAGGGCCTTTGTGTGATCGGCAAACTGCGCCTCATCACGGAACAGATAGAGACCGCCCTCATGGCGCATCGTCTCCTGCAGGCCGGGTTCGGCGTCGATGCCACGCATCAATTCGCGGCTGTAGCGTGCCAGACGTTGTAGTTTGGCGCTGTTCGCACGGTGTGCCGCAGGGGTGCATTGCGTGAGGAAGTGCAAACCCCAGCGCCACAACGCCGGGTCGGACAGCTTGCTGATACACAAGCCCGGTTCGCGTCCGCCGAGACCGCGCCATATGCTGCCGATGGCAGCCGGCGCAGCCCAGGCTTTGGCGTGGCCGACTGCAATAACGCCGGCATTGGCGTGGCTGCAACCTTCGGCCGCGGCACTGCGGGCGTCGACCACGGTCACACGGGCACCACGCCGGGCCAGCGCATAGGCATTAAGCAGACCGATAACCCCGGCGCCGATCACCAACACATGCGGCGCAGTCACGGGCGTGCCTCCGGAACAAATACCCAGAACACGGTGGCAATCGCATCCGGCGCGATCACCGCATGTGCCAGTGTGCTATCGAAGGCCAGAGAATCACCGCAGTGCAACAGACGCGGCTTGTAGTGTTGCAGGTGGACCTCGACCGTCCCGTCCTGCACCGTGATCTGCTCCTGGCCGGTATGCGACTGAAAGGGGCCGAATTCATCGAGCGTGCGGCACAGCACTTCGGCCCGCAGCAAGGTGAAGGTTTTGGCCAGCACATCATCGCAAAGGAATTCAAAACGGTATTGGGCGGTTTCGATCTGCCTGCCTGTGCCCAGGCGGGTGCGGCTGGACCAGCCGCGCAGATTCTTTTCCGCCGCGTCCGGCTGCTCGCGGATCAGGTCATAGACGGCAATCCCGAGTCCCTCGCTGATGCGCGTCATCACATCAAACGTCGGCGACATAAGGCCGTTTTCGATGCGCGATAAGGTCGCCGGAGACACCGCACACAAACGTGCCGCATTTATCAGTGACAGCCCGCGGGCCTGACGGATCACGCGCAGATTCTCGCCCGGCAGAGGTTTGCGCACACGCTGGCGAGGCACAGAACCGCGCCCCTTCGGGTCCGCTTCATCGTCACTTTTTTGATTCAGCACATCGGTGATTTTCTGCATATCGCGTTTCATATGCGCAAAGTTTTGCGTCAAATGCAAACCCATCTTCGCCGATCTTGCTGATAAAACGCGGCCCGAAGCCCCGTCACGCATCGCGCAAAAATCCCCAGATGGCTGATAAGTTTAGGTTTTATGGCATATACAGAAGTGATCAGCTGCTATTTCATATATGCAAAGAAAGCGGGTCGGAAAAACGCATGATTCCGGCAATAATGTGGGAAAAGCCGCTATGACCGGGCTTGGCTGACACATCCGGTCATCCCCGGCAGCGGCTTTATTAATGCAAGCATGGATATAAAAGAAAAGACAATAAGCGCCGGAAAAACCCTTAACAAACAGAATACATGTTTTCCCGCGCTTAGCTGAGACGGACGATTTCCGTCAGGCGCTTGTCCGCATCCAGTGTCAGACGGAAACGACCGTGTACTCCGGTCTGATCCAGAAACGGCAGCAGATGCCTGGCCGGCAAACGGATGACCTTGCCGCAGCGGCTGCGGGTGACCACGCTGTTAGCGGCACCACGGTAGATCTGCAGCAGCTTTTCCGATGACAGGGAAAGCGTGATTTCGTACTGCACCATAATACAAGCCAGACACTAACGGCCGAAGACTGACCAGCCTGTGCGGCGGGTCAGTGTCTCCAGCGCCCGGGTGCCCAAACGGCTGTTACCGATTTTGTCCAGGCCCGGCGACCAGACCGCAATTGAGGCCACATCCGGCACCACGGCGATAATCCCGCCGCCGACGCCGCTTTTGCCCGGCAAGCCGACCCGGTAGGCAAACTCGCCGGAGCCGTCATAGTGCCCGCACATCATCATCAGAGAATTGATCCGTCGCGCGCGCTGCGTGGACAAGACCCGCGCACCGGTACTCAGATCCACGCCATCGGAGACCAGAAACTGCGCGGCACGGGCCAGCTGCACGCAACTCATGGCCACCGAGCAGTGGTGAAAATACACGCCGAGCACCTTATCCACATTATTGGAAAGCCGCCCGCAGGAGGCCATAAAGTGCGCCAGAGCGGCGTTGCGGTCACCTGTTAATACCTCCGAGCGGGCGACCTTATCGTCGATATAGATCGCCTCATCATTGGCAATCCAGCGGATAAAGGCAAGAATCTCAGCCAGAGTTTCTTTCGGTTGCCGCCCTTGCATAATCGCATCAACTACCGCAATCGCGCCGGCATTGATAAAGGGATTACGCGGCTTACCGTTCTCGTGCTCAAGCTGGATAATCGAGTTGAAAGGATCGCCCGAGGGCTCACGGCCGACGCGCTGCCAGAGCGTATCGCCGAGTTTGCCCAGCGCAATCGTGGTGGTGAACACCTTGGAAATACTCTGAATCGAAAACAGGGTATCGGCATCGCCGGCACAGACCAGCTCGCCGCCGGCCAGGCACACCGCGATACCGAACTGATCGGGATCAATATTCGCCAGCTGTGGAATATAGGACGCGACCTGTCCCTTATCGGGCTCGGCGCGCGCTGCGGTGACGATGTCGTCAAGGATTGTCTGAAGCTCTTCCATGCCCTGACTTTAGCTTATTTACCAACACCCTGGCAGTGACTTTCATGCACATGACGGCACCGATATGCCGGTGTGCGGCCGCGCCGGCACGGCCCGGCTAGTGCTTTTGGCCAATAGGCAGCGGCGGCTGCGCGCTTACTCTTAGTACACCGCCATTACCGTAGGAGTCTCACATGAACAACTGCTTCCCCGCACTGACAGCCGCCCTGCTTTGCAGCACGCTTGCAGCCTGCTCGTTCAGCACACCGCCGCGCCCGCAGTACAGTGGCGCTGATACGGTCGGCACGGTACAGCCATCCATGCTGATCGGCACCTGGGACTACCGGATTCTCAATCCCCGCGAAGACGAACCGGCCAACCCGGACGTGGTGATGAGCTTCAACGATGACGGCTCTGTGGTCTCGGTCTCGGATATTCCGGCGCAGGACGGCGTGCCCATGAGCGCCATGACATTGAAAGTGACCGGCACCTGGCGGATTGACGGCGAGTACGTGATCACCACCACCGAAGATGTCGAAGAAACCTCGGGTAATAAACTGGCCGGTCTGGTCTCCTCGCTGGGCAAGAGAATGACCACCGGGCTGGAAGGGAAAGCCGATGTCTATGAAGCCAGCGGCAAGCACCTGATTCTGGTCAGCACAGACGAAGACGAACCGCTGGCGGCGGAACTGACGCGCCGCTGAGAGGCGTTTCTGCATAAAAAAACCGGCGGAACACCTTGCATGTCCGCCGGTTCAACCACACACCCACATCAGTGTGAAACAGAAACTTATTTCAGGTAGTGATCATCCGGTTCACGGTTGTCACGGAACATGCGCCAGCCACTGATCATGGTGCTGACCAGGGATTGACGGGACATGATGTCCTCGCGGATCGCGGCATAGATGTGCACGATGACAAAAATCACGATGGCCCACATAAACAGGTGGTGCCAGGTGTGCACATCCTGCGATTGGCCGAACAGAGGAATAATCCAACTACTGAACCACTCGTACTGCCAGCTGCCCATGCCCTTGCCTTCGCCATAGAGCGCGAAACCGGTGAAGATCATGAACAACAGCCCCCAGACCATAAACAGGTGCATCATGACCATCGCCAGCGGGTTGTGGCCAACGTATTTGCGCGGTTCCTTCTCAAGAAAGAAATACCAGCGCAGCTCATGCCAGACACCGCCCCAGAATTTGCCGCTGAAAAACGGCGGCAGGAGCAATTGCCGGGCGTGGTAGTTGCCCACGATAGCCCAATAGATGCGGAACAGAAAACCGACCGCAATAACATAGCCCGCGGCAAAGTGAGCAAAGCGGATATAGCCCATCAGAAAGTAGTCACTGGCCTCCCCGCTGAGACTCGGCAAAGGTGAGCCGATAAAATAGCCGCTTACACAAAGCACGGTAATCGCCAGGGCATTTATCCAATGCCAGAGACGCAGCGGTCCTTCATACACATAGACCGCCGGCGTGCTTTGAATCTTATACGCTTCTACTTGTGACATAAGGCCACCTCCTAGCGAACTTTGACCTTGGCCAGCTCTTCACCATCCTCGGACATCACGTGTGTGGAACACGCCAGACAGGGGTCGAAGCTGTGCAGGCTGCGCAGAATTTCGACCGGCTCTTCCGGGCGTTCCACCGGCGTGTTCATCAGCGCCGCTTCGAAGGCGCCGATATTGCCCTGCGGGTCACGCGGCGAGCCGTTCCAGGTGGTCGGCACCACACACTGGTAGTTTTCGATACGACCGTCTTTGATACGGATCCAGTGTCCCAGCCCGCCACGCGGCGCTGCTGCAACCCCGACACCCTTGGCTTCTTTGGGCCAGGTTGAAGGGTCCCACTTGTCCATATTGGCCGTTGCCGTATCGCCGTTTTTGATGTTGTTCATCAGGGCGTGCCAGTCATCGACCATCATGTCAGCGCAGTACTCGGATTCCAGCGCCCGCGCCAGAGTGCGGCCGATGGTGGAGTTGAGCGCGGTTTTCGCGTCGAGATTGGTGCCGGCAAGCTGGTTGAAAGCGCCCAGCGCACGGTTGGTTTGTTCCTGCACGTATTCCACGCCCTGCGCATAGGCCAGGGTGTAGCGTGACAGGGGACCGACTTCGACCGCATGACCGCGCCAGCGCGGCGATTTGATCCAGGAGTACTTGGCCGACTCGTCGATTTCCTCAATATTGGTGCTGCTGCCTTTGGTCTTGGCGCCCAGCTCGTAGTTCGGCTCGGTAATGCCGTCCCAGGGGTGCAGGCCTTTGCTTTCGTCCGGATAGCTGTACCAGCTGTGGGTGACGAATTCCTGCACCTGTTCCGGATCACGCGGGTCGATGGGGAACACCTCGTCCCAGTTGCCGTTAAGAATCACACCGCCGGGCAGCTGGTCAGTGGATTTGTCGTAGTTGACCTTCGGGTAAGCACCGTAGTCCATCACATTGATGGCACCGTGGCCGCCGCCCCAGAGTTGCTCTTTGTAGAAAGAGGCGATCGCAATCACGTCCGGCACGTAGACGTTTTTGTTGAACTCAACCATCTCGTCGATACGTGCCTTAACGAAATTCAGCCGCTCCATATTCAGCGGTGCCCCGGCCGACATATCGCCGTCCATATTGATGGCACAGGGCACGCCGCCGACCAGGTAGTTCGGGTGCGGGTTTTTGCCACCGAAAACGGTATGCAGCTTGACGAATTCTTTCTGCAGATCGAGCGCTTCCAGATAGTGCGCCACGGCCATCAGATCCGCCTCGGGCGGCAGTTTGTAAGCCGGGTTATCCCAGTAGCCGTTTTTGAAGGGCCCGAGCTGGCCGGACTCGACAAACTTGCGGATACGGGTCTGGATATCGCGGAAATAACCGGGGCTGGATTTCGGATGCGCCGGCGAGACCATCTGCTGCAGCGTGGACGTGGCTTTCGGGTCAGCCTTCAGGGCATTGACCGGATTGACCCAGTCCAGCGCGTGCAGGTGGTAGAAATGCACAACGTGATCGTGGACCTGCAGGGTTTTGGCCATCATCTCGCGGATCAGGTGCGCGTTCGGCGGGATCTGAATGCCCAGCGCATCTTCCACCGCGCGTACCGAGGTCAGCGCGTGGCAGCCGGTGCAGACACCGCAGATACGCTCAACAAAAGCCCAGGCATCGCGCGGGTCACGGCCCTTGAGAATCACTTCCAGACCACGCCACATGGTACCGGTGGAAACGGCGTTGCGGATCACATTGTTTTCGTCAATATTGACCTCACAGCGCATATGGCCTTCGATCCGGGTCACCGGGTCGATCACCACACGCTGTCCGGATGTGTCCAGATCATAGCCGTTCGGCGTCGTTGTCACGCTCATGCTTTATTCCCCTTTTTGTTTTGCACGTTTAACGGCACTGGCGGCCATATGTGCGGCGGTGGCCGCACCGACGACGGCAGCAGCTGTGCCACCGACCTTGTCAGCATTGCTTTCGACGCCGAATTGCTTGATGTCCGTCAGACGCGCATACCAGGAACCCTTGTCCCAGAAACCGTCTTCGGAACAACCGATACAACCGTGACCGGCCTGAATCGGGAAAGATGTGCCTTCGTTCCAGCGGATGGTTGAACAGGCGTTGTAGGTGGTCGGACCTTTACAACCCATTTTGTACAGGCAGTAACCTTTGCGGGCGGCCTCGTCATCCCAGGTCTCGACAAACTGACCGGCATCGAAGTGCGGGCGGCGATAGCATTTGTCGTGAATACGCTGGCTGTAGAACATTTTCGGCCGGCCCTGACGGTCCAGCTCGGGGAAGCGTTCGAAGGTCAGGATGTAGGTGACCACCGCCGTCATCACCTCCGCAATCGGCGGGCAACCGGGCACTTTGATAATCGGTTTGTCGTTGATGACCTTATGAATCGGCGTCGCCCCGGTGGGGTTGGGCGCGGCGGCCTGTACGCAACCGTAAGACGCACAGCTGCCCCAGCTGATAATGGCTTTGCAGTGTTTGGCCACATGCATCAGCTGTTCATTGAACGGCTTGCCGGCAATAATGCAACTCATGCCTTCCTGATTCAGCGGCGGGTTGCCTTCAACGGCGAGGATAAAGTTACCGTCGTACTTATCGATGGTTTCCGAAATAATCGCTTCGGCCTGATGACCGGCAGCGGCCATCAGCGTGTCGTCATAGTCGAGCGAAACCATCGACAGAATCACGTCTTTGGCCAGCGGGTGCGCCGAACGGATAAAGGACTCTGAGCAGCAGGTGCACTCAAGTCCGTGTAACCAGAGGATCGGAATCCGTGGTTTGGTTTCCATGGCGTGGGCAATCTTGGGCACAAAAGACGGCCCCAATCCCAAGGCTGCGGCGGTCAGGCTGCAGTACTTGAGGAAGCTGCGACGGGTGATCCCCTGGCGTCGCATCACTTCATAGAAGGTTTCTGTCATTGTTATCTCCTCACTGGCGGATTGAGTGACGACCGTCCTGCCTGAACGGCGGAGTCAGAAACATGACATCTGCAAAATCAGAACCAACCGCACATTTCTCTTTTAGTTCAACAACTTATATAAGATTCGTGATTTTCAGACGAAAAAAACCGGCAGATGTATATCCGGTTTCCGGAGGAAGGTGGTAAATTAACTTCCGCTTTCGGCCGACCCTGAATGCGAATTCGCAATCAACACAAGGCAATCGCATCCTGCTCAGGTAAAATGCCGGAATCACAGAAAAATACACATCAAACCGAAAGATTGACTATCACTTAGTAAGTATTCTGATAACTTTTATTACAAACTACACTCCATCCTTCGATTACCGTGGCAAGCTGTTTCCTGACATGTCTGAACAACCTGATACAACTACTCCGACACGCGTACTGATACTCGGTATCGGGAACGTCTTATGGGCCGACGAAGGCTTCGGCGTGCGCACCGTCGAGGCGCTTAACGCACGCTACCGCTTCGGCGACAACGTCAAGCTGATGGACGGTGGCACCCAGGGCATTTACCTGATCCAGCACGTTCAGGAAGCCGATATTCTGCTGGTCTTCGACGCCATCGATTACGGTCTGGCGCCCGGCACCATGAAGCTGATCAAAGACGATCAGGTGCCGGCGTTTATGGGCGCCAAGAAAATGAGCCTGCACCAGACCGGTTTTCAGGAAGTGCTCTCGACCTCCATGCTGACCGGCCACTACCCGCAACATCTGTTATTGGTGGGCGTACAGCCGGTCGAGCTGGAAGACTACGGCGGCAGCCTGCGCGAGCCGGTCAAAGCGCAGATCGGCCCGGCTATAGACGCGGCCCTCAGCTGGCTCGCTGAATTCGGCATCCACGCCGAAGAACGCAGCGAACCGCTGTCCCCGGACGAAGCCATCAGCGCGCCGCAGATTGCCCTTGATGAATACGAAACCGGCCGGCCTGACGAAACCGTCGCCTGCCGCCTCGGCGATGACCGGGTACTGGCCGATGAGGCCTTTGCCTTCGATCCCAAGCCGTCCTTACTCGGTGAAGACGGCCTGTCCGTTAACGTCGACAACCGCAAGCCGGGCCTGTGAAACAGCCCGCTGAGATCGGCCACACCGGCCGCATTCGTTCGGAGGAAACCCACTGATGTGTCTTGGCATCCCCATGCAGGTCATAGACAGCGACGGCTTTAACGCGCGCTGCCGCAACGGCGACGACATCGAAACCGTCGACACCTGTCTGGTCGGCCCGGCCGACGCCGGACAGTGGCTGTTGGTACATCTGGGCGCGGCCAGACAGCTGCTCAGCGAAACCGAAGCGCACAATATCCGTAACGCACTCAATGCCGTGTCTGCCGTCATGAACGGCGAACACGCGATCGACCACCTGTTCGCCGATCTGATCGACCGCGAACCCCAACTGCCCCCGCACCTGCAACCGGGCACACAGAGCGAGCACTGATGAGCGATTATCCCCTGATTGACCGGCTGACTGACGAACTCGGCTACCCGCTGCTGACCGCCGACAACCGCGAGGCACTGAGCACCAGCGGTACGGTCTGCCTGTTTTTCTCCGAAGACCCGAAACGCTACCCGGAAGCCCTGGATGTGGCCGTGGTGCTGCCCGAGCTGGTCAAGGCCTTCGATAACAGCTTTACGCCGGTCGTGGTTGCACGCGGCTACGACCGCGAACTGCAACGCGAATACGGCTTCCGCCAGTGGCCGGCACTGGTCTTTCTGCGTGACGGAGACTATCTCGGCGCGATCGAAAAGATCCGCGATTGGGCCGACTACAAAGACGAGATCCCCGCCATACTGGCCGGCAGCGGCAAACGCGCCCCCGGTATCGGCATCCCTGTAACCAGCGAACCGGCCTGAGCCAGGCGGAGACACGAACCATGAAACCTATCGACATCCCCATCGTCGGCATCGGCATCGGCCCCGGCACACAGCAGCGACCGGAAGATGAGATGGACATCCTCAATCTGCCCAGCGGCAGCATGTCCACCTATCAGCCGCCGATTCTGCCCGAACCCGAAGAGATCGAAGATCTGACCGTCGGCAAGGCGGTTCTGGAAGCCATGCTGAGCGCGCTGCGTGAATACAAGCATGGCGACCCGGCACGGATTATCAATCTCGGCGATATCGATGCGGCCAATCTGGACCTGGTCAATCAGGCCCTCGGCGAAGGCGAAGTCAGTCTCACCGTCGAAGGCCCGGCACCGGTGATCGCGCAGGAATCGGTACTGGCCGGCATCTGGCGCGTGCAACATCTGGACGGCGAACGCCGTGTCATACGCGACACCATCGAAATCGCCGACATCCCCCACTGTGTCACCGCCGAGACCTTTGCCAACGCCGCTGAGCTGCCCTCCAAAGCCCTCAGCGAAGTGGAAATGCAACTCATGAACGCGCCGTCGCTGCTGATCGAAATCCACGATCAACTGCAAGCCCGGCAACCCGGCGATCTGCCGCATGTGATCAACCTGACCCTGCTGCCGCTGACCGAACAGGAGCTCGAATGGCTCGGTTCACGCGTCGGCGTCGGCCCGACCACCATCCTCTCGCGCGGTTACGGCAACTGCCGTATCGGCAGCACCGCCGTCAAAGATGTCTGGTGGATTAAATACTTCAACTCCGAAGACAAGCTGATTCTCAACTCCATCGAGATCGGCGGCACCCCGGAAGTGGCACTGGCCGCCCCCGAAGACATCAAAGACAGCGCCGAACGGCTGGACGAAATTCTGGAGCTTTACCGGTGAAACAATTCGAAGGTTCCTATCTCGGCGATGACTCGCGGCTGCCTGACGATGCCGTGATGGAATGCAAGATCTGCTGGCGGGTGTATGACCCGGCGCAGGGCTGTGACTACTGGCAGATCCCGCCCGGCACGCCCTTCAGTCAGCTGCCCGATCACTGGCGTTGTCCCGAATGCGACGGCGCCAAGGATCAGTTTATGGTGACTCAGGTCCAGCCATGAACGCCGGCTTGTACGCGCCGCTGCTGTACCGCCACTTCAGCGATATTTACGCGCGCCACATGCAGGATATGCCGGTCGTTAACAAGGCGATCGAGGTGGAATCGCGTGCCTGGCGTGAACACGACGGCAATACCCTGTGCGTGATGATCACCCCTTGGTTTATGAGCCTGATGCTGTTCCCGCCCGAAGAGGAACGCTTCAGCGCCGGCTGGAAAACCGGCGACATCCACCGCCGGGCCTTCCCCTCCGGGGTCTACGAATTTACTGCTGCCTGGGACGAAGAGCTGGGCTTTTACCAAAGCTGCTCCCTGTTCTCGCCCATGTTTGAATTCGACAGCCACGCGCTGGCCGCCGAGGTCGCCGATCATGCCATGGACGCACTGTTCGACGTCGGCGAACCCGACGAGGATCAGCAGCGCGCCCGTGAGATCCCTACCCTCTGGGGCGCTGACAGTGCTGATGACGCAGCTCCCGACAACACCGGTGAAGCTGACAACGAAGCCGGCGTCAGTGCCGCGCCCGACGATGCACCACCGGCTCCGGCAAGCGACGAAGCTGATAACGCTGCCGAGCCCCGGATGAGCCGCCGCGATCTGTTCCGCGCCGCACTGCGCCGGGACCGCACATGAACAGCAATACAGGCGGTGATATCAGCGGTTCGCTGCATATCGCCGTGTTACCCAGCGCGGAACAATTCCAGACCCGTATCGGCAGCAGCCGGCCCCTGCTGGCCAGCCGCGTATTCGAAGGCAAGACCATCAACCAGGTCCTGCACCTGGTGCCACTGCTGTATAACGTCTGCGGCCAGGCACAATCAGTGGCGGCGGTACGCGCGATCGAAAACGCGACCGGCCGCGAAGCCGCACCGGAAATCGAGCGCCGCCGTGAACTGCTGCTGGCGCTGGAAGGCATCCGCGAACACCTGTGGCGCTTTTTTATCGACTGGCCGAAATTACTCGGTCACAGTACCGAAGCGGCACATTTCGCGCCCCTGAACCGCGCCCTTATGCAGCTCAGCGCCACACTCAACCCGGACAAGCGCCTGACCACCACGCCCGGTCTGCAGGGCGACGACGATGGCGGCACACGTGAAGCCTTCGCCGGCCACTGGCACAGTCTCCGCGAAGACCTGCTACTGCAGGTGTTTGCCGACACCGGCATTGACGCCACCGCCACACAGCTACCGGCCGGCTCGGCTGCCGCGCAGCTGCTCGACGATGTGCTGGCCAAAGGCTATGCCGGTCTTGGCGATATTGCTCTGGCGCCCCTGCCCGAACTGCCCGATGAGGAAGTCACCGCCCTGCTGCGCGGCGACGAGGCCGATCAGTTTGTCGCCTACCCGCAGTGGCAAGGCAGCAGCTACGAGACCGGGCCTTTTGCCCGTCAGGCCACCCAGCCGCTGTCGCAGGCGCTGATCACACAACACGGGCTTGGCGTATTGCCGCGCATGGCCAGCCGCCTGACCGAACTGCTGCAGATGGTGCAGACCATCGACGCCTGGCTGGCCGGTGCCAGTCTGTTCCGTGCCCGCACACCGGAAAAAGCCTTCGGTCTGGCACAACTGGAAGCGGCCCGCGGACGCTTGATTCACTATGTGGAAACCGACGACGACCGGATTCTGCGCTACCGCATCGTGGCCCCGACCGAGTGGAATTTTCACCCTCAGGGCATCCTGGCACGCATGCTCGACGCCCTGCCGCAACAGGCCAGCGCGAGCCTGCGTGAGAAAGCCGAACTGCTGATCAGTCTGGCCGACCCCTGTGTCGGCTACAGCCTGACCATTCATGAACAGGACACAGGACCGGGCGCCCATGCATGAGATGTCACTGTGCGAAGGAATCATGCAGATTCTCGAAGACAACGCCGTCAAACAAGGCTACCGGCACGTGCGCAAAGTGCGGGTCGAGGTCGGCCAGTTTGCCAATGTGGAAGAAGACGCGCTGCGTTTCTGCTTTGACGTGGTCTGCAAAAATACCCTGGCCGATGGGGCCAGCCTTGAAATTCTGAACGTTCCGGCCAGCACCTGGTGCATGGTCTGCTGCAAGCCGGTGGTTATCAGTGAGCGTTACGACCCATGCCCCGATTGCGGCAGTTACCAACTGCAAAGTGACGGCGGTGACGAATTACGGATCAAAGATCTGGAGGTAGACTGATGTGTACAGTATGCGGCTGCGGTGAAGGCGAAACCCGCATTGAAGGCGAACACGGTCATTCACACGACCACAGCCACTCCCACGGCCACAGCCATGACGGCAGCCATGAGCACACACACGAGCACAGCCACGGGCATCACCACTATGGTCAGGGCCCGGCCCACGCCCACGCGCCCGGTATGACACAGGCGCGGATGGTGCAGATCGAGCAGGATATCCTCGGCAAAAACCAGCAATACGCCGACCGCAACCGCCGGCAGTTTGCCGAGGACGCGGTACTGGCGCTGAATCTGGTCTCCAGCCCCGGATCGGGTAAAACCACGCTGCTGACCCGGACGCTGACGGAGCTGCGCGACGAACTGCCGCTGGCGGTGATCGAAGGCGACCAGGAAACCACCAATGACGCCGACCGCATCCGTGAAACCGGTGTCCCGGCCTTGCAGATCAACACCGGCAAGGGCTGCCATCTTGATGCCCATCAGATCGGCCATGCCATGGAAAACCTCAAGCCCGAACCCGGCTCGGTGTTGTTTATCGAGAACGTCGGCAATCTGGTCTGCCCGTCCGCCTTTGATCTCGGGGAAGCGGCCAAGGTCGCCATCCTGTCAGTCACCGAAGGCGAAGACAAACCGATCAAATACCCGGATATGTTCCATGCTGCCGGTTTGATGCTGCTGAATAAAACCGACCTGCTGCCGCATCTGGACTTCGATGTCGACAAGTGCATCGCCTATGCGCAGCGGGTCAATCCCGGCATACAGATACTGCAGGTCTCAGCACGCAGCGGCGAAGGTATGCAAGACTGGTACAACTGGATCCGCGCGACCCGTCAGGCACGCCTGATCGGCCATCCGCTCAATAGCAAAGCCGCCGGGGCGACCGCGCAGGAAGCACCCTGAGGCGCTTATTATGGATATAGAAGCTGCGAAACTCACCAGTCTGCCGAGTATTCTCGTCGTTGACGATGAACCCCGTGCACTGGAGACCGTCGCGCGCATTCTTTCAGACGAGTTTGACGTTCATACCGCCGGCACCACCGCCGAGGCAGAACAGATACTGCAGAACGAATGGATTCAGGTGCTGCTCTGCGACCACCGCATGCCGGATATGAGCGGCGTCGAATTCTGCACCATGGTGCGCGACAAGTGGCCGGAGATCGTGCGCATTATCGTGTCCGGCTATACCGACTCGGCCGATATTATCGATGCCATCAACAAAGGCGGCATCTATCAGTTCATCAGCAAACCCTGGCACCCGGAAGAGCTGACCATCCAGATACGCAACGCCGTGGAGCTGTTCCGCCTGCAACGCCAGAACGAACAGCTCAGCGTGGAGCTGAAAATCAAGCCCGCTTCACTGCAGGAGTCTCTCAGCGAGAAGCGCCGCATATTGCAAGCCCGCTTTAACTGGGAACACGGCATAGTCCGTTCGCCGGAATCCTGCATGAACCGGGTGTGCAATCTGGTCCGTCAGGTCTCACCGTTTGACGTCAGCGTGCTGCTACAGGGCGAATCCGGCACCGGTAAGGAACTCTGCGCCCGCGCCCTGCATTACAACAGCCTGCGTCAGGACGGGCCATTTGTTGCGGAAAACTGCGCCGCGCTGCCCGATGAGCTGCTCGAATCCGAGCTCTTCGGCCACAAACGCGGCGCTTTTACCGGCGCTGTCGATGACCATATCGGCCTGCTCGAACGGGCCGACGGTGGCACCATATTCCTCGATGAGATCGGCGATATATCACCGGCCTTTCAGGTCAAGCTGCTGCGTGTTCTGCAGGAAGGCGAGATCCGTCCGCTGGGCAGCAACCGGCGCCGCCTCGTGGACGTGCGGGTGATCGCTGCAACCAATAAAGATCTGATGGAAGAAGTACGCGCCGGGCGCTTCCGCATGGATCTGTACTACCGGATTTCCACCTTTCTGATTCCGGTACCGCCGCTACGTGAACGCACAGAAGACATCGAGCCGCTGGCCCACGCCCTGCTCAATGAGATCATGGAGCAAATGGGCAAGAAGGTGAAAGGCTTTACCCGCGAAGCGATTACCTGTCTGCAAAACTACCAATGGCCGGGCAATGTGCGTCAGTTACAGAATGAAATCAAACGCATGCTGGTACTGGCCTCTGATGAGTATATGGGCGCGGAACTGATTTCCCCTGAAATACTGCAAGCCGCACCCGATGATGCGCAGCAGGATATGGCTCTGCTGACCGGCATGGAAGGCAGCCTCAAAGAACGCGTGGAATTTCTCGAAGCGCGGATTCTCAAGGAAACCCTGATCCGTCACCGCTGGAACAAAACCCGTGCCGCACAGGAACTGGGCCTGTCACGCGTCGGCCTGCGCAGCAAGCTGCAGCGCTACGGTCTGGAACGCGCCGAAGACATGGACAAACCGGTGAGTGCCGAGGCATGAGCGATCCTTCCTCCTACCCGGCCATGCCGGACCTGAGCGCCCTGACCGGCCCCGGCAACGGTGGTATGGAGGATGAAGCCTGGATCAGTGTGATCCAGAAAATGGAAGCGATCTACTCGGATCTGTTGCGCTATCAGGTCGAGCTTGAGGAGAAAAACGCCGCGCTGGAGAATGCCCAGCGGTTTATCGACAGCGTGATGTCGTCCATGTCCGACGTGCTGATTGTCTGTGATGTCAACGGCCATATCATGCAGGTCAACGCCGCCCTGACCTGCGCCATCGGTACCGACAGCGCTGAACTCACGGGCCGGCCCTATACCTCGCTGTTCACCCGCCATTCGGCACCGCGCGCGGCCGACTTTCTGCAACAGGTGCGTCAGGAAGCGGTGGTCGATGTTGAGGCTGATCTGCAACACAAAGACGGTCATGCCGTGCCCATGGCGATCAACTGCTCACCAAGGCTTAACCACAACAACCGTTACAGCGGCATGGTACTCACCGGCCGCCCGCTCGGCGAGTTACGCCGGGCCTACGACCAGCTCAACACCGCCCATGCCGAGCTTAAAACCGCGCAGAAGCAACTTATTCAATCGGAAAAAATGGCCTCGCTCGGCCGTCTGGTGGCCGGGGTTGCACATGAGCTGAATAACCCGATCAGCATCGTCTACGGCAATATGTACGCCCTGCGCCGCTATGAATCGCGCTTCCGCGACTTTGTCGACGGCATCAGCGGCATCACCGATCCGGCCGAACAGGCCCGCCTGCGCCGCGAGTTACGCCTCGACGCCATGCTCAAGGACATAGGCCCGCTGATCGACGGCTCGCTCGAAGGTGCCGAACGGGTCAATCAGATCGTGCAGAACCTGCTGCGTTTCTCGATTCCGCAACAGCAGGAAACCAGTGCCTTCAATCTGCATAAAGTCGCCTCAACCGCGCTGCAGTGGGTGCTGCGTTCCAGCGCGCTCTCGCCCGCGCTGACGCTCGATATTGATCCGTCTCTGACCCTGAAAAACCACGAAGGCTATGTACACCAGATTCTGGTCAACCTGTTCCAGAACGCCGTCGATGCGATGGAAACAAGCCCCGCCCCGGCCCTGCAGGTCCGTGCCGTGAAAGAACAGGACAGCGTCACACTCACCGTACAGGACAACGGTCCGGGCATAGCCGAGAACGATTTACTACGCCTTTACGACCCCTTCTTCACACGCAAGGCCGTCGGCAAAGGTACCGGGCTTGGTTTATACATCAGCTACGGACTGGCAACCGAACAATGCAATGGAAGCCTGCGCGCGGAAAACGCCGAACAAGGCGGGGCACGTTTTATTCTGCAATTGCCGCTGGAGGAAGAGGTATGAGCGGGTTCAATGTACTGTGGTTGCAATCGGGCGGCTGCGGCGGTTGTAGCATGTCTTTGCTGAACGCCCAGTCACCGGACCTGATCTCCCTGTTTGAACAGAGCGGCATCAATCTGCTCTGGCATCCATCACTCAGCGAACAGAGTGCGGACGAGGTCAGTACCTTGCTGCAAGCGATTCTGGACGGCGATATCGCGCTGCATGCACTGTGTCTGGAAGGTTCTGTCATGCGTGGCCCGGCCGGCACCGGTCGTTTTCATATTATGGCCGGCACCGGCAAACCCATGATGCACTGGCTGCGTGAACTGGCGGACGTGGCCGACTACACCCTGGCCATAGGCAGCTGCGCAGCTTTCGGCGGCATCACCGCCGCCGGCGACAATCCGGGCGAAGCCTGCGGCTTGCAGTTTAACGGCGCGGTCGCCGGCGGCCTGCTCGACGAACACTGGCTCAGCCGTCAAGGCCTGCCGGTCATTAATGTAGCCGGCTGTCCGACCCATCCGGACTGGGTTACCGAAACACTGATCAGTCTGGCCATGCAGGAATTCGATCAGACATCGCTGGACAATCTCAACCGGCCCCGCTTTTATACCGACAATCTGGTCCACCACGGCTGCCCGCGTAATGAATACTATGAATACAAGGCCAGTGCGGTGGTCCCGTCGGATCTTGGCTGTATGATGGAGAATATGGGTTGCCTCGGCACCCAGGCTCAGGCCGATTGCAATATCCGTCCCTGGAACGGCAGCGGCTCCTGCCTGAAAGGCGGTTATGCCTGTATTAACTGCACAGCACCGGGATTTGAAGAGCCCGGCCATCCGTTTACCGAAACGCCCAAAGTCGCCGGCATACCGGTCGGCCTGCCCACCGATATGCCGAAAGCCTGGTTTGTCGCCCTCGCCTCGCTGGCCAAAGCGGCCACCCCGGCCCGCTTGCGTGAGAACGCAATTGCCGATCACATCGTCGTGCCACCCGAAAGCAAAGACAAGCGGGGTCAGTCCTGATGACGCAGAAACGTATTCTGATCGGCCCGTTTAACCGCGTGGAAGGTGATCTGGAAGTGGATGTGGCCATCGTGGACGGTCATGTCAGCGATGCGCGCGTCAACTCGCCTCTGTTCCGGGGTTTCGAGCAGATATTACAAGGCAAGGACCCACGTGACGCACTGGTCTACACGCCGCGCATCTGTGGCATCTGTTCGGTTGCCCAATCGGTCGCTGCCGCCATGGCCATCGCCGATGCGCAGAAAATCGAAGTGGCACGCAACGGTCGTCTGGCCACCAATATTATTCTCGCCACCGAGAATCTGGCTGACCACCTGACGCACTTTTATTTGTTCTTTATGCCCGACTTTGCCCGCGACTACTACCGCCCGCAGGCCTGGTTCGGCGATACCGAAGCGCGTTTCAAGGCGCAGCGCGGCAGTGCCGCCCCGGCCATGTTGCAGGCACGCGCTGCTTTTCTCAATATCACCGGCATTCTGGCCGGCAAATGGCCGCACAGCATGTCGCTGCAACCGGGCGGTTCGACCCGCGCCGTGGCGCCCCAGGAACGTATCCGGCTGCTGGCCCTGCTGGGACAATTCCGCCAGTTTCTGCAAACCACCCTGTTCGGCGATAGCCTCGACAATATCGCGGCGCTGAACAGCCGCGAGGCGCTTTATCGCTGGGCAGAGGCCCATCCGGACAGCGACTTCGGCCGCTTTCTGCATATCGCCGGCGCGCTGTCACTGCATACACTCGGCCGCGCCACAGACCGCTTTCTCAGCTACGGTGCCTATGCGCTGGACGACGGGGCCGGTCATGTATTCAGCCGCGGCAGCTTCGACGGCCGCGTGCAGGCACTGGATACGGCGGCTATCAGCGAAGATATCAGCCACAGCTGGATGGACGGTCCGGCACAGCAGTCCCATCCGTTTGACAGCGATACCCGCCCCGGTGCCGATGCCGGCAAGGGCTACACCTGGTGTAAGGCACCGCGTTTGGCAGGCAAGGTCATGGAATGCGGCGCAATCGCCCGGCAAGTGGTTCACGGCCACCCGCTGATCCGTGATCTGGTCGCACAACACGGCGGCAATGTGGAAAGCCGTATTGTCGCGCGTATGCTGGAGCTGGCCCTGCTGGTGCCACAGATGGAAAACTGGGTGCGCGAACTACGCGCCGGCGAAGCCTTCTGTAATCAGGCGCCACTGCCCGATGATGCCGACGGTGCCGGACTGACCGAAGCGGCCCGCGGCAGCCTCGGCCACTGGCTGCGCATCCGTGACGGACGCATCCACAACTACCAGATCATTGCCCCGACCACCTGGAATTTCTCGCCGCGCGATGCGCAGGGCACACCCGGCGCGCTGGAACAGGCCCTGCCCGGCACACCGGTTGCCGACGACGATGAACAGCGGGTGAATGTGCAACACGTGGTGCGCTCATTCGACCCCTGCATGGTTTGCACGGTGCATTGATGATGAAGCCGACGGCTGCAAGCGCTGAATCAAACACTGCCGCAACCCTGCGCGTCCGCGGCACAGTACAGGGTGTCGGATTCCGGCCCACCGTCTGGCAACTGGCACACAGTGCCGGTTTGCATGGCTATGTGGCCAATGACGCCGGCGGCGTGCTGATCTTTCTTCAAGGCAGCCGGGCCAAGCTTGAGGCTTTCCCCGGGCGCCTGCGAGCAGCCCTGCCGCCGCTGGCACAGATCGACAGCATTGAGGTGCAAGCCGCCGGCGCTGACAAGTCCCTGAGCGACTTCCGCATTATTGCAAGCCGCGATGGTCTCGCCGACACCGCAGTCTGCGCGGATGCAGCAAGCTGTCCGGACTGTCTGGCCGAGATCCGCGATCCGGCCAACCGCCGCTACGGATACGCCTTTACCAACTGCACCAACTGCGGTCCGCGTTTCTCGATTATCCGTCGCATCCCCTATGACCGTGCCAATACCAGCATGGCTGAGTTTCAACAATGCACGGCCTGCGCTGAGGAATACCACAACCCCGCTGACCGGCGCTTTCATGCGCAACCCAATGCCTGCCCCGATTGCGGCCCACGCTTGTGGTATGAGAACCACGCCGGTGAAACCCGGGACAGCGGGCCCCTGGCACAGGCCGTGGCCTGTCTGCGGGGCGGCGGCATTCTGGCAATCAAAGGCATAGGCGGTTTTCATCTGGCCTGCGATGCGGGTAATGCCGATGCGCTGGAAACACTGCGCCGGCGCAAACACCGCCCGGTCAAACCGCTGGCCCTGATGGCCCGCGATATAAGCATGGTGCAGCGCTACGCAACATTGAACGAAGCCGAACAGGCCGCGCTGTGCTCAGCCGCCGCTCCGGTTGTGGTTCTGCCGCGGCGTGAGGACTGCGCCCTGCCCGAGGCCATTGCTCCGGGGCTGTCGGAAATCGGCTTTATGCTGCCCTATTCGCCCTTGCACGCGCTGCTTTGCGAGCATGTTGACGGACCACTGATCATGACCTCCGGCAATCCCGCCGGACGTCCGCAATGCACCGGTAACGAGGAAGCACGCACCTCGCTGGCAGCAATTGCCGACGGCTTTCTGATGCATGACCGGACAATTGAAAACCGCGTGGATGATTCGGTTGTGCGCTGTATCGATGGTGAGATGCGCTTTTTGCGCCGCGCACGCGGCTATGCACCGGCGCCCCTGCCGCTGCCGCCTTACTTTGACGACGCGACCGGCCTGACCGCATACGGCGCGGAACTGAAGAATACGTTTGCTATCGCACATGGCCGGGAATTGCTCTTATCACAGCATATCGGGGATCTGGAAGACGCGGCCAATCTCGATGAGCTGCAACGAAATATACAACTTTGGCACAAACTGTTCAGCAGCGCGGATATCAGCGCGGTTGCCGACCGGCATCCGGAATACCTGTCGACCAAACTGGCGCAGCAATACAGCAACGGGCCGCTGATCCGGGTTCAGCATCATCACGCCCATTTCGCCGCCTGTCTGGGCGATAATGGCGTTGCCGCATCAGAGGCACCGTGTCTGGGAATTGTCCTCGACGGTCTGGGTCTGGGTGAAGACGACAGTCTTTGGGGCGGGGAAATTCTGCTCGGCAATTACCACCGCTGCCAGCGTGTCGGTGGTCTGGCACCGGTAGCCTTACCGGGCGCAGCTCAGGCCATACGCCAACCCTGGCGCAATCTCTATGCACGCCTGTCCGGCACGGAGTACTTTGCCGCGTTCGCTTCGGCTTTTCCCGAACACCGCCTGATGAGCTCGCTGGCCGGCAAACCGCTGAAAACCATCGACGGCATGTTACAACGCCGGCTTAACTGCCCGCCCTGCAGCAGCGCCGGGCGACTGTTTGATGCGGTCGCCGCTGCGCTGGGGCTGGCCTTCGATGCACAGAGTTACGAAGGCGAAGCGGCCATGCAGCTAGAATCCCTGGCCAGCCGCAGTCAGGACAACGCCGCCTATCCGCTGGAGCTGCGCCACGGCGATCGTCTGCTGATCGATGACGCCGCACTCTGGCCGCATTTGCTGCTGGATCTGGGCGACGGCGTCGCCCCGCGGATTATTGCGCGCCGCTTTCATAACGGTCTTGCCGCCGCCTTTATCAGCGCCACCTGCACACTGGCGGAACAATACGGCGTCTCACGTGTGGCGCTGAGCGGCGGGGTTTTCCAGAACCGCATACTGAGTGAGTCTGTCAGCGCCGGACTGCGCGCCGGCGGACTCGAGGTTTTACAACACCGACACGTACCTGCAAACGACGGCGGCATCGCCTTCGGACAGTTGCTGGTCGCGCTGGCCAGCCGTAACAGGCGTTAAACGATTTATCTGAGGACAAAACTTATGTGTTTGGGTATCCCGGGACAGATCACCGAAATCACCGATACGGAGGCCATGCTCGCGCGGGTCGACGTCAGCGGCGTTCAGCGACAGGTTAATATCGCCTGTATTGTCGACGATGCCCATCCGGTGTCCGATTGCGTCGGCGACTGGGTATTGGTTCACGTGGGCTTTGCCATGAGCCGCATCGACGAGGAAGAAGCGCACAAAACCCTGGCGCTGCTCGAAGAGCTGGGCGAGGCCAACGACGAGCTTGCCGCCATGCAAGCCAATCCCTACTGAGGGAGCCGGCATGAGCGATGAACACAGCCCGGCCGGCCTCTACCCCTTCCTCAGCGCAAAAGCTGAGGACGAACGGGTCAGTGATGCGGCACTGCTCAATTCGGTGCAACAGAAAGCCGCCGAAAGCCTTGCCGTCAAAAAAGCCTTTTTCGATGCCAATGGCCAACAGCTGGTCGATGCAGCACGCCTGCTGGCCGACAGTTACGCCGCCGGCGGGCGCCTTTTCACCATGGGTAACGGCGGCTCGGCCTGCGATGCAGCGCATCTGGCCGTGGAGTTTCAGCATCCGGTGACCACCGGTCGCCCTGCCCTGGCGGCCATGAATCTCGGCAACGATATGGCCATGTTCAGCGCCGTGGCCAATGATGTCGGGGTCAAACATGTTTTTACCCGGCAGTTGCTGGCCCATGCCCGCAAAGGTGACGTACTGGTGGGCTTTTCCACCAGCGGCAATTCGGGCAATCTGCTGGCCGCCTTTACTGCCGCTCGCGGTGCCGGACTTGCCTGTATCGGCTTTGCCGGTCATGACGGCGGCGAAATGCAGGCCAGCGGCCTGCTCGATTGTTGTCTGACGGTGCCGACCGATTCGATTCACCGCGTTCAGGAAACCCATTTGACGTGCTACCACATCCTCTGGGATCTGGTACACACCCTATTAGCCGACTCGCGCGGCAAGACAGGTACACAACGATGAAATACGTCGACGAATTCCGCGATCCGGAAAAAGCCCGTGCCCTGATCCGGGCAATCACACCGCTGGCCGGGCGCGCTGCGGCACGGCTCGGCCGGCCACTGCAACTGATGGAGTTCTGTGGCGGACATACGCATACGATTTTCCGCTACGGTATAGAACAACTGCTGCCCGACAGTATCGAGCTGATCCACGGACCGGGCTGCCCGGTCTGTGTGCTGCCGATGGGGCGCATCGACGATTGTGTGGCGCTGGCCGAGAACCCGAACGTCATCTTTACCACCTTCGGTGATGCCATGCGCGTGCCCGGCTCGCGTAAAAGCCTGTTGCAGGCCAAAGCCGACGGGGCAGACATCCGCATGGTCTACTCACCGCTGGATGCGCTGAAGCTGGCCCGGGAAAACCCTAGCCATGAGGTGATCTTCTTCGCGCTGGGTTTCGAAACCACCATGCCAAGTACCGCCATGACGGTATTACAAGCCCGCGCTGAGGGCATCACCAACTTCTCCCTGTTCTGCAACCACATCACCACGGTGCCGACCATCAAGGCGATTCTGGACTCGCCGGATATGCAGATTGACGGTTTTCTGGCCCCCGGCCATGTGTCCATGGTGGTCGGCGAACGGCCTTTTGACTTTGTCGCACAGGACTACCGCAAGCCGATCGTGGTCACCGGCTTTGAACCGCTGGATATTCTGCAATCGCTGTATATGTTGCTGCTGCAACTGGACAGCGGCCGTCACGAGGTGGAGAACCAGTACAAGCGGATCGTTGCGGCCGACGGCAACGGCCCGGCCCTCAAAGCGCTGGCCGAGGTGTTTGAACTGCGCGAGTTTTTCGAATGGCGGGGACTGGGTAGTATTGACCATTCCGGCGTCAAAATGCGCGACTGCTTCGCCCTTTATGATGCCGAGCGTAAGTTTGCTGTGGATAACCTGAAAATCGCCGACCCTAAATCCTGTCAGTGCGGTGAAGTCCTGAAAGGCGTGATCCGGCCATGGGAATGTAAAGTCTTCGGCAATGCCTGTACGCCGGAAACACCGATGGGCGCACTGATGGTTTCCAGTGAAGGCGCTTGCGCGGCTTATTACAACTTTGGTGATCTGCAGGCCTTGCTGGCCAAGCGTGAACAACAAGAGGAGGCCAGCGCATGAGCCGGCGGGCAAAGCTTCGCGGTGATGCCGTCACCCTCGCCCACGGCAGTGGCGGTAAGGCCATGCGCGATCTGATCGACGCGGTATTCACCGGCACGTTTGAACCTGAACGCACGGCCCCCTTGGAGGATCAGGCCCGTTTCGATCTGGCCGCCCTCGCAACAAAAGGCGACAGGCTTGCACTGACCACCGACTCCTATGTGGTCGATCCGCTGTTTTTCCCCGGCGGCAATATCGGCAAACTGGCGGTCTGCGGCACGGTCAATGACCTGGCCGTCGGCGGGGCCAGGCCCTTGTATCTGACCTGTGGCATGATTATCGAAGAAGGCCTGCCCTTTGATACCTTATATAAAGTTGCCGCCGCCATGCAGGCCGCTGCCGAACAGGCCGGGGTCAGGATTGTCACCGGCGACACCAAGGTCGTGCACCGCGGCGCCGCTGACAAACTCTTTATCAACACAGCCGGTGTCGGCGTCATCCCGGGCGATGTCAATATCGCCACCACCCGCCTGCAGGCCGGCGACAAAATTCTCTGCAACGGCTTTATCGGCGATCACGGAGCGGCCATTGTCGATGCCCGTGGTGAACTGGCCATAGAGAACACCATCGACTCGGACTGTCAGGCCCTGAACGGTCTGATCGCGGCCATGCTCGACTGCTGTCCGGATATCCACGCCATGCGCGACGCCACGCGCGGCGGCATCGCCAGTGTGCTCAATGAATTCGCCGCCGACAGCGGCACCTGCATCCGTTTGCAGGAGTCGGCCATCGCAGTGCGTGACGAAGTGCGCGGAATGTGCGAGATTCTGGGTCTGGATCCGCTTTATCTGGCCAATGAAGGCAAACTGCTGGCTGCGGTACCGGGCGACCGGGCGCAGGACGTGCTGGGCTGTATGCAGGCCCACCCGGCAGGCGAACACAGCAGCATTATCGGCGAGGTCAGTGACAGTCCCGCCGGCCGTGTCGTGCTGCAAACGGCTTTTGGCGGCGAACGCGTCGTCGACATGCTGGTTGGCGAGCAATTGCCGCGAATCTGCTAACCCACAGGATCTGCCTGCTATGACAACGCTGCTCTTTCTCGGTTTTTTGCTCGGCATGCGCCACGCGATGGAGGCAGATCATGTTGCCGCGGTCGCCACACTGGTACGCGACAACCACAGCCTGCGCGACAGCCTCCGGCACGGCGCTGTCTGGGGGCTGGGTCATACCATCACCTTGCTGCTGGTCGGTGCCGTGGTGATTATTTTCGGCGGCAGCCTGACCGAAAGCATCGCGCACTGGCTGGAGTTTGCCGTCGGTGTGGTCTTGCTGCTGCTGGGGATTGATGTCATACGCCGCGTCTACAAGGAGCGGGTGCATTTTCACCTGCATCACCACGGTCCGCACGAGGCACATTTCCATGCCCACTCGCACGCCAACGACCGCCGGCATGACGCCGCCGCGCACCAACATACCCACAGCAAACAAGCACTGCCGCTGCGCACTCTGGTTATCGGCCTGATGCACGGTCTGGCCGGTGCCTCGGCGCTGATTATCCTGACGATTAACGCGATCAGTTCACCGTGGATGGCGATCAGCTATATTCTGATTTTCGGTCTCGGTTCCATGCTTGGCATGGCCTTGTTATCCGTGGTGATCGCCTGGCCGCTGCGCCGCTCGGCCAGCGGCATGACCCGCCTGCACAGCGGTGTGCACTACGCGCTCGGCGTATTCACCGCCGCACTCGGTGTAAAAGTGATGCTGGCCAACCTGCCCGCCGCTAGCCTCTGAGCCGGTTCGTGTCTATGCTTGGTTTACATTCCGTAACGCAGACATCAGGCACTACGCTGTGTACGCTAAAAAGAAAGACTCATACAAGAACAAACCCATCCGCCCCGAGAAACCCAAATCCACCCGTGCCGTCAAGGACACGCTGCTGATTTACGGCGGCGGATTTTTGCTGACCGTACTGGCGTTTTTTATCACCTTTCAATTCGTCGAGCCGGCACCACCGAAAAGCATCACCATCGCCACCGGTGACAGCAGCGGTTCCTACTATCAGTACGCGCTGGAATTCCGCGAGGCACTGGCCGAACATGGCATCGAACTGAAGATCCTGGAAACTCAGGGCTCGATCGAAAATCTGAGCATGCTGAGCGGCGATAATCCGGCCGCCGAACTGGCCTTTGTGCAAAGCGGCACCGGACGGGATTTTTACGGGCAGGGCGTGATGGGGCTGGGTAGCGTCTATCGCGAACCGCTTTGGTTATTCAGCAACGGCGGTGTGCTGAACGGCCGGCTGAGCGCGCTGAAAGGCAAGCGTGTCGCCGTCGGCGGTGAAGGCAGCGGTACCCGCGCACTGTTTGTGCGTATGCTTGAAGCCAATGATCTCAGTGGGCAGGTCGAACTCGATGACCGCAATGGTGACGCCGCGCTTGCCGCACTGAAAGCCGGTGAGATTGACGTCCTGGCCACGGTCAGCTCCTACCGTGCGCCGCTGGTGCAGGCCTTGATTGCCGACACATCACTGCAACTGCTGCCCTTTGTCCGTGCCGATGCCTATAGCCGGCATTTTCCCTACCTCAGCCATGTCAGCCTCAGCGAAGGCGCACTGGACCTGACGCACAATATCCCCCCACGCCACATTGACCTGCTGGCACCGGCGGCCACCCTGGTGGCCAATGATCATCTGCATCCGGCGATCAGTGACCTGATTATGCAGATCTCGTCTTCGCTGTTCGCCCCGGCCGGGATTCTCTCCACCGCCGGTGAGTTTCCGTCGGAGAAATATCTGGAGTTTCCGCTCAGTCCCGAGGCTAAGCGCTTTTACAAGTCAGGCCCGCCGTTCCTGCAGCGCTATCTGCCGTTCTGGGCCGCCACCCTGGTCGACCGCCTGAAAGTACTCTTGCTGCCGCTGTTTGCACTGATGCTGCCTTTGTCCAAGATTCTGCCGCCGACTTACCGCTGGTCGGTACGTAAAAAGATCTTCAAGTGGTACGACGAGTTGCAGCTGATTGACCAAAGCGCCACGGAAACGCCGACCGAAGACAACCTTGAACATTGCCTGGCCAATCTTGACGTAATGGAGAAAGAAGTGCGCGCCGTTGAAGTACCACTTGGCTACGCAAATGAACTCTACGTGCTGCGTCAGCATATCGACCTGCTGGCCCGCCAGATCGGTGTGCGTGAGCAGATTCTCGAACGCGAACGGCTTGAGGCCGGGAGTGCAACAAAGCATCAATCTGTGTAGTTGCCGACACTATTTCGCTTAAGTTTCCGGTCGCGGTGATTCTGTGAGCAACTGCGCTGCAGGGCCGCCGCGACTTCTGAGAAAGTGCATCCCGGTTATCGCTGTCGGGCGGTTCCCCGTTTCGTAACAACAAGTAACTTTCATCCTGCGCCTCAGCGTCTAAACTCGGCGATAGTTACCAATTCTCGCTGAATCACCGCAAGTATCTGAAGGTGTTGTCGAAATCGGATATCGCGCATCGACGCAGTCAGCGATGCGAATGCGGGGGATTCCCTCCGCAGGCACCGGTAACAGAACAGATATATTTTTTCTGAGGAAGAACTTTATGTATAAGAAAGCCGGATTCAAAACAATCCGCCGTCAAAGCGCTGTCGCCGTCAGTGTAGCTCTGACCAGCGGACTGGCGTTTGCAGGATACGAAGCATCCACCACTGGCGCGATGGACGATACTGCCGATCTGGGTGGTGCCAGCAGCATTTCTATCAACGTGCTCGCTAACGACACCGACGTCGACACGACCACGCTGAGCGTCACAACCCAACCCTCACAGGGTACTGCGGTTCTGGAAACTGACGGCACCATCACTTACACCGTCACCGATCCGGACAGCTGGACAGGTTCTGACTCCTTCACCTACACCATCTCCGACCTGACCGACGGCACTGAATCGACTGACCCGGTTGAATACACGCTGACTGACGTAGCCGGCGAAGCACCGTCTTTTACGTCCTACACGGACAGCGCAGGCAATGTGGTTCCGGTTTATGAAGGCGGTATCTCCACCCTGATCAGCAACGGTGCCGACCTGACCGATACGGTTCCCGCTTATTTCAATGAGCTGACCACCACTGCGGCCGGCATTGATAACGGCGTTGTCGCCAAAACCTACTACCCGAATACAACGGCCACCAGCATCACCGGTTGTGAAGCCAATGACACCGAAGCCACGCCGCTGAGCGTAAAGGTGCTTTGGAACGGTGAGCGCCACTCCGGCTCCGGCGACCTGCAGTACTTTATCTCCAAAGCCGAAGAGCCCACTGACAGCGGCGATGATCTGGGTGCAATTGAATACCGTACCTCAACCGACAGCAACCTCAACGCTGCCACCACCAATTCCGGTGATATCAGCTACGAAGGCTCGCTGTGGAAATTCACCACCAATGCCGAGTTTACTGATCTGACAGCGGCTGAATTCGAATCCATGCCGATCAGCATCCTCGCCAGTACCTACACCAACAAAACCTGGTACAACAACGGCGTCGAGTTTGTTGTCACGTTTGACCCGAGTGCGTGTTCCACCACCACTACAGCAACGGTTACGATCAGCGGCACTATCGACAGCGACAGCACTGATACCGGTACTGACACCGACAGTGACGACGACAGCGATTCAGGTGGCGGCGGTGGTGCACTGACAGCACTGCTGGCCCTGCTGCTCGGCACCAGCGGTCTGCGCAAACTGAGCCGTCGTCGCGGCTGATAGCCGACGTCATGCTTAACCCTGCACTGCGAGCGGCCGATAACAAGCCTATCGCGAGCAGGGGCTGCGGTCCCGGGCATTCTTGCCCGGACCCGGCACGCGGTGGTGCGCCGATCCGGCGGCACCGCCCGCCTCTCCCGGTTGTCAGGACAACCGCTGCCGTCACAACGGCAGACACCATCCCAACACACAGAGTTCTCAATACATGAGTATGGATATCGATGCCATCGTCATAGGAGCCGGCGTCGTCGGCCTGGCGACCGGCCGTGCGCTGGCCATGAGCGGCCGCGAAGTTTTGGTGATCGAACGTCACAAGCACATCGGTCAGGAAACCAGCTCACGCAACAGCGAAGTCATCCACGCGGGGATTTACTACCCCAAAGGCAGTCTCAAAGCGACGCTGTGCGTCAAAGGTCGCAAGATGCTGTACGACTACTGCCAGAGTCATCACGTGGAGCATCAGCGCCTCGGCAAGCTGATCGTCGCGACCAACGATCAACAGGCGGAAAACCTGCAACAGATTTTTCAGAAAGCGCTGGGTAACGGCGTCGATGACTGCAGCTATCTGGATCAACAGACACTGCAGGAAATGGAACCGCACCTGAACGCGGTGCGCGCCATTCACTCGCCGTCCACCGGCATTATCAACAGTCACGAACTGATGCTGGCCTATCAGGCCGATATTGAGGCGCACGGCGGCACCGTGGTGCTGGACACCCCGGTCATCGGCGGCGAGGTGATTGAAGGCGGTTTCCGCCTGCAAACCGGCGGCAGCGAGCCCATGGACATCACCTGCCGTGAGCTGATCAACAGCGCCGGGCTCGGTGCCCAGTCACTGGCCGCCTCAATCCGCGGCATTCCGGCCGGATCAGTGCCGAAGCAATACCTGTCACGCGGCTGCTATTTCACCCTGTCCGGCAAAGCGCCGTTCAAGCATCTGATTTACCCCATGCCCAACAACGCCGGTCTCGGTGTACACCTGACACTGGACCTGCAGGGCCAGGCCCGTTTCGGACCGGATACCCAGTGGACTGACGAAATCGACTACACCGTCGATCCGCGGCGCGGCGACGCATTTTATGGTGCTGTGCGCGAATACTTCCCGGCTCTGGAAGACGGCCGCCTTGATCCGGCCTACTCCGGCATACGGCCGAAAATCGCCGGACCGGGCGAAGAAGCCGCCGATTTCATGATTTCCGGTCCCGCCGATCACGGCGTTCCGGGTTGGGTCGGCCTGTACGGCATAGAGTCGCCGGGACTGACCTCGTCCATGGCAATTGCCGATCAAGTGGTCTCGGAACTTTCCTGAAGTTTGTTCCAGCGCACAACGTTTTGGCGCTAAACTATTGAAATGTTATTTGTTCACGGAATTTACACGGCCCCCGCGTTACATTCCGTGCCCTGTTATTACGATCTATTTTCTTGGAGAAAAGCGTGAAAGTATTAATCACCGGCAACATGGGTTACATCGGCCCGAGCGTCGCGGATCAGATCAAAGCCAGCCACCCGGATGCGGTTGTCGTCGGTCTGGACGAAGGTTTTTTTGCACATTGTCTGACAGGCGCTAAGGTGCTGCCGGAATCACGTATTGACCAGCAGATTTTCGCTGACGTGCGCAACGTGGATGCGGAACTGCTCAAAGGCGTGGATGCGGTCGTGCAACTGGCTGCCATCAGTAACGACCCGATGGGTAAAACCTTCGAGCAGGTCACTGACGAAATCAACTGCCAGTCCAGCATCCGTCTGGCCAAGCTGGCCAAAGAAGCAGGCGTTAAAAACTACGTTTTCGCTTCCAGCTGCAGTGTTTACGGTTTCGCTGAAGGCGGCCCGCGTAAAGAAACTGACGAACTCAACCCGCTGACCGCTTACGCACGTTCCAAGATCGGTACTGAAAAAGGCGTCGAGCCGCTGGCCGACGAAAACTTCACCGTGACCTGCCTGCGCTTTGCCACCGCTTGCGGCATGAGCGAACGCACCCGTCTGGACCTGGTACTGAACGACTTCGTCGCCGGCGCCGTGTCCACCGGTGAAATCTCCATCCTCAGCGACGGTACCCCGTGGCGTCCGCTGATTCATATCAAAGACATGGCCCGCGCCATCGACTGGGCGATCACCCGTAAAGGCGACAACGGCGGTCAGTTCCTGGCAGTCAACGCCGGCAGCGACGAATGGAACTATCAGGTTCTGGATCTGGCCAAGGCCGTTGCCGAAGCCGTCCCCGGCACCAAGGTTTCCGTTAACCCGGATGCCGTGCCGGACAAACGCTCTTACCAGGTCGATTTCGCTAAGTTCCGCGAACTGGCACCGAATCACCAGCCGCAGGTCTCACTGCAGGAAGCCGTAAAAGGCCTGAAAGAAGGTCTCGAAGGTATGGGCTTTAATGACCCGAACTTCCGCGATTCCGACTTTATCCGTCTCAAAATCCTCAACGGTCACCGCGAAAACAACCGTATGGACAACGACCTGCACTGGATTCGCAAAGGCTAATCGGCGATGAAGTTTACTGAAACCAAACTGGCCGGTGCCTACATCATCGACCTCCACCGTCTGGAAGACGAACGCGGCTTTTTCGCCCGCACCTTCTGCACGCAGGAGCTCGAAGAGCACGGTCTGATCTCCGACGTCAAACAGGCCAATATGTCGCGCAACCCGAAAAAAGGCACGCTGCGCGGCATGCACTATCAGGTCGATCCGTATCAGGAAACCAAGCTGGTACGCTGCACCCGCGGTGCGCTGTATGACGTGATTATTGATTTGCGCAAAGACTCACCGACCTACAAACAGTGGGTCGGCGTCGAGCTCAGCGAAGAGAACGGCCGCGCGCTGTTCGTCCCGCGTGATTTCGCTCATGGCTTTGTGACGCTCACCGATGACACTGACGCGTTCTATATCGTCTCGCAAAGCTATGTACCCGGCGCTGAATCGGGTATCCGCTGGAACGATCCGCAGTTCGCGATTGAATGGCCAATCGAACCTGCCCTGGTGTCTGAGAAAGACGCCAACTGGCAGGACTATCAGGGGTAAAGTGCGATGATTATTCTCGATACAGCACTACAAAAACGCGCCGCCGAGGGCAAACCGGTCCGCGTCGCCATGATCGGCGCCGGTTTTATGGCCCGCGGCGTTGCGCTGAATGTGCTCAACAGCGTTGAAGGCATGGACATAGTGGCGATCTCCAACCGCCATATCGACGGTGCCCGCCGCGCTTACAACGAAGCCGGCGTCACAGACCTTGTCGAAGTCAGCACAGTCGGTCAGCTCAACGACGCGATTGCGCGCGGGCAGTACGCCATCACCGATAACGCGCTGGCATTGTGCGAAGCCGAAGGCGTTGACGCGGTGCTGGAAGTGACCGGCGCGATTGAGTTCGGCGCAGAGGTGGCACTGAAAGCCATCGAAAACCGCAAACACATCATCCTGATGAATGCGGAGCTCGACAGCACACTCGGCCCGCTGCTGAAAACCAAAGCCGACGAAGCCGGCGTGGTCTTCACCAATGTGGACGGCGACCAGCCCGGTGTTATCGTCAATCTGTACCGCTTTGTGAAGGGCATGGGCATCAAGCCTGTCCTGTGCGGCAACATCAAAGGTCTGCAGGACCCCTACCGCAACCCGACCACGCAAAAAGCCTTCGCCGAACAGTGGGGCCAGCACCCGCATATGGTGACGTCATTTGCTGACGGCTCGAAGATCTCTTTTGAGCAGGCGATTGTCGCCAACGCCACCGGAATGCGCGTTGCCAAGCGCGGCATGCACGGCCCGACCGTGGAGCCCGGCACGCCGATCGAAGGCGCGGTCGACTGGTATCCGCTGGAAGACCTGCAGGAAGGCCCGGGTATAGTCGACTATGTGGTCGGCGCTGTGCCCAACGGCGGTGTATTTGTGCTCGGTACCCACGACCATCCGCAGCAGCAACACTATCTGAAGCTCTACAAAGTCGGCCCCGGCCCGCTGTATTGTTTCTACAACCCTTATCACCTGTGTCACTTCGAAGTGCACAACACGATCGCCCGTGCGGTCCTGTTCGGTGATGCGGCGGTTGCACCGCTGGGCGCGCCGACGGTTGAGGTTATCACCACCGCCAAGATCGACCTGAAAGCCGGTGAAACCCTGGATGGCATCGGCTGGTATATGACCTACGGTCAGGCAGAAAACGCCGATATCACACACAAAGACCGGCTCCTGCCGATGGGTCTGGCCGAAGGCTGCAAACTCAAACGTGACGTACCGAAAGACCAGGTACTGACCTATGACGATGTGGAACTGCCGGCCGGTCGCCGCTGCGACAAGCTGCGTGCCGAACAGGACCGTCTGTTCTTCGGCAGTGCTGCCAACGGCTTGTAAGCCGCCGCGTTCAAGGCACAAAAAAAGCGCGACCCTCAGGGCCGCGCTTTTTTTTGCCTGCAACAAACGCCACTAAGCGGCAGCTCGCTCAGCTTTCCTCAGCAGCATCCTCTTCGAAGTCGGTCGCGGCTATCAGCTCCAGCTTGCGCACCATATTCTCGTAGTCGCTGTGCATCTGGAACTCGGTGGAGAACTTGTTGTGAAAGAAAATACTCACACAGGTGTCCTGATCACCGAGATAGACCGTATAGCCATCGGCTGAAGGCTTGGCCTTAACACCTTCCAGCACATACCAATCACCGACTTTCTCGCCGTACTGACAGACCTTGCTGAAAGCCTGCAGCGCCATTTCCACGTCCAGTTGCTCGTTACCATGGGTTTTGAACGGATCGTTGCTCATGGCTGATACCTCCTCATCACGTTCGTGGTTTCAGCCTAAGCCCGATTGTGCCCGTTGCAATTGATCTACATCAGCTCGCTTAAAGCTTGCGCAAATCTTCGAGGCGCTTCTCCAGTCGTTTCACCGACACCTTCTCCGGCGTGCCCACGGTTTGCGCAAACAAGGACACACGCAACTCCTCAATCAGCCACCGGATATGTTCAAGCCGGTGGGCGTAATCGGAGACATGCTCACGGGCAACCGGCATATCGGTGTACTTCTTCCACAGCGGCAGAAACTCGGCGCGGCGCCGGCGGTCCTTGTCCGGGGCCTGATCGATCGCATCGAGGCGCTTGTCGATCGCCTCAAAATAGGCCGGAAACCGGGCCAGCCAACGCGCCGGCGTGGCACTGACAAAACCCTTGTAAATCAGTGCACTGATCTGTTCCTGAATATCCTGTGCCGGTTCGATCCAGGTCAGCGACACCGAGCCGGACAAGCGCTTTGAGACCTTGCGGTAACGTTCGAAAACATCGGCCAGAATCTCACAGATACGGTTGGCATTGCTGACCAGCGACGGCTTACCCTCACGCAGACAGGCGGCGAAGGCATCGTGCGTACGCGGCAAATCCCGGCCTTCAATAAACGACTGATCGACAGCCGCATCGATAATGTCCGCGGTCAGCTCTTCGCAGCTGCCGAAGGGCGCAAAACGCAGACACAGCTGCTGGATGCCGGGCAGCTTACGGCGCAGGTATTTCACCTCATCTGCCAGGACTTTTTTCAGCAGGGCACGCAGACCGAAGTGCATGGCTTCTTCAGCCGCTTCGGCCGACGCAAACAGGCGCAAGGCAATACTGCCGTCGTCCATTGCCTGCAATGCCGGAAAGCCCTGCATGGTGACACCGGCGTTTTCTATATCCACGGATTCAGGCAAATCGCCGAAATTCCAGTGCGTGAGATTATCCCGCTCAAACGGATTGCGGCTGCTCTGCGAGAGGCTTTCTTCCACGCGATCGGCGTAACGGGCTTGCAGTAAGTCCAGATCGCGGCCCTCATCAACCACCCGACCGTCGTTGTCGAGCAGCCGGTAGTTCATGCGCAAATGCGGCGGCAGACTCTCGCTCTGCCAGGCGTCCATGGGCACATCCACGCCGCCGATACGACGCAACTGCCAGGCAAATTCCGCCAGCAGTGATTTCTCACCAAAATGCATACGGCCGGCACAATCGCGCGCCACATCGGGGGCCGGCACAAAATTGCGGCGCAGGGTTTTGGGCAGGGACTTGATCAAGGAGGTGAGTTTTTCCTGCAGCAAGCCCGGCACCAGCCAGTCACAGCGCTCGCGGCTGACCCGGTTGATCAGCGTCACCGGAACCGACAGGGTCACACCATCGTCATCGGCATTGGGATCAAAGTGATAGCTCAGCGGCAGGACGATTCCGGAGAACTCGATACTGTCGGGAAAATCCACTTTTGACAGGCGGTCGGCATCATCGCGCTGTAATAACTGCTCACGGGAGAAATACAAGCCGCGGGGTGTACTCTGCTCGTATTCTTTACGCCACGCTTCAAACTGCGGCGCACTGTAAATGCCCTCCGGCACAATCGCATCGTAAAAACGGTACAGGGTTTCCGGATCGACCAGAATATCGCGCCGGCGGGATTTCTCCTCCAGCGTACGGATTTCCTCAACCAGGGCCAGATTGTGTTTTAAGAAGCCACCCTTGGTAATCAAGGCGCCTTCGACCAGCGCTTCGCGCAGAAAAATCTCCCGCGATTCGACCGGATTAATCGGCCCGTAGTTAACGCGTTTTTTCGGATTGATCTCCAGACCGTACAGCGTGGATTTCTGATAGGCGCCGACCTGTCCGCGTTTTTTATGCCAGACAGGACCGAAATAGCTGTAGTTAAGCAGATGCTCCGCTGCCTTCTCGACCCACTCGGGCTTGATCATGGCCACGGTGCGGGCATACAGGCGGGTGGTTTCACTCATCTCCGCGGCCATCAGCCATTTGGGGCCGGACTTGAATAAACCGGAGCCGGGGAAGATATGCACCTTGCGACTGCGTGTGCCCAGATACTCCTGCTTCTCGCCCTTGACCGCGATATTGCCGAGCAGACCGCTGAGCAGCGCGCGGTGAATCCGGTCGTAGTCATTACAGGGATTGCCGAGGGTGAACTTCTGGCCGCGCAGCATCTCAGCCAGTTGCCGGCGCACATCGCGCCATTCCCGGATCCGCAGCCAGGACAGAAAACGCTGCTGGCACATCTTGCGGAACTGCGAATTGGACAGGCGTGCCTGTTGAACCTCAAGAAACTGCCATAGATTGAGGATTGCGTTGAAGTCCGACTGCGGGTCATGGAATTCGGCGTGCAGCTCGTCGGCGGCCTGCTGATGTTCGTGCGGGCGCTCGCGCGGGTCCTGCACCGACAGCGCACTGACGATGGTCAGGACTTCTTCGACCGCGCCTTCATCGCGCGCGGCAAACAACATCCGGGCAAAGCGCGGGTCGATGGGCAGGCGTGCCAGCGCGCGACCGAGTTTGGTCAGACGGCGCTTGCCTTCGACCGCGCCGAGTTCATGCAACAACCGGTAGCCGTCGTTAATAAAACGCGCTTCCGGCGGCTCAACAAAAGGAAAGTCCTCCACATGGCCGATGCGCATGGCTTCCATCTGCAGAATGACCGAGGCGAGATTGGTGCGGACGATTTCCGGATCGGTAAACTCAGCGCGCGCCTCGAAGTCCTCTTCGCTGTAGAGGCGGATACAAACCCCCGGCGCCTCGCGGCCGCAACGGCCTTTGCGCTGATTGGCCGAGGCCTGCGAGACCTTCTCCACCGGCAGGCGCTGCACCTTGCTGCGTACGCTGTAACGCGAGATACGCGCATCGCCCGAATCCACCACATAGCGGATACCCGGTACGGTCAGCGAAGTTTCCGCCACATTGGTGGCCAGCACAATGCGCCGGTTGTGGCGCCGCGTTTGCAGCACCGGCTCATAGACGATTTCGTCCTCACCGGCCGCGGCGTAGTCCATCTCAGGATCTTCCGGCGGCACATCGCCATCGACCCTGACATATTCCCATTCCCCGTCTTTTGAATAGCCCAGCACTTCAGCAGACATGATGATCCCGTCGCAAACAGACAAAACCGCCAGTCTGCCGTGTGTAGTCAGGGAGGGTCAAGCGGTGGCGCACCGCTACGCGGAGGGTTTCCTGCGCCGGCGTTTGATAATCCGGCTGCCCGGTTTCTGCAAGTCCGCCACCAGCGCGCGTTCTTCCATCACCTCGACCTCGGCCAGGTCGAAAATCCGGTTTTGCTCGGCATTGGACAAACGGGCATAAAGCGGCAGAACCTCGGTGCCGCGCAGTTGCCGGCTGTTGCCGATTTTTTTGCTCAGATAATCGGCATGTTCGCGGATCTCCCGCTCGCCGGGCAGAAACACAAGAATGTCGCCGCTGCCTTCGGCGGCCAGTTCTTCGGCCGCGGACAACAAACAGGCCGGCCCGTCAGGCAGCCGCCCGTCGGCCAGCGGCATTTCATCCGGCGCGCGGTAGCGCACCTCGACCGGATAGGTGCGGCCCTCGACCAGCACGATCGGCGCATTATCAAAATGCCGTGAGAAGCGCTCCGGGTCGATTGTCGCAGAGGTGATGATCAGCTTCAGATCACGCCGCCGTGGCAGCAGGCGTTTCAGATAGCCGAGCAGGAAATCGATATTCAGCGAGCGCTCGTGCGCTTCGTCGATAATCAGGGTGTCGTATTGGTTGAGATAGGGGTCGGTCTGGATCTCGGCCAGCAGAATACCGTCCGTCATCAGCTTGATGCGCGTATTGGCCGACAGCTTGTCGTTAAAGCGCACCTTATAACCGACCACATCGCCCAGCGGGCTTTGCAGCTCCGAGGCAATCCGCGTGGAGACACTGCGCGCAGCCAGGCGGCGCGGTTGGGTGTGGCCGATGGTGCCGGCGATACCACGGCCCAGCTCAAGACAGAATTTGGGGATCTGGGTGGTTTTACCCGAACCGGTTTCGCCGCAGATCACCACCACCTGATGCTCGCGGATGGCTTTGAGTATATCCTCACGGCGCTGCACCACGGGCAGGCGTTCGGGATAAAGCGGTTTGGGTTGGGTTTCGCGCCGTTTCGTACAACGTGCGGCGGAAGCGTCTATATCGGCCTGCAGTGCGTCGATTTCGCTCTGCAGGGCTGTGCCTTTTTTGTGCGCGTCAACGAGACGCCGCAAACGCTGGCGGAAACGATGACGATCACCCAGCAGGCAACGGTCAATCCGGGAATGAAAACGGGTGGCCTCGAAATGCATCGGGGCATTGTGCGGCTATTGCGGCAAAGGTCAAGGCCTGACGCGCAACACCATATAGTCGATGCCCCGTTCTTTGAGCGCGGCACGCGCCACGTCCAGATCGGATTTTTCGTAATAAGGCCCGAGGCGCACGCGGTGCAGAGTTCGGCCGTCGTGCTCGACCGGCTTTACAAAGGCGTCGAGATTATTCAGCAGCAGTTTGGCGCGCATTTTCTCGGCGTCGGTTTTGTGCAAAAAGGAACCGGCCTGTAAATAATAAGACTCGGCCTGATAACTGGCCGGAATCTCCTCCACCACCGGGTCCGGCAACGCTGCGCTCTCGTAAACACCGTTACTCCTGAACTGCGGCTCTTCGGGCACATAGCTGCCCGCTTCACGCTCGACCCGATCGACCTTCAGGCCCGGCAACATGGTGAAGAATTCGTAGCTGGAACCACTGTCGCGGAAATTGTCGTCTGCGGCACTGAAGCCACGCACGTCATTGATTCCCGGCAAATTGGCTAAGAGCAAAACAAAGCCCACGAGAAAACCAATCAGACTACCCAGTGTCAGCAGCAGCATTGTTTGGTTTTGAGGGGGTTTCTTAACTTCGGCCATAGCAATCTCAGTACGCGTAGTACGCTGTCGCAAAAAACTGCGGCAGCAATTCAGATCCCGCCGGCGCGTCGCTCATACGTGCCGGACTACGTACTGGTTTTAGTGCATTTGCAGGAACTCGCAAGAAATCTGCGGGTTTTTTCTGAGAAATTTTCTTAAAAGCAGGAAAGGCCGGAAGGCGTAGTCAATCTGAAAATAAAGATAAGAGAACGTTTTAAGAACGATTGCAAAAAGTTGCTTTAATTAATACAAGCCCTGCCCCGAGCGTGCTGCGCTATTGCAGCACGCCGGATCCGGCCATGGCCTCAAACCAGACAGCGGCCATTTTCTCTTCCCCGTCACTGTTGGGATGAACGCCGTCATAGGTGTCGGCCTGCGGATCAAAGCCGCTGTACTGGTCGACCACATACACCGGTGAATCGGCGCTGTTCAGCGTGGCCGCCAGTGAGGCAATACCGAGATTGAGTTCCTGCAACAGCCCGTCATTGCTGGTCGAGCCTATGACCTGGGCAAAAAACACCACCACCTGCGGATTGGCCGCGCGCAGCCGGGTTATCAGCTCGCTGAGTTCGGCCAGCGTGCTCTCAACCCCGTTGGATTGGAATATATCGTTGGTGCCAAGATGCAATAACACTATATCGGGGGTATTGGCTGCCAGCCAGGTATCGACCTCTGCCAGCACCTCATCAACCCGCCAGCCCCAGTGACCTTCGTGATCGCTGTCAAATGCGAGGCCGCGATAAGCCGGCCACTCGGGGTTGCCCTTGTAGTTTTCGTCGAGCGAACCGACAAAGTCGATGGCCGCACCGGCGTCGATCAGCCTTTTCCACAAGGGGTAGCGGTAGCTGTATCGGTCCGACCAGCCCTGGGTGATGGAGTCCCCGATCGGCATCAGGCGCAGCGGCGTCGTTGGTGTCACGGCATCAGAGGCATCGGCGCCGGTGCCGGTGCCGTCTGTTTCCGTGTCCGCTGTTTCGGTGTCCTGGCTGACGGGCGGATCGGCCTCGGCGGTATTGTCCGACGCACGTCCGTCAGCACCGGAGGAACAGGCCGCCAGCAGGCTCAGGGCCAGTAAGGCGATCAGAAGAAATCGAGCGGATCTATATCCAGGGACCATCGTATTTTCCTTGCGGCTTTATCGGTTTCGAGCAAGCGGCGTAAGGACGCCAGTAAACGGTTCAGGGCACGGTGCTCGTCGGACTGAAACATCAGCTGATAACGGAAGCGCCCGCCGACCCGTTCCATCGGCGCCACCACCGGGCCCAAAACATACACAGTGTGGCCTTCGGCCTGCAGCGCTTCACGCCAGGGCTTGATCAGGTCAGCTACATAGGCGAGAAAATGACGCCCTCCGTCGCGTTCGGCCGATTCGGCCCTGACCAGCGCCACCTTTGAGAAGGGCGGCAATTCCGCATCCTCACGTTCTTTGAGTGCCGCCTCAGCGAACTCATCATAGCCAGCCGAAACCAGCAGCTTCAACAGCACATGCTCCGGATTGCGGGTTTGTATAAGGACCTCGCCCTGTCGGGCTTCACGCCCGGCACGCCCGGCCACCTGTACAATCAGTTGCCCCATCTGCTCCAGCGAACGGAAGTCGGTGCCGAACAGACCGCGATCGGCGTCGAGAATGCCGACCAGCGTCACATTGGGAAAGTGATGCCCCTTGGCCAGCATCTGCGTGCCGACCAGGATATCCGCCTCACCACTGGTGGCCAGCGCCAGCTGCGCCTCCAACGCCCCTTTGCGGCGGGTGGTGTCGCGGTCAATACGGATCACGCGCTTGTCCGGAAACGCCTCCTGCAATGCCAGTTCAATGCGCTCCGATCCCTGCCCCACGTGCTCAAGCGACTCGGCGCCGCAGGACTCACAGACCTTGGGTATGGGCCGCTCCGCGCCGCAGTGGTGACAGCGCAGACGCTGGCTGGCCGAGTGCACCGTCATATGCGCGTCGCAGCGGCGGCAATCGGCGGTCTCTCCGCAATCATCGCAGATCAGCACCGGTGCATAACCGCGCCGGTTGATAAACACCAGCACCTGACCGCCGGCCTCCAGATGCCGCTCCATCTCGCTGCGCAGCAAGGTGGAGACACCATCGCGGCCGCCACGCCGGCGCACATCCAGCAGGCCGATCTTCGGCGCTACCGCCCCGCCGGCGCGGTGCGTCAGACGCAGTTCGGTAAAACGCCCCTGACGCACATTAAACAGTGACTCAAATGAGGGCGTGGCACTGCCGAGCACGATCGGCACTGCACTGTTACGCGCCCGCACCATTGCCAGGTCACGGGCGTGGTAACGGAAACCGTCCTGTTGCTTAAAGGACGCATCGTGCTCCTCATCGACCACAATCAGCTGCAGACGCGGCAGCGGCGTAAACACCGATGAACGGGTGCCTATAACCACCTGCGCTTCACCGCGGGCGGCCGCCAGCCAGTGGGTGGCCCGCTCGGCGTCACGGAGCCCCGAATGCAAGGTCACCAGCCGGGTCTGCAGGCGACGGCAGAAGCGTTCCAGCAGCTGCGGCGTAAGACTGATCTCGGGCACCATCACCAGCACCTGTCCGCCGTCAGCGACGGTTTTTTCAATCAGGCGCAGATAGACTTCGGTTTTACCGCTGCCGGTAACGCCGCGCAGCAGAAAGGGCGCAAAGCCACCGCGCGCCGCCTCCACGGCCGCCACCGCCGTTTGCTGCTCATCATGCAGTTCAGGCGGGGACAGATCCGGGCAGGTCAGCGGCGCACGCCAGAGCTCCTGCCGGCAATCGACCAGATTCTGTTCAATCAGGGCATTCAGGGCGTTTCGCCAGCTACTGCCGAGTTCGGCCAGGGCCGCATTACCAAGCCCGTCCGGGCCGGCCTCAGCCAAGGCCGCCGCAAGCTTGAGCTGCAAGCTCGCCCTGGCGCTGATCACGCCGGTGTCCGCGCCTTCGCGCAGGCGGTAGCGCGGCGTCGCCGGTAAACCAACCGGCTCCGGACGGCGCCATAGAGCCGGAATCGCGGTGTTCAGCACTTCACCGACCGGATGGACGTAATAGCGCGCGGCCCACAGCAACAGCGACAACATATCCGGCGGCAACAGAGCTTCACTGTCCAGCACGCCGCTGATCGCTTTTATCTTGTCCGCCGGCACATCGGTTTTATCCGTCAGTTCGACCACCACTGCGACCAGTGACTGGCGGCCGAAGGGCACCAGCACGCGCGCGCCCGGGGACGGCGTCAGGCCGTCTTCAGGCAAGGCGTAGTCAAATAATCGGGCCAGCGGCGACGGTATCGCCACCCGGACAAATCGGCACATGGAACTCTCGTTTGCGGGCGTGTGGGAACAGATTGCTGTCAAGGCCGCTAGTGTAGACGATTTGGCCCGCTTCGCTTCAGTGCAAACGTGCACAGCCTGTGGATAACTTTGTGGATGAATCTGTGGGAAAGAAAAAATCAAGGCCTGTGGATAAGCCGTGGCGGTTTTTTTCCGGGAAAGGCCGAAATTAGTTATTTATCTTTTATTTCAATAACTTGTGCGATGTTCAAAAAGTGCATTATGAGCCTATATCCCATCGTAGTGCGTAATTCAAGCCCTCCTGCACGCTTGTGGGTAAAAAGTCTGGCCGTTCGCAAAACCGGCCTGTGGGACGAAAATAAGGCGCAAGAATCTGCCCGCTTTGCCGCCTGCGTAACGGCGCACGGGCCCGCCCGGTGAAGCATCACACCGGACAAGCCCGCGAGGGAGATTCGGTCGCCGCAGCGGAACCGTAGTTCAGGTCGCGTGAAACGACAGAACCCCCTTACCGTAACCATCCACTTCGACTTCAAAACCGGCCTGATTGGCCGCCGCCGGCAACAGCTCCGCCATCTCCGGGGGCAACTCGCTGTAACGGTAGGTCTTGCCCAGGCGCAGATGCGGTGTGTTGCTGTTCATAAACAAGCGCGAGCAGATATTCATCACCTCATAGAGGTTGCCCAGAATCATCTGCGAAAACTCACCGGAGGCGACCTGCTCGTCGGCGCCGGCCTTGGGAATCTTGGTCAACGCGCTGCCCGCATAGCCTGCAAAGGGGTAATCACAAATACAGGCGGTAACCGGCTTGTCGTCATCATCGACAAAGATCCCGACGATGGTCTCGTTATTGGCCGCCGGATCAATCGGTGAGGCTTCTTCGACTTCCAGCCCTTCGTAGAGCATCCCCAGCATCGACTGCACGTCGGACTTTTTCGGCGTGGTGTAAGTAGACATAATCAGTTCCTTTGAAAAGCCGGCTGTCAGGCCAGGTATTGGCCTAACTCGGCGCGGAAGCACTCAGGCGTGAACGGCTTGGTGATAACAAACCGGGCGCCCAGTTCCGTGGCCTTGTCACGCATCGCGTCAGTGCCTTCTGTGGTCACAAAACCGAACGTGGTTGAGATACCTTCCGTGTTGAGCGCTTCGAGCAACTCCGGACCGGTCATATTCGGCATGTTCCAGTCGCACAGGATAAGGTCCGGCTTATCTTCTTTGACCGAGGCAAGGCCTTTTACGCCGTCTTCTGCCTGCGAAATATCATGCCCGCCGAAACCGGCTTCACGCAGAGTTTTAATCACGATCATCCGCATCGCGAGGCTGTCATCGACAACAAGAATTTTCATAGTGGATATCTCCCTTCCTACTAAAAACACACAGGCTGATCCTCAGCACTGCAAATCAGGAACCGTAATGGCGTTTCAACGCAGTTCCTGTAAACGATGAGCCCGGCGCTTTCGCGACAAGCCCGATAACTTTGGCTGCAATTGTGTTCAGCGGCAGCACCAGCTGCGCCGCTTCCAGCCGCACTGCGGAGCCGGGCATGCCCCAGACCACACTGCTCTTCTGATCCTGGGCGATGGTGGCAGCGCCGGCCTCGCGCAAACGTTTCATGCCTCTGGCGCCGTCGTCCCCCATGCCGGTCAGCAACACGGCTGTGACGTCCGCGCCCATGGTTTCCATCACACTGTCGAACATGACATCCACCGAAGGCTTGTGCCGGTTAACCGGCGCGCCATCATCGAGCACAATACGCAGTCGTCCGTTTGCACGGCTCAAGAGCATATGTCTGTCGCCCGGCGCGATATACACATGGCCGTTACACACCTCAAGCCCGTCACTGGCTTCCTGAACTGACAACACGCTGACCGAATCCATGCGACGCGCAAACGCGCCGCTGAAACTGGCCGGCATATGCTGGGTAATCAGAACAGGCGGCATATCCGGCGGCAGATTCATTAATACGTCTTTGATCGCTTCGGTGCCGCCGGTCGATGCGCCTATGGCCACCACCTGCCGCACCAGACTTGTCTTATTCAGAAGTACCGGTTTTACCGCCTGTGCACCGGCAGATATTTTTTTGGCCGGCACATAGGGCCGCACCCGGGCCTTGGCCGCTGCGGCGATCTTATCGGTCAGATCCAGACCATAGGAGCCCAGCGTATTGACCAGATCGTGGCGGGGCTTGCAGACAAAATCCACCGCCCCCACTTCCAGTGCAGACAGCGTCACTTCCGCACCGCGGTCAGTCAGACTCGAGACCATCACCACCGGCATGGGCCGCAGACGCATCAGGTTTTTCAGAAACGTCAGCCCGTCCATACGCGGCATTTCCACATCCAGTGTTAACACATCCGGATTGAGCCGTTTGATTTCTTCCCGTGCCACATAAGGGTCCGGCGCGACACCCACAACCCGCATTCGCCCGTCCCGCTCAATCAGCGCCGTCAACAGGCGCCTGACCGTGGCGGAATCGTCAACAATAAGGACTTTTATCGGCTCAGACATAGTTACTTCCGGGTTCCTTTGTGACACAGCTTACGCCTTCCTGAATGCCTCAGAACAAATCAACATCGCCTGCCACCGGCTTTTTGATAATGGCTTGCTCGTACGAGCTTTCAAGTTCGCTGATTTGCGTATTCTCGCTCAACGGCAGCTTTTTAATTAATACACGGCCACTGGCCGCAAAATACAAGACCTTACGCGGATGCGTGCCACCAAGGTCTTCTTTCAGGACCGGTATATTCTCGGTGCGCAGATAGTCCCGTATGAATGCAATATTGCGTTCGCCCACATCAGTGGCGTTTTTCATGATCCGGCTGCCACCGAAGAGCTTGACCTCCAGCCGTTCACGCCGGCCGCCGTTGGCAAGCAGCACATTGATCAGATGCTCCATCGCATAGGTGCCGTAACGTGCACGGGAACCGACCACAGCGCGATCATCGCAACTCTCGGGCAACAGAAAATGGTTCATTCCCCCCATCCCTGTTTGCGGGTCACGGATGCAGGCTGACACACAGCTGCCAAGCAAGGTGGTGATAATCTCGTCACCGGTCGAGACGTAATATTCCCCGGGCAGGATACGCACCGTGTGCCTGCCGTGCTGGGCATCCCAATATGACTTGACCGAGCGGAACTGCGGCATAACCTCAGGCCGTTCGGGAATCGTACTTTGTACTGCCAGTGGGGCCATCAGTCCGGTTTCCTGTAAATCGTCTTACCGATCAGTTCAAACCGGTCGCACACCTTGTGCAGTGTTTCGGAATGCCCGATGATCAGATGTCCGCCGGGCTTGATCACAGAAGCAAAATTATTGAACAACCGGCTCTGTGTAGGCTTATCAAAATAAATCACAACATTTCGGCAGAACACCACATCAAACATAGATTGCATCGGCCATGCTTGCATTAAATTAAGCTGCCTGAAGGTAATCAATTCGGCCAGTTCACGGCGCACCCGGACCTTGCCGGCGTTGCTGCCCGAGCCACGCTGAAACCAGCGTTTGACCCGTTCCGGCGGCATGCCTTCGATACGACTCTGATCGTAAATGCCGTTAGCCGCAGTCTGCACCACACTGGTATCGAGATCGCTGGCCAGTATTTTGATATCCATGGCGCCGGCATCGGCGAAATACTCGCGCACCGTCATCGCGATGGAATAAGCCTCTTCACCGGTCGAGCAACCGGCCGACCAGATCCGCATGCCTCTGGCCCGGCCCTGTTTTTCCAGTTGCGGAAACAGTTCATTGGCAAGAAACTCAAAATGATGATTCTCGCGGAAAAATGAGGTCAGATTGGTCGTAACCGCATTAATAAAGTTCTGCAACTCATCATCGGGGCGGTCAGCCAACAGAGCGATATACTGATCGAAATCCTGCAAGCCGAGCGCGCGCAGGCGTCGCGTCAGACGGCCATAGAGCAAGTCTCTTTTATGATCCGAAAGACTGATACCTGTCGTTTCTGCGACCAGCATACGCAGCTTGTCGAAATGCAGATCAGTAAATTTGTAAGCTGCAACATTGCCTTCCCGTACCGCCAAGCCTGTCATCATGTTTCCTAAAACAGTTCCACATCGCCGGCACCTGATGCGCCGCCGGCGCCTTCAGAGCCGGTGTACTCTCTACCGGAGAAGGCACAAAAAAGCGCCTGCTCCTGTTCGGTGGAGTAGACCGAACGTAAACGTCCCTGCAGTTTCTGCCAGAGTTCGCTGTGATCCTCATCCGCGTTTTCTACAATACCGATCACCTCTCGCAGATTTTCTTCCACATGACCGAGCCGTTGAGAAAGCCGGTCATAGAACTGCAAGGCGTGCACCGCGCGTTTGATATTCCCGTCAAGCCGTTGCGCCAGCGCGTCCTGGTCTGTACCGCACAAGCCGGTCGTCGCCGCCCTGATATCCGCAATCGCCTCAAAGGCCTCACAGACATGCCCGTCTGCTTCAGCAAAGCTCATCCTGACCTGTGCCAAAACCAGCTCCAGTGCATTGACCAGCGATTGCCGTTCATCGGCCTCTGTGCTCATCGCCGTGTCGCCTTCTGCGCCGCACTCAGGCGGCGCATTTCAGATCCCGGGTCAGATCCAGCAGGTCCGCGGTTTTAACAAACGCGTCGGACACACCGCACCAATTCACCCGGCAGCCGTTGTCGTCGAGCTGTCTGACGAAGCTCAGTAAAAGCTGCAAAGAGGCCGTATCGACCGAGGTCACTGCCGAGGCATCGATCGAGGCATCCTGCTCTGTGGCAGCCACACACTTGAGCGTTTCGTACAGTGTTTCCAGATCTGACATGGTCAATGCCTCGTCCAGCACCAAAGCCTCTGCAGTCATCTCGTCACTCCCTGTCGCTGTCATATCCGTCTCCTTGTGATGCCGCTATCAGCCGGCTCAGAACTCTTCCCACTCAGAATCCGTGTCCGGCTGCGCTGCCACAGCGGCACCGCCGGGCATCGCCCTGAGCGCGACAGGTGCAGATGCGGCCGGAGCCGAAGCCGCGCCGCCCATCGCTTCCTGCTCAACCTGGTTAAGCAAACCGATCATCATGTCCGACTGCTCGATAAGCTGCGGTATCCGCGCTTTAGCCCCGACCGGATCGCCGGCGTTTTTCGTTTCTACAATCTCCGCGCAGACGCCGTGGAATTGTTTATGCCGGCTGATCAGTTCCTCCATCGAGGGCAAATCCCGGTATTTATGGGTTCCTTCATCGTCCAGCCACTTGCCCAACATACAACTATGGTAATCACCGGCCTCTTCGACACTGATGTGCTGACCGCCGGCAATCATGGACTCCAAACGGGTGGTCCAGTTGCGGTGTCGGGTACGCGCCGAGCCGAAATCGAGCTTCGGCTTGCCGCTGCCAGACGCCGCACGTCCGGACCAGGGGCGTTCGCCCTGACGACGTTCCGGACCGCTGTAAGCGGCAGCCTGGTCAGTCGCCGGCGGCGCGCTATGCGTGCTTGTAAAACTGTCGCCGTTGCTGAAAAAGGTAATCAGTCCGGTCAGGCTGCGCGCCTGATCGGTGAGTGATTCACTGGCCGCGGCGGCCTGCTCGACCAGCGAGGCGTTTTGCTGGGTCATCTCATCCATCTGCGCGACCGCCTGGTTCATCTGCTCAATACCGCCGGACTGAACCGTGCTGGCGGCACTGATGCTGGCCACGATATCGCTGACCCGCTTGACCGAATTCATGATTTCATCAAGCGTGTTACCCGACTGGTCCACCAGTTTGGAGCCTTCTTCGACCTTCTCCACACTATCGGTGATCAGGTTCTTGATCTCCTTGGCAGCGACCGCACTGCGTCCGGCCAGATTGCGGACTTCGCTGGCGACCACCGCAAAACCACGGCCCTGTTCGCCCGCTCTGGCCGCTTCGACGGCGGCATTCAGGGCCAACAGATTGGTTTGAAAAGCAATCTCGTCTATGACCCCGGTAATATCGGCGATCTTGCGGCTTGCATCGGTAATCTGTTTCATCGATTCCACGGCCCGCGAGACCACCTCACCGCCCTGTTCAGCCGAAGCACGCGCTTCGGAGGCCAGCGCATTGGCCTGATTTGCGTTCTGTTCGTTCTCGTGCACCGTGGATGTCATATGCAGCATCTGCGAGGCTGTTTCTTCAAGACTGGCGGCCTGTTCCTCGGTGCGGTGTGACAGATCTGTATTACCGGTCATGATCTCCGATGCAGCGCTCAGCACCTCCCCGGCACTACGACGGATACTGCCGACCACATCGGTCAGTTTGGCGACCGTCTGATTGATACCGCCGGTCAGTTTGCCGAAAGCGCCTTCATATTCTCCGTCGACCTGACAACTCAGATCGCCCGCTGCCAGCGCGCTGATCGCAGTCACTGACTCGCTGATGACGCGCTCGTTGATATCCAGCAACTCATTGATATTGCCCGCCAGACGTGAGAGGAAACCGCTGTTGGCTTGCAGCGTAATGCGCTGATCCAGCACGCCGCGTTTGGCATCACCGATAATGCTGTCGATCTCACGCTCCATGCGGGCTTGCAGTGTGCGGTCCTCAATAACCAGCACGTAGCCGAGACTTTCCGCCGCGTTGTCACTGATCTGCGTGCCGGTTAATCTGAGGTAGCACGCACCGGCCTGCAGCGGAATCTCTTCGCGTTGGCTGCTGCCGCTGATCAGGTTGTCCAGCGCTGCCGCAGCGGGACCGAACACCGAGCGGTCTGCCCCCATCAGGGCCGCAGCACTGAAACCGGGCAAAGCCGCGGCGATTTCCTGCTCGTGCGATCGCAGCAAGCGCTCACAGGCCAGATTCTGATAGACGAAACGCCCCTGCTTGTCGGTGACCAGCACGCTGCTACCGGCATTGTCCAGCGCCTGCTTGAGGCTGTAATGACGTTGCGCGTCACGTTCGGCTTTGCGCGCTGTCTCAGCGGCCTGTTTGCTGTACGCCAGCAAGGCGCCGAGGGCTCCGCCGGCAGTCTTGCTCTGCACTGACTGCGGTACGCCGCGGCCTTCTGACAACGACATGGCAAGTCCGGCAAGCTCAGCCGGGTCACCGCCCAGTTGCCGGTAAACACGGCGACTTAAGACAAGCGCCACCACAACGGTGGCCAGCACGGCCAAAGCCAGCCAGACCCAGGTCAGCAGCGCCTGCGCAGAGGCAACATCACTGAGCGATTGGCCCGGTTGTGCCATGCGCTGGCGGCTTGCCTGCTCAAGCGTGCTGAGCAGAGGGAGAATGCGCTCGTCAATCAGCTGCAGCCGCGCAGCATCCGCCGACGCCAGCGCGTACTCACTGCCAAGTTCGGTCAGCGCATCAAGGCTGCCATCAGTCACAGTGTCGGCCAGGGCTTGTATTGAGCTCAGACGGCTGCTGAGTTCTTTTGCAGACAGAGGCTCGCCCTCTGCGTCAAGTCGCTCGCTGAGTTCATACAGGACACGGGAGAATTCAATCTCATGAGACAGGCTGCGTCCGGCGTCTTCCAGTTGCCCGAGGCGGGCAAACCACTGAAACTGCAGTAATACAACAATGGCAGACACCAGGGCGGCTGCAATGAGCATCTGCATGCTCAGCTTCATCTGTTTGCGGGTACTACCTGTCTCATTTTTTCTCATCGTTCATCCCTAAACTGTGCCGGGCACACAAACGGTGCCCGGACGCTGACTGCACATCCTGTGCAGCAGCGTACTGTCATAGGCGGGTTACCTCATCCCACCAGTCTTAAGCCATCGCCTGGCGCGGCATCTGCTTGATAGAACTCGCTTGTTTTAAAAAACGAGACCAGTTGATTGAGCTGCGCCGCTTCACTCTGAATGCGTTCACTGGCAGCCGCTGCCTGCTCCACCAGCGCCGCATTCTGCTGCGTCATCTCATCCATCTGACTGACCGAGCTGTTAATCAGCTCAAGCCCGTCAGACTGCTCGGCAGAGGCTGTGGCAATACTGCCGATGATCTCCGAGACTTCACGGATCGAGTCGCGGATCGCCGAGAGCATTTCCCCGGAGCGGTTAACCAGCCCGGAGCCGTCTTCGACTTTTACAACACTGTCGTCGATCAGTTCTTTGATCTCACGCGCGGCCACCGCACTACGCCCGGCCAGATTGCGTACCTCGCTGGCTACGACGGCGAAGCCGCGGCCCTGTTCACCGGCCCGTGCCGCCTCCACCGAGGCATTCAGTGCCAAGAGATTGGTCTGGAAGGCAATCTCGTCAATCACACCGATAATCGATGCCATACGGCTGCTCGATTCGGTAATCGCACTCATGGCATTAATCGCATCAGATACCACCTTGCCACCACTTTGGGCGTGGCCGTTTGCCTGCTCTGCCAGTTCACTGGCATCGGAGGCATTGGACGCATTGGCGCGCACGGTTGATGTCATCTGCACCATGCTGGAGGCCGTTTCTTCCAGACTCGAGGCCTGCCGTTCGGTACGCAGGGACAGATCCTGGTTACCACCGGCGATCTCCTGTGCCCCGAGCGCGACAATCTGCGAACTCTGATGAATCTTGCCGATAATCTCGGTAAGCCGGTCTATGGTCTCGTTGACATCGGATTTCAGCTGCGCGAATGCGCCGTGAAAATCCCCGTTCATTTTGCGCGTCAGATCGCCCTGCGCTACGGCATTCATGGTCTGCTGGGTTTCAGCCATCACCACATTACAAATACCGATCAACTCATTAAACGACTCGCACAGAGTGCGTACAAAACCATCGGTGTCCGACAGATCAATGCGCTCGGACAGATCGCCTTTCAGCACGCCGCCGAGAACCCGTTGCACATTGGTCTCGGTGACTTTCTCCTGATAGCAGTCCGTCCACTCCATAACCGAACCATGCACAACACCCTTGGCGTCGATAATCGGTGTGGCATGGACCTTCAGGTAGAAGTTACCGACCTGCCCATCCTCTTCGGCGGTGCTGCCGAGTTGTCCGTCAAACAAGGCTGCCATACCTTCGATTGACGAGAACATCCGCGAATCCCGGCCGTACATGCTCTCGACTGTGAAGTCCCGGACACTTTGTGCAATATCAGTTTCGTACTTGCCTAACAGCGCTTTGAGAGAGTCATTGGCGTAAATGATGTTACAGAAGGGATCTGTAATCATAACGCAAGCCTGCACACTATCGAGCGCCTGGCGGATCCGGTTTACTTCGATGTCGGCCAGATTGCTCTCATAGCTGTTATAGCCGCAGCGGATCTGCACCGACTTGAGGCTCTCGAGCAAAGAACCGAATTCGTCGCGCCGGTCGACTTCCACCCAGCTGTCGAACTCGCCGTCGGCAATCTGCTGCAACGCCGTCACCGCCCGTTGCAACGGACTGCGCAAACTCCGGTACAGATAGGCGCAGAACAGCGCGAGTATGAACGCGCCGACACCGACCGCAATCCAGCCTGCGTGGCTTCCTGCACCGCGCAGGATTGCCAGTTCCAGCGCCACCGACAGCGCGCTGAACACCGCAAAAAAGCCTAACAATTTCCATTTGAACGAACTTGCCAGCTTTTCCTTCAGACGCACCAGGGGGCCGTCTTTTTTGAGTTTGACCTTACCTTCGCGGACATCCCTGTAGAGGGATTCCGCTGCATCGATCTGCGCCCTGGTGGGCTTGGTTCTGACCGACATATAGCCAATCGTCTTACCGGATTGGCGCACCGGCGTGATATTGGCCACGACCCAGTAGTGATCACCGTTTTTACAACGGTTTTTCACCATCCCGGTCCAGGGCTTGTCTTTTTTTACTGTGGCCCAGAGATCGGCAAACGCCTCACACGGCATTGACGGATGCCTGACCACATTATGGCTTTTTCCAACAACTTCATTTTCCTGGAATCCACTGATTTCCAGAAATGCACGATTTACGGAAGTGATTTTCCCCTTCAAATCCGTTGTCGACACAATGAACTCACCGTCTTGCATTTTGACTTCAACGTCGGTGACAGGCTCATTGATTTTCATAACTTGCGCTCCCTGCTTTGCAGACTTCAATCGCCTAAGCGATACATGCTTGGGTAGCTAATACACCTAGCAAGTTCCGTTATTGTTTAAGTCGTGGGCTGCGAATCATCCAGCATTTGCAGTACACCACTGTTCATAAGATGATCGATATCGAGCATGATGATCATCTGGTCGTTGATGGTGGCCAGCCCTTCAATCGCATTCATATCGATAGCACCACCGAAATCCGGTGCCGCGCGCAGATCGCTTTTATCGATATTGTGGACTTCAGAAACTGCATCCACGACCATTCCCATGGTCCGCTCGGCGTGTTCCTCGTCTTGTATTTTGACAACAATCACTACCGTGGTCTGATCGAACGAAGCACTCTTCATTTTGAAGAATTTCCGCAGATCGATGACCGGCACTACTGTGCCGCGTAAGTTAATAATGCCGAGAATGAATTCCGGCATATTCGGCATCGGAGTAGCTCCCTCCCAGCCTTTGATTTCCTGCACCCGCAGGATATCCACACCATAGTCTTCACCATCCAGGATGAAAGTCAGGTACTGATCAGTTCCATCCTCACCCTGAAGGGTATTTTCCGCCAGCTGTGCTGATTGTGCACTCATCCCTTTCGCTCCACTTTATGCCGCAGCAGCGCGTCCGCTGTCTGCCCTCTTACATGACTCAAAATGTTTCTGTATCAATCCCGGCACATCCATGATTAATGCAACTGTGCCATCACCGAGAATGGTGGCGCCGGAAATACCCTGGATTTGCTTGAAGTTCGTTTCCAGACTTTTAATCACGACCTGTTGCTGACCGAGCAAATCATCCACAAACAGGCCGACTCTCTGGCCGTCCGATTCAACCACCACCAGCAAACCGTCGAGCAGGTCTTCGGTACCCTCGCGGGTGCCGAAAAGCCGGTTCACACGGATAATCGGAATATATTCGTCGCGGACCCGGTAGAGTTCCGACTGACCGGTGATGCTGTTGATCATTTCGCGCTTCATCTGCAGCGATTCGACGATCGAAACCAGCGAAACGATAAAGGTCTCCTGTCCGATCCGCACCAGCTGGCCGTCGAGAATGGCCAGTGTCAGCGGCAGGCGGATGGTGACCGTGCTGCCGGCGCCGCCGGCATTGTTGTTGATCGTGACGTTCCCGCCCAGATCGCGCACATTGCGGCGCACCACATCCATACCGACGCCGCGCCCGGAGACATCGCTGATTTTGTCGGCGGTGGAAAAACCCGGCATGAATATCAGGTTGTAAACGCGTTCGTCGCTGAGATCTTCATTCTCACTGACCAGCCCTTTCTCAACCGCTTTGCCAAGAATGCGCTCGCGGCTCAGCCCGGCGCCGTCATCCTTGACCTGAATAATAATGTCGCCGCCTTCGTGGTAGGCACACAGCTCCAGCACACCAGTTTCAGGCTTGCCTTTTTCGCGCCGCACATCCGGGGTTTCAATGCCATGATCGAGCGAGTTACGCACCAGATGAACCAGCGGATCGCCGATTTTCTCCAGCACCGTCTTATCCACCTCGGTATGTTCACCGGTCATCTTCAGCTCGATCTGCTTGCCCATGGATTTACTCAGATCGCGGACCAGACGCGGAAAACGGCTGAAGGAAAAGCTGATCGGCAACATGCGGATCTGCAGCACGCTTTCCTGCAGTTCACGGGTATTGCGTTCCAACTGCGTGATGCCGTCGAGCAGTTTGTCGAAATTTTTGGTGGTGCCTTCTTCGAGGTTGCTGCTGATCTGACTCAGCATGGACTGGGTAATCACCAGTTCACCGACCATATTGATCAGCGCATCGACCTTATCTATACCGACACGGATAGAACCGCTTTCCTTGTTGGAGGCCTGTTTCTTGGCCGCCGGTTTCGGGGCCGCTTTGGGCTCCGTTTCAGCTGCAGCCGGCGACGGCTTCGCAGCCACTTCAGCCACTTCAGCCGGGGCAGCATCGGGGGCGACGCTTTCCGGCACCGCTTGCGGCGCTGGCGCAGCCGCAGCTTCTGCCGGCGCCGCGGCGGGCGCTGCCGGTTCACTTTCGGCCGGAACCGCCTCAACTGCGCTGAACGGTGTCAGCGTCAGGTCACATTCGTCTTCGACCCAGCTGAACAATTCACGGATATCCGCCTCGGCAATATCCCCGTACAGGGTCAGATCCCAGCGCAGATAGCTGTTCTCGGGCGTAATGGCATTGAAAAGCGGCAGATCAGCGCTGTCGCTGGCCACTTCAAGGCGCCCGAGACGTTCCAGCTCGCGGAAAATCCGCGCCGGATCATTGCCCGAACGCAGCAGGCTCTCATGGGGCGCAAAACTGATCTTCCAGCCGGCCGCCGCAGCGGGCGTACCGTCGGCGTCCTGGACCGGCTCTTCTGTCTCAGGGGCCGCCTCAGCCGGCGACGCTGCGCTGTCAGAGCCGGCCCCGGCTGCCGCCGGTGCTTCTGCTTCTGGTTCTGCTTCGGCCTGACCGGCCAGCACCCGCTCCAGTTTGGCCTGCACTTCCGCGGTGCGCTGGTTTTCGCTTTCATCTTCTTCGCGCGCGGCGGTAACCATATCGCGCAGTACATCAACCGATTCGAGCAACAGGTCGACGATTTCACGGGTCACCTCACGGCGCCCGTCGCGCATCTCGTCGAGCAGGGTTTCCATCACATGGGTAAAACCCGAGATGGCAGTAAAACCAAAGGACGCACTACCGCCTTTGATGGAATGCGCAGCACGGAAGATCGCGTTGATTTCCTCAACGTCGGCGCCCTTGTCCAGTGTCAGTAGTCCCTCTTCCATGACACTGAGGCCCTCAGTACATTCCTCAAAGAAAATGTCATGAAACTCAGAAAGATCTATGGACATGTCAGTGTGTCTCCATACATAAACGCGCGCTGTCCGTGCAGTGCCGCATCAGTCCAGTACGCGGCGCAGGGTGTTGATCAGTTGCTCAGGGTCGAAGGGCTTGACGATCCAGCCGGTGGCACCGGCCTGTTTGCCCTGCAGTTTCTTTTCCCGGCTCGATTCCGTAGTCAGAATCAGTATGGGTTTGAATTTGTAGTCGCGCAGTTCGCGCAGGTGTTTTACCAGGGAGATGCCATCCATATTCGGCATGTTCACGTCGGTCAGAACCAAACGCAGGTCCGGGGATGTTTTGGCGATTTCCAGCGCTTCGACACCGTCGTTGGCGGTAACAACGTCATAGCCGGCGCTCGTGAGCGTAAAGGAAACCATTTTTCGCATGGACGGTGAATCGTCCACAGCCAGAATGCTCGCGGCCACGTATCTCTCCCTGATAAGTAAATTCGAATCACCCGCCCCGTAGGGCGACTTCTACGGCCACATCCTGCGGCCCTTGTGTGTCACATAAAGCAAATTGCTTGCTAATTCACTGCAGTCGTCAGATGACAGAAGAAGAAAGGGAGCGACGCGTCCATGCCAGCGCAGCTAAGCTGCATGGCGGGCCCGGATTACTTCCTGTATTCCGTGAAATCAAAACCACAGTGCCAGAAGCCTGCGTGGTGCTTTCACGTGAGTCTGACATTACTGGCTGTATCGGTGTTGTCATGAAAAAACTTAAACCCGATCACGTAACCCGCAGGAGTTTTCCAGCGCGTCACAGAATTTTTGTGACCGTGACGTCGGTTTGCAGCTTAAGCTATAGTCCTGTGGTTAACTGACACGGCATCTGAATTTACACGCGGCCGCTGCGATGGCGGCACAGGGACTTATGCAATACACCGACACCCCCGTTAATCAATACGCCGACAAAATCGGCATCCTGCTGGTTAATCTCGGCACCCCCGATGCCCCGGAAACCGCGCCGGTACGACGCTACCTGAAAGAGTTTCTCGGCGACCCGCGCGTGGTGGAACGCCCGCGCTGGCTCTGGTGGCTGATCCTTAACGGGGTAATCCTCAATATCCGTCCCAAACGCAGTGCCGCCGCCTACCGTGCCGTCTGGACCGACGAAGGTTCGCCACTGCTCAGCATCGGCAAACAACAGGCCGCCAATCTGGCACAGCGCCTGAGCAACAGCGGCGACGGCAGCGAACTGATCGTGCGGCTGGCCATGCGCTACGGCAATCCCTCGGTCGACAGCGTCATCAGCGAGCTGCAGGACAGCGGCATCAGCAAACTGCTGGTCGTGCCCATGTACCCGCAGTACTGCGCCGCCACCACCGCCTCAGTATTTGACGCGGTCAGCAACAGCCTGCAACGGCGTCGCTGGATTCCCGAAACGCGTTTTATCAACCACTACTACGACCGTCAGGACTATATCGCCGCCCTCGCCGCCTCGGTCCGGGAAAGCTGGGAAGCCCACGGCCGCGGCGACAAGCTGGTCCTGTCCTATCACGGCATACCCAAAAGCAGCACCGTCAAAGGCGACCCCTACGGCCGCCAGTGCCGTGAGACCAGCGAAATGCTCCGCACCGCGCTGGACCTCGGCCCGGACGACATCCTCACGGTTTTCCAGTCCCGCGTCGGCCCGGAAGAGTGGCTGCAGCCCTACTGCGACGAAACCCTCAAATCCCTGCCGTCGCAGGGCGTGCGCTCCATCGACATCCTCAGTCCCGCCTTCTCTGCCGACTGCCTCGAAACCATTGAGGAGATCAACGAGGAAAACCGCGGCTACTTTATGGAAGCCGGCGGTGAGCGCTACCAATACATCCCCGCACTGAACGACCGGGAAGACCATATGGCCATGTTCGAACGCCTGATCCGGCAACATTTGCGTGGTTGGAGCGAAGAAATTTACTAAACCCGTTGCACCGATCGCTGAGTTGGCCTAGAATTGCGCCCTTCAAACGGCACAGGCCGTCGGAATTTGGTCATCGGGGTGTAGCTCAGCCTGGTAGAGCACTGTCTTCGGGAGGCAGGGGCCGGAGGTTCGAATCCTCTCACCCCGACCAATATTTCACTTCAAAATCAGTAACTTACTTCAATAGTTACCTCTTCAGATTTATCGCTGTTTTTCCCAACGTGACCAAAACGTGACTCAACTGCTTCCAGTTTAGCCACAGCTGCACGCACGTTCTCCGGTGCCAGGTGGGCATATCGCTCAGTCATCTTGATCGACGAGTGACCCAGCAGGTCCCTGACTTCGGTTAATGGCACGCCCGCCGTAACCAACCAAGCGGCACACGTATGCCGTAGATCGTGGATATGAAAGTCCTCAATCCCGGCACGCCGACAGGCTGTAGCAAAGCTCCGCCTTACCGCTTCGATCCGCGTCCCGTCTTCACGGCAGAACACCCACGGACTCGCCGGACAATTGACAGCCCGAAAACGCGCCCGCTGTAACAACGCCGCGTGCCTTTCTGATGTTCATCTTGCCAAAATATACCTATCGGTCATTTTTAATGCGTTTATATATATCTATAAGTCATATTTCAAGGCCTTATATGACCAATAGACATAAACTCTGGTAGATTCGCCGGTATGGAAGAAAAAGCGACGAACGATCTGGCGAGACAAGTCGGTGCGCGTATCCGCGCAGCACGAAAGGCTGCGGGCGTCACCCAAGGTGAAATGAGCAAGCGGGTAGGACTGAGTCAGGCCTACCTCTCACGCATCGAAAGCGGCATCAAAGAGGGCAGCCCGTCACAGCTGCTGGCGATTGCGAACGCCATCGGCGTCTCAGTCAGCTCCATCTTCGGGACCCTGGATGCCAAAGCCAACACCTTCGCCGGACTGTCAGATGAGGCGATCGCGTTTGCCAAGGCTTGGCAGGCGCTGCCCGAAGAGCAACGCGCTGCGGTCAGGGTGATGGTGGAGTCTATGACTACTGGGAGCAATAAGTAGCATGAACGAGAACCGCAAATTCGGCCGCACGATCCAACTTTTTCTGGTGGATGGGGACCCTATAGGTCTTCGCAAGGCCTCCATTCACGGATGGACCGGGGTTCTGTTTGTGAGCGGCGATGCAACTTTCGGTGAACTGACCGCGCGCGCGGAAGTGGACCGTACCGGTGTCTACATTCTGTCCGGCCCGGACCCGGATAAACCGGGCACCACACGCGTTTACATCGGCTCCGGGAACTCTGTGGCAGAACGCATTGAGCAAAGTGCGAAAAAAAGAAGCTATTGGGAAACTGCAATTACTGTCACGACCAGTGATGACGATCTGTCGAAAGGCCACGCTGAGTACTTGGAGGCAAGACTGATCAGCCTAACCTCTGAGGCTGCACGGGTGTCACTCGACAATGCCACTCAGCCAGATACGGAACGTCGACGGCTGCCAGAAGCGGACATCGCGAATATGGAACAATTTCTGGCAAACCTCAAAATTGTCCTGCCCGTTGTCGGGCTGGATATGCTCAAACCCCAGCCAAGCGCACTGGTCCCGGAATCAGCGCAAACCAAGGATCAGACCGAGGAGAAAGTACAGTTTGAAATCAGACACGGCTCGGGCGTGAACGCCACAATGATGGAAGAAGACGGCGAGTTTATTATTCTTAAAGATTCAGAGGCGCTCACAGACACTGGGTACGTTCAGCAAAACTACATCACACTGAAATCCGACTTAATTTCAAAAGAAATACTGGTGCCTGCAGGCGAAGGCCGGCTCAAATTCACCAAGCCCTATGCGTTCAAAAGCCCATCAGCAGCAGCTGCAGTCGTCTTAGACCGAAACAGCAATGGACGCATTGAATGGAAAGTGAAAGGCTCGAAACAAACGTATCATGATTGGCAAAAAAGCACCCAAGGAGGCAGGTCACGATTGCGGTGACGCTGCCAGGGAGTGTTCATAACTTTGTGTCACGTTGTACACTGAATCCTAAACAGGCGACCTATGAGCGTACCTACCTTCGACATCAACGAGGCCATTGAAGCCCCGCGTAACGACGGCAACAGCAAGGACGGCAGCATACGCAAAGCCTCAGAACGCTGAACGCATCCGATCCAAGCTGCGCGAGGTATCTTAATCTCTACCCAAAAAAGCGGTGAAAATTAAGGAAGCCGACTGCAGTGACACGCAAGTGACACGCAGCCGGTGATAAGTGATTGATTAACGTGACTCCAGTTGCACACCAGCGAGCAACTAAGACACTGATTTCATTGAATATCCCTTGCCTTCGGGAGGCAGGGGTCGGAGGTTCGAATCCTCTCACCCCGACCAATATTTCCAAGTCATTTCAGTTAGTTATCTACTCACCTGCTTTTCCAGTCACGTTCTACTGACACGCAGGTGACACGCCAATTCTTTCTTCTGATTTCAATTCAATCGCGTTCAATTCCTTCGCTGGTGCTTTGATCTCAGCGATCTACGGCCGTTAAGCGCTACCCACTCGCCACCCTGTGTGCAAAGCCGCATTAACTCCCCGCAAGACAGCCCACTTCTGCCCCGTTTTTGCATAGAGTCGGAATCCTGTTTTTATTGTCCGGTGTTTTATGACTCGCCCCCAGTTCCGCTCTCTTGTTATTTACTTCTGGCTTTGCCTTACCCTGAGTTTCAACGGGGCAATGGCGCAGCAGGCCACGGAGCCGGAAGCGCTGCCCACTGAGCCGACACAGACCCAACTCGACGCGGTCACCCGGCTTGATGCGCTGCAGGAATCCCAAGCCGCGCTGGACAAGCGGCTGCGGGAAGTCAACGCGGCTCTGCAAAAGGCCGACGAAACCGATAAACCGGCTCTGGAAACCGAGCGCGACGCGCTGGAAAAAGACATCGAGCGGCTCAAGCGCGCCTTTGAACAGGTGGCCATAGGCGGGGTCGACCTGAACTTTCTCGAACCGGAAGAGGAAGGCGAGTTTGACTGGCAACAGGAGCTGATTGAAATCATGCAGCCCCTGCTGGAGAACGTCAAAGTCCTGACTGAAAAGCCGCGCAAAATCGAGAAACTGCGCAGCAGTATCACGCTCTACGAGGACCGCAACGAAAGCATCGAAAAGGCGTTGCAAAAACTCATGGAGCTCGAAGAGGTCAAAGCCACCGAAGCGACCCGCAAGCGCCTTGAGAGCCTGATCGCAAACTGGCAACGCCAGAAGCAGGAAAACAACGACGCAATCGAGCTGGCACAGTTTCAGTTGCGTGCGCTGCAGGGCGACAACGTTTCCTGGTGGGAAGCGCTGCGCGAGTCAGTCAACGAGTTTCTTTCCGGGCGCGGCCTGACGTTGTTGGTGGCCATGTCGGCCGCGGCCACCGTCTGGCTGGTGATGCGTTTTCTGCTTTGGATAAGCCGCCGCCGGGTACGCGACCCGCGCGACCGCACCATGACCCGCTACCGCCTGGCCGCCTACGCCTATAGCGCGCTGACCACCATATTGATGGTGGTGGCGGCGATTATCGTCTTCTACGTGCGCGGCGATGTGCTGCTGCTTGGTTTGTCGATTCTGCTGCTGGCCGGTGCCGCGCTTGGCTTGCGCAATACCTTGCCGCGATTTATCAGCGAGACCAAGTTGCTGCTGAATGTGGGAGCGCTGCGCGAAGGCGAACGGGTGATTTACAAAGGCGTCCCCTGGCAGGTGTCATCCCTGAATCTCTACACCACGCTGAAAAATCCGGCCATCGACGGTGTGATCCGCCTGCCGCTGTCGGAACTGGCCGGTATGACCTCGCGGCCGGTCAGCGCCGAACCCTGGTTTCCCCATGAACAACAAGATTATCTGCTGATGCCCAACGGCAAGCTCGCGCAGATTATCCGCATTACGCCGGATATCACCGAACTACGCTATGGCGGCGGCGCTGCCGGCGTGATCAGCACGGCAGAGCTGTACACCCTGGATGCGCTGAACCTGACCCGCAACGGCAGCTTCGGTGTCGCCGGTGTCTTCGGTATCGATTACGCTCACCAAAGCCTGGCCATCTCCGAGGTCACAGCCAAATTCCGGAACACGCTGCAAACCGCCATCGACGAACACGGCCTCGCCGAACACCTGCAGAGCATGTTGGTCGACTTTAAAAGCGCCGGCAGCTCATCGCTTGATTACCTGATCTACCTGACCTTCGACAGCAAGGTGGCGCCGAGTTACTTCTCGATTGAGCGCTTGATTCAACAAGCCTGTGTAAAGGCCTGTAACGAAGAGAACTGGGGTATTCCGTTCCCGCAGATGACGCTGCACAGCGGTGACTTCCGCGTCACCAGCGACTCAGGCAGCGGCCAGTGAACGGCGGAAACGGCTGAGCGAAATCAGACAAAATCCAAGCCCGATCAGGCTCAGGGCAAGCAGGTGACCGGCCACCACGTCAAGGCCGGCACCGCGATATAAAACCGCCTGGGCAACCGCCACAAAATGCGTGGTCGGGGCCAGATTCATCAGCCACTGCACAAGCTGCGGCATGGTCTCGTAAGGTGTGGTACCACCGGACAGCAAGGTCATTGGCATAATCACCAACATGGCCATCAGGCCCAGCTGCGGCATATTGCGCGCCACGGTCGCCAGCAACACGCCCATCGAAGTGGTGGCGAATAAATGCAAGGCCGTCGCCAGCATAAAAAGCCCGTAGCTCCCGGCCACCGGCATCGCCAGCCCGCCGGATATGACCAGCCGCAAAGACAACATCCCGGCCACCAATACCACCAGCCCCATAGACCAGAGCCTTGCCAGCAACAGCTGCAACGGTGTCAGCGGCATGACCAGCAAATGGCCCAGGGTGCCGTGCTCGCGCTCACGGATCATGGATGCGCCGGTCAGTATGACCGAGAGCATGGTGAGCACATTGACCAGCTCCATCACCGAACCGAACCATTCGCTGTTAAGGGTCTGGTTAAAGCGCATGCGTGTCACCAAATTAACCGGCAATGCACTGTCGACCAGCCGGCGCTGGGTATGAATGGTGACCGCGCGGCTTATCAGCGCGGCCAGATGCGCAGAACCGGTAAAGCTCTGCGACATCTGCGTCGCATCCACGTTTAACTGCAGCTCCGGCACACGACCGGCGAGTACGTCGCGCTGAAATCCGGGCGGAAAAACCAGCACAAACGTGAAGTCCCCTTTATCCATCACCGGGATCAGCTCGTCCTGAGAGATTACCACCGGGTCCTTGAATTCCGGGGGATGAATCGCGCTGATCACGCGCTGACTCAGCGGCGACTGATCCTGATCGACCACCGCCACCGCCGCGTCACGCACGTCAATCGAAGATCCCTTCCCCGCCGAGTAAACCCCGACAGTGAAGGCAAAAATCATAAACCCGAACAGCATCGGATCACGGAAAAGACTGCGCATCTCCTTAATGCCCAGATGCCAGACAGGCCTGAAAAAACCACGCCGTTTCATCGCTGCTGCTCCTGCAGCCGCCAACGACACAGGATCAATACCGCCACACCGAATAAGGCCATGGGCACCAGCGAAGGCCACAAGGCGCTCAGGCCCATCGACTTGGCAAACACACCGCGACAGATATCAACAAAGTGGCTGGTCGGGTAAACCTGTGCGATCAGCTTCGACAGCCCTTCCATGGAGGCCACGGGATGCGTCAGGCCGCCGTATTGCGCGGCCGGGATCAGGGTCGCGAGCATGGTGCCGAAGATGGCCGCAATCTGGGTATTGGTGAAGGTCGACATCAACAAACCCAGTCCGCTGGCGCAAAATAAATACAACAGTGCGCTGACAGCCAGCAAAGGAAAACTCCCGACCAGCGGCACCCGGAAAAAACCCACCGCCAGCACCACCAACAGAACGAAGTTAATAAAGCCGAGCAACAGATACGGCAACTGCTTGCCCAGCAAAAACTCCATCCGTGTTACCGGAGTTGCATAAAAGTTATTGATGCTGCCCAGTTCTTTTTCGCGCACCACCGACAAGGCCGCCAGTATCGCGGTAATCATCATCAGCAGCATGGGAATAATCGCCGGCACCATGGCATTGATACTGCGGATTGTCTGGTTGTAGCGGAAACGGGTATGCAGCGCATAGAGCGAGGTGCTCTCTGTACCGGCCAGCGACTGCAGATATTGTGCGTGCATGGCCTCCACATACGTGCCGACGGACTCGGCACGGCCGGGCATGGCGGCATCAATCCAGGCCCCGACCTCCGGCTGGTCGCCGGCATAAACCCCGCGCCCGAAACCGGGCGGAAATTCCATCACCAGCGACACATCGCCGTGGCGCAATACCGAATCTGCGTTGGCCGGTGGCTCAATCAGCTGTCCGCCGGAAAAGAACTGCGAGCCGAGCAGATTGTCGCGGTAAGCCAGCGACGCGGCACTGCGGTCATGGTCGATCACCGCAAAGGGGATCTCTTCGACATCCGAATTGAGACCGAAGCCCAACACCACCATCAGAATCAGGGTGCCCAGCAAGGCAAACAGCAAACGGACCGGATCACGCAGCAGATCCTGCAGCTCGCTGCGGCTGTAGGCCAGCATGCGCGTCAGGCGAAAAGGTGCCGGGCGGCGGTTACGCTGCACACGCTTTGCAGACAAAAGCGGCGCCGCCGCCGTGTTGTCTGTCTCTGCCTGGGCCGGCATATAGTGAATAAATGCGTCCTCCAGCGTATCGGTGCCAGCCTTGTCAATCAGCGCCTGCGGCTGGCCTTTGGCAAGCACACTGCCGGCGTGCATCAGTGAGATGCGGTCGCAGAGCATGGCCTCATTCATATAGTGCGTGGAAATAAAGATGGTCACGCCCTCCTCACGCGAGAGACGCACCAGCAATTGCCAGAAGGCATTACGGGAAACCGGATCAACGCCGGAGGTCGGTTCATCGAGAATCAGCATCTGCGGGCGGTGAATCATCGCCACGCCGAGTGACAGGCGTTGCCTGACGCCGGTCGGCAAAGACGCCGCACGGCTGTCGCGGTAGCGGCTCAGGGAGAACTGGCGTAATACCTCCTGCGTGCGGCGGATGCAGTCTGCCTCGGACATCAGAAACAAGCGCGCGTGCAGAATCAGATTTTCCCCGACCGTCAGCTCCGGATAGAGCGAGAAGGACTGCGACATAAAGCCCACATCACGTTTGACCTGCAGCGAGCCGCTTTCAACCGGCTTCCCGAAAAGCCATGCCTGCCCCTCCGACGCCGGCAACAACCCGGTCAGCATTTTCATGGTGGTGGTCTTACCGCAACCGTTGGAGCCGAGAAAACCGAAGATCTCACCGCGTCGTATACGGAAACTCACATCACGTACCGCAACAAAGCTGCCGAAGCGGCGGGTCAGATGCTTTGCCTCGATCGCAATGCCGGCGTCTTTATCCGGCAGCGCCCCCAACTGCAGCGGCCGGTAGCCGACTTTCTGCGCCTCCGGCAAAAGGGCAATAAAGGCATCGTCGAGATGAGCGGTGCCGGTTTGCCGGAGCAAGGCATCCGGCGCTGCGTCGGCCAGAATCCGCCCGCCGTCCATCACGATAAGGCGGTCAAACTGCGCCGCTTCATCCATGGAAGCCGTGGCGACAATCACCGTCATCTGCGGTTTGGCGGCACGGATGCCTTCAATCAGGGACCAGAACTGCCGTCGCGAAAGCGGGTCCACGCCGGTGGTCGGCTCATCCAGCACCAGCAGATCCGGGTCGTTCATCAGCGCGCAGCACAGCCCGAGTTTCTGCTTCATGCCGCCGGAGAGCTTGGCGGCAGGACGGTTTTTGAAGGGCGCCAGCCCCACTTCATGCAGCAGGCGCTCAATACGCGGACGGCGGTTTTTTGCCCCGTCGGGAAACAGGCCGGAAAAAAACGCCAGATTCTCACTGACAGTCAGGCCGGGATAGAGATTTTTGCCCAGCCCCTGCGGCATATAGGCAAGGCGCTGACTGACCTGCTGGCGGTGCGCCGGCCTGTCAATATCACCGCCGAGGGTCCTCACCGTGCCGTGCTGACGCTTGCGTACCCCGGTAAGCAAACCCAGCAAGGTGGATTTCCCGACCCCGTCGGGTCCGGCCACACCGAGCAGCTCACCCTGCGCCACCGTCAGCGAAACCGCCTCCAGCGCCTGTACATCGCCGTAGCGGTGACTCAGCCCCTGCGCCTCAATCATGCTCACTCAAGCCCGACATTGGCGCGCAAGTCCTCCGGCCAGGCGCGGTTGCTGTCAAGCTGCACCCAGGCTTCACCGGGCAAGCCGGTTTTGACCCGCTCGATATACTTGCGCAGCAGGCGCGGATCGATTTTGACCTTAACGCGGAACATCAGGGTGTCGCGCTCGCTGCGGGTCTCCACATCGCGCGGGGTAAACTGCGAGCGCGGTGCGACAAACGAGACACTGGCCGGCACAACCAGATTCGGGAAAGCATCCAGACGAATCCGCGCCGCGGCCCCTATGGCGACCTGACCGGACTCGGCGGACGGCAGGTAAATCGTCATCCACACATCGGTCAGATCCAGCAGGGTCAGGATACGGCCACCGGTGCCGAGCACCTCACCGGGTTCGGCCAGCCGGTACAGCACGCGGCCGCTGACCGGCGCGGTCAACTCGCTTTCCGCCAGACTCACGTCAATTGAGTCGACACTTGCCTGCGCTGCGCGAATCGCCGCCAACGCGGCGATCTGCTGCGCCTTGGCGGCATTGAGCATGGCTCTGGCCGACGATTCCGCCGCCTGCGCCTGCTCCAGCGTATCCAGCGAAACACCGTTGCGCTCATAGAGTTTTTGCAGCCGTGCAAGCGAGGCCTTGGCCAGTTTCAGCTCCGATTCGCGCTGGTTGATCAGGGCCTCGGTATAGTGCTGCTCCTGGCGGGCCTGTTCGACCTGCGCTTCGGCCTGACGCTTTTGCGCCTGCAGGCGGCGGGTATCCATGCGTGCCAGCAGCTGACCACGCTCGACCCAGTCACCTTCACGCACCAGCACGGATTCCAGCTGACCACCAAGCGGTGTGGCCAGATGAATCTCCGTCGCCTCCATACGCCCGTTACCGGACACAAAGCCGGTCTCCAGCGGCGTTTCACCGATACTGCGCCAGACACAGGTGGACAAGAGGCCCACCAGCACCGCCACGGTGATCACCATCCAATGCTTCCTGCTCATATCGGCTTACCTGTTACCGGAACATGCTGCCATTGAGCCTGCCATGCTGCGGTTACAAGTCGTATGACAGAGGTCAAACCCGGTCGGCTTACTCCTCGGGGCGCAAACGCAGATAACGCGGAAAGCGCGGCAGGCCGGTGGCCGTCTGCCCGGTGTAGCGGTAAGTGATCTGCGCGCCCGGCGGTGGCGGCGAGACACGCTCCACATCACTGAAGCCCGTACCGATACGGAAGCGCCGCCCCTGACCGTCCTCGACCAGTAAAGCGCCCATCGCCCCTTCATACTTGCCCTTGCCCGGCAGATGGGCGACAACCCGTGCCTCGGCATCGCGTTCGACGGTGAGTTTCAGCAGGTCATCGCTTCGCCCGTGCCGGTAAGGCGCATCGCGACGCTGTAACATCAGGCCTTCAGCGCCGGCTTGGGTACCGTCGCGCAGGGCCTGCTGCAATTGCTGAAGTGACTGTACGGGTGTCTGTGCGACGCGCTGCAGATGCGGATTAGCCGCCGCTCTCACCCGCGCACCCAGCGCCGCATAGCGGGTCTCGTAGTCCCCTTCGGCGGCAGGCAGATCAAACACCATATAACTGACCTCACGCCAGCCTTCGCCGGGCGACTCACGACGCACCAGGCCGGAGACCTCAGCAAAACGCCCGCGCGCGATCCACAACTCACCGTCAAGCGGCTCGGCGGGAAAACCACGGGTAAACCAGGCCGGGGCGGCGATCACACGGCCACTTCGGGTCAGCAGATTTTGCCCGTCCCACCAGGCCCGCACACCATCGTACTTTTCACTGAAATAGTACTTCTGATAATCGACAGCGGTATCTTCCATATGCCGCGCAAGCTTGACCGGCGGGGCGATATCCGGCGCGGCGGCCAGCGGCAGGGGGGCGGAAATCAAGCACAGGGAAAAACACACAGAACAGCGTTTCAGCAGGATAGTCATACCGTTTACACTCCTTGTATTCGGTCGCGTCAATAACATAACGCCACTGATCCGTATTCGTCAAAGCCAATTGGCATGGATCAATACCACCTTACTGCAAAGCGCGCTAAACTTGCGCGCATGAGTACACCCTCCACCCGCAAAATCGTCTCCGACGGCCTCTGGACTAACAATCCCGGTCTGGTCCAACTGCTCGGGCTGTGCCCCTTGCTGGCGGTCAGTAACACGCTGGTCAACGGTCTCGGTCTGGGCCTGGCGACGACGCTGACACTGGTCGCCAGCAACAGCGTAGTCTCGCTGATCCGCGACCGGGTCACCGACCAGATCCGGATTCCGGTTTTTGTGCTGGTCATCGCCACCGTGGTGACCATGATCGAACTGGCCATGAATGCCTGGCTGCACGGGCTTTATCTGATTCTGGGGATTTTTATCCCACTGATCGTCACCAACTGCGCCATTATCGGCCGCGCCGAGTCCTTCGCCTCGCGGCAGAATCTGCGCGCCTCGGCACTGGACGGTCTGTCGATGGGCCTGGGGTTTACCTCCGTACTGGTCGTCCTCGGCGGCCTGCGCGAGCTGACCGGCAACGGCACGCTGTTTGACGGCGCCCATCTGATGTTCGGTGAAATGGCACGCGGCTGGACGCTGACACTCGGTGAAGATTACCCGGGCTTTTTGCTTTCAGTGCTGCCGCCGGGGGCGTTTATCGGACTCGGTTTGCTGGTCGCCGCGAAAAACCTGATTGACAAGCGACAGGCACGTGCGGCCGCAGCCGACACACAACTAAGCGCTGCAGAAAGCGCCTGAACGGCGCGATCTAAGTTAAAAAAAAGGCCGGTTTATACCGGCCTTTTTTATCGGATCAGGGCAAGGGAATTCGGATTTTCTGCCCGGGATAAATCAGATCCGGGTCCTTGATCACCTCGCGATTGGCTTCGAAAATCTTCGGGTAGTCCATCGCATTGCCGAGATACTGTTTGGCGATCCCGGACAAGGTATCACCGGATTGCACCTCATAGTACTCAACCCTGGCACTCAGCTCCGGTGCCTCGACCGCATCGACATTCACCTCGCTGACGCCTTCCAGATTACCGGCCATCAAAACCGCTTTCTCCAACGCTTCGGCACTGGCCGCCTTCCCGCTCAGACTCACCACGCCATCTTTGACCTCTACACCCAGGCCATCGATACCGGGATTGTCTTCCTCGATTAACTCTTTGATTTTGACCGGCGCTTCCTCTTCCGAGCCAAATATCTTCTTCCCCAGATCCGATGCGAAATCGAGTAAACCCATAACCTTTCTCCTTCGGTACCAGCCAGTACCTGCTTGGCAAATTTTCCCATCCGGCCCGTAGGCCGGCTTCTACAGCTGCAGCTATTTAAACACCATATCCGGGATACTGAACAGTACAAAACCGGCAGACACAAAAAAGCCCCGACCAGCGGGGCTTTTTCCGGGAAAAGCGATGCGCTTAGTTGGCCGCTTCCTGCTCGGCCAGCCGGTCAATCAGGTCCAGCATGGCCGGATAACCACCGGCAAGCGACGCGCTGGTGCGGTATTTACCATTGACCACCACACCGGGCACGCCCGTCAGACGCATGGCAATAGCCTGCTGACGGGCACGCTTGAGTTCCATTTCAACGGCAAAAGACTTCATGGTGCTGAGGAACTTATCTTCGTCCAGACCGAGCGTACCGGCAAACTTGGCAATATCCTCAACCTTATTGAGACGCTTGTGGTCTTTGTGGATCGCATCGAACATGGCGCGATGAAAGGTATCGAGCACACCGAGGATCTTGGCGGCGTAATAAGCGCGGCCCTGATCGGCCCACTGCGGGTTCAGCGGCGGCGCAACACGGATAAATTCAACATTATCAGCGCGGCGCTCCTTGTCCCAGGCATCAATCATCGGCTCCAGTTCATAACAGTGCGGGCAGCCGTACCAGAAAAACTCCAGGACTTCGACCTTATCCCCTGTACTGGTGTTCTGCGGCGGGGTAATCAGCTCATAGCCCTGCTGGGCCAGTGCCTGGCCGGCAAACAACAATGTCAGGGAAACGATAGCAACACGTGCCAAATTCTTCATTAAAACAAGCTCCGGATAAATGTGATTTATCTGACCAATCGGGTGACTAATGGGTTGCAAACATTGCAAGCACGTCATCTAAGGCGTCTCAGCCATTGCCCGAGACACAGCAAGTTACGTGCTAAAGCCGTCGCCGCTCCTGTAGGAGCCTGCATGCAGGCGACATTCGGTGGCGCATTCAGCCCCGGCAGATCGCGGCTATAGCCGCTCCTACAAAAGCGGTTGTAGGAGCCTGTATACAGGCGACCGGCGGCGGCACCTTCAGGCTCCGGCAGGTCGCGGCTATAGCCGCTCCTACAAAAGCGGTTGTAGGAGCCTGCATGCAGGCGACATGCGGTGGCACCTTCAGGCCCGACAGGTCGCGGCCATGGCCGCTCCTACAAAAGCCGTTGTAGGAGCCTGTATACAGGCGACATGCGGTGACACCTTCAGGCTCCCGCAGGTCGCGGCTATAGCCGCTCCTACAATAGCTGCAGGCGGTTTGAGAAGTAGTGTAGGAAAAAAACAGCGGATTGCGACGAATCAGACCGATAACGCCGCAGCATGCCGGCCGCGCCCGGAACGGGCGCGGCGGTAAGGATCAGATCAGTGCAGGCCTTGCAGGTAGTTCGCAACAGCCTGGATTTCGGCGTCTGTCATACGGTGCGCCACAGAGCGCATCATCTGATTCAGGTCATTATCACGCTCGCCGGAGCGGAAGGCCTGAAGCTGCAGAACCGCATAGGCACCGTTCTGACCGTGCAGCGCAGGATAGCCGGCCGGCGGGTTACCGGAACCGTCAGGACCGTGGCAGCCGATGCAGGCAGGGATCTCGGCGCTGGTGATACCACCGCGGTAGATGTCCATGCCCAGTTGCAGGTTTTCTTCAGCAGCGACACCTTCGATTGCCGGCAGGGAGGAAAAATAAGCTGCCAGATCAAGCATGTCTTCATCGGACAAGGGCATTGCCATCGGTGTCATGAGCACATTCTCGCGGCGGCCTTCTTTGAAGTCCCGCAGCTGCTTGACGATGTAATCCGCGCCCTGCCCCGCCAGATTCGGGTAGTCGGCCATAATTGCCTTGCCGTCAGCACCGTGACAGGCGGCACACACAGCGGATTTGGTTTTGCCAGCCTCAGCATCGCCCGCTGCCAGTACCGGCGTCGCCAAAGACGCAAGCACGCACAGTGCGCCCGCAATTAACGATTTATTCATCGTTCCTCCGATAACAATAAAGTTTAGAAAACCTGTACACTACGGTGACATCCGATGCGCTGAGTCACCTAAACCCACAAAGTTTAGCAGATTACTATCCCGTTTTCATTTACAAACCATGGAAAAGTTACCCTCCACACTGATGTGCAGGGCAATCCGGCTATGAACCCGCTTTATTTCAGAACCACATTCAGCACCAGCGCGAACGCCATCTCGCAACTGCCCGACGACAGTCTGTCTGAAGTCGCATTTGCCGGCCGTTCAAACGCAGGTAAATCCAGTGCGATCAACACCATCACCCGCAACGGCAAGCTGGCGCGCACCAGTAAAACACCGGGCCGCACGCAGTTAATCAACTTTTTCCCGGTCATGCCCGAACACTATCTGGTGGATCTGCCGGGCTACGGCTACGCGAAAGTCTCACGCTCTCAGCAGCAGCACTGGCAAAAAGTGCTCGGAGATTACCTGATTACCCGCGAGCAACTGCGCTGTCTGGTGCTGGTCATGGATATACGCCATCCGCTGACCGATCACGACTGGCGCATGATCGAGTTCCAGCAGGCCGGTGCCGGCGAACTGCATCTGCTGCTCACCAAAGCCGATAAAATCAGCCGTAACGCGGCCAAAAAAACGCTGTTTGCGACCCAGGCCGAACTCGAGCGCAATGGTATCGAAGCCACGCTGCAACTGTTCTCAGCCCATAACAACGAGGGCGTGGATGACGCCCACAGTGTGCTGGACATGTACCTGTTCGGCGCGGATACCGAAGAGCACGAAGACGACGATCCGGCCCTGTAATCCGCCGCGCCTGCGCGCTTAGTCGGCCAACAACACCGGCAGACGTTGCAGCAACTGCTGCATTTCGTCATCCGTGCCGATGGTAATGCGCAGATACTGATCGATGCGCGGCTTATTAAAATAACGCACCAGAATGCCGGCCGAGCGCAGTTTCTCATACAACTCGCCGGCATCGTGTTGCGGATGGCGCACAAACACGAAATTGGCCTGCGACGGCACCACCTCAAAACCCAGCCCTTCCAGCCCTTCGACGGTTTGCGTGCGGGTCTCAATGATTTTGCGGCGGATATTGTTGAAGTAAATCCCGTCCTGCATGGCCGCCGTGGCGGCACTCTGCGCCAGCCGGTCCAGGGGATAGGAATTGAACGAATCCTTGACGCGGTTGAGCGCTTCGATCAGGCCCTTGTCACCGATGGCGAAACCGACCCGCATCCCCGCCAGCGAGCGCGATTTGGAGAAGGTCTGAATCACCAGCAGATTAGGATAGCGGCCAACCAGCGAGAGCGCGGATTTAGCACCGAAATCCACATAGGCTTCGTCAATAATCACCAGGGTGTCGGGATTTTCCGCCAGCAGCGCTTCGATGGCCTGCAAACCGGTTTCGCGCCCGGTCGGGGCATTGGGATTGGGGAAAATAATCCCGCCGGGGAGACCGTTATAGCGCCGCAAATCCAGAGAAAAGTCGTCTTCTAACGGGATTGTGTTGGCTTTAACACCGAAAAGTCCGCAATAAACCGGATAAAAGCTGTAAGTGATATCCGGAAAGTTAACCTGCTCTGCGCCGCTGAAAAAGGCCATAAACGCCAGCGCCAACACCTCATCTGAGCCGTTGCCCACAAACACATTGCGCACGCCGACCCCGGTCGCCCCGGCAATCACTTCACACAGACTCAGCGCCTGCGGATCCGGATACAGGCGCAGCCCGGCATCCACATGCCGGTTGATCGCTGTGATCACCTGCGGCGAGGGCGGATAGGGATTTTCGTTTGTGTTGAGTTTGATGTAGTGCTGGTCGCGGGGCTGTTCGCCCGGTACATAGGGCTGCAGGCGCGATACCAACGGACTCCAGAATTTATCCATGATCGTCTCATGACCGGTCCGGCGCTGCGGCTCAATGCCCTGACAATGCCGGTAGTGAATAACAAAGCAAAGCGCCCTAGATTATACCTGTGTTGTAGATTGTCAATTCATGCACGGGCACCGGCGCAGTGGCCCTGTGCAGTGTTTGCCGCCACGCAGCGGAACGGGCATTATCCCACCACAACAGAGATAGCGTTTTGAGCTTATGAGCAGCACATCACTATGCGCCGTCATCCTCGCCGGCGGACGCGGCAGCCGTCTGGGCGGGCGCGATAAAGGCCTGCTGGGTCTGGATGGTGAAACCCTGGCCGGGCGGCTGGTGCAACAGCTCCGTGGTCAGGCGGACGAAATTCTGATCAACGCCAACCGCAATGCCTCGCGCTACCGCGTCTGGGCGCCGGTGGTAAGCGACCTTGACCCGCACTACCGCGGACCTCTGGCCGGCATGCAGGCTGCTCTGCATCACAGCGCGGCAGAATGGATTTGCACCCTGCCCTGCGACACACCGGCGATCCCCGAGGACTATGTGGCCCGACTGCTCAAGGCAGCGGCAAGCAGCACTCTGGTGCTGGCGCACGACGGTCAATCGCTGCAACCGGTACACGCCCTGATCCACAGCAGCCTGCGCGATTCGCTGGATGACTATCTGGCCGGCGGCGGCAACAAAGTCAGAGCCTGGGCACAACAGGCCGGCTACACCATCGCCGATTTTTCCGATCAGGCCGATCGCTTCCGAAACGCGAACACCCCACAAGACATACACGCAATGAGGTTGAAATGAAGTACGCCGGCGTTCCCGTCCTCGGCTTTGTCGCCTGGAGCGGCAGCGGTAAAACCACTCTGCTCAGCAAAGTCCTGCCCTTGCTTGTACAAAGCGGCGTCCGGGTCGCGCTGATCAAACACGCCCACCACCATTTCGACATCGACCACCCCGGCAAAGACAGTTACCGCTTGCGTGAGGCCGGCGCCAGTCAGGTCGTCGTCGCCTCACGTCACCGGCTTGCATTAATCAGGGAACTACCGGATCCGGCAGATGAACCCTCGCTGGACGACGCACTGGGCGCACTGCAAACCGACGCGCTTGATCTCATTCTTGTCGAAGGCTATAAGCACGAATCCTTCAGCAAGATCGAAGTCAGCCGCAAAGCCACCGGCAAACCGCTGCTTTATCCGGATGACCCCGACATTATCGCCGTGATCTGCGATGAACCCGGGCGGATCAAGGACGCGCCCACTGTGCTGGATATCGACAAGCCTGACACCATCGCCGGCTATCTCACGCAATGGCTGCAGGCGCAGGCAGAATTGTAGGAGCCTGCATGCAGGCGACGTGCGGTGCCGCAATTGGCTTGGGCAGGTCGCGGCTGTAGCCGCTCCTACAGGAGGCTAGTGCCACCGATGTGCCTGTAGGAGCCTGTATACAGGCGACCTTGCTTGGATAGCCAGCTAATCCCGTCTGGTTACGTACGGTGGAATCATTTCGCTGGTGATAAAACGGTGCTTTAACCGACCTTAAACCGATCGGAGATTTAATTGCCGGGCTTGTAGGAGCCTGCATGCAGACAACCGGCGGTGCCGCAGTCGGCTTGGGTAGGTCGCGGCTATAGCCGCTCCTACAGAAGGCTGTTGCCACCGATGTGCCTGTAGGAGCCTGTACACAGGCGACCTTGCTTGGATAACCAGCTAATCCCGCCTGGTTACGTACGGTGGAATCATTTCGCTCGTGATAGAACAGGTGCTTTTACCGAGTTCCCGTACGCGAGCGAGCCCCTTTTTGCTTGCGCTCAAAAAGGGGCGAAAAACGCGCTTGGGTGTTTTTTCCATTGTCCGGGGCATTATGGTGCGCGTGAAGATACGCCCGCCTATCAATCAGGCTTTACGTCACGCGCACACTGCTCCGCTGTTTTTCCTGCCCTTAAACCGACTGGTCATTTAATTTGTACGATTGCAGGAGCCTGCATGCAGGCGACCTGCGGTGCCGCAGTTGGCTTGGGTAGGTCGCGGCCATGGCCGCTCCTACAGAAGGCCGTTGCCACCGGTGTGCCTGTAGGAGCCTGTATACAGGCGACCTTGCTTGGATAACCAGCTAATCCCGCCTGGTTACGTACGGTGGAATCATTTCGCTCGTGATAGAACAGGTGCTTTTACCGAGTTCCCGTAGGCGAGCGAGCCCCTTTTTGCTTGCGCTCAAAAAGGGGCGAAAAACGCGCTTGGGTGTTTTTTCCATTGTTCGGGACATGATGGTGCGCGTGAAGATACGCCCGCCTATCAATCAGGCTTTACGTCACACGCACACTGCTCCGCTGTTTTTCCTGCCCTTAAACCGACTGGTCATTTAATTCGTACGATTGTAGGAGCCTGCATGCAGGCGACCTGCGGTGCCGTAGCTGGCTTGGGCAGGTCGCGGCTATAGCCGCTCCTACAGGAGGCTGGTGCCACCGGTGTGCCTGTAGGAGCCTGTACACAGGCGACATGCGCTGATCCGGGCTTCGGCGGTCGCGGCCATGGCCGCTCCTACAGGGTTATGCGACTTATACGGCGGGATTCGGATTTGTTTCATCGAATATTGTCTGCGCGCGGTAGAAGCGACACACATCACCTCGCAAACCACTTATACCAGCACGGTAATTCAACCCTGTATACACTCGTGTGCGGGCGCACCCGAAGCCGCACATATCCCGGAAGATCAATCGCCCGCACCATCGGGGAGCCGAAACCTTAACGCCTGCAGCCTGAAGCGCCTTTTCGTCCCTTTGTGGCGCAAGACAAAGGGACTCGCTCGCAGGGCACGTGGCCAGCGGCGAAGTGCCACGGCTTCGCGAGCGAAAACTCCACCGGGGGTATTTCGGTTTATCTTGTAGGCGCGTGTATACAGGCTACCTGCGGTGCCGCAGTTGGCTTGGGCGGGTCGCGGCTATAGCCGCTCCTACAAGAGCGGTTGTAGGAGCCTGTATACAGGCGACATGCGGTGGCACCTTCAGGCTTCGGCAGGTCGCGGCCATGGCCGCTCCTACAAGAGCGGTTGTAGGAGCCTGTATACAGGCGACATACGGTGGCACCTTCAGGCTTCGGCGGTCGCGGCCATGGCCGCGCCTACAGTTTATTCGGGGATAATCTGCCCGCCGAGCTGTCCGATCATATCCTTGATCCGCTGCGCAACATCTCCGTTGACAGCGCTGTCGGTGCCGCGGATCACGAGCCGCACATGGAAGTTCTCTTCACGTGACAAGGGATAGCTGCCTATATCAACGTGTTCGGCGAACTCTTCCTGAATCAGTTTCAGACCATGCGCCAAGGTCCCTTCGGACAGGTCACAACGCACGGACTGCGAGAGGACCGGTTTGCCTTTACGCAAGCCCGGCACAGCCGCATCAAGCATGGAGCGCATAATCGACGGCACGCCGGCCAGTACGTAGACGTTTTCCATACGAAAGCCCGGCACCGGCGAGCCCTGGTGTTTCAGCGGTTCAGCCCCTTCCGGCATATTGGCCATGCGCATACGCTCGGCATTGGCCTCGACACCTTTCTCAGCAAACATGGCACGCAGGGTTTTGGCGGTTTCCGGATGCTGGATCAGGGGCCGGTCGAACGCTTGCGCCACACACTCGGCGGTGATGTCGTCATGGGTCGGGCCTATGCCTCCGGTGGTAAAGACATAATCGACCTTGCTGCGCATTTCGCGCACTGTGGCCGCGATCACGGCGCAATCGTCAGGAATCACACGTACTTCGGTCAATACGATCCCGGCACCAACCAGTTTGCACGCGATGTAGTGCATATTCTTGTCAACCACGCTACCTGACAACAATTCGTTGCCGATCAGTATCGCCGCGGCGGTTACTCTGTCTTGCGCTTCTTTCACGCCTTATTCTCCGCTAGTATCAAAGCCGGCCAGCAGTTCCAGCCAGTGCACAACCGGCACCGAAGCTGCGCCGGCCAGATGCGATTGACAACCGACGTTGGCCGAAGCGATCACATCCGGCTCACCGGCTTGCAGGCTTTTGAGTTTGTTATCACGTAATTGCCCGGATATCTCAGCTTGCAATACCGAGTAGGTGCCGGCCGAGCCGCAACACAGATGCGGATTACTGACCGGCGTCAACTCAAAACCGGCGGCGCGCAGAATCGCTTCGACGCTGCCGTTCAGTTTTTGTCCGTGCTGCAGCGTGCAGGGCGACTGAAATGCAACTTTGCGCCCGTCACCACTGGCCAATACCGAACAGTCTTCGCCCTGCAGTACTTCAACCGGATCCACGCATAGTCCGGAAATGATCCGCGCCTTATCGGCATACACCGTATCATTACGCAGATGGTGTCCGTAGTCCTTGACCATCACGCCGCAGCCGGAGGCCGCCACCACAATCGCTTCAATACCATCTTCAACAAAAGGCCACCAGGCATCGATATTACGGCGCATATAGCCCTGCGCTTCCAGCGGCTCCATCATGTGCTGACTGACCGCACCGCAACAGCCTTCGCCAGGCGCACTCAGCAGCTCAATGCCAAGCTTGTCAAACACGGCGACAGCCGCATCCTGAGTTCGGGGAGTCAGCGCCGGCTGTACACAGCCTTGCAATATCAGCATACGGCGCTCGTGCTGGGAAGGCTGAATATTGAGCGCTTGCCGGCGCGCCGGGATTTTTTCTTTCAAAGCCCGTGGCAATAAGGGGCGGACAGCCTGCCCCAGCCTCAGTGCAGCACCGAAACGGGCGCGATGCGGCAGTAAGCGGCGCAAAGCACCGCGCAGCAGGATCTGGCTTAAAGGCCGTTCGATACGCTGCTCGACCAATTCGCGTCCGGTGTCGATCAGGCGGTTGTACTCCACGCCGGACGGGCATGTCGTAGTACAACTCAGGCACGTCAGGCAGCGATCCAGATGTTGCTGTACCGTGCTCGTCACCGTGCCGGTCTCGACAAACTGCTTGATTTGATAGATGCGTCCGCGCGGGCCATCGAGCTCGTCGCCGGTCAGCTCGTAGGTCGGACAGGTTGCATTACAAAAACCACAATGCACGCAAGTACGCAGGATGGATTCGATTTCCTCCCCGGTACGCGTGTCTTTAATAAAGTCGGCGAGCTTAATCTGCATGATGTTGTCCTGCCGGGAAAAGCAAACCGGGGTTAAACACACCCATGGGATCAAATGCGCTCTTCAGACGCCGGTGCAAGGCAATCGCCGGCGCGCTGAGCGACGCGGACACGTCCAGCAAGCGGCTTTCTTCGCTGCGGAATAACACCGCCGAGCCACCCAGCTGACCGGTACCCGCGCGCACCTGTTCGGCTGTCGCATCGGTTTTGATCCAGCGCAGGCCGCCGCCCCAGTCATAAACAAAGCGTGCCCCGAAATTACCCTGCGGTGCCGCCGGCGGCACAGATACCCGCCACAGAGGGCCGGGTTCGCGGAAAAAAGGCAACTCCTGATCTTTGAGCTGACGCCAGAAACCGGCCGCCTGTTCGCTGACCTCACCACCGAGCAGTGCCACCGATTTGGCAACTGACGCCTCACTGCCGGCCAGACGGCAATAAAGCCGGCCGCTGTCATAGGCCAGCCCGCTGAGATTCGGCACTTGCTGGCGCACCGACTGAATCGCCTGGCAGGCATCTGCGGTACGGGTCTCACGCACCACGGTCAGTTCGACAGGCGGGCGTGGCATCACCCGCAAGGAAACCTCAAGAATGACCCCGAGCGTGCCATAGGAACCGCAGAACAGACGCGAGACATCGTAACCGGCGACATTTTTGATGACCTCGCCGCCGAATGACAGCACTTCGCCTTTGCCGTTGATGATTTTGATGCCGAGTACCGCATCACGCAAAGCCAGGGAAAAGCTGCGGCGCGGACCGGAAAGGCCGGTCGCGACCATGCCGCCGATGGTGGCATTGGGTCCGAAGCGCGGAGGCTCAAAGGCAAACTGCTGCCCACGCGATGCAAGCATGGACTCAACAGAGCGCAAGGGCGTCCCCGCGCGTACGGTAATGACCAGTTCGCTCGGCTCATAGGAAATGATGCCGGTATAGCGATCCAGCCGCAGCGCGGTGCTCTCATGCACCAGTCCGGTATGGAACTGCTGCGTACCACCGCCCCGGATGGTCAGCGTCTGTTTGTCGGCAGCGGCTTGCAGCACGCTGGCAACGATATCTCTGATCGGTTGTGTATTATCACTCATGGTATTGTCCGGTTTCCCGACGCGGCCTCAGAACCTGGGTAAGTCGGGATGCGGCAGCTGGCCGTCATGTACATGCATCGCACCGAACTCAGCACAACGATGCAAGCTTGGCACAGCTTTGCCGGGATTGAGCAAGCCGTGTTCGTCGAACGCGGCTTTCAAGTCGTGGAACTGAGTCAGCTCGCCGGCATTGAACTGCACACACATGGGCGTGAGTTTTTCCATGCCGACGCCGTGTTCACCGGTCACCGTACCACCCAGTTCGACACAGGTTTGCAGGATTTTCGAGCCCAGCTGTTCAGCTTTTTCCAACTCACCGGGCACATTCGCATCAAACAGGATCAGCGGATGCAGATTGCCGTCACCGGCATGAAAGACATTGGCTATACGCAGTCCGGATTCTTCGGAAAGTGTCTCCATGGTTTTCAGCACCGCCGCCAGATGTTTGCGCGGAATCGTACCATCCATGCAGTAATAGTCCGGTGACATCCGCCCGACGGCCGGAAACGCTGACTTACGACCGGCCCAGAACAAGGCCCGCTCGGCATCATCGCGCGCGGTCCGGATGTCCGTGGCGCCGGCGCGCTTGAGCAGCCCTTCGGTCAGACGGATTTCCGCCTCTACATCGTCACTGAGGCCGTCCATCTCACAGATCAGCAAGGCGGCAGCATCGACCGGATAGCCGGCGTGGACGAAATCCTCGGCGGCGCGGATGGCCGGATTGTCCATCATTTCCAGACCGGCCGGGGTTACACCTTCGGAGATAATTGCCGCCACTGCATCACTGGCCGCTTCGACATTATTAAAAGCCGCCAGCAGCGTACGCGTGGTTTCCGGGATCGGTTGCAGCGAGACCAGCACCTCAACGATCACGCCCAGCATACCCTCGGAGCCGTTCATCAGCGCAAGCAGATCATAGCCCGGCGAATCGTAGGCGGCAGAGCCGATGGTCAGGACTTCACCGTCGATGGTGACCACAGTCACTTCGCGGACATTGTGCACGGTCAGACCGTATTTGAGGCAATGCACGCCGCCGGCGTTTTCCGCAACGTTACCGCCGATGGAGCAGGCAATCTGCGAAGACGGGTCAGGTGCATAATACAAGCCGTAGGGGCGTACCGCATCAGAGATAGCCAGATTACGCACACCGGGCTGCACACGGGCCAGGCGGTTATCCTCATCGATATCGAGGATGCGGTTGAATTTGGTCATCACCAGTAACACGCCGTCCTTGTCAGGCAGAGCACCGCCGGACAAGCCGGTGCCGGCACCGCGTGTCACCACCGGGACCGCGTGGCGGCTGCAGACTTGCAGTACATGACGTACATCATCAACAGACTCCGGCAACACCACCAGCAAAGGCGTTTGCCGGTAAACGGCCAGACCATCGCATTCAAACGGCGCAATCTGCTCCGGTTGTGCCAGAACCGCCCCTGCGGGCAAGCCCCCGGCCAGTTCTGCCGCCAGTTCCGCGCGCGTTATCTTTTGCATCTCTGCGTCTCTCCGTTTGACTACCAGACTGTTTTCATGCTGCCGCCGTCGACAATCAGGGTCTCACCGCTAACATAGGAAGCCGCCGGTGAAAGCAGAAAAGCGCCGGCTTTACCGAATTCATCGGGATCACCGTAGCGCCCCATCGGAATGAGTTTTTCCTGACTTGCGCGAACCTCTTCCTCGGACTTGCCGGTGGTAGCCGAGGCATTGCTGATCAGTGACTTGAGCCGGTCAGTGTAAATCAAGCCCGGCACCAGATTGTTGACGCGGATGTTTTCCGGCGCCAATTGCCGGGACAGGCTTTTGGCCAGACTGACCACGCCCGAACGCATCACATTGGACAGTAACAGATTATCAATCGGTTCCTTTACCGAGCTGGAGGTCAGGGTAATAATCGAACCACCGCCGCCTGCGCGCATGACCGGCAGCACGGCGCGGATCATACGCACGGCGCTGAGCAGGGTCAGCTCAAAGGCTTTTTGCCAGTCCTCATCAGCGAAATCATCGAACAGACCGACCGGCGGACCGCCGGCATTGACTGCCAGCCCGTCGATGCGACCGTATTTTGACTGCACTGCCGCAGTCCAGTCTTTCACCGATTGCGCGTCCGTCGCATCAAAAGCAAAGCCGTGCACCTCGGCACCGGTTTGTTCGGCCAGCGAAGCCGCCGCAGCCTTAATTGCCGTCTCATCGCGCGAGGCAATCGAGACAATCGCCCCTTCTTCAGCCAGGGCCTTGGCTATGCCAAAACCCAGCCCACGGCTGGCGCCGGCGATCATATACACTTTTGCTGCAACACCGAGATCCACGGTTTATACCTCCCAGACAGGCGACATTGATATTTTTATGCAGGATCGGGCCGGGACCGGCCGGCACACAGTGGCAACGGGGATCACGCCCGGGTTAGTCAGGCAGTGTACGAGGGAAGGAAAACTGAGACAACACCCGGCGGCGCTCAGTAAGCAAGCGCACGGTTCAGCCCGTCAGACTCAGGCGACGCTGCCACCGGACTGCGACGGCAGGGACTGCAGGCAGGGGCGCACACGGACGCGGTGCCGTTCGGCCACCCGCACGGCATTGCGGCCGGCTTTCTTGGCTTCATAACAGGCCGCATCGGCAATATTGAGCAGGTCCGAAAGCTTGTTGTCTTCGGCCAATAGCTCGGTCAGGCCCACACTCACGCCGACACTGAAGGTCTGGCCGCGGTGCAGCGTACGGTGTCCGGCGATCTTGTCACGCAGACGCATGGCCGCACGCTCAGCCTGTTCAAGCGTACAGTTGCGGAAGATAACGGCAAACTCGTCACCGCCCAGGCGGGCCGGCAAGTCGGCCAGGCGCAGATTATCCGAGAGCAGCACGGCCAGTTCTTTAAGCAGCTGATCGCCGGCAGCATGTCCGCCGGTATCGTTGACCGCCTTGAAGCGGTCCAGGTCGAGAAACGCCACCACATTGCGGCCGCGGGTCTCCGGCTCGGAGCCGATCAGACGACTCAGTTCGCTGTTAAAGCGCGCGCGGTTTGCCAGATTGGTCAGTGAATCATGGTTGGCACGGTGGGCCAACTCGTTACGCATGGCAATCTCACGGCTGACATCGCGCAGGATCACGATCACGCCGTCGGCCAGACCGTTTTCGGCACTGATCGGCGCGGCACTGAGTTTCACCGACACGGAGGCATCCTGTGCGGTGCGCAGACACATAAATTCGTCCGGCATCAGGACCCGGTTAAAGCGCAGGCATTCCTCCACCGGATGCAACGCCGGCAGCGCCTGTGTCTCGTCGTCGCTGTCAAAATACAACAGCTCGGTCGCGTGCATGCCGCAGATCGCGTCCTGACCGCGCCCCAGCAGCCGTGCTGCCGCCGGATTGGCGATACTGACCACGCCGCTGGCATCGACCACCAACAAGGCATCGGCCACCGACTCCAGCGTCGTTTCGGCGAACTCTTTGGCACGCTTGAGCTCGCGGGTGCGTTCGCCGACACGGCGTTCGAGTTCGTTCTGATAACGACGCAGCGACTGCTGTTTTTCGTCCAGTTTCAGCACCATGCGGTTAAACATCCGCGTCAGGCTGGCAATCTCATCATCACCGCGGACCTGCAGAAGATCCGTCGGGCCGTCACCACTGACGCATTCCAGCGCATTGGACAGCGACTGCAGACGTTTGAGCAGGCGCGAGGAATTGGTCATCGAGATAATGATCGCGGCCACCACCAGCCCGGCGAAGGCCAGCACCGCCGACATCAGGGTGAAGCTGGTCACCTCACTCATCTCGTCACGCCGGCGTTCGACTTCAGCGGCGGCTTTGGCCTCGACGCTTTGCAGCATGGCGATAATGCTGTTGGACAGAGGCACGGCCCGCTCGAAGAGAAATTCGCGCACCGCGCGGTTGTTTGAGGCCTCGTACAGCATCAGCGCATTATCAGCGGCTGCCACATAGGCATTGCCGACCAGACGCAGATCGTGCAGCTGAGGGCCAAGTCCGGGTGGCAGCGGCGCTGATTCAAACACATCCGACGCGAGGGTTTCGGCCAGCGCAGTACGGCTTTTGGCAAATTCAACCGAGGCATTGGGCTCATGGCTGTCGACCGCCAGGCTCAGCGCCACGCGGGTTTCACCAAGTTGTTTGTCAAGCCTGGCCAGGCTGCGCGCCAGTGCGGGATCGGCCAGCCAGTGCGGGTCTTCCGCGATCTGCGCAACACGCCGGCTCAGATGCTCGGCGAGCGGCTGAACATGGTAGATAAATGCGCTGCGGGCATCTTCATCGATGCCCGCGCTTTTGAATTCGATGCCTGATTGCAGCTCGCGTAGCTCGGCGATACGTCTCGTCAGTTCCCTGAACTCACTGTCGGGGAGCAGGCTGGGATTGTCCTGCTGCGCCTCGCGCAGATCCGCCAGGATCGTGCCGATCTCAGCCCAGGCCTGTTGATTTTGTTCGACAAATGTCTCGTCGCCCACATAGACCCAGCCGTGATTGGCGGCAACCGAGGCCTGCAGGGTATTGATCAGCGATAGTACGGCACGCGGCAAGGGGCCGACCGAATCGGAAATTTTCTGGGCGGAGCGGTTAAGAAAGGTGGCCGATGCAAACAACACAGCCACAAACAGCAGTCCGGCGAAAGCAATCACCAGATGCGATTCGAGAAGTCTGCGCTGAAGTCCGGATGTCACCATAACCAAGGTTCATAGAAAGAATCATCAACAGTCCCTTTTTTGTTGTGGCGTCAGGCAACAAATCCGTATCACCCGAAACAGCAGCTCACGCTCAGGTTATCGTCAGGTCACGATAAACGTTTAGTATTCCGGCTAATCTGTGCTTGCGGTAATGATATTCATGGCAGCTGCGGGGGCAGAGACAATGGCGACAGGTGACATCATCACACTTATGGGCGGCAGCGGGTTTGTCGGTACACATCTGGCGCGCCGGCTCGGCTTGTGCGGCTATCGCGTGCGGGTGCTGTGTCGCAGCGCCCCGCAGCCAGAACGGGCGGCACTGACCGGCGCGCAATACCTTCAGACCGATTCCGATTCGTTCGAAAAGCTGAACGAGGCGATCGCCGGCTCCGCCGCAGTGATTAATCTGATCGGCATACTCAACGAAGGCGCGGATGAGAAAAGCACCTTTCACTACGCCCATGTGGTGTTACCGCAACGCATCACCGATGCCTGCCGCAGCAACAAGGTGCCGGTGCTGCTGCATATGGGCGCGCTCAATGCCGGTCAGGGCATCAGCCTGTATTTGCAGAGCAAAGCCGAAGCTGAGGCCCGCGTGCTGGCGGCCAATGACGGCTCGCTGCGCACCGCCGTGATCTGCCCGTCGATAATCTTCGGTGAGGGCGACAGCTTCTTTAACCGCTTCGCCGCGCTGTTGAAGTTTGCGCCGTTTTTCCCGCTTGGCTGCGCGGACGCGGTGATGGCGCCGGTCTGTGTGGATGAAGTCTGCCAGGCCTTTATTGACGCCCTCGGCGAGCCGGCCAGCGCCGCGCAACGTATTGATCTGGCCGGTCCGCAGGATTACACACTGGCCGAACTGGTGCGCTTTACCGGCCGCGTCAGCGGTCACAAACGGCCTCTGATCGCCCTGCCCGACCTGCTCGCACGGGTTCAGGCCCGCCTGCTCGGCTATGTACCGGGCAAACCCATGACCATGGACAATTACCGTTCTCTGCAAACGCCCTCGACCGTCGCCGCTGACAGCCCGAGAACCCGTATCAGTATCGAGTCCCGGGTGCCGGCCTACCTCGGCCTGCCGCTGCACGCCCAATGGCAACGCTTGCAAGATCTGCCGGCCTGAGCAGACTTGTCACACGCGTATTAGCGTCTACGCTCTCGGGTATTTTGCGGAGAACCCGAGATGCTCAAAAACACCCCGGAGAGTTACGGCCTGATCAGCCGCATCCTTCACTGGCTGATCTTTATCCTGTTCGTACTGGTCGTTATCGGTGGTCAGCGCGCCGAAGACATGGCCGGCGGCCCGGAAAAATTCAGCCTGATCGCCCAGCATAAAAGCGTCGGCACGGTGATTTTGCTTCTGATGCTGTTCCGTCTGGTATGGCGTGTCAGCAACGCCAAGCCGGTACCACTGGCGCCGGACGCGAAAAACGCGCGCATCGCCGCACTGGTACAAATGGCCCTGTTTATACTGATGATCCTGCAACCTCTGGCCGGCATACTGATGTCACAATCCGGCGGGCATGCGGTATCCCTGTTCGGTGTGCTTGAGCTGCCGGCGCTGGTGGGCGTGAGCGAATCACTGCACAGCACCTTCGAAACCGTACACAAGACGCTGTGGATTGCGATAGCTGCACTGGTGCTGGCGCATGCCGCCGGTGCCCTCAAGCAGCATCTGATTTTCAAAAACCGCACCCTGAGCCGCATGATCAGGGGCTGAACAACACGGGCACAGGGCGCTCAGCCCTGTGTCTTTTTCACCGCCTGCCAGATCGCTTCCATTTCCTCAAGCGTGGCACTTTGCATATCACGTCCTTCAGCCTGCAGAGCCTGTTCTATGGCCTGAAAACGGCGCGTGAACTTGGCATTGGTCCGGCTCAGGGCGGTGCCGGCATCGAGCTGACAATGACGCGCCAGGTTCACCACTGCAAACAACAGATCGCCGATCTCGGCTTCGGTGTGATCCTGATCGGCGGCCGCCATTGCCTCTTCAACCTCTTCGAGCTCTTCACGGATCTTCGCCAGGACCGGCTTGCAGTCCGGCCAGTCAAAACCGACCCGCGCCGCTTTGCGCTGGAGTTTTTCCGCACGCAGCAAGGGCGGCAATCCGGCGGTGATACCGCTGAGCGCCGAGGCATCGGCCTGACCGTATTTGCGTTCCCGTTCGGCGGCTTTCTCTTCTTCCCAGCGCCGGTTGACCTCGTCTTCACTGAGCGCGCCCGGCGTGGCAAACACGTGCGGATGACGGCGCACCAGTTTTTCGCAGACCGCGTCGACCACATCATCAAAACCGAAAGCTTTCGCCTCCTCGGCCATACGCGCGTGGAACACCACCTGGAAGAGTAAATCACCCAACTCATCGCGCAGATCATCAAGATCACCGCGCTCAATCGCATCGGCCACCTCATAGGCTTCTTCGACCGTATAGGGCGCGACGCTGCGGAAGTTCTGCTTCAAATCCCACGGGCAGCCGTTCTGCGGATCACGCAGGCGGGCCATTATATCGAGCAGGGGTTCAATCGATGACATGTCTCTCTCCGGTCAGTCCAGCAACCGTTAGCATAACGGCTGACAGTCTCAAGAGCATGTCCGTCAGGGAAGGAAAAGGCGATGGGAGAAAAGCGAAGGCCGGCCCCGGACGGGACCGGCCGAACCGGTGTTTTGCTTAGTAAAAGTCGATGTTGATACCGACGTGGATATTGTCGTCGATCTCAATATCGTCGTAGTCCTCGGTATCGACCTGCATCAAGCGGTAGCCGACATAAGCACGCGCTGAGCGCACGATCTCAACCCGCAGCTTGGCGCTGAACTCAACCAGCTTTTCGGTATCACCGAAGGTGGTGATGCTCGGCGCAACAAAGCCCTGCAGCAACATATCAATCGGATTGGCAGACGGCACCAGCACAACACCCAGCTCACCGCCGATGGCCAGTGCGCCGACGCTTTGGTCCAGCTCATCCACACTACCGCCGTAGGCTTTCAGGCCGGCGCCGAGCGTGACATAGTTACGGTCAAACTCGCGGCTGCCGCGCGCCATCAGCGTACCGAAGAAAATCAGATCGTGGTTTTCGTTATAGATGCCGCCCAGATTCGCGACAGTCGAGGCCGCTACCGCACCCGGCGGGGTAAAATCGACCGCCAGATTGGCAGACTCGTTACTCAAAGCCAGATCCAGACTCGCAGTGGCTGCCTGTGCGTGATTCGCAGCGGCCAGAAGAAAGAGTGCGGCTAGTATTTTTTTCATGACAATCTCTTAAGAATCAGTTTCTTGGAAAATAGTTTTTAACTGTAGTCTAGTTTAGGCGTCTGTGCATCCGTGGTTCAAGATAAAAAATGTCACACAGCGTCTACACTGTGTCAGGAATGAACTAGCGCAGGAGTAGGCGCGTAACATGCCGGACAACGACAAACGCCTGTGCGCGATGCGGACATGGCTGGACAATCAGGGTTATACAGGCGGAGAACTGAGCAGTGCGTCGGCCGACGCCAGCTTCCGCCGCTACTTCCGGCTGCGCCGCAACGGCAGCAGCCTGATCGTGATGGACTCCCCGCCCTCGCACAATGACAACGCGCCGTTTATCCGCGTCGCCGGACTGTTCGAAGGCAGCGGCCTGAGTGTGCCGCAGATTCTGCTGGCCGATACCGAACAGGGTTTTTTGTTGCTCAGCGATCTGGGCGATACGCAATACCTGTCGGTGCTGAACGACGACAATGCCGATGCGCTCTACGGCGACGCACTGGATGCACTGCTGCGCATGCAGGTTCGGGTTCCGGCTTGTAGTCTACCGCCTTATGATGCCGCAGCGCTGCGCGCCGAAATGCTACTCCTGCCTGACTGGTACGCGGTCCGTCACAAAGGGGTGCATCTGTCAGCCGGCCGGCAGGCGGTCATCGACGACATCTTTGCCCTGTGTGTCGACAACGCACTGGCGCAACCGCGCGCTTTTGTGCATCGCGATTACCACTCACGCAACTTAATGCAAGTGCGCGACGGCAATCCCGGGATTCTGGATTTTCAGGACGCACTCAACGGCCCGATTACCTATGACGCAGTTTCTCTGCTGAAAGATTGCTATATCCGCTGGCCACGCGAAAAAGTGCTGGGCTGGTTGGAGCAATACCGGCTGCAGCTGCATGAAGCCGGACTGTGCACAGCCACACAAGACGAATTTGTCCGCTGGTTCGACCTGATGGGACTGCAGCGACATATCAAGGTCATGGGCATTTTCTGCCGCTTGAACTATCGCGATGGCAAAGCCGCTTATATGCAGGATCTGCCAATGGTCTACGGCTATATCCGCGAAGTCTGTCAGCTCTACCCGGAATGCGCAGCATTTCTGCAGTTACTCGATGAGGATCTGGGCGCGGCCGGAGAATTTGCATGAAAGCCATGATTCTGGCCGCCGGCCGCGGCGAGCGGATGCGCCCGCTGACCGACTCCCTGCCCAAGCCGTTACTACAAGCCGGTGGAAAGCCGCTGATTGCCTACCATCTGGAAGCGCTGGCCGGGGCCGGTGTGCGCGATGTGGTGATCAATACCGGCTGGCTCGGGGAGCAACTGCCGCAAACCCTCGGTGACGGCAGCCGCTGGCATCTGCGCATTCACTACAGCGTGGAAGGCTGGCCGGCACTGGAAACCGCCGGCGGCATTCTCAATGCCCTGCCGCTGCTCGGTGATGAGGCGTTTCTATTGATTAACGGCGATGTTTTCTGTGACGTGGATTTTACAAGCCTGACACTGCACGGTGACGACCTTGCACAACTGCTGCTGGTGGATAACCCGCCGCACAACCGGCAAGGCGATTTCAGCCTGCATAAAGGCCGGATCGGCAAGGCTCAGCAAAACCGCCTGACCTATGCCGGTATCGCGCTGATGCACCCTGCCCTGTTTGACGGCTTCAGCGCCGGCAGCCGCCCATTACGCGAATGTCTTCAACAGGCGATGACCGCCGGACGCCTCGGTGGGCAATACCATGCGGGACGCTGGCACGACATCGGCACGCCGCAGCGCCTGACCGCGCTGGACGCCTCACTGCGCAACTGTCAGCAATAATCCGGACCGGTTCAGCGGGTCCCGTAGATACGGTCCCCGGCATCGCCCAGACCGGGCAGGATATAGCCGTGCTCATTGAGCTGTTCATCGACCGAGGCGGTGTAAACCGGCACATCCGGATGCGCGGCATGAAATGCCTCCACACCTTCCGGCGCGGCCAGCAAACAGACAAAGCGGATATCGCTGGCACCGTCGGCTTTGAGCTTTTTAATCGCCGCCACAGCTGTATTAGCGGTGGCCAGCATCGGGTCGACCACAATCACCTGCCGTTCGCCCAGCGAGCTCGGCATCTTGTAGTAGTACTCAATAGCCTGCAGGGTTTCCGGATCGCGGTAGAGGCCGATATGTCCGACACGGGCCGACGGCACCAGATCGAGCATGCCTTCGATCAGACCGTTACCGGCGCGCAGGATCGAGACCAGACAGAGTTTTTTGCCCTTGATCATCGGCGAGCGCATCAAGGCCAGCGGTGTTTCGATCTCGCGTTTTTCCAGCGGCAAATCGCGCATGACTTCATAAGCCATCAAAAGCGAGACTTCGCGCAGCAAGGCGCGGAATTTGGAAGATGAGGTTTCTTTCCAGCGCATCAGCGTCAGCTTGTGCTGGACAAGTGGGTGGGAAATGATGTGGACCTGTTTTTCAGGCATTAAGCGCCCCCGGGCCTTTGTATAAGACGATATAAAACAATCTCACAAAGGCGACGGGGGGTCAAAGTGCAAGCCACGTTTTTTTACGCGGCAAGCTCATTGATCTGCTGTTTGGCTTTTGCCAGACCGTCCTCTGACTGCGCCACGCCTTCGGCGACAATCGTGGTCACGTCGTCGATCCCGACAAAGCCCAGTGCTGCGCGCAGGTAAGTGTCCTGGAAGTTCAGCGCCGCCGCCGGTGATTCGGGACCGTAGTTACCGCCACGCGACGCCAGGATATAGGCTTTCTTACCCTCCAGCAGACCTTTCGGACCGGTCTCGGTGTAGACAAAAGTCTCGCCGACCCGTGAGATATGATCGATCCAGGCTTTGAGCCGTGAGGTGATGCTGAAATTGTGCATCGGCGAGCCGATCACGATGGTGTCGTGCTCACGCAGCTCGGCGAGCAATTCATCGGACAGGGCCAAAGCCGCTTTCTGCGCCTCAGTGCGCTGTTCGGCCGGCGTGTAGAAGGCGCCGATCAGGGCCTCATCGATATGCGGCAGATCGGTTTTAACCAGATCACGCTCGGTCACGCTCACTTGCGGATCAGCCGCTTTTGCCGCGGCAATAAAGTCAGCCGCCAGTTCGCGGGTTTTGGAACCCTGAGTCAGGGGACTGGAATGGATTACGAGAATTTTTTTCATGTTAATGCGCCTTTACGCGGTGATTTGAGCATCATTATATGTAGATTTTGTCGAAATAAAATCGCATTATTTCGCCATAACCTGACGACTTTATAGACACGTTATGCATCCGAAGACCACATTGGAACAATGGCGCGCACTGCAGGCGGTGGTCGATCACGGTGGCTATGTGGCCGCCGCGCAGCACCTGGGTCGCAGCCATTCCGCGGTCAATCACGCGGTGCAGCGCCTGCAGCAGCAACTCGGCGTGTCACTGCTGACCGTGCAGGGACGCAAAGCCGTGCTCACCCCTATCGGTGAAGTGTTGCTGCGCGAATCACGTCAACTGTCGCGGCAGGCGCAGAGCCTGGAGTCGCTTGCCGAAACCCTCAGCGCCGGTTGGGAGACCCACGTGACCCTCTCTGTGGACGAGCTCTATCCGGCCGATCAGCTGGCCAATGTACTGAAAGCCTTTCTGCCCGAAAGCCGCGGTTGCCGGATTCGCATCCGCAATGATGTGTTGGGCGGTTCACACGAGGCGATCCGCCAACGCAATGCGGATCTGGTGATTTTCGGCAGTGATCAACCCGTAAACGATGCCGAGCCGATCGGCCAGACAAGCTTTATTCCGGTCGCCCACCCCTCGCACCCGCTGTTTGACGGGGCCGTGACATTCGCCGGCCTTGCGCGGCACACCCAGATTGCCATAGCCGATACGGCGGTGGCCGACCAGGACAAACAGGACAACGCCTGGCTGCTGACCGAACAGCGCATCACCGTGAGCTCGATTTCAGCGGCGCTGGAACTGTTGACGCGCGGCATCGGCTACTGTTTTGTACCGCAGCACCGGGTGCGTGATCAGCTGCTCAGCGGGGCGCTGCGCGAACTGCCCGTCAGTCATTTCCAGTCCCATCAGGTGGGCCTGCAAATGATCATGCCCAAGGGACCGGCCACCGGTCCGGCCATCCGGCATCTGGCTGAGCTGTTCCGCCGCGAACAATCACAGGCATAAAAAAACCCGGCGCGCTGGCCGGGTTTTCAGTAACGGACCGGTCAGAGGTCCGCGGGCTTATTGCGCAGCCCAACTGGCCTGAACCGGCTCGCTGGATTTGCGTGAAGCGGTGGTGTCATTTTCGAAAATGATTTCAACACGACGGTTTTGCTGGCGACCGACTCGATCGGCGTTGCTGGCGACCGGCACGCTCTCGCCCAGGCCACGGGTCAGAATACGCTCAGACTCAACGCCTTTCATGACCAGCGCCACCTTAACCGCTTCGGCGCGGCGCGCTGAGAGGTTCTGGTTGTAGGTATCATCGCCGGTGCTATCGGTGTGACCTTCGATAACAACGCTTTTTTCCGGATATTCGTTCATGAACTCCGCCACTTTGGCGATTTTACGTTCAGAACCCGGTTTCAGCGTAGCCGCGTTCAAATCGAACAGGACGTCGCCGAGGGTCAGCACCATGCCGCGTTCGGTTTGTGTGGCCTGCAGCTCAGACATCTGGCGTTGCAGCTCTTCGGCTTTCTGCGCCATTTGTTCGGCTTCCAGACGGGCCGCTTCGGCCAGCTTGCGGCTGCGCTCGATTTCACCGGCGCGCACATCCAGCTGCACTTCTTTGCGGACCATTTTCATGTCTTCGAGCTGGTTCTGGTTTTCAACCGTTTGGGCACGGTACTCGGCAATCGCCACCTGTTGATTAGCCAGATAGGCGTAGTGCTCGATATAGGCCTTGTCTTCTTTCTCTTTCCAGAGTTTCTCGGCTTTGCTCAGTGACTTCTTGGCGTCATCGAGCTCCAGCGCGGCATGCTTGGCCACCACGGGGTCGGCATTGGCACGGCTGTAGGACGAACGGGCATCCTCAAGCTGGGCGATTTTATCAGGCGTACCGGCACAGCCGGTGGCGAGCAGTCCGGCGGAAACCAGCACAGACCATTTCACAGTATGATTGAATTTCATAAATCCTCCGCATTCCGTCCGGATCAGCTGCCCTGGGCACGGGTAATTTCAGAACGCATCATATCGATGCTGTCGCGCAGCTCTTGCAGCGCAATCTTCGACTTTTCGGAATAGGACTTGGCTTCGGCCAATTCCGCATCCACCAGCGCTTCATCAGTCAGCAACTTGGCCGACTCGTAGTCTTCCTCTTGCATCGCCAGTTCAGCCGCTTCGTACTTTTCATTGGCCCGGCGCAGTTCCAGCGGCGCATATTCACGGGCGCCGGCGATTTCCGCATCCTTAACCGCTTTTTCGGTGACGGCCAGTTCTGTCGTCGGTGCCGGCATGCTTGAGCAGGCAGCCATGCTCATTGCGAGCAGGGTGACTGCTCCGGCCTTGATCAGAGTAGTGCTCATAAGATTTCCAACCTCTAAAACTAACGTATTCCTGAAGGGTTTAGCTGCCCGGGGCACAGTGACTCAGCCGCAGGACTTGGGATTGTTAGCGGGTCGGGCCCCTGAGTCTGGATAGTACAAACGATTACCGGAGATTAATCCGTGCTGTGAAATACGTCGGGGCCGGCAGAAATCCGGATTTTATTAGCCTTAAATCAACGGCTTGGCAGGACTTTACAGAGTTTCACAAAAAACGGTGAAATACTGCGGATTTGGCTGCATAAGGCCTTCGCCCGGCCGGGCGCGGCTGCAAAGCCGGCGTCAGGGACGACGCCGGCGAGGGGCGGGAGTGTGTGACGATTACATCCGTTCGACGGTGCGTATACCCAACAGATCCAGACCGGTGCGCAGCGTGCGCGCGGTAATCGAGGCGAGGATCAGACGGCTGTTTTTGATCGCGGCATCGTCGTGATTCAGGATCGGGCAGGCCTCGTAGAAACCCGAGAAGCTGCCGGCCAGCTCATAGAGATAATTGCACAGGATATTCGGCAGACCTTTGTCGGCCACACTCTGCAGAATCTCCGGGAACTGCAGCAGTTTGGCCGCCAGCTCCTGCTCTTTTTCCTCATGCAGAATCACCTCGCCGCTGAGGCTGTCCGGGTCCACCCCGCCGCGTGCAAACAAGCTCGCCACGCGCGTGTAGGCATACAGCATATAGGGCGCGGTATTGCCCTCGAAACTGAGCATGGCATCGAAATTAAAGATGTAATCACTGATGCGGTTTTTGCTCAGATCCGCGTATTTCACCGATCCTATACCCACGGCGGTGGCGATTTCCTGCAAAGCCGCCTCGTCAAGTTCGGGGTTTTTCTCCTTCACCAGCGCCAGTGCGCGCTCTTCGGCTTCGTTAAGCAGATCGATCAGCTTGACCGTGCCGCCGGTGCGGGTCTTGAAAGGCTTGCCGTCGGGGCCGTTCATGGTGCCGAAGCCCATGTGTTCCATGGACACGTTCTCAGGCACAAACCCAGCTTTACGCGCCAGCGTGAAGATCTGGCGGAAATGCAGCTCCTGACGCTGATCGACAAAATACAGCGAACGATCAGCCTTTAACGTACCGGCACGGTATTTGGCAGCCGCCAGATCAGTGGTCGCATACAGGAAACCGCCACCGGCTTTTTGCACAATCACCGGCAGGATCTTGCCCTCGCTGTTGCTGAACTCCTCCATAAACACACATTGCGCGCCCTGGTCTTCGGTCAGCAACCCGGCCGCATCCAGCGCGTCGACAATCCCCGGCAACATATCGTTATACGCGCTCTCGCCCATCACATCCGCACGCGTAAGACTGACGTTCAGCTTGTCGTAAACCGCCTGACAATGGCTCAGGGAGATTTCATTGAAGGTCTGCCAGAGCCGGTTGCAGTGCTCATCGCCGGACTGCAGCGCGACCACCAGCTCGCGGGCGCGGGCTGCGAAATCCTCTGATTCATCAAAGCGCTGCTTGGCGGCGCGGTAGAAACCTTCCAGATCACTCAAGGCCAGCGCATCGTCAGTATTGCCGGCGGCGTGCTGCTCTTCCAGATAGGCCAGCAACATACCGAACTGGGTTCCCCAATCGCCCACATGGTTCTGGCGGATCACCTTATGGCCGAGGAATTCCAGGGTGCGTACCACCGCATCGCCGATAATCGACGAACGCAGGTGCCCGACATGCATTTCCTTGGCAAGGTTCGGTGAGGAATAGTCCACGACCACGGTCTGCGCCTGCTCCGCCGGTGCGACGCCAAGACGCGGATCGCCGATCAGGGCCTGTAGCTGGCGGGCCAGATAGCCTTCATCCATAAAGAAATTGATAAAACCGGGACCGGCGATCTCGGTTTTGGCCAGACCATCCGAAGGCGGCAGGGCCGCGACCACTTTTTCGGCCAGATCACGCGGCTTCATGCCGGCGGCCTTGGCGCACATCATGGCGATGTTGCTGGCGAAATCGCCGTGGGCTTTATCGCGGGTCCGCTCAATAACAATCCGCGGCTCAAAATCTGCCGGCAGCACGCCCTCCTGACGGAGCGTTTCAACTGCGGCGCGAATCAGTGATTCGGCAAGTGTTTTCATGGAAATCGGGTATCGCCTGCAAAACAAACGGCGATTGTAGTGGATTCGGGGGGAAATTTCGCTGTCAGCCCGCGCGGGCCGCGCCGCGGCCGGACAGCACACAGGCTGCCCGGCCACCTGCAGCGAGGGTTATTTACCCAGCAGTTGCGGCGCCCGACGCAGATCGAGCGTATGCGGGTATTCGCCCGGCGACTCTTCCGGCGGCGGATTCATCGCCCCGCTGTGGTTCGACGGCAAGGCCCGGCGCAGCGCATCCAGATGCGGCCGCTCGCAATAGATGCCCGGCGTATGGCCGTGCGTATCGTAGCGGTTGGTACGGCGCGATTCCGCCTCAAAGGCATTGATCGGGAAGGTATCGTAATTGCGTCCGCCCGGATGCGAGACGTGATAGACACAACCGCCGATGGAGCGGTGATTCCAGGTATCGACCAGATCAAACACCAGCGGCGCGTGCACACCGATGGTCGGATGCAGCGCCGAGGGCGGTGCCCAGGCCCGGTAACGCACGCCGGCGACGTATTCGCCCTGCCGCCCGGTGTTATTCAAGGGCACACGGCGACCGTTGCAGGTCAGCACATAACGCGAGTCATCCATACCGGTGACCTTGACCTGCAGGCGTTCGACGGAGCTGTCCACATAGCGCGCGGTGCCGCCACCGCTGACCTCTTCGCCGAGCACGTGCCAGGGTTCAATCGCCCAGCGCAGCTCGATCTCGATATCGTCAAGGCGGATGCGGCCGTAGTGCGGAAAACGGAACTCCTCAAACGGCAGCAACCATTCTGATTTGAAGGGATAACCATGTAACTGCAAGTCCGCAACCACGTCCTCCATATCACGCCAGAGATAATGCGGCAGCATGAATTTATCGTGCAATTGCGTGCCCCAGCGCACCAGCGGTTTTTTGTAAGGCTCGTTCCAGAAGCGCGCCACCAGAGTGCGGATCAGCAAGGCCTGAACCAGCGCCATACGCGGATGCGGCGGCATTTCAAAGCCGCGGAACTCGAGAATGCCCAAACGCCCGGTCGGTGTATCCGGCGAATACAGCTTGTCGATACAGAACTCGGCGCGGTGCGTATTGCCGGTAATATCAATCAGCAGGTTTCGCATCAGACGATCGATCAACCAGGGTTGATCGGCCAGCCCGTCGGGCATCTGCTGGAAAGCGATCTCCATCTCGTAGAGCATCTCATCGCGGCCTTCATCGGCACGCGGCGCCTGACTGGTCGGGCCGATAAAAGCACCGGAGAACACATAGGACAGACTCGGGTGATGCTGCCAGAAGGTCACCAGACTGCGCAGCAAATCGGGCCGGCGCAGAATCGGACTGTCGGCCGGCGTCGGTCCGCCGAGGGTGATGTGGTTGCCGCCACCGGTGCCGGTATGGCGACCGTCCATCATGAATTTCTCAGTCGACAGACGCGCTTCACGGGCCGCTTTGTACAATTCGGTGAGATTGGCGACCAACTCATCCCAACTGCCGGCCGGGTGAATATTGACCTCAATCACCCCCGGATCAGGCGTCACCAGCAGTTTTTGCAAACGTGGATCGCGGGGCGGCTCATAGCCTTCGATAATAACCGGCGCTTTCAGCTCGGCGGCGGTCTCTTCGATGGCAGTGACCAGCTCGATGTAGTTTTCCAGGCCGAATACCGGCGGCAGGAACAGATGCAAACGCCCGTTGCGCGCCTGCACACAGAGCGCGGTGCGCACGGTACGGATCGGCTCGCCGGCCTTGGCGACTGCCATCTCGCCGTGGGCAGGCAAGTGGATTTCATCGCGGGCTTGTAGTTTCGGGGCCGGCGCAAACGGATCACGCTGCGGAATCTGGATATCCTCATCCACCCAGGGCAGTTCACCGAGCGGCAGACGCAGGCCCATCGGCGAATCGCCCGGGATCAGCACCAGACGTTCGCGGCGCAACGCCCATTCGCTGCTGATCCAGCTCTCGCGCGATTCATCCCACTGCAGCGGCATCACGTAACCGGCGGGCTTGTCAAAACCCAGTTCAAGCTGTTTAAGCAGGCGTTTTTTCTCGAGGTCGGTTTTGGCTTTGGCGGCCTTGGCGTCAAAGTCCACCGGCAGCTTCTGTTCCTGAATCAGGTAGTGCAGGGCGTCTTCATAGGCCGGTTTCATGACCTCCGGCGCAAACCCCAGCCGGGCCGCCAGTTTCTGCGCAAAGGTCTCCGCCAGCTCCGGCGTATGTCCGTAATCGGTATCGATCCGGCCGAGCAGAGACGGGTCTTTCCAGAGCGGTTCGCCGTCGTGACGCCAGAACACGCCGAGCGCCCAGCGCGGCAGCTCCTCGCCCGGGTACCACTTACCCTGGCCGTAGTGCAACAGGCCCTGTGGTGCAAAGTGATCGCGCAAACGCAGCAGCAGGTCCTTGGCCAGACGCAGCTTGTCCTCGCCCAGCGCGGCGGTGTTCCACTGGTCCGATTCCATATCATCGACCGAGACAAAAGTCGGTTCACCGCCCATGGTCAGGCGCACATCGAGTTTATCCAACTCAACGTCCACGGCCGCACCCAAGGCCAGCACCTCATTCCATTGCTCATCGGAATAAGGTTTGGTGACGCGCGGATCTTCGTGAACCCGGGTCACCACATTGCTGTAATCAAACTCGGTTTCACAGAAGTCGGTCATACCAACGATCGGCGCAGCCGATACCGGATCGGGGGTGCAGGCCAGCGGAATATGGCCTTCGCCGGCGAACAGCCCCGATGTGGGGTCGAGGCCCACCCAACCGGCGCCGGGAATAAAAACCTCACACCAGGCGTGCAGGTCGGTGAAGTCTTCCTCGGCACCGGACGGGCCGTCGAGGGATTTCTCATCCGGTTTGAGCTGTACCAGATAGCCGGAGGCAAAACGCGCGGCCAGCCCCAGATGACGCAATAGCTGCACCATCAGCCAGGCGCTGTCACGGCAAGAGCCGATGCCGCGTTCGAGGGTTTCTTCCGGCGATTGCACGCCGGGCTCCAGACGGATGGTGTATTCGACGATCTGCTCGAGCTTGTGGTTGATATCGACCAGAAAATCGATCATGCGGCGTTTGCTGCGGTCCACGCCGGCCAGCAGCTTTTCAAAGTGCGGACCCTGTTCGATCAGCTCCAGATAAGGCAATAACTCCTTTTTCATCTGCGCCGGATAATCGAAAGGATATTCCTCGGCATACTCTTCGAGAAAGAAGTCGAACGGGTTGATGACGACCATATCGGCCAGCACCTCAACCTCCACATCCAGATGCGTGGTCTTCTCCGGAAACACAACCCGCGCCAGGAAGTTGCCAAAGGCGTCCTGCTGCCAGTTGAGGAAGTGATTTTCCGGTTTGATCTTGAGACTGTAGCTGTGGATGGGAGTACGTGAATGTGGCGCCGGACGCAGACGTATCGTATGCGGTGTCAGAGAAACCGGTCGGTCAAATTGGTATCTCGTGGTGTGGTGCAGGGCGACTCTGATAGTCATAGCAGCTCCGGTTGCGGCAAACAGATCGGCGTCGCGTGGTCGGACAACAGCACGCGCGTCTTGTAGAAGTCATCGTCCAGAATACTGTTCTAACGGAATTATTCCAGTGATTTACCAGACAGGAGACAGGCTTGCACCAACAAGAGACGTGATTCGGTGTACAACATGGAAAATGCACACAAATGTGGCAGAACAGGACAGCCGCCGGCCTCCTCAGGCCGGCAGCAGCGGGCCCTCAGAGGCCCAGATGTGTGATGATTTTTGCGGCGATCTGCCGCTCGCTGAGAGCGGCGATTTCCAGTGACAGGTCTTTCTCACCCAGAGTGCCGTATTTGGCCGGCCGGGTGGTTTTAAAGAGCGCGATGGTCGGCACGCCGGAGGCGCTGGCCAGATGCATGGGACCGGTATCGGCACAGACAAACGCATCGAGTTGCGACAACATACCACCGAGCAGCCGCAGGTCCTTCTCGGAAATCGTCAGCACCCGCCCGGCTAAAGGCGCCTGACCGGGCACACCGACATCGACAAAATCAATGCCGCTGCGGATGTCGCGCATCTCCCGCAAAATAGTTTGCCAGACTTCATCGGCAATGATCTTATCGCCGCGGGCATTGCGGAAAATACCGATCAGCGGGGTGATTTTTTCCGGATAGCCCTGCGCGGCCAGTAAACCGAACAGACGCTCACGCCCGTCGCGCTGCTCCGCTTCGCTCAGGCCGATATCCAGAAAACGCGCGTACTGCCCGTCATGGTTGGTAAACGCCTCAAGCAAAGTCAGCGGTTGCAAGGCCATATGACAGCTGCCGCCCTGACGCGACACGCCATGGGTCAGCGGCGCCCAGCGGTTGTCATCGAGGAAACCCAGCTTGCGCGGGGCCTTGAGCAAGGCGGTGACGATCGCATTGGAGCTCGAACGCGCACTGACATCGATAATCAGGTCATAGCCTCTGGCATTGAGTTGCTGAATTTCGCGGCGCAGTTTGAGGGGATTTTTCAGCAGTTCGCGCGGTGCGTCGTAGACCTCACCCACATTCGGCAGACCGCGCAACAGGTTTTTGGTACAGGCCGCGCCGACGATCACATCGACGCTGGCATCCGGCACCAAGCGGCCCAGTGCTTTGATAAACGGGGTCAGGAAAATCACATTGCCGATGCGGTAGTTGATGCGCACGATCAGAATCCGCCGGATGTCCTGCGGGTCGATTTTGCCGCCCGCTTCTCCGGCTGAAAAAATCCGGCCCAGAACCGCGTACAGCGCTGCGCGGAGTTTTTTACGCAGACGGGTGTGCCAGGGCTTACGACTCACGCCTGCGCTTCTCCCTGATTCAGCCAGTCGAGGTATTCCTTCACCCCCTCGGCGACGGTTTTGAATTGTCCGTCATAACCGGCTTCGCGCAGGCGGCTCAGATCGGCCTGTGTATAACTCTGGTAACGCCCGCGCAGATGCTCGGGAAAAGGAATGTACTCAATCGCGCCCTTACCGTGCCAGGCCACAACCGCCTCGGCCACGGCCTGAAACGGTTCGGCCGCACCTGTGCCGACGTTGTATATACCGCTGACCTCAGGATGGTCGAAAAACCACAGATTAACCGCGCTGACATCACCAACGTAGACGAAATCACGCTTTTGCCCGCCGTCGGGGTAACCGTCAGTGCCTTCAAAGAGTTTGACGTTCTCACCGGCGAGTATCTGATTGTTCAGATGAAAAGCCACGCTGGCCATACTGCCCTTGTGTTGTTCACGCGGCCCGTAGACGTTGAAATAGCGCATACCGGCAATCTGAGCGGTGGCCTTGGGCAGGCGACGGCGCACGTATTCATCGAACAACAGCTTTGAATAGCCGTAAACGTTCAGCGGCGACTCAAATTCGCGCGACTCGATAAAGTTGTCCGAACGGCCGCCATAGGTCGCCGCCGACGAGGCATAGATCAGCGGCACACCGCGCGACTGGCAATACTCCAGCAGAGTCACCGAGTAACGGTAGTTATTGTCCATCATGTAGCGGCCGTCCCATTCGGTTGTGGCCGAACAGGCTCCCTGATGGAATACCGCCCGTAAACCGCTGATACCGCCGAAACTCTCACCCTCTTCGATACGACGCAGAAATTCCTCGCGGCTCATATAGTCCGCCACATCCAGATCCGCCAGATTGCGGAACTTGGTGCCGTCCTTGAGATTATCGACAACGAGGATATCGCGCTCACCGCGGGCATTGAGCGCATGGATGATATTACTGCCGATAAAACCGGCCCCGCCGGTGACAACAATCACTCACTCTTCCCTTCTGAATTCAATATGTTACGGATAATCCGGCTGGTCGAAATGCCTTCCTCAAACTGCAGAATCTGCACCTCACCGCCATTGGCCAGCACCTGCTTGTGGCCGGCGATTTCCCCGACACGGTAATCCCCGCCTTTGACCAGAATGTCCGGCAGGATATCGGCGATCAGGGCCTCCGGCGTGTCCTCATCGAACGGCACCACCCAGTCCACCGCCGCCAGACCGGCCAGCACCGCCATCCGGCCTTCGAGCGGATTGACCGGCCGTGTCTCACCCTTGAGCCGGCGGACCGAGGCGTCGGAATTGACCGCGACGATCAGGCGGTCACCGAGCTGTGCGGCGCTGTTGAGATAGCTGACGTGGCCGGCATGCAGAATATCGAAGCAACCGTTGGTCATCACCACCTTCTCGCCGCGACGACGCGCCTCCTCGACCAACAGTTTCAGCTGTTCACGGGTCAGCACCTGATTGCCGGTGGCATCATGCATGGCCATGGCGCCGGCCAGCTCCGCGCGGCTCACCGTCGAGGTGCCCAGTTTGGTTACCACCACGCCGGCCGCCATATTGGCAAACTGACAGGCGCCGGCCAGATCAGCGCCGGCCGCCAGCGCCGTGGCCAGCGTCGAGAGCACCGTATCGCCGGCGCCGGTCACATCGGCTACCGACACCGCAGTGGTCGGCAGATGCAAGGCCGGCAGATCCCGGCGGATCAGACTCATACCTTTCTCGCTGCGCGTCACCAGCACCGCATCAAAATCAAATTCCGCGATCAGCCCCAGGGCTTTTTCGACAATGGTGTCATCGTCCGCACAGGGCCCGACCACCGACTCGAACTCCGTCATGTTCGGTGTAATCAGACTCGCCCCGCGGTAACGGGCAAAGTCCGTCCCTTTGGGATCGACCAGCACCGGCACGCCCGCCTCGCGGGCCGCCTGAATCAGCGTCGCAGCACAGGCCAGCGCACCTTTGTTGTAATCGGACAGCACCACCACACCGGCCTGCGGCAACGCCTGCAGAAACTGCTGCTGCATCGCTGCCGGATCGGTCTCGTGAAACGACTCTTCGAAGTCCAGCCGGATCAGTTGCTGCCCGTGGCTCAGCACCCGCAGCTTCACAATCGTCGGCAGCTGCGCGTCGCGTTGCAGATGAGTCCTGACCCCACGAGACTCAAGCCGGGCGGTGAGCAGATCACCGGCTTCGTCCTGCCCGGCCATGCCGACCAGCGTGGCCTGACCGCCGAGCGCCGCCACACTGAGCGCCACATTGGCCGCACCGCCGGGCCTGTCTTCGGTGTCGCTCACACTCACCACCGGCACCGGCGCTTCGGGGGAAATTCGCCGGGTTCCGCCGGACAGATAGCGGTCGAGCATCACATCACCGGCGACCAACACGCGCGCGGCAGAAAAATCAGGCAAATCGGGCTTCATGCAGAAGGTTTCCGGCAGATAAATAAGTGGAAGGCGGAGGCGTATTGTAGCGGTCCGCTGAGAGGGCGCAAACCGACCTGTCACACATGTTTTTGTAAGCTTCCGCCAGCAAACTTGATACTGATCAATTCCCTGTCAGCGGCGCTGAGATAACGTCGACTCAGCGATAGCCATTTCGCCCGGAGAAGGTCATGAAACGACTTACAGGCATTTCCCTGCTGATCGGTGCATTTCTGTTAACGCCGACCGCCCAGACAGCCGCTCAGGATAACATAAGCACGGCCGATCACAGTCGCTTCAGAGCCCTGCAGAAAAACTTCAGCTCCGGGCCGGAAGTCACCGCAGCCTGTCTGAAATGTCACACCGAAGCGGCCGATCAGCTGCACAAAACCACGCACTGGACCTGGGCTTTTGACAATCCGCTGACCGGGCAGACGCTGGGCAAGAAAAACGTCATCAACAACTTCTGCGTGGCCACCGCCAGCAACTGGAGCCGCTGCACCTCCTGCCATATCGGCTATGGCTGGGAAGACGCCGGCTTTGACCTGAGTTCGCAGGAAAACGTCGACTGTCTGGTCTGCCACGACACCACCGGCACCTACAAGAAATTCCCCACCGACGCCGGCCACCCCAACTACGTCCCCAAAGAATGGCCGGTCGGCTCCGGCAACATACGCCAACCGCCGGATCTGACCGCGGTGGCGCAAAGCGTGGGTTCGCCGGCCCGGGAAAACTGCGGTGCCTGCCACTTCTACGGCGGCGGTGGTGACGGCGTCAAACACGGCGATCTGGATTCGTCCATGGCACAGCCGGATAAGGCGCTGGACGTGCATATGGATGCCGACGGGCTGAATTTCGCCTGCCAGACCTGCCACACCACCGGCGGCCACGAAATCGCCGGCAGCCGCTATACCACCAAGGCCACAGACACACGCGGCGTGGTCGTGCCCGGCCAGCCGGACCAGAACCGCGCCACCTGCGAGTCCTGCCATAGCCAGACACCGCACAAAGGCATGAAAGCCGCCCGTCTGAACGCCCACACCGACACGGTGGCCTGCGAGACCTGCCATATTCCCGAGTTCGCCCGCGGCGGACGCAAAACCAAAATGTGGTGGGACTGGTCCACGGCCGGTAAAAAAGACGAAAACGGCAAGCCGCTGGTGGTAACAGACAGCGAGGGCTACGCCACCTATGACGCCAAAAAAGGCGACTTTATCTGGGAAGACAATGTCATCCCCGAATACCACTGGTACAACGGCGAGATCAACTACACCCTGCTCGGCGATAAAGTCGACCCGGATGGGCTGGTGCAGATCAACAGCATCGGCGGCGCGCCCGGCGATCCGGACTCACGCATCTGGCCGTTTAAGGTCATGCGCGGCAAACAGCCCATCGACGCAAAGAACCTGGTCTTCGGCGTGCCGCATGTGTACGGCAATGACGACACCTCCTTCTGGAAGAACTTCAAGTGGGATGAGGCGCTGGAAGTAGGCATGGCCGAACGCGGACTGACCTACAGCGGCGAGCACGCGTTTGTTGAAACCGAATACTACTGGCCCATCACGCATATGGTGGCACCGGCGGATGCGGCTCTGGGCTGCAGCGACTGCCACAACCGCAACGGCCGCCTGCAAAACATCAGCGGCGTGTATATCCCGGCACAAAGCCACTATCCCTGGCTTGACCGCCTCGGCTGGCTGGCTGTGCTCGGCACACTCGGCGGGGTGGTCGGCCACGGCGGCGTACGTCTGCTCGCAGCCCGCCGGCGCAAAGGAGGACAAAAATCATGAGCAGCCAAGCCATGTACACACGGTTTGAACGACTCTGGCACTGGTCACAGGCGGGCCTGATTATCTTCCTGCTGCTCACCGGCTTTGAGGTCCACGGCAGCTACACGCTGTTCGGCTTCGGCAAAGCCGTGGCCCTGCACCGTCTGGCCGCCTGGGCACTGATCGGGCTGTGGATTCTGGCCTGGTTCTGGCACCTGACCACCGGCGAATGGAAGCAATATATTCCCTCCACCCCCGAGCGGATACTGGCGCAGACCCGCTACTATGCCTTCGGTATTTTTCAGGGCAAACCGCACCCTTTCCACAAGGACAAGCAGCACAAACTCAATCCGCTGCAAAGCCTGACCTATCTCTCACTACATGTGCTGATCGGTCCGGCCATCTGGATCAGTGGCCTGTTTTATCTGTTCAGTGCACAATGGCAGCACAGCGCCACCTTCGCCTGGTTGCCGCTGAGCGTGGTGGCAATCGTACACACCGCGGCAGCCTTTCTGACCCTGGCCTTTCTGATCGCGCATGTGTATCTCGCCCTGACCATGGACGAAAAACCCTTTGCCAGCCTGCGCGCCATGATCACCGGCAACGAACCGGCCGACTGAGCCGGCGGCCGTGCCGGCACAGCACGGCCGCAGCTGAGCACTTGTTGCGATACAGCACAAAGCTGGAGTCAATACATTTTTGACACATATTACAACCTATCGCTATAGTCGGGGACTTCAGCGCTTAAACGGGCAGCCGTAACGCCCCGGGCAGTACGCATCATGTCTTTAATCTCCGGCAATCTGCAGCACATCAACGAAATTGAACGCGCCCTGGAAGGCCGACCGACCCGGCATGACCCCTTGGTGGTCAATTCCTGGAAACGCTGCGTGTCCGAATACCGTATGGACCCATCGCAGCGGATGCGTGCGCATATCGTCTCGCCGGCCCGTCTGCGCGAGCACCGCGAGCGCAGCGAGCGCCTGATCCATATCGCGCGCAACGGCCTCAGCGAGCTTTACCGTCAGGTCGCCGGTCACGATTACGTGCTGCTACTGGCCGACAACAAAGGCGTTACGGTCGATTTTTTCGGCGATCCCGGCTTCGAACGTGAGCTGCGTGAGGCCGGTTTGTATCTGGGTGCGGAATGGTCAGAATCGCGCGCCGGCACCTGTGGTGTCGGTTCCTGCATCGTCACCGGCGAAGCCATGACCATCCATCAAAGCGATCACTTCGACGAAACCCACACGCCGCTAAGCTGTACCGCCGCGCCGATTTACGATGCCAAAGGCCACCTTAGCGCGGTGCTCGACATCTCCCTGCTGCGACCGCCCGGGCCGAAGATCAGCCAGAATCTGGCCCTGCATCTGGTGCGTCAGTCGGCGCGCCATATCGAGCTCGCCAATCTGATGCACGAGCAACGGCGCGGCTGGGTTTTATGTTTTTCGCGCAGCCCGGCATTTCTGGACGTGGACCCGGAACACGCGGTGGCACTGGACAGCGCCGGCAACCTGACCGGCATGACGCACAGCGCCGGACGCGAGCTGGCCCGTCTGGCCGGCATCCCCTGGCACAATGCGCCGGATCTGATCGGCGCGCCGGTGGGGCGTTTTTTCCAGACCGATACCGCCCAGCTGACTCACCTGACCCGCGCCCGCGAACCGGAACAACGCATTCTGCTCGACGCCGACGGCTCACGTTGGTACGCCCGTCTGCAGGACCCGGACTGGTCCTCGGCCGGCGGCGTGCGCATGCCGCGCACCATCACGCAGAAAGCCCCGCAGCAGCGCAGCGCACTGGATAAACTGCACCACGGCGACGAACGTATGCAGGCGCTGGTCAGGCGGGCGACGCGCATTGCCCGCAGCGATCTGCCGGTGCTGATTCAGGGCGAAACCGGCAGCGGCAAGGAATGTCTGGCGCGCGCACTGCACGACGCCTCCGGACGCCGCGGCCCGTTTATCGCGGTCAACTGTGCGGCGATTCCCGAGTCGCTGATTGAGGGCGAGCTGTTCGGCCACGCGCCCGGCGCCTTTACCGGCGCGGCCGCCAAAGGCCGTGCGGGTCTGATCGAATCGGCCGACGGTGGCACGCTGTTTCTGGATGAAATCGGCGATATGCCCCTGCAGTTACAAGCCCGTCTGCTGCGATTTCTCTCGGAAGGCGAAGTCCTGCGTGTCGGCGCAACACAGGTGATCCGTCCCGACGTGCGTGTGGTCTCCGCCTCCCTGCATGACCTGGAAACACGGGCCGGTGCCGGGCTGTTCCGTACGGATCTGTTTCACCGTCTGTGCGGCGCGGAACTGTGGCTACCGCCACTACGGGAACGGCGCGATCTGCGGGCCCTGGCAGTACATCTGCTACAACAACACAAGCCTGGTTTGCAGTTTAGTGATGAAGCGCTGGAACTGATTCTGACTTACCGCTGGCCGGGCAATATCCGCGAACTCGACACCGCGCTGCGCTATGCCGCCCTGCTTTGCGAGCAAGCGCTGATTATCCCTGAACACCTGCCCGAACGTCTGCTACGCAAGGCTGCAACGCCCCTGCCCGGGCCACAGGCAAGCACGCCGCGCACGCCGCAAAGTCAGGCTGATCTGCAACAGGCCCTGCAACAATGCAACGGAAATGTTTCCGCCGCTGCACGTCTGCTCGGCATAGACCGTTCCACCATTTACCGGCGTCTGCGCCGTCAACAAGCCAGGCACTGATCGGTCCGACGTGCCGCCCCGCCAGCCCTGTTGCACCAGGTGTTGCAAAAACTGTTGCAGTGCGACAATCAGTGCAACAGCAACACCTTGATACGCCGCTGATACCGATATTTTTCTTTGTTTATTCAATCAGTTAATTATCCCACTCCACAGGCACGGGCTTTGCGCGAAAGCGGCGTAAGCAATAACAAGGAGTGCAACAATCATGTCCGATGCTCAAGCCGGCAATCCGACCCGGGTGCCACGCAGCGTCACTTCGCCGAAACAATTCATGATCGGCAAAGGCCTGTTGAACCAGATGCAGGACTATGTGAAAAACTTCGGCGATCATGCGTTTATCGTCTGCGATGAATTTATTCTCGGGCGGGTAAGCGATCAGACCGCTCAGGGACTCAAACAAGCCGGTCTGGGCGTGACCGTGAAAAAATTCAACTACGAATGCTCGCAAACAGAGATTGACCGGCTCGGCAAACTCGCCACTGAGGCCGGTGCCAATGTGATTGTCGGCGTGGGCGGAGGCAAAACTCTCGACTCCGCCAAAGCCGTCGCCTATCACTACAAATTACCGGTGGTTCTCTACCCCACCATCGCCTCCACCGATGCGCCTTGTACCGCACTTGCCGTGATCTACACCGAAGAAGGCGAATTCGACCACTATCTGTTTCTGCCGCAAAACCCCGATGTGGTGGTGGCCGATACGGAGATCCTTTGCGCCGCACCGGCACGCTTTTTCGCCGCCGGCATCGGCGACGCCCTGGCCACCTACTTTGAAGCCCGCGCCTGCTATCAATCCGACGGCGTCAATCTGGTACTCAAACGCCCTTCACGGACCGGTCTCGGTCTGGCCGAGCTGTGTTTTGAACTGCTGCGCGAAAACGTCGATGCCGCCATGGACGCGGTACGCAACAAGCTGGTCACCCCGGCGCTTGAGCAAACCATCGAAGCGACCATCTATCTCAGCGGCGTCGGCGCCGAAGCCGGCGGTCTGGCCTGTGCCCATGCGGTCAACAACGGCATGTCAGCCGTGCCCGATCTGCACCACGTCCAGCATGGCGAAAAAGTCGTGTTCGGTCTGCTGACGCAGCTGGTTCTGGAAAACGCCCCGAAAGAAGAACTCGACGAGGTGGTACGCATCATCAAAACCGCCGGTCTGCCACTGACACTGGCCGATATGGGGCTGAAAAACGTCGTCGAGGCCGAATGGCGCACCGTAGCGAAGATTGCCTGTGCCGAAGGCGACACCATGGGCAATATGCCGATGCAGGTCAGCGAAGATGACGTGTATCAGGCCATGCTCGCCGCCAATGCCATGGCCGAACGCTACAAAGCACAGCACTAAGCGGCTGGCTGAAACAGTGGCATGAGGTGAGGCGCACCACACCTCATGCCACACTATCGCCACAACGCCACACCCGCCTCACTCGTTCTTTCCTCCCATTATCAATAACTTAAAGAGATACATGTTTCGGCACAGGAAATGCCATAACAGTATCACCATGTCCGCAGAGACATGGTCAGAGACAACAATAATGAGGAGCGAAAATCACTATGAGCAAAGCACAGGCAGAACGCTTTCTTGCTGCGTTTGACGAACTCTTGCAAGCCGGCCGGGCCGATGCAGTGGCCGGTTTATTCAATGAAGAATGCTACTGGCGGGATCTGGTCTCTTTTACCTGGAATCTGAAAACCGTCGAGTCCCGCGAGGCTGTGCGCAACATGCTCGAAAGCCAGCTTCCCGGCATCAAGCCACGCAACTTTACGCTCGATCCGGATCAGCCCGTCAGCGAAGCCGACGGCACCATAGAGGCCTGGTTCAAGTTCGAGACCGAAGCCGGTCGGGGCTATGGTCTGGTGCGCCTGCGCGACGGTAAAGTCTGGACCCTGCTGACGACCCTGCAGGAACTGAAGGGCTTTGAACAACCGACCTGTTTCAACCGCCCGCTCGGCGCCAAACACGGCCACGATAAACACCGCAAAAGCTGGCTCGAAGAACGCGAACAGGAAATGGCCGAGCTCGGTTACACCAAACAACCGTATTGCGTCATTATCGGCGGGGGCCAGGGTGGTATTGCTCTCGGGGCGCGTTTGAAGGCCCTGAATGTACCGACGATTATCGTTGAGAAAAACCGCCGCGCCGGCGACTCCTGGCGTAACCGCTACAAGTCGCTGTGCCTGCACGATCCGGTCTGGTACGACCACCTGCCCTATCTGAAATTCCCCAGCAACTGGCCGGTTTTCGCACCGAAAGACAAGATCGGCGACTGGCTGGAGATGTACACCAAGGTCATGGACCTGAATTACTGGAGCAGCACCAGCTGCGAAGGTGCCCGCTATGACGAAGTAGCGGGCGAATGGCTGGTGGATGTGATCCGTGATGGCAAGCCTGTCACCCTGCGCCCCAAACAATTGGTGCTGGCCACCGGCATGTCAGGCAAAGCCAATATCCCGAAATTCAAAGGTCAGGATATCTTCCGCGGCGAACAACACCACAGCTCCCGTCATCCGGGACCGGACGCCTACAAAGGCAAAAAAGCCGTGGTCATAGGCGCGAACAACTCCGCCCACGACATCTGCGCCGCACTGTGGGAAAACGACGTGGATGTGACCATGGTGCAGCGTTCATCCACCCATATTGTGCGCTCGGACAGCCTGATGAAAATCGGCCTCGGCGGGCTCTACTCCGAAGAAGCCGTGCAATCGGGTATGACAACCGAAAAAGCCGATCTGGTGTTTGCTTCCCTGCCTTACAAGATCATGCACCAGTGGCAGATTCCGCTCTACGAGGAGATGAAGAAAAAAGACGCCGAGTTTTATGCAAGGCTGGAGAAAGTCGGTTTCAAACTGGACTGGGGCGCTGACGGTTCCGGCCTGTTCCTGAAGTATCTGCGCCGCGGTTCCGGTTACTACATCGACGTCGGCGCCTGTGAACTGGTGGCCAACGGCGATATCAAACTGGCCAGCGGTGAAGTCTCGCATCTGACCGAAGATGCCGTGGTCCTTCAGGACGGCACCACCCTGCCGGCTGACCTGGTGGTGTATGCAACCGGCTTCGGTTCCATGAACGGCTGGGCCGCTGACCTGATCTCGCAGGAAGTGGCCGATAAAGTCGGTAAATGCTGGGGACTGGGTTCGGACACACCGAAAGACCCCGGCCCCTGGGAAGGTGAAGAGCGCAATATGTGGAAGCCAACGCAACAAGACGCGCTGTGGTTCCACGGTGGCAATCTGCACCAAAGCCGTCACTACAGCCTGTATCTGTCGCTGCAGCTCAAAGCGCGGATGGAAGGACTGCCAACGCCGGTCTACGGTCTGCAGGAAGTTCATCACAAAGGCTAAGCTGAACCGTTATGCCGGTCTTGTATTGTTTTTTAATGCAAGACCGGCAATCACGCTGAAGCATCAACAGGAGAGTCAGAAATGGTTTTCAATCTCGAAGGAAAAACCGCCCTGATCACCGGCGCCGGTCAGGGCCTCGGCGAAGGTATCGCCAAGCGTCTGGCAGAAGCCGGCTGCGATGTTGCGGTCGCTGACCTGAATCCGGAAAAAGCCGAAGCAGTCGCCGCCGCTATCCGCGCCGGTGGCCGCCGTGCGCTGGCGATCAAGGCCGACATTACACAATGGGATCAGGTACAGCAGATGGTCGATAGCGTTATCGCGGAATTCGGCAAACTCGATATCGCGGTCAACAACGCCGGCGTAATCTCCATCAAGTCGGTCGCCGAGCTGAGCCCGGAAGACTGGGATTTCGTCAACAACGTCAACGCCAAAGGGGTCTTTCTGTGCTGCAAAGCCGAGCAGGAACCCATGAAACAGGCCGGTGCCGGACGCATTATCAATATCGCTTCGATTGCCGGTAAGGTCGGCTTCCCCGATCTGGCGCACTACACCGCGTCGAAGTTTGCCGTGGTGGGTTTCACTTACGCGCTGGCCAAAGAACTGCAACGAACCGGCATCACCGTCAACGCCATCTGCCCGGGCATTATCCCCACACAGATGTGGTACGGGCCGGGCGGGCTGGCCGAACGCTGGAAAAATCCCGGCGAAGCCATGGAAGAGTCCTGGGCCCGCCATCAGGATACGTTGATCCCGCAAGGCGAAGCGCAAACACCGCAGGATATGGGTGATCTTGCCGTCTATCTGGCAGCCTCGCCGCATGTGACGGCACAAGCGATTAACGTGGACGGCGGTTTTACCTCGGCCTGATATCCGCCTTCCCCGATCAACTGCGACGTCGGGCGTCCCGTCGGGGGGCGCCTGCTTTTTCCTCTCTCAGTCCCTCAGTCCCGCCCGGGCCAGCAGCTACGCGCGGCTACTGCGGCATCGGTGACGCCACCGATACCAAGGCATATCAAAGTGCCTTCAGATGTTCAAACCTTTGTGAACTTGTTCAAACTTTGCACCATGCCAGGGCGATGCCGTGCTTTAATCCGCGGCAGATACGGCATCCCTCAGATGGCTGCGCATTTCCTGTTATCTACGCCCGTATCACTCATTCTCTAATAATATTGAGGAGTTCCGCTTTGCGACTTCAAAACAAGCTTCTGGCCGAGTTTTTCGGCACCTTCTGGCTGGTACTCGGCGGCTGCGGCAGCGCCATGCTGGCAGCCACCTTCTCCGCCGATGCCGGTATCAATATCGGTCTTGTCGGTGTGTCACTGGCCTTCGGCCTGACCGTTCTGACCATGGCTTACGCGGTCGGCTTTATCTCCGGCGGACACTTTAATCCGGCGGTTTCGGTCGGTCTGGCGGTTGCCGGACGTTTTTCTGCCGGCGAGCTGGTGCCCTACATCATCGCGCAGGTCCTCGGCGGGCTTGCCGCTGCCGCAACACTGGCCGTGATCGTCAGCGGTAATGGCTCGGAAATCGGCAATCTGGCCTCCAACGGCTACGGCGCCGCTTCGCCCGGCGGCTACTCGCTGTTCGCGGTTATCGTCACCGAGGTTGTGATGACCGGCGCCTTCCTGTTTATCATCCTCGGCGCCACCGACAAGCGCGCACCGGCCGGTTTCGCGCCGATTGCCATCGGTCTGGCTCTGACCCTGATCCACCTGATCTCGATTCCGGTCTCCAACACATCCGTGAATCCGGCCCGCAGTACCGGTCCGGCGCTGATTTCCATGGACCCCACGGCAATCCAGCAACTGGTGGTGTTCTGGGCGGCACCGATCGCCGGCGCCATCCTCGGCGCGCTGGCCTATAAGCTGACCACCGCCGGCACTGAGGAGGCATAAAGCCTCTGCTCCGGCCCTGCCCGGCTGCTGCAGCCGGGCGGGATCAGTCTTTCCCGCCGGCCTTCCTTTTCGGCGCCTTCACTTCCCGCTGATCAGGCCATAGGCTTTGAGCTTGCGGTACAGCGTACGCTCGGACAGCCCCAGCTTACGCGCCAGCTCGCGCCGGCTGCCGTGATGGGCGGCAAAGGCCGCGGCCATGGTGCGCCGTTCCATTTCCGATAGCAGCGAATCACCGCCCCCGACCCTGGCCCCCGGCGGCTGCTTTTCCATGTCTTCCAGATACAGATGCTCAGGCTCAATGAGTTCCCCGTCACACATCAGACTGGCACGTTCAAGGATATTGCGCAGCTCGCGCACATTGCCCGGGAAGCGGTATTGCAGCAATTGGTCGATGGAGGCCTGACTGAGCTGCAAGCGGCGCCCGGGGGCGACCCGGCTGAGCAGCGAGTCTGACAGCAGCACGATGTCTTCACCACGCTCGCGCAGCGGCGGCACCACAATCGGAAAGGCGTTCAGGCGATAGTAGAGATCCTGGCGGAAGCTGCCTTCGCGGACCATCTCGCGCAGATTCCGGTGGGTTGCGGAAATCACGCGGATATCGGCCTGACGCAGTTCCGTGGAGCCGACCCGGCGGTACGTTCCGGTCTCCAGCAAACGCAATAACTTGGCCTGCATACTCAGCGGGATATCGCCCACTTCATCGAGAAACAGCGTGCCGCCGCTGGCCGCTTCGACCAGCCCCGTCTTGCGTTGCGTGGCACCGGTAAACGCGCCTTTTTCGTGACCGAAGAGTTCACTTTCGAAGAGCGTTTCGGGCAGGCTGGTACATTCAACGGCCACAAACGGCCGTGCCACGCGTTCGCTGGCCTGGTGAACCGCGGCCGCGGCCAGCTCCTTACCTGTACCGGATTCGCCTTGCAACAGCACCGTGGCCTCGGACGGCGCAACGCGCACAATCAGCGCCAGCATGCGCTTAAACGCCGGCGACCGCCCGACCAGACCGCGTGTTTCGGTGCGCCCGCGCGCCACCGTCAGCGGTGAGATTTTCTCGATATAGAAGGTGATCTCACCGGCGGTGTCCCGCAGCGGTGAAAGCTCGATATTCTCGTAAATCTCACCGTCAACGGTGTGGTGCAGATGTACCACACGTTCGCGCCGGCCCGACTCACGCGCCTGCATCAGCGGACAGCTCTCGCCGGCCTGATCACAAGGCACCCGGTAATGATGGGAAACCTCGTAACAGGTCCGTCCGATCACACTGTCGCCGGCCTGGTGCGCGCGGCGGTAAGCGGCGTTGGCAATAATAATCCGGTAGTCCGTGTCGATCAGAATATGCGGTTCCTCGCGGGTATCGAGGAAAGAGGCCAGCACCGGCAACGGGTGGTCGGATGACCTGTCTTTGTCTGCCATATACGCACCTTTACTGCCATACCTTAACTGCCACTTTGGCACTAAGCACCAATACTAGCACCGCCGTTATTCATATCCACTTGTTTTTTAACGCCTCTTCAGCGCAGCAGGCGGTGGCACAGGATTTGACATGCTGTCTGTCACGATCATCCCGAAGCCTGCACTATGAATGACCAAACACTCGCCCGTAAATTGATTGCTGTTGTCATTATCAAGATCGCAGTAATCACTCTGCTGTGGTGGTTGTTTATTCGTGGTCAGCACGTTGAGGTGGTCTCAGATACGGTCGCTGACCATTTCGGTCAGCCTTCCTCCTCCAACCCGCAAGGAAACATTCATGGTCAGTGAACAACTCGTCGACCTGTCGAGACTGCAGTTCGCCGCCACCGCGATGTACCACTTCCTGTTTGTGCCGCTCACCATCGGCATGACCTGGCTGCTGGTCATCATGGAGTCGGTTTATGTCATGACAGGCAAAACCATCTACAAAGACATGACCCGCTTCTGGGGTAAGCTCTTCGGCATTAACTTTGCCCTCGGTGTCACCACCGGTATTACCCTGGAATTTCAGTTCGGCACCAACTGGGCCTACTACTCGCACTACGTCGGCGATATTTTCGGTGCGCCGCTGGCGATCGAAGGCCTGATGGCGTTCTTTCTGGAATCGACCTTTATCGGTTTGTTCTTCTTCGGTTGGGACCGCCTCTCGCGCCGCCAGCACTTGCTCGTCACCATTCTGATGGCCGTCGGCACCAACCTCTCCGCCCTGTGGATTCTGATCGCCAACGGCTGGATGCAGAACCCGGTCGGCGCCGAGTTCAGCTTCACCACCATGCGCATGGAAATGGTCGATTTCTGGGCTGTGGTCTTTAACCCGGACGCGCAGGCCAAGTTCGTGCACACCGTCTCGGCCGGTTATGTCACCGGGTCCATGTTTGTGCTGGCTATCTCCGCCTACTATCTGCTGCGCAAACGCGACGTGACCTTTGCCAAACGCAGTTTCCGTATTGCTGCCGCTTTCGGTCTGGCCTCATCGCTGTCAGTTATCGTGCTCGGTGACGAATCCGGCTACACCGTCGGTCACGCACAGCAAACCAAGCTGGCCGCAATGGAAGCCATGTGGGAAACCGAAGAAGCGCCCGCGGGGCTGATTCTGGTGGCCGATATCAACGAGGAAGAGCAGCGCAATAACTGGCAGATCGAAATCCCCTATGTGCTTGGTCTGATCGGCACCCGCTCGCTGGATAAGGAGCTGCCCGGCATCAAAAACATTATCGCGGAAAACCGCGAGCGGATTATCTCCGGTATAGACGCGGTGCGCGCACTGGAAGCGGTGCGTGAAGACAGCAACAACGAACAAGCGCGGGCGGTGCTCGAAGAGCGCATCGACGACCTCGGCTTCGGTTTGCTGTTGCGCAAGTATGTCACCTCCATGGATGACGTAACGCCGGAAATTATCGACAAGGCCGCGGCCAGCACCATTCCGCGTGTCACGCCGATGTTCTGGGCCTTCCGTGCCATGGTCGGACTGGGATTCTGGTTCCTGCTGCTGTTCGGTCTGGCGCTGTGGTATTCGATCAAAGGCACGTTCGAACACAAGCCCTGGCTGCTGCGCGCGGTTCTGTGGTCGCTGCCGCTGCCCTGGCTGGCCTGTGAACTGGGTTGGTTTGTCGCCGAGTACGGCCGTCAGCCCTGGACAATCTACGGCGTTCTGCCCACCCACCTGTCCGTGTCCACGCTGAGCGTCGAATCGCTCTATGGCTCACTGGCCGGTTTTGTCGGCTTCTACACCCTGCTGCTGATCGTCGAGATGTATCTGATGGTCAAGTTCGCACGCCTCGGCCCGGGTTCACTTGGAACCGGTCGCTACAGCAACGAGTCGGCACACGCCTGATCACGGAGTCAGAACGATGATACTCGATTATGAAACACTCAAACTGGTTTGGTGGCTACTGGTCGGCGTACTGCTGATCGGCTTTGCCATCATGGACGGACACGACATGGGCGTCGGCACGCTGCTGCCTTTTGTCGGCCGCAATGATGTCGAACGACGCGTTGTCATCAACACCGTCGGCCCGCACTGGGACGGCAATCAGGTGTGGTTTATCACCGGCGGCGGCGCGATTTTCGCTGCCTGGCCGCTGGTTTATGCCACCGCCTTCTCGGGTTTTTACTGGGCCATGCTTGCGGTTCTCTGGGCACTGTTCTTCCGCCCGGTCGGATTCGACTACCGCAGCAAGCTGCAAAATCCGCGCTGGCGCTCGACCTGGGACTGGGGGCTGTTTGTCGGTGGTGCGGTTCCGCCGCTGATCTTCGGTGTGGCCTTCGGCAACCTCTTACAAGGCGTGCCCTTCCACTTCGACAACCAGCTGGTGTCCTACTACGAAGGCAGCTTCTGGGGTTTGCTCAATCCCTTCGCTCTGCTCTGCGGCGTGGCCAGCACGGCCATGATCACCTTCCACGGCGCGGTCTACCTGATGCACCGTACCGAAGACGTGATCTACGCCCGCAGCCGCCGCGCCATGCTGATCTTCGGCACCCTGCTGCTGGTGGCCTTCAGCGTCGCCGGTATCTGGCTGCAGTGGATTCCGGGCTACGTCATCACCAGCCCGATCGATCCGGCTGCCCTGCCCGACCCGCTGGCCAAAACAGTCCTGCAACAGAACGGTGCCTGGATGCAGAACTACCGCACCATGCCGCTGACCATTCTGGTGCCGCTGATCGCCTATGCCGGTATCGCGCTGGCCATGTGGCTGGCCGCACGGGGACGCACGCTCAGCGCCTTCGTCAGCTCGTCATTCGGCATTCTCGGCGTGGTCGGCACAGCCGGCGTTTCGATGTTTCCCTTCATCATGCCGTCCTCCAGTGACCCGCGCTCCAGTCTGACCGTCTGGGACAGCGTATCGAGCCACCTGACGCTGACTATCATGTTCTTTGCAACATTGATATTCATGCCGCTTATCGTGGTTTACACCAGCTGGGCTTATAAGGTCATGGCCGGTAAAGTCACCGCGGACTACGTCCGTGAAAACAGCCATAGTACCTACTAAGGAGATCTGACTATGTGGTATTTCACCTGGGCACTCGGCGTGGGCTTTGCGCTGTTACTGGCCATTCTCAATGCGATGTGGGGCGAGAATGAGGCATCACGTCTCAATCCCGAGTCCGACGGAGAAGGGCATGGCCAAGACTGACGACACAGCTGCGCCGGCAACGATTGCATGGCTGCCTTTAATGGCAGCCATCATCATCACGCTGGCAATCACCGCCGATCCGCGGCTGTTGGCCGACAGCACCGGCAAAGCCGATCACACGGCTGCAATGGCCTTGTTCTGGGCCATGAGTGCCGGCTTCACACGTGGCGTGGGATTTATCCCGCGCCACCCCGTGCTGGCCTGGCTGCTCTCCACCCCGGCGTGTCTGGCCGGTATTGCCATTGCTGTATTACGCCTGCTCTGAGCAGCATGATCTTCCGGCAACTGATCAATACTTCAAGTTTGGCACTAAGCTATCTGCTGGCGGACAAGGCCGGCGGAGACGCAATACTGATAGACCCGCAAGCCACGCAATACACCCTCCTGCAAGCCCTGATCAGCGAATACCGTCTGCATCTGAAATGGACGCTGCTGACTCACCAGCACCGTGCCGTCGGCAACAATAACAACCCCTTCCCGGACGTTCCGGTGCTGGGACCACAAGAGGCCATAAAACACAGCGGGCAATTGCACATCGGCAGCACGCCGGTACAGGTTATCCCCACGCCGGGCCATACCCACGACGATGTCTGCTATCTCTGGCATGACCGTCTGTTCTGCGGCGACACCCTGCACCCGGCCGGCTGTCCTGCACCGAACGGCGAGTCCCTGCCGGGCAGTTGGTACGACAGCGTCAACGGCAAACTGTTTACCTTGCCGGATGAAACACTGGTGTTTCCCGGTCACCTCAACGACGGCCGCACGGTCAGCACCATTCTCGAAGAACGCCGCCGCAACGCGGTTTTCGGCCTTGCCACACGCGATCTGTTTATCGCCCGCGTGAATCAACTGGCCGACAACGGCCTCGCCCCGGCTGACCCGCCGCATCCCGGCGCGGCGTAATCAATCCTCTCCTGCAATAAACCGCGGCTTGTATTTTTTGACGGCGCGCGGGTCCTGTCAGACTTATACAACTACGGCACAATATTCACCTGCACCGCCTTTGTGCAGAGCTGCGCCATTACGGTTCATTGGCAGCGCTAACACGCAGTTCCCGTGAATAAGGTTGACAGGCAGCGTTGTTTTCCTCAATAAAGAGACAACCCGGACCGCAACTGAGAGGACGTCCCTTGCCTGATCCCGCCGGCGTTGCGCGCCTGACACTGCGCAACATCACCAAACAATATCCGGGCTGTCTGGCCAACGACAGTATTGATCTGACGATTGCCCCGGCGGAGATTCATGCGCTGCTGGGCGAGAACGGTGCCGGTAAAAGCACCCTGATGAAAATCATTTACGGGCTGGTCAAACCCGACCGCGGCGAGCTGCTGTGGGACGGCAAACCGGTCACCATCCGCGATCCGGCGCACGCGCGCAAACTCGGCATCGGCATGGTCTTTCAGCACTTTTCGCTGTTCGATACCCTCACCGTAACCGAAAACATCGCACTGGCCCTCGGCGATGAGGCCGGCGCCCTCGACACACTGGCCGAACGCATCCGCACGGTCTCTTCGCGCTACGGCATGGCCATCGAGCCTGACCGCGAAGTCCATACTCTGTCGGTCGGCGAACGCCAGCGGGTCGAGATCGTGCGCTGTCTTGTGCAGGACATCAAACTGCTGATCCTCGACGAGCCGACCTCGGTGCTGACACCACAGGAAGTGGAAACCCTGTTCGTCACCCTGCGCCGGCTGGCCGCCGAAGGCTGCGCCATTTTGTTTATCAGCCACAAGCTGCACGAGGTCAAAGCGCTTTGCCACAACGCCACCGTGCTGCGCGCGGGACGGGTCAGCGGTGAGTGCGACCCGACCGCAGTGGATACCACCCATATGGCGCGGCTGATGGTCGGCGAAGACACGCCGGTCAGCACCACCTACCCCAAAGCCCTCGGCACCGAAGCGGTGCTGGAAGTCGAAGGCCTCAGCCTGCACAGTCCCGACCCTTTCGGTGTTCACCTTAACGATATCTCGCTGACCGTACACGCCGGCGAGATCGTCGGCATCGCCGGTGTCGCCGGCAACGGCCAGGCCGAGCTGCTGGCCTGCCTCAGTGGTGAACAACGTATCCGGCAAGGGGAGACACTCAGCCTTTGCAAAGTCGATGTCGGTGACCTGCGGCCCGACCAGCGCCGTGCCCTGGGGCTGGCCTTTGTGCCCGAAGAGCGCCTCGGGCGCGGTGCCGTACCGGCCATGTCGCTGAGCGAAAACGCCCTGCTGACCGGCTATCTGCACGGTCCGGTCAAACACGGTATGGTGGCCTGGCACAAGGTCGCGGCCTTTGCCGATGAGATTATCAGCCGCTACAAGGTCAAAACCCCGGGCCGCCAGGCCAGGGCCGACAGCCTGTCCGGCGGGAATCTGCAAAAATTCATTATCGGACGCGAAATCCTCCAGCAACCGCGTGTGCTGATCGCCGCCCACCCGACCTGGGGCGTCGATATCGGCGCCGCCACCGCGATCCACAATGCCCTGATCGAATTACGTGACTCCGGGGTTGGCATATTGGTGATCTCTGAAGACATCGACGAACTGTTCGAAATCTCCGACCGTATCGGCGCGATCTGCGACGGCCGCCTGTCGCCGGTAATACCGACGCCGCAATCCTCCATCGAAGCCCTGGGACGCATGATGGCCGGTGACTTCAGTGCTGCAGGAGGCGACGCATGATCACACTCGAACCCCGTGGTGAACCCTCACGCAGCATGGCCTGGCTGTCGCCGGTGCTGGCCGCCGGACTGACCCTGCTGAGCGGATTTCTGCTTTTCACCCTGCTCGGACAAGATCCTTTCGATGCCATGGTGACGATCCTCTACACCCCGATCGCCGACACCCAGGGCATCGCCGAGCTGTGCGTTAAAGCCACCCCGATCCTGCTCTGCGCCATCGGCCTGTCCGTGGTGTTCAAAGCCCAGATCTGGAATATCGGGGCCGAAGGACAGCTGCTGATGGGCGGCCTGTGCGGCAGTTATATGGCCTTGCAGCTACTCGAGGCCGACGGCATCTGGGTACTGCCGCTGGTGTTGATCAGCGGCGTGCTCGGCGGCATGTTCTGGGCCGGTATCGCGGCGGTATTGAAGGTGCGTTTCAATACCAACGAAATCCTCACCACCATCATGATGAACTACATCGCCCTGAACCTGTTGCTGTGGGCGGTGCACGGGCCGCTGAAAGATCCCGACGGCTTTAACTTCCCCGAGTCGGCGCTGTTCGGCGACGCGGCGATTCTGCCGATCCTGATCGATGGGACACGCGTGCATTTCGGCCTGCTGCTGGCACTGCTGGCGGTGGTCGCGGTCTGGGTGCTGATGAGCCGCAGTTTCTACGGCTTTCAGATCCGCGTCATGGGCCTTGATGCCGGAGCTGCACGCCTGGCGGGCTTTCGCGAACGGCGTCTGGTCTACGTGGCTCTGCTGATCAGCGGGGCGCTGGCGGGGCTGGCCGGCGTCGGCGAAGTGGCCGGCCCGATAGGCCAGCTGGTTCCGCAGATCTCACCGGGTTACGGCTACGCGGCAATCATCGTCGCCTTTCTCGGTCGCCTGCATCCGCTCGGCATCACACTGGCCACCTTTCTGATGGCGCTGCTGTATATGGGCGGGGAAATGGCGCAGATCGGCCTCGGCTTGCCGCTGGCCCTGACCGAACTGTTTCAGGGCATGTTGCTGTTTTATCTGCTCGCCTGCGATGTGTTGATCAACTTCCGCTTCCGGCTCAAACGCAAGGCCGTCACTGGCATACAAGGATAAGGCATGGATATAGATCTTATTACCAACATCCTCTACGCCATGGTCCGCACCGGCACGCCACTACTGCTGGTCGCACTCGGCGAGCTGGTCTGCGAACGCAGCGGCGTACTCAACCTCGGTCAGGAAGGCATGATGCTGATGGGCGCGGTGATCGGCTTTATCGTCGCCCTGCTGAGCGGCAGCGTGTTTCTCGGTTTTATGCTGGCCATTACCGCCGGCATACTGATGTCGCTGATATTTGCGGTCATTTCGCTTGAGCTCAAAGCCAATCAGGTCGCGACCGGGCTTGCATTAACCATATTCGGCACCGGCCTCTCCGCCTTTATCGGCACCGCTTACGTCGGCAAACCGGTCGACGGCCTGGAGCCAATATTAATTCCGTTTCTAAGCGATCTGCCGGTAATCGGCCGCATGCTATTCGGGCAGGACCTGCTGGTTTATCTTTCCTTCGCCCTGTTTGCCGCGGTCTACTGGTTTATTAACCACGCCCGTCCCGGCCTGACCCTCAAAGCTGTCGGCGAAAACCCCGAAGCGGCCAACGCGCTCGGTCTGCCGGTAATGAAAACCCGCTATCTGGCGATCATGTTCGGCGGCGCCATGGCAGGTCTCGCCGGCGGCTATCTGTCACTGGCTTACACCCCGCTGTGGGTGGAAAACATGAGCGCCGGACGCGGCTGGATTGCGCTGGCGCTGGTCGTTTTCGCCAGCTGGAAAGCCGAACGCGTGTTGCTCGGTGCCTGGTTGTTCGGACTCGCCAGTATCCTGAATCTCGTGTTTCAGGGGCTGGGCATCAGCGTTTCGCCGAACCTACTGGCAACCCTGCCTTATCTGGCCACCATTGTGGTGTTGGTGATTCTCTCCAGCAACCAGACCCGCAGCCGGCTTGTCGCGCCCATGTCGCTCGGCAAGACTTTTCATGCAAGAGGCTAGCTGAAGCTGTAGGAGCCTGTATACAGGCGACCCGCGGTGCCAAATCCCACCTCCGCAGGTCGCGGCCATGGCCGCTCCTACAGGTGGTTTGTAGATACCCTCTCTCCAACATCAGTGCAAGCGGTCGTCAGACCGTTTGCACGCGATACGGGGTTTGGTGTTTGATCACACCAAAGCAAATTTGCACCAGCTTTCGCATGACTGCGCAAAGCGCGGACTTCCTGGCTTTGCCTTTTC
>JAUOPI010000010.1 GCA_030546905.1 Granulosicoccaceae sp. 1_MG-2023 | reverse complement strand
CCGCTGTACGGAGAAAGCGGCCGGCAGGGCGCATTGCAGCAGGCTTTAAGAGCGGAAGTACTCTTCCATTTGGGTGAAGATACTGCCCTCGACAGGATGCCGGACAATACACAAAACATCGACGAGCTTCTCAGTCTGGCTGATCACCTGATTGAGCTTGTCCTCCTCATTGACCAGCAACCACATGCGGCTTTGCGCACCGTCGGTGCCCTCGATAGGCATAACCATAATGCCTTCAAGGTTGTAGCCACGACGGGAAAACAAGCCACACACATGGGACATGACGCCGGCATGGTTGTTAACCGTCAACTCAAGTACGGAACGGCCTTGTTTAGTCATTTTGCTTCACCTCCGATCATATCCTGATTGGCACCGCCCGGCGGCACCATGGGAAAAACCATTTCCTGCTCACAGATCGGCAGGTTAATCACGCACGGCCCTTTGCGGTTAAGCGCCTCGCGCAGATCATCATGCGGGGACGCCGACTGGCCGAGATCAACACCCTCGACACCCATGGCGCGCGCCACCATCGCAAAATCCGGCCCCTGATGAAACTTCACCGCACTGAGGTTTTCGCCGTAGAACAGGGTCTGTTGCTGACGAACCAGCCCCAGATGGCCGTTGTTAAGGATGATGACCTTGATATCGAGGTTTTCTTCCGCTGCCGTGGCCAGCTCCTGAATATTCATCATAATGCTGCCGTCACCGGAAAAGCAGATGGTTTTGCGCTCCGGTTGAGCCAGAGCCATACCAATGGCAGCCGGCAGACCGAAGCCCATGGTGCCCAGACCGCCCGAGCTGACCCACTGATTCGGCCGGCGGAACGGATAAGCCTGCGCCACCCACATCTGATGCTGACCGACATCGGTGGTGACATTGGCCTCGTCATCGAGCATCGCCGCGACCTGGGTAATCGCGCCGTAAGGACGGAACAACTCGTCCAGCCCTTCGAGCACCAGCGGGTGCGCTTCTTTGAGCTGATCAACACGCTGACGCCACAGCGGCCGGGTCATACGCGGGGCAATGCTGTTCAGCGCCGTGAGGGTCTCGCCGATATCGGCGCGCATGGCCAGCAGCGGATTTTTGATCTTGCCGATTTCACTGTGATCTATATCAACGTGGATAATCTCGGCCTGCGGACAAAAGGCCTCGACCTTACCGGTGGCGCGGTCATCAAAACGCACACCCAGCCCGACCAGCACATCGCACTCTTCCAGAACATGGTTGGTGTAGCGGGCGCCGTGCATGCCCAGCATGCCCAGTGACAAGGGATGATCCGTGGGCAGGATACCCAGTCCCATAAAGGTGTGTACGGTCGGAATATCCAGCGTCTCGGCAAACCTCCGCAGCGCCTCCGATGCGCCGGCCTGGATAATGCCGCCGCCGACCATCAGCACCGGACGATGCGCATTCTTCAGCCGCTCGACGATCTGATGCACGGTTTCGGTGTCCAGTGCCGGCGTCTCTTCGCGCCGACCCGGCGCCGGCCATTCGGCAAACTCGATAATCTCGTTCTGCACGTCTTTGGGCACATCCACGGACACAGGTCCCGGCCGGCCTGACAGCGCCAGACGAAACGCCTCGGGAATCACCTCCAGCAACTCGGCGGCGGAGCGCACAATCCAGTTGTGTTTGGTGATGGGCAACATCAGACCAAAGGTGTCGGTTTCCTGAAACGCGTCGGTACCGATCATCTGCTGGGAGACCTGTCCGGTGATGGCGACCAGCGGAATCGAGTCCATTTTCGCATCCGCGACGGCCGTGACCAGATTGGTCGCACCGGGGCCGGAGCTAGCAAAGCAGACCTGCGCCTGACCGGTAACACGGGCCATTCCCTGCGCCATAAAGCCCGCGCCCTGTTCGTGACGGGCCAGCACGTGTTTGATCGGGCTGTCGGTCAGTGCGTCGTACATCGGCAGGTTGGCCCCGCCCGGAATGCCGGCGATATGCGTGATGCCCTGTCGTTCCAGCAGCTTGATAATCAACTGCGCTCCCGACAGGCGAATGGCCTGTTCCGGCCGTGGCGTATTAGCAGATTCGCTCATGATGTCCTCTTGTCTTTTCTGCGCCCAAAAAAAAACCCCCTTGGCTGAGACGCCGAAGGGGGTTTGGTATTTTGTTTGTTCAGCAACCCGCTACGACGTCGACCCTCTGGCCACGACCACCACGACAGACACCACCACGAGCACCACTGCCAGGGGCAGTTTTGCAATCGCGATGAGCTTGGAAGCGGTGTTAGTCACGTGCGGTTAATCTTCTGAACGTAAGAAAGTAAAGCGAATCTATAACACGGATACCGGCCGGTCAAGCCCGCTGATATCATTTGGTACCATAGAATGAGTTTATTGCACGTCGCTGGCAGCAAAGCGCGGTTCCCGGTTGCCCGCCTCCGGCTCGTCCCGCTCCAGCGGGCGGTGATAGAGCAGATGGCGGATATCCACCTCATCGCCATAACGCGATTTGATGGTTTTAATCGCGTCATAACGCCGGTCAAAGATCCGTTCTTCGCCGATCAGATCCCACAGCCCTGAACGCTTCAGGGCGCTGATCAGTTTCGGTTTGGGCCGTGTCAGGACAAATTCGATACCGCCGATTTGCAGCCGTTCGGCCATATGCGCGAGCATTTCTTCACCGGTGGCGTCGATCTGCTCGACCGCTTCGAGATCGAGAATCAGCACTTTCAGCAACGGCTTGGCCGCCACCGCATTGAGGATACGCCGCTCCAGATAGCCGGCATTGGCAAAATACAAATCGCCGTCGTAGCGGAACAAGGCCAAGGTGTCGCTGGTTTTCATGCCGAACAGCTCAGCGTCACGGAACAAGCCGTCCTCGTCACAGGCCACTTCGGCAAAATTCGGCTGCATGGTGCGGTACAGATAGAAAATCAGCGACAGCCCTACCCCGGCGAAGATGCCGGTCTCCAGATGCGGTGCGGAAAGCAGCGTCACCAGAAACACCGCCAGAGCAACAAAACCATCATGCGGATTAACCCGCCAGGCATGGTTAAAGGGCTCGAATTTCACCAGCCCCAGCACCGAGACAATAATGACAGCAGCCAGCGTCGCCAGCGGCAAGTGATAAAGCAAAGGCGTCAGAAATAACAAAGTCAGCCCCACCACCAGACCGCTGACGATCGCCGCAAAACCGGTTTTGGCACCGGCGGCAAACGCCACCGCGCTGCGCGAAAACGAGCCCGACACCGGATACCCCTGCGTCAGCCCGGCAGCAATATTGGCCAGCCCCTTGCCGACCATTTCCTGATCCGCAGACAGACTATGGCGGGTTTCCGAGGCAATCGCCTTGGCGATGGAAAAGGCTTCGACAAAACTGAGCAAGGCGATAATCATGGCCGGCATCACCAGCTCACCGAAACGCAGATCCGTCACCTGCGGGATCACAATCGCCGGCAGACCGGGCGGCACCTCGCCGACCACCTCACCGCCCATGGCAGCAAAGCCGATCAGCCAGCTCAGGCCGGTGGTCACCACCACGGTAATCAGCGCCGCCGGCAGCCTGGGGTGTTTACGCCGCATCCAACCCAACATCAACAAGGACAGCATGCCAATAACAAAGGTCATAATGTGCGTATCGAAGGGAATGGCAATAAGCAGGTGCCAGTAGGTTTCGTAAAGCGCGAGGCTGCCGTCAACCTCGATACCGAAGAGTTTGCCGATCTGCAGACTGCCGATCACAATCGCCGCCGCATTGGTAAAACCGATAATCACCGGATGCGACAGGAAGTCCACCAGTACGCCGAGACGCAACAGGCCCAGCCCCATCTGGAACACACCGACCATCAGGGCCAGCACCGCCGCATAGGCGACATACTCCCCGGCCTGCAGCCCCATGGGCGCCAACGCGGCGGCCGTCATCAGGGAAATCACCGCGACCGGCCCGTTCTGCAACTGCCGGGAAGAACCGAACAGCGCCGCTACAATCGGCGCCAGAAAGGACGCATAAAGTCCGATATACGGTGGCAGACCGGCCAGCTGTGCGTAGGCCATGGACTGGGGAACCAGCACCAGCGCCACGGTAATCCCGGCGATCACATCCGCGCGCAGCACGCCCGGATCACGTAGTTCACCCAGCCACAAGCGGAACGCAGTAAACCGCTGCCCGGCTTCGGACAGCCACTCCTCAAAAACGTCTTTCATTCCATCACACAGGGCACCTGAAACAGGCGGCAGGCTAGTTTAGCGAGGCGATTACCAAACGGCAAAGCCCGCAGCATAACTGAAGGCAATGCAGAGGCCGTGCCGTCAATGAATGCCGCAATGCAGCATCACTGCCAGTGACAGGCTTCCTGAAGCGGCGCGACAGCGGCGGTCACACCATTGGGATCGAAGGGTGATTCCTGCTCCTGCCCTTGCGCGTCAGCAAAGCGCAGGGAAAATGTGCCGGCGCGCATCAGGCTGCGGATAAAGGCAATCGCGTGCCCGCTGGCAAAGAGATTACGGCCGTCTTCGGCGACCCGCCAGCCGGCGCGGCTTTCCCGGCCGTCCACCACCGTGGTGACCTGAACCGTACTGCCCGGCTCGCCCAGCGGCACCGCGGCGTTCAGGTGGGCGACGGTTTTGTCTTCGCCGCAACGCAGGATCAGTTCCGGCACGGTGGTGCCGTCAGACAGGGCATGCAGGGCCTTGCCCACCACCGTCACATTGGTGCTGCCGTCAATACCGGAGACCGCGCGGTAAACCTGCCAGCCGTTGGTGATCTCGCGACGGCCCTGCGGATCGACAGCCAGGGTGCGGCCGTCGATATCGAGCCGGCTTACCGCCCCGCCGGGCAGCACTTCGCAATACACATTGCGACTCACTTCGCTGCCGTCGACGGCCATCGCCACCAAGGGCGCATCGGCATCCCAGACGTAGATGATATTGTCGCCGTCATGGCGCGGACCGACAAACGGCACCCGGTTAAATTGCGGATGCAGACTGACGGCACTGATCGCCGTAACACAGCTTTCCATGGCCACCGCCTCGGGACTGCCCGGCCGCAGCGTCGCCGGCAGCTCAGGCACAGCCGCCGGCGGCGCGGCCTGCACAGGCGTGTCTGATCCCGCCAGCGGCGGCAGCGCTGAGCCCCGTTGCGTGTCAGTGTCTGCGTCACGAAAGCGCGCGATCTGCTCCATCAGCAGCGGCCCCACATAACCGCGGATACCGATCAGCGGCCCGAGGGTCTCCAGCAGCAAAACCGACACCGCCAGCGTCAGGACGGCCACTTTCAGCATATGTTTTACGAGATGTCCGGACATGCAGACTCACATCGCCGTGGATGCGGCGTCAGGGAAAAAGACAGGAATCACTTACGAGCAATAAAATAATACAGACCTGCCGGTGCAGCGCAAGACAGGCCGCCAAAGGGATGGCTTTGTGCCGGCAGCGGACCCGGCACAAAGCCCGCGCACTCAGGCCTCGACAATCTCTGTCGTCAGCGTCTTCTCGGCGGTCATGGAATTGGTCACCAGACAAATATCCTTGGCCCGTTGCAGCAGTTTCTCCGCTTCTGCCTTATCCGTCCCGGCCGCCACAGTCAGGGTCACGCGCAGATCCAGGCGGGTGAACATGGGCAGACGCTCGGGCTTGTCGAGAATCGCATCGGTTTCGCAACGGATCGCAATCCAGTCGAATTTTTTCATCTGTGTCACCGCGCGGAACGACAGAATGTAGCAATCGGCCACCGATGCGGCGAACAGGGTCTCGGGAGACCAGATGCCTTCGGGGCCACCGAACTGCGGCGGCGGCGCGGTGGTCAGGGACTGCAAGCCCGGTGATGTCAGTTCGACATTGCCCTGAGCGGCGCCTTCGCTGGTGACCTGGTATTTATGCGGATATGCCTGCATCTGTTTCTCCTTATGAGGGTTTGGCCGGGCCTTTCAGTGAGGCCCGTGTTGTAGTTTTTCGCGTACCAGCGCCGCAGTTGCTGCACTGTCCTCGAGCATAAAACAATGCCCGCCCGGCACTGATGTCACGCGGAACCTGGGGTTTATTTGTGGCAAAGGCGGCACGCTTCGCAACACAAACGGGTAGGTATTCTCGCCGATCACCACGTCGGTCGTCACATTAAGCCGTTTTATGGCACGCCAAAGACCTTTCGGGTAAGAACCGAAAAAACGCGCTTCGGTCTTCGGGTCACATTTCAGACTCACGCCGCCGTCGGTCTCGCGCATGCCCCAATCGACAAAGGCCTGCAGCGCTTCTGCTTCCCAGTCGCGGTACACGCCGCGCTGCTGCAGATGCTCGCGGGCCGCCGCCCTGCCCGGCCAGTCGGCGCGACGTTTACGAGCACTCCGTGCCAACGGCGTCAGGGCCGGGATTGAATTAAACAGGCTCAGTCCCGCCATGCCCAGCAGAATCCCACGCGGGAAGTACACCGGATCGAGCAGTAACAGGCGGTCGAACAGCGCCGGCTCGCGTACCGACAGCAGGGTCGTCAGAACCGCACCGAGCGAATGGCCCATGCCGTAGACGGGCTGATCACGGTCATGATCCTGCAGGCGATGGCGCAGCAGGCGCTCGCATACATCGGCGTTGCGATTCCAGCCGAGAAAACGCGTGCCGGTGTCGCTGTCGCCGTGCCCCTGGATATCGGTCATGACCAGGTCAAAGTCATCCCGCAGACGCGATAACAGCGGCCAATACGTCAGACCGCAAAGACCGTTGCCGTGCAGAAAATGAATCAGCGGCTTACCCGACGGCGGCGTTGCCCAGCCACGGATCGTGAGGCCGGTAATTTTCTGGGACCAGGGCTGCAGCCCGGCCGGGATTGCAGGCACACGCGACATAATGTTTCTCCGTTTTCTCAGATATGCAACACCACCGCCATCACGGGGACAGAACAAACAAACCAAGTCCTGCCCCATGCGATAAGATCGCACAAACCCTTTTATTGCAACCTTGGCCCTCAATCCGGCTTATCAGCTTGTCAGACAACCGCGCTTGTTGCTTTGTGGCACTGCACCTAGAATCCCGCCTTTGGTAACTGTGCCCTGTCAAAATGACTGACCAACTATGAGCATCACTCAACTACAGGAAATCTCTGCGCGCATCCGCAGTAACAAGCTTTTCGAAACCTTTGTCGTTTCGATCATCATCCTCTCGGCTCTGCTGATCGGCGCCAAAACCTATGAAATCAACGAGACCGCCCTGCAGCTGATCACCGCGCTGGACTGGTCGATTACGTTTATCTTTCTCTTCGAAATCGTCGTGCGCTTTCTCGCCGAGGAGCGCAAAGCCGATTTCTTCAAAAGCGGCTGGAATATCTTCGATACGCTGATCGTGGTGGTCAGTCTGATTCCCATCGAAGACAGTGAGCTGGCCCTGATCGGGCGCCTGGTGCGCATCTTCCGCGTCCTGCGGATGGTCTCGATCGTGCCGGAGCTGCGCACCCTGCTCAATTCCCTGCTCAAAGCCCTGCCCCAGCTCGGCTATGTCATTTTGCTGATGTTTATCATCTTCTACATCTACGCGGCGGTCGGCACGACCTTCTTCCGCCCGATAAATGCGGAGCTGTGGGGCGACATCGCCATTTCCATGCTGACCCTGTTCCGGGTCATGACCTTTGAGGACTGGACCGATGTGATGTACGAAACCATGACGGTCTACCCGCTGAGCTGGAGCTATTACATGAGCTTTATCTTCCTGACCGCCTTTGCCTTTCTGAATATGGTGATCGGCATCGTGGTCGGTGTGATGGAAGACGAGCATGCGGCCGAGCGCAAAGCCCAGCAGGCCGCCGACGGAGTGCCGACCATCGAGGACCTGTCCGCGCAGATCGCCGAACTCAAAGCGCTTTTGCAGCAACAGCAACAACGCCCTTAAACCAAAGCGCAGGAGCCGGGCCCGCGTTCAGCCTTGCTCCTGCTTGCTCCTGCTGCTCCTGCTGCTCCTGCTGCTCCTGCTGCTCCTGCTGCTCCTGCTGCCAGGCATCGACCACCTCTTTGGCAGCCCGGAAGGCTTCCAGACCGGCCGGCATGCCACAGTACACCGTGGTATGCAGCAGCACTTCCTGTATCTCTTCGACGGTCGCACCATTGCGTAAGGCGCCGCGCACATGACCTTTAAGCTCATTGTGGGCTTTCAGTGCCACCAGCGTGGCCACCGTCACCAGACTGCGGGTCTTGCGGTCAAGTCCGTCACGGGGCCAGACCGTACCCCAACAGTTCTCAGTCACCAGCTTCTGCAGTGGCATGGTGAAGGCATCGGCGCCCTGCAGGGCACGCTCGACAAACTCATCGCCCATCACCTCACGGCGCACAGACAAACCTTCTTCAAACAATGATTGACTCACGAAATACGCTCCGGATTGCGAAACAGAAGGCAAATAACTGCCATCGGACGACCTGCAGCAGATTGTTATATGTAATAATTATCCACTTCCGATCAATAATACGGTATCACAGTCATGGTTTCAGAGCGATCGCCCGGGCAGGATGAAGCAATTGATTTCGGCGTGTTGCACAACTCACTGGGCTACCTGCTGCGCCGCGCGCAGCTGCGCTTGTTTCAGCAATATCAGCAAACCTTCGCCGAGACCGCTATCAGGCCGACGCAATTTGCCGTACTGGAGCTGGTGGCGGTCAATCCCGGCCTGAGTCAGAGTGCCGTGGCCCAGGCGCTGTCAATTCAGCGGACCAATATGGTCGGCCTGCTCGATGCACTGCAAAAACGGAAGCTGATTGAACGCCGCCCCTCGCCGCAGGACCGACGCACCCATGCGCTGTACCTGACCGACGAAGGCCACAGCCTGCGCAACAGCATGCTGGCGGATTTTATCCGCATCGACAGCAGTCTCGTGTCGGTGGTCGGCGACGAAAACCTCAGCGCCATGCGGGAAGGTCTGAGCCGGATTATCGACAGCGATATCAGCTGATACCGCGACCTCAGCCCTCAGGCTCCGTGTCGTTTTGTGCCTGCCGGTTCAGTTCACGCAGGCGGCTCAGTTTCTCACCGATTTTGATTTCCAGCCCGCGCGGCACCGGATGATACAACTCCGGCTCACCCAGATCGTCGGGGAAGTAGCTCGCACCGGCGGCAAAGCCGTCGACCTCATCGTGCGCATAGCGGTAGTTCTCACCATAACCGAGCTCTTTCATGAGCTTGGTCGGCGCATTGCGCAGATGCATCGGCACCTCCTGTGAACCACTCTCACGGGCCATCGCCATGGCGCTCTTATAGGCCGTATAGACCGCGTTACTCTTCGGCGCACAGGCCAAAAAGACAATCGCCTGGGCGATGGCCAGCTCACCTTCCGGGCTGCCCAAACGCTGGTAAGTGTCCCAGGCAAACTGCGCCATCTGCAAAGCCCGCGGATCGGCAATGCCGATATCCTCGACCGCAATACGCAGCACCCGGCGTGCGATATAGCGCGGGTCGCAACCGCCGTCGATCATCCGGCAGAACCAGTACAGCGCGCCATCAGGACTCGAGCCGCGCACCGATTTGTGCAGCGCCGAGATCTGGTCATAAAAGGCTTCGCCGCCCTTATCGAAACGCCGCAGGGAGCCGCGCGTGACTTCGCGCAGGACATTCTCATCAATCCGCTTCAGGCCATCCGTCTCCGGCGCGCTATCGACCGCCAGCTCGAGCAGCAACAGGGCGCGCCGGGCATCACCGTCGGCAGTCGCGGCCAGCGCGTCGCGCAAGGCCGCCGGGAACTCCACATCCTGATTGCCCAGCCCGCGTTCGGTATCGTCCAGCGCGCGATCGATAATCGCGCGTATATCCTCTTTGCCGAGGCTTTTCAGCACATAAGTCCGGCAGCGCGAGAGCAAGGCGTTATTCAGCTCAAACGAGGGATTCTCGGTGGTCGCGCCGATAAAGACGACGGTGCCGTCTTCCACATGCGGCAGAAAGGCGTCCTGCTGGCTTTTGTTGAAGCGGTGCACCTCATCGACAAACAAAATGCTGCGCCGGCCGCTGATTTGCTGCACTTCGCGGGCACGGCTGATCGCCTCACGGATTTCCTTCACCCCGGACAATACCGCCGAGACGCTGAGGAACTCGGCATTGCAGTGCCGCGCAATCATGGTCGCCAAGGTGGTTTTACCGGTGCCGGGCGGTCCCCAGAAAATCATCGAATGCAGGCGGTCGCTTTCCAGCGCCTGACGCAGGGTGCTGTTCTTGCCGAGCAAATGCTGCTGACCGGCATATTCGTCCAGATTACGCGGCCGCATCCGGTCGGCAAGCGGGCGCAACGGCGAGGAGGTTTCGAGCAGGGACTGCTGGCTCATGGTGATTGGTCGGTTCCTGTTAGTCGCAACAAGCGGCCCTTGCTCAGAAGGGCCAGATCAGCGGCGCCAGCGCCACAGCCACCAACGCCAGCAACAAATTCAGCGGGATACCGATTTTCAGGTAATCGGAAAAGCGGTAACCACCCGGACCATACACCATCAGATTGGTTTGATAACCGATCGGTGTGGCGAAACTGGCCGAAGCGGCCATCATAATCACGAAAACGAACGGTGTGAAACTCACCGACAAACCCGCCGCCGTGGCCTTGGCGATGGTGAACATCATCACCGCCGCCGCATTATTGGTAATGACCTCGGTAAACAGGCTGGTCAGCAGGTAAACCATCAACAAGGCCAGCCACGGATTGTCCCCGCCGACGCCGATCCACGCCCCGGCCAAAGCCGCAGCCGCGCCGCTGTCTTCCAGCGCGCGGCCAAGCCCGATGGCCGCCCCGATCGTCACCAGCACCGACCAGTCGATCTGACGCCGGGCCTTGTGTGTTGAGGTGCAACGCGTGATCAGCATCAGGGCCGCGGCGACCAGGGCCGCGACCGACATGGGCACGAGTCCGCTGGCCGCGGCCAGCACCATGCCCAGAAGAATCGCGATAGCCACCCAACTGCGCTCGTGTCGCAACGGCGAGGCCTCCTCCAGCGCGCTGATCAGCAGGAAATCCCGCGAATGACGGTAGCGCTCAAGAAAGGCCGGCCGCGCTTCGATCAGCAGTGTATCGCCCACATCAGTGACGATATCGCCGACCTTGCCGGGCAGACGCCGCCCGCCACGGGCCGCAGCGATCACCACGCCCTGATAGTGGGTCCGGAAACGCGCTTCGCGGATGGTCTTGCCAAGAAACGGCGACGAGGGCGACACCACCGCCTCGACCATCACCCGCTCGTGGCGCGGGCTGCTGAGTTTGAAAACCTGGTCCTGCGCCGGCACCAGGCCGCGGATTTTATACAGATCCGCCACCGATTCCGTGTTGCCCACAAAGATCAGCCGGTCACCGGCATGCAGTTCTTCCAGCGGACCGACCGCCGCCAGCACCTTTCCCTGACGTTCAATCTCGGCCAGATAAAGCCCTGACAGTTGCCGCAGCCCGGCCTGACCGACATTCTTGCCGACCAGCTCACTGCCCTCCTCGACCAGCATCTCCACGGAGTACTCGCGGATGTCCGCCGGTTCGCGCACCGATTGGCGACGCTTCGGCAAGAGCCACGGCCCGGTCAGGATGACAAAGCCGATGCCGATCAGCGCACAAGGCAGACCCAGCCAGGCAACATCGAAAAAACCCGGTGCCGCAATCGAGCCGTCGGCGGCAACCAGCCCCGAGACCAGCAGATTGGTACTGGTGCCGATCAGCGTGCAGGTGCCGCCGAGAATCGAGGCATAGGACAGCGGCAGCAACAAGCGCGAAGCCGGCAACTTATGCCGTGCCGCCCAGTCCTGCACCACCGGCACCAGCATCGCCACCACCGGCGTATTATTGAGAAAGGCCGACATGGCTGACACCGCCGGCATCAAGCGCCACAGCGCGGCGCGCTCGGATGAGGGCCGCCCCAGCACCGGCGCGGCGAGCAAGCGCATCGCGCCGGTATCCGTAACGCCCGCGACCACCACATACAACACACCGATGGTAATCAGCGCCGGACTGGCAAATCCGGCAAACGCCGTCTCAGGCGTCAGCACACCGAGCAACAGGAGCACCGTGACACCGCTGAGCAGGATCACATCCGGCTCCAGGCGCGTGCCGGCCAGCGCAATCAGAACAAACAGCACAACGGTCACAGCCAACCATGCCTCTAGCGGCATCAGGGGCATAACAGAGGTCCTTCTGGCAATTTCCGGAAATCAAAGAAAACACGGCGCAAGCCTCAGCGGCTGCGTCGCGCGTGCGCCGGCCATGCGGCGCCGAAACGAAAAACGCGGACACCGGGCCCGCGTTTATCTGTTGTTGTCAGCGGGTCACACGAGAGCGTGTTTACTCGCCAAGTACGTCCGTGCCCTGCGGCGGCGTAAAGCGGAACAGACTGTCGTCCACCGGCTGGTTGCGCGCCACATCACTGAAACGGATCTGGGTTTCCTGACCGAAGCTGTCCTGCAGCGACATGGCGGCCAGGCCGTCTTTGTTGAGACCGAGATAAACCGAACGGAATTCACTGTCCTCGCCTTTGGAGGTCAGCTCCAGCCAGTCGATACCTTCGGCATTGCCCAGCTCTTCGATGGTGAACTGCGATTCCAGCGGCTCATCGCCGGTCAGCATCACAATCGGCGCACTGCCGAGGCTGTCGTCCATGGGCTTGACCGTGGCCTGCTTGAGATCTTCGTCATAGACCCAGAGTTTCTCGCCGTCGGCGACGATCAGCTGCTTGGCCGGCGCACGGTAATCCCAGACGAACTGACCGGGGCGCTTGATGGCGACCGTGCCGCCGGAGCGTGACACGGCTTGATCGTTGTCGCCGTAGACGACCTGCTCGAAACTCGCGGAGAAGGTTTTGAGCCCGTCGGTGAAGGCTTCAAGGCGATCCATGCCCGGCCCGGCCAGGGCCGACAACGGCGTCATCAAAGCAAATGAAATAAGTAACTTACGCATAGAGTTTCCGTGATGTTAAGTTGCAGCGCATCTTAGCAAAGCTGTCTGTACGGGAGCCGAACAGGCCGATTGCGGTCAGGAAAGCAGCACGCCGCATCAGGCCGGCGGCGGAGGCGGCGCGAGTACTTCGCGCTGACCGTTGGCCCTGACCTGCGATACCACACCGCCCTCTTCCATTTCCTCGACCAAGCGCGCGGCGCGGTTGTAGCCGATACGTAAACGGCGCTGCACATACGAAATCGAGGCTTTGCGCGATTCGGTCACGATGGCCACGGCCTGATCGTAGAGCGCGTCCTTGTCACCGCCGTCATCACCGCCGGCGATATCGGCCGGCAGTCCCGGAATCGGGCTGGACGGCTCGTCGAGCACGCCCTCGATGTAATTCGCCTCGCCCTGTTGCTTGAGGTAGCCGACCACATTGTGCACTTCGTGGTCATCGATAAAAGCGCCGTGAACCCGTTCGGCCTGCGCGGTACCCGGCGGCAGGAACAACATATCACCGTGACCGAGCAGCGATTCGGCGCCGCCCTGATCGAGGATGATGCGCGAGTCCAGTTTGGTCGAGACCTGAAACGCCATACGGGTCGGGATATTGGATTTGATCAGACCGGTGATGACATCGGTGGACGGCCGCTGGGTCGCCAGGATCAGGTGGATACCGGCCGCCCGTGCCTTCTGTGCGATACGCGCAATCAGCTCTTCGACCTTCTTGCCCACCACCATAATCATGTCGGCGAATTCGTCGACCACCACCACGATATAGGGCAGCGGCTCGAGCGTCGGCACCGGCGCCTCGGGGTCAAAGGCTTCTTCTTTTTTGTACAGCGGATCTTCGATCGGTTCGCCGTCTTCGATCGCCTGGCGGACTTTTTTGTTGTAACCGGCAATATTGCGCACGCCAAGCTTGGACATCAGCTTATAGCGCCGTTCCATCTCGCCGACCGACCAGCGCAGCGCATTGGCCGCTTCTTTCATGTCAGTGACCACCGGCGCCAGCAGATGCGGAATATCTTCGTAGACCGACAGTTCCAGCATTTTCGGGTCGATCAGAATCAGGCGCACTTCATCCGCGGTGGATTTGTACAACAGGCTGGTAAGCATGGTGTTAACCCCCACCGACTTACCCGAACCGGTGGTACCGGCGACCAGCAGGTGTGGCATTTTGGCCAGATCCGCGACCACCGGATTGCCGCCGATGTCTTTGCCCAGCGCCAGCGTCAGCGGTGATTTGGAATCGCTGTATTTCTTCGAGCGGATAATCTCGCTGAGCTGCACGATCTCGCGCTTCTCGTTGGGAATCTCGATACCGATGGTGGACTTACCGCGGATGACTTCCACCACCCGCACGCTGACCAGCGACATGGAACGCGCGATATCACTGGACAGGCCGGAGATTTTGCTCGCCTTCGTGCCGGGTGCCAGCTCCAGCTCGAAACGGGTAATGACCGGTCCGGGCTGCACCGCCACCACTTCGGCGGTGACTTTAAAATCGGCCAGACGCTCTTCGAGCAGGCGCGACATATTCTCCAGCTCAAGCTCGCTGTAACCGATCGATTGCGGCTGCGGCTCATCGAGCATGGACAAGGGCGGCAACGCCGATTCCTGCTCGCCTTCGAACAGCTTGTACTGCTTGTCGTCGCGCTTGGCCACGGGTTTGATTTTCTTCGCCGCCTTGGGCTTCTCCGGCACCGGTATCTGCGGCACTTTCTGCTCTGCGACCGGCGGCTTGGCTGCGGCCGGTTCGTCTGCCCCACGTTTGGCCTGCTGCGGCTTTTTCAACAGAACCGGAATATGATCTTCATCCTCATCAAGGCCCGGCTGCTGCGCCTGTTCCCGCGCCAGCGCCAGCTGTGCCTTGGCATTGCGCGCCGCTTCAGCGGCCTGACGGGCTTTTTCTTTGGCTGCCGCCAGACGTTCGGCTTTGCGTGCTTCACGCTCGGCGCGGGCTTGTTCTTTTTCCTGCTGGCGCAGTATGCGGGCCTGCTCGCGCTGCTTGAGCTGAGCGGCTTTTTCCGCTGCACGCAGCTCACGCATTTGCTCACGGCGTACGGCTTTTTCCTGACGATACACGCTGTGCGCCAGCAACATATTCTGTATGCCGTCGGCAATCACCGCGACTCCGCCGAGCAGCACGCCGCCGATCGCCTCGGTCATATAGAGCCAGGAAATGCGGGTCGCCAGTGAAAATGAACCGAGGAACAAGGCCAGCAGAATCAATGTTGCCCCGAGCGGGCTGAGAATCTGTACAAAGGTGCCGGCCACGACCGAGCCCAGCAGGCCACCGCCGTCGACACCCAGCGGCAGGCTGTCAGGCGTGACCGCAAAATGCAGATCGGCCAGTCCGCAGGCGGTCGGCAGCATAATCGCCAGACCGGTCAGACGAACCAGCGTGAAGGGTGCGTTACGGGCTTTTTGCGGACGTGATTCATAGAACATCACCCAGCCCAGAAAGGCCACAATGGCCGGCACCAGAAAGCCCATATAGCCGAGCAGATAGAACGTCACATCGGCGAACCAGGCCCCGGCAACGCCACCGGCATTGCGCACCCGCTCACCCAGTCCGGTATGTGACCAACCGGGATCGGCCACGTTAAAACTCATCAGCGCCAGCAGCAACACCGCTGCCACCGCCATCATGGTAATACCGGTGATTTCGCGCACCCCGCGCGACAAGTGGCCAACCGCTTCGGGCGAACGGGCCCGTGACAGGGAATTCACCTTTGCCGTGGTTTTACTGCCGGCGCGCTTGACCGTTGTGCGTTTTTTTCTGACCGGCGCTTTTTTCGCCCGCGTTGCCGTACGTTTACTGCGGGTTGCTTTAGGTTTTGCCTGTGCTTGTGACAATGATCTGTAATCCGAATGCCGATTATCCCCGGGTCGGCAGCCATAGCCGAACCAGCGGCCGACGCAGCACGCTTAACGCACGACGTCCGGGCACTTGAAAACCGGGGAATAAACCAGAGATTTAGCAGGAATATCGAATGAGTGTAGCAGAGAAATCCGGAACGTCCGGTGACAGTGACAGTATTCAGTCAGTCACCCCACGCTGGGTATCCGGCGCTTGCTTTACTGCCTCAGAGCGAGTCTCTACTATAGCGGCCATACCGTCTCTGGACGCACAGAACACGAACAGGAGAAACACATGAGCGATGCCCGACACTGCCGGTTACTGATTCTCGGCTCCGGCCCGGCCGGCTATACCGCGGCAGTCTATGCCGCCCGCGCCAACCTCAATCCGGTGCTGATCACCGGGCTCGAACAAGGCGGGCAACTGACCACCACCACCGACGTCGACAACTGGCCGGCCGCTTTCGAAGGCGTGCAGGGTCCGCAGTTGATGGAAGATTTCCGCAAACACGCCGAGCGTTTTAACACGGAAATTATCTTCGACCATATCAGCGCGGTGGATTTGTCCGTCAAACCTTACCGCCTGACCGGTGACAGCGGCAGCTACACCTGTGATGCACTGATTATCTGCACCGGCGCCAGCGCCATGTATCTGGGTCTGCCCTCAGAAGAGGCCTTCAAGGGCAAAGGCGTCTCGGCCTGCGCCACCTGTGACGGTTTTTTCTACCGCAACCAGAAAGTGGCGGTGATCGGCGGCGGCAACACAGCCGTCGAAGAAGCCCTGTACCTGTCCAATATCGCCGCCGAGGTGACCCTGGTACACCGCCGTGACAGCCTGCGCTCGGAGAAAATCCTGCAGGATCAGCTGTTTGAAAAAGCCGAAAACGGCAATATCAAGATTCTCTGGAATCACACCCTCGACGAAGTCCTCGGCGATGCCACGGGCGTGACCGGCATGCGCGTCAAGAGCACTGAATCGGGCGAAACTCAGGATATCGACCTGACCGGGATTTTTGTCGCCATCGGCCACAAACCCAATACCGCGATCTTTGAAGGCCAGCTCGAGATGGCCAACGGCTACATCAAGGTCAACAGCGGCCGTGACGGCAACTTCACCGCCACCAGCGTGGACGGCGTATTTGCCGCCGGCGACGTCATGGATCACGTCTACCGCCAGGCCGTGACCTCGGCCGGCACCGGCTGCATGGCGGCCCTGGACGCGGAAAAATACCTCGACGCGCTGAAATAAACACGCACTGTCACGGCGCGGGGCCTGAACGCTCCGCGCCGTTTTTGTTTCTGCCCCCTGCCGCGGAGCGATCACATGCAAGTGCACGTGCATGACTCACTGGCCGCGATCGATGCGACCGACTGGAACCGCCTCAACCGCAACGGCAACCCGTTCCTGCGCCATGAGTTTCTGCTGGCGCTGGAACAAACCGGCTGTCTCGGCGAACAGCACGGCTGGTTTCCGCGCTATTTCACCCTCGGCAACGACGGGCAGCTGCTCGGCGCCTGCCCTGCCTATATCAAGACCAATTCCTACGGGGAGTTCGTTTTCGATTGGAGCTGGGCCGAAGCCTATGAGGAGCACGGGCTGCGTTATTACCCCAAGCTGGTGGTCGCCGTGCCTTATACCCCGGTCACAGGCCAGCGTCTGCTGACCGCGCCTGAGGCTGACCGCGAACTGATCGCGGGTCTGCTGATCCGCGCCGTGCATGAGTACGCTGACGCGGGCAAACTCTCAGGCGTGCACTGGCTGTTTCCCACCGACGACGAACGCGAGCTGCTGGCCGGCACCGATCACACCGCGCTGCGTAACGATTGTCAGTACCACTGGTATAACCGCGACTACAGCAGCTTTGATGACTTTCTCGCCGACTGCACCGCCAAGCGGCGCAAAACCATCAAACGCGAACGCCGCTCGGTGGCAGAACAGGACCTGCAACTGGAAGTGCGCAGCGGCGACAGCCTGAGCGAGGCTGAATGGTCCGTGGTCTGTGCGCTCTATGCCAGCACCTTTGACCGCAAATGGGGTGAGGCTTCCCTGTCCGAAGCCTTTTTCCAGCAGGTCGGGCGCACCATGGGTGAGAATTTTGTTATCGTCTTTGCCCGCGACGAGCAGGGCATCGCCGCCTGTGCGGTCATGTTACGTGACGAGGAAACCCTTTACGGGCGCTACTGGGGCTGCTTCCGCCAGTACCGGAACCTGCATTTCGAGGCCTGTTTTTATCAGGGCATCGACTATTGCATTGAACATAAGCTCAAGCGCTTTGAACCGGGCGCCCAGGGCGAACACAAAATTACCCGCGGCTTTCACCCTACCCTGACCTGGTCGGCGCACCGTTTGTTCGACGAAGGCTTTAATGAAGCTGTCGGGCGCTACCTCACACAGGAACGCGCCATGGTCGAAAAACGCCGCGAACAACTCGGCACGCTCTTGCCGTTTAATGAACACTACCCGGCGTCATAAGCCGCACACCGGACAACGGACACTTGCATGCCCATACCTTTCCTCGCCAGCGATGATGAAACCACGCCCTTCCCGCCGCCAGATCAGGCTCTGGCGGAACCGAACGGACTGTTGATGGCCGGCGGCGCGCTCAGCCCTGCGCGTCTGATGCTCGCCTACCGCAACGCGGTTTTCCCCTGGTTTGAAGAAGGCGATCCGGTGCTGTGGTGGTCTCCCGATCCGCGCTGCATACTCTGGCCCGGCGAGCTGAAAGTGCGCCGCAGCCTGGCCAAAACCCTGCGCAAAGGTCATCTCAGAGTCACCACGGACCAGTGTTTTACGGAAGTGATGCGCCAATGCGCCGCACCGCGCCGCGACAGCAACGGCACCTGGATTACCGACAGTATGATCTGCGCCTACTCGGCACTGGCTGACGCCGGGCTCGCCCGCTCGGTCGAAGTCTGGGCCGATGATCAGTTGGTCGGTGGTTTATACGGCGTGGTCGTCGGACGCGTTTTTGTCGGCGAGTCCATGTTCAGCCGCGTCTCCGATGCATCAAAAGTGGCGCTGGTTTATCTGGCCCGCGAGATGGGCTACGCCTTGATCGACTGCCAGCTCAGCACCCCGCATCTGGAGTCCATGGGGGCCACCACGGTGGCGCGTGCGCAATACCTGAAGCTGCTCAGGCGCTACGGCGCAGATACCGCCGACTGAACGCCCCTAAAGCCGCGCGAGCAGCCCGGCCAGCCAGGCATTGCCCTGCGGTGTCAGAAGAAACCAGCACAACAGAATATTGGCCAGCACCGTCAGGCGGAACACCAGACGGAAGGACGCTTTTTGGGTTTTATGCCGGAACCAGTATTGCGCCAGCAAGGCCCCGGGCCAGCCACCGGCCAGCGCCAATACATGCAGGGTTTTCTCCGGCGTACGCCACTGCCGCTTGCGCGCCGCGGATTTGTCCGCCGCATAGGCAACAAAGCTGACCAGACTCAGCAGTGCGACCAGCACCGCCAGCAGGCGGGCCCGTTCGCTGAACTGCGCCGCCAGCGCCAGCAACACGGCCAGCACGGCGACAAACACACTGACCAGAAGCCGTTGCCGGCCGGTTTTGGTCACGCTTGCGCGAGTCCGCTGACACCATCAAAGAAAACCACTTCACCGGCTTCCAGACAGTATTCCGCGCCCACAACCAACAGCCCTTCGTTGTCGATCAGCTCTTCAAGCAACTGTGAGCCGTGGCGCAACTGGTTACAGGAAGCACGGATATTGGCCCGTCCGGCATGCCGGATCAGGGTTTCGCGGTCCTCACAAACCCCGGCATCCATGAGCGCTTCAACCGAAGGACGGATGCGGCTGACAATGGATTTGAGATTCGGTGAACGCTGTTCGGTGGGTTGCTCAAGCTCACTGACAGTGGCGTTGATGGCACCGCAGTTTGTGTGCCCCAGCACCACAACCAGCCGCGTGCCGAAGCGACTGGCCGCGAATTCCACGCTGCCAACCTGTGAGGGCGCGACGATATTTCCGGCAACCCGGATCACAAACAGATCTCCCAGGCCCTGATCAAAGACCAGCTCGGCCGGCACACGCGAGTCAGAACAGCCGAGAATAATCGCAAACGGATTCTGCCCGCCGACCAGGGCATTTCGGCGCTCCGGATGTTCCTCATCCCTCATCGCGCTGCGTCCCTCAACAAACCGCTTGTTACCCTCTTTAAGACGGTTCAATGCTTCTATTGCTGTCAATTTCATGCTCAGTATCAGGCCTTATTATTTGTAGAATTAAGATGTGTGTGGCGGGTGCTGCTGTGACGCAACACAGCTATTAAACCGTGCGACAGGGACAGGGTCAAACAACACCAAACACAATTTTTACAGGCCAAAAAAAAACGGCACCCGTCAGGTGCCGTTTTAGAGCGCATTCAGTCGCTCGCAGCTCTGCCCATTGATCGGGCGGCCGCTGATTTATCACTTAGATAGCGACGATGTTCTCAGCCTGCGGGCCTTTCTGACCCTGCGTGACGTTGAACTGAACACGTTGACCTTCAGCGAGAGTTTTGAAACCAGAGCCCTGGATAGCGCTGAAGTGTGCGAATACGTCCGGTCCGTTTTCTTGCTCAATGAAGCCGAAACCTTTCGCTTCGTTGAACCATTTAACCGTACCAGTAGTCGTGTTTGACATAAGATTTTCCTAAATAATGCTAATTAAACTGCCACCTTTGTGGCGTATTGGCTAGGCAGGACTGAGTCGGATACTTTGAGGAAAGGGGACGATGCACGCAGAGGAAACTTCGGAACACTTAACAGAAAGTAGACGGCCTTTTACTTCCAAGCCAAGACCCAGTGTATAGAGAACCCACCCTGAGTCAACATTTATTTCAATTTATCTGTATTTTCTTCCGAAAACGGAAACACTTGCATCAAAGACGACGGCGCCTGTTCGAGAAAAAAACGTGCAATGTGGTCGTACAGCAGGTGTTGATTCGGGTATGAGGCAAGCGCATGCGCCTCCTCCACAGTACACCAACGGTATTCACGGTGTTCCCGGTTGAGCTGCACAACGGCGTCGTCACCGGCCAGTGCGACAAACGCCGGGCATAAGGCCAGGCGGTTCTTGCGCACTTCGTAGAACTGCTCGACAAACTCCGCCGTATAAAGCGCTTGCGGCAGCAGCCCTGTCTCTTCGCGGATCTCCCGCAGCACCGCCTGCACGGCGGTTTCACCCTGCTCTATTTTGCCCGCCACGTGGCACCAGAAGCCCTCACGCTGACGCAGCATCATCAGAAGCTTGTCACCTTGCAGGATCACGGCAGTCACAACGCCGGTGTTAAGCGGAAGCGGATTACGCATGAGAATTCCGGATAAAGAGATTGCTAGCCTAGCAAAGCCGCCGCAGAAATGCGCGCCCGCTTCAGGCCGGATTAATACGACCTTTAACGACCAGGGCGCCCTCATCATCCACATCCATCACCAGCATTTCGCCGGACGCGGGAAATATCCCGGTCAAGGCTGAAATATTGACCTGATGGGTCAGCAGAATGGTCGGTTTGCCGGCTTTATCGGCCTCGCGGATCAGCGATTCAAGCGCCGGGTTTTGTTGTGCGACTTTCTCGCTGCGTTGGAAAACAGAGTTAAGTGAAGGCTCGGCGGTGGCCGGTCCGTAGCCCAGCGCCTCAGCGGTATCCAGACAGCGGCACCATTGCGAGGACAGCACCTGTGGTTCGCGCACGCCCTGCAGGCGCATCAGTTCGCCGATGGCGACGGCCTGGGCCTGTCCGCGCTCGGACAGATTACGCTGGGTACTGCAGTCACCGAGCTGGAAATCCGCCGGATCACCGATACCGGGCGCCTGCGCGTGACGCATCAGCACCACATAATCGCCTTGCGCTATACCCTGCCACAAGCTCGCATCAGCACTGCGCGTGGCTGCAAACAAACTCACCCGAAAAAGCGAGGCGCCGACCAACAGAGCCAGCAACAACCAACGTGCTTTACGGACCACTACAGACACAGACCATTCCCCCTATTTTTATTGTGATTATTATGGGGTTAACACTAAGGCATAGAGCGGCGACCGGACAAGTGAAGGCGGTTTCAGTACGGCAAGAAATCCGCCCCGCAGGGCATTCAGCTTTTCTTTTTGCGACGCTCTGCAAAAAATGATTTGAGCAGCTGAGCGGACTGCGCCGCCATCAGCCCCGCTGAGACCGTGATACGGTGGTTGTAATGCGCGGCATCGGCCAGACTCAACTGGCTGCGCACCGCCCCGGCACGGGGCTCGTCAGCGGCATAGATCACGTTTGCGATACGTGCATGAATCAACGCCCCCATGCACATGGTGCAAGGCTCAAGCGTGACATAGAGCGTGGTGTCCGGCAGCCGGTAATTACCCTCACGCATCGCCGCATCGCGTAAAGCGACAATCTCCGCATGGGCGGTCGGATCATGACCACTGATCGGGCAGTTATAGCCCTCCCCGAGCACCTTACCGTCACGCACTATCACCGCACCGACCGGCACCTCACCAAGGCGCCCGCCTTCAGCCGCAAGGCTCAGTGCACGCGCCATAAAGGTGTGATCCTGCGCTGTAAATGAAGTCTCTGACATAAACCTGACCGGACACAAAAAAAGGGGCCGAAGCCCCTTTTTCTGACGCGATTAACGACCTGAGCCGTTACTCGCCTTCGCTTTTCGGCGCTTCGTTTGCTGCTTTCATGCTCAAACGGATACGGCCCTGCTTGTCAATTTCAAGCACCTTGACCTTCACCATCTGACCTTCGCTCAGCTCGTCGGAAACGTTCTGCACGCGGTTTTCAGAGATCTGGGAGATGTGAACCAGACCGTCTTTACCCGGCAGAATGTTAACGAACGCACCGAAGTCCATGATCTTCTGAACACGGCCTTCGTAGATCGTACCGACTTCCACGTCCGCGGTGATCTGCTCGATACGGCGGCGGGCTTCTTCACCGGCTTCACGATCGCTGGAAGCGATTTTGATTGTGCCGTCGTCACCGATGTCGATCGTCGCACCGGTCTCTTCGGTCAGCGCACGGATAACCGCACCGCCTTTACCGATAACCGCAGCGATTTTCTCCGGATGGATCTTCACAGTGATAAAGCGCGGCGCATGACGCGACAGCTCAGAACGCGGTTCAGGCAGAACCTTGTTCATCTCACCGAGGATAAACAGACGCCCTTCTTTGGCCTGCTCCAGCGCGGACTGCATAATTTCGCGGGTGATGCCGTCGATTTTAATGTCCATCTGCAGCGCAGTGATACCTTCGTCGGTACCGGCTACTTTGAAGTCCATATCACCGAGGTGATCTTCGTCGCCGAGGATATCCGTCAGCACCGCGTGCTCATCGCCGTCTTTGATCAGGCCCATGGCAATACCGGCAACCGGCTTGACCAGCGGCACGCCGGCATCCATCAGCGCCAGGCTGCTACCACAGACACTGGCCATGGAGCTCGAGCCGTTGGATTCAGTGATTTCCGAAACAACACGCACGGTGTAAGGGAATTCTTCTTCCGACGGCATCACGGCGATAACACCGCGTTTTGCCAGACGACCGTGACCGATCTCACGACGCTTGGGCGAGCCGACAAAGCCGGTTTCACCCACGCAGTACGGCGGGAAGTTGTAATGCAGCATAAATGCATCACGGTACTCACCCATCAGCGAGTCGATAATCTGCGCATCACGGGTGGTACCCAGCGTGGCGGTAACCAGCGCCTGGGTTTCGCCACGTGTAAACAGCGCGGAACCGTGGGTACGCGGCAGAACGCCGGTCTGAACCGAGATCGGACGAACCGTACGGGTATCACGGCCATCGATACGTTTTTCGCCGGCCAGAATCCGACCACGAACAATGGCTTTCTCGAGCTTGGCAAACGCGTTTTTAACGTCCGCTTCACTGTAACCTTCTTCACCTTCAGCGGCCGCCAGCTTGGCAACGAGCGCGTCGCGGACTTCACCGATACGGTCGTAACGGGCCTGCTTCTCAGCAATACCGTAAGCGGCGGTCAGATCGGCTTCAACTTCAGCTTTAACTGCAGCTTCGAGCTCTTCATTGGCTTCCGGTGCGGTCCATTCCCAGGCCGGGTTGCCAACTTCGGCAGCCAGTTCCTTGATGGCGGTGATAGCCACTTGCATGGCTTCGTGACCGAACACAACCGCGTCCAGCATCACCTGCTCGGAGAGCACTTCGGCTTCGGACTCAACCATCAGCACGGCCTTGTCAGTACCGGCTACCACCAGGTCAAGCTTGGAGTTTTCCATCGCCGAACGTGCCGGGTTAAGCACGTACTGGCCGTCGATGTAACCGACACGCGCGCCACCGATCGGGCCGGCAAACGGCATACCGGAGATGGTCACGGCTGCCGATGCACCGATCATCGCAACGATATCCGGCTCGATCTCAGGATCGACAGAAACCACCGTGGCGATAACCTGAACTTCGTTACGGAAGCCTTTCGGAAAGAGCGGACGCAGCGGACGGTCGATCAGCCGCGCGGTCAGCGTTTCCGCTTCGCTCGGACGACCTTCGCGCTTGAAGAAGCCACCGGGGATTTTACCCGCAGCGTAGGTACGCTCCTGGTAGTTAATCGTCAGCGGAAAAAAATCCGCTCCGGGGGCCGCCTCTTTGCGGCCCACCGCGCTAACCAGCACAACCGTATCGCCCATGCTGGCGATAACCGCGCAGCTGGCCTGGCGTGCTACTTCGCCGGTTTGCAGCGTAACGATCTGCTCCCCGTACTGAAATTGTTTGGTAAATGAAGTCACAGTAATTCCTGTTAGAGAGGATTAACGGCGCAGACCCAGACGCTGGATCAGGTTCGTGTAACGCTCCTGATTTTTGCCTTTCAGGTAATCCAGCAATTTACGGCGCTGGTTAACCATACGCAGCAGGCCCCGGCGGGAGTGATGGTCGTGTGTATGAGATTTGAAGTGTTCGGTCAGATGAACGATACGGGCAGTCAGCAGTGCAACCTGAACTTCCGGTGAACCTGTGTCAGTTGCATCCAGTTGGTATTCTTTAACGATCGCAGCTTTCTGCTCAGCAGACAAACAAGACATTGATTTCTCTCCAATCATGATAGATACGCCCGGATCCGCGATATGGAAGCAGAAACGGGTATGAAAAAAAGCGACCTTTAAGGGCCGCGCATAAAACAGGCAAAGTATAGCACCGCAGCAGCCCCCGAAAAAGCCGCCCTGTACTCACTGCGCCTTGCAAAGCAATAACAAAGCCGCTCCCGGGCCAATCCGCTTACAGGTTAAAGACCCGCTGTGGCTTGATCTGCGCGTTACCGGCGAATTCCCCGAGGCCGAGAAAACGATCGCCGCTTGTGTAGACGCGAAAGGCCGGCACCTGTGGCAGACCCGCCGGCGCCGGCAAAGTCCGTCCGGCCAGAAAATATTCTTCCTCGCCGGGCAACAGCGCCACCCTCGGGTAGTTCTGCAAAGCAATATCCGGCGCCAGCAGCAAGGCGTCCAGCGCACCCTGCCCGCCCTGGGCGGCAATCGCCTGCAAAGCCTCCAGGCTATAGGTCGGCTGCCCGTCAAAAGGGCCGGCCATTTGCCGGTGCAAACGCGCCACGTGCGCGCCGCAACCGAGCGCCTCACCGATATCTTCGACCAGAGTGCGGATATAGGTGCCCTTGGAACAACGCACGCGCAAACTGACCCGCGGCCAGTCGACCGCCAGTATGCTGAGCTCGCGAATGCTTACCCGACGCGCTTCACGCTCCACATCCAGACCTTTACGGGCCAGCTTGTAGAGCGCCTTACCGTCTTTCTTGAGTGCCGAATACATCGGCGGCACCTGGGAAATCTCACCGACGAAGCGGCGCAGGACGTCGTCGAAGCGCTCCGCGTCGAACTCACCGGGCGCACGCTGTTGCAGAATCTCCCCTTCGCGATCACCGGTGCTGCGGGTCTCGCCGAAGAAAGCGTCTGTTTCGTAGGTCTTATCAGCGTCGAGCAGCAGACCTGACACTTTGGTCGCTTCGCCGAAACAAAGCGGCAGCATACCGGTCGCGAGCGGATCGAGACTGCCGGTATGGCCGGCCTTGCGTGCATCGAAAATCTGCTTGGCAGCCTGCAACGCTTTGTTGCTGGACAGGTTGAGGGGTTTTTCCAGCAACAGAATGCCGTTCACGACTCTGCCGCGGTCCTTTTTACGGGCCATAAACAGAAAAGACAGCGATTAACTCTCGCCGTCCTCCGGAGTGGAATTGGAACGCACCGCGTCGTCGATCAAACGTGACATACGCGAACCTTCTTCAAGACTGGTGTCGTAGAAAAAACGCAACTGCGGAACCGAGCGCATGGACATGCGTTTGGACAGCAGTTTGCGGATATAGCCGGTGTCCTCACCGAGCGCTTCTACGGTATCGGCACGGTCTTCCTCGCGGATCACCGTGTAATAAATCTTCGCCACCGAGAGGTCGCGATTGACCTCCACCGACGAGATGGTCAGAAACGGCGAGACCCGCGGATCTTTCAGCTCTGTACGCAGAAGATCCGACAGCTCCCGTTGAATCTGATCAGCTACCCTGTAGCTGCGTGGGTAATCCCTGGCCATATGAGTACCGCACACACGCTGTTACAGCGTGCGCGCGACCTCCTTACGTTCGTAAACTTCGATCTGGTCACCGGGGCGCACATCGGTGTAGTTTTTCACACCTATACCGCATTCGGTACCCATGCGCACTTCCGAGACGTCGTCTTTAAAGCGGCGCAGTGATTCAAGCTCACCTTCGAAGATCACCACGTTGTCGCGCAGAACGCGGATCGGCTGATCGCGTTTGACCACACCGTCGGTGACGATACTACCGGCAATCTGACCGAACTTGGGCGATTTGAAGACTTCCTTCACCTCGGCCAGACCGATAATGCGCTCCTGAATCTCCGGCGCAAGCAGACCACCGGCCATTTGTTTGACCAGATCGATCGCTTCGTAGATAACGCTGAAATACTGCAGCTGCACATCCTGTTCGGCGATGACCTTACGCGCGGCATTATCCGCACGGGTGTTGAAGCCGATCAGCAAGGCACCGGAAGCGGCTGCCAGGTTGGCATCGGATTCGGTGATGCCGCCGACACCGCCGCCGATCACACGGATCGAGACTTCGTCAGTGGACATGCGTTCCAGCGAATCTTTCAGCGCCTCATAACTACCGCGCACATCGGCTTTAACAAAGACCTTCACTTCAGCGCGGTCATTTTCCGCCATCTGCGAGAAGACATCGTCGAATTTAGCCGGTTTGCGTTCGGCGAGACGGGTATTGCGTTTCTTGCTCTGACGCAGTTCGGCCAGATCACGTGCGGCTTTTTCGTCTTCGGCAACCAGGAACTCATCACCGGCTTCAGGCGTACTGCCCAGACCCAGCAACTGCACCGGAATCGAGGGACCGGCCTCTTCGACCTGTTGGCCGTTCTCATCGAACATGGCGCGCACGCGGCCGAATTCCTGACCGCAAAGAATGTGATCGCCTTTTTTCAGGCAACCCGATTGCACGAGTACAGTGGCAACCGGACCGCGGCCACGGTCAAGAGCGGCTTCGATAACAACGCCACTGGCATTGCCGGTATCCGGCGCTTTGAGCTCGAGCACTTCAGCCTGCAGCGAGATCGCTTCCAGCAGTTCTTCGATACCCTGACCGGTGTGCGCTGAGATCGGCACAAACATCACATCGCCGCCCCAGTCTTCCGGGAGAATCTCGTGCTGCGACAATTCGTTTTTGACCCGCTCCGGATCCGCGCCCTCTTTGTCCATCTTGTTGACGGCGACAATAATCGGCACTTCCGCTGCGCGGGCGTGCTGGATCGCTTCAACCGTCTGCGGCATAACACCGTCATCGGCCGCCACAATCAGAATAACGATATCCGTACTCTGCGCGCCCCGTGAACGCATGGCAGTAAACGCCGCGTGTCCGGGTGTATCGAGAAAGGTAATAACGCCTTTGTCAGTCTCGACGTGATAGGCACCGATATGCTGGGTGATACCGCCGGCCTCGCCGGAAGCAACGCGTGATTTGCGGATGTAATCGAGCAGTGAGGTTTTACCGTGGTCGACGTGACCCATCACAGTCACGACCGGCGGACGCGGTACTTCGTCGCCTTCACGGCTGCCGATGACTTTCTCGGCCAGCGCCTGCTCGTCATCGTTGCTGCTGGTGAGGCGAACCGTGTGGCCCATTTCTTCAACCACCAAGGTTGCAGTGTCCTGATCCAGCGGCTGGTTAATCGTGGCCATAACGCCCATTTTCATCAGCGTTTTGATCACTTCCGCGGCCTTGATCGCCATGCGATTGGCCAACTCGGAGACAGTAATGGTTTCAGGCACCGCAACTTCGCGGGACACCGGTGTGACCGGTTTTTCGAAACCGTGTTTGCCGTCACCGGCTGCACGACGTCCACCACCGCGAACCGGTTTGCCGCGACGCTTATTGGCGCCGGCGTTACGGCCTTTGCTGACATGCAGCTGGCTGCGACCGCGCGCGGGTTTGCCGTCGCCGTTGTCGCTTCTTGCGGATTTGACCGGGGCCTTGGACGGCTTGGCAGGCGCTTTGGCTTTTGCCGGCGCTTCTTTGGCGGGTCGCCCTGCAACAGCGGCGTTACGCGCCAATTCTGCTTCGGCTTCGGCGATTTTCTGCGCTTCTTCCGCGGCTTCTTTCTCGGCTTTCAGACGTGCCGCCTCTTCCTCTTCGGCGCGGCGGCGCGCTTCTTCTTCCTGTTCTTTGGCTTTGAGCTTCTCTTCCTGTTCGCGTCGCTTGGCCTCTTCGGCGGCGATGCGTTTGGCTTCAAGCTCAGCCATTTCCCGCTGCTTGCGCTCGAGCTCGGAGAGTTTCTCCTGTGAACGCTGCTGATCGTCTTCGCTTACCGATTCGGCACGTTTGACGTAGGTGCGGCGACCACGGACTTCGACATTGACTGTCTTGCGCCCGGAGGGGTCAACCTTGATCTCGCTGACGCTTTTGCGTCGCAGGGTGATCTTGCGTCCGGCGGCGGATTCGTCCTTTCCGTGAGAGCGACGAAGGTGCGTTAACAGCTTTTGTTTCTCCTCATCGGAGATCGCGTCTGATTCGCTGGATTTTTTCACACCGGCCTCACCAAGTTGCACGAGCAACTTGTCTACCGGTGTACCGACGACCTGCGCCAGTTGTTTTACTGTGACTTCTGCCATTACCTGTTAACCCTCCGGCACCTATTCGCTGTCTTGGTCTTCGTCAAACCAGTGCTCTCGTGCCTTCATAATCAGTTTGCCTGCGCGCTCTTCATCCATGCCCTCGAATTCCATCAACTCGTCAACGGACAATTCAGCAAAGTCATCCAGCGATTTTACGCCTTTTGCAGCTACTGCAAATGCCAGCGTGTCATCCATGCCCTCAAGCGTGCGCAGCGCTTCTTCGGGAGCTCCACCATCGATTTCTTCCTCGCTGGCGATCGCTTTGGTTAACAACGCGTCCTGCGCACGGCTGCGCAGTTCGTTGACGATATCCTCGTCGAATTCTTCAATATCGAGCAGTTCCTGATAGGGCACGTAGGCCACTTCCTCGACACTGATAAAACCTTCCTGGACCAGGATCTGCGCCACTTCTTCGTCTACATCCAACTGCGCCATAAACAGCTCGACGTACTCGCGGGCTTCGCTTTCACGACGCTGCTCGGCACTTTCCTCGTCCATAACATTGAGCTCCCATTGGGTAAGCTCACTTGCCAGGCGGATGTTTTGTCCGCCACGGCCGATCGCCAGCGACAGTTTGCTCGCTTCGACCGCTATATTCATGCTGTGTGAGTCTTCATCGACAACGATGGACTTCACTTCCGCCGGCGCCATCGCGTTGATCACGAACTGCGCGGGGTTCTCATCCCACAGGATAATATCAATCCGCTCGCCGCCCAATTCATTCGAGACGGTCTGCACACGCGAACCGCGCATACCAACACAGGCACCGACAGGATCGAGGCGCGGATCATTGGAACGTACCGCGATTTTTGCTCTGGCACCCGGATCACGGGCCGCGCCCATGATCTCGATCACGCCCTGGCCGACTTCCGGCACTTCCAGTTTAAACAATTCAACCAGAAATTCAGGCGCGGTACGGCTGACAAACAACTGCGGGCCACGCTGTTCGGAACGAACATCCTTAAGAAAACCCCGCACCCGGTCACCCGGACGCAGCGGTTCACGCGGAATCATATCCTCACGCGGGATATAGGCCTCGGTGTTGTTGCCAAGGTCAATATACACACCGTTGCGCTCGGTGCGTTTGACTATACCCATGACCGGCTCGCCTACACGGCCTTTAAAAGCTTCTACAACCCGTGCACGCTCGGCTTCGCGTACTTTCTGCACGATCACCTGTTTGGCGGCCTGGGCAGCAATACGGCCGAACTCAACCGATTCGATTTGCTCTTCGACAAACTCACCGACTTCGATGTCGTCTTTATCTTCGCGGGCAGCACTCAGCGACATCTGACGCAGAGGAAACTCCTGCTCGGCATCATCAGCGACCACTTCCCAACGACGGTAAGTCAGGTAGTCACCGGTATTGCGGTTGATGTCCACACGTACGTCTATATCCATCGCGTATTTTTTGCGTGTGGCCGAGGCCAGCGCAGCTTCGAGCGCACCGAAGATAATTTCCTCTTCAACGCCTTTTTCGTTCGAAACCGCATCAACAACCAGAAGAATTTCTTTACTCATGACCTATTAAGCCTCTTCAACGGCCGGTGGACCGTAACGACATTAACTCAGAACGCAGGGATCAGGCGTGCCTGTTCGACGGCACTGAACGGGATTTCGTAAACCTCACCGTCAACTTCGAGCAGTACCCGCTCCTCCTCCACCGCTTTTATCGGACCGCGGAAATTGCGTCTTCCCATAATCGCCTGATAACTGCGAAGACGAATTTCCTGTCCTTCAAAACGGGCGAAATCAGCCGGCCGGAAAAGCGGCCTGTCCACGCCCGGCGACGAAACCTCCAGCGAGTACTGAGTCTGAATCGGCTCTTCGACGTCCAGCACGGCACTCAGCTGCTGGCTGACGGTGGCGCAATCGTCGAGCAACACACCACCTTCTTTGTCGATATAGACGCGCAGCGTCGTGCCGCCTTCGGCCTGACCGTATTCGGCACCGACAAAATCATAACCAAGCCCGGTAACAACCGGCTCAACACAGTTCCATATTTTATCGGTGGCTCTTTGCATGGCTATCGGTCCGGCGAAACCGCCTCAGAACTTCACTAACAGGGGGAGGCCTAAGCGTCCCGCTGCGACGCTGAAAAACCTAACAAAAAGGCCCCTAAACAGGGGCCTTTTCGAACTTATGTTTTGGTAGCGGGGGCAGGATTCGAACCTGCGACCTTCGGGTTATGAGCCCGACGAGCTGCCAGACTGCTCCACCCCGCATCAGGCAAGCGCATATACTAGATAGTTTTGAAACGTTTTTCAAGTCTTTTCGATGATTCGAAAAAGATAAATCAGAAAAACACCATCTGGTATATCTGGCTATGGGTTTTACCCCATATATCGAAGAAGCAAAGTGCTTCTTCCGAATTTTGGTGCCGACGCCCGGACTCGAACCGGGACGACTTTCGTCACTACCCCCTCAAGATAGCGTGTCTACCAATTCCACCACGTCGGCAAGCAACTACCCTGTTTATTCGGCTTTGGGCGCAGCCGGCAGATCGGAGTTCTGATCTGCACTTACCGGCGCTGCAGGCACATCAGCAGCATCGGTTGCCGCCGGAGCGGCCTGGTCTTCGACACCTGACTCAAGAGCCGGCACTTCGACGTTATCGAGAACACTTCCACCGGAAGTATCACGATGAGCAGCCATGTAGAATAATACAAGACTGGTGAGGAAAAATGCAAGTGCTGCGTAGGTCGTGACACGCGTCAGAAAAGACGCTGCACCCTGCGCACCGAAAACAGTCGCAGACGCGCCACTGCCAAAAGCAGCTCCGGCATCAGCACCCTTGCCATGCTGGATAAGCACCAGGCCGATAACGCCAAGGCACAGAACAACATGAACTACGAGTACAATAGATTGCATAATCGGATTTATTCCAAACCGGCAGCTGCGCTGCAGATTTTCAAAAATTCATCGGACTTGAGCGCAGCTCCGCCGATCAGACCACCATCGATATCCGCCTGAGCGAATAATTCCCGGGCATTTTCTGCCTTAACACTGCCGCCGTACAAAACGCGCAGCGACTGAGCCACTGAGGCATCGATACCGGCAACGGTTTGCCGGACTGACTGGTGCACCGCCTGCGCCTGTTCGGGCGAGGCCGTTTTACCTGTACCTATTGCCCAGACCGGCTCGTAAGCGACAACCGCGTTGTTCAGCGCCTGCACCCCGGCGGCATCGATCACCGCTTTAAGCTGACGCACCACAACCGCTTCGGTGTCGCCCGCTTCGCGCTCTTCGAGCGTTTCGCCGACGCACAACACCGGCACGAGACCGCCACGCTGCGCGGCGATAAATTTGGCTGCGACCGTAGCGTCATCGTCACCGAACAAAGCACGCCGTTCGGAATGACCGACAATCACGTGAGTGCAGCCGTATTCAACCAGCATCGGCGCGCTTACCTCACCGGTAAAAGCGCCCTCGTCCTGCATGGCAACATCCTGCGCTCCGAGGAGCACGGCACCGCCTTCAATATTGGCAGCAACGTCACCGATGTGAACATAGACCGGACAAACCAGCACATCCACATCGGCAAATTCTTTCGCACCTTCGGCGACTGCAAGACTCAATTCCCGCACGCTTTCACGCGTACCGTTGAGCTTCCAGTTCCCGGCGACCATAGGGGTTCTCATTGCTGACATCTCCTTTGCCGTTGCCGGAAAAGTCGCGCATCATACCGCCCGACCAGCGACAAATCAACAGTGATAAGAAGAAAAGCGGGTCAAACTGCCCCGCCCTACCTAATACAAGCGCGGCACAACTTAACCGAGGGCGATACCCACGGCACTGGCCACTTCGTTGCAGATCTTCTCCACATCGTTGGCCACGCGCCCTTCGACCATTACACGCACCACCGGTTCCGTACCGGACGGGCGCAGCAATACACGCCCTGCATCACCGAGCGCCTGCTCAGCCTTACCCACGGCATCACGTACAGCAGGGTTCTCATCCAGGTTAACGCGCGCTTTCATCGGCACGTTCAGCAGCATTTGCGGATAACGGGTCATGCCTGATTTCAAGGCCGACAGGGTTGTGTCACTCTCGCGCATATAGGCCAGAACCTGCAATGCAGCCACAATTGCATCGCCCGTCGTGGTGCGATCAAGACAAATGATATGACCGGACGATTCACCGCCAAGTACCCAACCACGCTCATTGAGCATTTCCAGCACGTAACGGTCACCGACCGCTGCGCGGGCAAATTCGATATCCATATCCGCCAGGGCGTGCTCCAGCCCCAGATTACTCATCAGCGTTCCGATAACGCCGCCGTTGAGCTCACCTGTCTGCTTACGCGCGCAAGCCAGCACATAAAGGATTTCATCGCCGTCAACAATGTCGCCGCGGTGATCCACCATAATCAGACGGTCGCCGTCACCATCGAGGGCTACGCCCACATCGGCGCGCTCAAGCAACACGTGGGCCCGCAGATTGTCCGGCGCCGTGGCACCGCAATCCTTGTTGATATTCAGGCCGTTGGGCTCATTACCGATAGCAATCACTTCGGCGCCGAGCTCTTCAAACACACGCCGCGCGATATCGTAGGCCGCACCGTTGGCTGAATCGACCACGATTTTCAAGCCGCCAAGACGACTGCCACTCGGGTAGGTGCTTTTACAGAATTCGATATAACGCCCTGCCGCATCATTCACGCGACTGGCGCGACCGAGCTCCGCGGAATCGACCGTGGTCATGGGCTCACCCATCATGGCCTCGATCTCGAGCTCAATATCGTCAGGCAGCTTGGAACCATCGCCGGAGAAGAATTTCAGCCCGTTATCAAAGTACGGATTATGCGAAGCGCTGATAACGATCCCGGCCGCCGCACGGAAGGTACGCGTGAGATAAGCAACAGCAGGCGTCGGCATGGGCCCGAGCATACGACTGTCGATACCGGCGGAGGACAACCCTGCCTCCAGTGCCGATTCGAACAGATAGCCGGAAATGCGCGTATCCTTGCCGATCAAAACCTCACTATTGCCCTGACTGGCAAGCACCTTGCCCGCAGCCCAGCCCAGTTTCATCACTGAAGGCGCGGTCATGGGCTCGGTGCCCACACGCCCGCGTACCCCGTCGGTGCCGAAAAACTTTCTCGACATAGGTTTCCCCATAATTCTGATTGAATGGAATTGAAGATAGCAGAGAATCGAATTTTGTCGGCCCGACACGGACTTAGAGCCGGATGCAGCCTGCTCCCGGCCGCTTAAAACGCCGCTATAGCTTCACTTTCTATGGCCTGCCAAACGCGCAGCGCGTCGCAGGTCTCCTTAACATCATGTACGCGCACAAAGGCTGCCCCCTTCTGCGCCGCGACCAATGCAGCCGTAACACTACCAGTAAGCCGCTCTTCGAGTGGTGCGCCGAGCACCGCTTGAAACAATGATTTACGGGATAATCCCGCAAGAACCGGATAACCGGTATCGACCAAAACGCCAAGGTGCTTAAGCAGGGCCAGATTGTGCTCCGGGGTTTTCCCGAAGCCAAAGCCCGGATCAATCACAATATCGTGGCGCGCAATACCGGCCGCCTCGCAGACCCCGACCCGCTCGCGCAGGAAGGCACTGACCTCAGTAACCACATCCCCGTAACCCGGCGACTGCTGCATCGTACGCGGCTGCCCCTGCATATGCATAAGACAGACCGGAATCCCCGCCTCAGCGCAAACCTCGACCGCACCGGGCTCACGCAAGGCATTGATGTCGTTAATCATCGCCGCACCAGCCTCAATTGCTGCGCGCATGACCTCAGGCTTGCTGGTATCCACGGAAACCGGCACCGCTATAGCGGGATCTTCACAGATCGCCCTGATAAGCGGTATGACACGGCGCAATTCTTCATCCAGCGGCACAGGCGCGGCGCCGGGGCGCGTGGATTCACCGCCCACGTCCAGCCAATCAGCACCTTCAGCCACCAGACGCCGGGCGTGGGCCAGCGCATCCTCATGCTGCAGAAAGCGACTGCCGTCGGAGAACGAATCCGGCGTGACATTGACGATTCCCATAACACGACAAGCCGGCATGGCACGGCCGGCAGCAAATCTGTCCATTCCAAATCCCACCCATAAAAAAAGCGACAGCAGTTTACCTGCTGTCGCTTTGCTTTACATTACCGGCCAGCGGCGTGGCGTTCAGTGCTGACCCGCAGGACCACCGATCTTGCCGTCAGACTTACCACCGTCAGCAGTCGGCTGAACCGCATCAGAGCCACCGGATTGCCCGGTGGGACCGTTATCATCAGTCCAGTCCGATGGCGGCCCCGGCTCGCGACCTTCCATAATGGAATCAATCTGATCCGAATCGATCGTCTCGTACTTCATCAGCGCATCAGCCATCATGTGCAGCTTGTCCATATTCTCCTCGAGAATAGTACGCGCCCGATTGTAGTTCCGGTCAATGATCGCGCGGATCTCTTCATCGATAATCTGCGCGGTCGGCGCTGAAATCTGCGTCGACTTACTCACCGAACGACCGAGGAAAGGCTCACCGTCGTCTTCGCTATAAGCCAAGGGACCGAGCTTCTCCGACAACCCCCACTTGCTAACCATATTTCGCGCAAGCTCAGTGGCTCGCTCAATATCGTTGGACGCACCGGTCGTAACACGCTCAGCACCGAAGATCATCTCCTCTGCCAGACGCCCGCCGTAGAGCGAGGAGATCTGACTATTCAGGCGTTGCAGACTGTGACTGTAACGGTCTTCTTCGGGCAGAAACATCGTGACGCCCAAGGCACGACCGCGCGGAATGATACTGACTTTGTAAACAGGGTCATGATCCGGCACCAGACGCCCGACAATGGCGTGACCGGCCTCGTGATACGCGGTCAGACGCTTCTCATCGTCGTTCATCACCATGGACTTGCGCTCGGCACCCATCATGATTTTGTCTTTGGCACGCTCAAACTCACCCATCTCAACCGTGCGCTTATTGGCGCGCGCCGCAAACAGCGCCGCCTCATTCACCAGATTAGCCAGATCCGCACCGGAGAAACCGGGCGTACCACGGGCAATCAGGTCCGGACGTACGTTGTCAGAGACAGGCACCTTGCTCATGTGCACACGCAGAATCTGTTCACGTCCGCGCACATCCGGCAGCGGCACAACAACCTGCCGGTCAAAGCGACCGGGACGCAACAGCGCCGGATCAAGCACGTCAGGACGGTTGGTCGCGGCAATCACGATAATGCCTTCATTACCTTCAAAGCCGTCCATTTCGACCAGCAACTGGTTCAGGGTCTGCTCGCGCTCGTCATGACCACCGCCCAAACCGGCACCACGGTGACGGCCCACGGCGTCGATCTCATCGATAAAGATGATGCACGGCGAGTGTTTTTTGGCCTGGTCAAACATGTCACGGACCCGTGATGCACCGACACCGACGAACATTTCGACGAAGTCCGAACCGGAGATGGTGAAAAACGGCACCTTGGCTTCACCGGCGATCGCTTTGGCCAGCAGGGTCTTACCTGTACCGGGCGAGCCGACCATCAGGACGCCGCGCGGGATCTTGCCACCGAGCTTCTGGAACTTACCCGGCTCGCGCAGGAACTCCACCAGCTCAGCCACTTCTTCTTTGGCCTCTTCGACACCGGCCACATCGGCAAAGGTCACCTTGACCTGATCTTCACCCATCAGGCGGGCTTTACTCTTGCCGAAGGACATAGCCCCGCGGCCGCCACCGCCGCCCTGCATCTGGCGCATAAAGAAAATCCAGACGCCGATCAGCAGCAGGAAGGGAAACCAGCTAATAAAAAGCTGCGTCAGCAGACCGGTTTTTTCAGGCGGTTCAGCCACCAGTTCGACATTGTTGTCGAGCAGTTCGCCGACCAGAGAACGGTTGTCAGTCTCCGGGCTGTAGGTCGCGAAAGCCTGTCCGGTTTTAAGCCGGCCACTGATTTCACGCCCATCCATCACGACCCGCTCGACGCCGCCGGCATAAACCTGCGACATGAAATCACTGTAAGACAGTGTGCTTCCTATCTGACGCGTCGTGCCCAGGCTATTAAAAACAGTCATCAGGATGACTGCTATCACAACCCACAAAAGCACGTTTTTTATCAAATCGTTCAAGGTGTTACCTCAATCCTCAATCCCGCCTCTTGAAAAAAGGGCAGGCTTATGCATGACACTACTATATTCTCAGTCCCGACGCCACCGCATAGACCTCACGGCTGCGCGCGCGTGACGCTTTCGGCTTTCGGATAACAGCCTTCTGAAACGTCGTTTTCAACTGTTCCATATACGCCGGGAAACCCTCTCCCTGAAACAGCTTTGTAACAAAAACACCGTGCTGATCGAGCACTTGTTGCGCGGTATCGAGCGCGAGTTCCGCCAGATACATCGAGCGCGCCTGATCCGTCGCAGCCACCCCTGTTAAGTTAGGTGCCATATCCGATAAAACAAGGTCTGCTTTTGCATCCCCCAACTCAGACAGGATCTGTTGCAACACGGCGTCCTCGCGGAAATCGCCCTGTACAAAGCGGATATCCGCAAAGGTATCCATGGGCAGAATATCGCTCGCAACAATTGTTCCGCGCCCGTCGAGCTTCTCGGCGATATACTGCGTCCAGCCACCGGGGGCTGCGCCGAGCTCCAGAATCCGCAGGCCCGGCCTGAGCAGATTATCTTTTTCATCGAGCTCAATTAACTTGTAGACCGCCCGGGAACGGTAATGTTCAGACTTTGAACGCTGAACAAAGTCATCACTAAAATGTTCCTGCAGCCAACGGTTGCTACTTTTGCTGCGCGCCATAGTAAAAATCCATGCTGTGATCGATCAGACGTATCGCCGGGACGACACACCCCGTATAATCGCGCCCCTGATGGCAACTGCCCCAAAACGCGGAAAAAGCGATGTTACTGGATAAAGATAAAATCCGTCACCTGAAATCCCTCGCACACCAGCGCAAACCGGTGGTGCTGATCGGCCAGAAAGGTCTCACGGAAAACGTACTCAATGAAGTCAAACTGGCACTCGATCACCATGAGCTGATCAAGATCAAGGTTAACGTAGGCGACCGCGATGACCGAAATGACATTATCGACAGCCTCACCGCCGACACCGGCGCGACCTGCATTCAGCGTATCGGCAATATCGCCGTACTGTTCCTGCGCAATGAGAAAAAACCGGTAATCGTCTTCGCCGGATAAAAAAGGCGTGGCACAGCCCACGCCTTTTCCGCTTCAGCGCGCCTGACTCAGGACTTGGCGCCCGGGTTAAACGCGCTGCCGGCACTAACGCCGAATTTCGCCAGAATACTGGCCAGCGGGCAAAAGCCCGTAAACGACGCCTGCAACAGATTCAGCCCGACGAAACCGGTTAACCAAAGCCAGTTCAGATTGACATACACGGCCAACAAGACGCTCACCAGCACCACTGCCCCGCCGAACGCCAGCACCACACGATCCAGATTCATACTTTGCTCTCCAATGAATTAGTCTTTACTAATATAAGCAAATACTAATTCTTTGCAAGCACTCTTACCAGCAAGCCAAGCGCCGGACAAAAAAAACGCCGGCATCGGCCGGCGTTTTTTATCATGCTACAGCGCAGCGGCTGAACTCAGATGTATTTGACCTCAACGATCTCATACTCTTTGCTGCCACCGGGGGCATTAACCACGATCTCATCGCCCTCTTCCTTGCCGACCATGGCACGCGCAAACGGCGAGGTTACCGAGATCTTGCCTTGCTTGATATCAGCCTCGTCCTCACCGACGATCTGGTACTCGACGGTCTCATCAGTATTGAGGTCAAGCAGCTCCACGGTCGTACCGAAGATAACCTTGCTGCTCGGCTCCATGGCCCGCACATCGATCACCTGGGCGTTCGACAGCTTGGACTCGATTTCTTTAATACGGCCCTCAATAAAGCTCTGCTGCTCACGGGCCGCGTGATACTCGGCATTTTCCTTCAGATCGCCGTGCTCGCGCGCATCGGCAATTGCCTGAATCACTCTCGGGCGCTGAACCGTTTTCAGGTCAGTCAGCTCGGCTTTCAGCTTTTCGGCACCGACGGCCGTCAAAGGGACTTTGTTCATGACTGCTCCTCGTGAATCTGCTGCAGACTATAAATCGCCCGCGGACCTGCCGCTTCCATAGCCGCGCAGATCGCCTCTGCGCCGGCAATCGTTGTTGAATACGCCACCTTGCCCTGCAAGGCTTCACGGCGGATGTAAAACGAGTCGGCGATGGCTTTTTTGCCTTCCGTTGTGTTGACGATCAGATCGATCTCATCGTTCTTGATCATATCGACAATGTGCGGACGACCTTCCTGCATTTTGTTGATAATCTGACATTCCAGTCCGGCCGCTGCCAAAGCACTCTGCGTGCCACGCGTTGCCACCAGCGAAAAGCCATTGGCCATCAGCTTACGCGCAACACCCACCGCTGCGTCACGATCCTGCTCGCGCACACTGATAAAGGCGAGCCCGGAATCGGGCAGCTGCGTACCGGCACCAAGCGCACTCTTATAGAATGCCTCGCCGAAGGTCCGACCGACCCCCATCACCTCACCGGTCGACTTCATCTCCGGCCCCAGCAGCGGATCAACGCCGGGGAACTTCACAAACGGGAAGACCGACTCTTTAACGCTGTAGTAATTGGGTTTGACCTCGTCGGTCACACCCTGCTCGGCCAGAGAAATACCGGCCATGACACGGGCCGCCACCTTGGCCAGCGGCACACCGGTGGCTTTGGAAACAAACGGTACGGTTCGGGATGCGCGCGGATTAACCTCAAGGATATAGATATCGTTATTCTGAATCGCAAACTGCGTATTCATCAAACCGACCACCTTGAGCTTCAGCGCCATCTGCCGGACCTGCTCGCGCAACTGGTCCTGTACTTCGTCGGACAGCGTATACGGCGGCAGCGAACAGGCCGAGTCACCGGAATGCACGCCGGCCTCTTCGATATGTTCCATAATGCCGCCGATCAGCACGTCTTTGCCGTCACAGATCGCATCCACGTCCACCTCAACCGCGTCGTTCAGGAAGCGGTCGAGCAATACCGGACTGTCGTTGGAAACCTGCACGGCCTCATTCATATAACGACGCAGATCCGCCTCGTTATAGACGATTTCCATGGCCCGGCCACCGAGCACATACGACGGCCGCACAACCAGCGGATAACCGATTTCTTCGGCCAGACGCACAGCCTCTTCCGGCTCACGCGCGGTGCGGTTGGGCGGCTGACGCAGACCCAGACCATCGATCATCTGCTGAAAACGCTCGCGGTCTTCAGCCAGGTCGATCGAGTCAGGCGAGGTCCCGATAATCGGTGCGCCGGCCGCTTCAAGTGCGCGCGAGAGCTTCAGCGGCGTTTGTCCGCCGTACTGCACAATCACCCCTTTGGGGTTTTCGATATGCAGAATCTCCAGCACATCTTCCAGAGTCAGTGGCTCGAAATACAGCCGGTCCGAGGTGTCGTAGTCGGTGGACACGGTCTCAGGGTTACAGTTGACCATAATGGTCTCGTACCCATCGTCACGCATGGCCAGCGCCGCATGCACGCAGCAGTAATCAAACTCAATACCCTGACCGATACGGTTCGGGCCGCCGCCAAGCACCACAATCTTGTCGCGCTGTGAGACATCGGCTTCGCATTCTTCGTCGTAGGTCGAGTACAGGTATGCCGTGGAGCTGGCAAATTCGGCCGCACAGGTATCCACACGCTTGTAAACCGGGCGGATATTCTTGCCGTGACGCGCAGCGCGTACAGCACCTTCGCGGCAACCGAGCAGGCGCGCCAGACGCGCATCGGAAAAGCCTTTGCGCTTGAGGCCGTACAGCTCTTCGGCACTGACATCTTCAATACGCCGTCCGCGCAGCGCATTCTCGGTCAGGATCAGGTCTTCGATCTGCACCAGGAACCAGCGGTCGATCCGCGTCAGGCTGTGCACATCTTCCACGTCAAAACCGTTGCGGAAGGCTTCTGCCACATACCACAGACGACAGTCACGCGGTTCACGCAACTCACGGCGGATAATGCTGCGCGCCTCGTCGTCGCTGATGTTTTTCGGCAAGACTTCGTTAAAACCGTCAAAGCCCACTTCCAGACTGCGGATCGCCTTCTGCAGTGACTCCTGCTGGGTGCGGCCGATCGCCATGGCCTCACCGACCGACTTCATCTGGGTTGTCAGACGTGCATCAGCCTGCGGGAATTTCTCGAAGGTAAAACGCGGAATCTTGGTGACCACGTAATCGATCGACGGCTCAAACGAAGCCGGGGTGGCACCGCCGGTGATTTCGTTGCGCAACTCGTCGAGCGTGTAGCCGACCGCCAGCTTGGCCGCGACCTTGGCAATCGGAAAACCGGTGGCTTTGGAGGCCAGCGCCGAGGAACGCGAGACCCGCGGGTTCATCTCGATAATGATCATCCGGCCGTCGGCCGGGTTGATCGCGAACTGCACGTTGGAACCGCCGGTCTCAACACCGATCTTGCGCAGTACCGCCAGCGAGGCGTTACGCATGATCTGATATTCTTTGTCGGTCAGGGTCTGGGCCGGTGCGACGGTGATGGAATCCCCGGTGTGCACACCCATCGGATCGAGGTTTTCGATGGAGCAGACGATGATGCAGTTATCCGCACGGTCGCGGACCACTTCCATCTCGTATTCTTTCCAGCCCAGCACGGATTCTTCAAGCAGAATCTCGGTGGTCGGCGACATCTCCAGCCCGCGCCGGCAGATCTCGTCGAACTCTTCTTTGTTGTAGGCAATCCCGCCACCGCTGCCGCCCATGGTAAAAGACGGACGGATAATGCACGGATAACCGATCTGCGCCTGACCCTGCCAGGCCTCTTCCATGCTGTGCGCAACAAAAGCGCTCGGCGTATCCAGGCCGATCTCAGTCATGGCTTTGCGGAACTTGTCGCGATCCTCGGCCATATCGATGGCTTCGCGACTGGCGCCGATCATCTGCACACCATGCGCTTTGAGGACACCTTCGCGTTCCAGATCGAGCGCGCAGTTCAGTGCCGTCTGCCCGCCCATGGTCGGCAGCAGTGCATCGGGCTTCTCACGCGCGATGATCTCGGCGACAAAACGCCACTCGATCGGCTCAATATAGATGGCGTCCGCGGTGGCCGGATCGGTCATGATCGTGGCCGGGTTGGAGTTCACCAGAATGACCCGGTAACCCTCTTCACGCAGCGCCTTACAAGCCTGAGCACCGGAGTAGTCAAACTCACAGGCCTGGCCGATTACAATCGGGCCGGCACCGATGATCAGAATGCTTTTGATGTCACTTCTTTTTGGCATGGAAATTCAGTTTCGGTCAGGCGGAAATCAATTTGTAGAGCTCATCTTTGAGCGCTACGCGTTCCACTTTCAATGCGTCGAGGCGCTCGTCCCCGGTCGGCTCCTCACCGCTTTCAATGCGGTAAACGGACTTATCGAGCTCTTCGTACTTGTCCATCAGCTGAGCGAAGTGCTGATCTTCCACCTTGCGGGCGTGGATAAGGTCTTTGTGCTCAGGAAATTCCTTAACGAGCGGATGATGAGTCAATGGCATGCTTATATTCCTCAGTTATTCTGTTCCATGAGTTCGATGAAGTGATCGAACAGCGGCGCCACATCATGCGGACCGGGACTCGCTTCCGGGTGCCCCTGAAAGCTGAACGCCGGCTTATCAGTCAGATGAATGCCCTGCAGCGTACCGTCAAACAGCGAACGGTGCGTGGCTTTAACATTGCCCGGCAGCGACGCCTCATCAACAGCGAATCCGTGATTCTGACTGGTAATCATCACCACACCGCTTTCCAGATCCTGTACCGGATGGTTAGCGCCGTGATGACCGAACTCCATCTTGCGCGTTTTGGCACCACAGGCCAGCGCCAGCAGTTGATGTCCGAGGCAGATACCGAACAACGGTTTGCCGGATTCAAGCACTTCACCGATGGCGGAAATAGCGTAGTCACAAGGCTCGGGATCGCCGGGGCCGTTGGACAGGAAAATCCCGTCGGGATTCATCGCCAGCACCTCGCTGGCCGGTGTCTGTGCCGGCACCACGGACAGGCGACAGCCGCGGTCAGCCAGCATGCGCAGGATGTTGTGTTTAACGCCGTAGTCCCAGGCCACCACATGAAAACGGCAGTTTTCTGCGGCGGCCGGCGCCGGCAGACCGCTGCCGAGCTGCCAGCTGCCCTGGGTCCACTCGTAGGCTTCGCTTGCGGAAACCTCTTTGGCCAGATCCATGCCTTTAAGCCCGGGGAAGGCTTTGGCTTCGGACAGCGCGCGGGCCTCATCGACCTGCTCGCCGGCAATGATGCAACCGGCCATGGCGCCTTTCTCACGCAGCAGACGCGTCAGTTTGCGGGTATCAATATCGGCGATGCCGACCACATTGCGCTGTTTCAGGTAATCGCTGAGCGAGGCCTGACTGCGGAAGTTGCTGGCCACCAGCGGCAGATCACGGATAACCAGACCGGCAACAAAAGTGCCGCGTGATTCGGCATCCTCGTCGTTGGTACCGACATTGCCGATATGCGGATACGTCAGGGTGACGATCTGACGGGCATAGGATGGATCAGTAAGGATTTCCTGATAGCCGGTCATCGCGGTGTTAAACACCACCTCACCGGTCGAAACGCCTTCAGCGCCAATGGATTTCCCTTTGAAGACAGTGCCATCTTCTAGCACCAATAAAGCCGGTATCTGCACGTAAGCCTCTCGTCGCCGGACACACACAAAAGCGGGAAAAACCGCTGGGCTTTTCCCGCTTTTGTAAATACTGGAAGTGAACGTGGCGCGCGTTAAATACGCCACAACCGTCGGAATTTTACTGTAACAATTTCGGCCTGTCTAACTTACATTGGTAAAAAGACGTAGCAAGTCATACAGGCCTGGCCCCCTACCGGACAAAACCGCGCTGCAAGCGCATCCGGGCAGAAGCGGCCGGCGACGGCGGCAGCCCCGGCAAACACGTCCGGTCAGCCTCAGACTTCGGCCAGGTTACCCTTCTCTTCCAACCAGCTTTTGCGGTCGGCGGCGCGCTTTTTGGCCAGCATCATATCCATGCGCGCGTTAGTCTCGTCGCCCGGCTCGATGGTCAGGCGTACCAGACGGCGTGTATCCGGCGCGATAGAGGTTTCACGCAGTTGCATGGGATTCATCTCGCCGAGACCTTTAAAGCGTGTCACCGTCACCTTACCCTTTTTCTTCTCAGCCTCGATGCGGTCCATAATCGCCTGGCGCTCGCTGTCGTCAATGGCGTAATAGACCTCCTTACCCACATCCACCCGGTACAGTGGCGGCATAGCGACGAACACATGACCGGCTTCGACCAGCGGGCGGAAATGGCGCAGGAACAACGCGCAAAGCAAGGTCGCGATATGCGCCCCATCCGAGTCAGCATCGGCCAGAATGCAGATTTTGTGGTAGCGCAGCTTCGACAGATCATCCGAGCCGGGCTCAAGGCCGATGGCCACGGAAATATCGTGCACTTCCTGCGAGGCCAGCAGCTGATCGGGGTCAGCCTCCCAGGTGTTAAGGATCTTACCGCGCAGCGGCATGATGGCCTGGAACTCACGGTCACGGGCCTGCTTGGCCGATCCGCCGGCCGAGTCCCCCTCGACCAGAAACAACTCGCTGCGTCCGGGCTCACCGGAGGCACAATCGGCCAGCTTGCCGGGCAAGGCCGGTCCCTGTGAAATTTTCTTACGCACGACCTTTTTGCCCGAGCGCATACGCTTCTGCGCCGCGGTGATCACCATCTGCGCAATATGATCGCCGGTCTCGGGATGCTGATTCAGCCACAGCAGAAATTCGTCCTTGACCACGCCGCTGACAAAGCCCGCCGCCTCGCGACTGGAGAGACGCTCCTTGGTTTGTCCGGAGAACTGCGGATCAGCCAGCTTGACCGAGAGCACAAAACTGAGCCGGTCCCAGACATCTTCCGGCGCGACCTTGACACCGCGCGGCAACAGATTACGGAACTCGCAGAACTCCCGCAGCGCCTCGGTCAGCCCGGTACGCATCCCATTCACATGGGTACCGCCCTGGGCCGTGGGCACCAGATTGACGTAACTTTCCTGCACCAGCTCGCCGCCTTCGGGCAACCAGATCAGCGCCCAGTCAACCGCTTCCTGGTCCGATGCCATGCTTCCGGCAAAAGGCGCATCCGGCAGCAATTCATAACCGGCGACCGTGCTCTGCAGGTAATCGCGCAGGCCGTCCTCGTAACACCATTCCTGCGTTTCGCCGCTGTTCTCATCGATAAAACGCACCAGCAGATTGGGGCACAACACCGCTTTGGCGCGCAGCAGATGCACCAGGCGGCTGACGGAAAACTTGCCGGAATCAAAGTAAGTGGTATCCGGCCAGAAGCGGATGGACGTGCCGGTATTGCGTTTGCCAACCTGTCCGAGCGGATGCAGGCTTTCGACTTTCTCGCCGTTTTCGAAAGCGATCTGAAATTCCTGCCCGCCGCGGCGGATGGTCACTTCCAGGCGCTTGGACAGCGCATTGACCACCGACACCCCGACCCCGTGCAGACCGCCGGAGAACTGGTAGTTTTTGTTGGAGAACTTACCGCCGGCATGAAGTGTTGACAGTATGACCTCGACACCGGGCTTTTTCTGTTCCGGATGCATGTCCACCGGCATCCCGCGACCGTCATCAACCACGCCCAGTGAGCCGTCCTTGTAGAGCGTGACTTCGATCTTCTTCGCATGCCCGGCCAGCGCCTCATCAACGCTGTTATCGATGACTTCCTGTGCCAGGTGATTGGGCCGCGTGGTATCGGTGTACATCCCCGGCCGCTTCTTGACCGGATCAAGACCACTCAGAACTTCTATCGAAGACGCATTGTATTCAGCACTCATGGCGTAACCGTGAATTTCCTGTCGAAGGCAAAACCGCTGAGTCTAGCGCAAATTGCCAACTCTCCCACAAGCTTTCTGGACTCAGCCCCGTTTTCTGTACTCTTTGGCAATTTAACAATCCGCTAATACAAACGGCGCCCCCAAGCGTCAAGCGCGCCGGCCCAACCGCCGTTAAGTTCAGCATCACCCATTTAGGGGATTTGGCAGGACGCCACCCGTGCGCCCGGAGACCCTGTGCATAAAGAGATAATAAGAACAATGCCTGAACTGCCGAAAAGCCCGGATCTGTATATCCGCACACTCCCGCTGCTGGCGGCGCTGTCGCTTCTGAGCGCTCCCGCAAACGCAATCACAACAAACGCCCCGCAAGCCCCGGTTGCTCCGGAATTTCGTTCTGAATGGATTCAGAGCGACGAAAACGCCGTCAACCGGCAGCTGATTTACTCGGGCCGCTTCTACAGCCCGGATTTTGTACGCCAGCTCTACGAACAAAACAGCTACCGGGAACTCTGGACGAGCCACAGAGCCAGCCCGGTCTGGATGGATGACCTGCTCAGCGCGCTGGACGACCTGCGCTGGGACGCCCTGCCGCGTTGGCGCTACCACGCCGAAAACATCCGCCGGTTACAGAGCGAACCGGAGCGCGGCGCCGTGCTCGATCTGATGATTACCGACGCGCTGGTGACTGCGGTCCGCGACCTGTCAGGACAACTGGTGCCGGCGACAGCGCTGGGCAACAACTGGAAACTGCGCGCGGCGCCGGTCGATGCTGTCGCCCTGATCCGGCAACTGCAGCGCAGCGGTCAGGCCAGCGGTTTGCTTGATGCCTTACGTCCCGATCATCCCCAGTATGCGCGTCTGCGTGAGGCTTACCAGTACAACCTCACACGCGAGCAGCCGCTGACCCTGAGTTCACAGGTCATTTTACGCAGCGGCGATGAAGGCCCGGCCGTCGGCGCCTTGATGCAACGCCTTGAAAGCGAAGGCCTGCTGGCCCTCAGCGCAATCGACAGGGCTTACCCCTTGTTCGACAGCCGCGTCGATCAGGCCGTGCGTGAATTCCAGCAAGCCCGCGGTCTCAAAGCCGACGGCATTGTCGGCCCGGCAACCGTCAGAGCACTGAACCGTTCGCCGGAATCGATCGCCCGCACTATTGCGCTGAATCTGCAACGCTGGCGCACCACGCCGCGGGACTTCCCGAAAACCCACGTTTTCGTCAACTCGGCAGCCTTTGAAATGTCGCTGATCGAAGACGGCAAACGCACCCTGAGCATGCCGGTAGTGGTCGGCAAACGCAGCCGGCAAACCCCGACCTTCGCCGACACCATGGATCAGGTCATTCTGAATCCGAACTGGAACATCCCGACACGTATCGCCCGCGAGGAGATCCTGCCCAAAATCAGGGCTGACCGCACTTACGCACAGCGTATCGGGCTGCGCGCACTGCAGGGCAACCGGGTGATCGACTGGGACGAGATTGACGACGAACTGCTCAACTCACCGGACTTCCCCTACCGCCTGCAACAGGCCGGCGGCGATTACAATTCGCTGGGGCGGTATAAATTCATGTTCCCGAACAAGTATCTGGTGTATCTGCACGACACGCCTTACAAGTACCTGTTTAACCGGGATGTACGTGCCTTCAGCCATGGCTGCGTACGACTTAAGGAACCGGACCGTCTGGCCCGTCACCTACTGGCCAAAAACGGCGTTCATGAAGGACAGGTCTCGCGCATAGTCGATAGCGGTGAACGACGCGCCTACGCCCTCAACGAACCCTTGCCGATTTACCTGATGTACCTGACCAGCTGGGTGCGCGATGACGGGCAGCTGGAGCTCTACCCCGACAACTACCGTATTGACCCGACCCTCGACCATGCGCTGGTGGCGGCCGGTAAAGACCCCGGCACAGCCGCCACTTTATTGGCACTTGCCGAGCAGATCGACCCGGCCGGATCACTCTGAGCGGCTGACAAAAAGGCGGCAAACCGCGCTCTGACTAGGCTCAGGGCGCGGTGTCAATTCCCGGACACTGTGCTATAGTTCGCGCTGATTTTGTGCAGTCGTTCAGGAGTTAGGGTCCTATGCAAAACGCCGATCGCCGACGCTTTCTGCGTACCAGCCTTGCCATTTCCGGTGCCGTCGCCGGCAGTCTCAGTTCCACCGCCTTATTCGCCAACACCCAGCCGGAGCGGCGTATCTACCTGAAAAACATGCACACCGGCGAATCCGTCGATACGGTGTATTTCAGTCAGGGTGAGTACCTCAGCGAGCCCTTGGCAGAGATTAGCCGCGTCATGCGTGACCACCGGCGCAACGAAATCCTGCCCATCGACCCGGCCCTGCTGGATGTGCTGCATGATGTGCACGCGCTGGTCGAAGCACCGCACGGTATTGAGCTGTTCTCCGGTTACCGTTCTCCGGCCACCAACGAAGCCCTGCGTGCGCGCAACGGCGGCGTGGCCAAGAAGAGTTTCCATATGTACGGCAAAGCCGCCGATATCCGCATCCCCGGCGTGCAACTCAAGCATGTCCGCGACGCCGCGCTGAACCGCAAAGGCGGCGGCGTCGGCTACTATGCCCGCTCCGGTTTTGTGCATGTGGACACCGGTCGTGTCCGCACCTGGAACGGCAAAAGCTGATCAGGATTTAAGCAGTCGCGGTAAGGACACCGCGACTTCCACGCCCTGCCCGCCGGGGCGGTTTTTCGCCGCCACCTGTCCGCCGTGCGCGGTCACCAGCAAGCGCACGATATACAAGCCCAATCCCAGATGCGGCTCACCGCCACCGCGCTGATTGTCGCGCACGCTGGTCATGGGCTCGAACAACGCCCCTTCCAGCGCCGGTGCCAACGGCGGCCCCTCATTCAACACAGCCAGACCTGCCTCCTGCGCATCGGCCTGCAGACGCAACTCCAGCACCGAACCGGCCGGGGCAAAATCCGCCGCATTGGCAATCAGCTTATCCAGCACCTGCTGCAACAGATCGGCGCAGGCATTTACGTAAACCGGCTCTTGCGTTTCCGGCAGGACCGCCCTGAACACATGGCTGGCGTACAGATCAGCATAGACAGGCAGCACCGCCTGCAGCCAGTCGCGCAGATCCAGTGGCGCAAACTCCGCTTCCCGCGCCAGCTGCTCCAGCCGGGTGGCCTCGCTCATGGCACGGATAATCGATTGCAGGCGGCGGGTCGCATCGTTGGCACGGTGCAGATAGGTTTGCCCGTCGTCACCGCGGGCCTGCGCATTGCCGAGACTCTCCAGCGAGGTCGCCACCACCGCCAGCGGTGTGCGCAGCTCGTGCGTCAGCCTGGCACCGAGTGACTGCAGATAATCGGTGTAGTTACGCAGACGCTGCAGCAGCGTCGAAATATTGCGTGACAGCTCACCGAGTTCGTCGCGGCGCTGCGCATCCGGCAGCTCAGTTTCGATACGCCCGTCGGCTTGCAGCGCATCAGGGGTCGCGTCGCCGATACGCGCAATGCGCCGGCTCAGACGCCCGGCATAGACCATCAGCATCACAAACAAGCCCGTGACTATGGCCATCAGTACCGCAAACAAACGCACCAGCGTGCTGCTGACCACCGCGCTGACCGATTCGTCCGCGGCCTCCAACAACACCGTCCCGCCGCCGGGCAAAGGCTGCTGAACCGCCAGCAGCAATCGCCCCTGCGCACGGTAACGGCCGCTGCGTGCCGCGCCGGCAACCGGCACATCCGGCGCCCGCTCAGCCTCAAGCGGCGGCGCAAGACCGGCCCCGGCGCCGCTGCCGGCGGTCATATAAGTCAGCAAGCGGTACAGCAAGGCGGTCGGCAGGCCGGCACGGCGCGGGTCAATCAGATGTTGTCCGGAGGGCGTCTCGGCAAGCCGGTTGGTATCACTGAGCAGCCAACCCGAATCCGTATACAAACGCAGGCGATGGGCAGCCGGCACCAATGCCGCAGTAGCCCGGCCCGGCGCCGCAAGCGGATACAACAACTGCCCGGCGGCCGCGACCGGCAAGGCCTGTGCGGCCTCACCGGGCTCATCCACATCACCAATATCAAACGACAGCAGCGATAAAGGCGGTGGTAAGGGCAGCCGGATTTCCAGCGCATAACCATCGCCGGTATTGTCCCAGAAGGCCTGCACCACATCATCGGCCAGCACCCGCCAGTCGCCGTCGGCGGCGGCATCGATAATGCGCAGCGCCGCGACCCGGCCCGGCGCAATCGCGCGGAACACATAGTGCAAGGTCGCCCCGGAAGCGGTGCTAAAGGACAAAAACAGACGATCGCCGCTGACCGCACGGCCGCGGTTCGGGTCGTGCATCAGCACCCGGTCGTCACGGACCCGCAAGTACAGAAACAACTGCCGCGGACTGGCCGCCAGCCGCACGGACAGGGACTCACCGGCTGCGGCAGCGGGAAACACCAGCGGGGCGCGACTGAGGTTGTCCCAGTCCTGCGCGAACCCGTCCAGAGTCAGGGCGCGGGGCGTGGCTTCGGCATAAAACACCGGTCCGGCCTGCCCTGATGCGAACAGCACCTGCTCCGGACTGCGCGCCAGCACATTGGCCACCGCCTCGGCCCGTACGGACAACTCACGCAACCCCGCCTCGCGCAGCACATCGTAGAGCTCGCGCACGTAAACCCAGGTCACCAGCGGCAGTGCCAGCACCAGCAGACCGGTAATCAGAAGCTGTGTCCGGAGCTTCACTACGACTCGTCGACCCAGCGATAGCCGGCCGCGTACACCGAGCGGATCGCATCAAACTGCGGGTCCAGCGCCTGAAACTTGCGCCGGATCCGTTTGATATGGGCGGTGATGGTGTGGTCATCGAGCACCAGATTGGCGGCCTCCATTAGCTGCGCGCGGCTTTTGACCTGACCGGGGTGACGGGCCAGCGCGAACACCAGCCAGAATTCCGTGACCGTCAGCGCCACCGCCTGCCCGCACCAGCGCACACTCAGGCGCGCTTCATCGATGCTCAGCCGGCCGCTGTCCCGCGAGGTCTGCGGCTGCGCCAATGCATCGATACGCCGGAACAAGGCCGCCACACGGGCCAGCAGCTGCGCCAGACTGATGTCCTTGGTCAGGTAATCGTCAGCCCCCAGACGCAGCCCCGAGACCACATCGATTTCACTGTCGCGGGCACTCAGAAACAGAATCGGCAGCGTCGCCGAACGCGCACGCAGATGCTGACAGAGCGCAAATCCGCCCTCGTACTCATTGCCCAGCCCGATATCGACAATCACCAGATCCGGCAAAGCGGCGGCCAGCGCGGCTTCGGCCGAGGGGCGGTCCGGGTAATGCGTCACACGGTAACCGGCCGCAGTCAGTGCTTCGCGGTAGTTATCCGCCAGCGCCGGTTCGTCTTCGATCAGAACAATATTGCGTACTGCGTCAGCCATAGTCACTTTTGGTCATAATTGCGCCTGATTTGATCCCCTTTGCGGTCCCCGGCATGTCCGATTGCGCTGCTGTAATCACACTCAGACACCACAAGGAGAGACCGCTTATGTACCCGCTCAGCAAATCCGTTTTCCGCCATGCCCTGCTGCTGTTTGCCGGCATGCTGCTTTTAAACTCTATCGGCGCGCAAGCCGCCCCCGTACAGCCCGATTACAGCCGGATCAAGGCCGGCACCCTGTTTCTGTTCACGCAGGATGAAGCCGTCGACGCCCTGGTGACCCGTTCACGCATCCGTATGCAGATCGCCGGGGTGGTCGCAGACGTGCAAATGGTACAGGAATTCCGCAACACCACCGATCAGTGGATCAACGGCGAGTATGTCTTCCCCCTGCCGGTCGACGCCGCGGTACGCAATATGACCATACTGCTTGGCGAACGCCGTATCGAGGGGCGCATTCTGGAGCGCGAAGAAGCCGTCAGACAATTCAGCGATGCACGCGATCAGGGCAAGGTCGCCGCCGTGGTACGCCGCCAGCAGAGCAATCTGTTCCGCGCCGCCATCGCCAATATCGCGCCCGGTGAAAGCGTCTCGGTGGAACTCAATTACTACCAGACGGCAAAGCAGACTGACGATCAGTTCAGCCTGCGCCTGCCGACCACCCTGACACCGCGCTACAACCCCCGCTATCCGGACAGCGACGACAGCGCCATGACCAATCCGCCGCAACGCCCGGCCGGCGGCGCCAGCCAGCCGGTGTTTGAACTCTCGGCCCGATTGCACAGCGCCGCGCAAATGCCTGCGGTCAGCAGCACCAGCCACAGCCTTGCGATCAGCGGGCACGGCCATACCCGGCAGATCGCACTCAAGCAGACACAGGCACCGATGGACCGGGACTTTGTGCTGAGCTGGGCCCGCCCGGCCAGCGCCACACCCGGCAGCGGGCTGTTCCTGCACCGCAGTGAGTCCGGCCAGCGCTACGCCATGCTGACGCTGGAGCCGCCGGCCGGCAGCGCGCCCCCGGCGGCGCTGCAGCGTGAACTGATTCTGGTCATCGACACCTCCGGCTCCATGGCCGGCGCGCCGATCCGCGCCGCCAAACGCGCACTGGCCCGCGCGGTCAGTGAGCTCGACAGCGACACCCTGCTCAACATCATCCGCTTTGACACCCAGGCCCAGGCGATGAGCCCAACCGCCATCGCCGCCGATGCACAAGGTCGCGCCCGGGCGCTGACCTTTATCGATGCCCTGCAGGCCGATCGCGGCACCGAAATGAGTAATGCACTACATATGGCGTTTCAGGGTCAGCAGCCCGATCGCCTGCGTCAGGTGATATTCCTCACTGACGGCAGTGTCTCCAATGAGCGCCAGCTGGTCCGTCTGATCGCCCGTCTGCGCGGCAACGCGCGCTTGTTTCCGGTCGCCATAGGCCAGGCGCCGAACCGGCATTTTCTGAGTCTGGCGGCACGCAGCGGACGCGGCCTGCTCACCCATATTGCCGACGAACAGCAGATTGCCGGACAGATTGAACAGCTGACCCGGAGCCTCGCCGTGCCGGTGATGAGCGGAATCAGCATCACGGATAAGGACAGCGGCACAGCCCTGAGCGATTTTGCGCTCCCCGATCTCTATGCCGGTCGCAGCCACACGGTGTTTTTGCGTCTGCCGGAAAGCACCCGTGAGATACAGGTCAAAGGCCGTCTGCGCGATGCGCCCTGGTCACAAACCCTGCGCACCGATCAGGCGCTGCCCGCGCCGGCGGCGATCAGCAGCCTGTGGGCGGACCGGCAGATCAAACAGCTCAGTCAGGCACAATGGCTGGAGAACACACCGGATAAATACCGCCGGCAGATTACCGCCTTGTCGCTGGAACACGAGGTGCTGAGCCCCTACACCGCGTTTCTCGCCGTCGAAGCCACACCGGCACGGGACCACGACCTCCCGCTACGCGACCATCAGGTGGCCAACCTGCTGCCGGCCGGCACCGACACACGCCGCGCCATCGCTATGCCGCAAACCGGACTGGCCTTGCCGCTGCGCATTATCAGTGGTCTGCTGTTGCTGGCTATCGCCGGCGTCACCCTGCGCTATCCGTGGAAACGCGCATGAAACGCCGTCACATTGTGTTTTTGCTGGCCCTGAGCGGCGCAGCCCTGCTGGCGCAGGCGGGCTGGTACAGCGCCAAGGCGACGCTGGCGCAATGGATTCTGCCGGGCGCGTACCGGGCGATGCTGAACGACGGCGCGCCGGTGCGGCCCTGGCCCTGGGCCGATACCCGCGTCAGCGGTCGTCTGCAGTTCGGCACGCAAACGACCTTGTATGTGATGGAGGGAGGCAGTGGTGAAGCCATGGCCTTCGGACCGGCCAGACTGAACCCCAAGATGCAAGACGTGGTGGTGATCGGCGGTCACCGGGACACGCATATGGGTTTTCTCGGTGACGTGCACATCGGTGACGAGATCAGGCTGACGCTGGCCGACGGCAAAACCCGCGTGTACCGCTTCGCGCAGATTGAAATCGCCGATACACAACGCGATCAACTGCTGGTCGAAGCGGACCGGCCGGGCCTGGTGTTGATTACCTGCTATCCGCTACAGACGCTGCGCGCCGGCGGCACGCAGCGTCTGATCGCCATTGCCTTACCGGTGGAAGCGACGGCGCAGCAGAGCTAAGAACAGCAGCCAGGGCGCAAAAGCGCCGGAGCCGCCGGAGCCGCCGGAGGACGAAGAGGATGAGCTGCCGCTGTCGTAAGAAGCGGCTGCTCCGTCAAGCCCGCCGGTTGAAGTGTAACTCTGAATCCAGTCCGTAAAGGCGCTGACACGGGTATACACACCCGGATAACCGGCCACCGCGCAACCGGCGCCGAAGCTGACAATACCGGCCTGGGCAAGCTCGCCGTCGACCTCGACCATCATCGGACCACCGCTGTCACCGGCGCAACTGTCCTTACCGCCCTCGTCGAGACCGGCACAGACCTGGGAATCAGCGATCTGGATACCGCTGGATTCAAACGCCGCATTGCAATCGTCATTGCTGACCACCGGAATGCTCACGTCCATCAGTTCGGTCGGGTAGCCACTGGCCTCGTAAGTGCGTTCGTCATACTCCGTCGCACCCCAACCGGCCAGCCAGACTGAGGTGCCGGCGGGCAGATCGCCGACGAACAGGCTCATGGGCGTGACATCCGCGTCCGCTTCCAGCTCGATCAGAGCCAGGTCATTGGCCGAGTCGACCACCCCCGGTGAGTAATCCGGATGCACGTAGATATTGGCCACCGACAGCTCTTCGCCGCCGACACTCAGGTCGGTGACATTCGCCAGCAGACTGATGTCATCACTGCTCACCTGATTGTAAGAGCTGTCGAACATGCAGTGCGCGGCGGTCAGCACCCAACGCTCAGTAATGAAATTACCGGCGCAGTACTGCCGCTGATACTGACTGTAGCGATCCGCGCCGTCAGCGTATAGCAGCGGAGCCAGTGAGGGATAGTCGCTGATATCAGCCGTATCACCGCCGATAATCTTGTAGACGATATCATCCGAGGCCAGCAAGGAGGTGGCCGGTGCCGCCAGCATCAGTGACAGAGCCAGCGTAGTCATAGGAAATTTCATAAAAGATCCGTAAAAAGCCATGCGCACACGCGCGATTCGCATGCTGTTATCGGCAATCTACAGCCTGTCTGAATCAGAAAATTCCGGCAATCGGTAAACATTTGCCAATTCGGGACAAAGAAAAGCCCCGCAAAGCGGGGCTTTTCCACAGCGCTAAGGCACTCAGACTCAAGCGGCCCGGACCTCGATCCGCCGCGGCCGCACTTCGGCGCGCTTGGGAATCCGCAGCGTCAGCAACCCTTGATTGAGCTTTGCTTCCACCGCATCCGTATCCAGTTCGCGGCTCAGGGTGAAACGCCGCGAGAACCTGGCCGGCCGGCCGCCGCTGAGCGCCGGATCAACCGCGCCCTCAATCAGCAGCATGTCACTGTCGATCTCAATCGAAAGTTGATCCGGTGTCACCCCGGGCAATTCTGCGATCAGCGCGATTCCGTCCTGATCTTCACGCACATCAACCAAAGGACGCACCTTAACCACGCTCGTATCATCAGCAGACCGTTTCTCCTGAATGCCGGATTCGGCATTAGTGACAGAAACATCGGTGTTTTGATTCTGATTAATTGAGTCAGTCATTTTTAAAGCCTCCTTTTATTGAACCGAAATTACACGCGGACGTGCTTTTTCTTTTCTGGCAACCGTTACTGTGAGCACACCGTTTTTATATTCGGCATTCACATTTTCCATATCGCAGTCATCAGGCAGCGTCACCACACGATTTACCTTATCGGCCCGGCGTTCACGCAGGTGATAACGGACATTTTCGCCCTCTTCGGCTGAGGACTCTGCCGCGTCACCACGCGCGGCCTGAATTTTCAGCAGGTTCTTTTCCAGGGTGATGTCGAAGTCATCCGCGTTAAAGCCTGCTGCGTAAAGCTTCACGCTCACTTCGTTGTCCTTGTCCGAGACCACGGTCGGGGGAAAACCCTGACGTGCGGCCTGACGGATATCGGCAATCTCCGGAAAGCTGCCGAAGGCACTTTCCAGCTCTGACTGGAGCTGACGGAATTGATTAAAGAAACTCTCGTTAAACAGGTTTGCTGAATTAAACATAACTCCACTCCACACTATTCATTACTAACAAAACCATTTCATGGTATGTCTTGGCTTAACTAAAATTTGTGGACAACGGAGCCGGTTTCAAGCCCTCGTTATTGCACTTCTTTCATTAATTCCAGGCAATAAAAAAGCCTCCTTTCGGAGGCTTCGAACAGGCTCTTCAATCTCTTTGAAAAGCTGCTTGATCAGGCTGTTTTCCGTTGTTTGATTGTACCGAGCGCCTTGAGCACATCGATGCGGCTGATCTGCCCTACCAGACGGTTGTCACTCATCACCGGGTAGCGCCGGAAACGGTTTTCACAAAAACGCTCGGCCACGGTCAGGACGCTGTCGTCTATGTCCACAGTGATGACGTTTTTGGTCATGAATTCGTCGACGGTACCGCGCCAGTCCGGGTCGAAACCGTATTTGATGGTCGCACGGATGCAATCCGTATCCGAAAGGATACCGGCCAACTCGCCGGTGTCACTCAGCACCGGCCCACCGGTGAAGCCACGCAGGGCCAGCGTGGTGGCCGCGTCGATTATGTCCTGCTGGGGTTTGAACGTCAGCACGGAACGGGTCATAAAATCTCTGACATGGAGCGATTGAAGCATAGAACTTGTCCTCTTATCCATCGCCTGCAATCAGGCGAACGGTGGTGATAATTCACTGCCGGCTTCTTACGCCCGGCAGGCGAATGACTGCCTTGCTTTCAATCTGCCAGAGCCCTATCTGAACGGCTACCCCCCCAAAGGGGCGGGTAGCCGAAAGAATTATGACTATGGACGAAACTCGATTTTCTGATCTTGCTGCAACGCGGCTTCAGCCATTTTGGCCTTGCGCTTGTCGCAGGGGTTGTCGCAACCACAGGTTTTTTCAATCCCCAGCGCGCTCAGACCACCACAGCTGCCCTTAAGTCGCTTGTTACTGAAAATCACGCCGGCGGCGAGGCCGGCGATGGCCAGACCTACAATCAACGATGTTGCTAGAAAAAGTTGCATAATGAATACCTGCTACTGTGTGTTGGCCGACGTCAGCGCCGTAAATGCCGGTGTTTCGACCAGCCGGAAACCTTCGTCAGCTTTGATGATAAAGTACGCGGCGAGTTCATTTTTTTCCGCCACCGCGGGCGCGCGCGCTTCGCCGAGCGCCATCAGCGCTGTGGCCCAGCCATCGGATAAGGCGGCACGATCGGCCAATACCGTGACCGAAGCAAGCCGGTTTATCACAGGCCGCCCGCTACGGGCATCGATCGTGTGAGAATAACGCTTGCCGTCTTTCTCGAAGTAATTGCGGTAGTCACCGGAGGTGGCGATCGCCCGGTCGCCGACACTGATCACCCGCTGCACGCTCTGCTGGCCTGCATCGGGCTTTTCGACAGCGATTTTCCAGGCATCACCGCGTGGTGAATGCCCTTTCACGCGCAACTCCCCGCCGATTTCGACCAGGTAGTCCGACACCCCGTGCTGCTCCAGCAAGCCGGCGATTTCATCGACACCATAGCCTTTGGCGATGGACGAGAGGTCAATTTCCAGATCGCCGTGGTCCTTGCGGATCGCCGACGGCTCTGCCCGGCTCGACAGCTTGTCATAACCGGTACGCGCGCGGGTCGCCTCGATCTCCTGCGCCGAAGGAATACGATCTTCACCCTGCTCTGAACCGCCCCCGAACCCCCAAAGATCCACCAACGGCCCCAGCGTCACATCATAAGCCCCTTCAGTGGCCTGACTGATCTCCAAGGACACGGAAACCAGATCAGCAAAGTCAGCCGATACCGGAAACCAATCCGTCGTGTCAGTGTGGTTGAAGGTGGAAATGACCGAATCATCGATATAGGTCGACATCTCGGCATTAATGGCTTCCAAGCGCGTATCAATCTCGGTTTGCAGTACATCGGGACTGATATCTGCCGGCTTATCTGCCAATGTGATTGAGTAGCTGGTGCCCATGGTATGACCGGTCAGAGTGACACCGGCAGGCAGATCGGATTGGGAGGAGCAAGCTGCCAGCAAGAGCGCTGGCAGCAGGGACGGCAGGCGTTTAGCCACCGAAGTCATCAAGGAGGATGTTTTCATCTTCCACGCCCAGATCTTTGAGCATACGGATAACGGCGGCGTTCATCATGGGCGGTCCACACATGTAGAACTCACAATCTTCGGGAGCCGGATGGTCCTTCAGATAGTTCTTGTACAGAACCTCGTGGATAAAGCCGGTGTAGCCGGTCCAGTTGTCTTCTTCCAGCGGATCAGACAGTGCCAGATGCCACTCGAAGTTCTCGTTTTCTTCAGCCAGCTTGTTGAAATCATCCACGTAGAAGGCTTCACGCAGTGAACGCGCACCATACCAGAAGGTGATTTTACGTTTGGATTTCAGGCGTTTGAGCTGGTCAAAGATGTGCGAGCGCATCGGCGCCATACCTGCACCACCACCGATAAAGACCATTTCAGCATCGGTATCTTTGGCGAAGAACTCACCGAAAGGACCACTGATTGTGACTTTGTCACCCGGCTTCAGGCTCCAGATATAAGAAGACATCAGACCCGGTTTGATATCGTCACGTCCCGGGGGCGGAGAGGCAATCCGCACGTTAAGCATGATGATGTCGCTTTCTTCCGGATAGTTCGCCATGGAATAAGCGCGGATGACTTTCTCATCAACCTTGGAGGTATAACGCCAGACGTTGAACTTATCCCAGTCCGGGTGATATTCCTCGGCCACGTCAAAGTCTTTGTAGTGCACTGTGTGCGGCGGACATTCGATCTGAATATAACCACCGGCACGGAACGGTACCGTCTGCCCTTCCGGGATCTGCAGCACCAGCTCTTTGATAAAGGTCGCAACGTTGTTGTTGGACTTAACCGTGCACTCCCACTGCTTAACACCGAAGACGCTTTCTTCGACTTCGATTTTCATATCCTGCTTAACAGAAACCTGGCAGGACAGACGTTCGCCGGCAGCGGCTTCACGTTTGCTGATGTGACTCTCTTCGGTCGGCAGCAGCGAACCACCGCCCTCGAGTACCTTGACCTTGCACTGGCCGCAGGTACCGCCGCCACCGCAAGCGGAGGAAACGAAGAGTTTGTTTTCTGCCAGTGCGCCGAGCAGCTTGGAGCCGACCGGTGCCTGCAGCGTTCTCTCGCCATTGACGAGAATGTTGACGTTGCCCGTCGCAACCAGCTGCGAACGGGCAAACAGAATAAGTGCGACCAGTGCCAGCACAACGGCTGTAAACAAGACCACACCGAGTACGATTTCAGTCATGTGTAAGTACCATCCTGTAGTGAAATTACGTGCCCGATCAGAGCTGGATGCCGGAGAAGGCCATAAAGCCCAGCGACATCAGACCCACCGTAATAAAGGTGATGCCCAGCCCCTGCAGACCCGCAGGCACATCGCTGTACTTGAGCTTCTCACGCACACCGGCCAGGGCGGTGATGGCCAGTGCCCAGCCCAAGCCGGAACCGATGCCGTACACCACGCTCTGAGCGAAATCGTAGTCACGCTCCACCATGAAAAGAGAACCACCGAGGATTGCGCAGTTAACCGTAATCAGCGGCAGGAACACACCAAGCGCGGCATACAGTGACGGCACGAAGCGATCGAGAAACATCTCGAGGATCTGCACGATCGCCGCGATCACACCGATGTAGCTGATGAGACCGACGAAGGTCAGATCGACGCCGTAAATACCGAGCCAGCCGAGCGCGTCTTCTTTCAGGAGGTAATTGAGGATCAGGTTATTGGCCGGCACGGTGATGCTCTGTACAACCACCACCGCGATACCCAAACCAATCGCCGTTTCTATCTTCTTCGAGATCGCAATAAAAGTGCACATTCCGAGGAAGAATGACAGTGCCATGTTTTCGATAAACACGGACTTCACAAACAAACTGAGCAGTGCTTCCATAATCGATTACACCAATTGCGGGTTAATTTCTTCGTGAATACGAAATGTGGGCTGTTCAACCTGAGCAGGTTTGAAAGTACGGATAACCCAGATCAGCAGACCGATGATGAAAAACGCACTCGGCGGCAACAGCAACAAACCGTTTGACTGATACCAGCCACCGTCTTTCGTCAGTTCGAAGATCTGCACACCGAACAGTGATCCTGCACCGAAAAGCTCACGGATAAAGGCCACGATCAGCAGCACCAGGCTGTAGCCCAGACCGTTACCGAGACCGTCAAAGAAGCTCAGCTTCGGACCATGCGACATGGCATAGGCTTCGGCACGTCCCATAACGATACAGTTGGTGATGATCAGGCCAACGAAGACCGACAGCTTTTTAGCCGTATCGAAGGCATAAGCACGCATAAACTGGTCAACGATAATAACCAGCGAGGCGATGATGATCATCTGCACGATAATGCGGATGCTGCCCGGCGTGTGATCCCGCACCAGACTGATGGAGAAGTTCGACAGCGCAACAACCGTGGTCAGGGCCAGCGACATGAGCAAAGCCGTGTTCATGGAGGTTGTTACCGCCAGCGCCGAACAGATCCCCAGAATCTGCCACGTAATCGGGTTGTTATCGACCAACGGGTCGACAAGATTCTTTTTGATTTCAGCGTCCATAGATTACCCCTTGAATTGTTCGAGGAATGGTTTGAAGCCGCGCTCGCCCAACCAGTACTTAACGAGATTGGATACACCGCGGCTGGTCAGACTGGCACCGGCCAGACCGTCAACCTTGTGTTCCGGATCCGGCGTAGCGTCACCGACAGAGCCTTTGATGACCTGCAAGGCGACGTTGCCGTTCTCGTCATAGACCTGTTTACCGTGCCACAGGGCTTTCCAGTTGGGGTTGTCCACTTCGCCACCGAGTCCGGGAGTTTCAGCCTGCTCGTAGAAACCGAAACCCTTGACCGTCTGGCCATCGCCTTCCAGCGCCATAAAGCCGTACATGGTTGACCAGAGACCATAACCGTGAACCGGCAGGATAATGGTTTCAACCTCATCGCCGTTGCGCACCAGGTAGACCGTCGCCTTATCAGCACGGCGGCGGATCGAGGCGATATCTTCGTCAGAAGCCAGCGCTTTACTCTGTGCCGGATCCTTGGACGCTTTGCGTTGGTCATAGGCAGTAGCGTCAACGTCATCGACGTATTCACCGGTGTCCAGATCAATCACGCGCGGTTCGATTTGTTTGAACAGCTCGTTGACGTCAGCGCCTTCCTGCATCATTCCGGCAATTTCCAGAATGTTGCGGCGTTTATCGGCCAGCTTGTTTGCCTCTTGCACGGGGCGCAGCGCCACCGCAGCGGTCGACACCAGCAGCGAACAAACCAGACAGAGCAGAAACGCAACCAGGACGGTTTTGACCCGGCTGTCGTTCGGCATATCAAAAAGTTTTTTCAGAAATCCCATTTCATTTCACCTCACGCCCGCTGTGTTTGGCGTTTCAGGCGACGACGGACGTTGGCCTGAACGACAAAGTGATCAATAAGCGGCGCAAAAATATTTGCGAACAGGATGGCCAGCATCATGCCTTCCGGATAAGCCGGGTTCACAACACGGATCATCACCACCATGAAACCGATCAGTATCCCGAACCACCAGCGACCTGCGTTGGTGTGGGCAGCGGTAACCGGATCTGTCGCCATGAAGATCATGCCGAAGGCAAATCCACCGGTAACCAGATGCCACCAGAAAGGCATGGAGAACATCGGGTTGGTGTCACTGCCGATCAGGTTGAGCAACAACGATGTGGCAACCATACCGATGAAGACACCACTGACGATGCGCCAGCTGGCAATACGGGTGATCAGCAACATCGCACCGCCGATCAGGATGGCCAGTGTTGAGGTCTCGCCGATGGAACCGGGAATAAAACCGATAAAGGCGTCAAACCAGGAATAGCCACCTGCCGCAACCTGCTCCATACCGCCGGCAGCGGCAGCGGCCAGCGGTGTCGCACCGGAGTAGCCGTCAGCGGCGACCCAGACGCTGTCACCGGAAATCGCAGCCGGATAGGCGAAGAACAGAAATGCACGACCGACCAGTGCCGGGTTGAGGAAGTTCTTACCGGTACCACCGAAGACTTCTTTACCGATCACCACACCGAAGATGATGCCCAGGCTGACCATCCACAGCGGGATGGAAGGCGGCATGGTCAGGGTGTAGAGAATAGAGGTAACGAAGAAACCTTCGTTGACTTCGTGGCCGCGGACAAACGAGAACACCACCTCAGCCAGACCGCCCACGATAAAGGTGGTCAGGTATATCGGCAGAAAGTACGTCAGCCCGTGCAGGAAGTTGGCGAAGAAGCTGGCCGGGTCATAACCGATCCCGCCGAGCAACGCACCGCGCCAGCCTTCGAGCTCACCGGTGCCCATGGCAGCCATGGCCGAGTTGGCCTGAAAGCCGGTGTTCCAGCACGCCATCAGGATAACCGGGAAGGTCGCAAGCCAGACGTAACCCATAACCCGCTTGAGGTCCATCGCATCACGTGCATGAGGCGCGTGCGGCGTGGTTTCCGGCGGACTGTAAAGCAGCGTATCGACTGCCTCGTAAAGGATATAAAAGCGCTCGAATTTACCGCCTTCGTGAAAGGACGGACCGATACTATCAAGCAGTTTTCTCAACATTAGCCTTCCCTCTCAATAATTTCGAGACAGGCACGCAGCGCCGGGCCGTACTCGTACTTACTGTGACAAACAAACGTGCAAAGAGAGAGATCCTCTTCATCGAGCTCCAGCGCGCCGAGCTTTTGCGCGGTGTCTGTGTCGCGGACCAGCAGCGAACGCAGCAGCGGTGTGGCCAGAATATCCAGCGGCATCACGTCTTCGTAAGAGCCGATCGGCACCATCGCGCGGCGGCTGCCGTTCTGCGAGGTTGTCAGGGGGTAGGAATCGAGGCGGGAAGTAAACACGTTCAGGAAGGAGAACCATTTCAGGCCCGGGCGCACCCAGTGCATGAAGGTACGTTCCTGGCCTTCCTGCAGCACAGAGACCTGGTTGTTGTAACGACCCAGATACGCACTCCAGCCATTGGCACGGAAACCGGCCAGAATGGAACCGGAGATCACGCGTACGGAACCATCGTTAATCTGACCGGCGATCAGATCGTCAGTGCTGGCACCTTCACGGGTGCGCACCAGACGCGGCTCTTTGACCATCGGGCCGGCCAGTGAGATGACTTTGCTCAGGTTCAGGCGACCGGTGGTAAACAAACGACCGATGGACATAACGTCCTGATAGCCGATATGCCAGACCGTTTTACCGGCACCGACCGGATCCAGGCAGTGAATCGCGGTACCGGCCAGACCTGCCGGATGCGGACCACTGAAGCTGTGAGTCTCAACGCCTTTCACATCCACCGACGGCAGTGATGCACCTTCGGCCTGAGTGATGAAGATCTTGCCTTCGGTCAGGTGACGCAGCACACGCACGCCATTGATGAACGCTTCAGGATCTTCGCCGATGATCACCGTCGGATCGGCGGCCAGCGGACGGGTATCGATTGCAGTGATGAAAAGTGAGTGTGGTGTGGAATCGGTTTTCGGGACCTTGCTGTACGGGCGGGTGCGCAGTGTTGTCCAGGCGCCGGACTCCTGCAGGAGTTCGCGGACCTGTTCGCCACTGAGCGTGTCCAGCGAGGAGGCCTCGTACTGAGTGAAGTCGACATATTCTTCGTCTTCATCCAGATCGATGACCACCGACTGCAGGACACGTTGATGACCACGGTTTATGGCCCTGACGGTTCCGGCACCGGGCGAAGTGAATTTCGCGCCCGGATTCTTCTTATCAACAAACAGCGGATCACCAATCTTAACGTGATCGCCTTCGCTGACCATCATGGACGGTTTTAAACCGTTGAAATCCCGACCTAAAATCGCAACCGACGACACTTTCGGGCCATCGTGGATCTTCTGCTCAGGCACCCCGGAAACCGGAATGTTCAATCCGTTTTTAATTTTCATGAGGCATGTGGAAGGTTAGTGGAAGTAGAAAGTTATCCGTTCGATTATAAAAATTTGGTCATCTAAAGTCCATTCTTATTACAGCACCGGAGCTGACGGCAGCGCACGTCAAGTTGTTGTCAAAACAGAGATTTGCGCGCGCCTCAATGGCCGTGAGCCGCTGATTTTCGGGCACTTTTCAAAGCCCCGGCGGCAGACACGAAAACACAGGCCCTGCCCTGCACGGGATCTATTCTTTGCATTGAAAAATACAATGCAGCGGCACGAAAAAATCAGAGTCTGGCCGGCGACGGTGCGCGCCGGCCTGTGCGGACAGACATCCGGCTCAGCGGGAAAAATGCAACTGCTGTCCCAGCATTTCGCCGGTTACCAGCACCACACCACCGGGCGTGACATGAAAGCGCTCGCGGTCTTTTTCCGGATCCTCGCCTATGACCATATTCTCCGGAATGATCACGCCTTTATCGATGATTGCCCGAGAGATCCGCGCACCGCGGCCCACGTTCACCTCCGGCAGTAATACGCTGTCTTTGATCACCGCATAGGAGTTGCAGCGCACATTGGTCGACAAGAGGGAGCGTTTGACCGTGGCGCCTGACACGACCACGCCGCCGGAAACCAGCGAGTCGATGGCCTGACCACGGCGGTTGTCGTCATCAAACACAAACTTGGCCGGCGGTACCTGCTCCTGAAAGGTCCAGATCGGCCAGTCTTTGTCGTAAAGATTCAGCTCCGGATTGACGCCGGCCAGCTCGAGATTGGCCGCCCAATAGGCATCAACGGTACCCACATCACGCCAGTAGGCCTGCTGCCCGCTTTGCATGTCCATAAACGGATAGGCAAAAACGCGGTAGTTCTCAATCACACGGGGGATTATATCCTTGCCGAAATCACGGCTGGAGCCGCTGGTATCCGCATCGCGGATTAACTGTTCATAAAGAAAACGGGTGTTGAAAATGTAGATGCCCATCGAGGCCAGCGAAGTATCCGGCCGGCCCGGGATGGTCGGCGGGTCTTCGGGCTTTTCGCAGAACGAGCGGATCCGCCGCTCATCGTCCGTACCCATCACACCGAAGCCTTTGGCCTCTTCACGGCTGACTTCAATACAGCCGATGGTCAGGTCCGCCTCATTGGCCACATGATCGGCCAGCATCGGGCCATAATCCATTTTGTAGATATGGTCACCGGCCAGCACCAGCACATATTCCGGATTGTGACTGCGGATAATATCGAGGTTCTGGTAAATGGCATCGGCAGTGCCCTGATACCAGTCTTCCTGCAGGCGCTGCTGGGCCGGAATGATGTGCACGAACTCGCCGATATCGCTGCGCATAAAGCCCCAACCGTTCTGCACGTGACGGATCAGGGAGTCCGATTTGTACTGCGTCAGCACGCCCATCTTGCGAATGCCACTGTTAAGGCAGTTGGATAAGGCGAAATCGATAATGCGGAATTTACCGCCGAAAGGCACGCCCGGCTTGGCCCGCCAGTCGGTGAGATTTTTCAGCCTGGAGCCACGACCGCCGGCCAGCACCAAAGCCAGTGTCTGACGCGTAAGTCGTGATACAAAGCGCTCGGGGTTAGATTGTCCCTCATTCTGCATAACATCACCCTTGTGGTTGGAAACTGTCAGCAGCAGGGCGCATACAGCCACGCCTTTCTGCACCTTCTGAGCTGAGTCTACGACGAAATGCCGTTTGCTGACAGCACGTCATCACCGCCCCGACAGGACACCGCACGACGAGTCAGCCGCTTGCCGCGACGCCGGCCGGTTTATTTTGATACGCTGCACAAAAATGTGCTTTTATTGCAATAGACGGAACAACCACAGCAGTACATCGCGGCGAGGATGAGCAGATGAACGGCATCGACAGAAACATCACCGGCACCCGTCAGGCAGGTATCCTGCTCCACCCGACTTCCCTGCCGGGCGGCAGGATTTCAGATGCAGCGCGGGCCTGGCTCGATTTTCTGGCCGACAGCGGCATTGCGCTCTGGCAGGTATTGCCGATCGGCGTGCCGCAGGCCGGTGGTTCACCCTATCTGTGCGATTCTGCCTTTGCCATCAATCCCGCGCTGTTCGACGACAGCGACGCCGCGCCCGCCGACGAAACCGCCCTGAGCCGGTTCAAAACCGCCCAGCGCTGGTGGCTGGAGGACTACTGTCAGTTTGCCGTGCTGAAAAAGCACTTTGACAACGCACCCTGGTTCGACTGGCCCGCACCACTGCGCGACCGCCAGCCCGAAGCGCTGGCGGCGTTCTGCGACCAGCACCGCGCGGCCATAGACGCGGTTGCCGCGCAACAGTGCAAGCTGTTCACTCGCTGGGCTGAAGTGCGCCACGAAGCCAACCGCCGCGGCATTGCCATTTTCGGCGATATGCCGATCTTCGTCGCCCATGACAGCGCCGACGTCTGGGCGCACCGCGCCTACTTCAAGCTGAACGACGCCGGCCAGCCGGACGTGGTCGCCGGTGTACCGCCGGACTATTTCTCCGAGACCGGTCAGCGCTGGGGCAATCCGCAATACGATTGGGAGGCCCTGCAAAGCGCCGGCTTTGACTGGTGGGTCGAGCGCCTGAAGATTCACTTCAGCTGGTTTGATCTGGTGCGCATTGATCATTTCCGCGGCCTCGAATCGGTCTGGGAAATCGACGCCGCCTGCCCCACGGCGGTGGAAGGCCACTGGAGCAAAGTGCCCGGCGCCGCGCTCTTACAGACCTTCCGCGAACAGATGGGCGATATGCCGCTGGTGGCCGAGGATCTGGGCGTCATCACCCCGGAGGTCAATGCACTGCGCGAGCAGTTCGGCCTGCCCGGCATGGCCGTGCTGCAGTTCTCCTTCGATGCCTTCGAAGACAACCCGCACAAACCCGAAAACATGACGCCGGCAACAGTGGCCTACACCGGGACACACGACAATGACACCACCCGCGGCTGGTTCGACAGCCTCGATGAAGGCACTCAGGCACATGTCATGCAACGACTTGGCACAGACGACCCGTCGCAGGTCACCGACAGCATGATCGCCACAGCACTGAACAGCCGCGCGAATCTGGCCGTTATTCCCTTACAGGACCTGCTCGGCCTGGGCAGTGAGGCACGCATGAACACACCCGGCACCACCGAAAACAACTGGCAGTGGCAAGTCAACGCCGCTGACCTGACAACTGAGCTGGCAGCGCACATACGACAACGTGTGGCCGACAGCGGACGACTTATTTCATGACAGAATCTGAGCAACTGAGGCGCCTGAATGAAGGCCGCCACCACGACCCGCATACCCTTCTCGGGTGTCACCCCTGCGCTGACGGCGAAACCCTGATCCGGGCCATTTTGCCGCTGGCCGAAAGCGCCGCCGTAGCCGGGCTGGGCAGCATGCAGCGCGTGCCAGACACCGATCTTTTCGAACTCCGCGCCGACAGCGCCAGCGTGCCGGCACATCCGCTTATCGAATGGCAGGAAAAACACACCGCAAGCCCCCACAGCGACATCCTGCCCTACACTTTTCTGCCGGTTCCCGGTGAGCTGGATCTGGATCTGTTCGCCTGCGGCCGGCATTTTCACGCCTACCGTTTTCTCGGTGCACACCCGACCTGCGTGGACGGCGTGGACGGCTGTGCCTTCGCCGTCTGGGCACCGGGCGTCGAGCGCGTCAGCGTGGTCGGCGACTTCAATGCCTGGCACGGACTGGCCCACCCCATGCGGGTGCTCGGTGACAGCGGCGTCTGGGAGCTCTTTATCCCCGGCCTCGGTGGCGGCGAAAACTACAAATTCGAGATCCGCAACCGCCACGGCGGCATCGCCCTCAAATGCGATCCCTACGGCCGCGCCATGGGCCTGCGTCCGGAAAGCCATTCCATCACCCTAGGTGACAGTGATTTCGTCTGGCAGGACACGCAATGGATGGAAAAACGCGCCGGTTTTGACTGGCAGCACGCGCCGATCAGTGTCTACGAAGTGCATCCGGGGTCCTGGCGCCGGCGTGACGACGGCAGCTTCCTGAGCTGGACCGAACTGGCCGACCAGCTGATTCCCTACGTCAGCCATCTCAACTACACCCATATCGAGCTGATGCCGGTCTCCGAGCACCCGCTTGATGAATCCTGGGGCTATCAGGTCAGCGGTTATTTCGCACCGACCAGCCGCTACGGCACGGCGGACGACTTCCGCGCCTTTGTCGAACGCTGCCATCAGGCCGGTATCGGCGTGATTATCGACTGGGTGCCGGGCCATTTCCCCAAAGACGAATTCGCCCTGGCGCGCTTTACCGGCGAGCCGCTCTACGAACACGCCGACCCGCGCAAAGGCGAGCACCGCGACTGGGGCACGCTGATCTTCGATTATGACCGCAATGAAGTGCGCAACTTCCTGCTGACCAATGCGGTTTACTGGCTCGAGGAATTCCATATCGACGGCCTGCGGGTCGATGCGGTCGCTTCCATGCTTTATCTGGATTACTCACGCGAAGACGGTGACTGGCTGCCGAACCGCTACGGCGGCCGGGAAAACCTCGAGGCCATTGCCTTTTTGCGCGAGATGAATCAGATCGTCCACGGTCTGTTCCCCGGCGCTGTCACCTTTGCCGAAGAATCCACTGCCTGGCCGATGGTCTCGCGGCCGGTGGAACTGGGCGGGCTGGGCTTTTCCATGAAATGGAATATGGGTTGGATGAACGACACCCTGACCTATTTTCAGGAAGACCCGATTCACCGCAAATACCATCACAACAAGCTGACCTTCAGCCAGATCTACGCCTGGACCGAAAACTTCATCCTGCCTTTCTCACACGATGAAGTCGTACACCTGAAACGCAGCATGCTGAGCAAGATGCCCGGCGACGATTGGCAGAAGTTTGCCAACCTGCGCGTGCTGTTTGCCTGGCAATACGCCCATCCGGGCAAGAAGCTGCAGTTTATGGGCAACGAGTTCGGTCAGTGGAGTGAGTGGAACGTCAAAACCGCCCTGTCCTGGGAGCTGCCCGACAGCAATCCCCGGCACACCGGTCTGCAGCAACTGACCCGCGATCTCAACACGCTCTACCGGGAACAACCGGGCCTGCACTACCTTGATTTTGTCTCCGAGGGTTTCCGCTGGATTGACTGCGACGACTGTGACCAGTCCGTCGTCAGCCTGATCCGGCAAAGCGAAGACGAGCAGGACGATATTGTGGTGGTCCTGAACTTCACTCCCGTGGTGCGCGAAAACTACCGTATCGGCATTCCCTCGGCGGGCACACTGCACGAGCTGCTCAACACCGACGCGACGATCTACGGCGGCTCAGGCGTCAGCCCCGGCGACAACCTCCCCACCGAACCCGTGCCCTGGGGCGGATTCGAGCAATCGGTCAGTCTCTCCCTGCCCCCGCTGGGCGCGCTGTTTTACAAGGTAAGGACCTGAAACACCTGTGAAAACCCTTTTTGTCACAAGCGAGGTTTTCCCGCTTAACAAAACCGGCGGACTGGGCGATGTTGCCTACAGCCTGCCCCACGCGCTGCACTATCAGGGCGCTGATATTCGTCTGATTCTGCCCGCCTACCGCGATGTGCTCGGGCAAATGCGTGATCTGACGCTGATATCCCGCCACGATATAGACGGCGACGGCTGCACACACAGCGTGCGCTTATTGCAAGCCCGTCACGAAGACTTCGAGCTGCCGCTGTATCTGGTCGATTGTCAGCCCCTGTTCGACCGCCCGGGCAATCCCTATAACGCGCCGCACGGCGAAGGCTGGCACGATAACGCCGAGCGTTTTACCGTCTTTGCCCGCCTGGTGGCGCTGGTCGCGCGCAACCTGGCCGGACTGGACTGGCAGCCGCAGGTGGTGCACTGCAACGACTGGCAATCGGGCCTGGTACCGGCCCTGCTATCAGATCTGCATGAACGCCCGCGCAGTGTCTTTACCATCCACAACCTCGCCTATACCGGGCAATTTCCCGCCGCCCTCTACCAGCGCCTGCGCCTGCCGGAAACGCTCTGGCATCCGGACGGTCTGGAGTTTTACGGCGATTTTTCCATGTTGAAAGCCGGCCTGCAGTACGCGGACATCATCACCACCGTCAGCCCGACCTACGCCCGCGAGATCTGCAGCCCGCAATTAGGCCATGGCCTCGATGGCGTCCTGCGGGCCCGCGGCGACAAACTCTGCGGGATTCTCAACGGCGTCGATGGTCAGCACTGGAATCCGCAGACCGACACCTACCTGCCGGCACATTTTTCTGCCGACAAGCCCCAACCGGGCAAACGCGCCTGCAAAGCCGCACTACGTGAGTATTTCTTTTCCGATCAGGACGGCGCTGCTGTGGAACGCCCGCTGTTCGGCTTTGTCGGGCGAATGGTCGGACAAAAAGGCATAGACCTGATTCTGGACGTGCTGGAAGACACCCTCACCCACAGCGACGCGGATTTTGTCTTCCTCGGCTCCGGTCAACGCGAGATGGAAAACCGCCTGCAAGTGCTGGCCGCCCGCTACCCGCAACGCGTCGGCGTCAGCACGCGTTTTTCCGAAACCCTCGCTCATCTCATCGAAGCCGGCGCCGACTGTTTTCTGATGCCCTCGCGTTTCGAGCCCTGCGGGCTGAATCAGATGTATTCGATGATTTACGGTACGCCTCCGATCGTGAACCGCACCGGCGGACTGGCCGATACCGTCACCGACACCAATGCCGCCTCACTCAATGACGGCACCGCCACCGGCTTCGTCATGCCCACCGCCGACGCCGCCTCACTGGCTGACGCCATCGCCCGTGCGCTCGAGCACTACCAGCAGCCGGCGCTCTGGCAACAGATTATGCACAACGGCATGACACACGATTTCAGCTGGGGGCAACGTGCCCGGCAATACCTTCAACTCTACAGCACCTAATCACATCCGGAGATCAAGCCAAGTGACTGCCAAACGCCAAACACCCCCGTCCGTACTGCCGGAAATGCCGGAGTTGCCTGTCTCGGTCGATGCGCTGTCGGCCGATTTTCAACGCTATCTCAATTACTACCTGGGGCGGAATACGAGCAGCGCGCCGCACTATATCTACGAGGCGCTGGCGCTGACCCTGCGCGACCGCCTGATGAGTGACTGGCGCGAGAGCCGCATTGCGACCAACGGCAAAGGCGTCAAACGGGCCTACTACCTGTCATTGGAATTTCTGATCGGCCGCGCGCTGGGCAATCACCTGCTGAACCTCGATATCGAAGCGCCCACCGCGGAGGCCATGCAGTCCTTTGCCCTGAGTCTGGAAGACATCGAAAACACCGAACCGGACGCCGGTCTGGGCAACGGCGGTCTCGGCCGTCTGGCGGCCTGCTTTATGGACAGCTGTGCGACGCTGGCCTTGCCGGTGATCGGTTACGGCATCCGCTACGAATACGGCATGTTCCGTCAGGAAATCCACGACGGCTATCAGGCCGAAGCGCCGGACCACTGGCTGCGTGAAGGCAATCCCTGGGAGATTTCCCGCCCGGAATACACCCAGGTGGTCCGCTTCGGCGGTCGTCTCGAGCCCTACACCACCGAGGCCGGTGAAAAGCGCACCCACTGGGTCGATACGCAGAATGTGCTGGCCGTGCCCTATGACATGCCCATCTCCGGCTATCGCAACGATGTGGTCAACACCCTGCGACTGTGGCGCGCCACCGCCACCGACGCCTTCAATCTCGACGAGTTTAATGCCGGCGATTACCCCGAAGCGGTCGCAGCGAAAAACGACGCCGAACATATCTCCATGGTGCTCTACCCCAATGACGCCAGTGAAAACGGCAAGGAACTGCGCCTGCGCCAGCAGTACTTCCTCGCCTCGGCCAGCCTGCAGGACGTGATCCGTCTGTGGGAGCAAAGCCACGGTCAGGACTACAGCGACTTCGCCGAGTGCAATGTCTTTCAGATGAACGACACACACCCGACCATCGCGGTGGCCGAACTGATGCGCATTCTGACCGACGAAAAAGGTCTGGGCTGGGACGAAGCCTGGGCTATCACCAGCAAGTGCATGGCTTACACCAACCACACCCTGCTGCCCGAGGCGCTGGAACGCTGGCCGGTCTGGCTGTTCGAGCGCCTGCTGCCGCGTTTGCTGGAAATCATCTACCGCATCAACGCAGACTTTATGGCCCTGGTGGCCAGCCGCTGGCCCGGCGATACGGATCGCCTGCGACGCATGTCGATTATCGAAGAAGGCGACACCAAGCAGGTCCGCATGGCCTATCTTGGCATTGTCGGCAGCTTCTCGGTCAACGGCGTGGCGGCCCTGCATTCACAATTGCTGGTCGACGGCCTGTTTCATGATTTCTACGAGCTGTGGCCGGAGAAATTCAACAATAAAACCAATGGCGTTACCCCGCGTCGCTGGATTGCCCACGCCAACCCGGGCCTGTCGTCACTGGTCAGCGGGAAAATCGGCGACGACTGGGTCTCCGACCTCAGCCAGTTCGCCAAGCTCAAACCCTATGCCGATGACAAGGCCTTCCACAGCGATTGGCAGCGCATGCGTCAGGCCAACAAGGCGCGCCTGTCAGCCCTGGTGGAAAAAACCTGCGGCGTGACGTTTCCGACCGACTCGCTGTTCGACATCCAGGTCAAACGGATTCACGAATACAAGCGCCAGCTGCTGAACCTCCTGCATGTCATCCACCTCTACAACCGCATCAAACGCGGCGACACCGCCGGCATGGTCAACCGCTGTGTGCTGATCGGCGGTAAAGCCGCACCCGGCTACGACATGGCCAAGAAGATCATCAAACTGGCCAACAATATTGCCGCCACGGTTAACCGCGACCCGCAAATCGGTGACCGGCTGAAGATGGTTTTTCTGCCCAATTACTCGGTCTCGGCAATGGAAGTGATCGCCCCGGCGGCCGACCTCTCGGAGCAGATCTCCACCGCCGGCAAGGAGGCCTCAGGCACCGGCAATATGAAATTCATGATGAACGGCGCCCTGACCATCGGCACCTATGACGGTGCCAATATCGAAATCCTCGATGCGGTCGGCGAAGAGAATTTCTACCTCTTCGGCCTCAGAGCCGACGAAGTGGAAGCGCTGAAACGCCAATACAACCCGCAACACTATATCGACACGGATTCCGACCTCGCAGCGGTCATGCACCTGCTCGAATGCGGTCACTTCAACACCAATGAGCCGGGTATTTTCGATGCCATTATCGGCGCCCTGCGCAACCCGCACGACCCGTGGCTGACGCTGGCGGATTTCCGCAGCTACGTCGAAGCACAGGAGCGTGTTGCCGCCGACTGGGAAAAACCCGCGAAGTGGACGCGGATGAGCATCCTGAACACGGCCTCAAGCGGCTTTTTCTCCACCGACCGGACCATGCAGGACTACAACCGCGACATCTGGAAACTGACGCCGCTGACCGACGTCGGTTGATCTGCCAGCCACGCCCCCGCCGCGATGCTGCGGGGGCGCTTTACGCTTAATTGACGGCTTTCACGCGTGGCTCACACTTTTTAACAAAAGTGACTGCAAATTGACGCTTTGCGATTTATAGTGGCCCTTCAATTAAGAAAATTATACAAATCAGCCACTTATGATGATCTCCGGAACCGTGCCCAAAAATCAGCCCCGTGACTACGCCGAGCCGCGCCGCAAAGGCGGTGACCGCCGCAAGTTTTCGTTCCGTACGATCTACTTTGCGCTGACCAAACCGCGCCGTCTGCGCAGCCGCCGCGAGGAAGACGCCCGCGACGCAGTGCTCGACCATTACGGCTGGACGGAAATGATCTCGGCGGTCACGCTGATGGTGTTTTCCTGCATCGACGCCTCTTTCACCCTGATGCTGCTGGCCCGCGGTGGCGAAGAGCTGAATCCGGTGATGAACTACTTCCTGCAACTGGGCGTAGGGCCGTTTATTGCGGCGAAAATGCTGATTACCGTGTTCGGCGTGTTCTTCTTCATCGCCACCTGGAATCTGCTGGCGTTTTCGGTCGTGCGGGTACGTGCGTTTCTGTTTGTTTCAATCGGTATGTATATCGCGCTGATTGTCTGGGAACTGCATCTGCTGAGTCACGCCTATCCCGCCCACTTCCCGCGCCTGCCCTTTGTCAGCTAAGTGACACAGCCGCGAGAGTAGCCCGGCCCGCTTATCTTTGTTATAAGCTGAACGGGCTTTAGGCTCACTACAGGATTTGCTATGCGATTTGCCGGCCCCGGCTTGTTTGTGCTGATTGGTCTCGTTACCGGTGTCTTATTTGCCCGGCTCTTTCCTGACAACTCACCGGGGACGGTGGCCAGCTGTATCGCCGGCTTTCTCGGGGCGTTTTTCGGTTTGTTCTTTAAGGACGTGTTCGATCTGGAGATCGGCGGGCTCCTGACCGGCGCCGCCATTTTTGCCACACTGGGCGCGCTGGCCTTTAATACCGCGCTGCTGATTTTTTACCGCAAGGTGGTCAGCCGCACCTAAGCACTCACTGCGCAGCGCTGCCTTGCGCGGCGTAGATTTCGCGGTAGACATCAAACTCTTTTTCCACCGCCCGCGGCCGGCCCATCTGAAAGCCCTGCACAAAATCCACCCCGGCACGCACCAGCAACTCGCGGGTAGCCTCGTTCTCGACCGATTCGGCAATGGTCTTAATTCCCAGTGAACGGCAAACCTGGGCCAGTGAACTGACGATGGCCGCACTGACCGGGTCGTGGCTCATATTCTTGACCAGTGCACCGTCGAGTTTGACGTAATCGACCGGCAGATTGCGCAGGCTGGAATAGGCACCGATGCCGGTACCGAAATCATCCAGCGCAAAGGCAAAACCGCGTTTACGCAACAGGCCGATAAACTGCGTGGCCTGCTTGAGATTCTTCATCGCAGCCGCTTCGGTCAGATCAAAACAGATCGATTCTGCCATCACGCCCAGCCGCTCGGCTTCGTTAATCAGATACCCGGCGAACTCGGGGGTCAGCGAGTCCTCCGACAAATTCACGGTAAATGCGTAATGCGGCGTACTCGGGTCAGGGTTGGATAAAACCGACAGTTTGAAGGCCTGCGATGCCACCCACTGATCGACACAGTTCATCAGCCCCAGCTTACGCGCCGTGGAAATAAACACATAAGGCGCCACCACCACCGGGCCCTCACTGCGCAGACGCAGCAACAATTCGTAACGGCGCACGCCGTCACGGTAGGCATTGGCATCTTCGATGGGCTGGCAGAACAGCCGGAACTGACGGTCAATCACCGCCTTGTAAATCCGGTGATCCCAGCTCAGACGTGCCAGTTCATCGCGCTTGCCGGTCAGACCGGTAAACATGGCCGCACAACCGGCACCCTCTTCGCGCGCCGATTCCAGCGCTTCGCGCCCGGCACGGAACAGATTCTCGGCGGTCACAAAACGCGGCGTCAGGGTCACCACGCCGATATTGGCCTGGATGCCCAGCGGCTCGCCCTGCCATTCAAAGGTAAAGGTCGAGAGCGATTCGAGAATCTGACCGGCCACAATCATGGCGTTCTCACGCTTGCAGTTTTTCAGCAAAAGCGCGAACTCGTTTTTACCCAGTCGCCCGGCCAGATCGCGTGAGCGGACCCGCTTGCCGAGCAGGGCCGAGATCTGTGAAATGACATGCAGGCCCGCGTCCACTCCGCCGCGCGCGTAGGCCTCGTCCAGCCCGTCCAGACGCAGGAGCAGAAAATTGCACTCCGGCGTCTCCTCATTCAACCCCATCAACTCGGCCTGCAACATCTGCCGGTAGGATTGGCGGTTAAGAAAACCGGTCGCATGGTCATAGCGCGACTGCAGAATCCGGAACGCCCGTTCGGCCATCAGCTCGGCCAGCCGGCAATCACTGCGGGTGAAGCGGCGCGCACTGTCCGGGCGCACCAGAATCAGCATGCCGATGCATTGGCTCTGCCGGTCCAGCATCGGGGCGACGAGAATATTCAGACTCTCGAGACGGTTGCGTGAGGCGCTGGCACCGCTGTCGGTAAAACGCTCCAGCAAGAAAGCCGAGGAACTGCTTTCACACAGACGGTACAGATCGCGCTGGATAATGCCCTTGCGCCGGTTCGGCGACAGACCGGTGTCTTCAAACACCGCAGCATCATCGACCTGCTCGAATATCTGCCGGCTGTCGTTGTGGTAGACGAACACCCCCGCCAGATCCAGCGACGCGCTGCAATCGCTTAACAGCTCCGGCAACTCGCTCTCAGGCTCCTGCAGCGGACGTACCGCAGCAACCGTATTGTAGAGGTGCTGATAGTGCTGTAGTTCAGCGACGTTCTCTTCCAGACGGCCTGACAAATGTTGCAACTCTGCCACCGAGCCCTGCATCACCCGCAGCTGATGCGTCAGACTATGGCAGGTTTCCGCGCTCAGCTCAGCCGGGCTCTGCAACACCACAAATGCAGCCAGAGGACTGCGGTAAATACCGAAAGCCAGTCCGTAGCAAACACCTTCATGCTCCGTCTGCAGGAGCGTCAGCGCATCCGCGGACGGTGCCGTTTCCAGCATCGCAGGACCGCTGAAGCCCTCACTGGCCCAGCTCTGCGACAGATCCTCGTCGTACAAGGCATAGGCAAACCGCTCATCACAGATAAGTCCGGTCATACGGACAAAACGGGCAAGCGAAGGGTCGATTAAATCGGGGCTGATCATGTAGTCAGGCATCTCTGATTATTATTCTGGCGGTGACGCAACCACACCGGTTCCGGCGAGGCGCGATCTCCGTTCCTGTACCCATGGTTTCGGGATAGCCGCTGATATCTTTATTGAGCAACCGGCTCAGGCCCTGCCAATCCGGCTAAACGTGCACAAGCGCACATTTTGACGCCTGCGTGGCGGGGAAACACGCCTGAGCGACAAGCGCGCTGCCGATAGACAAAAGACTCTACCGGGCGAAACGACCTTCTATGCACAAGCACTTTTTACCGCGTACATTGTTTATCACCCTGCTGGCCCTGAGCGCCTGCTCATCGGATCAGGGCAGCTTCAGCGACAACGCCACCGCCGCCACCGGCAGTTGCGATGCTGACGAGCGAAACAGCCTGATTTTTGATGCGATGCGGGAGGACTATCTCTGGTACGAGCAGGTCCCGCTACTGGACTACACAAGCTACAGCGATCCGGCGGCCCTGCTCGCGGATCTGCGTTACGCAGAGTACGACCGCTTCAGCTATCTGATGGACCTGGACGATTACGAAGCATCACAGCAAAACCGCATGACGGCCTTCGGCTTCAGTCTGATGCTGTGGGACTCGCGCTATGTCTTCAGCTTTATTCAACCGGGTTCGCCGATGGATCAGGCCGGTGTGCAACGCGGTGACGAACTGCTGCAAATCGGTGACGTGCCCATGAGCGGGATCGACGATGAGCTCTTCGCGGCCCTGCTCGACACCAGCGACGGCCCCAAGACGCAGCAACTGCGCATTGCCGCACGCGACAGCGCCGAAGAACGCACCATCTCCGTCACCAGCGCCGAATTCGACGTCACCACCGTCTTTAATCAGCACACCCGCGAAACAGCCGGCACAACCACCGGCTATCTCGGCCTGTCACGTTTTATGAGCGGCAGCGCTGACGAGCTGGAAACGGCATTTGCCCAGCAGATGCAGGAGGGCGTGACGGATCTGGTGGTGGATTTGCGTTATAACGGCGGCGGCCTGATCCGGGTTGCCGCGCAACTGGCCGGCCTGATCGGCGGTACCGCCGTGGCCGATGAAACCTTTGCGCAACTGGTCTTTAATGACCGCCTGAGTCATTACAATACACGCTATTCATTTACCGACACGGATACGGGGCTGGGCTTGCAAAGAGTGATTCTGCTGACCGGCCCGGCAACCTGTTCAGCCAGTGAAATGATTATCAACGGCCTGTCGCCGTTTATGGATGTCGTGACCATCGGCGACACCACCTGCGGCAAACCGGTCGGCATGGTGCCGGAGACGCTCTGCGATAAAACCTTATTCGCGATAAACTTTGCCATCACCAACGGCCAGAACGAAGGTGGTTATTTCGACGGCCTTGAGGCAAGCTGCACGGTGACCGATTTACCGACGGGCGACATGTGGAGCGAAGATGATCCGCTCTACGCCGCCGCGCTGGACTACATTACACAGGGTCAGTGTATTAACACGCGTCAGTCAGACAAGTTCATAGCCACGCAGCCTCTGGCACCGGCCAGACCGGCACTGCCGGACTGGGATTTGTTCTGACACCGGCCAAGCAACGGAATCTCGTGAGTCTCTATCAAACGCCCACCGGCCCCGCCCGGTACGAACTGGAAGTCAAAAAAAGCCGCTTTATCGGCATCATCGCGCCCTGCGAAAACCAACAACAGGCCATGCAGCAGGTCGCCGCTGCCCGCGCCGAATTCCCCGACGCACGGCATGTCTGCTGGGCCTTTGTCTGTGGCACTCCGGGCAATTACAGCGATTACGGTTTTTCCGACGACGGCGAACCCGGCGGCACGGCCGGCAAGCCTATCCTCAACGTGCTGCAACACAACCCGGTCAGCGACCTGTGTGCGGTAGTGGTGCGCTATTTCGGCGGTATCAAACTCGGCGCCGGCGGACTGGTGCGGGCCTATTCAGCGACCACCTCATCCACCCTCAAACTCACACCGCTGCAGGATGTGGTGCAACGCGAACAGCTTATCATCGAGCTACCCTACCCGCTCGAAGACAGCATACGCCGGCTGATCCAACGTCATCAGGGCGTGATCGGCGATTGCGCCTATACCACAAGCGTGACCCTGAACTGCGAGATACCGGCCGACGCCCTGCCCGCCCTCGAAGCCGAGCTGACCGACAGCGGCCGCGGCGACGTAATCTGTCGCCGCGCTGAGCCGCAGAGCTGAGCGGCGCTCAGATCAGATCCGGCTCTCACGCCGGTGCATAAGCGCCGCGCGCCGCCATTGCCGCGCGGCTAGCGCGCGGCAAACCACTCGCTCATATCGCCATAGCCATACACAAAGGCCAGTTTACGGGCGCGGGTAAGGCTGACATAAACCAGCGCCCGTTCCTCATTTTCGTAATGACGGCGGGACACCGCATCGGCAGCACTGCGCATGACAACATCCAGAGGCACCAGTCCCCGGTTGGCCGAGGCGATAAACACCGCATCAAACTCAAGCCCCTTGACCCGGTGCATGGTCGCCAGATTCAGCACGCCGGCCGGGGTCACACCACCGCTCTTCTCCAACTTATGACAGGGCTGCTGACGCCCTTCCAGATGCGCCTTGATATCATCCAGCTCCCGGTGGGTACGGGCGATGACACAGCAGGCTTCCGGCGCCAGCTCTTCTGCCTTAATGGCCGCCAGTATGGCTGATGCCTGTTCCTCAGCGTCCCGGAAAGATCGCACCTCCGGAGCCGGACCATGCATCAACGAATGGTAGAAACGCTGAGTGTCCTGACCGCCGTCCAGATCATCCACCTCGACCTTTTCCAGAATGCTGACCGCCAGCCGGCGGGTTTCATCGGTGGTGCGGTAGTTCACTTTCAGCCGCGATGAGCGCCCGCGGATATCGATCCCGCACTGCCCCAGTACGACCCGGTTCCGGCCATAGATGCGCTGATGGCCGTCGCCGACGATAAACAAATCATTGGCCCCGGAAGGCACCAGAGCACGGATCAGCCTGAAAGCCTGGGAGCCCATATCCTGAGCCTCATCCACCACCACAGAGCAGAGCTTTGGCCGCAGCCCGGGCTGGGCCTCAATCAACTGACGGGCATCACGGTAGATATCATCGGTCTCTTTCAGATGGTTACTGGCCAGCAGATGGCGATAGCGCTCAAAGACCGGCCAGATATCCACGCGCAGCTGCCGGTTCAGCCGGGTACCACGCCCGATACGGGAGGCTTTTTTGTACTCTTGCAGACTGCTTACCGATTGCGGCTGAATCACCCGCGCCCACTCCTCCCGGAAGAAGGCTAGCGTCAGATCGCTGCTTGCAGGTTTTTCATCATAGGCCTGCTCCCAGAGGCTGTTCTGCTGTTTTGAATCCATCAGCAGGCCGTAGTCATAGCCCTGTTTCTTAAGAAACCTGACCACCCAGGAATCGAGGTTTATCACCTGAATCCGCGCCAGCTCATCACGGCTGCAAATCTTGTTGAGGTTGTGCTGAATATCCAGCGCCAGATTCTGGGTAAAGGTGGTAAAGAGGATGGTTTCATCCGGAGCGGCAACATGCCTGGCCAGCCATTTCGCCCGATGCATGGCCACCACGGTTTTGCCGGTTCCGGCCCCGCCGAGTACCCGAACCGGGCCGTTTTTCTTGCCTTCCACCAGCCGGCGCTGAGCCGGATGCAGGAAGACCCGCCATTTTTCAATGGACTGGTTAAGTACCTCCTGCAGAGCCTGTTCGTCTTCCGCCACAGTAAAGACTGCGCGGGACTCAGGCCGGGCCAGGGCTGCAGAAAAATCATCTGTATCCACCTGTGCCGGCGGAACGGACATCACCTCCAGGCAAGCCTCTTCGTAGCTCCCCCCGGCCATGAGGATAAAAAGCCCGTCATACACTTCCGGCGGGATCTGCTCCGCCGCCTGCGCCGCATTCAGGTCTTCCTCGGACTGCATGGCCCGCACCAATGGCAAGGCCTCTTCAGGCACGCCCAGTTGCAGCAACTGGCGATCCCGGAGCTCATCAAACAGACCTGCAACTGTCGTTGTCGCCGGACCGGAGGTCGCTTGCTGAACCTGCTCTTCCACCCGGTAGACCTGCAGAGCGCCAGTGTTGGGGTTGATTTCCAGCTTGCGCTTGGCGGCCCAGTCATAGGCCTGTTCATGGTGATCCACGTAGAGCATCAGATAGAGATTTTCCTTCTCCGCTGATGCCAGAATGATGCGTACATCCTGATTGGCGCGGATGGACCTGAGCTTGCTGTCCCTGAAGCGGGTAAGTTTTTCGTAGTGCAGACCGCCGTGCTGCGGATCGTGCTGGAACTGCATCACCGCCCGGTTGGCCTGACTCTGCTCCTTGGGGGTCAGTTTCAGCAAGCTGTCAAAATACTTCTCGGAAAAGGCAACACTTACCATATCAGGCTCCCGCATTCAGTGTGTTGATGGCGTCTACCAGCTGATCAACCCGTGTACAGACCTGCCAACCGTCAGCCTCCAGCCAAGGCTGAACCTCCAGCTGATCGGGCAGCAGGAAAGCAATTTTTTCAGCTTCAATGATGATCTCGGCACTGCCGACAGCCTCCTCGTTTTTGTCCAGCAGATCATCGCCCACCAGCGGCGTACCGGGCCAACTCAGGCTGTGCTCACTCAGTTCGGCGGCCAGTTCCTCATCCAACAGATCATACCAAGCCGGCACTGAGGCATCCGGCTCCTCCGTACGGCACAGCCCCGCATCGGGCCAGCGTAAACCGGCCGCCGTACCGTCAGACCGGGACTCGGGCGTCCAGGCGTAAAAGACCGGCAGAAACTGGAGCCGGTTTACGAACATCCAGACGCGCTGCCACTGAGCACGGGACGAGTCATCGCTACCGCCTGCCCCCGCAAAACAGAGAGATACCAGCGTTTGACGCAAATCCATCGCCTGCATCAGTCCCTGGCCGACAAGCAGATCCAGGGTAATCTGCGTTTCACTTTGGCTATCACCCGGCCAGGCGCGACCGCCCATAACCAGTTGTTGAGGGAGCTGATCGGTGAAGGCCGCCGGCAGCCCACGGAGCCCCTCCTGTACTGACTGAATCTGCTCAGAATCAGCCAGTACAGCGGCCGGCATGCATTGAAAGACAAATAGCAGCGCATTCAGCGACAGGGCCTGGCCATCCTGGTCGGCAAGAAAGCGCACCAGCAGCTCAAAATCGCTTGTGCGCAGATATTCATCACTGACCGCCATCCCGGCTTTTTTGGCCAGCGCCCCGATGGCAGCCTGATGCCGCTCCGGCGATATCAGCCCTGAAGGCAGCGGCACTTCCATCGCCTTATCCCCCAGTACAGCGTTAATGTCGTACCAATTGAGCGTCCAAACCACAAAGCCCGCATGCATCAGGCTCTGGCGCTTGAGCAGGTCTTCACTGCTCTTGCCCGCATGGTACTTATAGCCATCAAGAAAGATCGCTACCGGCTTCAGGCCTTCCGACACGGGCCAGAGTACAAAGTCCGGGCGGCTTGCAAACTGCACACCGGAGCCGGCGCCAAGATCAACCTGAGGCTCCATATCATAGTCCAGAGCGCCTATGGTCAAATGGTAGCCGTGCTTGCCGCGAACCACGTCCTGGGATACGCGTACCCGTTTTCCGGCCACCGCATCCGAACCGGACAAACACGCCAGGGCTTCCGGGAAACGGGCCTCCAGCTCACTCTCCACCCACGGATTACCACCCAGACTGCTCAGTGATGCCTCCTGCTGAACCCAGGTGTGCTCCCCTTCGAAAATATCCCGCAACATCTCCAAAGCCAGCGACTTGCGGGTACTTTCCATGCCGTAGGCATTGCGGTATTCCAGCAGGCAGCGGTAGCAGCCGTCCATGCTGTTGTCGTAGCAGTCACAGGCTTGCATCACCTCGTAGGCGCGGCGAAAGACCTCCTGCATGTTTTCCGCCCGACTGAGCAGCTCATGCAGATAGCCGGTGCCTCCGGGGACTGAATCATAGAGCACAACAAAGTGGCGGCGTTCGTCAGTTTCGCCCACCGGCTCGCTTTGATAGGCCACCCGCAGATGGTCGACCTTACCGCCGAAACGTCGCTTCAGGCCCAATTGCAGTGCCGCGACAAAGGAATTGACCTGTTCATCGGTGCCACCGCTGAAGAGCCTCGGCAGCAGAATACGCAGCGCTTCAGAGGAGAACTGACGGTACAGGTACAGGCAGTTTTCCAGCCCCGTGTCTTCACGGCCGTTGGCAAGTTTTTTCCTCCCGCGGGAAAAACTGCAGCTTTTCAGATGATTGGCTTCTGCCTTGCCCTCGTGATTGGCTTCTGCCTTGCCCTCGTGATTGGCTTCTGCCTTGCCCTCGGCGGCCCGGCGGGTCTGTACAGAACCACATTCGCGGCAGATATTGAAGCCGGAGCGCTGCAGTTTTTCACCGGCCACATCAAACAGATACTCCCCACCATCACGACGCCCGAAGTTGACCTCAAGGAAGTTGGCCGAGCGGATAAACTCAAAACCAAAGGGCCGGTCCTGCCCATCCAATACCCAGGTGATATGGATATCGGACGGTTTGAAATCAATCAGCATCTGCTTGGTGAAAAACACCGGTTCACGGTCATCCGAGCCATCGTCCAGCTGTGCATCCTTGGCACTGGTGAAGGCATAGACCTGGGTCATCTTCAGCATTTTGGTGCGCGCGCTGGCATCGCTCCATTGGCGGGTATGACAGCGCGGGCAGCTGTTGTCCGCAAAACCGGACTCAGGGTCATCCGCTGCCGCCGAATAGTGGCAACGCGGACAGAACCGCCAATCCTGAATATTCCGTCCCTTGGCGGTTTCGACCCGGGAGATCTTCACCTTGCGGTTACCGGCGTAAAACACCGATTCCGGTGCCAGCTCGGTCAGTGCAGCCTGAGCCGGACGCTGGTACTCATACTCGCGTTTGACCAGCTCACGCTCAGCCCCGTCACCGCCTGCCGGCTTTTCCGAACGGAAGATAATCGAGTGCAGCGTCGCGCCCTCTTCCGGAAAGGCGTAGTTGGGCAACAACCCTTCATCGGTAAAGAAGTTAAGGGTTTCACGCCAATGCATACGCTGGCGCAAGCGGCGATAACCTTCCACCTCCCGGTCCAGTTCTGCGATCTCATCACGGGTCGCGTCATCGCCGGGCTGCTTACGCAGTTTTTTCAGCCGACGGTCCAGCTCCTTGATCATGGCAACAATCCGGGCACGTTCATCGGCCACCTGCTTGAGCCGCCCTAGCAGGTAAAGCTCCAAGCGGTCATCCTCATACTGCGGCCCGCCGAACAGGTACTGGCGCAGCAACTCCAGATCGTCCGAATTGAGTTCTGTGGCCACATGGGCGACAAAACCATCCCAGATCTCCTGCATGTTCTGCTTGAGGTAGCTCAAAAGCGTATAGGGAAAAACATCCTGACTTGCGTTCTGCACCGCATCCAGCACCGGCTGCATGGTCGCAGGAATCAGGTTCTCCCCACGATAAGCCCGGGTCCAGCAGTCCATGGCATAGGCCAACAACTGGCGACGCAGTACATGACGCGCCTTGAGAAACACCGCCGGCGGCTCCACCGGCGCATCCAGCATCCGGCCCGGATCGGCATAGAACACCAGATCATGTGGCCGACCGTTGGCCACCGTCAGCACAAAGGAGTTGCCATCGCGGCGACCGCCACGCCCTACCCGCTGCAGATAGTTGGCCTGCGCCGGCGGCACCGAACAAAGCAACACACTGGACAGATTGCCGATATCGATCCCCATCTCCAGAGTGGGCGTAGCCGAAAGCAGGTTGTACTCCCAGGGCTTGTTGCCATCGATAAAGCTGTTTTCCACTCGGATACGCTCTTCGGTACTCAGCAATCCGGTATGTTCATGGGAGATAACACGGTGGATCTCCCCTTCACGATACAAATTACGATAAAGCGATGGCCTTACCGCCACGCACTGCTCATAGCGCTTTTCCGGCTCGGAGGCGCTCAGCAACGGCAGCCCCAGCCAGTGTTCGGCATGGTCGGCGGGTACGTGCAAGGGCCGATAGCCCGGGCACTCAAGCGCCTGAACCCGGGTGGTGATGCCGAGCTGTTGCGGATTCAGCATCCACATCTGCACACCACGATCGTTCTTTTCCACCTGCACCAAACCGCTGCCGAGCAGCGCATTAAAGGCCGCCTCAAGCACCTGCTCCAGCTGTTTGGGGTCCACCAGGGAGGCGGGATTGATACAGTGCAGCCAGCGCTCGTACCAAGACTGCCGCCGCTTGTCGTGACGGATAGGCTCAAAGCCCTCGCCCTTGCCGGTGGCCGGGTATTTAGGCCGTGGCGAGGCCGGCCCCAGCGGCGGCGTATAGCTCACAAAGCGGTTCAAAATATAGGCCTTGCCCGCCGCGGCCCGGTAGTGCCTGAAGTCTTCCAGCCCCAGCGCACCAAGCCCGATCAAATGCTGTATCAGCCCGGTCATAAAGCCGGCGGCATCAGCAGGGTCAATGCGATAGCCCAGCTCGTTATCCACCTGTTCGGCCCAGGCCGCCGCGGCCTGCGCCACCGGCTGCCATGGCCATTGCAACGCGGCGATTCCCAGCCGGTTCAGGGAACGTCCCACCTGTGAGCGCCAGCTCAGATCCTCCAGCACCTGCCACAGCATCCGTTGGCGGATTAATTTCAACAGGTCTTCCGTGGCATCGGGCGCCACGTCGCCGGTCTGCTCAAACTGCTCAAAATCGCCCCGGTAACGCTTGTCCGGCGGCATAAACTCACGCAAATAACTGAGCAGAGGCAATCGGCCCCGATTCTGGCCTGAAGCCAGCCAGAACTGTTCAAAACGATCGGGCAGCTCAAGCAGACCAAACGGACCGGAGCTGCTTTCCAGCAGCTGGGTCAGCGCCATACGCACATTGTTCTGCCAGGTGCGCGCGGCAAAAAAGCCGGCCCGGTGGGTGGCATCCTGTACCGAGTCGCTGAAGGTAAGCAGCTTGCGATCGTCGTTATCGCGGCTGCTGAATAACTGATGGATGGCCACCGCACTGAGACTGGCAGAGCGGGCACCGAACACCACCAGAGCAGAGCGTGCGGCACACCAGGGACAGTCGTGGTGGTGAATCAGCTTGTTGACCTTCCTATGCTTGGTCTCTTTTCTCTGGTCAGGCCGGCTGACCCGCACCAGCGCATTGTTATCGGCCTGACATCGCTTACAAGGGCCGGTGTAATCCAGCGCGGCGGTCTGACCACAGTGGCGGCAGACCCGGAACGATTCCAGCCTGAAGCCCGCCGGCGACTGCTGCGTTTCCTTCTGCCAGGGCAGCAAGAGTGCCGTCTCCTCATGCTGGCTGAAGAATGCGCCGTAGATAGCGGCCAGATCGGTTCCAAGCTGCTGATCCGTCGGGCTTCCGCCTTCCATGCGGCTCAACCAGGCCGTACCGTGGCACTCACGGCACTGCACCAGAGGCAAACGAAGCGATTGCTGGTCCTTCGGCTGCTGATCATCCGCAAAGGCAAGCAAGGGCGGCAGACCGGCCTGCTGTTCCGGGGCGTCGTCAGGCAGTTGTTGCTGTTCCGGGCTGGCTTCAGGCTCACGCAAACCCGCCACAATACGGCGCAGCTCCCGCGACCAGAGCTGCAGACGTAACTGCACCAAAGGCCGCCCCGCCGAGTCACGGGCATGCGCCATCAGCGCCAGCAGCGCCAGCAGCACCTGCTCCGGCTGGCGTTGAAAAGCCTTGGGAATCTGTGCTGCCAGAAGCTGCAGCAACTCCCTGAACGTGGGTGTCCGCTCCCCCAGACTGAGCTGGCGCAGCAGATTGGCCAATTGACCGTGTTGTCTCAGCTCCACGCCCAGACGACTGCGACCCTCTTGCTTATTCAGAGGTACGTCAGGCGTTTTACTGAAAAACAACTCATAGGCCTGTTCCAGATAGGGGTAAAGGCCCTCATGCAAGGCCTGCCTGAGCTGTTCCGGACCGACCTGCGGGTTCAGGTAAAGAAAGGCGATATTGTCGAGAAATTCGGTTTCACTTTTGCGCTGCTCGACGATCACCGAATCGGGCCTGAATGGGCTGGAAAAAATAGCCGAGGCATAACCGAGCAGCCCACGGATACTATCCTCGCCCCCCAGCGTGGCCGACGTCCCGACGCAGATCAGCTGCTCCGGCGTCATATCAAAACGGGCACGCAAGCGGCGGATCAACAGCGACAGATCCGTCCCCTGAGCACCATCGAAAGTATGCAGCTCATCGACCACCAGATAGCGCAGGGTATCCGGCCCGTTTTTGGCCCAAAGAGGCTGATCCTTGGGGCGCATCAACAGGTAGTCGAGCATTTTGTAGTTGGTCAGCAGCACATCGGGCGGGTTCTTGCGCAGCGTATCCTTGTGGGTAATCACCTGCCCCTGCCCCATGGACTTGCAGGCCCCGCCATCACCGCCGCCCACAAACAGCCCGACACGCAGCCCCCTCAGCGCCGGACGGGAATAAATCACCTCCGCAAAACGCTTGGCCTGATCGCTCGCCAGCGCGTTCATCGGGTAGATCACAATCGCCTTGATGCCCTCACCCCGGGTCCGCTGACAGTGATCCAGCACCGGATAGAGAAAACACTCGGTCTTACCCGAGCCGGTACCTGTGGCGACCAGGGTATTGGCCGCCTGACGGTCCGAGGCCAGACGCTGCCATGCTTTCTCCTGATGGGCATAGGGCGGGAAGCCGGTCTCAAAGCCCGCGAAGAAATCCTTCCCCGCCGAGCCGCCGAGAAACGGCAGACCAACCGAGACATAAGGCCCCTTGATAAAAGCCTCCCCCTCTTGCTGCTCTTCGACCAAACGGCGGAATTCCCCCTTAAAGGGCGCGGTTTCGGTTTCGAAACCGGTGATAATAAATTCCTTTAACGCAGCAGCGACTTCATTGGCTAAGAGGCCGGGAATCATCTGGGATCCTTATGTATCGATTTGAAGCAGTTTATCGGAATTTAACAGGCCGCAGCTGAACTGCAGCAGAGCCTCCGCGCCCGGAGGCAAAAAAACGGCATGAGCACGCCGTCTAAGGTCATGCTCATGCCGGTATTGATCAAGCTGTTTCCAGAGTAGCTTGATCTTTTACTATTCCTTTAACTTAACAGCCTTACCCTCGGCGTCCATATAACCCCAGGTGGTAAAGCCGATTCCGCTGGAATAGCGAACGTCCATAACCGCATCAGCGCCCATCCCAAGCGCTTTTTCGCGCAAAGCATCATCCGCCTGCTCCCGGGTCGGGTCCTTATGGAATAAGGTGAGTTTCTTAACAGACACTTCCAGCGGACCGACCAGAGTAAACGTACCTGCCGGCAGTGTATCCTCAGTAATGAGGACATTTGCTTTTGCGCTCTCAGCAACAGGCTCGCTTGAGCTGACATTCGAACTGACTCTGTAGCTTGCGCAACCGGACAGGGTCATTACTGATACTAAAATCAATACAAACAGTGATTTTGATTTCATCAAGATGCATTCCATTGTGTAGTTAAATTTCCGGAACCTTACGCTTTGCCCCTTTGGATTCGTCTGTATTCAGACGCCTGAATCAGACATTTTTTGGCTCGGCCAATTCAGCCAGAATCTCATCGGCAGCGTTTTTCTGTTCTCTCTGCCGTCAGCACCAGAGGTCCTTCCGTACAGTGGCAAAGATAAGTTTCGTATTAACGAGTCTTCTTACAAAAAAAATCCTGAATCACAGTGGATTCAGGATTCATACAATCACAAGCTTAGATATTCCCGATCGGTTCCATTTTGTCACGCAGGTTGCCCGGGACATCCTCCACCAAGACCAGTTTGATTTCTGATTCACCATTTTCGTTGCTGGATACGCTTTCACCCAAGGCTGCATTAATCGTATCCGGCGAAAGGTTATACATTGATCCAGTCAGCGGATCGACAACCAACCATCCGATCAGGCCGCCGAATATCAGATTTCCGCCAATATACCAGCCATTAGGCGCGGATTTAATCATCATTGTGCGGCTTTCATAACCCTGTTTAGAGATTTCTACCGTATACTCTTTGCCACCAAAGTAGCTGCCATCTGATTTACGCAACTGAACAGTTACCGGAGTCACACCGGAATGGACTTCGACCATCTTCTCATCAGTAATCGTTACATTTGCATTGCTTGGCGTGCTGTGGATGACTACCGACTGATCGGGACTGCCAACAATTGAAGCACAACCGGTCATTATGGTTACAGCAGCGATAGCAAATGTATTTCTGATCAACTTCATCTTTATTCCTTTATATATAAAAAACCATTGATGTTTAATGCGCCGGATGCGCTTCCTGCCTGCTTTTTTATTTCGCAGGGTTTGGCTTATTGCCAAATTCTGTTTTCTGTTTAGTCAACGGAAAACAAATTCCATGCCACCCGGTAATCTTCTTCGCGGTCCGGTTTAAAGAAGGGTGCCTTGTATTCTATGCGGCGTTCAGCGGGGCCGCCGGGTAAGGTGTCGTCCACAAAGGTTTTGCTGACGCTGCCCGCCTGCAGCTGTTGGATATCTTCCCAGCCCAGGGCGATATCGCTTTCCTTGCGGTCCGGGGCGTGGATGGCGTAGCGGGTGCCTTCTTTGAGTTCCATTTTTCTGGCCTTGCGGGGCAGGCCGACGCCGGTGAGGCCCTTGCTGGGGGTAAAGACGATGCGGCCGTTCTGGTCGTAGTAGGTTTCGGCTTCGTACTGGCGCATGACGGGGAACTGGACGCGGTAGATGGTGAGCAGTTCCTCCAGGGTGAGGCCGAGAGCCTGGGCGACGAGTACGTCGATCTCCACCAGGGCCTGGCGGCGGGCGTAGTCAGTGCGCAGGGCGTTGTTGCGTTGCCACTCGGGGGTGAGGTTGGCGAAGAAATCCTGCGCCAGCGCTGCGATGGGCTCGCGGATGGCCCAGTGTTGTTGGCGGAAATCAGCTTCCCAGCATTCTTCCCACAAATCGGTGTAATGCTTGGTCAACGAGACAAGCGAAAGTGCCCGAACCATTGCTGCATATCGCTTGCTTCCTTGCAGATCGATTACTGGAAATTTTGCGATAACGCTCTTGTTTGCGTGGCCTGCACCGGTACTTTTAACCTGAAAATCAACAGGCAGAGATAGCGCTCCGATGAAAAAGCTCATCAAGTCCCGCGTTGATTTGAATATCTGCTGAATACAGGTGTGCACATTTCCTGGCCCTGGCGGCAATAACGTCCCTATAAGCGTTCGTTCTCCAGATTGACTCAGCATTTCCCGGCTTAGGAACCGATAATACTCCGTCACCAACCGCGGCTCTGACTCGCCCTCTTCCACCCAGGGCACACAGGGGGTGCGGTCGCGGTAGGTGTCGGGGGCGCAGGCGGGGATATAGTTGGTGCGGGGCAGGTAGTCGTCCGGCAGGGTTTGCAGGTCGAGTACGTCGTAGTCGCTGTTTTTTGTGCACACCGCCCGCGGAGTTTTGTAAAAAGGACTGCCCACAAAGAAGTGGGGGCCGGAGAGTATCCACTGCTGTGGGGACTCGGGGAAGCGGGTGTCCCTTTTGATGGTGCCGTCCCGCTGGGCGTAGGTTTCATCGAACATCACGGTAGAGAAATACTGCCCTTTAAGATTCCCCAACCGCCGGGGCTGGGCGGCAAATTTTTCCAGTACCGAGATCAGCTGGCGGGCGTGCAGGGAAGGCAGACGCGCTTCCAGCGGATCGGTGCCAGCTTTGTCGTAGAGCCGGGCAAAGAGGGCCAGTTCATGGTGGCCGATTTCGATGATGCGATCGCGGTGGCCGTTGGTATTCCAGACCGTTTTGATAGCGCCACTGGCCGTTTCAATCTCATCCTTGATGCCGGGCATCTGCCCGCGGCCATCATGGCTAAAGCAGACATCCACGGTTTGCGGGATAAACAGATTGGCAATGTGTCGAAAAGCCGGCTCGGACTTTCTGGGACCATAGACGTTGATACTGTAAATCGTAGCGTGGTGGACTTCCGCAAACAGACCGGTTTCATTGTGGAACTGAAAATGCTGCCGCAAGCGAAGATACACCTCCCGCCGGAATCCCCCACCCTTGGGATCGTCGTAAGTCCCTTCCGGATGCAGAAAACCGCTGACGCCCTGCCCGTTTATATTGGCCCAGGCGCGGGGCAGGAAGCATTTGTACAGGTTGGTCTGCACGCCTTTCAGCTGCGGGTAGTTCTGGGTGGCGTTGAGGAAGTTCTGGCTGCCCTCCGCCTCTTCCAGTTCGGCGAACCAGGCCTGTTCCAGATCCGGATTGCGCTCAAAGGCGGCTGCGCGCTGGTCGGCCTGCTGTTTGGCGCTGAGCTTGTGCAGCACAAAGGCGGGGTTGTAGTCGCCCAGTACGCCGCCCTCCTGCCATTCCACCTTGCGCCAGGGCGGGTTCCCCAGGGTGATATCAAAGCCGCCGCGGCGGGCGAAGATGTCGGCAAAGGCCAGTTCCCAGTGGAAGAAGCGGTAGCGTTCGGCCAGTTTATTGGCGATGGCCAGGGTGTTGAAAAAGGGGGTTTTGAAGAGTTTGTCCAGATTCAACTCGCCGCGCTGGTTGCTCACCTCGCGGGCGGCGCGGGTTTCAGCACGCAGGCTTTGCCGGGGTTCCTCGTCGACCAGGGACGCCTGCACCGGACTGGCAAGGTCATCACGGCTTTGCGCCGGGTCCCGCTTGGCGTCGTCGGCGTCCCCTGACGCCGCGGTTCCCGGCAGGCTTTCCTGCTCCGGGGCAAAGTCGAAGGTGCCCTCGGTATTGAGAATGGTGTTGAGATCAAACAGCCATTTTTGCCGCTCCGGCAGCTGATCGACCTTGTCCAGGGGCCAGAACCAGAGGGCGCACCAGTAATCCATGGCCAGTTTCAGACGCCGGTAGGGCGAGGCGATACGGGCGTTGCTGTTGAAGATGCCGCCGCGGCGGATCTCGTCTTTTTCACGGGTGCTGCTGTTGACGCGTTCTACCCCGCCCTGCCCCCAGAGCGGCAGGCTGTCTTCGGTGCGCTGACGGTCGCGCTCAAGCATGCGGGTATGTTCCGCCCAGAGACGGTCCACGGCGGCGCTGAGGCGCTGCAGAATGCTGATCTCGTTTTCATCCAGCGGGGCGCAGAATTCCTTTTTCCACGCCTTTATGCGTTGGAAAGCGTCCGGGCGGAGCTGTTTGGCGGTTTTGTCACCGTAAGCGACCATGCCGGGATCGGGCAGCAGGAAGTGGTAGATCTCATCCTCTTGACGAGCGTCGGGATGATCGGCTGCCGCCGGCGCGGCCAGTAAATGCACGGGATCAAGCCGGCGCGGGGCGCGATTAAACCAGAGAAATTCTTTGGGCTGTTTTTCCAGGGCTTCGGCCGGATAGACCTCCCGCCGGGCGCCGATCAGGCTATTGCCGCTAAACAGCTGGTAGCCGAACCAGGGTACGTTGTGCCCGCCGGAGAGTGCGTTAAGCCAGAGCGAGACCTCCGCCAGTTCCACGGCCACGGGGTTGAGATCCACGCCGAAGACATTGTGGTCGGCGATATGCATTTTGACCCGCTGCAGTTCATGCGGGTAGTCCTCATGAGGGATGCGCTCCCCCAGCTCCCGCTGTTTGCGGCTGAGATAGGCTTCCGCCAGCTGGCTGACCGCTTCGTTAAGGAAGGCGGCGCTGCCCATGGCCGGTTCGCACAGGGTGAGGTCCAGAATTTCATCGGCGCTGATGTCCTCAGTCAGGCGTTCCCTGAGGGTGTATTTCACCAGGCTTTTGGTGAGCACTTCGGGGGTGTAGTAGCTGGCGGATTTCTCCCGGTCGCGCCCGGCCATGCGGTAAATAAACTTGCCTTTGGGATGGACGCGCAGGCTGCGCTTGCCGTCGATCAGGTCGTAGACGCGCTCGTCCTCGTCGAAGGTTTCCAGCTGCCCGCGGGTGACAAAGTAGCCGGTTTCCAGCTCATCCGGGTTGACGTTGTCCCCTTTGCGCGCGACCTCGTACAGGTCTTCGGTGGCGAAGAAACCGCGGTAACTGAGCAGCGCCTCATAGACGGCCCCGAGCTGGTTGATGCCCAGCTGCGTGTAGCTGACCCGGCCACGGCGCCGGCGACCTTTTTGCGGCCGGGTCAGGGACATGCTGCGGATCACCTGCTGCAGGGTTTCGTTGCTGAACACGACGCGGTTCAGCAGGGGCGTACGCTGCGGGTCGAACAGGTGGCTGTCCAGCCCCCGAAGGATAAAGGTGGATTTGGCATCGTTGTAGCCGGACTTCTGGCTCTCGCCGTAGCCGTCATAAACCAGCCGGAACATGCGCGCCAGGCTGTCGTGGAAGTAACGCCCCTGTTTGCTTTCGGCCGTGGTCAGGCGGACCATCTCCAGATCGCGCAGGCTGTCCAGACTGTAGCCCAGACGCCAGGTTTCATCCGCGCCGGGCAGATAGCCCAGCTCCGGCCGGGCCTCGATGTAGAACAGGAACAGAATGCGGTACATATAGCGCAGGCATTCGAGGGAAAGCTGGTCCGGGTTCAGCGCGTCCTTGCCGCTGTAAATGCCCTCTTTGCGCTCGCGGGCCTGTTCGATCAGCTGCCCGGCGGCTTCGTTGCCAAGCAGTTCGATCGCCAGGCGCAGCGCGTATTTGAGGTCGTCCGACACGGCAAAAGCGTGTTTGTGGCTGTTTTCGTCCAGATGATCCAGCCGGCACTGCCCCTCTTCCGGGGCCAGGCTTTCGCGGTGCAGGAGCACGGCGGTGGCTTTGAGGGTTTTGTCGTCGCGGCGACCGAGGATTTCCTCCCAGTCGAAACGCAGCATGCGGTTTTGTGACCACTTGTAGCGGTCGACCAGAATCCCCTGCCGGTCGCTGAGCAGCAGCACCCAGCGGGGCGGGTTGTCCTGACGGAACACAGCATCGTTGAGGATGGCGTACCAGCTCTGGCCCTTCAGTTTGTCATGGTGCGGGCCCTCGCCGATAAACTGATCGCTGTGCAGCTGCAGCGACAAAGGATCTTCACCCTCGTCCTGCGGGTCCAACGCCCCCAGTACCCAGAGCTGATCGCCCAGCGCCGCAAGTACCGGCAGTTCGGTGTTGGCAGCCGGTTCGCGGTTTTCCGGCTGCCAGGGAATATCCAGTGCGGCCATAAGTTGTTTAAAGAAGCCGCGCTGCAGCGCGATGCGCTGCTTTTCCTTGCGCTCGTTCTTCATCCGGTGACGCAGGGCGAAGTAGTCCTGATTCAGATTACGCAGCCTGCGATGGGGAGAGGCGTAATCCCCGCCCTGCTCTTTCGCGTCCGCTTCGCAGGCATCCCACGCCTTGATGGTGTCGGCCAGGTCCCCCTGAAAGACTTCGGCCAGATAGTGGGCACTGAAGAATTCGTTGTCGTTGCTCAGTCCGATAAATGTGGCGGCAGTATCCTGTACGGCCATAGGGTTTTGCTCCTGTGCTCTGCCGGGGCAGGTCAGTCCTGTTCCAGGGTGAAGACGGCGATAATCTGAATAAAGGGGACGGGCTCAATGCTGAGGGTATCGCGTACCCACTGCTGGTATTCATCGAACACCTTTCTCACCTGACTGGTGCGCGCTTCCCGTCTGGCGGCCTTGAAGTGTTCCGCCTGGGATGACTGCGCCAGCTGTTTTTCGATATGGGCCAACTGACGCTCCTGCAGGGTTTCCAGACTGGCCAGTTGCTCGGCCAGCTCCCCTTTGATGCGGGCGGTGTAAGCCTGCTGACGTTGCGCCATCTCCGCTTGCGCCGCGTCTATTACCGGGCGGCGCAGGGCTTCCAAGGGGGTCAGGTCCGACGCGCGGGCCGCGTTGGGCAGGCGTTCATCCAGCTGCAACTGTTGCAACCAGGGAATGGCCGGCTGCAGCTCCTGCACCTGTCCCTGCCGGCAGCGAATGGCGAACCACTCATGGATCACCGGGTGCGCCTTGCGGTTGGGGATAAGGCCGCTGACAAGAAAGACGCTTTCATCCGGCTGTAAGACCTCGCTGATCCGGGGCATATCCGGCAGCACCAGAACCGGGGCGCTGTGGCGCGCGACCTGCGCCAGCAGCTTGTCCTGCAACCACTGGATAGCCGGATGCTGGGGCCAGAGATAATGCAGTTTGGGCCAGGCACTTTCATCCTGACGGCTGCGGCGAATCTCTTTATCAAACCGCTTTTTGTCCGCGGTCAGCACCAGACTGCCATCCTCCGGGCTGATCTCCCGCGGCAGGAAGCGAAAACGGTACTTCAGGTCATCCGGCGGGGTCAGACTAAGCGTCTGCCGCTCGTCATTGGCGCTGAAGTCGACCAGCTTGTCTTCACGATTAAGTGCATCCAGTGCCTGCCGGGCAAATTCGTAGTCGCCGGAAAAAAGACTGTAAGCGTCACAGGTGAAGCTCTGTTCAACGCTCTGCTGCCCGGTTTCTGCGGCTTGCACCTTGCTCGGCACGCTTTGGAAGATCGCCAACAGATCGTCACCTTCATTGCTCTCGTCCGGCTGGTATTGCGCGTCAAAGTCTTCGGCACTGGTGCCACTGACCATCGCGTCACCGGTAAGCTGCTCTTCCTCCGCCGTATCGTGCACGTTCATAAAGACGGCCGGGTCACCGATGTTTTTGTAGGCCTGCTCGTCCTTTTCCTTGAGGATCTCCAGAATGCGCTGGTCACCGCGCACTTTGGGGTTGCCACTCTGGTTGATCAGGTAGGTGATGACGGGCGTTTGTTCCTGACCATAGCGGTCCACACGACCGTTGCGCTGCTGGAACACCATCAATGACCAGGGCAGGTCAAAATGCACCAGGCGGTGGGAACGATAATGCAAGTTGATCCCTTCACTGGCCACGTCGGAACAGAGCAGTACACGCAGTTTGCTGTCCTCCTTGCCGAAGTTCTCAACAATCTCCTGCTGTTCAATATCGGACATCCCGCCGTGGAGGATGCGAACGGCATCGTCTTTCAGTTTCAGGTCGTTTTTTAACTGCTCTTGCAACCAATTAATGGTTTCGATGCGTTCGCTGAAGATCACCAAACGGTCTTCGCTGTCATTTTTTTTCCAGCCGAAGTCACGGCTTTTAAGCAGCCTGAGCAGTTCCTGGTATTTGTTGAAATGTGCCGCATCCGCCTGCCGCAAGGCCAGCAACAGAGAATGCAGAGCCTGAATCTCCTGTTGCTCATGCTGCGTGGGCTGCCCCTGATTCCGTGCAGAGGCTTTCAGCTTGCGGATGCGCTGCTCCACGGAGACCTCCGCCGCGGCCGGCGAGCTGAAAATGGCTTTTTGCAAACCGATGCGCACCAGCTGACCGTTGCGTTCGGCATTGTGCTCGCCCCGGTAGGTGAAAGGCACATCCAGCAAAGCCTGGTAGGCCGCTTCTTCTTCCCGCGAGGCCTTCAGGTAGATGTCATTGACCACCCGCTCTCTGAATTCCTGCTTCACCTGATCGCGGATATCCTTCTTGAAGCGGCGGATTACCAGCTCTTTGTCGCTGAAGTCTTCCCGGACGTAATCATCCGGATCGGCGATAGCGGTGGGGTCCAGCATGTTCATCAGGCTGGCAAAGGAACGAGCCTTGCCGTCGTGGGGCGTGGCCGACAGCATAATCAGTGTGTCCGACCGCCCTGCCAGCAGCTGCGCCAGTTTGGCCCGCTGGGAGCCGCTACTGCGTTCAGCCACATTGTGGGCCTCGTCGATGACGATGATATCCCAATAGGCCTGCTCCAGATGACGGCGGTATTCGTTGTCCTGCTTGAGTGTGTCGATGGAGATGATCGACTTGTCGTAATAGTAAAAGGGATTGTGATTGCCCGGTATGTTGTGGCGCACCCGCTGCAGGCCGGCCGAGTCCAGCCGGGTGAGCGGAATGGTAAAGCGGTTCCACATTTCCTTCTGGAACTGGGTCATCATGCTCTTGAGTGTGAGCACCAGAATGCGCTTGCCCCGCCCGCGGCGGATCAGCTCGGTCATCAGGATACCGGCTTCCAGCGTCTTACCCAGCCCCACCGCGTCGGCGATCAGAATACGCTGGCGCGGCTGCCTCAGCGCCTGCAGTGCAGGGTCCAGCTGGTAGGGCACTGTGTCCATGGCCGCCTTGTGACCCAGGTGGATTTTGTCGTCCGCCGGCGTGATCTGACGCAGCTGGGTTTCGATAAACAGGCGACTTTTCTCGAAACCGGGGGTCAGGTCCTGCTCAAAACGGGTTTCCGCCGGGTCAAGAACCCGGATGGCATCTTCTGCTTCTTCGAGCCGGGTAAGAAAGCGGGCGCTTTTGCCACTGACCAGTTCCGACAAACCATCCACGGTCAGGATGTAGCCGCCGTCGTCACTGGGGTCGGCCTGACGAACGATCCATTCACAGTCCCGGATAATCACTCGGGCACCGGGGGCGTACAAGGTCTGCATGGTTTTTCCTGATATGACAGAGACTTGTGGCGTCCTGAAAGCTTGTTAACAGGCCCCGTCGTCCACTGTCTCGATTTAACGTTTTTTACATTACAAAACGTTTCATAATGCTTCTTTTCGGAGCACAGAGCAAGATGGGCCACTCATCATCGGGCTGCCCTACCCGCTCGAAGACAGCATACGCCGGCTGATCCAAGGTCATCAGGGCGTGATCGGCGCTTGCGCTTATACGACAAGCGTGACCCTGCATTGCGAGATACCGGCCGACGCCCTGCCCGCCCTCGAAGCCGAGCTGACCGACAGCGGCCGCGGCGACGTAATCTGTCGCCGCGCTGAGCCGCAGAACTGAGCGGCGCTCAGATCAGATAGGGATTGGTGAGGCGTTCGGCGCTGAAGGTGGAGGTCGGGCCGTGGCCAGGGATAAAGCTGATGTCATCGCCTCTGACCAACAGCTTATGTTTGATGGAGTGAATCAGATCCGCGTGATTGCCGCGCGGGAAATCGGTGCGCCCGATTGAGCCCTTGAACAGCACATCGCCGACAATCGCCACACGGTCCTGTTCATTAATCAGCACAATATGCCCCGGCGTATGTCCCGGACAGTGAACCACGCTCAGACTTGCATTACCGACGGTGACTGTATCACCGTCCTGCAACCAGCTGTCGGGCTCGATATTGCCGCTGTGCGACAAGCCGGTACGCGCGGCAAAGTCATCCAGATCACTGAGCAAAAACGCGTCATCAGGATGCGGGCCGATCACCGGCACGCCGGTGCGCGCTTTCAGCTCCATGGTATGGCCCACATGATCGATATGACCGTGGGTCAGAATAATTTTGCTCAGGGTGACGCCGGCTTTTTCCACATTGCTCAGCAAGGTGTCGATATCGCCGCCCGGATCGGTAATGGCCGCTTCGCGCGTCTCTTCACACCAAAGCAGGGTTGAGTTCTGGGCATACGCCGTTACCGGCGTGACTTGGTACTTCATCAGCAATCCACCGTTTTACCCGGTTTAAAGGGGTTCTTCGGACCCGGCGCCCGTGCCTGCAATGCGTCAGGCACAGGCGCCGGTCATTGACTCAGACGATCTTTTGCAGCGCTCAGGGCAGATGCACGAACGCCGGCAAAACACCCGATTGGTGCAGCATATCGACCAAACGCAGGGCGCCGTAACCGATAAAAAACCAGGCCGCATCCTTAAACGCCTGCTGAAACTGCGGCACGGTGACCGTGTATTGCTGCACGGATTTATACAGCGACAGATCCGGAAAAAAGCGCGGCGTATTGGCTTTGTAGTTGAGGTACTCCACCCCCAGTGCGTCTTCAAGTTTGGCTTCTTCAAACTTGATCGTACGGGCATAGATAAACACATAGATCGCCACGATAAGGGCCAGTATCACCCACGACTGGGCCACCAGCGCAAAACCGATAGCACCGAGAAAACTGAATACGTACAGCGGGTTACGTGTGACCGAATACGGGCCGTCCTGGATCACTTTTTTGGTTTTGTAGCCGCAAATAAACAACGACGACCACAGGCGTCCGAACACCCCGAGCACAATCAGGGCAAAGCCGGCGGCTTTCATAAACAGGGCCATCAGGCTATCGGGCGACCAGACAGGAGCGGTAAACAGAACCAACGCAATCACCAGAGCAAAACTCCAGCGCGTGACGACGATACGGTTCCGGGCGATAAAGTTTTGCATGTCATCTCCGGCAAGAAGTAGGTACCGCAACGCTCAGTCAGCGCTACGGCAAGTCCGGCGATTATACGCGCTGCGGGCGGCGCGCCAAACCGCCATCAACACCCGCTCAGATCAGCTCAAGCGCCTGCATGGCCTGCTCGATGCGCCGGCGTGTCGCTTCGCTCAGGGGAACGGCCGGCAATCGGCAGTCTTCACGGCACAGCCCCAGCAGGGACGCAGCATACTTCGGCCCGGCCGGATTGGGCTCGGCCATCAGCGCCGTATGCAACGGGAAGAGTTTTTCATGCAGCGTGCGGGCTCGTACATAGTCGCCTGCCTGACAGGCCGCATGCATCTCAGCACAGGCTTTCGGCGCCACATTGGCTGTGACCGAAATACAACCGCTGCCGCCGGTGATGTTATAGGCCAGCGAGGACAGGTCATCGCCTGACAACCAGCAGAACGGCGTACTGATGCGCTGACGTTCGGCGCTCAGACGCGCCATATCACCGGTGGCATCCTTGACCCCGACAACCCGCGGCAAGGTGGACAAACGGGCCACCGTCTCCACACTGATGTCGACCACACAACGGGCCGGAATATTGTAGAGCACCACCGGCACGTCGGTTTCGTCATGCACGAAGCGAAAATGCGCGTACAGCCCCTCCTGCGAAGGCCGGTTGTAATAGCCCGCAACAGACAAGACCGCATCGGCACCGGCGGCCTGGGCTTTTTGCGTATAAGCGACCGCTTCGACCGGGTTGTTGGAGCCGGCCCCGGCAATGACCGGTATCCGCCCTTTGGCCGTCGCCGTGACCAGCTCGATAATCCGCAGATGCTCTTCATGGGTCACCACCGGCGACTCACCGGTCGTCCCCACCGGCACCAAGGCCGCCGTACCCGCGTCGATATGCCATTCGACCATTTTCTCCAGCGCCGCCTCATCCACTGCACCGTCTTCCCGGAACGGGGTAATCAGGGCTACCAGTGATCCGCTAAACATACGTCATCTCCACAAATTAAGAACAAAAAAAAACCCCGGTAGCGTTTGACGCTACCGGGGTTTTTGCAAAACGAATTCAGTTCAGATCATTCAGCCACAAACCAGCGCGCCATCCCGCAGAGGAAGCGTTTCTTGACCTTCACCTTGACCGGGACGTTGCAGAACATGTTGTGTTACCGAATAAAGAGGCGTCCAGTCTAACCCAATAAGGAAAAGCGACTCAAGCGCCGTACTCAGGGTGCCGGCGGATAAGCCTGTACCGGGCGCGATGCGCCCAGCCAGCCACGCATGCCGCCGCGAACATTGTAGATCTCACTGAAACCGGCCTGCGAAGCCAGCACCGAGGCTGCCATCGCGCTGCGGTTACCGCTGCGGCAGATCAGCGCAACCGGCACATCACGCCCGCCCAGCACGGCTTGCAAACGCGGTACAAAGTCCGCCTGCAAGCGCCCGCGTGAATCCACAAAGGTCAGCAGGTGCGCGCCTTTGACGATGCCGGTTTCCCGCCACTCAGGCTCTGTGCGCACATCCACCAGCACCACGCCCTGCTCCAGCAAGCCGGCCAGTTCCTCATCGCTGATCGTGCGGACCTGCCCCTCGGCCAGAAGCAGCACGGGAAACAACATCAACAGCACAGCAATGACAGCGCGACGGGCCTGCACAGGCATGGCGATTCTCCTTTAAGGACGGCTCGATGAATAATCAGAATATTATAATCTTCTAATGCACATTTTGGCAAAAAAGCCCGCCTATCTCCGATGGGAATGCGGGCATTCGCCGCCCCGACCGCTACTATCTATAAACACCGCTGCAAGGGCCAAGACAAAGAGACCATGCTTGAAAAGCTGAAGAGACTTCCTCTGCTTCAGGCCATAGGCGACGACAACTGGGAGATGCTCGCTCCCTTTATCCGTTTCCGCCATCTGGCTGCCGACGAAACCCTGTTCGACGCCGGCGAACGCGGTGACGCGCTGTTCGTGGTGATCGCAGGCGAACTGGATCTGTACCTGCCGGCCACGCCGGAACACCGCGAGGTGCGTGTCGGCATGCGTCGCCGCGGCGATACCGCCGGTGACTTTGCGGTACTTAACGGCGGCGAACATCTGGTCACGGCCCGCGCCCGCAACGACGTCGACGTGGCCTGTTTTGACCGCGCCGGACTCGACCGCCTGACCGACAATCTCGATACCCGGATTCTGTCACACGCTTACGACACCGCTGCGGCCCTGTCTCACCGGGTGCTGCTGATCCGCGCCTTTCTGCGCCTGTTCGGCGAGATCGGCGACGCCACGCTGAACGAGCTGCTGCAACACACCAGCATCCGCCATCTGCGCAGCGGTGAAGAACTGTTTTGCCAGGGCGACGAGGCCGACGGCATTTATGTGGTGATGGCCGGACGCCTGCCCATCAGCATCGAACACGGCGATGGCAGCCGCTACCAGTTTAGCGAGGCGCGCGCGCCGCAAATGGTCGGTGAATTCTCCCTGATTACCGATTCGCGCCGCACCGCCACGGTCTACGCCAGCCGCGAATCCATGGTAGCCTTTATCGACCGTCACACCTTTGACCGCTACATCATGCAACGCCCGCAATTGCTCGCCTCGGTCTCGCGCATGATCGTCGAACGCCAACGCCAGTCGGGCCGGCGCCGCACCGGCGAGCGAGCGCAAATGCAGATCGCCGTAGTGCCGCTGCATGCCGGTCTGCCGATGCGTCGCTTTATGCATCTGCTCAAAGCCGGCATGTGCGAAAGCGGTTCCACACTGGTGCTCGACAGCAAGCGCTTTGACATGCTCTACGGCAAGTCCGGTGCGGCCCAAACCCGCTTTAACGATCACTTCAATTCCAGCATCACCGCCTGGCTCGATGACCGCGATGCGCGCTACAAGCAGGTGGTTTATGTGGCCGATCCGCAGTGGAATGCCTGGACCCAGCGCTGTCTGAACCGCGCGGACCGGCTGCTGTTGCTGGCCGATGCCAGCGCACCAAGCGCCATCACGCCGCTGGAAACGCATATTACGCAGATGTTCCGCCCGCGCCGCCACCAACCGCGGCTTGAGTACGTGTTTCTGCACCCGGCCGACACACGCCGGCCCGAAGGCACACGCCACTGGCTGCGCGGCCGACACTATCAGGCCTTTCACCATGTGCGCGCCGATGACACCACCCATTTTGCAAGGCTGGCACGACGCCTGACGGGACGCGGACGCGGTCTGGTGCTGAGCGGCGGCGGTGCCCGTGGCTATGTGCATCTGGGCGTACAGCGGGCGCTGGAGGAGATGTCAATCGACATCGATATGATCGGCGGCAGCAGTATGGGCGCCCTGCTCGGCGGCGCGATCGCGCTGGGGATGAATGCCGCGCAGATCGCCACACTGTCGGTGCAGTTTGCCAATCCGCGTGCGCTGTTCGATTACACCCTGCCGATGGCGTCGCTGATGAAGTCCGCCAAACTGACGCGCTTTTGCCACACGCTTTTCGGAGAGGCCCGCATCGAAGACCTCTGGACGCCTTTTTTCTGTGTCTCGACCAATCTCTCGCAAGGCAGCGAGCACCTGCACACGGAAGGCTATCTGCGCGACGCGGTGCGCGCCTCGATCGCCATTCCCGGCATCTTCACGCCGGTACCGCAAGTCAACGGCGAGCTGCTGGTCGACGGCGCGGTACTGAACAACTTCCCTGCCGATCATATGCAATCACGGCTGTTCGGCGGCACGCTTATCGGAGTCAATGTGGGGCAGATAGAAGCGCTGGAGAATATCTACAACTATGGCGACAGTCTTTCGGGCTGGCAGATTCTCGGCAACCGGCTCAATCCCTTCAGCCCGCGCGCTCAGGTCCCGACGATTCTGGAAACCCTGTTACGGGTCAATGATGTGAAGAGTCTGGAAGAATTGCAGCGCCTGCGCAAAATGGTCGACGTGCTGATCGAACCCAAGGTCACGCACTTCAGCCTGCTCGACTTTCGTGCCTACGAACAGATCAGCGAAGCCGGTTATCTGGCCGCCACCGAGGTGCTCGGCGGGACCGCGATCGCCTGAGGACTCAGTCTTCGTCCCAGCGGTGTGCCATGCGGTAATCGTAGAGAAACACCACGTCGTTAAGTTTGCTTTGCAGGGCCACCCGCCGCCGCGGCGTATACCAACCCAGTTCCTGGCGGATCTGCACGCGCCGCCGGGCGCTGTGAATATACTCGTGAAAGGTGGAAATATCCCGGTGCGGCATGGCGCCTTTGGTCCGAGGATATAATGCAACATAGGAACGTGCCGGTACCACGCCGGCGCGGATCTGCGCCTCAAGACGCGGCTCGGTCAGCCACTCATCGAGCATCTTCTGCTGGTATTGCTCGACCGGCACTTCGGGGTTGAAAAAGTCGCGGATCAGCGCCTCGCGCTCGTCACGGCTAAGATCGTATTCACGCGCCAGTATGGCCAGATTCTGCGCCGCATACATATCGGCGTAATCGAGAATCAGCGCAATCAGGGAAATCCCGCGGCGCAGCTGACTGCGCGTCATAAAGGCCTCTTCGGAATCGTCGTCGTTCTTCGGCCCGGAGACGATTTCGCGCACAAGCCGTTCCAGCAGCGGCTTGATGATCGCACCGCGAACCCGCTCGGCCCAGTAAATGCGCACGCCGCTGTGACACCACCAGCCGGACATCAGATCCGGATCACGGATGCCTTCATCGAAGGACACAATCGTGTCGATCAGTTTGACGATAATTCCGGCCAGGGTATAGGGGCGGTCGGCGTCGGTGGCGATCAGCGGCATCTTGTTCAGACGCCCGGTGTTGTACTGCTTGCTCGGCAGCATCAGCTGCGGATGATTAAAGGTCGCCATGGCCTTTTGCAACGCGGCCTGTTTGGTCGTGGAATCGGTCACTTCCGAAACCATGGCCGCAATCGGTCCGCCGAACCGGAACATAATCTTCTGCAGGGACTGATCGTAGCCGGTGACCTGCGATGAGCCGTCCTCGACCACATCATGCAGCAAGGCGATGGTGGCAATGCCCGGTTCGAGCACACTGCCCAGCGCCCGTTCGGCAAAGGAGGTCAGACGGAAGGCATGGGCCAGCATGGTGCTGTAGGACTTGCGCCGGCCTTTCTCCAGGTAGCGCATCATCTCAAGACTGGCCACATGCAGCGTCGCCAGCGCGTTTGGCTCCTCAGCGGCGACGTAATATTCCATGACCGGCATATTGATATGCACATCGTGCACGGCCTTGCCGCGCCGGCCGGCCAGACGGAAGCGTTTGGACGGCTGCTCAAGGGCATCTTTTACGGCCGTCATCAGAGTGCTGCGGATCGGCTCGCGCAGGGCCGCGTGATCGACCTGCGGCATGGCCAGGGCTTTTTCGGCCAGCTCAAAATCCCGCTGCATAAACGGCCGTTCGGCAAACTCCACGTCCGGGTCTATGCCTTTTTCCAGCAGCTCTTCGCGCTGCAACGGCGAGACATAACTGAGCACCGCGTCACCGGCCGCCCGCGCGCTCAGGCGCAGCCGGCTGACCAGAATCGCGGCCACCGAGTTGGCGGTCACCGGTGACAAATCCGCCGGAGGCGGTTCGCCTTTGTCATGCGCTTCAATAAAGGCCTGCAACGCAGTTTGCAGAGACAGGGTCTGATCGAGTACGGATTCGCCGAAGGTCTCCAACACCATCGCCGCATCAACCTTGGCGTAATTACCGGGCCGCAGCGTCGAATAGCGGTGCCGGCGGTTCATCGCGAACTGCAGCATGGCCGCGATCAGCGCATCGTGCGTGATATCAGGCACCCCCTTCCCGCGCTTGCCGTAAAGCTGTACGCCGAGCAGCAGATTGGCCGCCACCACACTGGCGTCGATCATCGGCTCGAGCTTGGGAATGCGGTTGGAATTGATATAGATCTTGTCGCCGCTGCCGGCGATATCGACCGAATCCGGATCAATCGTGGTGGGATCTATATCCTGGCCGGCGAAGAACTCGCTGGCGATAATCTCGCGTCCGCGGGTGGTAAAGAAAAACGCATACGGCAAGGAGCTGAGCGGAATCATCCGCTCAACTTCCGAGGCTATCCAGCGGCGGCTGATCTTACCGGCGATGGCCCTTTCAGCATCACAACTACCGGCAAGCACGCCATAAGCCCGGACAAGTTTTCTGAGGTCATTTAATTCGACGCGTGCTTTCAAGACGATTCCGTTAAATTAGTCGGCGTCGGCCGGGCCACAGGGGCCTGATGAATGTTGGGCCTGAAACCTAAGTGTACGTCAAGCTGTTGCATTTTCACCACTGGCTTTCGGTATTGCCACAACAAATCGGCGGCAAAGAGACTGAACAAAAGTACTAAGGCTTTTGCGCGCTTTTCCGGTTACTGTGGATAAGTTGAAACATTTTGATGGTATGTTGCCGGTCTGATGAAAGGATTAATTGTTGACGACCACCAGCTGTTCGTTGCGGGCATGACGCATATGCTCAGCCAGCTCGGTCCCGATGTCGAAATCATGGAAGCCGCGGATGCAGAAACCTGCCTGCAAAGGCTGGCGGAAACCCGCGATCTCGATTTCCTGTTGCTTGACCTGCAACTGCCGGGCCTGGACGGCATGGCACTGCTGGAAATACTCCGCCATCGCTGGTCGTGGATTCCGGTGATGGTCGTGACCGGCAACCAGGACCCGCAAATCGCCCGTCGCGTTATCGACGCCGGCGCGGCCGGTTTTCTTTGCAAAACCTCCCCCCCGGCGGAGTTTGTCACCGCCGTGCGCAAGGTGCTGGCCGGCGGCGTGTATATTTCCCCCGAGCTGCTGCCGCTGATGAATCAGGGCAACGCGGACGGCAGCAGCGGCCAGAGCCTGAGCTCGCGCTTTACCAGCCGCCAGCTTGAAGTGCTGAACCTGATGGCCCAGGGCCATCCGAACAAAATCATCGCCAGCAAGCTGGGTCTGACCGAACACACGGTCAAAGTGCACATCTCGAATATCTTTCACACCATGAACGTGCACAACCGCACCGCCTGCGTCAAAGAAGCGGTCCGTCTGGGCATAGTGCATATGCCGGTCGGTGAGTAAAACGCCTCAGGCCATCTGCTGACGGTGCCCCTGCCCTGACCACAGCAAGGCCCGCAACTGCGCCGGTTTGACCGGCTTGTGCAGTACCAGATAACCGGCGGACTGGCTGTCACGGATAAACTCCGGCGAGGTGGTGCCGGTAATCAGCACACTGCGGGTACGGCCGCCGTCCAGCGCATTCATATCCCGCAACAGATCCAGCCCATAAACCCCTTCGCCGAGCTGATGATCACAGAGATAGACATCAAAGCGCTCACCGGCCTGTATCCGCGCACGCGCCGCCGAGGCCTCCGCTTCGGCCTCGACCACACATCCCCAACGCTCAAGCATGGCCCGCATACCGGCGAGGATCTCCGGCTCGTCGTCAATTAACAGAACACGCGTTCCCTGCAGCGCGGGCAGCCCCGGTCTGGCCTCCACGCCGGCCGGCACAGCCTGACAAATGCGGTTCTTCGCCACCGCCACCATCGAGAGATTGAATACCGAACCCTGCTTTTCCACCGAGCGCAAGGACAGACCGTGTCCGAGCAAATCCGCCAGACGCCGGCAAATCGACAGCCCCAGCCCCAGTCCCTTGCGACGGTCACGCTGCTCGTTTTCCAGCTGCACAAACTCGACGAAAATATCCTTGTGCCGCGCCTCGGGGATACCCGGGCCCGTATCCCAGACCTGTACCACCCAGTTCTCACCGCGCCGGCGCAAGCCCACCAGCACGCCGCCCTCGCGGGTGTGATTGACCGCGTTCACCAACAGATTGCGGAAAATCGTCGAAAACAACACCGGATCGGTAAACACATGCGCATCCTGATTCAGGTGCAAGCGCAGCTGGAGATTCTTTGCCGAGGCCTGTGGTCGCACTTCCGACACCACGCGGCTGATGACCGGCGCCAGCGCCAGGGTGACCGGTCGTTGCTGGACCACACCGGCGTCAAGCTTGGAAATATCCAGCAAGGCGGTGAGTAACTCATCCAGTGTGGCCACCGAGCTTTCCACATGATCGAGCAGATCGAGCGCTTTGGGATCACGCAGCTCCATACGCAAGGCCTCGGTGAACAGCGCCAGGCTATGCACCGGCTGGCGCAAATCATGGCTCGCTGCGGCCAGAAAACGTGACTTGGAACGATTGGCCAGTTCGGCGCGCTCCTTTTCCTCACGCAACTCGGTGACCAGGCCCTCGTTTTCGTATTTGAGGTTAAACGCATCTTCACGCAAGGCCGCAACCTCCCGCGCAACCCGGCACAGCACAGCCAGATAAAGCGCCGTAACCAGTCCCAGATAGTGATAGTCGCCGTCATAGCCGAACAAAAACATCAGTGTCTGAGTACCGAGCACCTGAATACTGAAACCGTAAAACGCCGCCAGACTGCCGCTGGCCGCCACCAGCGCGATCAGGCACATCCCGTTGGCCACGGTCAGCAGCACCAGACGGGCTTCGAAAGACAGCACGGGGAAGAAGATCAGCAAAGCCGCAGCCCAGACGGTGCCGACCGCCCAACTCAGCCACTCAACCACATGCTTCCATTTGCGCAAGGCCGCCGGATCCTGCGGCAACGGCCCCGACATGGCCCGGCGTGCCGTGACATAGCGCAAGACGGTCACCGCGTAATACACGCCCGACCACAACAACAGCGCCGGTAAAGACGCCTCGCCGTAAAACGCCAGAATCAGAATGACAGGGATCAGCAGACTGGCCGGAAGCGCCTTCAGCAGATTGCGGAAAATAAACTGATAGCCTTCAAGCCGGAGCCTGAAGTTGCGGTCATGCGCTGCAGCGTCGGCAGCCTTTGTCGGAGAGATCGTAGCCATAAGAAATTATGGCGGGCTCTGTGGCAAAACCAACATCACCCATTCGGTCTAGCCTGTTTCAGACGGCTCTGCAGGACTCTTGATTTACTTGTTGATTATCAATGAGTTGAGGCGACATTAAGAAAACGAAAAACAATGTAAAGCTGTTTTTACACATCACCGTCGCGGTCATCGCTTGCATAGCGGGCAATCAGCGCCTCATTGCAGCTTGCAGTCTTCTCGCGGAAATCGCATAAATCACAGATCAGACAGTCGCCGCAACGCGGCTTACGGGCCAGACAAACATAGCGGCCGTGCAGAATCATCCAGTGATGCGCATCGACCAGAAACGCTTTGGGGACTTTTTTCAGGAGTTGCTTTTCCACCGCCAGCACGGTTTTCCCCGGCGCCACACCGGTGCGGTTAGCGAAGCGGAAAATATGCGTATCCACCGCCATGGTCGGTTGGCCGAAGGCCGTATTCAACACCACGTTGGCCGTCTTGCGCCCTACCCCCGGCAAGGCTTCCAGCGCTTCGCGCTTATCCGGCACCTCGCCGTCGTAGAGTTTGTCCAGAGCCTGGCAGGTCGCGATCACGTTTTTCGCTTTGCTGTTATAGAGGCCGATGGTTTTGATGTAAGGGGTCAGCCCTTCCACCCCCAAGGCGGCGATATCACGGGCGGTATTGGCAACCGGGAAGAGTTTGTCGGTGGCTTTGTTGACACTGACATCAGTGGCCTGGGCAGAAAGAATCACCGCAATCAACAGCTCAAAAGGCGAGCTGTAGTTGAGTTCGGTCTGCGGATGCGGATTATGCCGCTGGAAACGGGTGAAGATTTCCAGACGTTTAGCGTCATTCATGGCGGACAGTGTTCGGGGTAAACGGGGTATTTTAGGTGTGGCAGGCTGAATGTCCACGACCTCTGTCGCGCCCCGCCCGCCAATCGGCCCGGGCGCTTCAGTAGGTCCGCAGTTGCCCGACCAGCACACCCTGAATACGCACGCGGTCGGCCGCATAGCGCATGGGTTTCATCTCGGCGTTTTCGGGAATCAGCTCAATGGTGCCGTTGACCAGCTCGCCGAGGGTTTTGAGCGTGGCCTCAGTGCGGTCGATCAGGGCAACCACAATCTGCCCTTTGCGTGCGATATTGGTTTTGCGCAGGATGACCGTATCGCCGTCGAGTATGCCGGCGTCACGCATGGAGTCGCCGGAGACCCGCAGCGCGTAGCGGTCCGGACCGATCAGGAACTCGGCGACATTGAGTTCGTCCTGCCCTTCGATGGCTTCAATGGGCTGACCGGCAGCGATTTTGCCGAGCAGCGGAATCACATAACGGGACTCTTCCACCCGCTCCGACAGCGCCAGCCCCCGCCAGCCGGTACCACGCCGCTCGAGATAACCTTTTTCGATCAGGGACTGGACGTAACGGTGCACAGTGCCGCGGGATTTAATCTGCAACGCGGCGGCAATCTCAGCAATCGTGGGGGACTGATCCGTGGATTCGATGTGCTCCCGGATGTAGGAAAACATCCGTTCCTCGAGCTGGGTCAGCATGGCAAAAATCCTCTTATCTTTCTCTAAAGAGAATAGAGAACAATAAGAGGATTTTCAATGTGAATTTAGCCGGCCGGCTCAGTTGCGCGGTCTGTCGGGCCGGTCAATCAGTGACAGCAGATACTGACCGTAACCGGTCTTGTCAAAACGCCGCGCTTCACGGATCAGCTGCGCATCGTCGATATAGCCCAGACGCCAGCCGATCTCTTCCGGACAGGCAATCTTCTGCCCCTGCCGGCGCTCCAGCGTTGCAACAAACTGCGCGGCCTCAAGCAGATCGTCATGGGTGCCTGTATCCAGCCAGGCCAGGCCGCGGCCCATTTTCTCGACCTTGAGCGTGCCTTCCTCAAGGTACATCCGGTTAACGTCGGTAATTTCCAGTTCACCGCGTGCGGACGGTGCCAGGGAGGCGGCCTTCTGCACCACCGAGTTGTCATAGAAGTACAAGCCGGTGACCGCATAGTTGGAACGCGGCCGGTCGGGTTTTTCTTCCAGCGAGACGGCCATGTCCTGCGCGTCGAATTCCACAACGCCGTAACGTTCCGGGTCCTGCACGTGGTAGGCGAAGACCGTCGCGCCTTCGCGGCGCGAGGCCGCACGCCACATCATGGCCTGCAGATCATGGCCGTAAAACAGGTTGTCACCGAGCACCAACGCGACCGGTTCGTCGCCGATAAAGGACTCGCCGATCAGAAAGGCCTGCGCCAGACCATCCGGTTGCGGCTGCTCGGCGTAATCGAGGGAAATCCCCCACTGCCGGCCGGAACCGAGCAATTGCCGGAAACGGCCGATTTCATGCGGCGTGGCGATAATCAGGATCTCGCGGATTCCCGCCAGCATCAGCGTACTGAGCGAGTAATAGATCAGCGGTTTATCGTAGACAGGCAGCAGTTGCTTGCTGCCGGCCAGCGTCAGGGGATACAGGCGCGTACCGCGCCCGCCGGCCAGAATGATTCCCTTCATGCGATTCCTTTTCGGGAAGCTCTGTGCATCAGCGCCAATACGAAGGACAGTTGCTGATCCGACGTTTGATCGCGCGCGGCAACCAGCGGTGCTGTTTACCGATCAGGTAAGCGCTGTACCTGACCACATTGCGCAGCACGGATTCCAGCGCCAGCCAGGGACTCGCGCGCAGCGAGTGGCGGAACTCGGACCAGACAAAGCCCGCCCCTTCCGATTGCGTCGAGGCACTGAGGTTATTGATCCGCGAGTCACTGCGGTGAAACACGCCGGTGTCAAAGTAACGCTTGAACTCAGTACGCATCGAGAAGTTATGCGAATGATAAACCAGCGCCTTGGCACAATAGCGGTGCGCATAACCGGCGTCGATCAGCGAATAAGCCGCCAGCATGTCCTCGCCCATAATCGAACGCGGTTTGAAGCCACCGACCTTGAACAGGTGTTCGCGACGGTAAGCGGCAAAGGAGTTGGAACAATACACGCCCCGCACACCCAGACGCGCCAGGTCTTTTTTGGTCACGGTGTAGGAGCCTTCGCTGTAGTTATAGCGACGGTGATGGGCAGCCAGTACGGTGGCGTCCCGCGCCGGCAACTGCCGTCCGTAGGCCGAGCCCACATTCGGGTCGTCAAAGGAGCGCACCAGTTTTTCCAGGGCATCATCGGACGCGAGAATGGCGTCCTGGGTAAGGAAAACCAGGATATCAGCGCCTTTGAGGAGACGTGCGCCCATCAGCCGCGTGCCGCCGTGATCGAACTGTTCACGGTCGATCACCACCACGTCAAAACCGGACTCACGCGCAATGGCCGCGGTATCGTCATCCGACGAGGAATCGATGATCAGCTTGTAGTCCGGCTGCCAGGTCTGGCGCTCGAATTTGAACCTGCTTGAGTATTAAGCAGAGTTTAGCATAGGCTCCGTCGAGTCTCTTAGCCCACCGCCATAAAGATTCAGTAAGAAACAACGACAAAGGGCCCCGCACGGGGCCCTTTATCAACGTCCTGTGAACAGGAACGGATTTCCGCCGGGCGCTTAGCCCATGTAGCCCATGCTTTCCAGCTTCAGCAGCACACGGTGTGCGGCTTCATCGGGCGTGCATTCTTCTGTGTTGATGACCATTTCCGGATTCTCCGGAGCTTCGTACGGATCGTCGATACCGGTAAAGCCTTTGATCTTGCCGGCACGGGCCATGGCGTACAGGCCTTTACGGTCACGCGATTCGCAGGTCTCAAGCGAGGTCGCAACGTGGATTTCAAGGAAACCACCGAGCGGACTGATCATGTCACGCACCAGACGGCGCGTGGCTGCGTAAGGCGCGATCGGCGCACAGATGGCAATACCACGGTTTTTGGTGATCTCGCTGGCCACATAGCCGATGCGCTGGATGTTCAGATCGCGGTGTTCGCGGGAGAAACCCAGTTCGCTGGACAGATTTGTGCGCACCACATCACCGTCGAGCAGTGTTACCGGACGACCGCCCATTTCAAGCAGTTTCACCAGCAGCGCGTTTGCGATGGTGGATTTACCTGCACCGGACAGACCGGTAAAGAAAACGGTCAGGCCCTGTTTTGAACGCGGCGGATGGGTTTTGCGCAGCTCGGCAACCACTTCCGGGTAGGAGAACCAGTCCGGAATTTCCAGACCTTCCTGCAGACGACGGCGCAGCTCGGTACCGGAGATATTCAGTACGGTCTCGTTTTCTTTGACTTCGGAAACCGGGAAGTACTGGGCTTTCTCCTGCACATAAACCATGGCTTCAAAAGGCACCATCTCGATACCGATTTCGTCCTGGTACTGTTTGACCAGCTCCTGTGCGTCATAAGGGCCGTAGAAATCAAAGCCGTCGCTGTTTTTACCGGGGCCGGCGTGATCGCGTCCGACGATAAAGTGCGTGCAGCCGTAGTTTTTACGGATAATCGCGTGCCACAGCGCTTCGCGCGGGCCGCCCATACGCATGGCCAGCGGCAGCAGGCTCAGCGTGGTGGTCTGCTCCGGGTAGTGCTTGATCAGTTTTTCGTAGCAGCGTACACGGGTGTAGTGATCGATATCGCCCGGTTTGGTCATGCCGACTACCGGTTGAATAATCAGGTTTGCTTCAACCCGTTGTGCGGCACGGAAGGTCAGTTCCTGGTGCGCACGGTGCATCGGGTTGCGGGTCTGGAATGCCACAACACGGGTCCAGCCGAGTTTTTCGAAACGTGCGCGCACCTCTGCCGGCGTCTCACGCAGGTAACGGTAGTCATAGTGCGTCGGTGCTTCGACACCGGTCAGGCGACCGCCGAGATAAACCGGCTCTGTGCGGTTGAGGAGATATTCCACACCGGGGTGCGCCAGATCCGCGGCACCGAAGACTTTTTCCGCTTCGTGTTCACGGTCCGGACGGTAGATGTCTTCCACATCCAGCACCGCGATCACTACGCCTTCCAGGTCACGCAGAGCGATCTTGCCGCCGGTGGCCAGACCTTCGGCGAATTTCTCGCTGACATCCAGCGTAATCGGCATCGGCCAGACCGTGCCGTCAGCCAGACGCATGTTGTTAACCACACCGTCGTAATCAGCCTGCGTCATAAAACCGGTCAGCGGCGAAAAACCGCCGTTCAACAGCAGTTCGATGTCACACAGTTGACGCTGTGTCAGGGTTAATGACGGCAGCTCCTGTGCCAGCTTCTGGATCTCAGCGACTTCGTCCCCTTTGACATACAGATCAACAAGGTTCCCGCCGTGGGGTTTGATAATTTCGGCCATGGTATTTTCAGTACTCGGTGTTGGATGTGCAGACATAATTCTCGGGTTCCTATCGATCAGCGCCAAACATCAAATTGGAACTGCTGTAAAAAGTTGGTTGAAACCCGTTTTGCAACTAATAGACCAAAGGTGACGGTTTTACCCTGGTCCTTGAAAAAAAACCGGCCGCATTACGCAGGCGTAACGCAGCCGGTTTGATACGTCTGAACGACAGACGATCAGTAGCGGTAATGATCCGGCTTGTACGGACCATCAACGCTGACGCCGATGTAATCGGCCTGAGCCTGACTGAGCTGGGTCAGGTTCGCGCCGATTTTCTGCAGGTGCAGACGGGCAACCTTTTCATCCAGCGCTTTCGGCAGCACGTGAACATCAACGCTGTACTTATCCGAATCCTTCCAGAGCTCGATCTGCGCCAACACCTGATTGGTGAAAGACGCTGACATCACAAAGCTCGGATGACCTGTGGCACAACCGAGGTTCACCAGCCGGCCTTCAGCCAGCAGGATAATGCGCTTGCCGTCGGGGAAGATCACATGATCGACCTGCGGCTTGATGTTCTCCCACTCGTATTCACGCAGGGACGCCACATCGATTTCGTTGTCAAAGTGACCGATGTTGCAGACGATGGCCTGGTCTTTCATGGCCTTCATGTGCTCGTGGTCGATAACATTGACGTTGCCCGTAGTGGTGACAAAGATATCACCTAAGGCCGCCACTTCGCGCATGTCTACCACCCGGTAACCTTCCATCGCCGCCTGCAGCGCGCAGATCGGATCGATTTCGGTGACCCAGACGGTCGCGCCCATACCGCGGAACGCCTGCGCACAACCCTTACCCACGTCGCCGTAACCGAGTACCACGGTGATTTTGCCGGCAATCATCACATCAGTGGCGCGTTTGATACCGTCGATCAGCGATTCACGGCAGCCGTAAAGGTTGTCGAATTTGGACTTGGTGACCGAATCGTTAACATTGATCGCCGGCACCTTCAGCGCACCCTGACGGGCCATCTCGTAGAGACGGTGTACGCCGGTGGTGGTTTCTTCTGAAAGACCTTTGACGTCTTTCAGCAGCTCGGGGTATTTGTCGTGCATGATCTGGGTCAGATCGCCACCGTCGTCGAGGATCAGGTTCGGGCGCCAGCCATCGGGGCCCTGAATGGTTTGCTCGATACACCACCAGAACTCTTCTTCAGTCTCGCCTTTCCAGGCAAATACCGGAATTTTCTGATCGGCAATCGCCGCCGCGGCGTGATCCTGGGTCGAGAAGATGTTGCAGGAAGACCAGCGCACTTCGGCACCGAGCTCAACAAGCGTTTCGATCAGCACGGCGGTCTGGATTGTCATATGCAGGCAACCGGCGATACGCGCACCGGCCAGCGGCTTCTGACCTTTGTATTCTTCACGCAGGGCCATCAGACCCGGCATTTCGGTCTCGGCGATGGCGATTTCCTTGTGGCCCCATTCGGCAAGCGCGATGTCCGCGACCTTGAAGTCCGCGCCCTTGGCTGTGTCAGCATTCGCATTCATGATTGGATGTTCTCCTGTGTCTGTCAGAGGCCAGCGGCCTGCTTGAGGGCGTCGGCCTTATCGGTCGCTTCCCAGGTAAATTCCGGTTCTTCACGGCCAAAGTGTCCGTAAGCGGCGGTCTTGCGGTAAATCGGACGCACCAGATCGAGCATTTTGACAATGCCGTAAGGGCGCAGATCAAAGACCTCGCCGATCAGCGCTTCGATACGGCGGTCATCGATTTTGCCGGTGCCGAAGGTATCCACGGAAATCGATGTGGGTTTGGCGACACCGATAGCGTAGGAAACCTGAATCTCACATTTGTCGGCCAGACCGGCGGCGACCACGTTTTTGGCCACATAGCGACCGGCATAGGCTGCCGAGCGGTCCACCTTGGACGGGTCCTTGCCGGAGAAGGCCCCGCCGCCGTGACGCGCCATACCACCGTAGGTATCGACGATAATTTTCCGCCCGGTCAGACCGCAGTCTCCTACCGGACCACCGATAACAAAGTTACCGGTCGGGTTGATATGGATGTTTTCGCGCGGGCAGGCATCGAGCCATTCACCCGGCAGCACCGGACGCAGAATGCTCTCATAGACCGCTTCCTGCAGATCCTTGAGTGCGATTTCCGGGTCGTGCTGGGTGGACAGGACGATCGCGTCTATGCCGACCGGCTTGCCGTCGCGGTAACGCAGCGTGACCTGGCTTTTGGCATCCGGGCGCAACCACGCCAGCTCACCGCTTTTACGGACCTGCGCCTGACGCTGCACCAGACGGTGTGAATAGGTGATCGGCGCCGGCATCAGCACGTCGGTTTCGTTGGTCGCATAGCCGAACATCAGGCCCTGATCGCCCGCGCCCTGCTCTTCCGGGCTGGTGCGGTCAACGCCTTGTGCGATATCGGGTGACTGTTTACCGAGGCCGTTCAGCACCGCGCAGGTCGCGCCGTCAAAGCCGACATCCGAACCGTTGTAACCGATCTCCAGCACCGTACGGCGGACCAGCTCTTCCAGATCGACCCAGGCCGAGGTGGTGACCTCACCGGCGATCACCACCAGACCGGTCTTGACCATGGTTTCGCAGGCTACGCGTGCGCCTTTGTCCTGTTCGAGAATGGCATCGAGCACCGCATCGGAGATCTGGTCTGCCATTTTGTCCGGGTGCCCTTCTGAGACCGACTCGGACGTAAAGATGTAATCCTGATTCATAGCGTATCGTTTCCTGCAGAGTTGTTGATTTCCCGACTTGATCTGAAAAATCACCGAACGTCATCGTATCCACAGCGGCAGGCACAAGCGCCCGGCCGCCCATGGAGTGGCATTATATATAAACAAATAAAGATTTCTTTATATTTTTATTTGTCGACTTGGAAAGCTTGGCGCAAATCACACCCGCAAAGCCCCGGCGCTTTCCCTGCAGGCACAAAAAAACGCGGCACCGGGGCCGCGTTTTTCCGTACTTGAGGTCAAGCCTCACACTTACTTTGCCTGATAGGCCGGCAACTCAATGATGTAGGTATCGACCGAGCCCCTGTTATGCCAGTCAGACCCGAACGCGATACGCGTACCGCTCGGGCTCAGCGTCGGGTGAGGCTCGCCCAGATAACCGGTGTAGCCGCCGCGGGTGCTGTCTTTGCTGTGCGAACGGTGATGGGCAACGCGGCAAACCTGCGGATTGGCCGGATCGGTATTGGCCAGATAAATCTCCGAGAACAGCACCGGCGCCGGTTTGTTGTTGGTCAGGTACTCAAACTGGCCGTAGCCGATCGTCGACAAGGCTACCCAACCCGGATTTTTATTCGCCGTGGCAGAAATATGCGTCCCACTGCCCGGATAGCCCCAGCCTTTGGAGTCGCCGATCTGCACGCGGCAGGTACCGGTTTGCAGATCGTGAATAACCAACTGCCCCACGCCCTGATCCTTGCCGCCGTCACACCCGCCCGGTGCCGGATCGTAAGCAGTGGCGAAGAAGGCATCATGCCCGTTGGCCATGCGCCCCAGATCGGCGTGACTGTGAAATTCCGACAGGTCCAGACGGTGCAAACGGCGGGTCAGCGACGGATCGAGAATATCCGCCTGCAACAGATAGCGCTCGCCGGACGGGGCCGGCATCGGCGCCATCCAGGGCTGGTAGTCAGTACCGTCACCGACATGGATTTTTTTGACCGTATCGGTGCTGCGCTGCCAGGTGAAGGCCACATCCCGGCCATTGTCATCCTTACAGCGGAAACCGAACATATCGTCATCCCATGACGGCATCATCACACCGTTACCGGCCACCGGTACCGCGTCCTTACCGCAAACCTCATCAAAACGGCGCAGCTCGGTTTTCTCATCGGTGTCGACGTTGTACGACATCAGCGCACCGTAGTGCTTGAAGTAAGCACTGACGTAATAAAGCGTCTGCGGATCGTCGTGGTCCCAGAAGATCTCTTCCAGGTCACGGGCCGTGAGATCAAGCTTCTTCAGGTGTTTGTAGCTGTGCCCGTCGTATAGATGGTGACCGGTCTGCGAGGCATCGCCGCCGGTATGGTAGAGCAACAGATAGGACTCATCCGCATTCCAGGACTGGATGGTCGAGTACATGGGCTTGACCACCTCACCGGAATCCGTGTCACTGATCCGCACGATACGCGTGCCGAATGCCGGGTCCTTGTAGAACTGCCCGACCGGCGGGCGCGACATGGGCGCGACCACTGCTCGTTTCTGGTCAGTGCGCAGTCCTTCACACAGATCCACCCCACCGGTCAGGCGTTTGACAACTGCGGTCTGCGCCGCTGTAACCTTGGCGGCCACCGGCGCTGCCGCCACCTCACTCTGCACTTCCTTTACAGCCACCGGAACGGACTCCGTGGTGGCCGCCAGCCTGGCCTCTTCGGCGGCCTTTTTCTGCGCCAACTCCTGCTGCACGCGCCCTGCCGGCCGGTCATCCGGCTGGCAGGCCGTCAGGAAACAGCCCGAAAGCAGCAAACCGAGCAAAACCTCATAACGATACGTCGACACGAATTCCCTCCGTCTCAAAGAATGTAGCGATTCAAACCGCCGATAGTAGCAGACAGCACCAGCGCCGGACGCCCTGCATGTGTAAATTGTGCTCTGTACGCAATGTCATCAGCGCAGACACAAAAAAGCCCCGCAGTACGGGGCTTTTTCTTTCAACTCTGTCCGCTCTCAGAACGGAGGGCTATCGTCATCGAAAAACGGAATCTCCTCATCGTAGCCACCCGCGCCGCTCACGGCAGGCGCCCCGGGCAGCGGACCACCCTCACCACGACCGCCGAGCATCTGCATATCATTGGCGATAACTTCGGTGGTGTAACGGTCCTGACCGTTTTTGCCCCGCCATTTGCGGGTCTGCAAACGCCCTTCGATATAAACCTGGCTGCCTTTTCTCAGGTACTGACCGGCGACCTCAGCGAGCTGGTTAAACATGACAACGCGATGCCACTCGGTACGTTCCTGACGCTGGCCGCTTTGCTTATCCATCCGGCTGTCAGTGGTTGCCAGACTGAAGTTGGTTACTGCACCACCGCTCGGCGTATAGCGGGTCTGCGGGTCCTGCCCCAGATTCCCGATCAGAATAACTTTGTTGATTCCGCGAGCCATTCACCTTCTCCACGGTGGCGCAGCCTGTTTTCGCGAGCTGAAGCGGCCTTTTAAATAAAGCAGCTCACTGACTGCTTTATTTCAATCAGAACGGGATATCGTCGTCGAAATCATCCGGGCCGCTCATGGGAGGCGGCGCAGACTGCTGTCCGCCACCCTGCTGCGGACGGCTGTTTTGTTGCGGCTGCGGCTGACCGCCGCCATAAGAACCACCGCCGCCACCGCCATAGGACGCGCTGCCACCGCCGCCGTCACCGCGACCACCAAGCATCTGCATATCGTTGGCGACAATTTCAGTGGTGTAACGGTCCTGACCGTCATTACCCTGCCATTTGCGGGTCTGCAAACGCCCTTCGATATAAACCTGACTGCCTTTTCTCAGGTACTGACCGGCAATCTCCGCGAGCTTGTTGAACATGACAACACGGTGCCACTCGGTACGGTCCTGACGCTGACCGCTTTGCTTATCCATCCAGCTGTCAGTGGTTGCCAGACTGAAGTTGGTTACCGCGCCGCCGCTCGGCAAAGCGCGGGTTTCCGGGTCCTGCCCCAGGTTCCCGACCAGAATTACTTTATTGATTCCGCGAGCCATTCATCTTCTCCACAGCGGCGCGACACTATCGCCGGCCGGCCAAATGAGTAATCAGTCGCCGCCCGGTCCAGACCGGCCGGCACCCAAAAACGCGGTAGTCTACCACCCTTTACGGGCTTAGCGCACAGCCCATTTCAGGGCCTTAACTCAGCCCCAACGTGCTCAGCGAGCTGCGGTCGAACTGCTGCCTGTCTACGCGCAGATAGGCCACGCCTTCCTCGCTGACCAGCACCGCTTCGGTCACACCCGGCAAGGCGCTGAGCCGTCCGGCCAGCTCAGCCGCGGCGGCTTCACTCAGCTCACCCACGTGGACCAGCTGTGTGGTCACCCCTTGCGGCGCACGCATGCCGCGGGCGATCAGCAACCACAGCAAGGCCGCAGCGGCAGCACAATAATATAAGCCAACAATACCCAGCGACGCATAGAGCGCCCCACCGGCGACCCCGCCGGCAAAAGCACCAAGAAACTGACTTGCCGAGTAAACACCCATGGCGCTGCCACGCCCGGTCACCGGCGCGAGCTTGGAAACCAGCGACGGCAACAGAGCTTCCAGGGTGTTGAAGAAACTGAAAAACACCGTCACCGCAGCAAACAGCCACAGCGTGCTGTGCCGGCTCTCGCCGGCGACCAACAGACACTGGGCCAGCGCCAGCCCGCTGACCGCAATCAGAAAGATGCGCCGCAGATGGCCGTATTTTTCTGCCAGAATCACCGCCGGCACCATCACCGCGATGGAAATCAGCAAGGCCGGCAGATAGACCTGCCAGTGTCCGCTGCCGGCAAGTCCGGAAGCGGCCAGACTCAAGGGCACACCGAGAAAGGTCGCGCTGACCATCATATGCAGCAAAAAGATGCCGGCATCCAGACGCAGCAACTGACGATCACGCAGAAGTTGCAGCATCTGCGGCACCGAGGCCCGCGATTCCTTACCGGCACGTGCCTGCACCGGTGTCGGCACGCGGAACTGCACGATCAGCATCCCCAGCACCGCCGCCGCCCCGGTCAGCCAGAACAGACCCGACAAGCCCAGCCAGCGCACCAGCACCGGCCCGGCCACCAGCGAGACCATAAAAGCCACACCGATACTGGCACCCAGCGAGGCCATCATTTTGGTGCGGTGCTGCTCGCGGGTCAGATCCGCCGCCAGCGCCATAATCGCCGCCGCGATCGCCCCGCTGCCCTGTAATGCCCGACCGAAGATCAACGCGCCGATGCTGTCAGCACAAGCCGCCACCACGCTGCCGAGGAAGAATAAGGTCAGTCCGGCCAGAATCACCGGTTTGCGCCCGATGCGGTCGGAGAGAAAGCCGAAAGGCAATTGCAGCAAGGCCTGAAACAAGCCGTAAATACCCAGCGCCAGTCCCAGCAACATCGGTGTCGCGCCTTCGTAGTCCGAGGCATAGAGACTGAACACCGGCAAAATAATAAAAAGACCGAACATCCGCACGCTGTAAACCAAGGCCAGACTGGCCGCTGCGCGCCGCTCCACCGGGAGCATGTTCTGCGCATCATCAAGCGTCTGCCGATGCGCTGAAACTTCTGTCATTGCTTTTGCCTATCGCCGTTTAATCAGCGTATATTAGCAGTTTTGCCCACGCCGAATAATCCCGGCCACATGCGTTGGAGCGTGGCGACGATTGCTGGAGATATTGTCCCGTTGGCAGACCAAATCCGTATCCGCGGTGCGCGCACGCACAACCTCAAGAACATCGATCTCGATCTACCGCGGGACAAACTGATCGTCATGACCGGACTGTCAGGTTCGGGCAAATCCTCACTGGCCTTTGACACCATCTTCGCCGAAGGTCAGCGCCGTTATGTGGAGTCCCTGTCGGCCTACGCACGGCAGTTTCTGTCGGTTATGGAAAAGCCCGACATCGACCATATCGAAGGGCTCTCACCGGCGATCTCCATCGAGCAGAAATCCACCTCGCACAATCCGCGCTCGACCGTCGGCACCATCACTGAAATTCACGATTATCTGCGCCTGCTGTACGCCCGCGCCGGCACACCGGTCTGCCCCGAGCACGGTGGCTCACTGGAAGCCCAGACCATCAGCCAGATGGTCGACCGCATTCTGGCGCTGCCGGAAGGTGCGCGCATGATGCTGCTGGCGCCGCTGGTGCGCAGCCGCAAAGGCGAACACGAAAACGTGCTCGAATTGCTGCGCGCCCAGGGGTATCTGCGCGCCCGCATCGACGGTCAGGTCACGACTCTGGACACGCCGGTCACGCTGGACCCGAAAAAACCGCACACCATCGAAGCGGTGGTCGATCGCTTTAAAGTGCGCGAAGACATCGCCTCGCGGCTGGCCGACTCGCTGGAAACGGTCTGCGGCCTGTCCGACGGCATCGCCACAGTGGCGCCGATGGATGAGGACAGCGGCATTGCCGAGATGACATTCTCGACCCGCCACGCCTGTCCGGTCTGCGGCTACTCCATGATCGATCCCGAGCCGCGCATGTTTTCCTTTAACAGCCCGCACGGTGCCTGCGAGGTCTGTGACGGTCTTGGCGCGCAGCAGTTTTTCGACCCCGAACGCGTTATCGTCAATCGCGAACTGAGTCTGGCCGGCGGTGCGATCCGTGGCTGGGACCGCCGCAATGCCTATTATTTCCAGATGATCCAATCGCTGGCGGCGCACTACGGCTTCGACCCGGAACAACCCTTCGCCTCGCTTGAGCAGCGCTTTCAGGACATCGTGCTGTACGGCAGCGGCGATGAGGAAATCCGTTTCAGCTACCTCAACGACCGCGGCAACAGCCGTGATGCCACCCACGCATTTGAAGGCATTATCCCGAATCTGGAACGGCGCTACCGCGAAACCGAATCGAGCGCCGTGCGCGAAGAGCTGGCCAAGCTGCTGTCCGTGCGCGACTGTCAGGCCTGCGGCGGCACACGTCTCAACACGGCCGCCCGCCACGTGCTGATCGCCGACGTGCCGATCTCCACCGTCAGCGACATGTCCATTGCCAACTGTCTGGCCTTTTTTGCGGACCTGAAGCTGGACGGCAAACGCGGCGAGATTGCCTCGCGCATCGTCATGGAGATCAGCCAACGCCTGCAGTTTCTGGTCAATGTGGGTCTGGAATACCTTTCCCTGAGTCGCAGCGCGGACACCCTTTCCGGCGGCGAAACCCAGCGCATCCGCTTAGCCAGCCAGATCGGCGCCGGCCTGACCGGGGTGATGTATGTGCTGGACGAACCGTCCATCGGTCTTCACCAACGCGATAACGACCGGCTCTTGCAGACGCTGGTGTATTTGCGCGATCTGGGCAATACAGTCATCGTGGTCGAGCACGACGAGGACGCCATCCGCGCAGCCGACCATGTGGTTGATCTGGGGCCGGGTGCCGGCGTGCACGGCGGCACGATCATCGCCCAGGGTACCCCGGAGGAGATTTGCGCCGACAGCAACTCGCTCACCGGTGCCTACCTCTCGGGACGCCGCGAAATCACCATCCCCGACCGTCATCCGCCCGGCGAAGCGCGTCTGCATATCAGCAATGCCAGCGGCAATAATTTAAAAAATGTCAGCGTCGATATCCCGCTGGGCCTGTTTACCTGCATTACCGGCGTTTCAGGCTCGGGTAAATCAACACTGATCAACGATACGCTCTACAAATACCTGTCCAGCGAACTGAACGGCGCAAGCCACGATATTGCGCCGGTGGAAAAGATCACCGGACTCGGGCATATCGACAAGATCGTCGATATCGATCAAAGCCCCATCGGCCGCACGCCCCGCTCTAACCCGGCCACCTATGCCGGCCTCTTCACCACCATCCGCGAGCTGTTCGCCGGCACCAAAGAAGCCCGCTCGCGGGGCTACAAGGTCGGGCGCTTCAGCTTTAACGTCAAAGGCGGACGCTGCGAAGCCTGCCAGGGCGACGGCGTGATCAAGGTGGAAATGCATTTTCTGCCCGATGTGTACGTGCCCTGCGATGTCTGCAAAGGCAAACGCTATAACCGCGAGACACTGGAGATCCGCTACAAAGGCAGGAATATCCACGAAGTTCTGGAAATGACCGTCGAAGATGCGCGGGATTTCTTTGATGCGGTACCAGTCCTGCAGAAGAAGCTGCAGACGCTGATTGATGTGGGCCTGAGCTATGTGACCCTGGGGCAGAACGCCACCACCTTGTCAGGCGGTGAAGCGCAACGGGTCAAGCTGGCAAGAGAGCTGTCCAAGCGCGATACCGGCCAGACGCTGTATATTCTCGATGAGCCGACCACCGGTCTGCACTTCGAAGACGTGGCGCAACTGCTGAAAGTGCTGCACAGACTGCGCGATCAGGGCAACAGCATTGTTGTTATCGAACACAATCTGGATGTGATCAAAACCGCCGACTGGCTGATTGATCTGGGCCCTGAAGGCGGCGAGAAAGGTGGGGAGATTATCGCCTGCGGCACACCCGAGGCGATCTGCGCAGAACCGCGCTCCCATACGGGGCGTTATCTGGCCAAGTTACTGCCGGGCTGTAATCAGGCCGGCGACTGAAGCGGTTCGGGCAATGTCGCTTAGCGTACGATGCCGCGCTGGCTGTTGAGGACAAAATCGACGAATTCGCGCACTTCGGGGAACTGATCCATGCTGTCCTGTAACTGCTGCACTGCTTCGTCGCGTCCGCCGCGTTGCTTGACCAGCAGCATGTAGGCCCGATGCAGGGCCGATACGGTCTCATCAGTAAACCCGCGCCGGCGCAGGCCTTTTTTATTGATTCCCACCGCGTGGGCGTGATTGCCCGAAGCCATGGTAAAAGGCGGCACATCGCGGTTCACCGCCGTGCCCATCCCGGTAAACGCATGTGCGCCGATCACACTGAACTGATGGACCAGGGTAAACCCACCGAAAATGGCGTAATCACCGACAGTGACATGACCGGCCAGCGAGGCGCCGTTGCTGAAGACAGTGTGATTGCCGATATGGCAGTCGTGGGCCACGTGGGTGTAGCCCATAAAGAGATTATCGTTGCCGACCGACGTCAGTCCGCCGCCGTCGACCGTACCGCGGTTCATGGTCACGTATTCGCGGACCGTGTTGTTATCGCCCAGCTCAAGACGGGTCGGTTCGCCGTTGTACTTGAGATCCTGAGGCGCCTCACCGAGCGAGGCAAACTGGTATATCCGGTTATTGCGACCGAGACGGGTCGGTCCACTGATCACCACATGCGGCCCGATCACGCAACCGCTGCCCAACTCCACGTCTGCGCCGATAATGCTGTAAGCGCCGATCTCACAGTCATCGGCCACGCTGGCTTTAGGGTCAATTATGGCTGTCGGGTGAATCAAGACTTGATCTCGCTGCTGGTAATCAGAATCGTCGCGGTGCAGGCGGTTTTGTCATCAACCGAGCAGGTGGCGTCGAACTGCCAGATACCGCGCTTGTTGCGCGCAATCGAGACATCAAACACCATCTGATCACCCGGTCCGACCTGGCGTTTGAAACGCGCTTTGTCGATACCGACAAACAGATAGAGCGTGTCTTCACCGGGTGACTGCCCTACCGAACGGAAGGCCAGAATCGCGGCCGCCTGCGCCATCGCTTCCAGAATCAGTACGCCCGGAAAGATCGGGTGATGCGGGAAGTGACCGGTGAAAATCGGTTCGTTATAGGTGACGTTCTTGAGCGCCTTGATCCGTTCGCCTTCAACAAACTCCGTTACCCGGTCGATCATCAGAAACGGATAGCGGTGCGGCAGGTAATTCAGCACTTCGTGGATTGATAAAGCGTCCAAGACTCTGTCTCGTTTTGTTTTCGTTATCGGATCGTCCGCCGGCAAAACTCAGGCTAAGCGACGGACCCTATCGGGGTTGGCGTATTTTCCGCGCCACAGGGCGGTCATGCAAGTGTCTCTTTCGCAACATCCTGCATTAAACTGTAGAAACTTGTTGCAAAAATACAAATCCAATTAGCGTGAACGGCTCTGATCAAGCCGTCTCAGACGGGCCAGCGTGCGGTTCCATTTGCGGTTGGATTCGGCCGGAATGCCCGAGCTGTACGCACCCGGTTCGGTAATCGAGCGCATCACAAAACTCACGGCCGTGACATGGGCTTTGTCGCAGATGCTGATATGACCGTTGATATTGACCGAACCGCCGATGGTGCAATCGGCACCGATAACAGCACTGCCGGCGATGCCGGTACAAGCGGCGATGGCGGTATTGCGCCCGATATGCACGTTGTGCGCAATCATGATCAGATTGTCCAGGATCACCCCGTCTTCTATGACCGTATCGGCGATGGCGCCACGATCGACCGTGGTGCCGGCACCGATCTCGACGCGGTCACCGATCACTACCCTGCCGACCTGATTAATACGCTGCCAGCCGGCGGCGCCGTCGCGGGCATAACCGAAACCTTCGCCGCCGATCACCACCCCCGATTGCAGACGGCAGTTCTCGCCCAATACACAGTCGTGGTAGATGGTCACATTGGCAAACAGGTGGGTACCGGCACCGATCACCGTACCCGGACCGATATAGCAATTGGCGCCGATGCTGCAGTCCGCACCGATGCTGGCGCCGGCACTGATCACCGCACCGTGGCCGATGCGGGCGCTGTCGGCGACCACAGCGCCTTCTTCGATCACCGCACCGGAAGCGACGCCGGGTGCTTCACGCACCGGCTCACGGAACAGATGGGAGACACGGGCATAGGTCAGATAGGGATTATCGGAGATCAGCGTGGCACAGGGCGCCTGTTCGGCCAGCGCCGCAGGCACGATCACCGCGGCTGCGCCGGTGGACGTCAGGGTATCGGCGTATTTGGCGCTGACGATAAAACTCAGCTCACCGGCACCGGCGGCGTCCAGCGAGTTGATACCCTCGAGGCGCAACGCCGGGTCGCCGTTGAAAGACAGCCCGAGTGTGCCGGCCAGTTCGCCCAGAGTGATAGAAGGCATCTGCAATTCCTGTTCAGTAAAACCTGCGCCTCGCGGCGCGACAGTGGCGAAGTTTATGCCCTACCTATCCTCGCCGCAATCCCGGCACCGGATCAGAAAATCGAGCCGATGGTGAACTGAAACTGCTCAGTCTCGTCGCTGTCGCTGTAGTTATAGGGTCGCGCCAGACTGAAGGTCAGCGGGCCGACCGGCGACAGCCAGACAAACGCGATCCCGTACGCACCGCGCAAGGTGCTTGCATCGAAGTCGTGATAGTCCTCGAACACGTTTCCGAAATCGGTAAACAGACTGAAGCGCGTCGCGCCGGGCTCTTCGACAAACGGCGGCGGGAAGATCACTTCCAGCGTGCCGAGCGTGCGGAAATCACCGCCGGCAGCATCGTCGTTGGAATCACGCGGCCCGAGACTGCCGTTTTCGTAGCCGCGCAAGGTGCGCACACCACCGGCGTAGTAACGGCGGAAGAACGGCAGCGTGCTGTCATCACCGAAGCCGTTACCGTAATCGATCCGCGCGGTGGTCGAGAGCGTGTAGAAATCGGTTAGCGGATAGAAATACTCAAAACGGTATCCGGCCTTGTAGTAGTTCAGGTCACCGATGCCCAGCGTCGATTCCAGCGAGAGTGAATGCAGCGCGCCGCTGGTGGCGAACACCGTGCGGTTACGCGTGTCATGGCTGTAACCGATCGTGCCGGTGAAAATATCAAATTCCCGCCCTTCATCGGCGATGAAATCAACGATATGGTCGGCCGAGTTATCCGTCTCGGTCAGCTTGACGTGCTCGTAACCGCCGCCGAGGCGGAAGGTGGAGAATTCGCTGATCGGCACGCCGAAACTGACGTTGGCGCCGTAGGAATCCATGATGTATTTGGAGCTGGAAGACACCTCACTGGCATCGGTCTTTCGGATAAACGCTGTGACCGTGCGGCTGATGCCGTCCTGGGTGTAATAAGGCTCGGTGAAAGACGCAGACAACTGGTCCGTGGTGGTGCTGGTATCAAACGCAAATTGCAGGCGCTTGCCGGAGCCGAAGATGTTTTCCTGAGTCAGGTTGATATTGAACAGAAAGCCGCTGGAGCCGTAACCGGCGGTGGCACCGAAGGAGCCGGACGAGCCCTCAACCACGCGCACAATCAGGTCGATCTGGTTGTCACTGCCCGGCACACGCTGGGTATCGATACTGACGCTCTGCAGATAGCTCAGGCGCTGCAGGCGCACCCGCGAACGGTTCACCAGCTGCGGAGAAAAGCGGCTGCCCTCGAGCTGACGCATCTCACGGCGCAGCACTTCGTCGCGGGTTTTGTACTGGCCGGTAAACACAATCCGGCGGACATAGGCACGCTCACCCGGGCGCACCTGAAAAGTCAGCGCGACTTCTTTTTTCTCATCGTCGATCTGCGGCATCACCTGCACATCGGCAAAAGCAAAGCCTTCCTCGCCGAGCCGGTCCGTGATCGCCGTCGAGCTGCTGACCATGGCCTTGCGCGAGAAGATGCTGCCCGGCTGCTGGGTAATCAGCCCCTGCAGCTCCTCTGCAGGCACAACCGTTTCGCCTTCCAGACCGACCGAGGCGACACTGTACTGCTCACCCTCATCCACGTTGATGGTGATGTAAATAGTCTGCTTGTCGTCCGACAGGGAGACCTGCTGCGACTCGATATTAAACCGCAGGTAACCGCGGTCGAGGTAATAGGAACGCAGGGTTTCCAGATCGCCCTCAAGCTTGACCCGCGAATATTCATCGGCGCTGCTGAAGGGGTTGTAGTTAACAATGCCGGACTCGAACAGACCCAGCAGTTTTTCGTCACTGAAGGCCTTGTTGCCGACGATATTGATATGCCGGATCTTGGCCACCGGCCCTTCCGTGATCGTCAGATTGACCGCCACGCGGTTGCGCTCGAGCTCTTCGACCTCTTTCTCGATCCGCATGCCGTAGTTGCCGGAGCTGAAATACAAGCGCCGCAGCTCCTGCTCCACACTGTCGAGCAGGGAGCGGTTAAACGCCCTGCCCTTGGCCAGACCGACGCCACGCAACGCTTCTTCGAGCTGATCATCGTCGAGTTTTTTATTGCCGCTGATGCGGATATCGGCAATCGACGGACGTTCGGTCACGCTGACCAGCAAGGTGTGATCGTCGCGCCGCGACAAGGACACATCACTGAACAGGCCGGTCTCGTACAACGCCCGGATGCTGCGGGCCGTATCGGTGGCCGGATCAAACAGATCGCCGCTGCGTACCGGCAGATAGGTCAGCACGGTACCCACATCGATGCGCGAGGCACCTTCGACCACGATATCAGCCACCTGAAAGCGCGGCACCGGCTCCGCTGCCGACACGGGAGTTTGCCAGACGGCAACAGCGAGCAGACCGGACAGAACCAGTCTGCGAAAAGCAAAAATGGGGGAGCTCATAGGGCGGGAATGTTCGTTATCGTCAGTTGTCGCGCGTAAAAGTTATCCGCACAAAAATAGCCTGCTTGTGGCCGCAAGGCAAACATCATCTAGCCGACCAGCCGGACCACGTCGTTGTAAAAAGCAATCGACATCATGCCCACCAGCAGCAGCATACCCAGTTGCTGTCCGAACAACTGGGCACGTTCGGACAAGGGCTTGCCCTTGATGATCTCAATAAAGAAATACAAGAGATGACCACCGTCGAGGACCGGTACCGGCAACAGATTCAGCACCCCGAGGCTGATGCTGATCAGAGCCAGAAAGCCGAGGAAGTGATCAATTCCGATACTGGCCGACTGACCGGCAAACTGCGCGATCGTAATCGGTCCGCTGATATTGTCGATCGAGGCCTGCCCCGTGATCAATTTGCCGATCATCTGCACCGTCATCGCCGACATATCCCAGGTCCGCAACGCGGCTGAGGAAAGCGCCTCAAGCGGCCCGAAACTGACTGTCGTGCGCAGACTGTCAAACCACTCACGGGAGGCATCTTCCCAGACGCCGATAAAACCGATGGTGCCCGATGCGGTCTCGCGTGCAGCGGGAATCAGGGTCAGCGCCAACTCGCCGCCGTCCCGACCGACCAGCACGTCCAGCGCCTTCTGCGGGCTCGCACGCACGGTCTCGACCCAACTCTGCCAGCTATCGACCGCTTGACCGTTAACCGCCAGAATACGGTCCCCGGCCTGCATACCGGCCGCCTGCGCGGCGCCGTCAGGCTGCACCCCGGCAATCACCGGCTCGATATCCGGCATTTGCAGACCCAGGCCCATTTCAGCCAGCAGATCGCCCTGCCCCTGCAAGACCTGAGCGCTGTCGACCGGCAGGTAACGGGTATGCTGTTCGCCTGTGGACGACTCGGTGACCAGCGCAATCGTGCCGTCACTGCCCATGGCCGAATCCAGCACCGCCATACGCACATCGTTCCAGGTCCGGGTTTCGCTGCCGGCCACACTGACGACCGTCTCGCCGGCAACAAAGCCGGCCTGCGCGGCCGGCGTATCCGGCGGCACATCGCCGAGCAGCGGCTTGATGCCACTGATGCCGATCACAAACATCAACCAGTAAGCCGCAATGGCGAGCAGAAAGTTGGCCACCGGCCCCGCCGCCACGATGGCAATACGGGTCCAGACCGATTGGGTATTGAATGCGCGGTGACGCTCGTGCGCGGGCACCGGCCCCTCGCGCTCGTCGAGCATTTTGACGTAGCCGCCCAGCGGAATCGCGGCCAGGACATATTCGGTTTCATCCTTTTTACCGCGGCGGCTGAACAGCGGCTTGCCGAAACCGATGGAGAAACGCAGCACTTTGACACCGGATTTACGCGCGACCCAGAAGTGTCCGAACTCGTGAATGGCAATCAGCGCACCGAGTGCAACGACAAATGCCAGGGCGTTGAAGAGGAAACTTCCGAACATAGGAACCGGGACTCCGCTAAGACTTTACGATGGTATTACGCAAGAAACGCTGCGGCACATTCTCTGGCCTGGGCATCCGCCTCCAGAACAGCATCCAGCGTATCCGCCGGCCGTACCGGCAAAGCACCAAGACAGTGCTCTATTGTGGCGGGGATCGTCATAAAGCCGGCATTACCGTCGAGAAATGCCGCCACCGCAACTTCATTGGCCGCATTCAGCACCGCCGTCGCTGTACCGCCGGCATCGACCGCTTCACGGGCCAGCCGCAGACACGGAAAGTTGACCGTATCGGGCCGTTCAAAGTTCAACTGCGCAACCTCAAACAGGTCCAGCGGCGCCACCCCGGCATCGATGCGTTCCGGCCAGGCCAGCGCATGGGCGATCGGGGTACGCATATCCGGATTACCGAGCTGCGCCAGCACCGAACCGTCGCGGTAACTGACCAGCGAGTGAATAATGCTTTGCGGGTGCACCACCACATCAATTCGTGACGCCGGCACGGCAAACAGAAAGCAGGCTTCAATCAGCTCCAGCCCCTTGTTCATCAGGGTCGCCGAATCCACCGAGATCTTGCGTCCCATGCTCCAGTTCGGATGCGCCACCGCCTGCGCCGGCGTGACATCAGCCAACTGCGCCGCAGTACGTCCGCGGAACGGCCCGCCCGAGGCGGTCAGCAACAAACGCGAGACGCCGTCCAGCGAGGTGCCCTCAGCAGTCTGCGGCATACACTGGAACAAGGCATTGTGCTCACTGTCCACCGGCAACAGGCGTGCACCGGCCGCCTTGGCGCGGGACGTCAGCAGGTCGCCGGTCATCACCAGCGCCTCTTTATTGGCCAGCAAAACCCGCTTGCCGGCGTCCACCGCCGCCAGCGTCGGCAACAAGCCGGCAGCACCGACGATACCGGCCACCACCACATCGGCGGCAGCATCCCCGGCCACCCGGCAAAGCCCCTCGACACCCTGCATGACCTGCGTCTGCGGCAGGTCCGCCAGACGCGCGCGCAACTGCTCAGCGGCAGCCTCGTCCTGCATCACAGCAAAGCGTGGCCGGTGTTGACGGCACAAGCTCTCCATCGCCTCGACGCGGGTGTTCGCCGTCAGCGCGAAAACCTCATAGCGCGCGCTGTTGCGGGCCAGCACATCGAGCGTGCTGCTACCGATCGAACCGGTCGCCCCCAGCACGGTAACAGCCTGCAAGCTCCGGCCGCTTGCGGCCACTGATGCAGCGCCGCTCATAGCCAGTACATCGCAAAGGCAAACACGGGCAAGGCCGCAAATGCGCTATCGAGCCGGTCCAGCATACCGCCGTGGCCGGGCAACAAGGTGCCGCTGTCTTTCATACCGGCCATGCGTTTGGCGCGACTTTCAAACAGATCCCCCACCACCGAGACCGGCGCTGCCAGCAAGGTGCCGAGCAGCAATGTCAGCGGCGACAACACAGCGTCCGCGGGTAACAGCACAAAGGCGCAGATCAACCAGAAAAGCAACGTCGCCAGCGCCCCGCCGAGCACGCCTTCGATGGTTTTACCCGGACTGATCGACGGCGCCAGCTTGTGCTTGCCAAAACGCTTGCCGGAGAAATACGCGCCTATGTCCATGACCCAGACCACGGCAAAGGCATACAGCAACAACCAGGGCGAGCCGACCTGACCATCACGCAGAAAATACGCCGCCAGCATGGCCGGCAACACACTCACAAAGCCCGCTGCCAGATAGAACGGCGAACCACCGCTGGCAGGCTTTTGCGCCACCGGCTGCAGATACATGACCAACACCACGATCAGCCACCAAAGCCCGGCGCCGAGCAGAACAAAGCGCAGCACCGGCTCACTGCCGGCCAGCAGCAACAGCGCCAGACCGGCCAGAGGGAATGCCGCAATATAAAGCGCTTTGGCCGCCCCGCCGGCTGTTGCCGCGCTGATGTCATACCATTCGCGTGCGCAAAGCGCCGCCACCAGACCGAGAAAAACCGCAAAAGCGGCGGCGGGTAAAGCGAACAGCGCGAGCAGAAAACACACGGCAAGAATGATCGCCGTGATAACACGTTGCTTAAGCATTGGCTTCTACCTGTTCGCCGGTCTGACCGAAACGGCGTTGACGCCCGGCGTAAAATTCCAGCGCCTTGCCCAGCTCCTCATCAGAGAAGTCCGGCCAGAGCGTGTCGGTGAAATACAACTCCGTGTAGGCCAGCTGCCACAGCAGATAATTGCTGATGCGGATCTCGCCGCCGGTGCGGATAAACAGATCCGGCTCAGGCACATCGGCCAGCGACACCGCCGAGGCAAAAACCTGTTCGTCGATATCCTCCGCCTGCAGCTCACCGGCCTGCACCTGCGCGGCCAGACGGCGCGCCGCATTGACGATATCCCAGCGCCCGCCGTAGTTCACTGCGATCGCCAGACGCAAACCTGCATTGCCGGCGGTTTTCTCCTCGGCACGCTGCATTTCAGCCTGCAGCTTGGGCGAGAAGGCACTGCGTTCACCGATAAACTGCACACGGACATGATTCTCGTGCAACTTGCTGACCTCGCTCTTGAGGCCGCGCATAAAGAGATCCATCAGCAAACCGACTTCCTGCTCGGGTCGCTTCCAGTTCTCGCTGCTGAAGGCAAACAGCGTCAGTGCACCGATTTTGCGTCGCACACAGGCTTCGACAATGGCACGGGTGGTTTTAAAGCCCGCCTGATGTCCCATCGGACGATGCTTGCCACGTTGACGGGCCCAGCGCCCGTTGCCATCCATAATGATGGCAACGTGCGCCGGGACACGGGATGAGGAACTCGGATTTGATTGTGTCATTCGGATCAGCGGGTCGCTCAGACCTCCATCAGTTCCTTTTCTTTCTCTTCGAGGGTTTTATCCATCTCAGCGACGTATTTGTCGGTCAGCTTCTGGATAAGATCCTCGCCGCGGCGCTGCTCGTCTTCGGAGATTTCCTTTTCTTTCTCGAGCGCTTTGAGATCGCTGTTGGCATCGCGGCGGATATTGCGGATCGCCACACGGCCACCTTCGGCCTCGGCCCGCACCACACGCACCAGATCACGACGACGCTCTTCGGTCATCGGCGGCACGGGAATGCGGATTACAGTCCCGGCGGTGGACGGATTCAGGCCCAGATCGGACGCCATAATGGCTTTTTCGATGGGCTTGACCATGTCTTTTTCCCAGGGGGTCAGACTCAGCGTGCGCGCGTCCTCGATATTGATATTGGAGACCTGACTCAGCGGCACTTCCGAGCCGTAGTACTCGACCGTAACGTGATCAAGCAGGCTGGTATGTGCGCGCCCGGTACGGATTTTAGAGAACTCCGTTTTCAGCGCCTCGACGCTTTTCTGCATGCGTTTTTCAGCATCTTTCTGGATATCTTCGATCATTGTTGCCTCACTCTACTATCGTACCGACGTTCTCACCGCGGACGACCCGGAGCAAGTCGCCCTCATTAAACAGGTTGAATACCTGCAGCGGGATTTTGTTATCACGGCACATCACAATGGCCGTGGTATCCATCACACCGAGCTTGTCCTCGATGACCTGGTCATAACTGAGACGGTCATAACGGACCGCATCATCAAATTTGTTCGGGTCTTTGTCGTAAACACCGTCGACCTTGGTGGCTTTGAAAACCACATCCGCACCGATTTCCACCGCGCGCAGACTGGCCGCCGAATCGGTGGTAAAGAAAGGATTACCGGTGCCTGCGGCAAAGATCACCACGCGGCCCTTTTCCAGATGGCGCACTGCGCGGCGACGGATGTAATCTTCGCAGACCTCGTTGATATTAAGCGCCGACATCACACGGCACTGCACGCCAACACGCTGCAGCGAATCCTGAAACGCCAGGCTGTTCATGACCGTGGCCAGCATCCCCATGTGATCGCCGGTAACCCGGTCCATGCCGCCACCGGCCAGGCCGGCGCCACGGAAGATATTGCCGCCACCGACCACCATGGCCACTTGCACACCCATCTCGCTGACAGCTTTGACCTCACCGGCCAGACGCGAAATAAACACGGGATCGATCCCGTAATCGTGCTCGCCCATCAGGGCCTCTCCGCTGAGCTTCAGCAGAATCCGACGATAAACCGGCTCCTTATTTTTCATATAGTTTTTGGTGACCTCAGACATAAGCGGCAAGTGCGCCCGTAGCAACGCCCGCCTCAAAAATGAAAGTTATTCGTGCCATTATAAAACGACTGCCACGGGCGGTTCAGGGATTTTTTTGCCCGCCTTTGTGGCCATACCGAAAAATTCCGGCCAAAAAAAACCGGACACCAAGGTCCGGTTTTTTCACTGACCTGAGCCGCGCTTAGCTGCCGCGGACCTGAGCCATAACTTCGTCGGCGAAGTTTTCCTGTTTCTTCTCGATACCCTCACCCACTTCGTAACGGGCAAAGAACAGGCACTCGGCGCCTTTGGACTTCAGCAGTTTGCCGACAGTCTGATCCGGATCCTTAACAAAAGGCTGACCTACCAGTGTGATCTCGGCCAGGTACTTACGGATACGGCCCTGAACCATCTTCTCGATGATCTCGGCCGGCTTGCCGCTGCCTTCTGCTTCAGCGACCAGAATCGCTTTTTCTTTTTCGAGTGTTTCAGCCGGCACGCCGGACTCATCAACACACAGGGGCTTGCTGGCAGCAATGTGCATAGCGATATCTTTCGCCAGCGCTTCGTCACCGCCTTTGAGCTCAACCAGCACACCGATACGCTCGCCGTGCAGGTATTTGTTCAGCACGCCTTCAGCGCTCTGACGCACAACAAAACGGCGAACCTGCAGGTTCTCACCGATTTTCGCCACCAGCTCTTTACGTACGTGATCAACACTGCCGCCGTCGATTTCGGCATTGTTCAGCGCTTCAACGTCAGCCGGATTGCCCTGCAGTGCCGCTTGCGAAACATTGGCAGCAAATTTCTGAAAGTCTTCGCCTTTGGCAACGAAGTCAGTCTCAGAGTTAACTTCAACCATGGCCGCAGATTTGCCATCGTCGGCGATCACGATAGAGATAACACCTTCAGCAGCAGTACGATCAGACTTTTTGTCCGCTTTTGCCAGACCGGTGATGCGCATGTGCTCGATGGCTTTTTCCATATCGCCACCGACTTCAGACAGCGCTTTTTTGCATTCCATCATGCCGGCGCCGGTGCGCTCACGCAGTTCCTTTACCATTGCAGCAGTAATTTGCATGCCTCAAAACCTCATTAATCAGATTGTCGCGGGAGAAATAACCGGCCGGAGAGCCCGGCCGGCGAAGGACGTTTGGTAATCAGCCCTGAGCTGCGTCAGCAGTGGGCTCTTCGGTAACTTCAACGAAATCGCTGTCGCCGCTACCGCTGGCAGAAGTGGCAGTTTTTGCATTCTGAACCGCATCAGCAATACCGGATACGTAGAGCTGAATGGCACGGATTGCGTCGTCGTTGCCCGGAATCACGTAATCAACGCCTTCCGGTGAGTTGTTGCTATCGACAACAGCGATAACCGGAATACCCAGTTTACGCGCTTCGGCGATGGCGATTTTCTCGTGGCCGACGTCAATAACGAACAGCGCATCCGGCAGGCGCGGCATGCTTTTGATACCACCGAGACTTTTCTCGAGCTTTTCCAGCTCGCGGCTCATGGTCAGCTGCTCTTTCTTGGTCACACGGGCGGCGCCGTTTTCGAGCATGGTTTCCAGATCCAGCATGCGCTTGACTGACTGCTTCACTGTTTTGAAGTTAGTCAGCATACCGCCGGGCCAGCGACGGTTAACGTACGGCATGTTGCAGGCTTCTGCAGCGTCTTTGATGGCTTCGCGTGCGGCACGCTTGGTACCGACAAACAGCACTTTGCCGTTTTTCGCGGCAATCTTGCCGATAAAGTTGCAGGCATCTTCATACATCGGGAGCGAGCTCTCGAGGTTGAAGATATGAATTTTGTTACGCTCACCGAAGATGTAGGGAGCCATTTTGGGGCACCAGTAACGTGTCTGGTGGCCGAAGTGTACGCCTGCCTCGAGCATTTGGCGCATGGTGATTTTAGCCATGATAAACCTCTGTGGTTTTGGGTTGGGCCTCCGCCTGCCTGTGACTGCCAACTCCCTGTTCAGGGGCACCCGGCAACACCTTAGCGACAAGCGTGTGGAATACGCAGTGGCGGACTGAGCCGCGCAAAGCGGCGTGCTTTATACCATGAAGCGCTACGGACTTCAATTTTTTGCCCTGCCGAACCTGTCATTACGGCAGGCTGACGCCAATCGGGGCAAGTTTTGTGTAAACTGCCCCCTTCTGAAGCATTCCTGACTTAATCACTGAAATATTATGGCTATCTCGCTAAAAACTCCGGACGAGCTGGAAAAAATGCGCGTCGCCGGCCGCCTGGCCGCCGAAGTACTGGACATGATCGGCCCGCACATCGTCCCCGGCGTCACCACCGATGAACTGGACCGCATCTGCCACGACTATATGGTCAACCAGCAGAAGTCCATTCCCGCCCCGCTCAACTACCACGGTTTTCCCAAATCCATCTGCACCTCGGTGAATCATCAGGTCTGCCACGGCATCCCGGGGCCGAAGAAGCTCAAGAAAGGTGACATCATCAATATTGATATCACCGTTATCAAAGACGGCTGGCACGGCGACACCAGCCGCATGTTTCATGTGGGCGAACCGACCATCAAAGGCAAACGCATCTGCGACGTCGCCTACGAATGCATGAAGATCGGCATCGAAATGGTACGCCCGGGCGTGACCCTCGGTGATATCGGCCACGCCATCCAGACCCATGCCGAAGCCAAAGGCTGCTCGATCGTGCGTGAATACTGCGGACACGGCATCGGCCGGGTTTTCCACGAAGATCCGCAGGTACTGCATTACGGCAAGCCCGGCGCCGGCCTGACCCTGCAACCGGGCATGACCTTCACCATCGAACCCATGGTCAATCTGGGCAAGCGACACGTGAAAGTACTGGCCGACGACTGGACCGTGGTAACCAAAGACCACAGCCTGTCGGCACAATGGGAGCACACGCTGGCGGTGACCGAAGACGGATTTGAGCTGTTCACCGTGACTGACAACTGGCAGCTCTGAGGCTGTCAAACCGACGGAATCCGATGTCTTACGCCTTTGAAACGCCGCCCGAACAAACCCGCTGCGAGCAGACTCTGCGCAGCTTATGCAATGCCGTTGACCTGACCCGCGAGCCGGTTATCGCCCTCAAACAGGTACTGAACGAGGGCAATAGCGAAATCGACGCCCTGTTCCGCGACGGCGCGCCGATCGATTCGGTGGTTCGCCTGCAGACCTTACTGGTCGACAGCGTACTGCTGCACATCTGGCATCACGTTTTTTCCGCTGAACAGCGCAACGACATGGCGCTGGTGGCAGTCGGCGGCTACGGCCGCGGCGAGCTGCACCCGCATTCGGATGTGGACATCATGGTGCTGCTGCGTGACGGCGAAAGCCGCCATCTGAACGAGCAGATCAGCGGCTTTATTACGCAGCTGTGGGATCTCGGCCTGGACATTGGCCACAGCGTCCGCACCGTCGACGAGTGCATCAGCGAATCGATTTCCGATCTGTCGGTCATCACCAATCTGATGGAGGCGCGGCTGCTCGATGGCAATCAGGTGCTGTTCACCCTGATGGCCGAAGCCATCGAGCCGGGCCAGACCTGGAATGCCGCGGACTTCCTGCGCGCCAAGCTGCAGGAACAGGCCAACCGCCGGGTCAAGTTTCAGGACACCGCCTACCGGCTGGAACCGAACCTCAAAGAAAGCCCCGGCGGACTGCGTGACATCCAGACCATCGGCTGGATATCACGACGCTACTTCGGCACCGAACGGATCCGCGAACTGGTGGATTCGGACTTTATCAACGAGCACGAATACAACGACCTGCTGCAGGGCCTGCACCTGCTCTGGGAGATCCGCTACGTCCTGCACCGCCTGGCCGGTCGCCGTGAAGACCGCCTGCTGTTCGACCACCAGCGCTCGCTGGCGCACCACTTTGGCTACACCAACGACGAACACAATGCGTCGATCGAAGCCTTTATGCAGCGCTACTACCGCACTGTGATCCAGATGCAGCGGCTTAACGAGATTATCCTGCAGAAGTTTCAGGAAATCGTGCAGGAGCAGGACGCACCGCCGACCATCGAACCGATCAACGAGCGCTTCCGCCTGCACAACGGCTATCTGGAAGCGACCAGCGAAGACCTGTTCGAACGGCACCCGGAAGCCCTGCTGGAGATTTTTCAGGTCTACGCCCGCAGCCCGGAGATCAAAGGCGTTCGCGCCAACACCATCCGCCTGATCCGCGCCAATCTGCACCTCATCGACGACGACTTCCGTGAGCGCGACGATGCCAAACAGCTGTTTATGCAGATTTTCCGCGACCCGAAAAAGCTCACCCGCAAGCTGCGCCGCATGAACCGCTACGGCGTGATGGCCGCCTATCTGCCCGATTACGAGAATATCGTCGGGCGTATGCAGTACGACCTCTTCCACATTTTTACCGTGGATGAACACACCACCCGCGTGATCCGCAACCTGCGCCGCTTCGCCCTGCCCAACTACCGCGGCGAAATGCCCCACTGCAGCATGATCATGGATCAGATTAAAAAGCCCGAGCTGCTTTATCTGATCGGCCTCTATCACGACATCGCCAAGGGCCGCGGCGGCGACCACTCCGAGCTCGGCGCGGAAATGGCGCGCGAATTCTGCCAGCGACACGGCGTCAACAAGGTCGACACCGATATGGTCGCCTGGGTCGTGCAAAACCACCTGCTGATGTCCATGACCGCGCAACGCCGTGACATCACCGACCCGGACGTTATCCACGACTTCGCGCTGCGTGTGCGCAACCGTGACAACCTTAACCATCTCTATCTGCTGACCGTGGCCGATATCCGCGGCACCAACCCGGAACTGTGGAACTCCTGGAAGGAAAACCTGCTGCGTGATCTGTTCCGCCAGGCCGCACGGGCGCTGCACCGCGGCCTCGACTCGCCGCTGCAGAAAGATGACGCCATCGAACTGAAAAAAGACGAAACCCGCGACGTGCTGATCAAAGCCTCGCCGGAAATCGACTTCTCCAGAGTCGACCAGCTCTGGACCCGGCTCGGCGAAGAGTATTTTCTGCGTTATTTTGCCAAGGAAATCGCCTGGCACACCGAAGCCATTCTCGAAGACCAGCGCCAGATCCCGTTGGTCAAACTGCGCCCGGATAACGACCGCGGCGCGACCGAGATTCTGATCTACACACACGATCACGCGCACCTGTTCGCGCTGATGGTATCCTTGCTGGACCGCGCCGGACTGAACATCGTCTCGGCCAACGTGGGCACCACCGCCGGCAACTTCGCCCTCAACACCTTTACCGTGCTCGAGCACGATGACACGCCGGCCAGCGGCTACGCCCGCGAAGAGCAGATCCGCAAAATCCTGTTTGACGGCCTGCAAACGCCGGACAAGCTGCCCGAGATCGAACCGCAGCGCGTCCCGCGACGCCTTAAACACTTTAACTTCGCCCCGACCGTGACCTTCGACAACGAGGTGTCCGACCGCTTTACCTCGCTGCATATCGAAGCGGCCGACCGGCCCGGCGTGCTGTCACGTTTCGGGCGCAGTTTTCTGGAATGTGACATCCTGGTCCACAGCGCCAAGGTCGCCACGCTGGGCGAGAAGATCGAAGACGTTTTCTTTATTACCGACGAAGATCACCACCAGTTACGCGACGAAACCCAGATCAAACGCCTGCGCGAAAGCATCGTCGCCAGCCTCACCGAAGACGCCAACACCCTATGAGCAAGCCACAATCGGAAACCCTCGCCCTGTGTTGCGAGCTGATCGAACGCGCCTCTGTCACACCCGATGACCAGGGCTGCCAGGCCCTGATGAGCGACTATCTGGGCGAACTGGGTTTCAACACCGAACCCATGCGCTTCGGCGAAGTCGACAACCTCTGGGCACGCTATGGCAAGGAAGGACCGGTACTGGCCTTTGCCGGCCATACGGACGTGGTGCCGACCGGCCCGCTGGAAGCCTGGGACAGTGACCCGTTTACCCCGCAAATCCGCGACGGCCTGCTGTACGGCCGCGGCACCGCGGATATGAAAGGCTCGATCGCGGCCTTTATGACCGCGACCCGCCGGGTCCTGAAAGACAAACCGCAGCTGCGCGGCTCACTGGCCTATCTGATCACCAGCGACGAAGAAGGCCCCGCCGTCGACGGCACGGTGCGGGTGGTCGAAACACTGGAAGCCCGCGGCGAGAAGATCACCTGGTGCCTGGTCGGCGAACCGAGCAGCACCGACAAACTCGGCGACATCATCAAAAACGGCCGGCGCGGCTCGCTCAATGCCGACCTGACCATCAAGGGCAAACAAGGCCATATCGCCTACCCGCATCTGGCGCGCAACCCGATCCATCTGGCCCTGCCGGCACTGGAGGAACTGACCCGGACAGTCTGGGACAAAGGCAATGATTTCTTCCCGGCGACGAGTTTTCAGATCTCCAACCTCAACAGCGGCACCGGCGCCACCAATGTGATCCCCGGCAGCGTCACGCTGAAATTCAATTTCCGCTTCTCAACCGAAGTGACCGCCGACGAGCTGCGCCAACGCAGTGAAGCGATACTGCAAAAACACGCACTGGACTATGACATCGTCTGGAATCTGTCCGGCGAACCGTTCCTCACCGAACCGGGCAAGCTCACCCATGCCGCAAGCGATGCGATTCGCGACGCCTGCGGCTACGAACCCCGGCTAAGCACCTCCGGCGGCACCTCCGACGGGCGCTTTATCGCCCCCACCGGCGCACAGGTCATTGAGCTGGGACCGCTGAACGCAACCATCCACCAACTCAACGAATGCGTGTCCTGCGCGGATCTGGACACCCTGTCGACCATCTACGAAGGCATTATCCGCCGGCTGCTGCTCTAGCAGACCGGCGCGCCGCGGCTATTCCCCGACCAGCTCACGGCAGGTAAAACCGGCAGCAGCGCTCTCTGCCAGACAGCCGCTTAAGTAAGCCAGGACCGGCTCCATCGATTCACGCAAGGTATAAGGCGGATTCACCACAAACAGACCTGCGGCCGTCATACCCGCTTTGATCCCGTCCGGACGAACCGCCAGCTCCAGCTGCAGAATGCGCCTGATACCACTGCCCTGCAACGCCGCCTCCATGGCCTTGATACGGCGCCGTTCGACCACCGGGTACCACAGCAGAAACACACCCTGAGCAAAGCGCCGGTGGGCTTTCTGCAAGCTGCTGATCACAGTGCTGTAGTCGCTTTTCACCTCATACGAGGGGTCGATCAGAATCACCCCACGCCGTTCCGGCGGCGGCAGATTCGCCAACAGGCCGGCAAAGCCGTCGCTTTGCGCCACGCGCACACGGGCATCGCGGGCAAAGCGCTGACGCAAACGCGGCGCCTCGGCCGAGTGCGCCTCAAACAATAGCAAACGATCCTCAGGCCCGAGCAGGTCAGCGGCCAGCTTCGGCGAGCCGGGATAATAGTCCTCCGCACCGGGCCGGTTCTGCAGCGCCTGCACCTGCGCCACGTACGTACTCAGCACCGGCGGCATCGCCTCCGCCCTGAGCAATTTCAGAATGCCCTTCTCCGCCTCGCCGGTCTTGCGCGCCTCGTCACTGCGCAGGCGGTAGCCCCCGCAGCCGGCATGGGTGTCGATATACACCAGCGGCTTGGGCTTTTGCTTCATATAACGCAGGCATTCGCCCAGCACAGCATGCTTGACGACGTCGGCGTAGTTTCCCGCGTGAAATCCGTGTTTGTAACTGAGCAAGTGCGTGTCCCGCTGATCAAAAGCGCAATTATACGCGGGCCACGCGCCACAGGTGGAGACAAGCGACCGGCGCCTTGCATTTCATTTGTCATCTAAATGTTTGAGAAAAACCTGTCGCACTGCAATAAATTAATTGAGGCCACCCATGCTTGCATAAATTACCTTCATAACCAGCCACTTACAGCCTTATCAGCACTAAAAAAACAGCCTCTGCCGCGCCTTGCTGCCCGCATCAACCGACACTCTTCTGGCGTTTTTATTTACAGGACGATAGAATTGCACAACTCTACATAACAAAACGGACAGGTAACAACGTATGTTGAACACGCAAATTGTGCGCAGCGCAGTCCTTCTCGCGGCCGCCGCTGCAGCACCTCAGTTGTACGCTGCCGACGAATGCGGCGAGATCACCATCGCGGATATGAACTGGGCTTCGGCCGAATTTGCCGCCTACCTGGATCAGTTTATTCTGCGCGAAGGTTACGGCTGCGATGCCGAGCTGGTGCCGGGCGACACCGTCCCCACCACCACCTCCATGATTGAAAAAGGCGAGCCGGATATCGCCCCTGAGCTGTGGGTCAATGCGGCCCGCGAAGCGATCGATGGCGCTGTCGCACAAGGCAAGCTGGCCATCACCGTCAACATCCTCAAGGACGGCGGCGAAGAAGGCTGGTGGGTTCCGCGCTACACCGCCGAGAAACACAATCTCAGAACCGTCTCCGACGTGCTGAGCAAGCCGGAACTGTTTCCGGCTCCCGAAGATGACAGCAAAGGCGCTTTTGTCACCTGCCCCTCCGGCTGGGGCTGCGAAATCAATAACCGCAACCTGTTCAAGGCTTTCGGGCTGGAAGAAGCCGGCTTTGTAATGGTCGATCCGGGTTCGGCCGCCGGACTGGACGGCTCCATCGCCAAAGCCAATGAGCGCGGGGAAAACTGGTTCGGTTACTACTGGGCACCGACCGCCATGCTCGGCAAATACGACATGGTCAAGCTGGACTTCGAAGCCGACTTTGATCCGCAGAACTGGGACAACTGCATCAGCAAGGAAGATTGCGAGGATCCGCAGAAAACCTCCTGGTCCGTCTCTGAAGTGCGCACCGCCGCGGTTCAGACATTCCTTGATGAGGCGCCGGCAGACGTGGTCGACTACCTCAGCAAGCGCAGCTACCACAACACCGTGGTCAATGAGGTACTGGCCTGGATGGCCGAGGAACAAGGCACCGGTGAAGACGGCGCAATCTACTTTCTCGAGAACAACGAAGCACTCTGGAGCGAGTGGGTAACCGAAGAGGCTGCGGCAAAAATCCGCGACGCACTCTGATTCTCCGATTGACCGTCATTTGACGCAGAAAGCCCGGCATCGACCGGGCTTTCCACACGATAAGGGCATAGCTATACGATACGCCTTACTTCTGAGGTAACACGCATGGACTGGTTGGACGAATTCCCCTCCCTGTCAAGAAAATCACTTCGCGAACTGAACAAAGTCATCGACACCGCTTACCGCAACTTTTCCCGCAGCTACGGCGAACAAATCGAGGATTTCTTCGATCCGCTGCTGCAATTTCTGATCTGGCTTGAGAAGCTGCTGCTGGCCACCCCCTGGCCCATTATCATTATCGTGCTTGCCGCCCTGTCCTGGTTCGCCAGCCGCAAGTGGACCGTGGTCACCGGGGTTGTCATTTCCCTGCTGCTGATCGGCTTCTTCGGCATGTGGGAAAACACCATGCGCACGCTGAGTATTATCACTGTCTGTACGCTGGTCTCGATTGCGCTGGGCCTGCCAATCGGCATCCTTATGGCTCGCTCCGACCGCGTGCAATCGGCGATCACACCGGTACTCGACGTCATGCAGACCATGCCCAGTTTTGTCTATCTGATTCCGGTGGTGATGCTGCTCGGCATAGGCAAAGTCCCCGGCGTCATCGCTGTTGTGATCTATGCCATCCCGCCTATGATCCGCCTTACAAACCTCGGTATCCGACAGGTCGACAAAGCCGTGCTCGAGGCCTCCGAGGCCTCCGATGCCTTCGGCGCAACCGGCTGGCAGAAGCTGCGCCGGGTACAATTGCCGCTGGCGCTGCCGTCCATTTTTGCCGGCGTCAACCAGACCATCATGATGTCCCTGGCCATGGTCGTTATCGCCTCCATGATCGGCGTTAAAGGACTCGGCCAACCGGTGCTGAAAGCCATCACCAATCAGTATTTTTCCATGGGCCTGTTCAACGGTCTGGCCATCGTGGCACTGGCCATCATCTTCGACCGCGTCTCCCAGAACTATGGCAAACGCCTGCAGAAACACCGTAGCGGAGGTCTGAGATGAACCAGGTTAAGGTGCGCATTGAAAATCTGTACAAGATCTTCGGACGCAATCCCGATGAAGCCATGCAACATGTGCGCGAGGGCTGCGGTAAGGACGAGTTGTTGGAAAAATACAACCACGTACTCGGCCTGCAGGACATCAATCTCGAACTGCACGAGCGTTCAATCGAAGTCATCATGGGCCTGTCAGGGTCCGGCAAATCCACCCTGATCCGGCATATCAACCGCCTGCTTGAACCGACTGCCGGACGGGTACTGATCGACGACGAGGACGTCACCGCCATGTCGCAGGCCGAACTGCGCCGGATCCGCCAGCAAAAAGTCAGCATGGTGTTCCAGAAGTTCGCGCTGCTGCCCCACTACACGATTTTGCAGAACGTACAGTTCGGGCTCGATCTGGCCGGCGGCATGAGCGCCGCGGAAAAAGCCGACAAAGCCGCCTACTGGCTTGAGCGGGTGGGCCTCAAAGGCGTCGAAGACCAGTACCCCGGGCACCTGTCCGGCGGCATGCAGCAACGGGTCGGACTGGCCCGCTCACTGGCCACCGACGGCGACATCCTGTTGATGGACGAAGCCTTCAGCGCGCTGGACCCGCTGATCCGCACCGACATGCAGGATATGCTGCTCGAACTGCAGTCCGAGCTGCACAAGACCATTATCTTCATCACCCACGATCTCGACGAGGCCCTGCGCATCGGCGACCGCATAGCCATTCTCAAAGACGGCGCGCTGATTCAACAAGGCACTGCGCAGGATATTCTGCTCAAACCGGAAGACAACTACGTGCGCCGTTTTGTGGCCGACGTCAACCGCGTCAAAGTCCTGCGCGTCAGCGCCATTACCTCGCCGCTGGAGATGCTACCGGCCGACGCCGACAGCAGCCGCGCAATCAGCGTGCGCATCAACAGCCGCGTCGAGCATCTGCTCAATGAAGTGGTGCTGAAAGACCCGACGCTGATCCGCGTCACCGACAAGCAAGGCCACCCTTGCGGCTTTGTTTCGCGCGAATCCCTGGCCTCCACCATCGGCCGCGACGACGAAGCCGGCGAGGCCTGAATCAGACCGTCCCCGGGTCATGGCTGAACGCATAAAGCCGCTGCCCGTTCAGGGCAGCGACTAAGGACACCGCCAAAAACATGCCGATCCAAATCCCGGGCAAGCCGTCCACGGCCGGCAACAGCGTGCCGCGGGACAGCAACCAGGCCAGCGGAAAGCCGACCAGCCAACACGCAACCATCACATGCAAACCCGGTCGGAGCGTGTCCTGATAGCCCTTGAGGATAATGCCTGAGGTGATCTGAAAACCGTCGGCGAGCAACTGCACCGCGCACAAAGGCAGTACCGAAAAAACCAGGGCATTGACCGCAACATCGTCGTTGTAAACCGGCAACAACCACAGCCCGGTCATCGCGGCCAGGGCCGCACTCACGGACATAATCAACATGACCTGCCTGAGAATCCGTCGCACCACCAGACCGGTTGCCCGCCCGCCGTCGCGCCCGAGCGCCTCACCGACCAGTATGGCACCGGCCTGCCCCAAACCAATCGGCAGCGTCAAAAACATCATCGTCAGACTCAGCAACAGCTGATGCGCCGCCAACACCGCCGTGCCGAGCGGCGCGGCCAGCCAGACCGTGGCCGAGAAAAAACCTTCCTCAAGCGTCAGCGCAAAAGCCGCCGGCAGTCCCAGTGCGGCAAGCGCGCCCAGTTCAGCAAAACGCGGCGGCCGGCAGAGGCCGCGCAGATCCAGGCCCGTCAGCCGCGGATCAGCAAGTACCGCCCGCAATAGCAAAACGCATTGCAAGCCGGACACCGCCACTGTTGCCCAGGCGCAACCGACCGGTCCCATGGCCGGCAATCCGCCCCATCCCGGCACCAACAAAAGATCGAGCAGCGCGTTCGCCACAAACACCAGCAAACTCACGCGCATGGTCGTTGCGGTTCTGTGCAGACCGTCCAGCACATTGCGCAAGGCCGAACACAGCCCCAACAATGGCAGCGCGAACACCACCACGGACACATACGAGGCGGCCAACGCCGCCACGGCATCGACCAATCCAAGCTGAAAAATGACCGGCCTGGCCAGCCACAGCACCAGGCTCAGCAACAAACCGCTGTAAAATCCCAACCAGGCACTACGCCGGCAATCACGCACCACCTCAGGAAAACGACCGGCACCGGCCAGGCGGGAAATCCGCGGCGCGACCACAGAGCTCAGGCCAACCAGTAGCATTACCGCAACAATAAAGACATTTGCACCTATCGCCAAAGCCGCGATAGCATCCGCGCCGGCAAGTCCGGCGACCAGCGTGTCTGTTACACCCAGACCGATCGTGGCTCCCATTCCGACCGCAATCGGCAAGCCGATACGCCAAAGACGCCGCGCGCTTGCCTGTGTATCCGGCCGGGATTGGCTCGATATGTGCTTCATTAGCGACTCATTAATTGCATTTTATGGACACCCTGAAATAGTGAATTTTGTGAGCTACTTGCGATTTTTGTGGTTTAATTACCACGTTGTTGTAATTGACACAATTTAAAAAAATTGCAAAAGCTCACGTATAGGAAGTGACAATGAAAAAAACTACAATCGCGATCTCTCTTTCCGCCGCCCTGCTGTCCGCCTGTGCCGGCACCTCCAGCAGCGTCAGCTCGCCTGTCGCCACTGACATCGCCAGCAACGGTTCCTACCTGTCTGACAAAGACGGCAAAGTCGTCACGTCCGGCAGCGGTGTTTGCGTCACCAGCGGTACCTACACTGACAATGACATGCTGCTCGACTGCGATCCGGAAGCTGCTGCTAAAGCAGCCGCCGAAGCTGAAGCGGCTGCCAAAGCCGAAGCCGAACGCGCTGCTGCTGAAGAAGCTGCCCGTAAAGCTGAAGAAGAAGCTGCTGCTGCTGCAGCCGCAGCCGCTGCTGCTGCCGCCGCTGAAAAAGCACCGCAGGTTCTCAGCCTGAACGGCAAAGCGCATTTCAAAACCGGTTCTGCTGACCTTGGCCCGCGCGGTGAACACGCACTGGCTCGCATGGCAGACCAACTGCGCAGCTACAAATCAATCGAAAAAGTCACCATCATCGGCCACACCGACAGCACCGGTGACGCCGCCATGAACCAGCGCCTGTCTGAGCGTCGCGCTGCGACCGTCCGCAACTTCCTCGAAAGTGCCGGCGTATTCGACAACGCTGTTGTTGATGTGATGGGTAAAGGCGAAAGCGAGCCGGTTGCTGATAACAGCACCGCCGAAGGTCGCCAGCAAAACCGCCGTGTTGATATCGAAGTCACCGGAACCCGGTAATTTCAACTGTCAGTCACGACAAAAAAGGGGCTCTCACGAGCCCCTTTTTTTTGCCTGCAGGCCGGGCTTCAGTCGTTTTTTCTGATCAGCACATAGGCCAGAATACTGCCCACCCCACTGAGCGTGATCAGGGCGTAAAGCCGCCACTGATCATCGTTCTGCCAGAAGCCGATAATCAAGGTCAGCAGCGTCCCCACAGCAATCTGCATAAAACCACAAAAACCACTGGCCATACCGGACAGGCGTGGTTTGGCGCTGATAGCAGCGGCCGTTGCATTGGGCAGGATGAGTCCGTTGGAAAAGGTAATCACCATCATCGGCAAGGCCATGGCCAAGGGACTGAGCGTGCCGTACCCCAACCACAACAGCAGCAGGCCCAACCCCGTCATCAGCAAGCCGGCAAATATCAACACGCGGATACCGACCCGTTTAGCGTAGCGTCCGGACAGGAAGTTACCGAGCGAATAGCCCACGGCATTGAACATTAAATACAAGCCCAGTGCCGTCGCCGTAACCGACATCAGTTCCGTATAAACATAAGGCGCGCCGCCCAGGAAGACGAAGTACATACCCGACGCCAGCGACAGCAATAGCAAATGCCGGACAAACTCACGGTCGCTGAACAAGGAACGCGCTGCACTGGCATAGTCATCCCCCTGCTCCGGCCCGTCACTCTGGCCGGGCTGATGTGTCTCGTGCAATGTGTAAAAACAAACCACCAACATCAGCGTCGAGAGCAAAAACAGCAACCAGTAAATCCCCTGCCAGGAACCATGATCGACCAACAGCCCGCCGAAATACGGCCCCACCATAGGCACCACCACCATCGCCATGGTCACATAGCCGATCAGACTCGCCGCCTCATCCATCTCATGCACATCGCGGATAATCACCCGCGATAATGCAATCCCGACCGAACCGCCGAGCCCCTGAATCACGCGACCGACCAGCAACCAGCCGATCGACGGGGCCACAGCACACATCAGGGAACCGAGCGAAAAAAGCACAAAACCAAGCAGTATCATCGGACGCCGACCGACCCGGTCCGACCAACTGCCGATAAACAGCTGGGAAATGGCCGTGGCCGCCAGATAAAGCGTCAGCACCAACTGAGCGACACCATAGTCAGTCCCCAGATCATGCATCACAGCCGGGCCTGCCGGCAGAATTATATTCATCGCCAAAGGCCCGAGGCCCGCCATCATCACCAGCATCCACAAAGGCGGTAAATCCCGACGATAAGCAATCCGCTGTCTATCCAACTTCATACGATATTCACAATGGCCCGACTTTCAGGCCCGGCAAAAACCGCAATAGTAACGGTAATCGCAGGCTAACGTCTGACCCGTTTGTGGCTCAGCCACTTCCCCCGGCCATCCTCGAAAGAACTTTAGCCGGGATTCGCCGGACAGTGACGACCGACGCAATTTACTTAAGCCTTACAAACTACGGCCGATAAAGACCCCAGGCGGTGCGAACAGAAGCTCCCCGGCAGGCGTAAAAAATCATCCCCGGGCCAAGGTGCCACAGTAGCAATAGTGACCAAAATACAACAAGATAAACGCCGCGCAGCGATTCATAACACCGGCGAATGATGTTATATTTGCCCGCGACTTAGCAGAGTACGTCGAATATGCCCGTCCGCTTTTCCTTCCAGCAATTGCCTTTCTACTCTTGCTTGCCATTGTTACTGATCGCCTGCGGCGGAAATGCAACAGCGCCCGAATCTGCGCAGACAAGTTCCGGCTCACTGCCTGACAGCATCCTGATCAGCAGCGACGACGCTGAAACCTCCTCGGCGCAATCCTCCGATAGTCAGTTATTCACCGAAACCCTGGCGGTTTGCGCTGCCCGCCTTAATACAACTACGGACCAGCTCAGCAAACGCATAGAAGAGCTCACCGGCAAAACAACACCGGTGATCGTTGTTGACCCTATTGGCAGCGAAGGTCTGCACACGCTGTGGTCGTCCGACGGCGATGTACTCTGCCCTGACACACCGGCATCCGAAGGCGGCATCAATCTCTTTCTGAGCGTCGGCGCGCAACAGATCCTGTTCGGCAGCGCCGCGAGTGAGTATGTCGCGCAACAGAGCGGCGGCTTTATTTTCGGCGGCGACGGCAACGATATTGTCGCCACATTATCCGGCGGAGAGTTTTACGGAGAAGCGGGCAATGACCGCGTCGACTCACCGGTGTCAGCCCTGATCTACGACGGCTGGACCTTCGCTGCCATTGAGTCGCTGGGTGCGACCGGCGGGCAGTTTGTGGGCGGCGACGGTAATGACCACATCGGCGCACTCAACGGCGCCGAATTCTACGGCGACGACGGCAGTGACACCGTTCTGAATCTGCTTAGCGGCACTTTCTACGGCGGCGACGGACGCGACGCCGTTGCGGACCCGACTCAGATTCGTCTGGGCAATATGAGCGGCGGCAGTTTCTACGGTGAAGGCGGCGACGACTGGGTCGAAATTGCCAGCGGCGGCACCATACTCGGCGGCGAAGGCGACGATATCGTGCACTCAATGACAAGCGGCAAATTCGAAGGCATGACCGGTAATGACGCCGTCTACAGTCTGGTTGAAGATGGCATCTTCAGTGGCGGCGCCGGCAACGACGCTGTCGACAGCATGAACCAGGGCACTTACGACGGCGGCGCCGACAGCGATTCCTTGCAAGTCTACACCGACGGCACCGTCGTGAACGTCGAAGCCGTGCCCGACTGCCTGCAATCTGCCGCTTTCACTGCCCATTCACGCTGCCTGGCCGGTTCGTCGCTTTAAGCCGCGACCCAAGCTCCACCTGCAGCCTCTCTTTCCCGCGCATGGCACTTAGCCATGCCTCAAAGCAAGCCCAAGCGCATACATATCCCTATAGCCGCAAGCTGCGGCACCTGGCCCCTACAAGCAATCAAAATCCCGACTGTAGGAGCGGCCATGGCCGCGACCGGCGGTGCCTGATCCCAACACCCAGGGTCGCCTGTATACAGGCTCCTACAACACCCACCTGTAGGAGCGGCTATAGCCGCGACCGGCCGTGCCTGGTTCCAATTACCAAGGTCGCCTGCATGCAGGCTCCTTGTATCTCTCCAGATATCCGGTAAAGCTAACCGGGTGTCATTGTGGGTCGG
>JAUOPI010000001.1 GCA_030546905.1 Granulosicoccaceae sp. 1_MG-2023 | reverse complement strand
CAAGGAGCGGGACAGGCTCACCGACCCACAATGACACCCGGTTAGCTTTACCGGATATCTGGAGAGATACAAGGAGCCTGCACGCAGGCGACCAACGGTGTCCCGGACGGTTCCGTATGTCGCGGCTATAGCCGCTCCCACAGATGTTCCCTGTAGGAGCCTGTATACAGGCGACCGGCGGTGCCAAATTCCGCCTCCGCAGGTCGCGGCCATGGCCGCTCCTACAGGTGGTTTGTAGGAGCCTGCATGCAGGCGACCGAAGGTGTTGTGGTCGGGTCTGGGATGTCGCGGCTATAGCCGCTCCCACAGATGTCCCCTGTAGGAGCCTGTATACAGGCGACCCGCGGTCCCAAATCCCGCCTCCACAGGTCGCGGCCATGGCCGCTCCTACAGGTGGTTTATAGGAGCCTGCATGCAGGCGACCGAAGGTGTCCCGGACGGGACCGTATGTCGCGGCTATAGCCGCTCCTACAGCTGCATGCAGGCGACCAACGGTGCCAAGTCCCGCCCCCGCAGGTCGCGGCCATGGCCGCTCCTACAGCGGACGGCGGGGTTGAATGGCAAGCCTGGCCACCTCTATCCCATCTACCCTTCAGCCCTTCAGCCCCGGTTCGCGCTATTGTAGGGCGAGATGCGCTCCATGACAGTGCGTATACTGATGCTTTTAACGGTCTGCTTGTCCTAATCCCTTGATCACAAAGGAAATCATGATTGGACAGTTTTTTGCCATATCAAGGAGACAATATTCCGGCGGCATTTCGCCACCGCACTCCCACTGACTCTTCCGGAGAAGACGCATGCAACGACGTCGATTTCATAAACTTATCGCCGGCCTGACCGCCGGTCTCGGTTTGGCCGCTTTTGGTAACACAGCTGTATTGGCAGATGATCCTTTCAAAGTGGGCTTTGTTTATGTCGGCCCGATCGGTGATCACGGCTGGAGCTATCAGCACGATCAGGGAAGGCTCGCGGTTGAGAGGGAATTCGGTGACAAGGTCAGCACCACCTATGTTGAAAACGTGGCTGAAGGCGCTGATGCCGAGCGCGTGATTAATAATCTTGCCAAAACCGGCCATAAGCTCATTTTCACCACCTCGTTTGGCTTTATGAATCCTACAGTCAAAGTGGCCAAGCGCTACCCGGATGTGGTGTTCGAACATGCCACGGGATACAAGACCGCGAAGAACCTCGGTACTTATGTTTCAACCACCTACGAAGGCCGTTATGTCGCCGGCTATGTCGCCTCACAGGTAACCAAAACCAACAAGATCGGCTATATCGCCTCGTTTCCGATTCCGGAGGTGATCCGCGATATTAATGCCGTGCAGCTTGCGCTGAACAAATACAACCCCGACGCTGAGCTCATGATTATCTGGGTCAGCAGTTGGTTTGATCCGGGTAAAGAGGCCGATGCGGCCAATGCCATGATGGATCAGGGCGTGGACGTGATTCTTCAGCACACCGACAGCCCGGCGGCCATGCAGGCGGCAGAACGCCGTGGCAAGTATGCGGTCGGCCAGGCTTCGGACATGTCATCCTTCGGCCCGAACGCACATCTGCTGTCCGTGGTTGATGATTGGGCGCCCTACTATATCGAAACCACAAAAGCCGTAATGGACGGCACCTGGGAATCCGGCGCCGCTGTTGAAGGCATGAAGGAAGGCGCGATCGTGATCCCCGGTTTTAACGAAAGCATCCCGGCCGACGTGATCGCTCACGCCGAGGAGCTGATTGCCGGTATCAAGGACGGCAGCGTGTATCCCTTTACCGGTCCGCTTACAGACAACAAAGGCGAGCTACGCGTACCGGAAGGCACCCGCATGACTTTTGCGGAGCTGGAAAAAATGAACTGGTATGTCGAAGGCGTGGTCGGCGATATCCCGCAATAAGCGCCGCAGGCTCACACTTCTTTGCCCGCCCCCGTCGGGGCGGGCCTTGCCGCAGAGGCAACTGCTATGAACATTCCACTGATAGACATTTCACCACTTTACAAGTCTGACCCCGGCGCCATAAAACAGGTCGCCGACGCTATCGATAAAGCCTGTCGGGAAAGCGGCTTTTTCTATATCACCGGCCACCCGATCAGCCGCGAGCGCATCCGCGAGATCCGCAGTCTGGCGAATGCGTTTTTTGCCCTGCCGGAGTCGGAAAAACAGAAAATCGATATCCGCCATTCCGCCAATCACCGTGGCTGGGGGCATAGCGCCTCGGAGCAGCTTGATCCGGACAATCCTTTTGACTGCAAAGAATCATTTGATATGGCGCTGAATCTGCCGGCGGATCACCCGCTGGTCGGGCCTGAGCGGCCGCTTTACGGTCCGAATCAATACCCGCAGGCGCTACCGGATTTCCAGGAGAAAGTCGAACAACACTATTGGGATATGCTGGCGCTGGGTAAAAAAGTCCTCAGCGCACTGGCCGTCGCCCTGGGGCTTGATGCGGATTTTTTTGACGACAAATTCGCCCACCCGCTCAGCGTATTGCGTTTTTTGAACTACCCGGAAATCGAAGGCGAACGCCGTGTCAGTGCCGGTGCACATACGGACTACGGTTGTATTACGATTCTCTGGCAGGACGAAATCGGCGGTCTGCAGGTGCAGGGCGTGGACGGTGAATGGATCGATGCACCGCCGATTGAGGATTCGTTTGTGATCAATATCGGCAATATGATGGCACGCTGGTCGAACGACCGTTACAAGTCCACCCCGCACCGCGTGTTCAGTCCGAGTGGCAGCGCGCGCATGTCGATGCCGTTTTTTGTCGAGCCGGACTTCGATACCGAGGTCAGCTGCCTGCCCAATTGCTGCCCGCCCGGCGAACAACCGCGCTACGAACCCATCTCAGCCGGCGACTGGATGATCTATTGCTTTAACACCACTTACGCTTACCGCAGCCCGGACGCCTCCTGATCAGCGCCGGGCCACGGCTTACGGCAGCACTCAGAATGTGTAGCCGTCCTGGTCGATCAGCACACAGCGGGTTGCCACACCGCTGCTGCCGTCCTCCAAATCAAGCGTGGCACTGAAACTGTATTGGCCTGAGAACTGATAGTCGTTCAGCGCCAGCAAGCTACGCCGCGAGGACGCATCGGTGATTAAGAGATCATCACCGTCCACCGACCAGGGCCCGACGACCAGACTACCGGCGCCGGTTTGCAGATTCTCCAGCATGGCGTAGCCGTCGGCCAGATACGGCAGACTCAGACGCAAACGCAGATGGTCATAGGGCGCGTCCAGCGTGCAATACCACTCAACATAGTCATCCGGCCCGTCGCGGTAGGTTTCGAAACGCGGATACTCATCATCCGACGAGCTCAGATACTGCGTCCCTTCCTCATGGAAATACGCATCATTATCAGAATCGCCGCGTTCCTGACAGGCTGTCAGGGCAAGCGATACCGCAAGCAGGCTGAAGAATTTTTTGTTTAGCATCGTTTGGTTCCGCATGGAGTTCAGACCGGGCAGTGTCGTGATGGCCGGCCATCACACGCCCGGAACGTCGGTTAATTGACGCTCAGTTTACGCCTTCATACGCGGAACCGGTGATTTTTTTGGCAAATACTCTTACGAATTCACAGCTTTAGTGCGTTTTTAACCGGATTTGGCATTTGCACCGCCCGGTGCTCCGCTTCAACTACACTTGCACTTAGGTTTATCAATGTGCTGCCCGACGACTTTCTGACATCATGAAATTCTCCCTGCCCTCGCGTAAAGCCGTGTTCCGTTTCGCTATGGAAGCACTGGTGGTTCTGGTGATTTTTTTCGCTGTACAAGCCTGGTTACAGCGGGATATGGCGAAAGGGCCGGTGCCGGATTTTGCCGCACAGACCGTAAGCGGCGGACACGTCAACGCCGCCTCGCTGCACGGCCGCACGCATCTGGTCTACTTTTGGGCCGACTGGTGTCCGGTTTGCAAACTGCAACGCCCGGCGGTACGCGAGCTCGCCGAAGACTGGCCGGTGCTGACCGTGGCCATGCAATCGGGTGACGCCGCAGCAGTGCGCACCGCCATGCAAAAGGCCTCGCTTGACTGGCAAACCATCGCCGACCAGGACGGCAGCTTCTCACGCCAATGGGGCGTATTGGCGGTGCCGTCCTTGTTTGTAGTGGATTCAGCCGGCGAGATCCGCTTTGCCGAGCGGGGCTACACCTCCGGCTGGGGGATGCGTCTGCGGCTGTGGTGGGCATCGCTGAGCAGCTAGCGGTTTCTGCCCACTTGTAGGAGCGGCCATGGCCGCGACCTTTGGTGCCAAGCGCAGCACCGCAGGTCGCCTGTGTACAGGCTCCTACAGCCTCTGCGTAACCATGCAATCGGGCTAAATGGCTATCGACATCCTCGCAAGAGCGGCAGATGATCACCATTATACGGCCGCCGGCACAGCGCATGCTGCGGCGCAACGCAAGTACGGCCCCCCACTTGCGCAGGCCGGCCACGCCGGTGATCTGCGCAGGCGGATGTACGGAGGAAGACAATGACGAAACAACTCAATAGTTCTCTGCTGTTCCTTTCACGCTTTTTGTTTACCGCACTGTTTTTGCCGGCCGGCATCGGCAAACTTACCGACTTCAGTGGCACGGTGGCCTATATAGAATCGGCCGGTATGCCACTGGCGGCGCTGGATGCGGTGGTCGCCATGCTTGTGGAAATTCTTTGTGCCTTGGCCTTGCTGCTGGGCTTCCGGACCCCGCTGGCGTCGATGATACTGGCTCTGTTTACCTTTATGGCCGCGGTGGTTTTTCACCCCTATTGGGCAGTCGCACCCGACCAGCTCGTGGTCACACAACAGCTGTTCTTCAAGAATATGGCGATTATCGGTGGGCTGTTCGCGCTGGCGGCAAGTGGTCCCGGAGCCTGGGCCATCGCCGCCAGAACGCCGCCGCGATGAGCGCGGCTGTGACACGCTGCCACGAGGCTGATGCGATGATGACAAGTGTTCTGAGCCACCATAGCGTCGCCGGTCTGAGCTACCGGCTCACGTACGGCCCGCAAACGCTGCGGCTTGTGCTGCATGGCACACCAGTCCATAAAGGCAATCTCCGGTTACCGGCCGTCGGCTGCAGTGGTGAGCAATGAGCACGGATGTATTTTTGCGCATCGGGATTTCCAGCTGCCAGCTCGGCATCATCATCGACGGCGGCGATACCCGTATGCAGGACCTGCGCATCGGCACGGGCCTGCTGGCCGCGCGGTGCTTCCGCCAGGCACCGCCGACGGCGCTGGAGATAAAGCAGGCAATCAAAATCATGGACGAAACACTTCAGCCTTTGCTGCCTTTTCATTCCGGCAACGCCACACTTTACAACCGTGATCAGCTGACGCTCAGCATCGCCAAACTGGCCGGCAGCGACGGAGAACATCTCAGTCGCGAGGCGCTCGAACAGCTCTTTGAGCAATTCTCTGCTATCGCCCATGACCGGGCTGCCGGGACCGCACGCTTGCCACGCGCCGGGGCTTTCTCGGCGCAGTTGATTATGCTGCGGCAGATTCTCCGGCAGCTGGATTTTGGCGGTATTAGCCTGCAAAGACGGGTGTAGGAGCGGCTATAGCCGCGACCGCGGTGATTGCTGTGGCCTGGGCTGGTCGCCTGCGTGCAGGCTCCTACAATTACGCCGCTGCGACGGGATGTGTAGGAGCGGCTATAGCCGCGACCGCGGGGGTTGCCTTGGCTCGGGCTGGTCGCCTGCATGCAGGCTCCTACAATTGCGCCGCTGCGAGGGGATGTGTAGGAGCGGCTATAGCCGCGATCGCGGAGGTTGATGTGGCCTGGGCTGGTCGCCTGCGTGCAGGCTCCTACAATTACGCCGCTGCGACGGGGCGCTGTAGGAGCGGCTATAGCCGCGACCGCGGTGGTTGCTGTGGCCTGGGCTGGTCGCCTGCGTGCAGGCTCCTACAATTGCGCCGCTGCGAGGGGATATGTAGGAGCGGCTATAGCCGCGACCGCGGTGGTTGCCGTGGCTTGGGCTGGTCGCCTGCGTGCAGGCTCCTGCAATGCGGTTGCGACTGCGGGGATTGCCCGCATGCAGATGCGTGCAAATGGCGCTAGACTGAGCGGCCACACTTGCCGGGGCACTGCGATGAGCGACACGTTTTCCGGTCCGGACGGACAGTTGCGTTGCGCCTGGTGCGCTGCCACACCGGACTATATTGCCTACCACGATGACGAATGGGGTTATCCGGTCGATGATGACCGGCGTTTGTTCGAGAAGCTCTGTCTGGAGAGTTTCCAGTCCGGTCTGAGCTGGCGGACGATTCTGAGCAAGCGGGAAAACTTCCGCAAGGCCTTTCACGGGTTTGACTACCGCAAGGTGGCGCAATTCACCGAAGACGATGTGCAAGGCCTGCTGCAGGATGCCGGGATTATCCGCCACCGGGGCAAGATCGAGGCGGTAATCAATAACGCACAGCAGACCCATGCGCTGGTGAGCGAGTTCGGCTCGCTGGCAGCCTATGTCTGGTCCTACGAATCCGATCCGCACACCCGCACCGGCGGTCCGCTTACCCGCTCGGTCTCGGAGGCGTCCACCGCCATGGCAAAAGACCTGCGTAAGCGCGGCTGGAAGTTTATCGGGCCAACGACGGTCTACGCATTTATGCAGGCCATGGGGCTGGTTAACGACCACGCCGCCGGCTGTCTTTTCCGCGAGAAAGCCCGCCGGGCGCGCGAGGCTTTCACCAGTCCGGCGGCACAGGACTTAAACAGATAGCTATCCCGGAAGGGACAGGAAGCGGCCGCCGAAATTCGCTAAGCTCAAAGACTGGTGCGTGATGTTCAGCGGAGAAGACCATGTCCGGAGAGACCTGCATCGCCGGCACCGGGGCCACCCACGAGGTGTTTAACCAAAGCCCGGCGCTTGAGAACTTCAACAGCTACGATGCCGACCAGCCCTTACAGGAAGCGGTGTTGTCATACGACGCTGCCGCCTTTGAGGAAAGCATCCGCCAGCATGGCCTGCGCTGCGGCTCGGCGGAGTCCATCGCCTGGGGCTTTCTGGCCAACCGCTACGGGCCGGTGCTGGAAACCCACGACCGCACCGGGGTTCGTCAGGACCTCGTACACTACCATCCGGCCTACCACTCCCTGATGAAAATGGCGCTCTCGCACGGCCTGCACGCCACACCCTGGCTGGAACCCGGGCGCGGCGCCCATGTGGCCAGAGCCGCCGCTTATTATCTGCAGGCGCAGGTCGAAGCCGGACACGGCTGTCCTGTGACCATGACGTTTGCCTCGGTGCCGGCCTTGCGTCAGTCCCCTGAGCTCAGCGAACACTGGCTGCCCAAAGTGCTGACCTGCATCTATGACCCGCGCAATATTCCTGCATCGCAAAAACGCGCCCTGACCATCGGCATGGGCATGACCGAAAAACAGGGCGGCTCGGATGTACGCGCCAACACCACACGCGCAACCGCGCTCGGGCACATGGCCGAAGGTGACGCCTACGAGCTGACCGGTCACAAATGGTTTCTGTCTGCGCCCATGTGCGACGGGTTTCTGATGCTGGCGCAAACCGCCGAAGGTCCCGGCTGTTTTCTGGTGCCGCGCTGGCGTCCGGACGGCACGAAAAACCCGCTTGAGCTGCAACGTCTGAAAGACAAGATGGGCAATGTGGCCAATGCGTCTTCCGAAGCGGAACTGCGTGGTGCACTGGGCTGGCGTATCGGCGCGGCCGGCCGCGGTATCCCGACGATTATCGAAATGGTCGCCATGACGCGCTTTGACTGCATGATCGGTTCGCTGGCCGCGCAACGCCAGGCCGTGGTGCAGGCCACGCACCATGCCGCCCATCGCCACGCCTTTGGCAAACCACTGCTGCAACAGGCGCTGATGCAAAACGTGCTGGCCGATTTACATCTGGAGGTCGAAGGGGCGCTGGCCCTGACTTTCCGTATCGCCCACGCGCTTGATCAGCCCGCAGATGAAGACGCGCGGAATCTGGTCCGTCTCGGTGCCGCAGTGGGTAAATACTGGATTTGCAAGCGTGGACCTCAGCATGCTTACGAAGCCATGGAATGCCTCGGCGGCAACGGCGTAAACGAGGCGTTTATCAGCGCACGTCTCTACCGTGACGCGCCGATTAACGCGATTTGGGAAGGCTCGGGCAATATTCAGGCGCTGGATGTGTTGCGTGCGATAAATAAAACCCCGCAGGTGCTCGACAGCTGGCTCGCCACTTTCGACGCGGTGCCCGGGCGCTTCGCGGTTCTGGATCGTGCCGTGGTGCAACTGCGCCGTGCACTTGCCGACCCGGCTGACGCCGAATACCGCGCCCGCTGGCTGATCGCTCAGCTGGCCCTGACCATGCAGGCGGCGCTGCTGGCGCAATCGGGCGATCCGCTGGTGGCCGACGCCTTTATTCGCTCGCGACTGGGCGGCGACGGGCAACATCATTTCGGCTGCCTGCCGCGCGGCATCGATTGCCGGCATATCCTCAAACGGGCCGGCCCGTGGGTGGACTTTTAATACAAGCCCGGTTGCTCAGTCCGCAGCGACATAGTTTGCGGTCAAATGGGTGACCAGCATAATAATCAATACCGCAAGCGTGAACACATAGAAGCCGTAATGCAGGTCTATGCTGACCAACACGCCGAGTTTGACAGTCACAATCAGCACAGCCACCACCATAACGTCAAGCATGGCCCAGCGTCCGTAGTCATGCAGTACGGCCAACCAGCGCTGTAAACGTGAGCGGCGGCTGAGCAGCATAAGCCGGAACAGGACCAGTACTTTCAGCAAAGGCAGCAGCACACTGAACAGGCCGATAATCAGAAAGAGACCGTAGCGTCCTGATTGCCATAAATCCTGCAGACCACCGACAACCGACACGCTGTTCCTGATCCAGATAAATTTGCTCAGGGTAAACATGGGCGTGAGCAGCCCCACGAGCAGGCAAACAGTGCCCAGCAATAACAGCAGCGGCAACCAGGGCCGCGCCCGGCCGAGCGCCTGCGGAGCTTCAGTGATCCGGCTCAAGGGCGGCTCAGAAGCGGTAACCACCGGGCAATTGGCGCACCGGCGGGACATCGAAGGAACCGCTGCTGAAGGCACCGGTGGAGCCCGCGTAGGCGAGAATGCCGGCCAACACCACCAGGGCGGCGATCACCGCCAGCGCAATTTTGATCCGGCTGTAGGGGCGCTCGCCTCGGGTTTTGCCGGTCCGGCCATTGACCACGTAGCGGTAGGTTTTGTTGCGGAAGGTAAACGCGGCCGTCCACAATGGCAGCAACACATGTTTGAACGTCGTGTCACTGTGTTGCGTCTGCAGCTGGCTGATGCGCTGATGATCGCCGCCGATATCGCGCGCCACGTCTGCGCGGATGGTTTTATCCATCAGCACCTTGGCACGTTCGAATCCTTCGTCTAGTTCGACCTGATAGATCTCGCTGGAAAAGCCGGCCAGGTATTCCTCGGTGTAAGGCACCAGCGCATCAAGGTCCCAGGGTTGTAACCAGTCCATGATCCGTCGCGGCAATGATTTGCTGGCGCCGACCAGCACATCATCGAAGTGACGGCGGGTACGACCACGAACCGGCGTCCAGCGAATCCGCGGCTCCATCCGGGTACGGGTGACACGGCGGCCGTTCTCGATGGTCGAGTAGCGTACCCGCACATAGTAGGTGTCACCGCGCTGGCCCTGATAGTGAGTGACCGTGGCGCTGTCATAAGTCCAGTACGGGATATACACACCATTGAGCGAGCGGTCTTCACGGGCGAATTTTTTCAGCTCATTCGGCGCAAACCACAGGCTGCCAAGCCATTTTTTGTAGGACTCACGGGCCTGCTCAGGGGTGACGGAAAACGGCAGCAAGGCCTTGGGCTTGATCGAGCGTTGGTGAACCGTGTCTGTGACCACGTGCGTGCCGCAATACGGGCACTCGCCGGCATGGATATAGGCATCCATGGAGAACTCGGCCGCACAGGTGTTGCAGTGTATAACCGTCGTACCGGGTGCGTTTTTCGGCGCACGCTCCAGTTCGCGCAAGGCGTAGTGGATGTCGTACTCAAGAATCGGCTCAACCGGATTGACGATTTCGTTGCTGTGGCCGCAGTATTTACACTGCAGCGTGCTGGTTCCTATCTTGTATTGCAGCATCCCGCCGCACTGCGCACACGGAAAACGCGATTCCGTGAGTTCGCGCGTAGAAGCTTCACCAACGCCCTTTTGATTCATGGTCCGGTTTCTGTCTGCCTCCGGCTAGTCCGGTTTACCCGGCAACGGCGGCGGCACCGCCGCACCGGCACTCTTGCGCGACTCGAACGCGCCGCTCAGAGCGACCACGGTGCCGGCCGCTTGCCAGTCATGCATGCCGCTGGACCAGACCAGAGTCGTGGGTTTGATATCGCCGTCGGCGATCTTCTCGCGCACCTCGTCGATCGGCAGCGGTCCGACCGCCTCGCCGTCAAGCTCGACATGGAAACTACGCAGAGTCGGCAGGGGCGGCGGCAGGGTGTCGCGCGGTGCGCCGCTGCTGTCGCTAGCGGACGCCTCACCCAGACGGTTGGCCATGGCAAAACCCAGGCCCATGCCGAGACCTTCTCCGGCACCGCCGGCGCTGTTGTTGGCGGCATCTTCCATGGCTTCGGCAGTCTGGTATTTGAGATAGCGGTCGAGGTTGCCGATCATGCCCATGCTGGTGCGCTTATCCAGCGCCTGCTCCACTTCCGGCGGCAGGGAGATATTCTCGACCAGCATTTTGGTCAGCTCCAGACCGTATTCACCGAACTCCGGTGCAATACGGGTGGTCAGGTAATCGCCAAGCTGGTCGTAGTTGGCGGCCAGATCGAGAATCGGAATTTCCGCCCCCGCCAGCACCGTGGCAAAACGCGAGGTGATCAGATTCCGTAACTGGTCGCTGATTTCTTCGATGGTAAAGACGCCGTCGGTACCGGTGATCTCACGGATAAAGCGCGTCGGGTCGCTGACCCGGCAGCTGTAGGTACCAAAGGCACGCAGACGCACGGCACCGAATTCGATATCACGCAGCATCAGGGGGTTTTTCGTGCCCCATTTCAGATCGGTAAAGCGCCGCGTATTGCAGAAATAAACCTCTGCTTTAAACGGACTTTTAAAGCCGTGGTCCCAGTGTTGCAGTGTTGTCAGCAGCGGCAGATTGTTGGTTTCGAGCTGATAGATACCCGGCCCGAGCACATCGGCGACCTGCCCTTCGTTAACGAAAACCGCGATCTGCGACTCACGGACTGTGAGCTTGGCGCCGTATTTGATTTCATTGCCGTAGCGTTCGAAGCGATAGACCATGGTGTTGCTGCTGTCATCGGTCCACTCGATAACATCAACAAATTCACCGAACAGCTTGTCCCACAACCCCATCTCAGGCTCCTGCGCTATCGCTTGGCGTTTGCTGCTGCGGCTTGGCATGCGCGGCCGACAGAGAGGTGCGCAGCTCGGCTTCCAGAGTTTGCAGTGTGGCTTCGGCCTCGGCGCGTTTGCGCTTGCCTTCGTCGGCAATCTGCAGACTTTCTTCGATGGAGGCGATCAGGTTTTCATTGGCACGTTTGACCGATTCGATATCGAACACGCCGCGCTCGATTTCTTCACGGACTTCCTTGTTCGCGGTACGCAGATTCTCGGCGTTTTTCTCGAGCAACTCGTTGGTCAGGTCATTGGCCGCGCGCACGGACTTGGCCGCCTGGCCGGAACGGAAGATGGTCACCGCCTGGGCCAGCTGATTGCGCCACAGCGGCACGGTGTTGACCAGCGTGGAGTTGATCTTGTTGACCAGCCCCTTATCGTTTTCCTGCACCATGCGGATGCTCGGCAGGCTTTGCATGGCCACCTGGCGGGTCAGTTTCAGGTCGTGAATACGCCGCTCCAGATCATCACGCGCGGAACGCACATCGCGCAGTTCCTGGGCGTCGAGGACTTCTTCGGAGTTGGCGTGTTTTTGTTCCAGCTGCGGGATGATTTCGCTGTCGACCACGCGGAGTTTTTCTTCGCCGGCGGCAATGTACTGCTCCAGCGTATGGAAATAGTCCAGATTGGCTTCGTAGAGCTTGTCCAGCGAGGTGATATCGCGCAGCAGCTGGGTTTTGTGTGACTCCAGGTCATCGGTCACCACATCGATCTGCTTGCGCACTTCTTCGTATTGCTGGACAAATTTGGCGACCGGTTTGACGCGTCCGAACAGACGCGCAAAAAAGCCCGGTTTTTTATTCGGATCCAGACCGCTGACATCAAAACCGCGCAGCACCGATACCATGCTGTTCAGCGCGCCGCCGGCAGCACCGACGTCCTTGTTCCGCACACCTTCGAGCATGGAGTCGGAGATGGTGGTGAGCTGTTCCTGGGCTTTGCTGCCGAAAAAGATAATCGAGCTGCTGTCGGTGAGGTCGATCTCGCCCATCAGTTTGTCCAGTTCGGCTTTTTCGCTGTCATCGGATTCGGCGTAAGGTACCGGCGCGTTGCCGATTTCCACCTCAGGCAACAGCTCTGTGCCGGGCAGTACGGCGACATCGCCGGCGTCGGCGATCCGGGTCTCGGTATTGGACGTTGTCTCGTTCATGTTGGTACCTGTTGTATTAGGGTGGCTGAGCTCAGCGCACGCCCTCTTTCTCGAGCTGCATTTGCAGCACTTCGATGTTGACATCCAGTTCGCTGAGGTTGTTTTCCAGCAGCTTCTGCTGTTGCTCGGCGATAACGGTTTCGATGGTGGTCAGAACGCGGCGGAAGTTCTCTTCCAGCAGGCCGGTCTCTCCCAATGCGTGTGTCCGTGCATACCCTTCGGTGACCTGCTGTGCACCATCGAGATAAACACGGATAAACTTGCGTGCGCGACGTGCATCGCGCGGATCATCCTCGATGATATCGAGTATTTTACGCACCCCGGCAACAATACTGCGTAAACGATCGTTAAGCTCGGGATTGCTGATTTTCTTGCGCGCCGCTTCGATGGCGTCGATGCGTCCCTCGGCTTCCTCAAGCAGCTCGATCACTTCTTCGGAGGTGATGCCAACGGCGCTGATTTGCGGATCTTTACGGGCCGGATCGAAGCCGTAGTAAAGATAGAAGCCAAGCAGCGTAACCGCGCCATACAGCACACTGCCGACCAGTCCCTTACCGGTCACCAGCAGCGAGATCAGCACCACCGCGGCGGTCACAGCCAGTCCGCCGAGCAGTTTGTAGGGCACGGTGCTGATGCGGCGGCGGAATTTCTTCTCGCTGGCAGTCGCTTCGATGACGATTCCTTTACGTGCCAGTCGGGCACCCAGCAGCGCCAGCGCAAAACCGCCACCGGTGCCGGCCAGCTGAAGCCAGTTGCCCTTGCCAAGCGCCCCCAGCGCGGCAAACAACAGGGGGATCGGCATCAGATACAGCAAAGCGCCCTTTAACGGCGGCTTGCGTTTGGCGGGGGTGTAACGTTCGGCCATATGCGGTTCCTAGAAGACGATAAACAGTGCCTGCCAGGAAACAAATCCCAGCGTAGCAAACAGCAGGACAAAACCAATCGTTTTGGTTATGGCACGTGGCATGGAAGTCTCTCCGGAGTCAGCCTGAAAAAGGCGTATCGTTGCGTGTCAGATAAAAAACGCTTTCGCCGACGCGGCTCAGGCCGTGGCCTTTGCGCGGTCTGTCAAGCTTCGCCGGGTCCGGCCCGGCGCAGACCTGTTCAACGGCGAAATAGCGCTGATAAAGCTGCCGGACCTCCCCGTCTTCGACGGAAAACGGCGGTCCCTGCATTTCTTCCTGCGGGTAGTTCAGCGTGATCAGGAAAACACGTCCGCCAGGCTTAAGCAAAGCGGCCTGCTTGTTGACGTAGTCCCCGCGCATCCGGGCCGGCATCGCAACCAGCGCAGCGCGATCAAAGACCACCGGACAGGACGCGGTTTTGGCCGCGTCCAGGGCGAAGTAATCCCCCGCGTAGATGGTCAGAGCATCACAACGATAGACCATATAAGCCTCTTCTTCAGTGACACAGGCCTTAAGCCCGTTTTCACGGAAGAAGCTCTGCACGCCATACTCACTGAGTTCGACGCCGACGACGCCGTGGCCCTGTTCGAGCAACCAGAGCATATCCAGCGACTTCCCGCACATCGGCACAAACACCGACGCATCGGCCGGTGCGGCGAAATCGTCCCAGTAGCGCAGCAGCTGCGGGTTGGTTTCCTGTTGCTGCCAGCCCTGTCTCCCGCGCTGCCAGGCCTTATGCCAGAATTCGTGATCCACGTTCCGTGATCCTGTTGTCTCGCGTGATTGTAGCCCTGAGACCGGCCGAACGGTACCGCAGGCTCAGTCAGCCGGCTGCCCGTAGGCGCCGCTCCCGGCTTGTTTGAGGTCAGGATGGTGGCAGCTTGTTGCCGCGCGTGCATGTCTGCTTGACCGCTTGTTTGAAGCCGCGCACGGCCAAGCTTGCAGTTATCCTTATGATAACAACCCCGGTGCGGCACTGTGCGATATACTGCCCGCCCGTTTCTGTCCGGTGCCGCTTGCCTTTACGTGTCGGCACGGAAATTTCATAGCTGGACGCATTCAGAACCAATTACAGGGGCCATTCATGTCTGAAAAGACAATTCTTGTCACAGGGGGCGCCGGCTACATCGGCAGCCATGTCGTGAAACAGCTCGGAGAGCGCGGCGAGAAGATCGTTGTTCTGGACGACCTTTCCACCGGTTTCGAGAAAGCCGTTCTGTATGGCGAGCTGGTAGTCGGCAAGACCGGCGATCAGGAACTCGTAAGCAAGATCATCGATGAGCACAATGTGGATACGGTCATGCACTTCGCCGCCCACACCATCGTGCCGGAATCCGTTGAGAACCCGCTGAAATATTACGGCAACAACACCTGTTCCACGCGCAACCTGCTGGAAGTCTGCCAGGCCAAGGGTGTAAAACACTTTATCTTCTCGTCAACCGCCGCCACCTACGGCGAGCCGGAAAGCGGCGTCTGCGGCGAAGACTCACCGGTCGCACCGATCAATGCCTACGGCATGTCCAAGCTGATGAGCGAGTACATGCTGCGTGATCTGAGCGCGGCCAGCGACCTGCGCCATGTGGTGCTGCGTTACTTCAATGTCGCCGGCAGTGACCCGGAAGGCAAGATCGGCCAGAACACCAAGAAAGCCACACTGCTGGTCAAGGTCGCCGCCGAGTGTGCGGTCGGCAAACGCGATCAGGTGTATATCTTCGGTACCGACTACCCGACCGAAGACGGCACCGGGGTTCGTGACTATATCCACGTCAGCGATCTGGCAGCCGCGCATATCGCCTCACTGGACTATCTGCGCAAAGGCGGCGAGTCGACCCTGATGAACTGCGGTTACGGCCACGGTTACAGCGTGCGTGAAGTGCTCGACACGGTAAACAAGGTCAACGGCACGCCGCTGAAAATCATCGAGGAAGCACGCCGCGCCGGTGATCCGCCCAAGCTGATCGCCAAGGTGGATAAAATCCGCGAAACCCTGGACTGGACGCCGAAATACAATGATCTTGAGCTGATCGTGCGCACCTCTCTGGAATGGGAACGCAAACTGCTCAACGGCACCGCCTGAGCGAACGCGCTTTGCAGAATAAAAAAGGCCTCTTTACGGGGCCTTTTTTGTACGCGGAGAAAATGCAGAGAAATGCACCCGATTCCACTCTTGCGGAGTCCGTCAAGTTTATCCGGCCTGTATCGGTTCATGGTTCGCGCGTCGCCGTAACTGCGGTGGTCTGACAGCAGAGGATCGCTTGCAAAGATCAATCTGTAATTTTGTTTTTTCAGTTTCTGTTTTTTTATTGGGCAGAAATAGCCTTGCGGCGCTAATGGCTTATTAAATTGACAGTGATCGTTACAAGCTCTAGGTTTGGCGATTGTCCGGTGTTTTTTTAAGACAAATAAACAGGCGGCGGATCGCTTAGCATGAGGTATATAGGCAGATGTTTGGTCGCATAAGTCATTTCAATAAGCTGAATAAATCGGTATTTTCGATCACAGTGACCGCGGTATACGAAAGTACACTTTCGCATTTTACCCCCGGCGCCGTGACGATTATCCGGCTGATTGACGGTAGTACACACATCTGTGCAATTTGCAGTGACCCCTATAACCGCAGGCAATACGAGCTGTTACCTTTATTAGCACCGGCCCGCGCTGAGGCATTTAAAGTTAATAGTGAAATAACACTGACGCGGCCACGCAATCCGTTTCCTTTACTCCATTGCAAACAATTGCTGCTTATTGCACACGGGCGCGGTATCGCTCAATTGCTGACCATGGCCCGGGAACGGGCCCGTTTGCGGATGCCGTTTGAGTTACATTATCTGAGTGACCGCCACACACAGGGCCTGTTCAGCGAAGAACTTGCCGCGCTGGCTGACGCGCCGGATGCCGGTCTGTATGTCTACGACGGCTCGGCAAGGCCGGATCTGTTCGCACCGGAATACGTGCTCGGCGGGTTTGATCAGCACAAGCACGTCTATGTCAGCGGCGATCATGATTTTGTCTGGCAGACGATTATGGCCGGCGGACGGCTCGGCTGGCGTGCCTCACATGTGCATAGCAGCGAGCCGGCGGCGATGGCTGTTCCCGATCAGCAGCCGGCCGGCGACGAGAAATCCCTGCCGGGACGCCGCGCCGGGCTTTCCGCTTAATGCGCGGCTAAGGACTCAGCCCTTGTTCGCCGGCGGACGGCGGCCTGCCTGTAAAGCCTCTTCGGCCACCAGTCCGACCGGACCGGAACGCGGAAACAGCAAGGTAAATGTGGTGCCGGCTCCAAGCTCGCTGTCGACCTTGATATCCGCGCCGTGTTCCCGGGCAATCCGCGCCACCGCCTGCAAGCCGATTCCCTGACCGCCGGGCTTGGTGGTAAAACCGCCCCGCCAGAGGTTCTTGAGATCCTCCGGCGCGATGCCACTGGCATTGTCACGGATTCGCAGCTGCACGCCGTCTTCCTGCCCGCTGATGCGCACGGACAGCGACAGCGGCTCGCCCGGACGGCGTGATTCCACGGCATTTTTCAGCAGATTGATAAACAGAATACTCAGGTCGGACTTGTCACCCAGCACCGGCACGACCTCGTCGCTGTGGTATTCGATATGGTTGATATCCCTCTGGAACAGGCCGACGCATTGTTTGAGCAGCGGCAGCAGCTCGATCCGCCGGGTTTCCCGCTTACGCTCACCGCGCAACACATCCCCCATCAGCGAGATCAGTTCGGTTCCCCGCTCGACCTGCCGCAGAATGATGTCCCGCTGTTTGTCCGCCGGATACAGGTCGTTCGACAAAATTCCGTCGATAATCGCCAGCGGCGCTTTGATCTCATGGTGATAGTGGTTCATGAGATCGATCAGCGAGAGGGTTTTGCGTGCATTGTCCAGATCGTGCTGAACTGCAATGGTCAGGTTAATCCGCGCCAGAGTCGGCGACAGCTCGCGGGTCAGATTGATCAGAATCCGGATATCGTCATAGCGGTAGTAGTCGCCGATATCATAGAAGCGGCTTTTCCCGACCAGCAACATGCCGGTCAGCTTGTTATTGATATGAATCGGGCAACAGGCAATCGCCTCGTTCTCTTTCAACAGCGCCGCCAGCGCGGGACTGACTTCGTCGGCCAGCAGTACGGCCTGCTCGGGCGGCACATGCAGCTCCCCGCGCACCGGCTCCGGGATCAGCAGTGATTTGCCGGAGTCGCGGGTCGAACGCAACAACAGCGTTGAACCGGCGGAGAGATCCTCGTCGGCGATCCACATGCTGTAATGCTTCAACTTCATGGTATTGAGCAGGATCTCATCCAGCGTCGCGGTCAGATCCTCGCTGCTGACGCAGCGCTTGAGCGAGCGCATCGCCGCCTGGCTCACCGAATCCACATCGTAAGGCGCGTTCAGCAGCAGTTTGCGGGCACCGGGATTGAGAAAACGGATAAGCGAGTTATAGGACTCCAGCAGAACCAGAAACAGCAACATCTGCACGAAGGTCCTGGCCCCCTCCGACGCCTGCAGCCCGGCGTGGGTGGAGAGCAAGTGCGTGATGGCGTAATAGATACTGATCATGGTGCCGGCGGCAAAGCCGTGCACCAGAAGATTGCTGATCACCGAACCGGTATCGGCCAGATTGTGGTTGACCACGGCATAGAGCAGCACGCCGAGAAACACCGCGTTACCGACCGCACTGAGCGTCGATTGCATATAGGTGTCGTGACTGATCAGAAACACCAGCACCGAGGTCGCGGCGGTCAGCACGCCGATACCGAGCGTGAACAACAACCATTTGAGACGCAGTCTTTCGCGGTAGACACAACGCCGGTAACGCCACGCGGCAAAGATGACCGATGCGGTCATGGCGTAAATCAAACTCACCGCAAACGCCATATAAAGCCCGTCGACCTGCGGCAGAAAACCGTTCTGGTCACGCTGCAACTGCGACGGCAGGATCGTGTTGTTTAACAGCGAAATCGTGCCGTCGACAGCGAACAGCGGTACGACAATCCAACGCTTGAACAGCGCCGAGTCCGGGCGGCACACCCGCCATGTCAGCAGCGCAAAAAACGCCGGCAACATAAACATACCGATACGGGTGATATGAAAATACGGCGTCAGCTGCGCCTCGTCGGAAATGGTTTTGAGCAGGAACAGTTCAGTCTGGAACACCGCCAGACTGAACACGAAGTAGGCCAGCGCCCGCGCTGCCGGATGCCGGTGATTCGACAGCGCCAGCAGCGCGACAACCAAATCGACGATAATGGTGAGCAGGTATGGAACCATGCGTCTGTAATTAGCTTCCTAGTTTTGCCCCGATATACTGGTCGGCTGCGGTCAGGTCTTCGCAGCTCATGAGAATAGTATCAAAGTCGAGCAGCGGATAACGCCTGGCTTGCGAGATCGGGCGGAATCCGAAGGACTTATAGATACGTGCATGGGAGCGGCGCACGGCGGTGATAATCACATCCGCGTCGATCTCCATGGCGTAGTTGAGAACGTTACGCACCAGAATGAGCCGCGCCGCCAGCCCGCCGCTCTGACGGAACCCCGGTTCAAAGACAAACTTATTGGATTCGACAATGGTCTTGTCAAAGCCGACTTCCCGGGCAATCTCGCTTTCGTAAATCTCCGTGGCCGGCAGATGTTCACCATGTTCGGGCGACGACACACAGGCGCGGACAGAGCCGATCAGCCTGCCCTCGCAGTAGGTCAGGAACGAGCGGTTGACGGGGACAAAGTCGTATTCGTCAAAAAACCGTTTTGTGGCATTTTCCGGGATATAGCCTTCGGCCCGGTATGCCCGGTAACGCAGCGTTTGTACGGTATCCATCGCATCCGCATCCTGCGCCGCCACGCTGCTGAAGTGCAGCTCCCCTTCCGGGCTGCGGAGGGTAACGCTCAGCTCTGCGCTGGCGGCGGAACGGGCTTGTTTGACGACTGATTGAACACTCATGAAACCATCCTTTTGTAGGTAAATGAGTGAACAACCGTGCAGTTAACCTGCCATTTGCATCCTTTTGTAATCGTAATAACGCGGGTTTCATAATCGCCATCCGCGCCCGGCCCGGGCGTACGCGGCCCCGCCCCGACCGCGCGCCCCGCGTGCCGGCCCGGTCTGCCCCTGCAGCGCCGTCACGCCCGCCTTATTGACACGCTATTTGCACACTCCTACTCTCAATCAGAATCATTTACAGGATTAAAGCCAGCCCATGAGCGCCAATCCCAGAGCAGACGACACCGGGCCCGATACCGAGCGTGAATTCACCAGCGCCGAAATGGGCGCGATCGCCCATCTCTACCGTGGTGAAATCTACCGTTCGACCATCTGGCGCACGCGGCTCGACACCACCACCAACTGGTCTGTGGTTACGCTCGGGGTTGCCCTGTCGATTGTCTTCTCCTCGCCCAATGCCTCACCGCTGCCGCTGTTGCTGGTCGGCATACTGGTGTTTGTGTTCCTGCTGCTGGAGGCACGCCGCTACCGCTACTTCAATGTGTGGCGCGCCCGGTGCCGCTGGTTGGAAAACCACTTTTACGTGCCGATGCTGCAGAAAAAGCAAGTCTCGGATGTGAACTGGCAAAGCGTGCTGGCCGACGATTACCTCTATCCGCACTATCACGTCAGCTTTGCGCGGGCCGCCGGCCGGCGTCTGCGGCGCAGCTATCTGTGGATCATGAGCATTCAGGGCGCAGCCTATGCGGGCAAGCTGTTTGTCCATCCGGGGCCGCTGGAACACTGGGATGAGTTTTTCCGCCGCGCCGATATCGGCCCTTTGCCGGGTGAGGTGGTGATCGCTATCGGCGTGGCTTATCTGGGCTTTGCCGGGGCCATCGCCTGGTGGAGTCTGCTGGCGGACGGCCATAAATGGGGCCGTACGGGACGCCAGCATGGTATGGGCTGATCTCACAGCTGTGCCGCGCGTCACTTGCAGGGCGCCACGGTCTCGCGTATAGATAAAACCACGTTTACCCGGATACGCTGTCAGAAGATGCGTTACTTGACGTCCCTGTTACTCTGGATCGGCCTGACGGCGTTTGCCGTCAGCGGTGCAGTCGCGTCCGCACCGGACGCAGGCGGCGACAGCGGCATCACCTTCGAAAGCAGCTACAGCCCCGACATCGAGCCGTTGCCACTGAGCGACGAGCCGCCGGCGCTGCCGGTACAAATGCCGGCGGCACTGTCACCTCAGCTGCAATCGGCCTGCGTTCTGTTGACCGGCGCCGCAGACGTCCCTGCCCGCCAACACCATCGTCCCCCGGTACGCGCCCCGCCCGCGTTCTGAGCAATACCCTTACCGCAAACCAATAAACTCATTATTGCAATGGGTGCAGCTTCGGCTGTGCCCGGGGATAAACTCATGAACAAAACAACACAGACTTTGCGCAATACCTCACTGGAGCATTTCCACAGCATCCGTCGCCCCGCAGCCGGCGATGCGCTGACAGTGGACGATCCGGCGTCGCTGCTGATGACGGATTTTTCGCGCACCGAGCCGCTGACCCTGTCGCGCGATATGCCGATTGACGAAGCCAACGCGGCCATGCGCGAGCGCGGTGTTCGCTCGGCACTGGTCACCGACAGCGCCGGGCGTTTTGCCGGCCTGCTGGCGCTGACTGACCTCAACAGTCACCGGGTGCTGGCACTGGCGACCAGCCGCGGCCAGACCCGTGACGATCTGACCGCCGGCGATATGATGAGGCCGCGTTACAATCTTTGCGGGATTTCCCTGCAGACGCTGGAGCACAGCAGCATCGGTGATTGCCTGAAAACCCTGCAGCAAACGGGACGGCAACATCTGCTGATTACGGATCCGGCACAGAACGAGATCTGCGGCATTATCTCGGCCAGTGATATCGCCCGCGCCTTGCATTGTCCGGTGGAGATTCCACTGATCGCCGACAGCTTTGTTCAGGTTGTCAGCGCGCTGCAAAGCTGAGCGCCGGCCGGCCGGGTACGCCCGGCCGGCACGTTTTACCGGCCTGCGGATCTACAACAAACCGGCACGGACTGTTTCACACGCCAGCAAGGCCGATTTGCGGGTTTCTCCCCAACGGTATCCGCCCAATCCGCCATCGGCGCGGATAACCCGGTGACAGGGAATAATCAGCGCCACCGGATTAGCGCCCACGGCACTGCCCACCGCCCGCGCGGCACCATCCCTGCCCAGTGAGCGGGCCAGTTCACCGTAGCAAGTCAGCTGCCCCGGCTTTAATGCAAGCAGCGCACGCCATACACTGAGCTGAAAATTCGTCCCCCTGACCCAAAGCGACAGCGGCTGCCCGCGGTGTTTGTCCTGCGGCTCACATAGCTGCGCCGCCAGCGCCGCGGTCTGCTCCTGCGCACGGACCAGACCGGCCCGCGGCCATTCAGCGCGCAAGGCCTCAAGCGGATCATCCTGCCCGTCAATAAAACTCAGATGACAGATGCCGCGCTCAGTCTGTGCGATCAGAATCTCACCGAACGGAGTGTCGTGAATGCCTGTCTGAATCTGCAGCCCCTCACCATGCTTGCGGTATTGCTCAGGGGTCACAGCCTCGAGGGTAACAAAATGATCGTGCAGGGATGCCGCGCCGCTAAGCCCCAGCTCATGGGACACCGACAATAGTGCGCTGCGCCCGGAACGCAGACGGGTCTTGGCCTGCTGCACGGTCAGGGCCTGCAGAAAACGCTTCGGTGATACGCCGGCCCAGCGGCTGAAGACGCGTTGCAAATGCCAGGGACTCAGATGTACGGCCGCGGCGACCTCTTCCAGCGATGGTTGTGCACAGCCCTTGGCGCGGATGAATTCAATCGCCTGCGCAATCCGTTGATAGTCGTTCATATCCGCTCCCCGGCCACGGGCCGGCGTCGCCACAGGCGTCCGTCGATGGCGGATAAGCCAAGGGCGATCAGCACCATGCCTGCATAATGTCCGCTGTGCAGGGATTCGCCCAGCACCAGCACGCCGAGCAGAATCGCCCACACCGGCACCAACAAGGTCACCAGCGCAATATTGGTCGCGCCGGCGCTGGCCAGCAGTCGGAAGTACAGAATATAAGCCAGCGCAGTGGACACAAGGGCCAACACCAACAAGGCCCCGACACTGCGCAGCGATGGCAACGGCAGTGACAAGGGCGATTCCACAAACATCACCAGCGGCAGCATTTGCAAGGCCGCGGCACTGCACATGCCGGCCGCCACCACCAGCGGTGACACGCCCCAGCGCGCAAAGCGCCGGCCAAAGACCGCCGACACCGCATAGGACAGCGCCGCGCCGATAATCGCCAGCTGGCCGGACAAAGGTGCCGGATGGCTGTCCGACGACGCGCTGCCGAGCATCATCGCGACACCGGCAATGCCACAGATCACACCGCTGAGCTTGCCTGCGTTGATGCGTTCATCACTGAGAAACAGGCCGGCCACCAGCACCGTCCAAAGCGGTGTGGTGGCGTTAAGAATCGAGGCCAGCGCCGACGGGATCTGGGTCTGGCCCCAGGTAATCAGGGCAAACGGCACCGCGTTATTAAACAGCCCCATGACCAGAAAGGCCCACCACACGGCCGCGCGGCGCGGCAAGGGTTTGTTCAGCAGACGCACCAGAATCCACAACAGCACTGCCGCGATGCTCAGGCGCAAGCAGACCAACGTCAACGGCGCAAAGCCACCCAGCGCCACGGCGATCAGAAAGAACGAGGCTCCCCACAACATGGACAGGCCGAACAGCAGCGCCCATTGCGCGGCGCTCATGCTTTTTGCAAGCGGCTTATTCACTATACTCACACGGACATAGAAAGTTGCGCCAGTTTAGTGCAGCGTTGCCCGTGGTACGACCGGAATCTTGCGCTCCTGGTCCGGCGCACGGAACCTCCTTGCTCAAGACAGGTCAGTACTGTTCATACCCATCACATATGCAGGTTCACCCATGAAAGCCTTTTTTGCCGGTCTGGCCCTCGCCGGCCTTTTGCTCTCGGCCAGCGCCACACAGGCCGACGAAGCCGTCTTCGCCGGCGGTTGCTTCTGGTGTATGGAATCTGACTTTGAAAAACTCGACGGCGTCAGCGAAGTGATCAGCGGCTTTACCGGCGGCGAACTGGAAAACCCGACCTATAACGGCAACCACAAAGGCCATCTGGAAGCGGTGCGGGTGATCTACGATGGCGACAAGCTCAGTTACGCCGATCTGCTCTCGCACTTCTGGGTCAATATCGACCCCTTCGACGACGGCGGGCAGTTCTGCGACCGCGGCCACAGCTACACCACCGGCATTTTTGTCGACGGACCGGAGCAGCGCAAACTGGCCGAGGCATCAAAGAAGCTGGTGCAGGAGGGTTTCGGCGGCAAGGAAGTGGTCACGCCGATTCTGGATCTGGGGACCTTCTATCCGATCACCGGTGACGAGAGCTATCACCAGGACTACTACAAGAACAATCCGGTGCGTTACAAATATTATCGCTGGAGTTGCGGCCGCGATAAGCGCCTGATCAGCATCTGGGGCGACAAGGCCACCGTCGACGGGCACTGAACAGGGTTGCCCGCCAAGCGGGCAATATCAGCTCAGGCGCACTCATCCAGGGATTTGAACAATCCGGTCGCGCTGTGACCGGTCAGCAGCAAGCGGTCTGTTGAGCGGGTCATGCCCACATACAACAACTTCGCCTCGCGGGCGGCCTGCTCATCATCAGCGCTGAGGTCCTTGCCGAGTCCGGCGATCACCACCAGCGGGAATTCCAGCCCCTTACTGCTGTGCAGCGTCATGATCTTTACGCTGTCATGGCTCTGGTCAAAACGGCGTTTACCCGCCGCATCATGTATCCAGTGATGCGGCACGCCGGCCCGGTCCAGGGCCTGCGCGAGTTTTTTACCCTGCCAATTGTGCCGGTAAAGCAACAGCATATCCCCCCAGCGTGCGTCGCCGCGCCGGTGCCAAAGCCCCAACCAGCGCGCGATCGTGTCGGTCTCTTTATCGAAACTGTCGAACAACCTGACCTGCGGCTCGAAACTGTGTCGCCCGGCAAGCTGCGGCTCAACCAAGGGCACATGGTCCTCATCGGCATCGTGCGGTTCCAGAAAACGCCGTACAAAACGGTAGGCAAAGTTAAACACCTCGTCGGTATTCCGGTAGTTAAGCCGCAACACGGAGGTTCTGCCACGGGCCTTGATACCCACGCTTGCAAGACTGAAATCGAGACCGGTTTTCTTGTAGATCGATTGCGCATCGTCATACAGCAACAACAGTGAATCGGTCTCCGGATCGACCATGCGGGTAATCAGTTGCAACCATTGCGGTTCGAAGTCATGTCCTTCGTCGATCATCACCGCGCCGTACTGCCCGGTCGGAATCAGTCCCGACTCACAACCCCCGATCACCGCCGTCACCAGCGCTTCGAAGTACTTGTCCGGGTCGTACTTCGGCCGCGGCACGTTGTAGGTGCGCATTTGCTCGCCACACCATTCATGGAAGTTTCTCACCGCGACGCGATGTTCCACGTTTTTTTCCTGCATCAGACTGCGCAGCCGCGCCGCCAGGGTGACGTTGTAGCACAGCACCAGAATCGGCTTATTCAGCAGATTGGCCAGATGCACGCAGCGATAACCGAGAATCAGGGTTTTACCCGAGCCGGCTACACCGTGAATAACACGATGCCCGTCCCCCAGACTACGGGCCAGTTGCTCCTGTTGCAGATCCATCACCCTGAGTATATCCGGCAGTGTTCCGTCGCCGTCCGTATTCTCCGCGCTTGCACTGCTGTCCTCAGATGCGGAAAAAAGCTCACGTTGTGTACCGATGCGGATTTCCGGAAACAGATGCCAGCGGATGCGGTCCAGCTGCGGCAGACTGAGCGGCGTGCGGAAGGTGTATTCAAACATATCCCAGAGACGCTTCTGAAAGGCTTCCGGATCCACGCTTTCGGGCATTTCGTCTTTGCAGATCACACGGTGTCCGGGTAAGACCTCAGCCATGCCGCTACTGTCGAAACGGCGCCGCGTAATATTGCTCAGCACCACACCGTAACCGTAAGGAAACATGAGTTTGCCGCGATACGCGCCGTCCTGATGCACCAGTTGCGGGTCTTTTTCAAACTGCGCGACCATGCTATGGGCACACTGGCGGGCTTGTTCGAGCGGGTTGGCGCAGCGTTTGACCTTATCGCCGACCAGCAGCTGCACCGTCATGCGGTCGATTTGCAGAATGGCATCGGCGCGCCAGTCCTTTACCTCAAGCAGCAGTACACCGCGGCGCGGATGAATCACAATAAAGTCCGCATACCGGGTTCGTTTTCCCACTCCGACACGGGGCTCATACCAGCACAGATAATCATCCTCAAGATGACTTTCGAGCCGTTTGGCAAAACGCTTTTCACCGCCGGTCATGCGACTCAGACAGCTATTGAGCGAAGGAATCAAGGAGGCCATGGATGGTGCAGACCGACAGATCAGAACAAGCAGACAATCGGCATGTTTTTCACTTTTCTAAACACTCCCGTGCCGTGGTCTGCCGCAAAGCGCGCAGCCGTTCACAAACAGGCCGGCAAAAAAGCGCGCCGGCGCAGCGCCCTGACCTCATCCCGACCGCCGGATGAGCACATTCCTACCCGCGCAGGATGACTGTGAGATCTTCCCGCGTCCGCCTTGAAGTTTACCCGTCAAGCTCGTTCCATCTGCCGTATCGGTGCGCTTTTCGTCTGTGCAGAATTAATTAATCCCCGCTGTAGGAGACGGGGGTCATAGATGCATAAACGACAAGACAGGAATCCATCAATGCCTGAAATAAAACAAGTAAAACGCCCGGGGCGGATTAAAGCGCTCTGCCTGGCGATGTCAGTCAGCCTCGCGGCCGGCGGCAATGCCGTGGCTGCAGGGGTAAGCTGGGAGGATATAGTCAACGACGCGGCGACCACCGAAGACGTGCTCGCCTACGGGATCGGGCCCAAAGCACAGCGCTGGAGCCCGATGGACGCCATCAATAAAGACAACGTCAAACGGCTCCTGCCGGCATGGTCGTTTTCGTTCGGTGACGAAAAACAACGCGGTCAGGAATCACAGGCGCTGGTGCATGACGGCACTATTTATGTGACCGGTTCTTACAGCCGTCTGTTCGCCATCGATGCGCGTACGGGAGAACGCAAATGGGCCTACACCTACCGCCTGCCGGACGATATCCGGCCCTGCTGTGATGTGGTGAACCGCGGTGCGGCAATTTTCGGCGATCTGATTTACTTCGGTACGCTTGATGCGGCGATCGTGGCGCTGAACAAAGACACCGGCAAAGTAGTCTGGAAGAAAAAGTTCGAAAACCACAAGGCCGGCTACACCATGACCGGCGCACCGACCCTGGTCAAGGATCAGAAAACCGGCAAGGTACTGCTGATTCACGGCTCCTCGGGCGATGAATTCGGTGTAATCGGACGGCTCTACGCACGCGACCCCATGACCGGCGAAGAAGTCTGGATGCGCCCGTTTGTCGAAGGCCATATGGGCCGGCTGAACGGCGAGGAAAGCACGCCCACCGGTGATCCGGACGCCCCCAGCTGGCCGGATGATCCCGGCACCGAGACCGGCAAGGTCGAAGCCTGGAGTCATGGCGGCGGCGCGCCCTGGCAGAGCGCCAGCTTTGATGTGGAAACCAACACGATTATCATCGGCGCGGGCAACCCTGCGCCCTGGAATACCTGGAAGCGCACCAGCCCCGGCGGCAATCCGCAGGACTACGACAATCTCTACACCTCCGGTCAGGTCGGTGTCGATCCGACCACCGGCGAAGTCAAGTGGTTCTATCAACACACCCCCAACGATGCCTGGGACTTCTCCGGCAATAACGAGCTGGTGCTGTTTGAATACGATGAAAACGGCGAAACCATCAAAGCCACGGCACACGCGGACCGCAACGGTTTCTTCTACGTGGTGAACCGCGAAGACGGCGGCTTTATCCGCGGCTTCCCGTTTGTCGACAATATCACCTGGGCAACCCATATCGACCCGGAAACCGGCCGGCCGGTCGAGGTTGAAGGCCAGCGTCCGCCGCTGCCCGCCGAAGGTGAAAAGCGCGGTGCCAGCATTGAAGTTTCGCCGCCTTTCCTCGGTGGCAAGAACTGGAACCCGATGGCCTACAGTCAGGACACGGGGCTGTTCTATCTCGGCGCCAATCACTGGAAAGAAGACTACTGGACCGAAGAGGTGACCTATACCGAGGGCAATGCTTATCTCGGTCAGGGCTTTCGCATCAAGAAGATGTACCAGGACCACGTCGGCGTACTGCGCGCGGTCGACCCGGTCAAAGGCGAGATCGTCTGGTCGCACAAAGAACGTCTGCCCCTGTGGGCCGGGGTATTGGCGACCGCCGGCGGACTGGTTTTCACCGGTACCGGTGACGGCTATCTGAAAGCCTTCGATGCCGAAAGCGGAGAAGAACTGTGGAAGTTTCAGACCGGCTCGGGAATTATCTCCTGCCCGATCACCTGGGAAATGGACGGTGAGCAATACATTGGTGTCGCCAGCGGCTACGGCGGTGCAGTGCCCTTGTGGGGCGGTGATATGGCCGATCTGACCAAGCCGGTATCCCAGGGCGGCTCGTTCTGGGTCTTTAAAATTCCCAAAAACTGAGCCTCCTGATCAACGGCTCACTACCTATCTTCTCCTTCTCCCCGCCGCCCGGGCGGGGATTTTCTACGGAGGTCAATCATGAAATTCACTGCTGCTTTTATCGCCACCGGCCTGCTGTTCAGTCTTGCTTCAGCCAGCCTGCAGGCTGATGAAGACGGGGACATGCTTGTTATAAATGGATGTCGTATCGAAGCCGCTACCGAATGCCCCGGTGCGGATCTGCGCGGTGCCGATCTGAGCGGTGCCGACCTCAGCGAGGCGGTACTGTCAGGGGCGGACCTGCGCGGCGCGGTTTTGCGTCATGCCAGACTGGGCAACGCCAATCTCGCCGGCGCACAATTGAGCGGCGCCGATTTTGCCCGCGCGGATCTGCGCCATGCGAATCTGCGCGGCAGCGATCTCAGCGCTGCCAATCTCGAAGCGGTCAATGCCTGGGCGGCGTTTTTTCAGGGTGCCACACTGGATAATGCAAGTCTGACAGGTGGCAACTTTGAGTTTGCGCGTTTCAGCGGTGCCTCGATGCGCTCGGCCAATCTGCGGGCCGGCAATTTTGAAATGGCCTGGCTGGTTAAGGCGGACATGAATGCCGCTGAACTGGTCAATGCCAATCTTCAGGAAGCCAAACTCTCCAACGCATCCCTGATCAATGCCGATCTGAGCGGCGCGCGTATCCGTTATGCTCTGTTTCTGGATACCGCAATGCAAGGCTGCACAGCCTGTCCCTTTGACTGGCAGTTGTAATATACAGACCGTAGCAGAACCGCTACGGTCTTTTCCGCATCCGATCCCGTTTGTTCAGTTGAGCACCACATCCGGGCGCACGATCAGCCCGTTTTCCATGGCCAGATAAAACATCTCGGCTTCGTTGCTGACATCCAGTTTGCTGCGGATCATGGAGGTGTAGTTGGAGATTGTCTTGGTGCTGAGGTTGAGTTTCTGCCCCACCTCATGGATGGTGTCGCCATTGGCCAGCATCGAGAAAATTTCAAACTCGCGTTCGTTCAGGGCGGCCAGTTTTTCACTGCCACCATTATTGTCGAGCATACTCATGGAAATACTGTGCTGGATATACAGCTCACCGCGCAGGGCTGCCTGCACGGCTTTGACAAACTCCTGCGGCGGCGCATTTTTACTGATATAGGCGCCGGAACCGAGCGACAGCGCGCGTTTTACGATCGCCGGTTCATCGTACATGCTGAAAAACAGAATCCGCTGACGACGGTTGTCACGCAGAATGCGCCGTGCGGTTTCCAGGCCGCTGATGCCCGGCAGACGAAGGTCCATGACAATCAGATCCGCGTTGATGCGCCGGACCATATTCAGTGCCGCCTCGCCGCTTTCCGCCTCGTGCACCTCGCAGGCACCGCAGGCGCCTTTGAGCATGGCCACGCAGCCTTCGCGTACAACCAGATGATCATCCACCACCAGAAACGTTGCCATCGTTTTCCTCCTTAGGCCAGATAAGCCTGACACGGAATCCATGCCTGTCTTGTTCGGTCGTGAGCTGTGCGCCGATCAGACGGGCCCGCTCGCGCATGGAGCGGATACCGATCCCCCCGCTGTTGTGACCGGCTGCTGCCGCACTGTGGCCATTATCGCTCAGACACAACTGCCACTGCCCGGCAGACGTGCGCGTGCTTTGCAGGCTGACTTCGGTGGCCGCCTGCGCATGTTTGTCCACATTGGTCAGGGCCTCCTGCACAATACGGTAGACATGCGCCTGGGCCTCCAGATCAAAATCGGGGGTGGGGCTCTCAAAGCCGATCCGCACCTGCCGGTGACGTGTCGCGGAGCTGTTTTCGAGCAACTGCCGCAGGGCGTCTTCCAAACCGGCAATCTCCAGCACCACCGGATGCAGTTCATTGATCAGCCGCCTGAAACCGCTTTGCATGTCGCCGCAATGGGCGATCAGGCGCTGCGCCGCCTCCCGGCCGCTGTCGTCACAACCGGTCGCCAGCACATACGCCTGAGAGCGGATACCGGTCAGGTACTGGCCGAGGTCGTCGTGCAGCTCACGGGCCAGATGGGTCCGCTCGCGCTCGGTGAGTGTCAGCAAGGCATCCATCAGCAGGGTGTTTTCCCGGTCACTGCGTTGCAGTTGTGCCGCCATGCCGTTGAATTTCTCGGCAATGGTGTTGATTTCCGGTACCGCGTAACGGCCCAGACGGGCATCGAAATGACGCAGACCCACTTCACGCAAGGCGGCCAGAATATCCTGAACCGGCCGCAGGCCACGGCTGACCGCCAGCCAGATCGCCGAGCAGGACAGCAAGGCGGTTACCCCGAACAAGAGCAGGACAAACTTGACCGATTCAAGTACTTCGTCCCATTCGTCAGCCGGCTCGGGCACGATATGTACAACGCTGTGCTGATCGAGGGGAAGACTGTGGGTGCGGAAACCGGCGCCGACCTCGGGACTGATCAGGCCGGGCAAGGGCGGCGCCACGGGCGCGGCCGTGCCGGCGGGGAGGATTTCCAGATGAACGTGCCGCAGCGGGGACGCTTCCAGCGCATCGAGCACCGCGCGGCGCGGCGGGCTGAGCAGCCTGAGCGTAGCATCCACACTGGCACTGACCTCGCGCTCAATATCGCGCGAGGCCTGCACCAGCATGACATAGACCGTGATCACGGTGGCCAGGGCAAAGACCAGCAGGACCACCAGATTGAGCCGCCAGACTGCTGTCACAGCGCGGCACCGGGCTTATTTGACGTGGAATTCACCTACCATTCCCTTGCCTTCCAGACCGGCGGCGTAGAATTTGTAAACGCCCGGCTTGATCGGCACAAAAAAGACCTCGGCTTCGCCTTCCACTTCAAATTCAAGCTCGGTGAGCGACTGTGCCTTGATTTCGATATCACCGGCTTCGACTTTGCGCAGATAAATGGAATCAAAAAACTCCGGCGCATGAATGGCGTATTCAGTCATGCCACTGGAAACGATCTTCAGGCTATAGGCTTTACCTGTCTCCAGGTCATAACGTTTTTCCGTCATATGAAAAAAATCATCGTAATTGCCCAGCACCAGCTCGGGCAGTTTTTCGGGGCGACGGGTTAAATCGCCCTCGGCCAGCAATGATGAACTGAAAACAAGCAGTAACACAGCAGTAAAGTATTTCACGCGGACAGGCTCCGTAGTGGCAAAAGTCAGCTGAGATTGTGTCCGTGTCGTTTTCCCATTACATCCTCCTACAGGCGGAGTCGCCTCAGCCTTTCAGGCAGGAGCGGGCTTCTTTCAGGCAGAATCCCGGCTTCTTCGGGAAGTTTTCCCGGCCGCTGTCCTGCCCTTTTCAGCGCACCGGCTGACGACTTATCCACAAGGAGATAGTCAGGAGACCGAAAAAATCCCGTCAGCCATGTCCAAAATTGCCGCGCGGCATGTAGAATCAACCGACTTAACCGCGTGTAAGGATTTGTTTCTGCACGTAACCGAACAGGACCGGCATTTAATGGAAGTCTTGCTACTACTTGCCGCTGCGCTGGCAATTTATTTGTACTTTTTGCGCAAAAAACGTGGAAAACGTGACCGGCCGGCAGATCAGGCCTCACGTCTGAAAGCCGAGAAAAAAGTCCGGCGCACCATCGAATTCAGTTATCTCAACAAAAACGGCGAACGCAGCACCCGCATGGTTGATGTGCAGGCGTTCCGGCATTACAACTTTTCCGGCTATTGCCGCCTGCGCAAAAAACAGCGCACCTTCCGCTATGCGCGCATCATCGGCGATATAGTCGACGTCAACACCGGCGAGGTGCTGACGCTGAAGGATCTCTCGCCGGTCGCCCGCACCGACGGTCTGCCCCCGCAAACCGATGTGGTCAGCCTCGGCTCACCGCAGGCCTCGCTGTTTGAACTCTTCGAGCAACGCCGGCAGGGTCTGGCAAAACTGGGCTGGCTGGTGCAGACCGATGAGGACGGCGTCGGCCTTTACCGCGTTCCGGGACCGCTGACACGACGTCAGCCACCGGATGTGCTGATCCGCTATCAGACCGGTTCCACCGGGCGGCCATGGTATCTGCGCTCCAATGCGCTCGAAGAAGCACGGACCTTCGCCGAATTGGCCGAACTGAATCTGGCGCTGGATAGTGTCCTGCTGCGATCGCTGCTGCAGCTGCAACTGCGCAACGGCCAGATTCCCCTGGACCTGTCGCTGTGATCGCCCGCCACTGGCGGCCACGGAGGCGATAAGCTAAGGTTTGCCGCTTTCGCCTGCCAAGCACCGACTTACTATGAAAATCGACGACTCGCAGTCCGGGCGCCTGAGGCTAAGGGCCATCGACGCCAGCGTCGGCATGGCCTTCCTGCTGATGCTCGATGTCTACTTTATCTGGATCTATGTGATTACCGGTCAGCCGACCCCCATGTCATGGACCATGACCGCCATCTGTCTGGCCGGTACCCTGCTCTGGTATGTGGTGCAACGGGACTGGGAAGTGGTGCTTGATGCGCATCGGGGGCAGGTCACCGTGGCGGCCTCGCAGGTCGGCCGCACGCAACGGACCGAAACCCGGGAGCTGGCGGATCTGCTGCGTGCCGAACAGGACGATCTCGGCAGCAGTGCCGGCCGTGCCATGCTGGTCTTCCGCGATGAGCAACTCACACCGGGCGGCGTGCTTAACGGCGGTAACCGACGCAAATTCGTCAATGCGGTAAACCACTTTCTCGAACAACAGCGCGGCGACACGCAGAACTGAATCAAAACCGCGTCACGCGCCCGGCGACCACCGGGCGCGTGCAGCTCGCTAGTCGATGACTTTCTCGCGCAGTTTGAACTTCTGTATCTTGCCGGTGGAGGTGGTCGGAATCGGCCCGATCACAAACTTCTTCGGCACTTTGAATCCCGGCAGATGCGCCTTACAGAATTCCTTCAGTTCCGCCGCTTCCAGGCGTGAACCGGGCCGCAGCTGCACATAGGCGGCGGGCACTTCGCCCCACTTTTCGTGCTTCATCGCCACCACAGCGCTGACCAAGACTTCCGGATGCGCCTGCAGCGCTTCCTCCACTTCCAGCGAGGCGATATTCTCGCCACCGGAAATAATCACGTCCTTGCTGCGATCGCGGATTTTCAGGTAGCCATCCGGGTAAACCACAGCCAGATCACCGGAGTGGAACCAACCGTCTTTAAAGGCCTCGGTGGTCGCCTCCGGGTTTTTCAGATAGCCCTTCATAACGATATTGCCGCGGAACATCACCTCACCGATGGTCTCGCCGTCATGCGGGACTTCGGTCATGGTATCCGGGTCCATCACCACCACATCTTCTTCGAGCGGGTAGTTCACGCCCTGCCGCCCGGCCAGCTCAATCTGCTCTGCGGCCGGTTTGTCCGCCCATTCCTGCTGCGGCGTACAAACCACCGCCGGGCCGTAAACCTCGGTCAGACCATAAACGTGGGTGACTTCAAAACCCAGCGCGCGCATGCGCTCGAATACCGACGCAGGCGGCGGCGCACCGGCGACAAGCCCCTTCACCACACGACCGAGGCCCTCGAAGGTCTCCTTGGGCAGCTCGGAAATCATCGAGTGCACGATCGGCGCGCCGCAGAAATGCGTCACCCCGTGTTCGCGGATCAGGTCTGCAATCACCTGCGCATCAACCCGGCGCAGACACACATTGGTCCCGCCCAGCGCCGCCACAGTCCAGGGGAAACACCAGCCGTTGCAATGAAACATCGGCAGGGTCCAGAGGTAAGTCACCGAAGCCGGCAGCGACCAGGCCATGGTGTTGCTGACCGCATTCAGATAGGCGCCGCGGTGGTGCGTGACCACGCCTTTGGGATTGCCGGTGGTGCCCGAGGTATAACCGAGCGCGATGGCGTCCCACTCGTTATCCGGCAGGGGAATATCGCTCAGGGGTTCAGCGGCAGCGATAAAGGCTTCGTACTCCAGCTCACCCAGCCGTTCGGTAAACCCAGCGGCCTCGTCGACGACCGTAATCAGCGTCGGTGCATCGCCCTTCATCAGACTCACCGCTTCTTTGGCCACGGCAGCGAATTCCGGGTCCACCAACAGCACCCGGCTTTCGCTGTGATCGAGAATAAACGCAATCGCCGCCGCATCGAGACGGATATTGATGCCATTGAGCACCGCCCCCAGCATGGGCACGGCAAAGTGCGCTTCATACATGGCAATGATATTGGGCAGCAGAGCGGCAACCGTATCGCCCTTGCCGATCCCCAGACCCTGCAGTGCGGCGGCAAAACGCCGGCAACGCTCATGGGTCTCGGCCCAGGTGTAACGCCGGTCGTCCTGAATCAGCGATGTCCGGTGTCCGAAGACCTTGCCTGTACGGCGCAGAAAACTCAGTGGTGAGAGCGGCACATAGTTAGCCTCACAGGCCGCCAGTGCTTCGTTGTAATCGACGTGCATAAACCTCCCCTCTTTCGTTCCGGGCGCGCCGGTGTGTGGGCGGCGCGCATTAACTGAAAACCGGGTCAGGGTGCGCAAGACACACCTCTGCCAAACACAGGATTTTATACACAGCGAAGAGAAAAAGTGTCACTGAATTTTCGCCTGCTTTGCGTAAAATTGTTTTACGTCAAGCGAAAACTGCATTGTCCGAAGTGGCGGCCTGAAGCCCGCGCTGCCACCTTACGCCAACCGCGCCGGCGCAGGGCGCGTCCGATCAGAAAATTCATATAGCCGTGGCCCACGACCACGACCTCGCCGTCACGTTCGGCCTCACATGACAGCCGGGCCGCCAGTCCTGCCGCGCGCCGGCGTGCCGCTGCCGGCGATTCGGCATCACGGTGCAGACCGGCCAGCCAAAGCAGGCGCGCGATAAACACCCAAACCCCGGCTTTAAGACGCAAAGAACCGAACTGAAATGCCGGCAAGCCGGCCTCGCACAAGTCCTGCAGGCTGACGCAGAGTGCGCCGATCAGGGCCGCGCTCTGCCGGGCACGCGGCAAGTCACTGCAAAAGACCTTGCGCAAACGCGGCAGGTCTTGCTTCGGCGGACGGATGCCTGAGGCAGCATAACGTTCGAGCCAATCAGGGAAATCATCACCACGGATGCGCTCAGCGGTCGACACTTGCGGTGCACCGTGGCGGATCAGGACAATTTTCAGTTGCGCCTCTCCTGCTGCGTGATGCCCGCGTCAACACACCCCTGCGCGCGGCCGGTGCGCGGCAAGGCCACAGGCTGAGGCATGCACTCAGGCCTGATCGATCGCGCCGATAAAGGCGGCTAACTCAGGCGTTGACGGCGCATTGAACAAGGCCTCAGGCGGCCCTTCTTCATGAACGCGGCCCTGATGCATAAACACCAGCTTGTCGCCGACCTCCCGGGCAAAGCGCATTTCATGCGTGACCATCACCAGCGTCATGCCTTCATTGGCCAGCTGTTTTACCACCGACAGGACCTCTGAGACCAGTTCAGGGTCCAGGGCCGAGGTGATCTCGTCACACAGCATGACCTTCGGCTGCATGGCCAGTGCCCGGGCGATCGCCACACGCTGTTGCTGGCCGCCGGAAAGCTCGCCCGGAAAGGCATCGAACTTTTCGCTCAGACCGACTTTGGCCAGCATCTGTTCGGCCAGTTCCTGTGCCTGAGCCGGGTCGGTTTTTTTGACGATCTTCGGCGCCAGCATGACGTTCTCGCCCACACTCAGGTGCGGGAACAGATTAAACTGCTGAAACACCATGCCGACCTTGAGCCGCAAGGGTCGCATATCTTTTGCGCCGGCTTGTATTTTTGCCCCGTCTACGGTGATCTCGCCGGCATCAATGCATTCCAGGCCGTTGATAGTACGTAACAGCGTACTCTTGCCCGACCCACTGCGGCCGATCAGCGCGATCACCTGACCTTCGTCAACATTCAGATCGATTCCCTTGAGCACGTGGTTGTCGCCGAAGTGCTTATGGAGTTGATGAATACTAACAAGCGACATGATATTTCCTCTCAAGGTGCCGGGCATAAACCGACAAGGGGTAACACAAACAAAAATAAGCTGTTGCCACCAGGCCGAACACCATAAAGGGCTCGAAGGTGGCGTTCGCAATCATGGTGCCGGACTTGGTTAATTCGGTAAAACCGATAATGGATGTGACCGCAGTGCCTTTGACCACCTGTACCGAAAAGCCTACGGTCGGAGGTATGGCGATACGCAATGCCTGCGGCAGAATCACGTAACGCATCTGCTGCAAAGGGCTGAATGCCAGACTTGCAGATGCTTCCCATTGCCCTGAGGGGATGGCCTCGATACAACCGCGCCAGATTTCAGCCAGATAGGCACTGGTAAACAAGGTCAGGCCGATCGCCGCTGCGGTCCAGGCCGACACATCCCAGCCGAGCAGGGAAAGTCCGAAAAAGACGATAAACAACTGCATCAGCAGCGGGGTTCCCTGAAACAGCTCAATCCAGACTTTGGCGATGACACGCAAAAAACGGTTCGGGCTGATACGCAGCAAGACAATAATCAAGCCTGTTACCCCACCGAGAAAAAACGCCAACAATGACAGTAGCAGCGTCCACTTACCGCCCTCGAGAAGATTGCGGACAATGTCCCAGGTTGTAAATTGTGTAAGCATCAGGAGAGCCGTCCGCTGATATAGCGCTTACCAATGGCCAACATCAATTGGCGGATCATAATGGCAATCGCAAAGTAAATCGCTGTGGTAATAAAGTAGGTTTCGAAGGCGCGGAAGTTACGCGACTGGATAAAATTGGCGGCAAAGGTCAGCTCTTCGGTGGCGATTTGCGAGCACACGGCCGAGCCGAGCATCACGATAATGACCTGGCTGGTCAGGGCCGGCCAGACAGTCTGCAGCGCCGGGCGCAGCACCACATAACGGAAGGATTCATAACGATTCATGGCCAGACTGGCCGCGGCTTCCAGCTGCCCCTTTGGTACGGATGCGATACCGGCACGGATTATTTCAGTGGAATAGGCGCCGAGGTTAATAACCATTGCCAGCACCGCCGCTTCCCATTCGCCGATATGTATACCCAGCGAAGGCAGGCCGAAAAATATGAAAAACAACTGCACCAGAAACGGCGTGTTGCGGATAAGCTCCACATAGACCGCGAACAGGGCAGCGAACGGCTGCAAGCGCCAGGCCCGGCACACGGCGCCGATTATGCCAAGCCCGATACCGAACACCGCACCCACGGCAGTCAGCGCAATTGTAAAAAAAGCGCCCTTAAGCAACAGGTCCGTATATTCCAGAACCGGCGCAAACTCGAATTCGTAAGCCATACAGTGTTTCCATCATAGCCCGCAGCCATAAGGCTGCGGGCTATTTATCCATCAAAGATCGTCAGGCAAAGGCTGTTGCAGCCAGGTCCCGGCAATTTTCTCCAGCCGGCCATCGGCTTTGGCCGCTGCGATGATCTCGTTGACTTTGGCTTTCAGTGCATCCTCACCTTTGGCCACACCCACATAACAGGGCGAGTTTTTGATCAGGAACTTCACGCTCAGATTACGCTGATCGGTTTGCTCATTGACCGCTGCGGCGACCACATTGCCGGTGGCAATCAACTCGACCTGACCGGACAGATACGCGGAGATGGTGCCGTTATTGTCTTCAAAGCGCTTGATGGTCAGATCCTCCGGCGCGATTTTGCTCAGCTCGAGATCTTCGATAGAGCCGCGGGTAACACCGAGGGTTTTGCCCGACAGTGCCGCGGCATCGGCGGCAGCCACATCGTCCGGTCCGAATACGCCGTTAAAGAAAGGCGCGTAGGCATCGGTAAAGTCGATGACTTTCTCACGGTCGGGATTCTTACCCAGGCTGGAAATCACCAGATCGGCTTTGCCTGTAGTGAGAAACGGTATGCGGTTCGTACTTGTGACCGGCACCAGTTCGACCAACACACCCAGATCATCTGCAATCAGTTTGGCCATATCGATGTCATAACCAATCGGTTTCAGGTCAGTGCCGACACTGCCAAAGGGCGGAAAGTCCTGCGGCACGGCGACGGTCAGCACGCCGGCTTCTTTGATATCATCGAGCACATCGGCAAACACAGCACTGCAAGCAAGCAGCGATAAGACAGCGCCGGCAGCGAGGCGGCGGATAAACGGACGGCGTTTCATAGGAGACTCCTGTTTTCAGGTCACGGGGTTAAGTAAATCGGGGGACAGACCGGCACGGGCTGCAGCGCCGGCCAGATGCGCGTGCATGGCGCGACGGGCCGCGGCCGGCTCGGATGCGGTAATCGCCGCAGTAATACGGCGGTGTTCCTCGGCGGTCTCACGGATGCGCGCTGTTTCTGCAAACGGCAGCCGCAGGCTATGTGCAAGTCCGGCACTGGCATTGCGGATAGCTTCAGCGATCATGGGATTGCCGCTGATTTCGGCCACTTTGAGATGAAAAGCAAGGTCAGCTTCGGAAGCGCGCACCAGATCGGTGTTCAGTACAGCCTCGTCGAGATCGCTCTGCAAGGCCCACAGGGCGCTGGCCTGCGCCGGGGTGATCGCGCTGGCAGCCAGCATGGCCGCCAAAGGCTCAAGGGCGAGACGAAACTGCAGCAAGGCTGCCGGCTGCGTATCCCCGGGGCCGGCAGGCAATTGATCGCAACGCCGCTCAGTGCCGTAGGTGACCAACACGCCCTTGCCGGGCTGGGGACGGACAAGCCCCAGTCCCTCAAGCATGGAGATCGCCTCACGCAGGGAGGCACGACTGATACTCAGACTTTGCGACAGCAGCCGCTGACCGGGCAGCATGGTGCCACCGGGCCATTCGCCGTTCAGTATTCGGGCTTGTATTTGTGTTGCCGCTTCACTGGCAACACTGCGGCTGGCTTTAAGCATGAGTTCAGACCGGTCTGACCAGTTTGGTTTGTACTGATCAGTGCCAATGGTGTGCCATGTCCGGACGGCATCGCAGCACTTACGGCAAGCCCTTGATCGGTCGGCAATAAAACCTGACAGCCACGGGATAACATGGATTTATCACGGCATCCCGGCGCACCATGACTACGCATACAGGGCGACATCTGCCCCCTCATGCAGCACTCACACAAGTGCGTCAGAACGGGGCCGGTCTGCTACTGCACGACAGCCCGCAGACGCGCTAAGATGGCGGCATTGCTGCCAATCAGGACGACGATATGCTCTGGCAAATCACCCCGGCGCGGATTGCGGACATCCCCGATCTTTGCGCCTTGCTGAACATCCTCTTTGAGCAGGAGCGTGATTTCAGCCCCGATAGCAATAAGCAAAGCCAGGCACTGAAACAAATCATCGGGGACCCGTCGGTGGGTGAAATACTGGTTGCGCGACAACCGGGCAAGGTACTGGGTATGGTGAGCCTGTTATATACGGTTTCCACCGCGCTGGGCGGACGCGTCGCCCTGCTCGAGGATATGATCATCGACCCGCAGTACCGCCATAAAGGCATCGGCAAGTCGCTGCTCGACAGTGCAGTCTCGCTGGCCAACCGGCGCGCCTGCCTGCGCCTGACTTTGCTGACCGATGCCAATAACCATAGCGCCCAGCAATTCTACCGCCGTGCCGGATTTGCCCGCTCGGCCATGGTGCCGATGCGGCTTGGGCTGTGAAACGCCGTCAGGCCGGGCAGCGCCGTCGCCCGCCGTGGCCGCTTGCGCTATGATGCGCAGCACATTCATCCGGCCTTAGTTACATGCTCCGCGACAACGTCCTTTCGGTACTGGTGCAGACCCATCATCCGGGCAATATCGGCTCAGCTGCGCGTGCCCTAAAAACCATGGGCCTGCGCCGTCTGGCGCTGGTACAGGCGCGTGACTATCCGCACGAGGAAGCCACAAGGCTGGCCGCCGGGGCAGGCGATGTGCTGCAAGCGGCGCAGCTCAGTGACTCGCTGCAGGTAACGCTGGCCGACACCCGGCTGGTGGTGGCCTGTACTGCGCGCCCGCGCGGCTTTGATCTGCCGGAGCTGGATGCCGAGCAAGCCGCTGCCCTGTTGGTCGAACAGGCGGCCCTGGGGCCGGTGGCGGTGCTTTACGGACCTGAACGCTTCGGTCTGTCCAATGAGCATCTGCGACCGGCGCGCTACCGGGTGACGATTCCGGCAGATCCGGACTATCCCTCACTGAACCTGGCCGCGGCGGTGCAACTGATCAGCTATGAGATCCGTAAAGCGGTTTTAGCGCAAGCCGGCAAAGCCCCGCGCCCGGCGCGGACACTGCCACCGACCCGTGAGATGGAAGGCTTTTATCAACATCTGCAACGGGCGATTTACGACGCGGGTTTTATCAACCGCGCGCATCCCGGCAAAATCATGGAGAAACTGCGTTTTCTTTTCGACCGCGCAGAACCGGACCAGAGCGAGTTGAATATCCTGCGCGGCATACTGGCCTCGTTTGAACGCCATATCCGTCCCTGAGGCGAACTCAGTGCCCTGTCGGCGCGCGGTCTTCTGCGGGTGGCTGCAGACACATGTCTTGTGAATACCAATAACCGGACTTGCGTGTTTGTAGATGGTATAGGGCAGGATCAGCGTATCGCCGATCAGGCTGAACGGCAGATCAAGTGCGTGCACCAGACGTCTGTCGGCACTGCTGAGGCGGTAGATATCAAGGATGGTTCCACTGTACACACGCGGGATACTGCTCTGCTCCCGGCAATCGAAATCCGGCGTTTGATCGTAGCTGTAGCGGTTGGTTTGAATCGAAGCACAGCTTTGCAATAGCGGACATAATACGACAAGCCCGATCCGGCACATCCTGAAACAACCCATACGGGAATCCCCTTCGGCAAACAGTCCCTGAGATAAGGGGCGTCAGGATAGCACGCTGACAGCACTCATACCGCGCGCGGTCTTTCATCACGCAGGTGCGGCGCAGCCCCGGCCCTGAGCGCGTGTACAGGCGGCTATAGGGCCGGGGTCTGGCAGGCTCAGTCGTCGATGCTCTTTTCGTTGCTGTCAGCGACGCCCTGCTTCCAGTAGCCTGCGGCTTTCAACCAGGCTTTGTCGTGGCCGCGCTCATTGATCAGATAACGGCGTACGGCCTTGACCATCGCCGCTTCGCCGGCGATCCAGACAAACGTCCCCGCCTCAAGCGCCAGCGTGCCCAACTGACGCAGAAAAGGTGCCGCATCAGCAGCCTCATGCAGATCCCGGTGCAACCAGTGCGCGCTCAGTGCAGCGCGGGTCTGCCAGCGCTGTTCATCGGCGGCAGAAGGCACGGCAACCAGGCTGGTCACGCTGACACCGGCGGGCAGCTCCTCAATACGCCGGCCGATCGCCGGTAAGGCGGTTTCATCGCCGATCAGCAACCAGCGACGGATATCGCCGCTAAGGCATTGCGAAGCACGCGGCCCGCCCAGTTGCAGTTGTTGCCCGACACTGGCCTGCTGCGCCCAACGGGTGGCCGGACCGCCCTCATGAGCGACAAAATCCAGCGTCAGCGTCATGCTTTGGGGATCGTAGTAGCGGGGCGTGAAGTCCCGCTTCTGCAGCTCCTGCCCGTCGCCGTCCGGCAGGAATATCTTCACATGATCGTCCGGCGACAGGCTGGTAAAACCCGCCAGCTCCGGTCCCGTCAGGCAGATTCTGATCATATTCGGGGTAAGATAGCGGGCCTCACTGACAGTGAGCGTGCGCATACGCAGTTCGTGCCTGATCCGTTCTATCGACGGTTGTGCGGCTTGTGCGGCGCTGGTGTCTGTGTTTTTGTTCATAGAGCAGTCCCTCAGATCGGCACCCTGTGCCGCGAATAATTGACAATATCAACCATAATTGCATATAGTTGCTATTGTCAACCATTAAAGGAAGGTCGTCATGCCGAACGATAATCTGTTTGCCCATATTGCCGAGCTGTTTCACGCCGGCAAGACTGCCCTGTCCCGCGAGTTTCAGGACGCCGGCCTGTGCTATCCGCCGGCGTTTTTGAAGGTGACACGGCTGATCGACCACATCCAGCCCTGCACGGCGCAGACGATTGTGCAAACCCTGCAACGCGATAAGGCACAGATCACACGGTTGCTGAACGACATGGAAAAACAGGGATTGATCAAGCGCGAACCGAACCCGGAAGACCGCCGCAGTCAGCTCTTATCGCTGTCGGAAAAAGGCAAGGAAGATCTGGCACGTATGCAGGCCATTGAACAACAGATGATGGGAAAAATGATGCAGGGTATCAGCGACGATGAACGCGCCCGGCTTAGCCGGACGCTGCTGCAGATACGCCGCAATCTGAGCTGACAGCACGGCCTTCTATGTGTGCGCCGGCTGCCCGTCGCCAAGCTGATGCAACAGAGGTAAGCCGGCTGCAACACGCAGCGCGTTCTCCGTGATTTGCGCGGCTATGGCGCTGGGCGACGCCGAGGATGCCATATGCGGGGTGATCAACACGCCCGGGCTGTTCCACAAAGGATGCCCCTTCCTAAGCGGTTCTTCATCAAATACGTCGAGAATCGCGCCACGCAGCTGCCCTGAATCCAGCGCGGCTATCAGATCGGCTTCCAGCAAATGCCCGCCCCGGCCGGCATTGATCAATACCGCGCCCTGCGGCATGGCCGCAAACATCGCAGCGTTAAGAATGCCGCGCGTCTGTGGCGTCAGCGGCAACAGATTAACCAACACATCGCTGGTGCTGAGCATTTTCTGCAAACCTGACTCAGCCGTAAACGTCGTCACGCCGGCGATTTCTTTTGCGCTGCGCGCCCAGCCGCTGACCCTGTATCCCATTGCGGCCAAAGAGCCGGCCACATACCGGCCCATCTCGCCCAGGCCTAAAACCCCGATACGCAGGTCCGCGGCCGCTTTCTGTGGATAAAGGTGCCAGTGTTGCTGTTGCTGGTTTGCAATGGCACGGTCGAAATCACGCTGATAATACAAGACGCCCCAGAGCACATACTCGAGCATGCCTTGTTTTTGCCCGGCATCAACAATCCTTGAAACCGGCAATGATGAGTTCAACAAGGCCGGTCCGAGATGATCCACACCGGCGGACACGGCCTGTATGGCTTTCAGCGAAGGATATGCACTGAGCAGATCGGCGCGCGGAAACCAGCAGGCGGCCAGTTCCGCACCGGCCGCTTCGGGACTCCCGTAACCGCAGTACGCGACCTTGCCGTCACGCTGCAGTTCGGCTTCGATCTGTTGCGTAAGCTCTGCGTCATCTATGGCCAACAGGACAGTCGGTCTCATAATCAATCCCGGTAGTCCGGTGCCAGCCGTTCCAGTTTACGCAACCAGGCTTGCCAGACATCGTGGCGTTCATGCTCAACGCTTTTGAATTGCTCACTGACATGCTGTGCCAGCGCATCGGGGATGGTTTCAACCGGCGCAAGCGCGCTCATCTGCGCCGCTGCCAACTGAATTTCGCAGGCCTTATTCAGGTAATACATGACCTGAAACGCATCAGGCACGGTGGCGCCGACACTGAGCAAACCGTGCTGACGCAGAATCAATGCAATATTGTCACCCAGTGAAGCCTGAATACGGCTGCGCTCTTCCAGATTAAAGGCAACACCTTCATAGTCATGGTAACCGACCCGCTCATGGAACTCGGCAGAAATCTGGTTCAGATTAAGCAGGCCGGAACGACAGGCCGCCACCGCCATGCCGGCGATGGTGTGGGTATGCATGACGCAATGGGCATCCTCGCGCGCCATATGTACCGCGCTGTGGATGGTAAAGCCGGCCTGGTTATAGCCGGCCTTGCCCTCCAGTACGTTGCCGTGCATATCCACCACAATCAGGTCGCTGGCGCTGATTTCATCGAACATCAGACCGAAGGGATTGATCAGAAAGCGCGGTTCACCGGTGCCGGGCAGGCGCGCTGAAAAGTGCGTGTAGATGGTGTCTTCCCAGCCCAGCATGGCTGCCAGGCGGTAAGCGGCGGCCAGCTCTTCACGCAGTTGTTGTTCACTGGTCTTAGTCATGCTTTCCACTCCGAAGATCAGGCGCGGCCCATAAAGGCGCGCATGCGGGTGAAGGATTCCTGTGTGTTGTGCGGATCGAGAATCTCCGCCGGCGGCGCATCAAGCTGCACCACACCGTCTTCCATCATCACGACGCGGTCAGACACATTCAAGGCGAAATCCATCTCGTGGGTGACGATCATCATCGTCATGCCTTCACGGGCCAGATCCTGAATAACTTTCAGCACTTCCTCGACCATTTCCGGGTCCAGTGCCGAGGTCGGCTCATCAAACAGAATAATATCCGGCGACAGGGCCAGGGTACGGGCAATTGCAACCCGTTGTTGCTGGCCGCCGGACAGCTGATGGGGATACTTGTCAGCATGAGCCAGCAAGCCCACCTGATCGAGCAGATACCAGGCCCGTTCACGGTCCTGCTGTGCACTGCTACGGCCTTTTAGCACCCGCGGCGCCAGCAGGATGTTATCCAGCACAGTCATATGCGGAAACAGATTAAAGCTCTGAAAAACCATTCCGATGCGCTGCCGGCCGAGGCGGACTTTGGGCGAACTCAGGCTGCTTTCCGCATCGAGATAATCCAGCCCGAACAGTACAATTTCACCGCTATCGAGCGTTTCGAGCTGATTGATCGTGCGGATCAGCGTGGTTTTGCCCGAGCCGGAGGGCCCGATCACGCTGATCACCTCACCTTCTTTGACAGTCAGGTCTATGCCTTTGAGCACGCTGTGTTCGCCATAGGCTTTCTGCACGCCGCGTAACTGCAAGGCCGGTGGTGTACCCGGCACCTTGCTGATTTCACGCGCAGGCATGGGTAAGGCTTGCTGACGTAAGGCTTCAATTTCAGGTTCTGCTAAAGTGCCGGGCTTGCGTGAAGGCACATCCATCCTGTACTCGGCCCACTGCAACACGGCACCGAAAACCGTCACAATCAGAACATAGTAGACCGCTACCGCAAGCAGCGTTTCCAGCACCAGAAAGTTCTGTGAATACAGGCGCTGACCGGTTTGCAGCAACTCCGGCAGGGAGATCGCAGAGACCAGCGAGCTGAGTTTGATAACAGTGACATACTCATTGATCAGGGCCGGCATGGAGATCCGGATCGCCTGCGGCACAACGATCAGCCGTTGAATACTGAAGTAGCCCAGATTCAAGGCATGACCGGCCTCGCGCTGGCCCTTGGCGACCGACAGCAATCCACCCCGGTGGATCTCCGCCATATAGGCCGCCTCAGTGACCACCATACTGACAAGGCCGGCCATAAACGGATCGCTGAGAAAAGCCCCGGTCGACGGAAATAGCTGCGGCAGGTTGTAGACAAAAACCAACACCACCAGCAAAGGCACACTGCGGAAAAACCACACGTACACCTTTGCCGGGATGTTGAGCCAGCGATATGCCGACATTTTGGCCGAGGCCACAATGAACCCCAGAATCAGGCCAATGCCCCAGGAGATCGTGCTAAATACAACTACCGTGACACACGCCTTCCAAAAGGCAACCATGGTGAATAAGGAGAAAAAGTATTCCCAATCCAGACTCATTGTGACTCCCCTGCGTTACTCGTTGTTAGCTCAGTCTTCGACCGGAGTCAGGTCATATTCTGCCAGCAGCTCGTAGTACGAGCCGTCAGCTTTGAGCTCCGCCAGCGCTTTTTCGAAACGTTCTTTCAAGGCGGTATTGCCTTTTTTCACGTAGATGCCAAGCGTCTGCGGATAGACAAGTTCCGGCGAGGTGATTTCGACCCGCCCTTTGGTGCGCTCAACAAACAGTGCTGCCGCCCCGGCGATTTCCACCTGCGCTTCAACATTGCGTGACATCAAGGCCTGGGTCACCTCCGGTGCAGTCGGGAACTCCTGTATGGAAATCGGCGCCTTACCCTCTGCGACGCAGTAACTGGTTGACAACTCAGACAGTGCTTTTACCCAGGAGGTGCCTTGTTGCAGACCAACTTTAACGCCGCAAAGTTCAAGCTCATTCTTGGGTCGTATTTCGCTGCCTTTGAGCACCATGATAGCGGCGCCGGTCTTGGCATATGGGATGGCATCGGCTATTTCGACACGCTCAGGTGTAATGTACATACCCGAGATCACCGCATCGAACTTGCCGCCGCCAAGGCCCAGAATCAAGGTGGTGAACTTGATATCGTTTAATTCCACATCCACTGACATTTTCTCTGCCAGCAAGGCCGACATATCAGGGTCAAAGCCGACAATCTTGTCACCGTCATAAGACTCAAACGGCGGATAGGTCGCTTCCATCGCTACCTGCAGCACACCCTCCTCAAGCAAAGCGTCATCCGCTGTTGCAAGACTGGCACCCAATGCAGTTACGAGAAATACGCCTGCTGTCATTACCGATTTTTTCATGCTCATAGTTTGCGCTCCGGAAGTACTCGGTTGTGGTATGGCTGTTTATGGCTGTTGTTGCTTCTTGAGATAACCAAAGGAGTTTGTGGCGGTTGCACGTGGCGGCAAGGCCAGTTCACCTTTGGCGACTTTTTCGCGTAAATAGCGATAGGTTTGCAATGCCTGGCTGTACATATGTTCGCCGATACTCAGCTCGCCGTACTCGGAACCGGCCTCTTCAAATGCCGGCAAAGGACGGATCAGAGTGTGATAGTCACAAGCAAAGAAAAACGGAAAGGAGTAGCGTTCAGCGCTGACTTTACGCACGCGGTGCGCCGTCGCGGTAAAGCGTCCGGCTGTGAGGACTTCGAGCATATCACCGATATTGATGACCAGTGCTTCTTCGCCATCGTCAACAATCGGCGGCGCATCGATCCATTGTCCGTCCTCGTTCAGCACTTCCAGGCCGGGCTGATCAGCCAGCAACATGGTGAAGCACTCATAGTCGGTATGGGCACCGATACCGGGACGGTCCTCAGCGTCCGCATCATAGGGATAGTGAATCAGACGCAGCTTCGAGGGCGGACAGGTGGCCATGGAGTCAAAGTAGTCCTCCGGCAAACCCAGCGCCAGCGCAAAACCGGAGAAAAGACGACGACCGAGCGCAAACAGCGCATCGTAATAGGCCAGGACATCGTCTTTGAAGTTCGGCAGATCCGGCCAGTCATTGGCGCCGATCAGCGGTGTCTTAGCCAGCACCAGAGGATGATCGGCAGGTGCCTGAAACCCCACATCAAAGGCTTCTTTTTTATCCGGACGGCCGGAGCCGTACTGCTCCTCACCTTCCGGGACAAAACCTTTATGGCTTGTCGAGGAACCGATATACAAGTCCATTTTGCTTTCTAACGGCTGGGCAAAAAAGTTTTTTGCCGCCGCACGTAAGCCGGCAATAAGCTGCGGGTCTATTCCATGACCTTTAACGTAAAGAAAGCCGACCTCGCGGGCTGCTTTGCCCATCTGATCCGCGACTTCTTGTCGCATTGATTTGTCTTCGCTGTACAGGCCTGCAATATTGACCACAGGGATTGCGGTAAAGGCCTTTCCGGATTGATTCGTCATAACTTTAGCCTTTGTTCTGTTCCTGAAACTGTTGGAAGTGACGCCGCTCTTCGCAGGCCATCCAATCATTTACCTCATTCAGGTCCGCTACGGGTACCTGTGTAAACGGCAGATGCGGCAAATAGCCGTCAACGCCGAATTCCGTCGTCAGGGTGCTCAGCTCACAGCCCTCGGCTTGCTGGCGCCGCCAGATCGTTTCCCACACGGATTGATAGAAATCCAGCCATGGCCGGCATTCCGGTGCCGCCGGATGCGCGACCTGCGGTGCCTGGTCCGTACCGATTCGTGCCTGGATATGATCCACACATGCCAGAAAGGCAGAGAGATCGTCTTCGGCCGCGTTAAGCAGCCGCTCGCTGACCAGCACCCAGTGACTGAGATCAAGCGTAAAACGCAAGCCAGGCACTTCCTCCAGCAACTCCAGAGTACGCCAGGGGCTGTATAAACTGGTAGCGCGGTGAGTTTCAAAGCAACACTGTATATCACGTGTCGCGGCAATTCTCTGCAGCGCGGCAAAAAAGCGGATTTGTTCTGCCAGCGGCCAACGGTCATTGCCGGCCAGCACATTGATCTTGTCGAAAGGCAAGTCAGCGGCCTGATCGAGTCGTTCCTCAAAGCGGCGCAGATGCTGCTCCGGTGTCTCGGACTGATCGGGTACTACATCGGAGCCGGTAAACAGGGTTGCAATATAGCGCAAGCCGAATTCTTCAAGCGTGTCCCTGAGTTCGCGACGCCCGTCGGCAGTCAGAGGCACGCGCGCCTCAACGCCGTTGTAGCCTGTTTCCAGCAAGCCCGGGGCGATACTGCTAAGTGGTGTAGTCACACCCCAAAGCGTGCGGTAAAGAGCAAGTTCCATCGATTACACCTCAATCGTGATAGGCCACACCGGGCAGGACACAGAGCATTTCGTAAAGCAGATTGGCCGCCAGTTGGGACGTGGTACCGCTGACATCGTAAGGCGGCGAAACCTCGACCAGATCAGCGCCGATCAGATTCAGGCCTTTGCAACCACGGACAATCTCCAGCGCCTGTACGGAGGTCAGACCGCCGACTTCCGGCGTGCCTGTGCCGGGCGCCCAGGCCGGGTCAATGCCGTCGATATCAAAAGACAGGTAGCAAGGCCGGTCGCCGACGGCCTCTCTGATCCGCTCCATCAACGGCGTCATGCTTTGATGCCAGCATTGCTCGGCGGTGGTCAGGGTGAAACCGTGTTTGCTGCCCCAGCGGAAATCGTTGGCCGAATAGCCCTGGGCGCGCTGGCCGATCTGGTAGACATGCTCGCAATCGAGCAGATTCTCCTCGACCGCGCGGCGGAAGGTGGTCCCATGGGCGATTTTCTCGCCGAACATGGTGTCATTGGTATCGGTGTGTGCATCCACATGTACCAGCGCGACGGGACCGTGTTTTTTGCACAGCGCCCGCAGTACCGGCAGTGTCAGCGTATGGTCGCCGCCCAGCGTCAACGGGATCAGCGGGTACTCGTTGAGTGCTGTGTAGTAGTTCTCGATGATATCGACCGACTTTAACAAGCTGTAGGTATTGATCGGTACGTCGCCGATATCCGCCACCGAGAGGGACTCGAACGGAGCCGCACCTGTGGCCATATTGTACGGACGGATCATCACCGATTCGGCACGGATTTGTCGCGGCCCGTAGCGCGTTCCCGCACGTTGTGACGTGCCTATATCCAGCGGAATGCCGACAAAAGCAGCATCCAGGCCCTGCGGGCTTTCAGCAAAGGGTAAACGCATCATCGTGCCGCGACCGGCAAAACGGGGCATATCGTTACCGTTTTGCGGTTGATTCAGCTCATCTGACATAGCTCTATTCCTTATTTGATCCTGCGCGTCGGTGTGACCGCGCTTTGAACAGGGTTTCATCCTATGTGGCAGCGGCTTGACCGATAAATGCCAAATCCGAAATACTCAGTTCAGTATTTCCTGAACTAATAGCGCAGGCCTGCAGCCCTATGAATACAAATAAACGCATCAATATCAGACTCTTAGAGGTTTTTTTGGCGGTGGTACGGCATCAGGGCTATGTCGGCGCGCAGCAGGAGCTCAATCTGAGCACCTCGGCGATCAGCAATTACATGAGCGAACTGGAGCGATATGTGGGATTTGTCCTGTGTCAGCGCGGTCGCGGGGGCTTTATGCTGACCGAAAAAGGTCAACAGTTTTATCATCAGTCGATCAAGCTAATGGACGAGATGGACCAGCTGGAGCGCCATGCAATTGCACTCAAAGGGGATATGGGCGGCACCTTCCGGATCGCCGTGCTGGATGCCATGGCAATGGATGAGTCACTGGACTTCCCGCTCGCCATCAGAAAATTCAACGAGCGTCTGCCGGCCGTTCATATCAGTCTTTTGATCCGCAGTCCGCAGGAACAGGTTCAAGGAATTCTGAACAATCAATTGGATCTGGCCATCGCAACCTACCCCTCCAGCGTCAATAACGTCATTTTCGAAAGGCTTTACCGGGAACAGCATTGGCTGTATTGCAGCGACCAGCATCCCCTGTATCGAAAAAAGCAGGTCACCGTGGAAGAGATCAGCCGCTATGGCCTGGTCACGCGCAGCTACTGGAACGCGGCGGACCTGCGTAAACGGGGCTTCGGCTACAGTACAGCGACCGTGGAAAGCATGGAGGCGCAGTTGATGCTGATCCTTTCGGGCCGCTACGTGGGCTACCTGCCTGAGCACTACGCCAAAGCCTACGTCAACGATGACCGCCTGCGGCCCTTGCTGCCCAGCGAGTTCGGCTATCAGGCACCTTTTTCGATGATTTTCCGGCGCGGTCGCAGCCGTGAACTGTTTATCCGCACCATGCGCGAACTGCTCTCCGGCCATCTGGCCGACAGGGCTAAGTAGACCCGTACCGCCAGCGCGCCTGTCGGCAGGTCTTTTGCTGCTTGTCTATACTGGCAAGTGCCGGCGACAGGGCCATCCTGGCTGAAACACACAGGCACAGACCCGCCGGCAAGAAAGATGCTCAGTAACAGAGCCGGCCGCAAGCCGGGCCGGATTCGCTCAACACAGTGATGTCACAACACAAGAAGGAGAAGTGCGATGAGTAAAAAAGCAAAGAAACAGATCGGCAGCCTGAAAAAAGAGATCAAAGCCCGTAAGGCCAAGATCGCCAAACAAAAAGGCAAAATCGCCAAATTGAAGAAAAAGATCAAAAAAGCCGCGTAAGCGAACACGGCTCTGATGACAGAAGCCCCGCCCGCAAGCGGGGCTTTTTGTTGTCTGCCCTGCTTCAGCCCGTCCCCGGCTTGTCATTTTTCTGTCATGGCTGTTCGCCATGCTTGCGCGCACCGCGATCCCGGCGATCGTGTTCAGCGGGACGCTCGATGTCAGCGCCTGCTTTTCCCTGAGCGGACAAGTGCAGGCCTGGCTGATTCCTGACGAGGACTACACGCCTGCACAGTTCCGCCTGGTCGCCTCGGACAATACGACAAGCCTGGAAGTGTTGGCCTTCCGCCGTTAATCAACGGCATTGACCGCAACGGGCGGCGGCTGCGCTTTTAGCAATATGCCAGGCGCAGCCGCCTACCGGTGTTTATCCTAACAATACAAGCACGGTTGAAATAGCTGACCGGCACTATTCGTTCAGCGCTTCACCGAGACCGGCGGCCATGGCTGCGACCGTATCGCGGATCAGACGACGGCCTTTCTTGGCGCTGGCGCCGCTTACCGGTGACAACACCCCCGAGGGCGGTACGCCTTCGCCGGTCTGCGGATAGGCATCGTGTGGCGGGAACTGGCCGCTGCGGTCCGACGGCATGGCGCTCATATCCACCAGATCCGGCTTCAGCGCCAGCATCATGGATGTTTCCAGCAAGGCCACATAGTGCGGATTCAGACGTGGCGAAAGCCCTTCAAAGACCGCCTCCAGTGTGCTCTGCGGCGTGTATTTCCAGTATTCACAGCGGATCAGATGTAAGTCCGGCCGCGCCGGCAGGGCCTCGCGTAAAGCCAGATCAATCGCTTCGGTCAGAAACCACTGATTCTCAGCATGGCCGTTCAACACGACAATTTTACGTACACCGTGATAAAAAATGCCGCGCAAAATATCACGGACCTGAAGTGTCAGGCTTGCGCCATCCAGACTGATGGTACCGGGTATGTGTTCACCGCCACCACTACGGGCTTGCGATTTGTAGCCGTAGGACAATACCGGTAATACAAGCCCGTCAAGCTTCTCTGCCAAGCGCACCGCCATCGCATCAGCCAGTATCGCATCACAGCCCATGGGCAAATGCGGCCCGTGTTGCTCATGTGAACCAACCGGCAACAGCAGTACCGGATCATCGCTGAGTGCGGCCGCATAGCGAATCCAGCTCAGGGTATTGAGTCGACGGTGATCGTAATCGTCAGCAAACATAGGCGTTCGGTCCCGGAATCAATGCAAAAGCGTACGGCCCGGGGCGGGCAGACACGGCAAGGCGATTTTCAACTGCTTTTTCCAAGGCCGGTAAAACAAGAGAGTGGGTAAGAATTCCGGCCATACTGAGAAGATCCGGCAGCGCTGGAAGGTGCATATCAGGCGCAGCCGGCGCGGGACGGGCCCGGTAGTCATATAACGAAGCAGAACGCTGTTTTGCATAAGCGCGACATGGCGGGCACGCAAGCATAGGAACACGGATTTCAGATCACTGTCAATCAACTGCAGCCGGTCATTTCGCCGGAATTGCAGTATCGGTTTTACATGCAGAATGCCCGTATTATCAAGATGATACATCAAGCCTGACACAGAACCCGCCGGACGCTTCAGGTTTCGCGGCAATCATGCATCTCACTGTGCAGCCAGCGCAGCAAACGGACCTGCTGCCGGCTATTTCCAGCGCATTATTGCAGTGCTGTAAATGCATCTGCTGCGCTGCCTGCCGCCCGCGGAAAAATACACGGCGTATGCCAAGCCAGTCCCCGGCATTTCCGCTATGCTGCACGCATACAAACGGCCGGGATGCTGAGTATCTCTGATGGACACGTCGGATGGTAAATCCGGCCTGCGGATACGGGCCAGCACGCTAACACATTACAGTTAATATTACCATTATAGTTAGCTCTATTTTTCTGAACTCTTCGCGTAGACTTATTTAATTGAGACGAACGCAGGAGAGTCCGCTTGAGCGGGGATCATAAACATCAGCAACGTCAGCGTTTTGTGCAGGCGCTCAACCAGATGGATGCCGCCTGGATGACGTTTCTGAATGACGTCGACTTTGTGGATATCCATTATTCTGACCTGTTCACCGGCCTGTGGGCTGCGGACCGTCCGGTACGTAAACAGGAGGCGGTGGAGTTTATGCACCACCTGGGGCCGCAAACGGCCAAAAAATACCTCGACCGCGCGATCCGCAAAGGATTGGTGGTCGAGCTGAATGACCCCAGCGACGGGCGGGCCAAACTGATTGTGCTGTCCGACGACCTGAAGCGCAGCCTTGAAGACCTCTACGATCAGGGTATCGTGTTGTTCAGCGACGCCTTGCGCGACGACGACTAAGCGCCGATGCCGGCGCCGGGACGCGCCGGGCTGCCACTGCAGAATGCTTCAGGAAAGCCAGACATGACCACACCAATCGGGCAGATATTGTCCTTTTTCTACGAACTCGACGCGCTCAAAGGCGTCGAACGCCGCTCCTATATCCAGCACGGCCAAAGGCCGGAAAATTCCGCCGAGCACTCCTGGCATCTGGCCATGGCCTGCTGGGCACTGGCCGAGGCCTTGCAGCTGGACGTGGATATAAACAAGCTGATCAAGCTTGCACTGGTTCACGATCTGGGTGAAATCGGCGCCGGCGACACCTTTCTCTACAGCCCCGACCGGGCCGACGCGCATATCAAAGAACGCGCCTGCGTGGCTGAACTGGCCGATCATCCGGGTAACAGCATCAGCAATCTGCTGGCCTTGTGGGAAGAGCAGGAATCCGGCAACTCGCCCGAGACCCGGCTGCTGAAAGTCATCGACCGCATTCTGCCTTTGCAGCTGAATATGCAGAGCGACGGCATTGCCTGGCTTGAGAACAAGGTACACAAGGATCAGGTGCTGCAAATGAACGGCTTTATTGCCGATGAATTCCCGCCCCTGTGGGAATGGGTGCAGGCCCAGGTCGCGCACGCTGTGGCGCAAGGCTGGCTGCGCGACGACTGACAAGGGAAGCCGGCCTGCGACAATTTGCCGCTTCCTGCGACAGGCGGTTGCTTTAGAATCGCGGGCTTAGCGATGAGGGAGAGACTGATGAAAACAAGCCGAATTTTCCTGCTGGCCACTGCCCTGCTGGTCAGTGGCATGGCACAGGCCGACATTGTCATCCGTGACGCCTATGTGCGCGCCATGCCGCCCGGCCAGTCCAATACGGGCGCGTTTATGCTGATCGAAAATCAGGGCGATGAAGACCGCGCACTGGTCAGCGCCGACAGCGATGCGGCCAATGTGGTTGAGCTGCACACGCACCGCAACGTGGACGGCGTCATGCAAATGCGTCAGATCCCGCAGATAGACCTGCCCGCCGGGGCCACCACGGAGCTGCAGCCGGGCGGCCTGCATATCATGCTGATCGACGTGCCGGAACGACTGATGGTCGACGATGAAATCAGGCTGACGCTGGTCTTCGACGACGGCAGCGAGCAAACCATCAGCGCGCCGGTGAAAAGCGTAATGGGTGGCATGATGAAGCACGGCGAAATGAAAGGCCACGGTGAGATGAAAATGCACGGCCACGCCAAAGACATGCCGGCAACGGACTGATCCTCCGTATAAAACGGCAATAAAAAGGAGGCTGCGGCCTCCTTTTTTGTGCCCGTAAACCATGGCGGGGTCAGGCTGTATTCAGCCCCTGCGGATATACTTACCGATTTGCGCAAACGAAGGAACAGACATGCCCATGCATCACCGTCACCACTCAGCCACCGCGGCACTGTTACTCGGTCTTTGCCTGCTGGCCGGCCTGGCCCTGCTCGGCTGGCAACTGGGCAACAGCGCCATCCGCTACAAAGCGATGGAGCGCGTGGTTACCGTCAAAGGTCTGGCCGAACGTGAAGTGCCGGCCGATCTGGCGCTCTGGCCGATTACCTTCAGCAAGCCACAGAACGATATCGGCGCGCTCTATCAGGAACTGGCCGCCGATACGGACAGTATCCTCAGCTTCCTGAGCAAACAGGGCTTCGACAGCGGAGAGATTCAGGTCAATCCGCCGCAGGTCACCGACAAGCTGGCCAACGCCTACGGTAACGCCGGGCCGGTTGAATTCCGCTACAGCGCGAGCCAGACCGTGATGGTCCACAGCACCGATATTGACAAGGTCCTGGCAGCACGGCGGCAACTGGCTGAGCTCGGTCAGCAGGGTATAGTGCTGCAGGGTGACAACTACGGTGCCGGCACAGAGTTTCTGTTTACCGGCCTGAATGACATCAAACCGGCCATGATCGAAGAAGCCACGCGCAACGCCCGCGAAGTCGCGCAGAAGTTCGCCGCTGATTCAAACAGCCGTCTGGGCAAGATCAAAACCGCTTCCCAGGGGCAGTTTTCCATCAGCAACCGCGATCAGCAGACCCCGCATATCAAGAAAATCCGCGTGGTCTCCACCGTACAGTACTATCTGGCCGATTAAGCTCAGCGGGCGGGGCTAGGGCGCAGGATGCGCCGGCTCCGCCTTGTCGATACCGACGCAGCATTCCTCGCGCAAAAAGCCGATCAGTTCTTCCAGATGGGCATACTCGGGTATACAGACAATGGTGCGGCTGCGCTTTTCCTGTCTTATCAGCCCGACCCGCGCCATACGCGCCAGATGATGTGACAGGGTCGACGCCGGAATTCCCAGCGCCCGTTGTATATCCCCTACCAGCGCACCTTCATGGCCGGCCTTAACCAGAAAGCGGAAGACCGCCAGGCGGTGAGTATTGCCCAGCTCGGCCAAACTGGCTGCGGCCTGTTCCTGATCCATTCCCTGCTCCCGCTTATAGTTCGATAATTATCGAATTATGGTTTACAACATCCGCGCTCACAACTATTGTTCAGCCTGTTATTTCGATAATTCCAGAAATATAGGAGAGCATAATGTCACCGGCGTTACAGGAAACCCTGCGCATGTTCGTCTTCCTTGCACTCGAACTGTCGCTCTTGTTTCTGGCAATCAGTTTTCTGGTGGGCGTGCTGCAACGGCATATCCCGCCGGCCCGAATCGAGGCAGCGCTCAGTGCATCGCGCCGCCGCAGCTATATGCTTGCGGCCTTACTGGGGGCAATCACGCCGTTTTGCAGCTGTTCGACCATTCCCATGCTCAAAGGTCTGATCCGCGCACGGGCCGGATTCGGGCCGATGATGGTGTTCCTGTTTTCTTCACCGCTGCTGAATCCGGTGATCGTGGTGCTGTTGTGGGCGACCTTCGGTTTTAATCTCACGGCGATATACGTACTGGCGGCATTGACGGTCTCGGTGGCGGCCGGCTGGTCGCTACAGCAGCTCGGCTTTGAACGCCATATCCGCGCGGACGCAGACGCGCAGAACAGTTGCAGCAGCGCCGGCTGCGCTGACACAGCAGAGGACAGCAACAGTTGTTGCGATGCTGCGCCGGCGGTCAGCAGTTGCTGTGAAGCGAAACCCGAACCGGCACCGGCCGCTTGCTGTGCCGCACCCGCGCCGGAACCGGCCGCTTGTTGCGCCAGCCCGGCCACGACTGAGTCAGACTGTTGCGCAAGCACCGCGGCGCCTCCGGCGACGGGGAAATATCACGGTTTATGGCGCGAGACCTGGGCAGACTTTGTCTCCGTGCTGCCCTATCTGCTGGCCGGCATTGCCATCGGCAGCGTGATCTATGGTTTTATGCCAACCGGTGTACTCGAGCGTTACGCCGGTCCGGACAACCCACTGGCGATTCCGTTTGCCGCAGTGATCGGCGTACCGCTCTACATCCGTGCCGAAGCGGTGATTCCGCTGGCCGGGGCCCTGATGAGTAAAGGCGTGGCCGCCGGCACCGTGCTGGCGCTGATTATCGGCAGTGCCGGTGCCAGCCTGACCGAGCTGATTCTGCTGCGTTCTTTATTCAATCTGAAGCTGATCGCGGCCTTTGTCGGCGTGATCTTTACCATGGCCATCGTGGCCGGTTACGCGACTTTCCTGTTTTACTGAGCGCGCTCGGGGCAGTTTCTGCCAGAACTGCCCGTCTGATGCGGGCAGAATCCCTGTTCCTTGCCGGCAGCAAGGCTTATTATCTGTCGTTTTGCGTGCCGTCGGCCGCCCTACAGCAACGGATTGATTCCATGTCATCACCTTCCCCCGCCTCCGCAACGCCGGGCTTTCGCCATCTGGCCGGCCATCTGGGCTTTTTGCTTGGTATGTTACTGCTGGCGGCCAATATGCGCGGGGCCATAGTGGTGCTCGGCCCGCTGGCTGAGGTGGTCAGCGGTAAGCTGCAACTGTCGGGTACGGCACTGGGTCTGCTGACCACCATTCCGGTGTTGTGTTTTGGTTTGTTGTCAGTGACGGCGGCCAGGCTGGGACGGCGCTACGGGCTGGAGCGGATTCTGCTCGCCTCGGTGCTGTTTGTGGCTCTGGGACAGGCGCTGCGCACCACCGGTGTGTACAGTGTCATGCTCGGCGGTACGGTGATTGTCGGCGCGGCGATTGCGGTGATGAATGTACTGACCCCGGCGCTGGTCAGACGCAGTTTCGCGTCGCACCTGCCGCTGGTCACCGGGCTCTATACCTTTGTGATGTCCGGCGGTGCGGCACTGGCCGCTTTCAGTGCGGTTCCCGTAATGCAGATGGCCGGCGGCGACTGGCGCTGGTCGCTGGGCATGTGGTCGGCGCTGGCGGGCCTGACCCTGCTGCTGTGCCTGCCCATGCTGCGCTACGAACACCATACGGTCAACAACGCAGCACCGAGCGGTTCGCTGTGGCGCAACAGCGACGCCTGGTGGCTGGCCCTGATGTTCGGCTGCCAGTCGATGCTGTTCTATACCGGCACGGCCTGGATTGCGAAGATTTTTATCGATCTGGGTAGCAGTGAAACCGAGGCAGGGGCGCTGCTGACCGTGTTTAATATGCTGGGTATTCCGGCCGCGCTGGTGGCGCCGGTGATCTATTCCGCCATTGGCAACAAAAAGCTGGCCATGCTCTTATTGCACCTGCCCTTGTTCGTCGGTGTGTTCGGTTTTGCTTTTGCGCCGCTGCAGCTGCCCTATGTGTGGATGACCTGTTTCGGTATAGGTCAGGGCACCATGATTGCGCTGGTGCTGACGCTGATCGGCGCTCGCGGCGCTGACCCGCAAACCTCGGCCAGTCTGTCCGGCATGTGTCAGTCCTTCGGCTATCTGCTGGCCGCCTGCGGACCGATGCTGTTCGGCGTGCTGCACGATTTTCTCGGTGACTGGCAGATCCCGCTGTATTTGTTTGTGGTGATGTTGCTGACGCAGTTTGTCGCCGCGCTTAAAATCGCCAGCGACCGCCCGATCCGTCTGTCCGGCCCGGCGGCCTGATCAGTTTCAGCCGGCCGCTATTGGCCCTGCTGACCGCCCTACGGCGAACCGCTAACAGGACTTGATCGTATGCCAGCACGCACGGTACGCCCCGCAGCAAGCTTGTACTGCCGGTCCGCCCCGGACATCTGCCCGGTGCACAGACGATGAGCACAAGCGACTGGCGGCTTCTGTTCAGCGGCCTCAGCATCCTCCTGACCGTGGGCGGTTTTGTGCCCTATGTGCTCGGCATCATTAAAGGCCGGGTACGTCCGCATATGGTGTCCTGGCTGATCTGGGGTACCACGACCTTTCTGGTGTTTATCGCGCAGCTGCAGGACGGCGCCGGTATCGGCGCCTGGCCGATCGGCGTTTCCGGTCTGGCAACGCTGAGCGTGGCACTGTTGGCTTACCGCTACCGTGCGGATATCACCGTCACCCGCACGGACCGCCTGTTTCTGCTGCTCGCCCTGTCTTCCCTGCCGGTCTGGTATCTGACTGACAATCCGCTCTGGGCAGTGGTCATCCTGACCGGCGCGGACCTGCTTGGCTTCGGCCCCACATACCGCCAGGTCTGGCACCGGCCCTGGTCTGAATCGATGGTCTTTTTTCTCCTGCTCGGCATGCGCAACGTGCTCGTGTTACTCGCCCTTGAGCACTACTCCGTCACCACCGCGCTGTTTCCCGCCGCCATCGGTCTGGCCAGTTTTACCCTGCTGGGCTTGCTGACCCTGCGCCGGCGTACCTTAGCCGCCACCTGAAGTAGATCAGGCAGCACCCGCCGTGGGGCAGGTCAGAAACGCCGGCCAAGGCCTGACCGTCTGCAGCGGAGAAGTCCGCGCGCAGCACCAGGACAGTGACGAAGAAAAAGTCGTCGCGCTGATGCAGGCCACGATTGCCACGGTCGCCGGCTGAGCGGGAAATTTGTCAGCGCAGCCGGGCATTGCGACAATTACCGGGTGTTTCGCCGCGTCTGAGATCCCATGCAAAGCTCGGCTAATTTTTCCCGCTGCCGTACCTACCGCTATGCGCTGCAGCGCTGCTGGGACGAACAACTGCCCTCGCTGCTGATTATCGGTCTGAACCCGTCCACGGCCGATGCGCAGCGCAATGATCCGACCATCCGCCGCTGTATCGGTTTCGCCCGCGACTGGGGCTTCGGCCGTCTCACCGTAGCGAATCTGTTTGCCTACCGTGCAACCTTACCTTCGGACCTGAAAGCCGCCGCCGATCCGGTCGGGCCGCGTAATAATCACTGGCTGCGAAAGCTGGCCCGCGAGGCCGATCTGGTGGTCGCGGCCTGGGGCAATGACGGGCGTTTTATGGGCCGGGCCGATGCCGTCCGGCGCTTTCTGCCTGACTTGTATTGTATCCGCATGAACAGTCTCGGCGAGCCGGCCCATCCGCTGTATCTCAAGCGCGGGCTGCGCCCCGTGCCCATGCCCTGACTCAGCCCCGGGCAGCGGAAAAAAGGCGCTGTTGGACTACACTTTGGCGCCTGGAGTTAAGCAAAACCCGGAGTAACCCGAGTATGTCTATCCGATCCCTGCCCGCCGTGGTGGTCCGCGGCCACCGTATTGCCTCCGGACAAGCAAGCGACAATCCCTATCCGGCCGGTTCGCTGGAAATGCAGACGCCGTTTTTTCTTGCCGGTGGTCTCGACCTGTCGGTCTATCACCGCGCAACGATAAACCTCTCGATCAAACCGATCCGCTTTGCTATCGCGCAAGCGGATTTTGTCTTCCGTGATGTACGCTGGGCAGAGAATTTTCCTGCGGAAGACTTTCTCTTCGCCGGCTGCCGGGTCGGCTATCAGGGCCAAATCCACGAGGGCATGATTTATTACCCGGACCCGGCAACCAAAATCGGCCACTTTCAGGACCCGTCCACGGTGGAGGTGTTGACGCAGTTCCTGCCGGGCCTGACGTACGGCTCAGAGCTGACGCTGATACTCGATACACGCAAGATAAGCCTCAGCGAATAAGCCGGCACCGCACTGCTGTTCGGCGCGCCCGCGAAAGGGTAGAGTGAAGTCAGACTGTCACCGCAGAACAGGGCCGCGGCATCGCCCTGTTAAAAAACAACAAACGCCGGCAACGGCAAGAGAGGAAAGACATGAAGCTGACAGACAAAAGCCAGGCACGTCACTACACCCGCGACGGCATCACATCCTATTTGATGGTGTCCAATGAAAGCAGCGGAGCAAAAAAGCTTACCGCCACCCTGGTTGAAATGGAGCCAGGCGGTTTTCAGGGCATCCACACCCACGAAGCCGAGCAGTGTTATTTTATTCTTGAAGGTCACGGCCGCATGACCATCGGCGATCAGATCCGCGAAGTCAGTGCCGGCATGTGTGTGTTTATCCCCTCCAACGACCCGCACGGTCTGGTTAACTCCAGCGACTCGCCCTTGCGTTATTTTTCCGCTTCCACACCGCCTTACGGCGCCGAGCTCGAGCGCAGCATGTGGCCGGCAAAAGGCGGCTGAAACACCTGCGGTTTCGTTGCACTGCGGCGTGACCTGCGCCGCGCAATTGCCCACAATGGCGGCAGACAGTCACGGAAACCACTATGTCAGACGCCATTGTGCCAAGACCTGCCGCATCGGTTATCCCGCTGCGCGAACGTGCCGGGCGGACCGAAATCCTGCTGGTCAAACGCAATGCCGCTATCGCCTTTCTGGGCGACACCTGGGTTTTCCCCGGCGGCAAGATTGATCCGCAGGACCGGGCCGCCGATGAAGAGCAAACCGCACGCCGCGCCGCCAGCCGGGAGTTAGCCGAGGAGACGGCACTGCAACTGAGTCCCCCTGAGCTGCTGCCGTTTTCGCATTGGACCACACCGGCCGGCGGCAGCCACCGCTACGCCACCTGGTTTTACATCGGTCTGGCTGATCACAGAGCCGCAGTGCAGGTAGACGGTTCGGAAATTGTCGATGCCTGCTGGGACAGCGCAGACGCCCTGCTGCGCCGCCATGCCGAAGGCGCGCTGCGTATCTCGGCACCGGCCTATGTGTCCCTGCTGATGCTGCGCGATATCAGCGTCAAGGCCGGTCAGATCCCTGCCCTGCCGGAGTTTGCCCGTTATCGCCCGCGCCTGGCCGCCGTCGACGGCGGTCATTGCGCGCTTTATCAGGAGGATGCGGGCTACGAATCCCTGCAACTTGACGCTGTGGGGCCGCGTCACCGTTTATGGATGCTCAACGAGGGCTGGCGTTACGAGCGCGATTAATTGAGCGCGCCCGCCGCGACCGGCTTACCCGACATCAGTGCCGCAAACGCCTCGGCCAGAGCCTCGCAGCGACGGATTACCTCATTCCACTGCGCAATCCGCGCCTCGTCCCGCTCATAAAAACGCTCGAAGTCTTTGCGATCCGGAATCGTGCCGCCCGGCAGACTTGCCACAAAGGACGGCGACGGCGAGATCAGAACCAGATTATCCAGCCAGGCAGTGCGGGGTTTGCGGTATTTAAGGGCTTTGTCGAACCAGCCGGGCGTGATGTGCGGATAAAAATGCGGCATGAGAATAATCTCATCATCGCCCAAGCGGTAGTTGAGATTGAGATGGTAATCGCTGATCCCGCCATCGTAATAAGCACCGGGCCGCGCACCCGGAATATCACGCACCGCGTCCAACACCAGAGGGATCGAGCCTGAGGCCAGCAAAGCCGGATGCAAATTGGCCTGCTCCAGCGGATACCAGTGGGTGCGCAGCTGATCCGCACCGATCAGACCTTGCTCAAAACCCGGCGAGAAAAACACCGCCCGCTCAAAGAACAGATTCAGTGCGCGGCGTGACACCGCATTGCCCAGACCGGCGCCAAGCAAATGCAACATCTGCGCGACGCGCAGAGGCGATGCGCCGGGACCGCGACTGCGCACGGCAACCCAGGCAAACTTCAGCCAGGGATGGTGTAAGGGCGCATCCGTACCCGGCGGCAAAAACGCATTCATCATGTCACGCGCCACAGCAGAGACTTCCTGCACAGACGGGTGCCCCTTATAGCGCTGATGCACATAGGCATGCTCAAGCGCATCGAATGCAGCCGGCGAATCGGGCATGGCGTGGGCCGCCAGGCGCCAGCTTCCGACCGAGGAACCGACGCCATAGAGCGGCGTGCGGCGCTCTTTGAGCAGCTGGCAGAGCACACGGTCGATCTGTGAGAGCACCAGCCATTTCGGGCCGCCTGAGGCCGCCGCCAGTACCCGCACGCGATCCATGCTCAGCCCGCCGTCTTCAATAATCGCGCGGGCTTTACGCCCCGCAAGGACCGACAGCAGATTCGGGTTCATGGGTAAGATCCGGTTGTTTTCACGGTCACTATTATACCGTGTTGCGCTGCATTAATGAGCGCCCGGGTCTGCCGCTAAGCGCGGCGCCGAACCCTCAGCCCGCGTCCTCTGCGTGGGCAGCCAGTGCACGGATGGCCAGCTCGTAGCCACGCACACCAAAGCCGGCCAGTACACCTATGGCCACCGGCGAAATAAACGAATGGTGGCGGAACTGCTCGCGCTTGTGCACATTGCTGATATGGCATTCGACCACCGGCACTTCAGCACCGGCGATGGCATCGTGCAAAGCCACCGAGGTGTGTGTGTAAGCGCCCGGATTAAAGACCACGCCGATCAGCTCGCCTTCTTTTACACGCCGGCCTGCCTCATGCAGGATTTCAATCAACTCGCCTTCCAGATTCGATTGCGCACATTCGGCCTGCAATCCCAAACCGGCGGCGACGCTTTTGCACATGGCCTCAACGTCCGCCAGCGTGGTGTGACCGTAGGTCTCCGGTTCCCGCTGCCCCAGCAGATTCAGATTAGGCCCGTTCAGTATCAATATTGATTTCATCATTAAACATCCTGAGTAAAGTCAGTGACCCACACCGGCGCCGGCTTCGGTTCACCTCGGATCAATATCGCAATGTCCCGGTCTGGTCTTCGCGGTACAGCAGAAGGCGCGGCAGTACCGAGACCGCCCCGACCGGTATGCCACCGGATCGCTCAAACGCTGACAAGCACGAATACAAGCCCGCTACCGTCAGTGAGTCTGCTTCCGGTTGTTGTGCAAAAAACCTGTGTAATTCGTGGTACCAAGCGCATCAAACGCCCGGCCCGACGACGGACTTCAGCCGCGTAGAAACACAAGCCCGGCTGGTGTAAATCTCCGGCCATCCTGCGTCAAACAGCACATCGGCTTCGTCGAAGACCTGCAACAATGAGCCGGTCACCTGCGCTGCGGCAGAGGCCGGTCGCTATCGCAGAGAGAAAGCGTCCCGACACCGGGCCCGAGCGGCTCATATGCAATACCGTGGCAAAGTCTAGCATCGGGATTTCGACAAATATCCTACATTTTATTTTTCACCCCATAAAAAATTTTACACAGGCAGGACACGCCGCAAGGCAATACAGGACAGGCATAACAACCGCGCCGCAGAATGCGGCGCGTGGCAGGCAGGATCAGCCGAGTGTGGCGTCGAGATACATCATGCACACGAAACCGGCCAGCAGGCTGAAGGTGGCGACGGTTTCGAAACCGCGCCGGTGCGTCTCGGGGATAATCTCGTCGGAGATAATAAACAACATGGCACCGGCTGAAAGCGCCAGGGCAATCGGCATCATCGGTCCTGAAACACTGACCAGCGCACTGCCGAACAGGCCGCCGATCGGTTCGGCCAGTCCCGTCAATGAGGCGATCAGAAAGGCGCGGGTACGTGAATAGCCGATGGACAGCAAGGAGATTGCCACGGCAAAGCCTTCCGGCACATTCTGCAGACCGATCCCGGTGGCCAGGGAGAAACCGTTCGCCGTATCACCGTTGGCAAAGCCCACGCCGACCGCCATGCCCTCAGGGAAGTTGTGCAAAGTAATGGCAAAAATAAACAACCAGATCCGGCTGATGGTTTCCGAGGCCGGGCCTTCGTGACCGGTATTGAAGTGTTCGTGGGGCAGGTGTTTATGCAACCAGAAAAGACCGAAAGCGCCGGCCAGAATGGCCAGCGACACAATCAGTACCGCCAGCGATTCGTTGTGGTAGAAATCCGTGCCGAACTCAATCGCCGGCAGAATCAGGGAAAAAAACGACGCCGCCAGCATGACCCCGGCGGCAAAGCTGAGCAGACCATCTTCAAGGCGTTGCGAAAGCTCGCGCACGGCATAGACGCCGAAGCCGCCGACCGCGGTCATCATGCCCGCCGCCAGGCTGCCGAGAAAACCGTTCAGAATGATATGTTGAGTTGTGACCTGAACCGTTTCCATCAGTCGGGATTCCGCTCCTGTGTGGTCATCACCTGAAAGTGCTCTGCCATCTCTTCGTTGATGTCCTTACGCAGTTCGACCAGCTTCAGCGCCGAATCGCGGAGCTTCTTTTCCTGTTCGGTCTGCGGCACCCACTCAGGCACCTTCACCGGACTGCCGTTTTCGTCCACGGCCACCATCACCACGATGCAGTGCGTGGTCAGCGTCGGCTTCAGTTGTGTGGGGTCACTGGCCTGCACATCAATGGCGATATGCATGGAACTACGCCCGGTGTAAATCACCCGCGCTGCCACCTCGACCAGGCTGCCGACCTTGATCGGCGAAACAAAGCGGATACCGCCGGCATAGGCGGTAATACAGTACTTGCCGCTCCAGCCGGCCGCGCAGGCATAGGCGGCCAGGTCGATCCACTTCATTACCGCGCCACCGTGGACCTTGCCGCCGAAATTGACATCGCCGGGTTCGGCGAGAAAGCGCAGGGTCTGCCTGCTTTTGGTTCCGATCATAGTGCTACTCCGATAAGCCATAACGGACGCCTGCCCGTTCAGCGTCCCGTACAAATGGATGATAAGTCATGAACCGCACTTTTGCTGCATTGTTGCAAGGCGCTTGCGGTCGCTGGCAAAGCGGCATAACTTGCGTTACGTTGGTCGGTCTTACCGACACACCTGAAGAGACAGTCAAGCATGGGCTGTGCCGGGCGGAACCGATCACATCACTTCATCAGGACACGTCATTAACATGAGCAGAATTTTTAATTTCAGTGCCGGACCGGCCATGCTGCCCGCTGAGGTACTGCAGCAAGCAAAGGACGAGATGCTGGACTGGCACGGCAGCGGTATGTCGGTTATGGAGATGAGCCACCGCGGCAAGGACTTTCTCTCGATTGCCGAAGCCGCCGAAGCCGACCTGCGTCAGCTGCTGGCCATACCGGACAACTACAAGGTGTTGTTTCTGCAAGGCGGGGCCTCGGCGCAGTTTTCCCTGATTCCGATGAATCTGCTCGGCGGCAAACCGGGCCTGATCGATTTCGTTAACACCGGCGCCTGGTCCAAAAAAGCCATACAGGCCGCGAAAAACTACGCCGATGTGCATGTGGTCGCCAGCAGTGAGGACGACAACTTCAACTCAATTCCGGCTCAGGACAGCTGGCAGCGCAGCGATAAGGCGGCCTATCTGCACCTGACCGCCAACGAAACCATCGGCGGCGTGGAGTTCCACACAACACCCGACAGCGATGTGCCGCTGGTGGCCGATATGTCCTCGAACATACTGTCACGCCCGGTCGATGTGAGCCGCTTCGGCCTGATCTACGCCGGCGCACAAAAGAACATCGGCCCGGCCGGACTGACTCTGGTAATTATCCGCGACGATCTGATCGGCGAAGCCCATCCGGCGACCCCGGATGTGTTCCGCTACAGCGTCATGGCCGACACGGACTCCATGTCCAACACCCCGCCGACCTACGGCTGGTATCTGGCCGGTCTGGTGTTTAAATGGCTGCTGGCCCAGGGCGGACTGGACGCCATGGAAGCACGCAATGTACGCAAAGCCGGCAAGCTTTACGACGCCATCGACAGCTCGGATTTCTATGCCAACCCGGTGGCGAAAGACGCCCGCTCACGAATGAACGTACCCTTCACCCTGGCCGACGGCGCCCTGGACAAGGAATTCCTCGCCGGTGCTGCCGAAGCCGGCCTGACCTCGCTGAAAGGTCACAGGTCAGTCGGCGGTATGCGCGCCAGCATCTACAACGCCATGCCCGAAGAAGGCGTGGACGCGCTGATCGCGTATATGCGCGATTTCGAGCAGCGTCGTGGGTAGATTCCGGATACTGACACTCAACAATATTGCACCAGCCGGGCTTGCCCGGCTGCCTGCGGAGCGTTTTGAAACCGGCTCCGCCCTATCCGACCCGCACGCCATCCTGCTGCGTTCAGCCGATCTCAACGACCTGCCTGTTCCCCCTTCCCTGCTGGCCGTCGGCCGCGCCGGCGCCGGGGTAAACAATATCCCTCTGCAGAAAATGAGCGAGCTGGGCATTCCGGTGTTCAACGCGCCCGGCGCCAACGCCAACGCGGTCAAAGAGCTGGTGCTGGCGGCCATGCTGCTGGGCTGCCGCAACATTTGTCAGGCCTGGCACTACACCGAACAACTGAGCGAATCGGGTGAGGCGCTGGCCCGGGCCGTCGAGGCGGGCAAGAAGCAATTCAGTGGTTTTGAGCTGCCGGGACGGACGCTCGGCGTGGTCGGGCTCGGTGCCATCGGTGTCCGCGTGGCCAATGCAGCCCTGGCCCTCGGCATGAAAGTCATCGGTTTTGATCCGGCCATTACCGTACAGCGCGCCTGGGAGCTGGACGCACAGGTAGAACAGGCGCAAAGCGTCAACGACGTGCTGAATCACGCTGACTGTGTGACCTTTCATGTGCCGCTGATCGATGCCACGCGCAATCTGATTAACGCCGAACGGCTGGCGGCCATGAAAGACAATGTGGTCATCATCAACTTTGCCCGCCAGGGCATAGTCGACGACGAGGCGGTTCTGGCAGGACTCGACAGCGGCAAGGTGTGGTCCTATGTATGTGATTTCCCGTCACCGCAACTGATCGCCCATCCGCGTGCCATCAGCCTGCCGCATCTGGGCGCCTCCACCGCCGAGGCAGAAGAGAACTGCGCGGTGATGGTCGCCGGGCAAGTGCGCGACTATCTGGAAAACGGCGTGGTACGCAACTCGGTGAACTTCCCGCAAATCACCCTGCCCCGCAGCGGCCAGTCACGCATCGTGATCGCCAACCGCAATCAGCCGGATATGCTGGGCCAGATTTCCCACGCGATCGGCAGCAGTGGTCTGAACATCTGCCATATGCAGAACGAGTCGCGCGGCGATCTGGCTTACACCGTGGTCGATCTGGAGCAAACCGTGCCTGAGACATGCAGCGCTGCCTTGCGCAGGATCGACGGCGTATTGCGGGTCCGCACGATCGACGGCACCTGAAACCACAGCCCTGTCACCATTGTTGACGGGCCTGTGGTTGGCAGCAGCACCTGCGGCAGCGTAAACTGGCGTTTTGAACGCGGGTTATCGCCATGAAATCATTACAGCTTTTCACCTTGTGCTGTTTACTGCCGGGCGTGGCCGGCGCCCAGGTCAGCCTCAGTTCGATGGCGTCTGACGGCATTTTCTACGGTGGCGGTATCGGTGCCAGCATGGGCAGCGACACCAGCTATATCGAAGTCTCGCCGATGATCGGCAAACACTTCACCGACAAAATCTCAGCCGGCGTCGGCGTCAGCTACCGTTACACCAGCGATACGCGGCCCAGCCCGGATGTGAGCAGCCACGATTTCGGCGCTAACCTCTTCACCCGCTACCGCCTGTTGCCGAATATTTTTCTGGAAGGCGCTTATGAGTACATCAACTACGAAGTGAATTTCAGCGACGGCAGCGACGAGCGGCGCAATTTTTCCTCGGTACTGGTCGGCGGTGGCTTTACCCAGCCGATCAGCGAAAGCACCTCTTTTTACGCCTCAGCACTCTACAACCTGTCCTGGGATGACGAAGACAGTCCCTATGACGATCCCTGGAATCTGCGTTTCGGCGTTAACGTCGGCTTTTAATCCGCGTTGCGCGCATAGCCCGGGGCGCGCTCTGCACTGACCGAAATAGCCTCTCGGACCGCCGCTTCCAGGCGGTCGACCCTGGCCTGATCCGTATCCGTAATGCGACACAACACCGTGTTGTGCTCGTCATAAAAGGTCAGGCCGGCGCGGCTGCGCAGGGTGCGCAGATTCACCGCCATGGCGGCAAACGCCAGCAACAGAGCCAGCAGACAGACGATGGCCAGGGCGTTGAACTTCAGCACGCCAAGCGCCAGATACATCAATACCGCAAACAACCCCGCCAGCGTAAAGCCCAGTCCCAGCCAGATTTCGTGCCTCGGCGCTTTGCTGTTGGTACGCTGCAAACGCCCGATCATACGCACCACAAAGGTATCGCCCGCCAGCTTCACATAGGCCGGCGTGACCTGCCAGGCGCCTTCATTGAACAAGACGTGATCCCTGTCCCCTGCAAGGTCCTCCGCGGCGGCGGTCTGAGGGCTGCTGTCACGCGGGTCCTGTGGCGGATCAAGCAGACGGCGACGTTCCTGCTGATCCGGGCTGTCATCGCCGCGTGCGCGTTCAGTGAGGCTGTCACGGAAACGTTGCGGGGCTTTCTGCAAAGCGCGGCTAAGAGAACGGTGACGTTTGGAGGAGGCTTGCGACATGCTTATTTGGAGCAAACATAGAGATAGGCCGGCGGTAGATTACGCCAGACCATGCGGCTGGTTTCAACCTGCCGGAAATGCATGGGCAGAACCCGGCGGAAACGCCGCCCGTTGCGTTTCAGCCCCACGCCGAGATAGCTGAAGGTCACAAAACGACCGCCCTCGCGTAGGACACTGGCGGTGACCTCGAGAATGCGATCCTGCTCCTGATCACTGAACAGCGTCCACGGCAAACCGGAAATAATACAATCACAGGAGTCGCGGTTGTGTTCCCGCAGATAGTCACCGGTAGCACAGGCCCCGGCCTGATAGACCGTCACACCGGGACAGCGCTCGCGGGTTTTGCAGACAAAAACCGGATTGATCTCCAGGGCAAAGAACAGTGTGTTGGGGCTGATGGTTTTGCTGATCTGTTCGGTAAAAACACCGGTGCCGGAACCGAATTCAACAACCGTATCGGCCCGTTGCACACCGGCGGCGCGCGTGATGGTTTCGGCCAGTCCGCGCGATGACGGCACAATGGCACCGGTACTGCGTGGCGAGAGTATGAATTCCCTGGCGAAGTTCAGCATAGGTGATCATCGGCCCCGGATGTTGGGTGATGTGCATCAGCACGGCAACCCTGCCGCCGGCTTAGCGGCGAGGGAGACTGCTGAGAACTTTAGCATAGCTGCCGCGCAACGGCGGCTGATGAGCAAGCTGTCATGCCGGCAGCGGCTGCCGGGCAAACGCTCAGTGCAACAGGTAACGGGCGTTGGCGCGCTGATCGGCCTCGATGTCGTCTTCGGCGCTGAAGAGTTCGTCGATTTCGTAGTCATCGGGCTCGGGGGAACTGTGCCGCGATGTCATATGCCAGTTGGCGTGTTCGTCACGCTCATAGATATTGGTCGAGATCATCTGGCTGATGTACTGCCCGTCAATCTCAATCTCTTCACGAACCTGATGGATCGCCAGCGTCTCACTGCGGGTGATACGCACGTCGAGCAGGGAAAAACGCAGAATCGGCGGATCACGGAACAGCTCGACCCAGCTTTCGCGCACGCCGGCCAGCCCTTCGATCCGCGGTGCACCGGGGTGAATGCAAACCACTTTTTCGTCATCGGCCCAGATCGACATCATGCTGTCGATATCGGCTTTTTCGAAGGCTTCGTAAAAGGCCGATTCAGCCGCGGCCGCTGTGGAGTATGATTTCATAGTGTTGCCATGGCCTGTTGCAGTGGCTGCGGTATAAAGAGTGCGACCTGTCACTATACAGGAGTCGGCCGCTGACTGCCGACGATTTTAGCCGACACAACCGGAGTGTCATGATGACAGAAATTAGCGTTGAAGCGCCGGCGGCCGAACCGGCCTGTCGTGAGTTCCCGCTGCCGCAGGACGGCGATTTTCCCGTCGGGGGTTTTGTGGTCCGCCACAGCGGGCAGGTCACGGCTTTCGTCAACCGCTGTCCGCACACGGGCGCGCCGCTGAACTGGAAGCCGGATGATTTCCTGACCGCCGACGGGCAATTGATTCAGTGCTCGCTGCACGGTGCCCTGTTTGATCCGGCTGACGGGCGCTGTCTGCGCGGGCCCTGCGCCGGTGACCGCCTGCAACAACTGCCGCTGCGTTATGCGGACGGACGCTGGCTGGTGGATGCGGCTCAGGCCGGGAATTCGCTCAGATCAGGCGGTAAATAGGCCGCCCAGTCACGTCCGCGGGCATCGCCGACCACAATAAAATGCGGGTTCAGCAGCGACTCGCGCGTGTTGTAGCGCAATTCACGCAGGCGGATGTCGGTAATACGCCCGCCGGCTTCGGCAACAATGCACTGCGCAGCTGCGGTATCCCACTCGGAGGTGGGTCCCAGGCGCGCGTAGATATCGGCCACCCCTTCGGCCACCAGACAGGATTTCAGCGCACTGCCCATGGCGATCTCGTCGTGCTCGCCCAGCTTGCTGAGGAAGGTTTGCATATTCGGGCCGGTCACAGGCGAGCGGCTGCGCGCGACCGTCACACGTCCGTCAGGTGCACGCCGCGCATGAATGCGTTTGGGCGGGTTCTGGCCGGTCTGCTTCCACGCACCAAAGCCGCGCGCTGCATAATAGGCCACATCCATCACCGGACCGTAGACCACGCCGATCAGCGGCTCACCGTTTTCGATCAGCGCGATATTGACGGAGAACTCGCCGTTACGCTTGATAAATTCACGGGTACCGTCGAGCGGATCGACCAACCAATAGCGGTTCCAGTCGGTGCGCTCAGTGAAAGGAACACTGCAGGATTCTTCGGAAAGGACAGGGATATTCGGCACCAGACGTCGCAGTCCATCGACGATGGAGCGGTTGGCAGCCAGATCCGCTGTAGTCAGCGGCGTGTGGTCTTCTTTGGTGTAGACGTCGTAGCCGTTCTCGTACACCTGCAGGATGCGCTCGCCGGCCATGCGGGCCTGACTCAGGGCAACCCCGGTGTAAAATTCAGCAAGTTCAGGCGTTAACGGCCCTGGTCGTTCCTGTTCGTCTGGCATGATAGATTCAAAGACAAATCGCCGGTTCCGGTTGCGTGCTTACTAATCATATTTAGCGCACGCGGGTTAAACAAATTTAGCCTGCCGGAACCGTTAGATTGTGAATAATTGCCACACCGGTATCGACTTGCCGTTACATCAGGCGGTTCATATTGCCACTGCGTCGCACGCGGAAGCTGCCGTCACTGGCCGGGCGCGCCATGGCACGCAGCATATCGGTCAGTTCGCGCGACGCCTCAGGTGCCGGGCGGATAGTCAGATCCGTGTTGAAATCGCCGTTAAGTGCCAGTGTCACCGTTCCGTCGATGATCAACTCACCACCGCTGGCACGGATACTGGCCAGATGCGAACCGGCCTGTTTCGGTTCGATCTGTATTTCAACCCTGCCGAGCCTGGCCGGCAGCGGGCGGATCAGCGCGGCATCACGCCATTCAATCACGGCGGTCATCGATTCAAGCAGCTGCTCACGCAAGGTCAGGCTGTCGATATCGATGCTCAGCTCCCCGGCTACTTCCGCCAGCGGATCGAGCAGCACATTGATGCCGCGGGCGCCGGTCGCGTAGTGAAAATCCTTCACCTCACTGACGCCATTGAAGCGTTGCGCCACGCGCCCTTCACCGGTGCCCTGATAGGCGTCGAAAGCGACGTCAGCAGCACCGGCGCCGGAGAATAATCTCAGTGGGGCAAAACCCCAACTGACATTTTCGATAAGAAACTCATCCGGGCCGGTCGGCAAGGCCGTATTGGGCAGCGTGACGGTGGCGATACGGCCGTTAAACACCGAACCGCTGACGCCGTCAAGACGCGCCGGCTGCGTGTCCACACGCGAGATCACCGCCGATGCCGGAAAACGCAGGGCAAAGAACAGGATATACGCGATCACGCCTGTCAGAACATATTGAAGCAAACGTTTCATCACGGCTTGTCCACCCTGAAGCGCGCTGCAACCAGGCCGGTATCCTTGCGGCTGACATTGAGCGTGGAGATGACCAGACCGTATTCTTCAAGCTCGGTCAGTGCCAGCATCAGCTTGTCGAATTCCACCGTCGAGAAGGTCACCCGTGCGCCTTCGTTGCCGATCGGTTCGACCCGCTCCGGACGGCGCATTCCGTGTTTGCCGATCAGTTCATCGACCAGCAGATACGGCGGTTTGTCGGTTTGTTTCACGACGCCGCCGGCACTGCGGCCGCCGCGCACCGAGGCTTCACCCTGGAGCAGTTCGGCAATCACCCGTTGATTGGTTTCGGCTTCCAGCTGACGCAGCTCCAGGCCATCGCTGATCGGCTTCCAGACCAGCAGCCAGACCAGACTGACGAGTAACAGCACACCGACCAGAATGACGATCAGGCGGTCGCGGTTGCTTTGTCGTAAATACCAGTCTTTCGCGCTCATCCCTGTACCTCCACACGCAAACGGCCGCGGATGCCACCGTCTACCTGATTGGCCGATTCCACACTCAGTGAGTACGGGCCGGCGCTTTCGACTTCGCGCTTGATAACATCGAGCGTGCCCAGTGCATCGGTCTGCAGATCCAGATCCATCCGGCCGGTCTTGTAGTTAACGGAGTTGAGCGTGGTTTTGCCATTGGCGCTGACGGCCCGGCTGACCACATCCATCACCGGTACGAAACCCGTGTTGCTGACACCGGCACCGAGTTTACGCAGCTCGCTGCGCATCTGGCGCTGCGGATTGGTAACCCGCTTCACATCCGGAAAGGTCCGTTTGACGATCTCAGTCATGGCCGCCCGCTGCCCGGCGACGATCGAACCGAGTTGGCGGTATTCGATGAATTTACCGGCCCACAGGGTCACCAGCAGCAATGCCGCCAGCGCCATCACGCCGCGCCAGGGTTTCCACGCCTTATCAAAACGCTGCTTGATGCTGTAGTCGCCCTGAAACAGGTTGATGCCTTCGGTGTTGAAAACACCCTTGGCATAAAGCGCGGTGCGGTCCGTACAGGGGCGCTCTTCGACTGCGTCAAAGCCGCTGATCTCAACGGCCTCGTCCGCACTTGCATTAAATAAGACAAGCCCGGCAGGCTTTTCCTCACCGGCATCTTCCAGCGAACGGCTCAGTAACAGCGGGCCAAGATCGGTCTCGATGCCGAAACCGCTGTCGGCGCCCAGACGTGCGACCAGCGCGCCTTCACGCTGCAAGGCTGTCCAGCTGCTGTCATTTTCGCCGAACAACGGCAAGGCCAGCGGCTCGGGGCGTACTTCAGTCGGGCGCAGGCCACAGGCCTCAAAACGCGCCTGCATACGCTGCATTCGCTCGTGGGAGATTACCGCCACCGGCCAGCGATTGCCGGCACGGCGTTTACCGGGCGCAAAATGCAGTTTCTCGACATCTTCAGAGAGCTGCTCTTCGAGGACGTTGGGCAGCAATCGGGTCAAGCGTGATGCCGCCGAAGCGGGCATTTCAGCAGACAGCAATACGACCCAGTCGGCCGGTACCACAACGGTGACCCGGCGTCCTTCGACCTGTGTCGCTGCCTGTTCCAGCGTTGCTGTGCGCGACGCCGACACAGGTGAGCCCTGATCGTCACAGACCAACCAGCTCACCTCATCGAGGTCGTCGTCAAGAACGCTGACTATGATGTTTTTGGACAAGTTTTCTATCCCGTTAAAATACCTGACGCGAACGCTGTAGCACTTCGCTCGCGCCCTGATCGAGTCGCCGTACCAGGGTGAACTGAGTGACGCCGGTTTCGCCGGTCGCCACATCCACGCGGATACGGAAAAATTCTGATGACACTGACAGACGGTCACTCAGGTCATCATCGGCCACGCCCGCTGCGCTGATAAAATCATCAACGCTGTCATATGACTCGCGCTCACCGCCTTCGGCCTGTGCCGCCACGGTTTCCACCAGCTCGGCCACATCCAGCACATCTTCGCACTCGGGGTAGCTCTCCCAGCCGTCATCATCCCAGCGGGTCAAGTCATCGGCTTTTTCACCGATTTCATCGGACAAGGAGGCAATCACAGCCGGCGTCGCCGTATTGACGTTAACCAGAGTCACGCCGGGTAAGGCCGCCACGTGCGGCAGCAATACCTGTAAATCCGCCATTTCATCTTCGTCGGCCGGATTAAAGCCTTTAACCAGCTTGAGCTCGCTGATGCTGACCATCTCGCGGTTGGCCGGCCGGTAAGGCACATCCAGACCACTGTAATAGTCCTCTTCAGCGCCATCGGAGCCGGTCGTTTCGCTATCTTCGTCCAGCCAGTCCGCTATCGCGTCTGCTTTTGCCGAATCAATCGCCAGCGCACTGAGCAGGCGTTGCAGCTGACTGTAGTACTGCGAATCAATCGAGCCGTTGCCGGTCAGCAGGTTGTTCAGATTGAAGCGGCCCTGCATATCGAACACGCAGCCCTTGATTGTAGACTGGTCTACCGGCAAAGGCGGCAAGGATTGTGCCCACTCTTCTCCGAGGGTATCGGTGTCAGCGGTGAGCTCATCGGTTTTGTCCCGCATCAGGGTCGCGGCGGCAAACTTCTCCCCGCCGAGCGCCAGCGATCTGGCCTGCTGCAAGGCCTGCTGATTGGCCGCACGGCGTATATCCAGGCGTTGCTGGCTGGTCATGGCAACCACCGTGATGGTGGCCAAAGCAACCATCAGCAGTACCGTAATAATCGCCACGCCTTGTTGTTTGTGACTGTTCATCCGGGCACCACAAATAGCCGGGTGATCTCGCCCATATCGTCAAGATCAAAAGTAAACTCCAGCGCCGTGGGTAAGAGATCGTCCTCCACTTCGGCATTGGCCGGCGGCCATTGTTCGGTCCATTCAGTGCCGTCAAGAAAACGCACACGGATACCGGCCAGGTCGGAGATCAGACGCCGCTCGGTCGGCTCGCCTTCAACAAAGCGGTCCAGCTCATACCAGTATTTGCGGTAGAGCTTGCCGTCTTCGACAAAGTAAGCGACCCGCTGCAAATGGCTGCGCGCCGGGGTGACGTCTTCGGCCGGGTTGCTCCAGCCAGTGCGGGTGAATTCCAGCAGCGAAACGCCCTGCTCGCTGTACGTCAGGGACAGGTTTGTAGAACCGACTTCATCCACAACCGGTCGCAGGACCAGTTGTTCGATATCTTCACCGATCCAATAGAAAGCCCGTTGCAGCTCTGCCAGCCGTTCGCTGTGTTGGGAAACGGTCTCGCGGGTTTGCTGTATCTGGTACCAGCCCACATAGGCGGCACCGCCGATAATCGCGAACACTGCGCTGGCCACAAGCAGCTCGATCAGGGTGAAACCGCTCTGAGATTGTCGTCGACTGCGGCGCATCAGCTTTCTTCCGCCGATTGCTCAGACACAAATACCCGTGGACTGGCCAGAAAACCCGGCAGGCGGTAGATGGGATTTTTGCTGTCCGGATTGCGGCGCACGCTGATCTCGACCCGGCGCAGATCGTCGTCATTGACCTCAAAAAATTCGGCCTGCCAATACCAGTTCACATTGGCCATGGTCGTTTCACCGCTTTGTTTTTCGGTTGAACCCCAACTGTGCAGGGCTTGCAGTTCAGCGAGTTTGTTGGCGGCAACCCATTCGGCCAGCGCACGGTCACGCAGAGAGCTGATATTGCGCGACTGGCTGGCGGCGGTCTGCATCAGTGCAAACATCGACAATGCAAGTATGGCCATTGCCACCAGCACTTCGATCAGGGTAAAGCCTCTGCTACTGCGCATGATCAGTCCAGCCGCTCGAACACAACCGGCTGCTCACGGCCTGTGCCGATCACGTACACACTATCGCTCTGCGGATCTGCCAGACGGATGCTGAAGTCCGGCATCATTTCACCGTTGGACAAAATCATGATGTGCGGTTTGACGGCAAAGGTCTCAATATCGGTTTCGCTGGGGTCCTCAATCACCACTTCCACGCCGGACAGCGTGAGCTCGACCAGCATGTCTTCCGGATAATCGCGGGCCCGCAGGCGACGGTCGTCGGTGAGTTCGACCCAATAGGGTTTAAAGCTTTGTTCTTCTTCCTCAACAGCGCCGGACTGTCCCTCAGTGGCGTCGCTTTCGTCGTCTTCCTGCGGCGGCGCCGTCGTGACCAGCTGATAGAAGCTGTAACCTTCGGTGCCAAGGCGCAGGCCGAGTTCACGCTGCAAAAAGACCGCTTCGTCTGCGGCCAGCATAATCAGCTGATGCAGCTGGCGGGCCTTTTCCTCGATATCTTTGCTGCGGTTGCTGAGGTTGGTGTTAAGCACCACCATCGTGCTCAGGACCGAGATCACCACTATGACCACCAGTATCTCGATCAGGGTGAACCCGCGCTGCGCGGTACCGGGGCGGCTGAGGCTGAAAGGTTTCGTCATGGGGATGCGGCGCGGCGGGTCAACAGACCCGCCCGTCATGTCACGGCTCAGAGATCGTTGCTGGTCAGATCGCTGTCGAAGCCTTCACCGCCCTCGACGCCGTCGCGGCCGTAGGAAATGATGTCAAAATCACTTTCCTCGCCGGGGCTGATGTAATCATATTCACGACCCCAGGGATCGTTCGGGACTTTCTTGATATAGCCGCCTTCTTTCCAGTTGGCCGGCTCCGGGTCACCGCTGGGTTCTTCAACCAGTGCCTGCAGGCCCTGCTCGGTCGACGGGTAAACAAAGTTATCCAGACGATAAAGCTCCAGCGCCTGCACCAGGGTACCGATGTCCTGACGCGCTTTGACCTGACGCGCTTCGTCCGGGCGATCGAAGATCTGCGGGCCGACGACGGCGGCAAGAATGCCGATGATGGCGACCACCACCATAATCTCGATCAGTGTAAAACCAGTCTGCTTTTTGACGCGACGGTTTGACTTCATTGCTTGTAAACTCCCTTGATCCAAAATACATATGCGCCCGCGGCGCTGTGCCATCGCCCCGGTCAAAGAGGCGTTTACGGCAAATCGTGTTGAGCATAGCATGGCATCGGTTTTGCGCAGGCTCAGCCGCAGCCATGTCGGCCAACCTTGTTTAAATTTAATCAGTTGCCACTGCAGAGACGCCATCTTGCAAAATTCTCTCCATTCCTTGTTACGCACCTACTACCTACCGCTTTTGCTCGGCCTGATCAGCCTGTTGCTGCAACTGGGCGGCTACGCGGACAGTCTCCGCTTTGACCGCACGGCAATCGGAATGGGTCAATGGTGGTTATTACTGAGCGGCAATTTTGTTCACCTCGGCCTGTCCCACTGGCTGATGAATATGAGCGGGCTGGCAATGATTGCACTGCTTTTCTGGCGCCTTTATTCACTGCCGCAGTGGTTGCTCATTATTACCGCCAGCTGCGCCGGTGTCGGTCTGGGGCTGTATTATCTGAATCCGGAGCTGCGCTGGTATGTGGGCTTTTCCGGAGCCCTGCACGGGCTGATGATCGCCGGTGCGCTGGCAGACCTGCGTCGCTACCCGCTCTCCGGTTCGGTGCTGCTGGCACTGGTGATCGCGAAACTGGGCTGGGAGCAAGTCATGGGTTCCGTGCCGGGCAGCGCCGCCATGGCCGGAGGTCATGTGGTGGTCGATGCGCATCTGTACGGCGCGCTCAGCGGGGCACTCTGCGGCCTGTTGCTGCTATTGCTGAAGCGGGCAAAAAACCTGCACCGTGCAGGATAATGTGACGTTACACCATAAAACATCACAGCAGTGCCGCTTTCTGCTAACTTGATCTCAGACCCGCCGGGTCTTTTCCCTGTTCGACAGGGATACAAAACGCAGGTTAAGACTATGCAGTTTGCAACGGAACGGCTTCTGGTTGACGAATGGCATTCGCTGGACAGCACGCAATGGGCTTCGCAGGACGCGGTAGCGGCCGTGCAGGAGATACTCACACCGCAGGTTACCCAATGCCTGCCACCGGCCTGGCAAGGCAGGTATACGCGGCAACGCGCCGCGCAATGGCTCAGCGAGCGCGACAAGGAAGGCTCCACCTATCTGATCGTCAGCAAATCCGACAAACAGGCCATCGGCTTTCTTATTCTCTCGGGCCACGAGCACGGCCCGCATCTGCGTCTGGGTTATCTGCTGAAGGAACCGGCCTGGGGACACGGTTATGCCAGCGAGCTGGTCCGCGGTGTGGTCAAACGCAGCCGTGAGAACGGTGTACAGACGCTGACCGGCGGCATCGCAAGCGGCAATACCGGCTCACAGCGGGTTCTTGCGAAGTGCGGCTTCCATATCACCGGCGACGAACCCGTAGCCGATCAGCTGAGCTACACAATCCGCCTCGCCTGATCGCCTGTGCTCGCAGCTCAGTCTGCCAACACAGCGCCCCAGACGATCAGCAACAAGGCCAGCGCCAGGGTGCGGTTAATCCACGCTTCCCAGCGGGAGAATTGCTGCAGACGGCTGGCCGATTGCCCCAGACAACCCCAGACCAGCTGACAGGGAACCGCCACCACAAAAAAGATCAAAGCCAGACGCGATACATGATGTAAGCCGTCCGCACCGGGCAGGGCGAACAAGGACAGCGTCGACAGAGCCATCATCCAGGTTTTCGGATTCACCCATTGCAAGCCCGCCCCCTGCAACCAGCCCGGCGTCTGCGTCCTGTGCGTCTGCGTACTCGTCACTGATTTGGCAAAAGCCAGCTTCCAGGCCAGATAACTCATCCACAGCGCACCGGCCAGCGTCAGCCCGGTCCTGAGCCAGGGATAACGTCCGATCCAGGGCGCCAGGCCCATGCCCGACAGCCAGAGAATCAGCGCCATGCTGAATGAGGCGCCGAGAATAAAAGGCAGCGCAGCCGGCGCACCGCGGCGCGTGCCGATCATCAGCGAGATCAGATTGGTCGGTCCGGGCGTGATGGAAGCTGCGAAGGCAAACGCAGAAAAGTTCAGGTAAAGGCTCAGCATTGGTCAGATTCCCCGCGCTTTGCGCGCCGGCCGGAGCGGCCGTTGATTCAGATTCAACGGCATTATTTTATGTTGAGCCCCCGAAATGTCCTTGCTATAACAAGCGCCAGAGTCACGTTTTTTGGAGGAATACACTCAAAAACGGATCAGATACGCAAGAATTCTTTTCCTGAACGCCGCAGCCCCTACGGCCACTGGGAATCGGCTCCGCGCACTGAACCGCCAGCAACTACATCGGGTCCGCAGGCAAGCGCAACACCGCGCCGAAGCACCTGCAGACACGTTCCGGCCTCCGGGCCCAACGATAAAGAGACTTCAACATGACCGATAACAACCTCGCCATCTACGCCACCTTTGTCGTCTACCTGATTGTGATGTTGGGGATCGGCTTTTACGCCTACCGGCGTACCAGCAACTCCTCCGACTATTTTCTGGGTGGCCGTTCTCTCGGCCCCTGGCCGGCTGCGCTGTCAGCCGGCGCTTCTGACATGAGCGGCTGGCTGTTGCTCGGGCTGCCCGGCTACGCCTATGCCTCGGGTTTCGAAGCGTTCTGGCTGGCCGGCGGCCTGCTGGCCGGCACCTGGGCCAACTGGCTGTTCGCGGCCAAGCGGCTGCGCACCTACAGCATCGTGGCCAACGACTCCCTGACCTTGCCCGAGTACTTTGCTAACCGTTTCCGCGACAACTCGCGCCTGCTGCAGGTGATCTCAGCGTTTTTCATTCTGCTGTTTTTTCTGTTCTACACCAGCTCGGGGCTGGTCGCCGGCGGCAAGTTGTTCGAGAGCGTCTTCGGCATGGACTACAGCATCGCTGTGATCGTCGGTACGGTCTGCGTGGTCTCCTACACCCTGTTCGGCGGCTTTCTCGCGGTCTCCTGGACGGACCTGATACAAGGCCTGCTGATGGCCGCGGCGCTGCTGATCGTGCCGGTCATGGTGATGCAAATGGATGGCGGCTGGAATGCCATGTTCGAATCGCTGCGGGAGCTGAACCCGCAACTGCTGACGTTGTTCAACGACAAAGACGGTAATGCCCTGAGCTGGATCAGTATCGTCTCGCTGGTCGCCTGGGGCCTGGGCTACTTCGGTCAGCCGCATATTCTGGCGCGTTTCAAAGCCTCCCGCAGCAACGAAGAGATCCCCACAGCACGCCGTATCGCGGTGATCTGGTCAGGTCTGTCCATGGCCGGTGCCATCGGCGTCGGACTGGCCGGGCTGGTCTATGTCAACGGCCATATGAGCGGCGATGTGAGCGACGGGGAGAAAATCTTTATGGTCCTCGTCAACGCCGCCTTTCATCCGGTGATTGCCGGCATCCTGCTGGCGGCGATTCTGGCGGCGATTATGAGTACCGCCGATTCCCAGCTGCTGGTGTCCTCATCGGCTCTGGCGGAAGACTTTTACAAAAAACTGTTCCGTCCCAATGCCGGTCCGACAGAAATCGTCAATGTTGGCCGGGCAGCGGTATTGGTCTTGTCCGTGGTGGCCCTGATGCTGGCCTTTAACCCGGATTCCAGCGTCCTCAATCTGGTCTCCTATGCCTGGGCCGGCTTCGGCGCCGCCTTTGGCCCGGCACTGCTGCTGAGCCTCTACTGGCCGCGTATGACCCGCAACGGTGCCCTCGCCGGTATTGTCGTCGGTGCGCTGACAGTGGTGATCTGGAAACAGCTTTCCGGTGGCCTGTTTGATCTCTACGAGATCGTCCCCGGTATCCTCTTCGCCACTCTTGCCGTAGTGCTGGTTTCCCTGTTCGACGCCGAACCCGGAGAAGAAATCCGCGCCCAGCACAACAACATGCTGGAGAAGCTGTAAACCCGGACGGCCCCCGGCCACAGCAAAAAAAGGCGCCCTTCGGGGCGCCTTTTTTATATCTGACAAGATAACAGCCCCCGGAGGCAGTGCTGCCGCTCAAGCCTTATCCACCGGTTTCAGGCCTATTGCCTTCAGTCCCAAGGCTTTTCAATAAAGCGCCGGGAGCTTGGGTTATAGTTCGGTATAACAAGCACAAAAACAGCATTCATTAGAGGAGTAGTCTCAACATGGGATCAGATAAGCAAGATTCTTCCTCAATTAATCTGGATAAGACGGACCTGGCGATTCTCAAACGGCTGCAGCAGGACGGGCGCCTGAGCAATGCGCGGCTGGCCGAGGAGATTAATCTCAGCGAAACGCCCTGTTGGCGGCGTTGGAAATCCTTGGAAAGCAACGGCTTTATTGAGGAATACCGAGCGGTTATTTCGCCCCGCAAGCTGGGTTTTACGGTAACAGCGTTTACGCAGGTGTCATTTTCCAGCCATGATCTGGCGCTGACCGACGCCTTTGAATCCATTGTTAATGATCTGGACTGGGTGCAAAGCTGCCACTGCATCACCGGCAACATGGATTATCTGCTGCAGATGGTGTTCCGCGATCTGGATGAGTTCTCCGAGCGGATTAATGTTATCCGCCGCATTCCCGGCGTGCGGGCGATTGAGACACAGATCGCCGTCAAAGCGATCAAGTCCGGCAGCCATCTGCCCATCGAGTGAGCCGGCAAAGGCGGTTTGCGTAGCCCGCCCGTCGTGCGGACAGAATCCGCCGCTTTGGCAGATAAAGCGGATTCAGACGCCGCCGTACTCGCGTTTTTCCTCGCCGATCCAGCGCTTGATCAATGGCGCGACCGCCTCGGGGTGTTGTTCAACAATCAGTGCTGCGGCTTCGCTGACCGGATCCAGCAGGTCGTCGTCGCGTGCCAGATCTGCAATACGGAAACCGGCCAGACCGGTCTGGCGTGTGCCGAGTAATTCACCGGCGCCACGAATCTCCAGATCGCGTTCGGCGATCACAAAACCGTCGTTGGTCTCGCGCATAATGGCGATGCGCTCCCGCGCGGTTTGCGACAAGGGCGGCTGATAGACCAGCACGCAGCTGCTCTCAGCGCTGCCGCGCCCGACCCGGCCACGCAGCTGATGCAGCTGCGACAAACCCAGACGCTCGGCGTTTTCGATAATCATCAGCGATGCATTCGGCACGTCCACACCCACTTCGATAACCGTGGTGGCCACCAATAAATCGACCTCGCGGTTTTTAAATGCCTGCATCACCAGGTCTTTTTCTTTGGCCTTCATACGCCCGTGGACCAGGGCGATACTGTATTCGGGCAAGGCTTCGATCAGCACATTCGCCGTGTCTTCGGCGGCCTGCGCCTGCAAGGCGTCGGACTCTTCGATCAAAGTACAGACCCAATAGACCTGCCGCCCCTCGCCTATGGCGCGACGCACCCGTTCAATGATTTCCGCACGACGGGAGGTCGCCACCGCCACCGTGGTAACAGGCTTGCGTCCCGGCGGGAGCTCATCGATCACCGAACAATCCAGATCCGCATAGGCCGTCATCGCCAGCGTGCGCGGTATCGGTGTTGCCGTCATGATCAGCTGATGCGGCGTCAGGTCGCCGTCAGCGCCCTTGTTACGCAAGGCCAGACGTTGATGCACGCCGAAGCGGTGCTGCTCGTCGATAATCGTCAGACCCAGACGATGGAAAACCACATCATCCTGAAACAAGGCATGGGTGCCGACCACGATCTGATCGGTACCGGCAGCGACAGCGGCCAGACTGTCGCGACGCTGCTTTGCGGTCATCTTGCCTGACAGCCAACCGACACTGACACCGAGGGCCTCGAACCAAGCGGAAAAATTCAGCAGATGCTGTTCAGCGAGGATTTCCGTCGGGGCCATTACCGCGACCTGAAATCCCGCTTCCACGGCGCGCGCTGCCGCTGCCGCCGCGACCACTGTCTTACCGGCGCCGACATCGCCCTGAACCAGCCGCAGCATGGGCTCGGCAGCATTTAAATCCGTGTTGATTTCAGCGATCACGCGCGCCTGGGCGGCCGTGGGATCGAAAGGCAAATTGCCGATAAAAGCCGTCGCCAGTTTACCTTCAACCTGCATCGGTGCCGCTTCAAGACGGCGCGTTTTCGCACGCATCGCCAACAAACCCAGACGGTGCGCAATCAGCTCTTCAAAAGCCAGTCGGCGGTTGGCCGGATGCATACCGTCTGCCAGGGCGGCCAGATCTTCGTCCGGTTGCGGACGATGCACCGTCATCAGTGCCTGCCGCAGATCAGGAAATCCATAGCCCTCGAGCACGGACGCCGGCATCCAGTCTTGTAATACGCGATTGGAAGACAGCAAGGCCAGCGCCTGATCGGTAAGCTTTCGCCAGGTCAGTTGGTGGAGTCCGTCGGTGGTGGGATAGATAGCAGTGAGCGAGTCATCCACATCCATATTCGCGCTCAGCAGCGTGTACTCCGGATGCACCATCTCCAGTCCCGCGGGGCCACGGCGAGCCTCACCGAAACAACGCAGTCGCGTGCCAGGCTTGAGGTTTTCCTGCTGAGCCTTGCTGAAATGGAAAAAACGCAGCGTCAGACTGCCGGTCCCGTCCGCCACCTTGCACAGCAGGGAACGGCGACGCCGGTAGATCACATCGGCGACTTTCACTTCCACATCGACCACCGCTTCCATGCCGGGCGAGAGTGAACCGAGGGCTGTGATACGGGTGCGGTCCTGATAGCGCAGGGGCAAATGAAACAAGACATCCTGAACCGTTTCGATGTGCAGGCGGGCAAGCTTTTCCTGCACCTTGGGGCCGACGCCTTTGAGTACTGTGACCGGCTTTTCGGCCAGCGTGGTGCGTACGGTTTGCGCCGCTGTCGGGGAGTTGTTCATAGGCCCGTCACTACAGTGCGTTTAAACCGGGCGCGGCATAACCGGGGCCGCGCCGGCTGTCGGGGTCAGCGCCCGGGCAGAAAATGCAAGTCCGGTGGTCTGTGGCGCCTGAGCATATGCGCCGGGGGCTTGTACTGTGGAAATGCGTTTGTTGGACACATTGCCCTCCCGAAACAGTGAAGCGGTGAGAACCAATACCGTCAGACCGACGCTATCAGTAGTCGCGGCGCACCCGCTGCACCAAAGACAGGTTACGCAGGCGGCGGATAATTCTGGCGAGATGGTGACGATTTTCCGCAGTCAATGCAAACCGCATGACGGTGTTCTTGTCGCCCGGGTTTTCGATGTCCACGTCTTCAATATTGGAACGCATGCTGTGCAAGGTCGTCGCCACCCGGGCCAGGGCGCCGGGTTTGTTTTCCAGCTCAAGGGTAATCACGGCCAGAAAATCGCCATTGTAGTCCGGCGACCATTCCACATTGACCCACTCACGCGGACGTCGCGCAAAACGCTTGATATTACGGCACGATGAGCGGTGTACCAGAACGCCTTTGCCCGGCGTGATAAAGCCCTGGATATTATCACCGGGGATCGGGTGACAACATTTGGCCAGCGACAACACCGAACCTTCACGCCCTTCGACAAGCAAAGGTCCGCTTTCGTTGGTCGGTTTCGGCAGTTCGGTTTCACCCTCGCTGTTTTCATGCCCCACCAGCCTGGCGGCAATCCGGCTCGGCAGATGATTGCCCAGCCCGACATCGACAAACAGGGCTTCGGTATCGGCCAGATGCAATTCGTCGAGCATCACATTCATGCGTTCTTCAGTGATGTCTTCGATATTGTGGCTGTAACGGCCGAGTGCGCGGTCAATCAGGCGGCGGCCAAACTGGCTGGCCTTGGCCTGATCGAGGTTTTTCAGGTAGTGGCGGATCGCCGTACGGGCTTTTGCGGTAACCACAAAGTTCAGCCACAGCGGGCTAGGGGTGGCGTTCTCGGAGGTGACCACTTCGACAGTCTGGCCGGATTTCAGCGGCGTGCTGAGCGAGGCCCAACGTTTGTCGACCTTCGCCGTAATACAGGTGTTGCCGATCTGCGAGTGTACGGCGTAGGCAAAATCGACCGGGGTTGCATTTTTCGGCAACTGGTAGATATCGCTTTTGGGCGAGAAGACATAGATCTCGCGCGGGAACAGATCGACTTTAACGTTCTCGAGGAATTCCACCTCGGTGTCAGCGCTTTGCTGCATATCGGCCAGATTGGACAGCCACTGACGGGTGTTCTGCTGCGCGGTGCTCTTACTTCCGTCGCGGTAAATCCAGTGCGCAGTTACGCCGGTTTCAGCGTATTCGTCCATGTCCTGACTGCGGATCTGCACTTCCACGTGGACGCCGGCCGGATGCTGCAACATGGTGTGCAGCGACTGATAGCCGTTGGCTTTGGGAATGGCGATATAGTCTTTGAACTTGCCGGGGACAGGCTTGTGTACTGAATGCACTACGCCGAGCGTGCGGTAACAATCGGACTCACTCGGCACCACCACGCGCAGCGCGTAGACGTCGTAGACTTCCTGGAACGACATCTGCCGGTCACGCATTTTCAGGTAAAGGCTGTAGAGGTGTTTCTCACGGCCTCTGACCGTGCCACGGATGCCCTGCTCGTTGAGCTTGTCGGCGATCCGCTCCTCGACTTTTTCCACCAACTGGCGGCGGTTGATACGTGCGCGGCCGACGGCTTCTTCGAGAATCCGGTAGCGCATCGGATGCAACGACTTGAAGCCCAGGTCTTCGAGCTCGTTTTTGATCGCGTAAATACCGAGGCGGTTGGCGATCGGCGCGAAGATTTCCAGGGTTTCACGGGCAATACGGCGCTTTTTCTCGGGGATCATCACCCCGAGCGTGCGCATATTGTGCAGCCGGTCAGCCAGCTTGATCAGGATGACGCGGATGTCGTGGACCATGGCCAACATCATTTTCTGGAAGTTGGCGGCCTGTTTTTCGACAGCGGAACTGAACTCAAGCGAGGTCAGCTTGCTCAGGCCGTCGACCACACTGGCCACATCCTCGCCGAACTGGCTTTCCAGCTCGTCGCGGGTGATCTCGGTATCTTCAAGGACGTCGTGGAGGATCGCGCAGACAACACTCTGCGAATCGAGGTTCATCTCCGCAACAATGCGGGCAACAGCAAGCGGGTGGAAAATGTAGGCTTCGCCCGATTTACGGGTTTGCCCGTCATGAGCTTCGGCCGCCAGCAGATAGGCGTCGTAGATCGTATCGAGCTGAACTTCATTGAAACGGCCTTCCAGCGAACGCAGAAGGCCGTTGATCTCTTCCTGACCAGGGTAGGGTGACGGTCGTCGTTCCGGCACTTGGCTCACGCGGTGAGATCCGGGCTCGTCGCTTATCGCAATCCGGCGTCAGCGTCGAGATTCATCGGCGGCAGCTCGATGGCTTCGATCGCAGCTTGTTTGCGTGCATAACTGTCGTCAATGAGACCCTCGGCGATTTCACGCAGGGCGATAACGGTGGGTTTGTCTTTTTCTTCCGGCACCATTGCCTCGGCACCCATGCTGATGTCGCGGGCGCGCTTGGCTGCCAACAGGACCAGTTCGAAACGGTTTGCAACTTTCTCGAGGCTGTCCTCGACGGTCACTCGTGCCATAAGAGTCTTACTCCGGAAATTCTATAGTCAATACGGCACCGGTAGCCCGGCACTTGAATCAGGCCGTAGCAGAGAGCAAACGGGATCAGGACGGGGCTTACCGGCAGGCTGATTTTGATTCTAGTTAAACGACATGCCAAAAACCAGCCAAAAGCGCAAGTTTTCCACCATGTCAGGCTTGCAAGGCTAGCGGCTCAGCAGTTTTTCGATCAGATCATGGTGCCGGGCCTGCTGGCGCTGCAAGGTCAGACGCCCTGCTTCCACCAGGGACACCAGCTGATGCACCGCCACGTCGAACTGATCATTGATAATCAGGTAGTCCGCAGAATGGTAATGCACCATCTCGGCCACAGCCTCGGCGGTGCGCCGCGCAATGACCTCTTCGGAGTCCTGGCCACGGCCCTGCAGGCGTTCGACCAGCGCTTCACGCGAGGGCGGCAGAATAAAGATCGAACAGGTGTCCGGCAGCAGTTGCTTAACCTGTGAAGCACCCTGCCAGTCGATCTCCAGCAGCACATCGTGGCCGGCTTTCAGGGTCGCTTCGACCGCCGCCCGGCTGGTGCCGTAGTAGTTGTCGAAGACCTGTGCGTATTCCAGGAACGCGCCGTCGGCGATCATCTGCTCAAAGCGGGGCTTATCGACAAAGAAATAGTCACGGCCCTCCAGATCACCGGGACGCATGGGCCGCGTGGTGTGTGAAACCGACACTTTCAAATCCGGTACGCGCTGCATGAGCTGACGCACCAGGCTGGTTTTGCCGGCGCCTGAGGGGGCTGAAACGGTATATAACTGACCTTCCACGCGAGTTCCTGACATTCCTGAGTGATAACGTTAAAGTCTAATCAGCAGTCCCGGGAATGTCATCCCGCGAAGATCAGACAGTAATACGGAGTATTTCATGGCCCTGACGGAGTCCCTTATGATTGATATCGGCAGCCCGCTGCCGTCCTTTGCCCTACCGGAACCGGGCAGCGGCCGTATGGTCAGCTCGGAGACGCTCACCGGCAAACCGGTTCTGGTGGCTTTTATCTGCAATCACTGCCCGTTTGTGCTGCTAATCCGCGAGGCGCTGGGCGCCTTCGGCCACGACTATCAGCCGCGAGGCCTGCAACTGATCGCCATCAACGCCAACGACGCCACGGCCTATCCGGACGACAGTCCTGACAAAATGGCCGAATTTGCCGCGCAAAGCGGCTTCAGCTTCCCTTATCTGTACGATGAAAGCCAGTCTGCAGCCAAGGCTTTCGGTGCCGTCTGCACACCGGATTTCTTTTTGTTTGCCCCTGACGGGACGCTTTTTTACCGCGGACGCTTTGATGAGGCCCGTCCGGGCAATCAGATAAAGCCCGACGGTCGCGACCTGCGCAATGCCGCCGACGCGCTGCTCGAAGGCCGCCCCGCGCCTGCCCTGCAGCAGCCCTCAATGGGCTGCAATATCAAATGGAAAAGCGCTGACGCCGGCGCCTGAGACCACAGGGAAACCCCGATGAACACCTCCCCGCCACGCGTTTCGGTGGTAATGCCGGTGCGCAATGCCGGTCGCTACCTGGCCCCGGCCGTCGATTCCGTCTTGTCACAGACCATGGACGATCTGGAGCTGTTGCTGATCGACGATCACAGCCACGACGGCGCCATCGATACGCTGCCGGATGACCCGCGGCTGCGGATTCTGCGGCATAACGGCGACGGTATCGTCGACAGCCTCAATCTGGGCATCATCAAAGCACGCGGGCAGTTTATCGCCCGCATGGACGCTGACGACATCAGCACGCCCGAGCGGCTGGCACTGCAACTGGCTTACGCGGACGCGCATCCGCAGACCGGCATCATCAGCGGCCGGGTGGAGATGTTTAACGAAGACGATGACGTCGGCCAGGGCAATCTGCACTATGTCGCATGGCTCAACAGCCTGAAAGACAACGCCGATATCAGCCGTGATATTTTTATTGAAAGCCCGCTTTGCCACCCCAGCGTGCTGATCCGCCGCGATGTTTTCAAACAAACCGGCCTGTACCGGGACCTGAGTTGGCCGGAGGACTACGACCTGTGGTTGCGCGCCTGGCTGAAAGCCATCCCTATGGGCAAGGTCGATGAGCTTGTGCTGCTGTGGCGCGAGCATCAGGCGCGCCTGACCCGCACGGACACTCGCTACAGCCCCAAAGAATTTATCAAGCTCAAAGCCTGGGCCATGTCCGAGTCCGTGCTGCGCAACCGTCCGGCGATGATCTGCGGGACCGGCAAGCTGGCCCTGAAACTTTGCGATGTACTGCTCTCGTTGGGCGTGGAAGTTAAGGCTTTTGTGGATATAGCCCCGCACAAGATCGGCCGTCTCAAACGTGACCGTCCGGTTATAGGCCTCAGCGAAGTCACCGCTGAGCGCGGGGACGCGCTGCTGGTCGGCGCAGTCGGCGCGCGCGGTGCCGGCGAACGTCTGCGCGCAATGCTGCTGGAAGCCGGCCTGCATGAGCCGGACGATTTCATCCTCGCCGGCTGACTAACACAAATGCAACGCAATTTCAGGTAATCAGCTACGTCACGGCGGCGGCGCCAGCGGTTATTATATGAACTGCGTCAAACTCTCCGGATAAGGTTTTTCATGTTCCTCCCCAGCAAGACCCTGCTCGTTGCCGCGGCGCTGGTCGCCACCGTCCTGTACGTGGGCGATCCCTATGCGCCGGAAAATGCCGATATGCACGCCTATCTGCCGGAATTACCGGACAATACGGATCAGTATCTCGGCACGCTGCGCACGTCATTGGCAAAGGCCGATACTGCCCTGCGCGAGCAGACGCTTTGGGAGGATTTTACCCGCCACGAACTCACCCGCGACATCCTCAACTGGACCCGGCAGACCTCCTCTGAGCTGCTCGCCAAAATCCGCCGCTACCGCGAAGACCAACAGGTCGTCGCCGACCTGCAGGCTCTGCGCCGCTAAGCCCGTCTCATCACCCGACACAACCATTACGCAGCAATAGCGCTATCAGTTCGGCCTGACGGTGGGTGCCGGTTTTGCGCATGATGCTTTTGAGATGCTGGCGCACGGTCTGAGGCGTGATGCATAGCGCCTGCGCGGTCTGCGCCACGGTCCTTCCCTCCAGCATCGCAGAGGCGATGTTGCATTCGGCAGCGGTCAGTTCATACAGGCTCTGTATCACGGCGATATCGCCTGCACGGATCTGCAATGGCGGCACATCCGGTTTATACAACGAAACCATCACATAAGCCGACGCCGCGCTATGGCCGGCGGAAAAGTACGAAACGACCAGAACCAGACCCGGCGTCTTGCCGGCGGCGCTCACATGCACGCGGTTCTGGCTTGCCGGAGCGGCATCGGCCGGCCGCGCACTGCGTTCCAGTGCTTCACAGAAATGCCTGTGCAGTGTCGGATTGCGCAGTCCGAGACTGCCCTGCCGGACACGGAAGTGCCCACTGTCGCGGATTATCGCGGCAGCCGCTTCGTTGACCACACAAATGCGGCCCAGCTTGTCCAGCAACAGGCGCGGACAACGGGGCATATTGCTTATCCGGGCAAAAAAATCCCGCTCAAGACGAAGTTGCAGTGACGGCATCGGCGCTTTACCACAGGCAGTGGTGGGAGACAAAACGCAAAGCGCCTCCCATCGGATTTCAGGATGTCTGCTGCCCTTTCGGCGACACGGACAGCTTGACCCGGCGGCACTGGTAGGAAGCCCATTCATACTGACGAGCCACGGTTGATTATTCGCTATCGGGAGTGGTCTGAAAATCAGGGATTGTGCGTAAGATTTCCCTTACATAAAACAGCAGAACGACTGCAGAGCGCGGGTGATGTCAGCTGGCCAGCTCGCGCAAGCGCGGGAAATCCCGGACCTGATAGCAACCACGCTTCCAAACGATAACGCCTTCGGCCTCCAGGGATTTGATTTCGCGCGTCACCGCTTCGCGGTGGGAACTGATACAGGCGGCAATTTCAGCATGGGTGGGCGGTTCGTGAATCGTCAGCGTCTCAGCGGTGCTGTCCTGCGCAGATCTGAATTGGGCTTCGGCGATACGGACAATCTCCCGCCGCACCCGCTCGCGAACTGACAAGGTGGTGAACTCAAAGACACGGCGCATCTGGGTTTCGAGGCGTTGCACCAGCAGTGCCCGCAAGGCATGTTCAACCGCTGGGTATTTTTCGCACAGGTCGCGGAACCGGGCCGCCGGCAACAATCCGATTGTCGAATCGCAGAATGCACTGCTTTCCAGAGTCCGCGGGGAGTCTTCAATGGCTTCGACTTCGCCAAACAAACCACCGCAGCCATCAAAACCGTAGTGCACCGCTTTGCCATCGCTGGAATAGGCTTGGTGACGAACCTTGCCTGAGATGATAAAAAACACGGCTCTGGCCGGAGTGCCCGGCTCGGCCACAATATCGCCGCGACGATAGTGGCGCAGCACCACTTCCTCGTTGGCCAGAGAGCGCCGTTCGTACTCCGGCAAGACCTTCAGTACATTGATGTGGTCAAGTGGGGTGTTGTTTCGCAACGAGTCCACTTATCGCCTCCGCTTAACGTATTTTGCCATTAGCCCCACCCTCAAAATAAACAGGGCGTTCCATTCATTCATGACCCAAATGGGTCAGATAGCAATATTGAGCTCATGTAAAAACGGGGCGACGTCTGCAATAGCACGTCTTCAGTTACCAGCATAAGCAGTTTTGTCCCTGAAACCTACTCTTACCTGCCGGAGATAAGCACCCTGTGTTTCCAGAACGGTGGCAAGCGGAAACCAGCCCCTGTGGCAGTTGTGCGGATAGGGATTGCGAAGCGCTTTTAAGTGGTCTTAACAACGGCGCGCGTTGCTTCCCGTGTTACTACCGGTATCAGAGGCCTCTCATTAAATTGACCATCCGATAGTCCACAAGAGTCTTTATTGCTTACAAAACAGATATTTAACAACACTACAACAGGAATCATGTGCGCACAAAAATGACAAAAGCACCAAATTGGTGCTTTTTGCGCACCACTGTGGTGCTGTAAGATACGGCGCGTTTTTTGGAAAGGTGGCCCTCCCTGGTTGATCAGCCCGGCTGGAATACTGCTGCCAGTCGTTACCTGTTTGTGGCTTTGGTAACGCCCGCGACGTTTAACCCACCCTAGTAAAGGTATATCCATGTCTTATATACACAACACCATTACGCAGCTGACGGCTTCCAGCCCGGCACAGGCCGAGTTTTACCAGGCTGTCGAGGAAGTTCTGGAATCACTGGAACCGCTACTGGAATCCGATAGCCGCTACAGGGACAGTGGGATTATCGAACGCATGGTGGAGCCGGAACGTCAGATCATGTTCCGTATTCCCTGGGTCGATGACAACGGGCAAGTGCAGGTGAACAAGGGCTATCGTATTGAGTTCAACTCGGCGCTTGGTCCCTATAAGGGAGGGCTGCGCTTTCACCCTTCGGTCAATGCGGGGATCATCAAGTTTCTGGGATTTGAGCAGATTTTCAAGAACGCCCTGACCGGCCTGGCGCTCGGTGGTGGCAAAGGGGGCGCCAACTTTAACCCCAAGGGACGTTCTGATCAGGAGATAATGCGCTTCTGCCAATCCTTTATGAATGAGCTCTATCGCCATGTGGGGCCGACAACCGACGTGCCGGCCGGTGACATCGGTGTGGGCGCCCGTGAGATCGGTTACTTGTTTGGTCAGTACAAGCGGCTGACCGGTCGCTATGACGGCGTTCTGACCGGCAAGGGTCTGTTGTGGGGCGGCTCTCTGGTGCGCAAAGAAGCAACCGGCTACGGTTGTGTCTACTTTGCCGAGAACATGTTGAAAGCACATGCCGACTCCCTGGCTGACAAAACATGTCTGGTGTCCGGTGCCGGTAACGTGGCTACCTATACCATTGAGAAGTTGTATCAGCTGGGCGCCCGTCCGGTCACCTGCTCCGACTCCACCGGTACTCTGTATGACAGCCACGGCATTAACCCGGAAACCCTGAAGCAGATTAAGGAACAGCGTCGCGGCTCGCTGGCGGAGTATCTGCAAAAGCACCCGAAAGCCGAGTTCACGCCTGTTGATACCTATCCCGAAGATGGTCATGCGGTTTGGCGCTATGCCGGTGATGCCGCCTTCCCCTGTGCGACTCAGAATGAACTGACCGAAGCTGATGCCCGCGCGCTGATTGGCAACGGCGTGCGCTGTGTCAGTGAAGGCGCGAACATGCCTTCTACTCCGGAAGCTGTGGAGGTCTTTATCACCGAACATATCCATTATGGTCCGGGCAAGGCAGCCAATGCCGGCGGCGTGGCTACCAGCCAGCTGGAGATGGCGCAGAATGCCAGCATGCAGCAGTGGAGTTTTGAACAGGTCGATACACGTCTGCAGCAGATCATGCAAGGTATCTACCAGAGCTGCAGTGAAACGGCGAAGACCTTCGATCAGCCGCACAATCTGGTACTCGGCGCCAATATCGCCGGTTTCCGCCGTGTCGCTGATGCCATGTTGGAGCAGGGCGTGGTTTAGCGGCCGGTTTGATTCCTGACATGCGGTTATAAACAAAAACCCGGGCATACGACCCGGGTTTTTGTTTATGGAGGCATAGGATGCGCCCGCTGCCTGAGTTTACTACGCAAGCCGGGACAGTCATCTGAGCAGGATCGCAAAACAGCGTTCAGCGCACTGTACAGGGCTATTTCTGATATTCATTGTGAACAATCAGAATGGTTTACAGCGCTCAATTATTGATTAAACTCGGAACTTCGGGACGTATACAGTCCGGCAATCTCATTGACAGGAGACCCCATGGAAGCAATTTCAGCCTTTATTTCAACGATAAATTCATTGGTATGGGGTCCACCCATGCTGGTTCTTATTCTCGGCGTGGGGCTGTTTCTGAGTGTGGGGCTGAAGGCCATGCCGATCCGCAAACTAGGCGCCGGATTCCGGCTGATGTGGAAAGGCCGCACCGCGAGCAATGCCGAGTCGGAAGGTGAGATCCCGCCGTTCCAGGCGCTGATGACCGCCCTGTCGGCAACCGTCGGCACCGGTAACATCGCCGGCGTGGCGACCGCTGTTTTTCTCGGTGGCCCGGGCGCGCTGTTCTGGATGTGGCTGACGGCGCTGGTCGGTATGGCCACCAAATATGCCGAAGCCGTACTGGCGGTGAAGTACCGCGAAGTGGATGAACGCGGCGCCCACGTGGGCGGTCCGATGTACTACATCCGCAATGGTCTGGGTAAAAAATGGGCGTGGCTTGGCGTGCTGTTTGCGATCTTCGCCGCCGTTGCCGGCTTCGGTATCGGCAACACGGTTCAGGCCAACTCGGTCGCGGACGTGATGGAAGCCAGCTTCGGCCTGCCTCATCTGGCAACCGGCATCATTCTGATGGTACTGGTGGGACTGGTACTGATCGGCGGTATCCGCCGTATCGGTCAGGTGGCCAGTGCGCTGGTGCCGCTGATGGCGATCTCCTATCTGCTGGCCGGCCTGGTGGTTCTGGCCATCAATGCGGCCGAGATTCCGGCTGCGCTGGCTCTGGTATTTCAGTATGCCTTCAGTCCGGCCGCAGCTGAGGGCGGCTTTGCCGGTGCTGCTGTCTGGGCCGCGATTCGTTTCGGTGTCGCACGCGGTATCTTCTCCAACGAAGCCGGCTTGGGTTCCGCGCCTATTGCCCACGCCGCAGCGCAAACCAAAAACCCGATCAATCAGGGCATGGTGGCCATGCTCGGCACCTTTATCGACACCATTATCATCTGTTCCATCACCGGCCTGGTCATCATCACCTCCGGTGCCTGGACCAGCGGTGTCTCCGGTGCAGAGCTGACCTCTATGGCCTTTGATACGGCGCTGCCGGGTGTGGGTAACTATATCGTTGCCATCGCCCTGGCGATCTTTGCCTTCACCACTATTCTGGGCTGGTCCTTTTACGGCGAACGCTCCGTTGAGTTCCTGTTCGGGGTTAAGGCCATCGTCCCCTACCGGGTACTGTGGATTCTGGCCATTCCGCTGGGTTCGAGCCTGAACCTGGGCTTTGTCTGGCTGGTCGCCGATACTCTTAACGCACTGATGGCGGTGCCCAACCTGGTTGCGCTGCTGTTGCTCAGTCCGGTGGTGTTCCGCCTGACCCGGGAGCACTTTGCCAATCAACAGGCCGGCAACTGAGCCGCTGCCACAAAAAAGCAAAAAGGCCGGACAGTCAGCTGTCCGGCCTTTTTTTTAGGCTGCCATTTAAGGCCGCAGATCAGGTCAGAAAGCGGACACCACCGCCCCCGCATACTTGTCCTGAATAAAGGCTTTGACTTCATCGGAGGTCAGCGCATCGGCCAGCTTTTTCATGGCTTCGCTGTCTTTATTGTCCGGACGGGCCACCAGAATATTCACATAAGGCGAGTCCGCACCTTCGATCAGCAGCGCATCTTCAGTGGGGTTCAGGCCCGCTTCCAGCGCATAGTTGGTGTTGATCAGCGCCAGATCCACCTGATTCAGAATCCGCGGCAAGGTAGCCGCTTCCAGCTCCTTGAAGTCCAGATCTTTCGGGTTTTCGGCGATATCACGGGGTGTTGCGGTGATTTTGCTGCTGTCGCTGAGTTTGATCAGCCCGGCGTTCTGCAGCAGCAACAGGGCACGGCCGCCGTTGGTAGGATCATTGGGGATAGCCACCACCGCGCCGTCTTCCAAGGCATCCAAAGAATCGATTTTGCCGGAATAGGCACCGAAGGGTTCGATATGCACACCGGTGACAGTCACCAGGTCGGTACCACGGCCGGCATTGAACTCATCCAGATAGGGCGTGTGCTGGAAGAAGTTGGCATCCATACGCTTCTGATCAACCTGAATATTCGGCTGGATATAATCGGTGAAGACTTTGATATCCAGCTCCACACCCTGCTCTGCCAGCATGGGTTTCACGAATTCCAGAATCTCGGCATGGGGCACCGGCGTGGCGGCAACCGACAGCGTCTCAGCAGTTGCTGCAACGGAAACGGAAAGGCTTGCGCCGGCAGTCAGCGCCAGCAGTGTTTTCTTGAGATTCACGATCTCTGTTCTCCTGTCAGACAGATAAATTACCGGGGGATGGATTTCCCCCGGGAACGGGATTTAACGGCGGCTGAAATACAGAACCAGCCGGTCACCGGCCATTTGCAGCAGCTGCACGAAGATCACCAGCAAGGCCACGGTGATGACCATCACATCGGTCTGGAAGCGCTGGTAGCCGAAGCGGATAGCCAGATCGCCGAGACCGCCGCCACCGATAACCCCGGACATGGCGGCATAGGAAACCAGGGTAATAGCGGTGACGGTGATGCCGGCGATAATGCCCGGCAGTGCTTCCGGCAACAGCGCACCGAATATGATCTGGCGCACATTCGCGCCCATGGCCTGGGTGGCCTCGATAATGCCGCGGTCGACTTCCCGCAAGGCCGTTTCCACCAGCCGCGCGAAGAAGGGCGCACCGCCGGCGACCAGGGGCGGAATGGCGCCGGCCACGCCGAGTGAGGTGCCGATCAGCATCACGGTAAAAGGAATCATGACGATCAGCAGGATGATAAACGGCACGGACCGCAGCACATTGACCACAAAGGACAACACGGCATAGGCCAGCGGCTGTTCCAGTAACTGGCGTTTGCCGGTCAGGAACAGCAGCACGCCCAGAGGCAGGCCGATAAGTACGCTGAAAAACAGTGACATACCGACCATGACCAGGGTATCCCAGCCGGCCAGGCCGATTTCCGTCCAATCCACATTGCTCAACAAGGCATCCATCAGCGCAGCACCTCCACATCAACATCCGCGGCGTGCAGTGCCGCCATCGCCACCTCCAGATCACCGCCCACCAGGGACAAGGTGAGCTGCCCGTAAGGCGTCTCCTTAATATGATCAATGCGGCCGGAAAGAATGCTGAAATCCACGCCGGACTCCCGTGCCACCCGCCCCAGCAAAGGCTTATAGGTGGACTCGCCGCGAAAGGTCAGACGCATAATCCGGCCCTCGGCACGGCTCAGACTGGTTTCCAGTTCGCGGTTGTCGATGTTCTCGCTTTCAAAGACAAATTCGCGGGTCGTGGGGTGTTGCGGGTGCAGAAACACATCCTGCACGCTGCCGCTTTCCACCACCCGTCCCGCATCCATCACGGCGACCCGGTCGCAAACCCGGCGCACCACGTCCATTTCATGGGTGATCAGCACAATAGTCAGGCCCAGTTCCCGGTTAATGTCCGCCAGCAGCCGGAGTACCGACTGGGTGGTTTGCGGGTCCAGCGCACTGGTGGCCTCATCACACAACAGGATGTCCGGACGGCAAGCCAGTGCACGGGCAATGCCGACCCGCTGTTTCTGGCCACCGGAAAGCTGCGACGGGTACTTGTCCGCATGCTCACTCAGCCCCACCCGCGCCAGCAGTTCGTCGACCCGCTCGCGGATCGCGGAACGCGGGTAAGTCCCCGCCAGTTTCATGGGGAAGGCGATATTGGCGGCAACGGTTTTAGACGACAATAGATTGAAATGCTGGAATATCATGCCGACTTTGCGGCGAAATTCGCGCAACTGGCCGGCATCGTACGCGGTAATGTTTTCACCACCGACCAGAATGCGCCCCCCCGTGGGGGTTTCCAGCAAATTGATCAGCCGCACCAGAGTGGACTTGCCCGCGCCGGAATGACCGACAATACCGAATACCTCGCCGCTTTCGATCGTCAGATCGGTGGGATGCAAGGCGGGTACGGCCCGGTCGGCGAGCTGATACGACTTGTGTACCTGGTCAAATACAATCACGGTCTGAGCCTTGTGACTTACAAAATAAAGGCCGCGGATTATAGCCCATTGGCTGCTCCGACCCGAACCACTACAGCGGCAACCGCAGCTGCCCTGTCAAACACCTTGCACAAATTGACCATCGCGGCATAAGACCAGGCGAATCCCGCCACCGGACACTTCAGATAACCGGTTACACGTCGCTAACGTCTGCAACGAATTCAATCACGCTATGCCTCTTATGCCGACTTCCAAAGCCCGTTCTGAAGCGACTATTGCCTTTCACGGTACCAACGCCCTGGGGCGGCCGGAAAGCGGCTTTGTACGTGCCGACTCCAATCAAAAAGCGCTCAAAGCCCTGCAAGAGCGCGGCATCACCGATGTGCGGCTCTACGGCGACAGCAGTTGCGGCGCAATGCGCCCCGAACTGGAGAAGCTCAGTACACAAGAGCTGGCGCAATTGGCTGAATTCGAGATGCAGAGCATGAAAGAGCCGTCACGACGGGTCTATTTGCGCCAAACTCTGCAAACCTACCGGGCCCCGTTAATTGCCGGCACGCTGGTTTTCAGCGCCGCGGCAGTGGCAGGTTCGGCCACCGGTATGCTCAGCGGCGCGGTGATCGGCCTGTCCATGCCCTTGTTTTCGCTCTACGCGTACCGCGCCTCCGCCCGTTATGACAAGGGCGTAAAGGCCTGGAATACGGGCGACTGGGAACAGGCTCTGGTGCATTTCAACTGGCTGCTGGCCCGTTACGATGAACGCAAAATGCCTGAGATGGTGCTCGATCTGACCTCGCGTATGGCGCAGATTCCGACACTGTTCAGTGAGCCCGAAGACGCACTGACGCTGATTGAAGCGCGCCGGGATCTCTACAAAAAGCATTTGCCCGCCGGCTACTATCAGGCGCGTGCCTCGGTATTGCTGGCTGCCGGTGACAGCGGCGCCTTTCTGCGTGAACTCAAACAACTCGAGTCGCTCAACGATGATTCGCCGGTCACGCGTCTGGATATTGCCCTCGCCGAAGCCCGCTTCGGCACCCCCGCCGCAGCGCAGGAACGGCTCCGCGACATCGATCCGGCCCTGCTGCCCGATCCCTGCCGGCCCGGATACCACTGGCTTGAAGGCGAAATTGCCCTGAACAACAATCGCTTCGGCGACGCAGCGCACTACCTCAGCGAGGCGGTGAACGGTTTTCTGGATTACCGTAACAACCCGGTTATGTGGCCTGTTCTGGCCAGTTGTACGGGCGCCCTGGCGCTGGCACTGGCGCACACAAACGAACACGAAAAAGCCGAAACCTTGCTCTCACAAGTGCAACATGTGCTGCGTATTCACGGCGATCCGGTATTACAGGCCAAACTAAAACTGAAATTTCCGGGGTTACTTGCCGATAACCGTGCCGAGTCACAACAGGAATCCGCAGATATCACCGATGACTAGCCAAACCGGAAACGCCCGCACGCTGCTGCGCCTTTGCGCACAGAGCCGCCGTGCACACCGCTTGCTGCGGGGTGTACTGCTCGGGGCGTTTTTGTGTCTGGCATTTATCAGGGTCGACAGCGTAGTCGCGGGCAAGATCATCAAATGCCTCGACGCTAACGGGCAGACCGTCTTCACCTACCACGAACGCGACTGCGCCCCGGCAGAGTCCGAACAGAAGGCCGCAGCCGGTCCTGACGAGCCGCTCAAAGTGAACTTCCGTGAGCCCGCACGGCGTTACCGGATCTCGCGCGATCACTGGGAGTTCCGTTCGGAAGAATCCCTCGTCAGAGACGCCCCGCAGGTCAATACGCTGGCCATCAATCAGCTTAAACGCTCGCTGAACAGTGTCTTTGAGGTGTTGCCGCAAAACGCAGCAACCGAGCTAGCCGATGTGCGCTATGTACTGCTGAACGGCCCAGCCTCGCCACTGGGCGGACTGGATCAGCCCATGTCCTATATCTCCGCAGCGATGGTGCAGCAGGACAGCACACTCGACCCGGACTGGGCGCACTCGATTGTGGTGTTCAACGCCGGCCGGATGCTACTGGACGACGACGACACACTGCGCCGCGAACTGACGCACGAACTGGCCCGCGCCTGGCACGCCACACACCGGGTGGTCAATCAAACGCCCGTCGAGGATGCCTGGCGCCTGGCGAAAAACCGCGGACTCTACAAAGACATGCCGACCCGCTCCGGCGATCTGTTGCGCAAAGCGCCGCCGCTGCTCAGCGCAGATGACTATTTTGCCGGACTCTCGCAACTGTACTTTACCGGCGCCGACTATGCGCCCTTCGACCGCACCGCGCTGGCTGACTACGATCCGGCCGGTTATGCCATGTTGGAGATGCTCTGGCTGCGCTGATTCCCGACCCACGGCCATAGCTGCTATTCTGTTGGCAAGGGAGTTAAATCCAAAGCCGGGACTCAACAACACGCATGTCAGCGCTACGCCATAGGATAGGCCGCACTGCTCACCAGTTTCTCAGTCTGGTCGGGCAGCGCAACTACAAACCGTTTTTCGTACTGAGTCGGTCGCGCAGTGGCTCCAATCTGCTGGTTGATTTCCTCAATTCCCACCACGGCATTTACTGCGAGAGCGAACGTTTCGCCAAACTCGGCGACACGCCGGCGCAGGCACGGCTGGATGAAGTGTATGGCCGCGAGCCTTTTTATATCCGCGCCAAGGGCTTCAAGATTTTTTACTACCACCCGCTCGACCGCAAAGACACCAGCCTCTGGCAACTGCTGATCAACAACCATGCAATCGCGGTGATTCACCTGAAACGGCGTAATCTGCTCCGCTCACTGGTCTCCCGGCAAATTGCCGAACGCCAGCAAATCTGGGCAACCAGCACCGGTGGCGAACCGATCCTCGCGGTGGATAAACGGGTTACTCTGGATGTGCGAAAAACCATACAGGACCTGAGCCGCACGCGGCATTGGGAAAAACTGGCCGAGCGGCAGTTTCGCCAGCACGAGATTCTCACCTTGTATTACGAAGATCTGGTCAAACACACCGACAACAGCTGGCGTCAGGTCACCCGGTTTCTGGGCGTACCCTACAAACACCCGCAAACCACCTTGCGGAAACAGAATCCGGAATCCCTGCGCGAACTGATCCGCAATTACGACGAAATACAGCTCGCCTTCCGCGGCACGGAATGGGAAGCCATGCTCGAGGAATAAGCCGGGCTCGGACGGTCTTTTTCTACAACTCCGGTAGGATGGACAGCGACGCGCGGGCCACTTAGCCTGTACCTCCCTATTGTCAGGCGTTAATTCATGGCTCTGCGGATTATTATTTTACTGTGTGTGACCATGCTGGCCTTCTCCGCTAATTCACTGCTTGCCCGCTATGCACTCAGCAGTACCAGCATTGACCCGGCCTCATTTACCCTGCTCCGCCTGGCCTCCGGCGCGGCCTTGCTGGCCCTGCTGCTCAGTCGCAACGGCCGCTCGGCTCTGCGCGAGGGATCTTTTGCCGGCGCGTTAGCCCTGTTTATCTATGCCGCTACCCTGTCTTTTTCCTATAGCGGTCTGGATACCGGACTGGGTGCCCTGCTGCTGTTCTGCGCGGTTCAAATCACCATGATCGGCACCGGCCTGTGGAAGGGCGAGCGTTTCAATCTTATGCAAAGCGTGGGCTTTTTCGGCGCTATGGCAGGGCTGGTCTACCTGCTGGCGCCGGGTGCGAACGCGCCGGACTTGCACGCCTCGGTGCTGATGCTGGCCTCCGGTTTCGCCTGGGGCGTTTATTCGATTATGGGCCGCGGTTCGACACGACCTCTGGCCATGACCGCCGGAAACTTTCTGCGTGCTGTGCCGTTTGCACTACTATTGTCGCTGGTCTTTATCGGCCGGACTCACTGGGACAGCGCCGGTGCGGCGGCCGCTGTGGCCTCGGGTATGTTTGCCTCCGGCTGCGGCTACGCGCTTTGGTATCACATTCTGCCGCAGCTCAGCTCCTCGGTGGCCTCCTCGGTGCAACTGACCGTTCCGGTGATCGCTTCAATGCTGGGCTGGCTGTTTCTGGATGAACTCTGGACGCTGCGACTGAGTGTGGCGTCGGTTCTGGTTCTGGGCGGGATTTATCTGGTGATACGCGGCGCAAATAAAAGGGATGCTCGCTGAGGTTAAGCCATCCTGGCTCGCATGGGCGTGTCCGTGCCCCCTCAGCGAGTCCCATCCGGACATCGCAGCTAACTATGTCCGGTGCCGGCAATCAGCTTCGTCCTGAAGCCTGTTGCGCTTCCCTGCGTCCTCACCGGCGACTTTAGATTACAAAGCGATTATTTGAAAAAAGGTGAAGCAGATCACAGCAATTTGCAGTAGCTTACGCCTTTTTACAATTTGCAACATTTCATTTTATTGACATGTATAGTGCCACATCCTGAAAGGTGCGGTGAGGTCGGCATCGCTGCGGGACCACATCCACCATTTTATTTGCGGATTAACAACAGAGGTTTTCCGTGGTTTCGACAACAGACAAGTTTATTGTGGGCAGTGAAGAATGGTGTTGCCTGCCGTCGCTGGGCATACCGGCGATCAAGGCGCGCGTGGATTCGGGGGCCAAAACGTCCTCTTTACATGCCTTCAATATTTCCACCTTCAAACGCGCCGGTAATCCCTGGGTCAGTTTTGAAGTGCACCCCTTGCAAAAGAACCGCCGTACGGTCGTGCGCTGTGAAGCACCGGTCATCGACCGCCGGGTGATCAAAAGCAGCAGTGGTGATAGTGAAAGGCGCTTCGTGATCAGCGCGGAGTTCCGCGTAGGCGACTACAGCTGGAATATCGAACTGACACTGGCCAACCGTGATTCCATGGGCTATCGGATGCTGCTCGGACGCGAAGCCATGAACGGACGGATGCTGGTAGATCCGGAAGCACGGCTGAATCTCGGCGACGTCAGCGAGACCGCCCTGCTGGAACACTACGGCTCACCGGAACAGAATCAATCCGGACTGAAGATCGCACTGTTGGCAAGCAATCCGGAGCTCTACAGCAATCAACGCCTGATCGAGGCCGGTGAGGAACGCGGTCACGATATGACGTTTCTCAATATCCGCCATTGCTATATGCGTATTGATGCGGTGGCGCCGGAAGTGCACTACCGCGGCGGCACCAATATCAGCGAACACGATGCAGTCATTACGCGGATAAAGCCCAGCATGACCTTCTACGGCTGTGCCCTGACCCGCCAGTTCGAAAGCATGGGAATTCCGACCATCAATACCTCGGCGGCGATCACCCAGTCACGCGATAAGCTGTTTTCGCTGCAACTGTTACTTAAGACCGGAATAAATATCCCTTTGACCGGCTTTGCCAATTCACCGATGGACACCCAGGATCTGATCGATATGGTCGGCGGTGCACCGCTGGTGGTGAAACTGCTCGAAGGCGCTCAGGGGCGCGGGGTGTTTCTGGCCGAAACCGGCAAGGCCGCAGAAAGTGTCATCAACGCATTTAAATCCCTGCGCGCCAATCTGCTGGTGCAGGAATTTATCCGCGAGGCCGAGGGTAAGGATCTGCGTTGTTTTGTTATCGATGGCAAGGTGGTCGCGTCTATTGAGCGTACCGCCGCACCGGGCGAGTTCCGCGCGAATATCCATCAGGGCGGCAGCGCCGCGGTAGTGCGCATTACGCCCGAAGAGAAAAAGCTCGCAATCAAAGCGGCCAAAGCGCTGGGACTGGCTGTGGCGGGCGTGGATATTATCCGCTCCTCAAAAGGCCCGTTGCTGCTGGAAGTGAACTCCTCACCGGGATTGGAAGGCGTCGAAACTGCGACCGGTAAAGACATCGCGGGGATGATTATCGCGTCGATTGAAAAGAAAGCGGGTTGGAAGCGGGAGCTGGCAACGGCCGGCGAAGCGGTCTGAAACCTGCGATACGCATATAACAGACAATAAAAAAGGCGGGCCTTGCAGCCCGCCTTTTTTTGTCCGCAGAGTGCGGATCAGCCTTTCAGCACTTTCAGCAGTGTTTCGCCGAGTTTGGCCGGTGAAGGCGAGACCGAGATACCGGCAGCTTCCATTGCCGCGATCTTATCTTCGGCACCACCTTTACCGCCGGAGATAACCGCACCGGCGTGACCCATGGTACGTCCCGGAGGCGCAGTACGGCCGGCGATAAAGCCGACTGTCGGTTTGCTGCGGCCTTTCTTCGCTTCATCAGCGAGGAACTGCGCTGCATCTTCTTCAGCCGAACCACCGATTTCACCGATCATGATGATGGATTTGGTTTCATCATCAGCCAGGAACATTTCCAGTACGTCGATAAACTCAGTGCCTTTGACCGGGTCACCGCCGATACCGACTGCGGTGGTTTGACCGAGTCCGGCATTGGTTGTCTGGAACACGGCTTCATAGGTCAGGGTACCGGAGCGTGAGACCACACCGACGGAACCTTTGCTGAAGATGGAACCGGGCATAATACCGATTTTGCACTGTTCCGGCGTCAGTACGCCCGGGCAGTTCGGGCCGATCAGACGTGAGTTTGATTTGGCCAGACGGGCTTTGACTTCAACCATGTCAGAAACCGGCACACCTTCAGTGATGCAGGTGATCAGCGGAATTTCCGCATCAATGGCTTCGATAATGGCCGCAGCTGCGCCGGCGGGCGGTACATAAATCACTGATGCGTTCGCACCGGTGACTTCCTTGCCTTCGGCAACACTGGCAAAGATCGGCAGTTCCTGACCGCTGGATGCAGTCCATTTGGTGCCGCCTTTCTTCGGGTGAATACCACCGACCATCTGGGTGCCGTGATAGGCCAGCGCTTGCTCGGTGTGGAATGTACCGGTCTTGCCGGTCAGGCCCTGAACCAGAACTTTGGTGTTTTTGTCTATGAGGACGGACATTATGCGCCTCCCTTGATAGCAGCGACAATTTTCTGAGCCGCATCGTCCAAATCGTCAGCGGCGACAACATCGAGGCCACTGTTATCAATGATTGCCTTACCTTCGGCTACTTTGGTGCCTTCAAGACGCACAACCAGAGGTACGTTCAGACCGACATCCTTAACTGCCTGCACAACGCCTTCTGCGATAACATCGCAGCGCATGATGCCGCCGAAGATATTGACCAGAATACCTTTGACGTTCGGATCGGCTGTGATGATTTTGAAAGCGGCCGTGACTTTTTCAGTCGTTGCACCACCACCTACATCAAGGAAGTTGGCCGGCTCTTCACCGTACAACTTGATGATGTCCATGGTTGCCATCGCAAGACCGGCACCGTTAACCATGCAGCCGATGTTGCCGTCGAGTGCAACATAAGCCAGATCGTGTTTGGAAGCTTCGATCTCTTTCGCGTCTTCTTCGGTTTCGTCGCGCAGTTCAACGACGTCCGGGTGACGGAAAAGCGCATTGCCGTCGAAGGAAACCTTGGCATCGAGTACACGCAGCGAACCGTTTTTCATGACGATCAGCGGGTTTACTTCGAGCAGGCTCATGTCTTTTTCAACAAAAGCGCGGTAAAGGTTGCGGAACAATTCCGGACCTTCTTCCGCTGCCTTACCGGTCAGCTCAAAAGCTGCGACCAGTTTGGCTGCGATCTCATCGGTCACACCATCTTCAACATCAACGTCGACAGTGTGGATTTTTTCCGGTGTTTCCTCGGCTACCGCTTCGATATCCATGCCGCCTTCAGTTGAGGCAACAAAGGAAACCTTGCCGGTTTCGCGATTGACCAGAATGGAAAGGTAAAGCTCGGACTCAATATCCGCACCGTCTTCCAGATAGAGACGGTTTACCTGTTTGCCTGCCGGGCCGGTTTGCTTGGTAACCAGCGTATTGCCCAGCATTTCCTCCACGTGCGAGCGCACTTCGTCCGGGCTGAATGCCAGACGAACACCACCTTTGGCGTCTTCGGGTAGCTCTTTGAATTTACCCTTACCACGTCCTCCGGCGTGGATTTGGCTCTTCACTACATACAGCGGACCGGGAAGTGCCGCGATAGCCGCTTCGACGTCATCCTTGGACAGGATGGGTACGCCGGCAGCCACGGGGGCACCGAACTGCTTAAGCAGTTGCTTGGCCTGATATTCATGAATATTCATTTTTGGTTCCCGTTTTAGTTCTAGTTAGTTTCTTTTTCTATTGGCTATATGGATGGCTCGGTTAGACGCGGAAAGCGCCGCCTCATGTACAGCCTCGGAGAGTGTGGGATGGGAAAAGACGGTACGTGCAATATCTTCGCTTGTACCTTCAAATTCCATCACAATGACCGCTTGTCCGATTAACTCGGAGGCCGCCGGTCCACAGATGTGTACACCCAGTACACGATCTGTATCTGCGTCCGCAAGTACCCGTACCATACCTGCGGCCTGACCCATTGCCTTAGCACGGCCACTGGCCGCGAAAGGAAATGATCCTACGTTATAGTTGACGCCTGCGCTCTTGAGCTGCTCTTCGGTTTGTCCTACCCAGGCGATTTCGGGAATCGTATAAATCACCGACGGGATGGCGTCATAGTTCAGGTGTGCGTGTTCGCCCGCAATGCGCTCGGCGACCATCACCCCTTCCTCGGAACCTTTGTGTGCCAGCATCGGCCCGCGAACCACATCACCGACGGCGTAGATGCCCGGCACATTGGTTTCGCAGTAGTCATTGACGTGTACCAGTCCGCGCTCGTCAAATCCCAGGCCGACATCATCGGAACAGAGATTTTCGGTGTAGGCGCGGCGACCCACAGCCACGATCATGCGATCGACTGTCTCTTCCTGGTCACCGTCCTTGTCCTGATACTTAACGACGACTTTCCCGTTTTTGATTTCGCTGGAAGTGACCCGTGCGGACAGGCGGATATCCAGACCCTGTGCGGCAAACTGGCGCTGCGCGTCTTTGGCGATGCGCTGGTCAGCCATTGACAGGAAGGTATCCTGTGCCTCGAGGATAATGACCTCAGCGCCGAGACGACGCCAGACACTACCCAGCTCCAGGCCGATCACACCGGCACCGATGACCAGCAGCCGCTTGGGCACAGATGTCCAGTTCAGCGCACCTTCGGAATCGACCACGATGTCTTTGTGCAAAGGCGTGGCCGGCAGATCAAAGGGCACAGAACCGGTGGCGATGATGATGTTATCCGCAGCATAAGTGGCGGCTTTGCCGTCCTGCGCGGTCACTTCAACCTGCTTTTCCGGAAGAATACGGCCGCGGCCTTGCAACCAGTCAATGCCGTTGGCTTTGAACAGTTGCTCAATACCACCGGTCAGTTCGGAGACAATCTTGTCTTTGCGCGCAATCATGGTGCTGACGTCGATATCGACATTCTTCACCGAGATGCCGTGCTCACCCATGTGATGACAGGACTCTTCGAACTTCTCAGAGCTCTCGAGCAATGCTTTCGAGGGAATGCAGCCTACGTTAAGGCAGGTACCGCCAAGGGCGGGCTTGTCGTTCTTGTTGATCCATTTTTCAACGCAGGCCACTTTCAGGCCAAGCTGCGCGCAGCGGATTGCTGCGACGTAGCCTGCCGGGCCGGCGCCGATAACGATGACATCGTACTTATCGGCCATAGTTTTTTCCGTCTACTCTGTGTGTGAGTCCGCTGACAAAGTCTGCCTGATCAGATTTCAAGCAGGATTTTTGCGGGATCCTCGACCAGTTCTTTGATGGTTTTGAGGAACGTTACCGCGCCTTTACCATCAATAATACGGTGATCGTATGACAGTGCCAGATACATCATCGGGCGGATCACGATTTCGCCGTTTTCCACAACCGGACGCTGTTGTGTAGCGTGCATACCGAGAATCGCGCTTTGCGGCGGATTCAGGATCGGCGTGGACAGCAGTGAACCGAATACACCGCCGTTGGAGATGGTGAAAGTACCGCCGGTCATCTCGTCAATGGACAGTTTGCCATCGCGGGCTTTTTTACCGAACTCGGCAATAGTGCCTTCGATCTGGGCCATGCTCATGTTTTCGGCATTGCGCAGCACCGGAACCACCAGACCGCGGTCAGAGGAAACCGCTACACCAACGTCGCAATAGCCGTGGTAAACGATATCGTTGCCGTCCAGTGAAGCATTGACGTCCGGGAAGCGTTTCAGGGCTTCAGTGGCCGCTTTAACGAACATGGACATAAAGCCCAGACGCACACCGTGGTTTTTCTCGAAGGCTTCTTTGTACTGAGCACGAAGATCCATCAGCGGTTTCATGTTGACTTCGTTGAATGTGGTCAACATGGCAGTGCTGGTGGTGGCGTGCATGAGGCGTTCTGCGATACGTGCACGCAGACGGGTCATGGGGACGCGTTTTTCTTCGCGCTCGCCAAGCGGCATGTCAGCAACGCTGGTCGCGGCGGCGGCCGGTGCAGCAGCCGGTGCAGCAGCCGGCGCGGGCGCGGCAGTGCCTGATTTGGCTGCAGCAAGAACGTCTTCTTTGGTGATGCGACCGTTCGGGCCGGTGCCTTTTACGTCAGACGCTGACAGATTGTTTTCAGCCAGCAGTTTGCGTACAGACGGGCTGGTCGCACCGCCTGCTTCGCCTTCATCTGCGGCGGCCGGTGCAGCTTCAGCGGCAGCAGCCGGCGCAGCAGCGGCAGCGCTGCCTTCGGCCAGCACGCCCAGCAATTGGTCAGCGACAACAACCGAACCTTCGTCTTCGACGATAGATTCGAGTACGCCGTCGTGCGGTGCCGGTACTTCCAGTACAACTTTGTCAGTTTCAACGTCGACCAGCACCTCGTCGCGGGAGACGGCTTCGCCGGGTTTTTTGTGCCAGGCAACGATAGTCGCATCGGAGACCGACTCGGGCAGGGTGGGCACTTTGATCTCAGTACTCATTCGCTAGATTCCTTACAGTGTGTAGTTCGTTGGTTTAGTTATTGAGGTGGCGTTTCACGCCGCCCGTCAGTACTTGGCCTGGCTGTTTTCAATCAGTCCAAGTGCCTCCTGCACCAGGGTCACCTGCTGCTGAGTGTGCAGGCTGGCATAACCGACAGCCGGTGACGCAGATGTGTCACGACCGCTGTATTCCAGAACCTGCCCGTCTTTCAGTACGCGCTCAATCCGGTGACGGTTGGCACGCCATGCACCCTGATTGCGGGGTTCTTCCTGACACCAGATAACGGTTTTCACGTTGGGATACTGGCCAAGAACCTCGTTCATATCCGCATAAGGGAAGGGGTAAAGCTGTTCAAGCCGGACAATGGCTACGTCATCGAGCTTCTCTTCGCGGCGTTTTTCCAGAAGATCGTAATAGACCTTACCGCTGCAGAGGATCAGACGGGTCACGCCGGACTTGTTGATCTCGTCGATCTCGTCGATCACGTTGTGGAAATGACCTTGCGAGAGGTCTTCCAGTGAAGACACGGCCAGGCGGTGACGCAACAGGCTCTTCGGTGTCATCACGATCAACGGACGGCGCATTTTACGGATCATCTGACGACGCAGCATATGGAAGCACTGTGCCGGCGTTGAGGGCACCAGTACCTGCATATTGTTTTCTGAGCAGAGCTGCAGATAACGCTCCAGACGCGCTGAGGAGTGTTCCGGTCCCTGACCTTCGTAGCCGTGCGGCAGGAACTGCACCAGACCGCACATACGGCCCCATTTGGTTTCACCGGAGCTGATGAACTGATCCATCACAACCTGTGCACCGTTAGCGAAGTCACCGAACTGGGCTTCCCAGATCACCAGCGATGTCGGGTCGGAGCTGGCATAACCGTATTCAAATGCCAGTACCGCTTCTTCGGACAATACGGAATCGATAACCAGGAAGTTCGGCTGACCGTCGAACAGATTGCGCAGCGGTACATAGCTGGAACCGTCGGCCTGGTTATGTACTACCGCATGGCGGTGGAAGAAGGTGCCGCGGCCGCTGTCCTGTCCGGAAATCCGTACGTCAAAACCGTCTTTCAGCAGCGTCGCATAAGCGAGGGTTTCGGCCATACCCCAATCCAGCGGTAAAGCGCCCTGTGCCATCTTGCGGCGGTCGTCGATGATTTTAGCCACCCGCGGATGCACCTTGATGCCGTCCGGAATGGTGGTAAAGCTCTGCGACAGCTCTTTGATCTGCTCAAGCGGCGCGGTGGTATCAGCCGGCGTATCCCAGTCCACATTCAGATAAGGCGTCCAGTCGATGGATTTTTCCGGGCGGTAAGCCGGGTCATCGATGACGTACGGCACTGTGCATTTACCGGCATCGAGCAAGGCGCGGTAAGCATCCTGCAGCTGACCGGGTACCTCGCTGCCGATGGCGCCTTCGGCAACCAGTTTATCGGCATAGAGCTTACGGGTGGTCGGCAGTTTTTTGATGATCTGATACATCAGCGGCTGCGTGACCGACGGCTCATCGGCCTCGTTGTGGCCGTGACGGCGGTAGCAGACCAGGTCGATAACCACGTCTTTTTTGAACTGCTGACGGAAATCCAGCGCCAGTTGAGTAACAAACAGCACGGCTTCCGGATCGTCGCCATTGACGTGAAAAATCGGTGCGTTAATGATTTTTGCCACATCCGACGCGTAGTAAGTCGAACGCACGTCGTTGGAGTTGCTGGTGGTAAAACCGATCTGGTTGTTGACGATGATATGCACGGTGCCCTTGGTCGAGAAGCCGCGCGATTCCGCCATATTGAAGGTTTCCATCACCACACCCTGACCGGCGATGGCCGAGTCACCGTGGATGGCGACCGGAATGGCCATGGAACCGTCGTGGTCGTTGTAGCGGTTCTGGCGCGAACGCACAGAGCCTTCAACCACCGGCGAAACGATTTCCAGGTGCGAGGGGTTAAAGGCCAGCGTCAGGTGCATATCGCCTTCTTCGTGGCGGATATCAGAGCTGAAACCCTGATGATATTTCACGTCGCCGGCGCCCATTTCGATGAGCTTTTTGCCTTCGAACTCGGAGAACAGATCCGCCGGGCTCTTACCGAAGATATTGACCAGCACGTTCAGGCGGCCACGGTGGGCCATGCCGATCACCATATCCTTAACGCCTTTTTTGGCAGAACGGCGCACCAGCTCACTGAGGATCAGGATCAGGCTTTCCCCGCCTTCCAGTGAGAAGCGTTTCTGACCGACGTATTTGGAGTGCAGGTATTTTTCGATGCCTTCTGCTGCGGTCAGTTGGCCAAGCAGCCATTTGCGGCTTTCTTCGGAGAGCTTGGGCTTGGCGGCGACACTTTCGATGCGTTGCGACAGCCACTCTTTCTGTGTGGTATTCGGTACATACATGTACTCGAAACCGATGCTGCCGCAATAACACTCTTCCAGGTGACGGATGATGTCACGCAGTGAGGCGTTGGCGCCTATGCCCTGCAGACCGGAGGTGTCGAAGACCAGATCCAGATCGGCGGCACTGAGGTTGTTCTCCTCCAGGCGGACTTCGCGCACCGGCGAGTCGATGGAGCGGCCGAGCGGATCGATTTTGGCCAGTTGGTGCCCGCGTGTACGGTAGGCATTAATCAGCTGTGTGACATGCAGCTGCTTGACCGTGAGACCATGTGAAGCGTCCGACACGCTGGCGGCACGACCGCCGGCGAACGCCTTTCGCAGAAAGTGCTCGCGCACATCAGAGTGCGGCACGTCACGACCGCCGCCTTCGGTAATCGGCAGCTGATCAAAGTATTCGCGCCACTGTTCGGAAACAGAGTTCGGGTCCCGAAGATAGTTCTCGTACTCAGCTTCGAGATAATCGCTCCCCACGGCGAGCAGGGAGGAATTCTGCAGGTCTTTCATGGTTCCCATAGTGTGGTTCCGGGTTGCCTTCTTATGTTAGCGGGATGACATCAGCAATGAACTGCCCCGTACGACCGGATCACCTTTGCGCTGTTGCCCGGCGCCCGATCCCGGCCCGCCTTCCCGGCGACACTGCAGCAATACAGTCGCGCGTGGGTTCGGGGGTGAGACACAATACGGCGTTGAAGACAGGTGCGGGTGCGACCGGAATGGTCGGGGAGGTTCAGAAGAGCCGTGTTTTCGTCAGGTAAATTGAGATACTCAGGCGACAAGAACGCGAATGCCGTGCGGGATCGGTAACGACCCGCATACCGGGGAGAGTTGTCCAGCTGTTCTGACAGCTCGACGACTGCGTTCACATACTGCTCCTGCTTTCAGTTCACTGGCGATGTGGGCATCAAAACCGGTCGCACGGGGCTATCCGTAGTCGTTCGGCCGGGATTTTGATACTAACGTTATTGTACGTTCTTTACTTATTATAATGTGTGCTCAGACGTGACATGAACAAACCTTGTGCGTCACGCAGAGGGCGGTAACTTTACACCAATATGACTGGCTTGCCTACAGCGCCCGGGGCGCTTTTACACCCCGTCAGACTCACCAGCGGAATTTATCCCAGTTCTCCGGATTAGCCCAGAACCGGGCGTTCAACCAATCGGGTACGGTCTTATAGTTAAGAATACTGTATTCGTACAGGTTGAAATTCGCCTCACCTGCCCCGCCGAGATACTGAAACCCCATCGAAAACATAAAGTTGCGCGAAAGCGGCAGGGTTTCATCGAGCGGATCACAGGCGCTCATCACCAGCGTCCGTTCGGCGTAAACATCGCGCGCAGCGGCCAGCAGACGCGCCACCTCGTCGCGCGCGCAGTTATCCAGACAGCCATGAAACAGCAGGAGTGCCTGCCGGCCCAGCTCAGCCACATGCCGGCCAAGCTGTTGCGGCGGGCAGCTACTGAGCTGCTCTACCCGACCGTCCAGAGCCTGCGTTATGCCGGCCGGCGGCGCTTCGGCGACCAACAATACGGTTCCGGGCTTATCGCGCAGGATTAACTCATCCAGTAACAGTGCCTCAGACAAGATCAGGCATCCGGTTTTTGCGTCGCCGCGTAGGCCGCGAGTTGTTCCGGGGTGGCCTCTTTCTGATAATTGGCCTTCCACTGCGCATAGGACATACCGTAGATTGCCTGGTAGGCCTCGTCCATATCCATTTCGACACCCTGCTCATCAGCTGCCGCCTTATACCACTTGGACAGGCAGTTACGGCAGAAATTAGCCAGTATCATCAGGTCAATATTCTGCACTTCTTTATGTTCATCCAGATGCTTGATAAAGCGTCGGAATACGGCCGCTTCGATTTCTGTGCGTGTTGCGTTATCCACGTTCTGTTTACTCCGGTTCAGTTGAACGCACTGCCACGCCCAAGGGCGCGATGTGCTGCCTCAGACGCTACCGTAACGGGAAAATGGCCGTGATGACAATGCATAGGATAAAATGCGCGGCTAACCTTAACTTAACAGTCCGGAGTCATGTGATGAGTAACTGCCCCTGCGGGTCGGCACAGCCTTATGAGAACTGCTGTGCACCGCTGATTAAAGGCGAGCAAGCCGCCGCCACCGCCGAACAACTGATGCGTGCGCGCTATACCGCCCATACGCTTGCGGATATCGGCTTTATTGTGTCTTCGCACCACCCGGATACACGCCACGAGATCGATGAGGCATCAACCCGGCAGTGGGCGGAAAAATCCGAGTGGCTCGGTATCGATATCCGTCATATTGAAGGCGGCAGCGAAGCCGACGAAAAAGCCGAGATCGAGTTTGTCGTCAATTACCGGGATGCCAAAGGCGAACGGCGCATTCACCACGAACTCAGCGAGTTCGAGAAAAAAGACGGTCAGTGGTTTTTCCGCGATGCCAAAGCGCCCACGGTCGAGCAATACCGCCGCGAAGAACCCAAACTCGGCCGTAACGATCCCTGCCATTGCGGCAGCGGTAAAAAATACAAAAAATGTTGCGGCAAAGCAGCATAAATACTGACTTTACCTGCCACTAGGTCAAGGTCAGCCCTCCCAATGTGGTAGTTTGCTTGCCCGTCCACCATAGTGCATTCTAGTGGACGGGCAGGTCACAACCTTGCGTTGTTTGACGTGCCAAACACAACAATATCCGCACACAAAGATGCGGTGGATGCGAGGAAAAACCGTGACCGAAAAAGTCTGGCTGAAGTCTTATCCGGAAAACCTGCCGCCGGAAATTACCTACGACACCTACCCGAGCCTCGGCGCCCTGTTTACCGAGCGTGCCGAAACCTTCCGTGACCGCCCGGCGTTTACCTGCATGGGCAAGACGCTCAGTTACGGAGAAATGCTGGAGTACAGCGATTTTTTCGGCCGTTGGTTGCAACATAAGGCCGGCCTCAAAAAAGGCGACCGCGTCGCGATCATGATGCCCAATCTGCTGCAATTCCCGATAGCCATGCTCGGGGCGTTGCGTGCAGGCATGACAGTGGTCAATACCAACCCTCTCTACACCGACCGTGAACTTCGCCATCAACTGAAGGACTCGGGCGCGACCACAATCGTGATTGCCGACGCCTTTGCACACACGCTGTCTGATGTCATCGCCGAGACCGATGTGCGCAACGTGATTATCACGGGCTTCGGTGACATGCTTGGTTTTCCGAAAAAACAGCTGGTCAACCTGGTCGTACGCTACGTTAAAAAGATGGTACCGCAATACCGCCTGGCGCAGGCGGTTAACTTCAATAGCGTACTCAGCGAAGGCCGCACACTCGCGCCTATGACCGACCCCGCTGTGGGCCACGATGATCTCGCCTTCCTGCAATATACCGGCGGCACCACCGGCCCGTCGAAAGGCGCCATGCTCACACACGCGAACCTGCTCGCCAATATCGCTCAGGCTCATGCTTGCATTATGGTTAGCGAGCCTGAGCTGGGCCACGAGGTCGTTGTCACCGCGCTGCCGCTCTATCATATCTTTGCCCTGACGGCGAACTGCTTCACCTTCATGATGATCGGCGCACAGAACGTGATGATCGTTAATCCGCGTGATATGCCCGATTTTGTCAAAACCCTGAAAAGCATCCGTATGACGGCTATTACCGGTGTCAACACCCTGTTCAACGGACTGCTCAACACACCGGGATTTGACGAGGTGGATTTTTCCGGTCTCAAGCTCTCTCTCGGCGGGGGTATGGCCGTACAACGTGCGGTCGCGGAAAAGTGGCATAAGGTTACCGGGGTTGTCTTATTGGAAGCCTACGGCCTGACCGAAACCTCACCGGCGGTCTGTATCAACCCGATTTCGCTCAAGGAATACAACGGCACCATCGGTCTGCCTGTCCCCTCAACCGACGTGGCCGTAAAATCCGCCAGCGGCGAGAATTTACCGGCCGGTGAGCGCGGTGAGTTGTGTGTGCGCGGCCCGCAGGTCATGAAAGGCTATTGGAACCGCCCGGAAGCCACCGCCGAAGCCATAGACAAAGATGGCTGGCTGCATACCGGTGATATCGCAATCATGGACGAGCAGGGCTTTTTCCGCATCGTCGACCGGCTTAAGGATATGGTGCTGGTGTCCGGTTTTAACGTCTACCCGAACGAAGTGGAAGATGTGATTGCCATGCATCCCGGCGTACTGGAAGTCGGCGTCATCGGCGTGCCGGACGACAAATCCGGTGAAGCTGTCAAAGCAGTGATTGTGCGTAAGGATCCGGCGCTCACGGAAGCGGACATACACGCACACTGCAAAGAAAATCTGACCGGCTACAAATGCCCCAGATACGTTGAATTTGCCGATGAATTGCCCAAAACCAACGTAGGCAAGATTCTCCGGCGCGAACTGCGTAATCAATAGGAAAGTTTTGTGAATACACTGATCAGTGCAACAGAGCTGAAGCGCCTGATAGCAAGCGCGAACGTCCCTGTGCTGCTCGCCGATTGCCGCTTTAACCTTGCCAAACCGGACGAGGGGGAACAGCTTTTCGTCGACACGCACCTGCCTGATGCTGTGTATTTACATCTCGACCGTGACCTGTCCGCCCCGGTAACACCCGGTGTCACGGGACGCCATCCCTTGCCGGACAAAGCCGCTTTTCTTGCAAAACTACGCTCCTGCGGCTTTAGCCCGGCACATTGTCTGGTCGCCTATGATGCTTCGGGCGGCGCGTTTGCCGCCCGCGCCTGGTGGCTTGCCCAATGGGCCGGTATAGAACAGGCCTTTGTCCTCGACGGTGGAATGCAAGCCTGGGACAACGACAAAAGCACCTTGGCAGCAACACAAGCGCAGGCAGCCGGCGAGGTTGTCGTGGTCGAGGCTGCTGAGATTGGTAAGCCGGAGTACACCCCGCTGGTGGATGCACGGGAGGAAATACGCTTTCGCGGCGACGTGGAACCTATCGATCCTGTGGCCGGGCATATTCCGGGAGCGCAGTGCCTGCCCTTCCCCGGCAATCTGGACGATAACGGTTATTTCCACAGCCGCGCGGTTTTACGTAAGCGTTTTGCACCGCTGTACCAATCCGGGCAAACACCGGTCATGTATTGCGGTTCAGGGGTAACCGCAGCGCACAATTGTCTGGCTGCCGTGCATGCCGGCTTTCCTATGCCGCGCCTTTATGCCGGCTCCTGGAGTGAGTGGATTACCGATCCGAGCCGGCCCACAGCCCGCGGCGACTAGCTTCAGTACTGCGCAGGCTCGTGTTCGATCAATTGTAGCGGTGCTTGCGGCTCGCTGATCACATCGGCATGGTAGAGCCGCTGGCGTCCGGCGGCATGATCGGCCCAGTAGTCCTGCAGGATTTTTTCCACCAACTGAAATGCCATCGCCTGCCGCGGCAGCGTATCCGGGCTGAATAAGCCGACTTCCAGCGTCTCATCCCCGGCCTTGCAGTATCCGTCGCGCAACTCACCACTGTAGACCATATATAACTGACTTAAGTGTGGTAAAGCGAACACGCCGAATAAACGCAAATCGCAGGCACAAGCGTGCGCTTCTTCCAGTGCTTCTCTGGCCGCCCCCTGCAATGCCGATTCACCGTTTTCGAGGTAGCCGGCCGGTATTGACCAATAGCCTGAACGCGGTTCTATGGCGCGCCGACAGAGCAGAATCTTACCTTGGTGATGCAAAATACAACCCGCCACCACCTTTGGATTCTGATAATGCACGGTATTGCAGTATTCGCAAACATAACGTTCACGGTCATCGCCTTCGGGAATCATTCTTACCAGAGGCTTTGCACATTCAGAACAATACTTCATCGCGCATCTCCCCGCATTCGCGCAATCAGAGCCTGCAGCACTGCAGGATCAAGTGTTTCCGGGTCAAGCGGCTCGCCGATACGCACTTGTATTTTTGCAAAGAGCTTGCGCGGCGCCCGCAGGCGGTGCGAGTGGCTGAACAGACTGCCCCAAAGGTGACATAAGGCAACCGGTACTACCGGTACCGGCACTTCACTGACCACCCGCTTTACGCCCGGCCGGAAGGGATTGAGTTCGCCGTCACGGGTCAGCTGGCCCTCAGGAAAAATACACAGCAGTTCACCGTCACGCAGCACCTCCATCATTTGCAGCAAGGCATTTTCAAGCACCTTCGGATCGTCTTTTTTCGAGGCAATCGGTATCGTTCGTGCAGCCCGGAAAAGTGCATTCAGTCCCGGTATAGCGTGGATGCGGTGGTCCATGGCAAAGCGTACCGGACGGTTGGCAATCGCATTGATAATGACCGGATCAACGTAACTGACATGGTTGCAGACGATCACCGCCGCACCACGCTCAGGTATGTTTTCCCCGCCCGAGACCTCCATACGGTAAAACGTGTGTATCAGAATCCAACCCACGAAACGCAGCAGAAACTCCGGTACCAGTGCAAACACATACAGCGCGACCAGTGCATTGACGATGGCAATCGTCAGAAACAGGCCGGCGATACTCACTCCGGCGCCTAACAGGACAATTGCGCTTAAGGCCGATAACACCATAAACAGCGCATTGAGAATATTATTCGCTGCAATAATGCGCGACCGGGTACGCGCCTGTGTGCGCTGCTGAATTAATGCGTACAGCGGTACGATATAAAAACCGCCGAAAACGCCGAGTGCTGCGACATCCAGCACAATCCGCCAGGCGCCCGGCGCGCTCAGACATTCTGCTAATGAAAGCCCATTACCCCACGGCGTTTGCGGGCTGGCAAAGTACAGATCAACGCCGAAGACGGTCAGTCCGATCGCACCAAAGGGTACCAGGCCAATCTCAATATGCCGGCCGGAAAGCCGCTCGCAAAGCAAGGAACCCGTCGCTATACCAACGGAGAACAGCGCCAACAGAAGTGTAAACAGCTGTACATCGCCACCGAGAACCTCACGGGTATACACCGGAAACTGCGCCAGATAGGTCGCGCCGAGAAACCAGAACCAGGACACCCCGAGTATGGACAGAAACACGGTGCGGCTGCGGGCAGCCAGACGCAGGACATTGCGGGTTTCAGCAAACGGATTTTTACGCAGCACCAGCTGCGGGTCGGTGGCCTCGCGCTCAGGTATGCCTCTGGCGGCCAGATAGCCGGCCGCCGACAGGATAAGTACCGTCAGCGAGACCGCCCAAACGCCATAGTCCGGCACAGCCGCCAGGCTGGTGCCGGCAATTGTGCCGATTAGTATCGCCAAAAATGTACCGGATTCGACCAGCGCATTGCCGCCGATCAATTCGTCCGGATGCAAATACTGAGGCAGCATGGCGTATTTAACAGGGCCGAAGAATGCCGACTGAGTGCCCATGAGAAACAGCACCAATAGCGAGAAAATAATATTCGCACTGATAAAGGCCAGTACCGCAGTGAGCATGATCAGCACTTCAACGAGCTTGATACGCCGGATCAGCAAGGCTTTGGGATATTTATCGGCAATCTGACCGGCCATAGCCGAAAACAGAAAGAATGGCAAAATAAACAGCCCGGCGGCCAGATTCACCATCAACGCCGTATCAGCGCCGCCACCTGCGCCCATAAAGGCAATCAGCACAATCAAGGCGTTCTTGTAGATATTGTCGTTAAATGCCCCGAGAAACTGGGTCAGAAAATAAGGGGCGAATCGCTTTTGACGAAGTAGCCGGAATTGCGAGGTCTGGGGCATATCGGGCCGGTTCTGTTTCGGTCAGACCAGCAAGTGTAGGTGAGGTGCGGAAGAACCGCCAAGAAGGCACTGCTGCGGGAGGGGAAAAGCGATAACCGGCGGCCCGAATGCGCCGCCGGCCATATAAGATCAGATATCGTCCGGGCTGACCTGAGAAGCCTGCCAACCCTTGTCACCGCGGGTGGCTGTAAAAGAGACTCTCTGCCCTTCTGTCAAAGTTTTGTAGCCATCACCTTCAATTGCGCGGTAATGGACAAATACATCTTCTCCGTCAGGGTTAACGATAAACCCATATCCCTTGGCGTTGTCGAACCATTTTACGGTTCCGCTTGTGCGCTCGGACATTGTGTTCCACCTCAACTTAGGTCGTAAAAAATATCTACCTATCAGTGCGATCCGGCCCGCACTTCCTTGACTGCGGCGGTCGCTAATTGTTGATAATTCTGAACAACATTCGTACTGAGTGTAAGGGAACATAACCTGAATTTTCAAAGATTTAACACTTTGAAACAAAATGCATCTATTTGTATAGTTTTGTCATATTTACAAGCACGCCAAAATATGGCCGTCTGTGGTATTTGCGCGTGAATTTTGTTCACTTTTTTGCCAAGCCTGTGAACAATTCAAATTGAACGGCTTACCAGGCCTTCGGCAGTTTCTTTTGCAGAATAATGCGTTTGCCGTCGATCTCGATATAGCCGCCGATCTTCAGCTCTTTGAGGATTTTGCTGATCATCTCGCGTGAAGCGCCGACCATGGCCGCGATCTCCTGGTGGGTAAAACGGTTGGTAATCAGTTTGCCGTTTTCTTCGCGGGCGTGTTTTTCCAGGGTTCGCGCGACACGGCCGTACACATCGAGCATCGCCAAATCACTGATATCTTCGGTGAGTTCGATAACACGGTTGGCCAGAAAACGCGCAATACCAAGGGTCAGCAGCGGGTTTTCCACCAGGAGCCGGTTCAGGTCCTGTTGGGCGATGATCGCCAGTTGGGAATTTTCCAGTGTCACCACACTGGCCGAGCGGGTGGTCTGGGCCAGAATGGCCAACTCACCGAACCAGGAAGCGCGCTGCAAATCGTTCAGTATGACTTCGTTACCGTCTTCGTCATCACGAAATACACGCAAACGGCCGGACAGGACGATATAAAAGGAATTGGTTTCTTCGCCTTGGGTGACAATAACTGTGTTTTTCCGCACAGAGCGGAGCTTGGCCAAACCAGCGACCTTATCCCGCTCCTCTTCACTAAGGCATGAAAACAGCGGGATCTCCCCGAGTAACTCCTGCATCTGGCTCTCCACCCGGGATCAGTGCCCGTTTTAAAGTTGACGACTGGCACGCAGCATCATGGTCAGTCCGGCGCCTGCCGTAAATGCAGCAATCCACAGAGGCAAGCCGGCATACCCGGCCTGCAGAAACAGGACAAGCCATGCCACGGCGCCGGCGAGCAGCACAAAGCCACCTGTCAGCGTGCGCAGCAAAGCGCGCTGGAAGGCCAGTTGTCCCCGGCGTTGCGCCGCTGTGCTGTGGTTGTCTGCTTTGCCGGTATTATTCCGCAGAAAACTGTGGATGAGCATAGGCATTTCGGGTGAGTGCTGCAGCCAGAGCGGCGCCTGTTCAACAAGCCGTTTCAAGGCACCGCACGGACCGCGTTGCTCTTTTACCCAGTCCTCAAGATAGGGTTTGGCGGTGGTCCATAAATCGAGCTGAGGATAGATATCGCGGCCCATGCCTTCGATGTTAAGCAAGGTTTTCTGCAACAGCACCAGTTGCGGCTGTACTTCCATATTGAAACGCCGCGCAGTCTGAAACAGGCGTAGCAGTACCTGACCGAAAGAGATTTCTTCCAGCGGTTTTTCGAAGATGGGCTCACATACGGTTCGGATGGCCCCTTCGAATTCTTCGACGCGGGTATCGTCAGGCACCCAGCCGGAGTCGATGTGCAACTGCGCCACGCGACGGTAGTCACGGCGGAAGAAGGCCAGGAAGTTCTCAGCCAGATAATCGCGGTCAAATTCCGTCAGCGTGCCGACAATACCGAAATCCACGGCGATATAAGTCGGTGATGCGGGCTTGCCGGCATCGACGAAGATATTGCCCGGATGCATATCGGCATGAAAAAAGTTGTCGCGAAAGACCTGGGTGAAAAAGATCTCCACTCCCCGCTCGGCCAGCAACTTCATGTCAGTGCCGCAGTCACGCAGCAGCGCGGTGTCGCGTACCGGCGTGCCGTAGATACGCTCGATCACCATCACATTGCGACGTGTGTAATCCCAGAACACCTCGGGTACATAGAGTATTTCGGAGGATTCGAAGTTGCGCCGCAGTTCCGTGGCGTTAGCCGCTTCCCGCTGCAGGTCCAGTTCGTCGTAGATGGTTTTTTCGAACTCTTTTACCACCTCAACCGGCTTGAGCCGCACGCCGTCGGTTCCGCCGAGTTTCTGCACGGCTTTGGCAATCAGATATAACAGTTCAACGTCTTTGGTAATGCGCTTTTCTATGCCGGGTCGCAGGACCTTGACCACCACCGACTCGCCACCTTTGAGCGTGGCGGCATGCACCTGGGCAATGGAAGCCGAGGCCATGGCTTCGGCTTCGAAGTCGGCGAACACCTGCTCCAGCGGTTCGCCCAGAGCCTGCTCGATTTCCTGACGTGCCAGGGATGCATCAAACGGCGCGACCCGATCCTGCAATTGTGCAAGTTCGTCCCCGATATCATCCGGCAGTAAATCACGGCGGGTAGACAGGATCTGGCCGAACTTGACGAAAATGGGCCCGAGTTCTTCCAGGGCCCGGCGGATACGTTCGCCACGGGGCAATGTCCGCAGTTCCGGATGCCCCCAGCGCGCCGGATAAAGGTAAAACGCTTTGGCAAGCCAGGGTGCGCTGGAGTTTTCCAGTACCAGATCTTCAAGCGCATATTTCACCAGAACCTGCTGTATTTGCAGGAACCGGAATACTCGGGTGAACGGGATCACGAAGACAGGTCCTTCAGCGATTTCTCTATTAAATCAACTCTGGCACTTAAGCGGTCCAGATCTTCACGCAGGGTATCGACGCCGGCATTGAATTCCTCGACTTCGGCAGCGGCTGTGCCCAGTCCGGATTCTTCGGCGATATATTCACCTGCATTCTGCTGTGCCGTGCGCAGTGTTGATTCGACAGACCCGCGCGCTGAACGGACAAAGCGTCCCAGCTGATACGCAAGCGTGTCCCCGATCAGTCTGGACAAATGTTCTTCCCAGTCGATATCGAGCTTGTCGAGAAAACGGCTGAAGGCTTTACCGGTCTCGACGTCGCCGCTGATCTCCACATCACCGCTGAATAAAGCACGCTTGCTACTGCGCATGCCCATCAGATCACCCGGCGATCCGCTGATGGTGGTGTCGACTTCGCCGTCAAACTCGTTCAGGACTTCGATTTCATCGGCATGGACGAAAAGGAAAATTGACAGCTCGAGTCCCTGAAGATGAATGCAGATTACCTTGCCGGCCAGCTTTTTCAGGCCGGCGGCACTGTCTTCGTCGAGCCGGATCAGTGCGTTGGCCGCCTGTTCGACGGCCTGTATCAGAAGCTGGGGAATTTTCACGCTATCGGCTCGGTAAGGAGAGATCAGATTTTAAAGCCTTTATGCAAGGCGACGATTCCCCCGGTCAGATTGTGGTAGCTGACACGTTCAAAACCGGCGGTTTCCATCATGCCCTTGAGTGTTTCCTGATCCGGGTGCATGCGGATGGATTCGGCCAGATAACGGTAGCTGTCCGAATCATTGGCAACCAGCTTACCCATCACCGGCAAGGCCGTGAAAGAATACACATCGTAGACTTTTGATAAGCCCGGCACGTTAGGTTTGGAGAACTCCAGCACCAGCAAGCGGCCGCCCGGCTTGAGCACACGGTACATGGACTCCAGTGCTTTCTGCTTATCGGTTACGTTGCGCAAACCAAAAGCAATGGAAACGCAATCAAAGCTGTCATCTTCGAAGGGCAGACATTCGGCGTTTGCCTGTACATAACGGACGTTGCCGACCACACCGCGGTCAGTCAGACGATCACGCCCGACGTTGAGCATGGAGGAATTGATATCGGCCAGAATCACTTCACCTTCCGGTCCGACACGCTTGGCAAAACGCGCGGTCAGGTCACCGGTACCGCCGGCGATATCAAGCACACGCTGACCATAGCGGACGCCGGACTGATCAATCGTGAATCGCTTCCAGATGCGATGTATTCCCATCGACATCAGGTCATTCATCAGATCGTATTTGGCCGCGACCGAATGAAAGACTTCGCCGACTTTCTCGACTTTTTCTTCAACCGGCACTTCTTTGTAGCCGAAATGCGTGGTTTCGGTCTGTCCGGCTGATTCTGTATTTTTGCCTGCTTCGTTCATGCTTTGCGCTCCACTCCGGCGGCCGCAAGCCGCTGAAGGTAATTCTCCCAGTTCGCCTGCTGGTTCTGACCCAGCGAGTACAGGTAATCCCAGTCATACAGGCCCGAGTCATGTCCGTCGTCAAAGACCAGCTTAACGGCGTAGTTACCGACCGGTTTGATGTCGTCGATTGCGACATCCTCTTTACCGGTCTGCAGGACCTCCTGGCCGGGGCCGTGACCACGCACCTCCGCCGAAGGCGAATAAACCCGCAGATATTCACAGGGCAGCTGACAGCGGAAGCCGTCGTCGAAGGTCAGCTCGAGCAGACGGCTTTGCCGGTGCAGACAGATATCAGTTGGTACGGGCATGGTCGTATTGGCCTTTTAAACTGCGCTGAAGCTTACAGGATATAGCGACTTAAATCTTCGTCCTGCACCAATGCGCCGAGGTGTGCATCGACGTAGGCCGCATCCACCTCAACCTCGCTACCGCCTTTATCAGCTGCCTCAAACGAGAGCTCCTCGAGCAGCCGCTCCATCACCGTATGCAGACGCCGCGCGCCGATGTTCTCGGTTCGCTCATTGACCTGACAGGCCACGTCCGCCAGCCGGCGTATGCCGTCATCGGCAAACTTCAGGGTCACACCTTCGGTTTCCAGCAAGGCCCGGTATTGCTCGGTCAGCGACGCATCCGGTTCACGCAGTATCCGTTCAAAGTCGTCAGTGGTCAGCGCTTCAAGCTCAACCCGTATCGGCAGGCGCCCCTGCAGCTCCGGAATCAGGTCCGACGGTTTGCTGACATGGAAGGCGCCGGAGGCAATAAACAGAATATGGTCTGTTTTGACCAGCCCGTATTTGGTGTTGACCGTACAGCCCTCGACCAACGGCAACAGGTCCCGCTGCACACCGGAACGCGACACATCGGCGCCACCGCGTTCGGCATCACGGGCGACCTTGTCGATTTCGTCGATAAAGACGATGCCGTTTTGCTCGAGATTCTGCATGGCTTTGACTTTCAGGTCTTCGTCATCGATCAATCGCGCCGCTTCTTCGTCGGTCAGCAGCTTCATGGCTTCACGGATCTTCAGCTTGCGCTTATTGCGTTTGGCCTGGCCGAGATTCTGAAACATGCTCTGCAGCTGCTGGGTCATTTCTTCCATGCCCGGCGGCGACATGATTTCCACGCCCATCACCGGTGCGGCCAGCTCGATTTCGATTTCGGTGTCGTCCAGATCACCTTCGCGGAGCTTTTTGCGGAATTTCTGCCGGGTGGGATTGTCTTTGGTGGCCGTCGCCGGCTCATCAAAACCGCTGCTGCGCGGCGGCGGCAGCAGGCAGTCGAGCACCCGTTCTTCGGCCGCATCTTCGGCACGGAAACGGACCTTGGCCATTTCCATCTCACGGGTCTGTTTTACGGCCATTTCCGCAAGATCGCGGATAATCGACTCAACATCACGCCCGACATAGCCCACTTCGGTGAACTTGGTTGCCTCAACCTTGATAAACGGGGCATTGGCCAAACGCGCCAGGCGACGTGCGATTTCGGTTTTACCGACACCGGTCGGGCCGATCATCAGAATGTTCTTGGGAGTGATTTCGTGGCGCAGATCTTCGCGCACCTGCTGCCGGCGCCAGCGATTGCGCAGTGCGATGGCCACCGCCCGTTTCGCGTCCTGCTGGCCGACGATATGTTTGTCCAGTTCCTGAACGATTTCGCGTGGGGTCATTTCCGACATGATCGTCTCCGCTTATGACTGAAGATCGAGCGTTTCGATCGTCAGGTTACTGTTGGTGTAAATGCAGATATCTGCGGCTATACCCAGACTCTTGCCAACGATATCGCGGGCAGCCATATCGGTGTTTTCGAGCAGCGCACGTGCCGCTGACTTGGCAAAATCACCGCCGGAACCAATGGCAATCAGGCCCTGCTCAGGCTCGATCACATCACCGTTACCGGAGATAATCAGTGAGGCGTCCTTGTCGGCCACCGCCAGCAGGGCTTCGAGACGGCGTAACATACGGTCGGTACGCCAGTCTTTGGCCAGCTCAACCGCAGCGCGGGTCAGGTTGCCGTTGTATTCCTGCAATTTGTTTTCGAAACGCTCAAAGAGCGTGAAAGCGTCAGCCGTACCGCCGGCAAAACCGGCCAGCACCTGGTCGTTGTACAATCGGCGCACCTTGCGGGCATTACCCTTCATAATAGCGTTGCCGAGTGTGACCTGGCCGTCACCGCCGATGACGACTTGATTGTCACGACGTACGGAGAGAATGGTGGTTCCTCTGTATTGTTCCAATTTGAACTCCTGTTTGGTTCCCGGTGACTGGCACGATGCGTGATTGTCACTGGCCTGACACCGACGAAAGCGTTCCGCGGGACGGTAAAGGCGCACGTCGGAAAGTACCGATTGTGGGGGCGCAGGCCAAGGCTTCAAGGCCGCCCGCCCATACGATGCGGTTAAGCACGCGTTTTGCGGTTATTATCATGCCCTTGCAGCTCCTGACTCAATGACAGGCCAACGATGAATCTGATTATTCCCAGCCGGCACAAGCCGACCAACGACAGTTTTCCGACCGCGCCGCGCAAAGTGCGGCAATGGCTTGCGGAGCTTTATCCGGTCACGTCGGCCAATTCGACGCGGGTATTGTTACGCGGACTGAAACACTGTAACCGGCTGGAAAACACCCCCAAACACCGGCTTGAGATACTCGATCAGTTCCGGCCGGTGGTTGAAGAACTGATCCATAACGCAGTCTCGCAGTACGTCGGCCACAATCTGCCGCTGAGCAACCGTGAGCAGAATTCATTTAGTCTGGTCATCACGCTTCTGCAGGAACTGGCTTTCGGCTACAAGATTATTGTCGCAGACAGTGAAACCGCCACCAATGCCCCGGCCGGTAAAGTCCGCAACCCGGCGCTGTACTATGCGATGGAAGCCGTGCATGAGCTGGCCCTGCGTCATCTGCAGGTTTATCAGGACATTCCCGCTGAGGTTTGGCAGGACTGCAACGCCCTCTATGCCATTGCCGAACGGCTCGGCGTGAGCCGCCGTGATATTGCCGCGGATCTGCGCCTGCCTGACCATGTCAGCAGCATCGAGCAATGGTTTATCGCCACTCACCTGCTCAAGCTGAGCGATGCGCACAGTCTGCGCCGCGGGCAGATTTTTCTGCTCAAGGACTTTATCGCACGCCATATCGAGCAGACCTATCTGTTTGATCCGGCCAATGAGCCGTCCGATGGCAAGCTGCTTAAAGCTGTGGACATCAGCGGCAAAGCAGCCTGCGATCAACTGCGGTTTATGGATACGGCCAACCGGCAAAGCCTGCGGGCAATTAATCTCGATCACTTCGTCACCACCCTGGAAGCGGAGATCAGCAATTCACCCGGTTCAGTCTCGGCGCTCTATGAAGCCGATGTACTGACCAGCGAAAGCCTGAAACGCCTGCACAAATCCCTGCAACCGAATCACCGGCGGGCCTCGGCGCGGGCTTTCTATCATCAGAAAACCGATGTGTTACATGGTCTGAAGGAGATCTACGCCAGCTTCCGCTACGCCGATGTGCCTGTCAGCCCGGCAAGCGCGCCGGCAGAGGAGCTGAAGCTGAGCGTCGAAGGCGGCTTGCCTTCCAAACAGAACCGCAACGGCGACTTTATTACCCACCCGGCCCGTGACAACCGCAGCAATGCCGATCCCTGGTCGGGTAACAAAACCACGCTGGCCGATGCCGATGATTTCAGTGCCGCGCTGGCCGCCTCATCAGTGCCGGCCCAACGTGGCGAGTGGCTGATGATGAATCAGTCCGAAGGCGGTGTCGCGCTGCAGTGGGCCGGCATCGGCAGCCCGCACGTGTCAGTCGGTGAGCTGATGGCGGTGCTGGTGCGCCAGCCGGGCAAAAACGAAAAACAGTGGATGATGGGCACGATCACCTGGCTGCGCGTCAGTGCTGAACAAACCATGCAGTGCGGTCTGACACATCTGGCCACACACGCCCGTCCGGTTCTGGTCGAACGTACCAAAGGCAGTCACAACAGCATCACCACACAGACTGAAGCATTGCTGGCACGACCGGTGGCAGAACCTGACGAATGCTGCCTGATTCTGCCGGCCTATATGTTCCATAACGGCGAGCTTGTGCATATCCGCGGTGAACAGGAAGTCGAGCATTACCGGCTGACTGACAAGCTGGAATCGACCGGCTCCTTCGCCCTGTTTGCGGCGCAGCTGACCGGCACGTCAAAAACCAAGGCGGCGCTGAGCAAAGACGCACTGGCCGATTTCGGACTGGATCAGTCCTGATCGTTTTCGTCCCCCGGTTTTTTGCGCGCCCGGGGATGGGCATTTTCGTAAACCGATGCGAGATGCTGGAAATCCAGATGCGTATAGATTTGCGTGGTGCTGATATCGGCGTGGCCGAGCAACTCCTGCACAGCACGTAAATCACAGCTTGATTCGAGCATATGGCTGGCAAATGAATGGCGTAGCATATGCGGGTGACAGTTGCGCATCAGGCCGCTGCTTGCTGCCAGTTTTTTTAACCGGTCTTGTATTGTGCGTGGTGACAGACGTTTGCCGCGTTGACTGAGAAATACCGCTTTTTCCTCTCCCTGCAGCCACTGCCCGCGCACCTCGTACCAGCGTTTCAGCGCTTCACGGGCTTTTGTACCAATCGGTAGATCACGGGTTTTACGGCCCTTACCTGTGACCCTCAACATGCCTTCGCGCAGATCAATATGATCGGTATCCAGCCCGGTCAGTTCTGCAAGCCGTAAACCCGATGAATAAAACAATTCAAACATGGCCAGATCGCGCAGCATCAGCGGACTGTCAGCGTCTTGATCAAGAAGGCGGGAAATCTCTTCCGGGTCCAGTGTGACAGGCAGCGCTTTGGCATCTTTGGGCGCACGTATATCGCGGGCCGGATTGTGCCTGCTGAGTTCATGTTTAAGACGGTAATTAAAGAATGAGCGCAACGCGGACAGTTGCCTGGCAATAGAGCGACCGGCGAGACCTTTGCCGTGTGCGCTGGCGACGTAGTGCCGAACCTCTGTGGCTTTCAGCGAGTTCCAGTCTTGCATTCCCTTACTACGAAAATGCAACTCGAGTGTTTTAAGGTCGCGACGGTAATTGTCGATGGTATGAGGGGAATATCGCTTGATATCAGCGAGGTAGACCAGAAAATCGTCTACCTCGCCGCGGCATTTTACGTTCTCACTCAAAGCAATTCGTAGAGCTTATGGGAAACCAGCTCACGGATCTGGTCCAGAAAAACCACGCCCTTATCCGAAGAAAAACGCGCTTCATCACGGCTACCCATCACCATCAGGCCGAATTCCGTCTCGCCATGGGATAACCAAAGCAAGGCCGCCGAGGCTGTCATTTCAGCATCACGGCCGAACAGGCTTTCCTTTTGCGCTGCGGTCAGGCGTCCGCATAGTACGTTACGCGATTTCATGCTCTCGCGCAGATACTGCAACTCCCGCACTTCAAACGCCTGTTCGCGGTTGCGTTCGATCAGCCCCGGGTGAATAAAATGGAAAGACAGTGCATCGGTTGTAAAACGGTTCTTCAAACGATCGTGCAGCATGTTCTCGACTGCCACCACGTCTTTGCAGGCGATAACATCGCAGGACAGGCTGTGAATGCGCCGGTTGAGTTGCTCGTTACTTTCGGCCACTTCGGAAAGCATACGCAGATGACTTTCCAGATTGCGGCATTTTTCACGGTACATTTCGACTTGGCGTTCAACCAGAGAGACGGCTTTGCCGGACTGATGCGGTACGGTGATCTGCGTCAGCAAATGCGGATACTCGCAAAAGAAATCGGTATTGCGGCTCAGGAAATCAGCAACAAAATCAGCGTCCGTGATGTCACGGCATCCGGCAGTTTCCGGCGTAGTCATAGCGTAATCGTACCTTCAAAAACAGTCGTCGCAGGACCGGTCATAAAAACCGGCTCACCCTCGCCCGGCCAATGAATGCTCAAATCGCCGCCGGGCAAACTCACACTGACAGTGTCATCCAAAAGGCCTTGCTGCATGCCGATTACGGCTGCGGCGCAGGCACCTGTACCGCAAGCCCGGGTCTCGCCGACGCCGCGCTCATAAACACGCAGGCGAATGGCATTTCTGGACACGACTTGCATAAATCCGGCATTAACACGGCGCGGAAAGCGTTTATGTGATTCTATCTGCGCGCCGAGCAAATCCACTTCAGCGGTATCGGTGTCGTCAACAAGCGTGACCGCATGGGGATTGCCGATCGACATTGCGCCGATCCGGATGACTCTGTCTTTCAGCTCCAGAGTATAGGCAGAGGATTGCGATTCTGCTGAAAAAGGAATCTTGTGCGGGGCAAATTCAGGCACACCCATTTCGACAGTCACGGTGCCGTCGTCATTCGCCACAAGCACAATACGACCGCCTTTTGTCATCACCGGAATACGGCGGCTTTCGGTCAGGCCTTTGTCGATCACATAGCGCGCAAAGCAGCGGGCACCGTTACCACAGTGCTCAACTTCGCTGCCGTCGGCGTTGTAAATCCGGTAGGTAAACTCGACGTCATCCGAGCCGGCTGCGCTGACAAGCAGCAGCTGGTCAAAACCGATGCCCAGATGCCGGTCGGCAAGGCGGCGGATCTGCTCCGGCTGCAGGCGCAGCTGCCCGTCCAGATCGTTGAATACGGCAAAGTCATTGCCGAGGCCGTGCATTTTGGTGAAGTGGCGTTGCATGAGGGTCTACAGCTTTACACAAAGGATTTGATAATAGACCCAATCGGCAGGACTGTCTTAACTTAGCGGCGGTAAATACGCCACTGCGGGTTCTCATAGACCTGCGACAAGCCCAGGCGGGTCGCTGTTTCCGGACTGCAGCAAGGCTTTAGCGCGGCCGGCAGAATCAAATACCGCACCTGATATTGCTCCGCCAGCGCGTTAAAGCCCGCCTCATCGCCCTGGCGCATAAATGCCAGTAACTCAGATTCTGCGCGGCTGCGCTCGCCGGCATCCACAAAAGGGCTGGTATAGACCGGATCGTGTACCAGTACCTTGCGGCCACTGGGCGTCACCGCTGCCATACGCGCACGACCGTCGGCCAGAAAGACCGCATCAGTGGCCGCATTGTCGAGTATCCAGTGATAGAGCGCGACCGTGTCCTCATCCGAGGCCGTATCCATGGCCATTTGCCGGTAGCCGGTGAAATCCAGACGCTGCCGGTGCGCCTCGCCGTGGCTGAGCATCATGGCCATCAGTATCAGCAGCACCGGCACAACCGGACGCGGATCAGCCGATAACCTGGGCGGCAGCTCGCGGACAAACAGCAGCATCAGGGTGCGCGCCAGCATCAACATACCGGCACCGAAGACAATGGTTTCGGCGATACGGTAGTACAGATAAAAGAAATGCAGCGGAAAAAACTGCGGCAGGGACAGACCGGCCAGGCGGATGCCATGCAATACAAGCGACAGGAGCAGCAAACCGGCCATCGTACTGAGCAGGACACGCAGCTCCAGTATGCGCCGCCAGGGCAGGCCGAACAGGCCCGGAAACAGCCATAAGGCGATCATGCTCAGGAAAAACACCAGCGGGCGCAAACCCAGCAGGTTGTCTGCCATGCGTCCCGGCGCCACTGCCAGCACCTGCGTCGGTACGCTGTTGCGGATCTGAAAGCCGTAGGTCTGCAGCAACGGCCAGACAAACGGCGCGGTCACCGCAAGCGCGATCAGCAAGGTCAGCAGACACAGCACCAGAATACGCCGCCTTTCTGCCCCGCCGGTGGTGCGCCAGGCGAAAAACCCGCCGGCAACACAAAGAAACACGACCAACAGAAATGCCGGTACCGTATCGACCAACAAGGTCAGCCCCAGTAACAGCCCGCTCAGCAGCGCCGGCACCCAGGTCTGACGACGCAGCATATGCAAAATGGCGCAGGTGCTGAAAAAGAACATCCCCTGCGCCACCGCCCATGACCAGGGCCAGGCTGAATAGGTCGCCTGATGCAACGCGGTCTGCTGCGGGTTGGCCAGAAACAAATAGGCCGCCAGCGCAATCAGGGCTGTCCACTGCTCGCTAAGCATAAACACCAGCAGGAACAAACCCAGCGGGCCGAGCAAATTCAGGTAGGGACCGGCTTTGGCGTAAACCTCAGGCAACGGCAAACCGCTCAGTGCACTGGTTTGCGCGACCAGCCAGGGCACCGCCGGATTATTCCAGCTCACCTCACCGGGGATGTGTGCATCGGCATCGCCCTGCCCGTCCAGAATCGCCTGGGCCAGCCCGGTGTCACGCAGCAACTCATCGGTGGGCGGCCAGCTCAGGTCCTGCGTCACCTGCACCGCGTCCCAGAACGCCAGGGCTATCAGTATCAAGGCCAGTGCAAACGGTGCACGCTGGACCAACATCGTCATCCGTGAAGTCACGACGGGCTATACCCTGTCCTTAGAAAACGCGTTCATGGCGCAAAAGATCATCAATCGTTTCACGCTCGCGTACCAGACGCGCTTCCATACCATCGACAATAACCTCTGCCGCGCGCGCCCGTGTGTTGTAGTTGGACGCCATGCTGAAGGCATAGGCGCCGCTGGACATCACCGCCAGCAGATCGCCCTGCTCGACCGCCAACTCGCGGTCTTTACCGAGGAAATCACCGGATTCGCAAATCGGCCCGACGATATCCAGGGTCTGTGCCGGCACGTCTTTGTACTGCACCGGCAGGATATGCTGCCAGGCGCTGTAAAGACTGGGGCGGATCAGATCATTCATGGCCGCATCGACCACCGCGAAATTTTTGTGCGGCGTGGTTTTCAGATACTCAATACGCGTCAGCAGCACGCCGGCGTTGCCGACAATCGAACGGCCGGGCTCGACGATAATTTCCAGATCACGACCGTCCAGACGCTGTTTCACCGCATCGGCCCACTGACGCAGATCAGCCGGCTGTTCATCCCGGTAACGGATACCGATACCACCGCCCAGATCCAGATGGCCGATGCTGATGCCGTCTTTTTCCAGGTCGTCGACCAGCCCCAACAAGCGGTCAAGCGCGTCCACAAACGGCTCGATTTCAGTCAGTTGCGAGCCGATATGACAATCCACACCCTGCACATCCAGATGCGACGCATCCGCCGCGGCGCGGTAGGCGTCGGGGGCCATATCCATCACGATGCCGAATTTGTTCTCTTTCAGACCGGTGGAAATATAAGGGTGCGTCTTCGCATCCACATCAGGGTTAACCCGCAGGGAAACCGGTGCGGTAACGCCGTGCGCAGCAGCCACCTCATTCAGGCGGCTCAGCTCAGGCAGGGACTCCACATTAAAACAGCGGATGCCCACTTCCAGCGCACGCGCCATTTCGTCCTCGGACTTGCCGACACCGGAGAAAATCACCCGCGCCGGATCACCACCGGCGGCCAGTACGCGTTCCAGCTCACCGCCGGAGACAATGTCAAAGCCCGAGCCCAGACGGGCCAGCAAGCTCAGCACACCAAGATTGGAGTTTGCTTTGACCGCGTAACAGACAAGATGCTTGCGGTCGCCCAGGACTTTGTCATATGCGGTCCAGGCCGCCTCAATCGAGGCCCGGGAATAGACATACAAAGGCGTGCCATACTCGGCGGCCAGCTGGGAGCAGGGAATGGCTTCGACGAACAGTGCGCCGTTTTTATATTCAAACATGGTCAGTTTCCGGCCGGCGTCCTAGTCAGCATTGTTGCGTTGGGACGGCGGTTGCGCAGGTTGATCGGGTGCCCGCGGATCGGTTGCTTGTTCCCCGGGCAAGACGAGAGGACCTTTGTTTCCGCATGCGGTCAGCATCTGACCGGTGCCCAGCACCACAACGCAGACGAAAAACGCCCATTGCAGCCAGCATGGTTTCATGGCAATCCCCCCGACAAATGGCCCGAAGTATACTGTGCGACGACAGAAAAATCCCACTACAAACCGGAGCCGGGCCAATGTCCACAGAATTACCCGATATGATTGAACTGGAAACCGGCCCTGAGCCGCAACATTGCGTCATCTGGCTGCACGGGCTTGGCGCAGACGGCAACGATTTCGTGCCGCTGGTGCCGGAGCTGAAACTGCCGGCGCAATTACCGCTGCGGTTTCTGTTTCCGCATGCGCCGGTCAGGCCGATTACGGTCAACGGTGGTATGGCCATGCGCGGCTGGTACGACATCGTATCGCTGGAACTCGATCGTGCCGGTCAGGACCCGCAAGGTGTGCGTGATTCGGTGGCTGCAGTATTGCGGATTATCGAGCGGGAAAACGCGCGCGGTATCGCAACGGAGAATATCCTGCTGGCGGGTTTTTCCCAGGGTGGCGCCATCGCGCTGACCGCTGCGATGACTGAAGATCTGCCGCTGGCCGGCGTAGTCGGTTTATCAACGTATATCCCACTGTCCGATAGCCGCGACTTTACTCAAAGCCGGCATGAGCTGCCGATTTTCCTCGCCCACGGCACACAGGACGATATCGTGTTACCGGCCTATGCCACTGCCACACGCGAACTTCTGCTCAGTGCCGGCTTCAAGCCAAGCTGGCAAACCTATCCCATGGGACACGCGCTTTGTGCCGAGGAAATTGCGGCGCTGTCAGCCTGGATGCAGTCCTTGGCGGCCTTCAGCGCCGCAAGTGATTAAGTCCGGAATCAGCCTGTTAAACAATACAATACCTGGCTTGCATTAAAGCTGGTGCGATGCGCGCTGTAGATATTATTCAGCGATATTCACAGAAAGCGACTGTGCGCGGATATCACGGCTTGTATTTTGGCGAGTAAACCGGCGTGACTGCGCAGAGAATCAGATCCCTGCGACCGCAACAGTTTTGCGCAGCGGAAATATCAGGATAGGCGGGCTGTCTTAAACAGGCGGGAGCGAGTGCGAAGGCGTTTTTGGCGACAGAAACAATCAGACTGACGACTAAAACGACCGGCGGGGTCAGAACGTCCCCGCCGGCGATGCCGGATCAGCTCAGTGCGGCGAGTCGCTCGTGGCCACGCTGAATGGCTTTGGATACCTGCGCCGGTGCAGTACCACCGATATGATCGCGGGCCTGTACCGCGCCCTCAGGCGTCAGCACGGAGAAGACGTCAGCGCCGATTTTGTCTGAGAAGCCCTGCAGTTCTTCAAGGGACATTTCACTCAGATCACGGCCGCTGTCGACCCCGAGACGAACCGCCTTGCCAACCACTTCGTGGGCATCCCGGAACGGCAGACCTTTGCGCACCAGATAGTCAGCCAGATCGGTTGCGGTGGAAAAGCCGCGGAAGGCCGCTTCGCGCATATTGTCGGCTTTGATTTCAATCGCCGGGATCATATCGGCAAAGGCCCGCAGACTGCCAAGCAGGGTATCGACCGTATCGAACAGCGGTTCTTTGTCTTCCTGATTGTCTTTGTTGTAAGCCAGCGGCTGCGATTTCATCAGCGTCAGCAGGCTGATCAGATGACCGTTGACCCGGCCGGTTTTACCCCGCACCAGTTCGGGCACATCGGGGTTTTTCTTCTGCGGCATAATGCTCGAGCCGGTACAGAAGCGGTCCGGCAGATCAATAAACGCAAACTGCGCCGAAGACCACAGCACCAGCTCCTCGGAAATACGCGACAAGTGCGTCATGATAATCGACGCCGCAGCGCAGAACTCGATCGAAAAATCACGGTCGCTGACCGCATCCAGTGAGTTCTCAGCCGGACAATCAAAGCCCAGCAGTTCTGCCGTGTAATTGCGGTCGATCGGGTAGCTGGTGCCGGCCAGTGCCGCCGCGCCCAGCGGCATCACATTCATGCGCCGCGCGCAGTCCTGCAAACGCGAATGATCGCGCATCAGCATCTCAAACCAGGCCATCACGTGGTGCCCGAAGGTCACCGGCTGGGCGGTTTGCAGATGGGTAAAGCCGGGCATGACCGCCGAGGTGTGGCGGGACGCCAGATGCAGCATACCTTCCAGCAAACGGCGGGTTTCGGCCTGCACCGCCTCAATGGCATCGCGCATGTACAGGCGGATATCGGTGGCGACCTGATCGTTGCGTGAACGGCCGGTGTGCAGGCGTTTGCCGGCGATACCGATTTTGTCTGTCAGACGCGCCTCGATATTCATATGCACGTCTTCCAGTTCCACCGACCACTGAAAACGCCCTTCAGCGATTTCCTGCTCGATTTCGTCCAGTCCGCCGAGGATGGCATTGAGATCCTCTTCGCTGATCACGCCGACCTTATGCAGCATGCGCGCGTGTGCACGCGAACCGCAGATATCCTGGCGATACATACGCTGATCGAACTGCACCGAGGCGGTGAACTCCTGCACAAAGGCATCCACGCCTTCGCTGAACCGCCCGCCCCATTGCTGATTGGATTTCGCCTTACCGGCGTCGTCTGTAGACATGACCGCTTTCCTGATTCTGTAAACACAAAACGCCGATGATAACAGTTAGTGAGGCGGTCGGCGCGGCAGGCTCAGGGCCTGACATTGAGGCCGCTTGCAGCGGCAAGCTATAATGCGCGCTCTATTGGCCGACGGACGGACACCTCCGATACCATGAAAAAGCTTATCCGCATCGCTACACGTGAAAGTCCTCTGGCCCTCTGGCAGGCCGAAGACGTAAAGCGCCGCCTGCTCGAAGCGCACCCGCAACTGGAAGTCGAGCTGGTCACCATGACCACCAAAGGCGACAAACTGCTCGACAGTCCGCTGGCGAAAATCGGTGGCAAAGGGTTGTTTGTTAAGGAGCTGGAAAACGGCATGCTCGAAGGCCGCGCGGATATCGCCGTACATTCCATGAAGGATGTGCCGGTGGCCTTTCCGGAAGGCCTGCACCTGGCGGTCATACTCGAGCGCGAGAATCCCTTCGACGCCTTTGTCTCCAACACCTACGCCACGCCGGACGATCTGCCGCCGGGCGCCCGTGTCGGCTCCTGCAGTCTGCGCCGGCAGTGCCAGCTCAAAGCACGTTTGCCGGAGGTGGAATTGCTCAATCTGCGCGGCAACGTCAACTCACGGCTGGCCAAGCTCGACGACGGTCAGTTCGATGCCATCATTCTGGCCAAGGCCGGTCTGCTGCGTCTGGGGATGGCCGAACGTATCCGGTTCGAGATCCCGCCTGAGCAAAGCCTGCCGGCGGTCGGTCAGGGCGCGGTCGGCATCGAGTGCCGCAGCGATGATGCCGAAACCAATGCGCTGCTCGCGCCGCTTGCCGATGCGCAAACCACCATCCGCGTACGCGCCGAGCGGGCCATGAACAAACATCTTAACGGTGGCTGTCAGGTCCCGATTGCCGGCTATGCCGAGCTTGACGGCGATACACTGCGGATGCGCGGTCTGGTCGGCTCAGCCGATGGCAAAACCATGCTCTACAGCGAGAAAACCGGCAGCGCCGCGGACCCCGAGTCGCTCGGTATCGCGATTGCCGAGGAGCTGCTGAGCCAGGGGGCCGGCGCCATTCTCGAAGCCATCGCACAGGCTGCAGATTGATTGCGGATGACAGCTGACAAGCACGCTCTCGCCGGTGTTCGCGTTCTGGTCACGAGAGCGGCAGACCAGCAATCCCACTTCATAAACCTGCTTGAAGAGCGCGGTGCGACCGCGCTCTCACTTCCGTTGCTGAAGATCGCGCCGGCGGCTGATGCCGAACGCGTCATCGCCACACTGCGCAGCAACGCGCCCTACGATTTTGCACTTTTTGTCAGTCCTAATGCGGTCCGTCAGGCACACTCGCTGTTGCCCATGCCCTGGCCTGCAGCACTGGTGCGTGCGCAGGTTGCAGTGGGCAAGGCCACCGCCGATGCTCTGGCTGCGGCCGGCCGGGCTGCCGATCTGCGTCCGGACCAACAGTTTTGCACCGAAGGGCTGCTGGCAACCGACGCGTTGCGCGATGTGGCCGGCAAGCGCATTGCACTGCTGTGCGGTGACAAGGGCCGCAAAGTCCTGCGCAACACGCTGCGCGAAAGGGGCGCACAGGTGGACGAGCTTATCGTTTACCAAAGTTCAGCACCGCATTATTCCGAGGATCATGTTTGTGCTTTGCTGCAAAGCAGCAAGCCTGATGTGATCTGCCTTACCAGCAATCAGGCACTGGAAAACCTCCTGCAGCTGAGCGATAAGTCATGCCATGCGTCACTACTGCAAACGCCGTTGATTGTAAACAGTCACCGTTGCAGTACACTGGCGAGGCAGAAAGGCTTTCGCGGAGCCATTGTCATTGCCAACACCCCGGGTGATCAGGGGCAGCTGGCGGGGTTACTACAGTGGTATACCAACTCACACGTTAACCATTCAGAATGAGATCATGAAAGATAAACGGCAAAGCACAGGCAATACCGGCGGCACTGCAACCCCGGTCCAAAACGCCGGAACCACCAAAAAAGGCGGAGGAGCAATCGGCGCACTGGCATTGGTCGCCGCCCTGGGTGCGGGAGGCTTCTCGGGCTATCTCTGGACCGAACTGCAGAACATGCGCGCTGAGACCGACTCAGTCGTCACCTCCACTACCGATCAACTGCGCAGCGGCATTCAGGCAGACGTTGAAGCCGTGCGCTCCTCACTGAGCAACACCACCGGTGAACTGAGTAGCAAACTCGATGCGCTGGGTCAGAGCATCGATGCAAAAACCCAGGCTGCGGTCACCGAAGTGGCCAGCAACACCGCCTCGGCAGTGCAGGAACTGACCACCAACACTGAAAATCAGTTCAGTGCCCTGAGCGAGCAGCTCGAACAGACCAATACGCGGCTGGATGAAACCCGCAGCGAACTCGATCAGCAACTGCAGGAAAACCTCAACGCCCTGCAGCAAAACGTCGATACGTCGATCTCGACACTGGCCGCCGACGTAGCCGAAACACGCGATCTGGCGACCCGTAGCCAGACCGAGTGGATTCTTGCTGAAACCGAATACCTGCTGCGCATGGCCGGTCACCGGGTGAATTTCGCCGGCGACACCAAAGCCGGCATTCTGGCGCTGCGTGCCGCTTCGGTTCGCCTGCACGATCTCGGCGACAGCCGTTTTGCACCGGTGCGTGAGCAGATTGCCAATGAAGTGGCCGAACTGCGCCAGACCGGCGCACCGGATATCGAAGGCATCGCACTGGAACTTCAGAAAATGAGCCAGCGCGCCGACTCCCTGCCGCTGCCGAAAAGCAGTATTCAGAAGTCATTCGACGAAGCCAAATCATCGCCGACCGCCGAAAATGCCAAACAGGTTGCCGGCCAGCTGCTGCAATCGCTGAAAGGTATGGTCAAGGTCGAGCCGGCCGACGGTATCCCGGTGATCCGTCCGTCCAAACCGACCCGCGAACAACTGTCAGCCAGCGAGTCGCTGCGCTTGCATCTGCAGGCGGCACGACTGGCCGTCCTGCGCCGCGATCAGGAAACCTATCGCGAGCATCTGGATAACGCCACCAGCTATGTCAACAACAGCTATGACACAGAGGACCCGGTCACACAGGCCTATCTGGAAGATCTGGCTGCACTGAAGGCACAGACCATCCTGCCGGATGCGGGCAAACTGGGTCAGGCGCTGGCGCTGTTCACCGAAATCAATGCTAAAAGGGGCGAAGCACAATGAAATTTCTGGTCGCATCTCTGATCATCATCGCGGTGGCAATTGCTGCCGCGTTCTTTATCCACATAGACGCCGGCCAGGTCGATATCGTCTTCCAGGGCCTGCATTACAGCACCTCGCTGGCGATTGCACTGTCTATTCTGGCTGTCGCTTTTATCGGCTTTTACATTGTGCTGCGCCTTATTCTGGGCCTGCTCAATGCACCGAAAAAGCTGAAAAAACGCAGCCTGCGCAAGCGTGAAGAAAAATCCCACCTGGCGCTCAGCGAGGGCCTGGTCAAATTTGCCGAAGGTGAATACGAAGGCTCTGAGGCGCTGCTGCTCAACAATATGTCGGGCAACAAGCAATGTGATCTGGCCAATTACCTCACTGCTGCACAAAGCGCCGGCCAGCGCCAACAGTTCGACCTGAGCAAGGAATACGTCGACAAAGCCGCGGCCATCTCTGCCGAAGCCGAAGTGCCGGCCGCACTGGTTGAAGCGAAAATGCTGATGGAACGTAAGGCTTACCGCGACGCGATCCGGGTGCTCACCGAAGTGCGTAAGAAAGCACCGAATAACACCCTGGCTATCTGGCTGCTGGGTCAGTCTTACGGCGCGATCCGCAACTGGGAGAGCATGACCGACATGGCCAAGCTGGCACGGCGCAAACAGGCCGCGCCGCGCGAAGACGTGCTTGAGATGGAAACAACGGCCGCACTGGGCGCGCTGAACGACTGCGCGGAAGGCAACGTGGTCGATGTCTTCGAACGTCAGGCCTCTCATATTCAGGAACTCAGCGCGGTTGTACTGGCCTATGTAAAACGCCTTAACGACATGGGCAAACCTGACGAAGCCAATAAGATCGCCGCCAAATCCCTTGAAACCAACTGGGACGAAGCACTTGCAGCCTACTACGGCTCCATTGAATCGGCCGACGCTGCCGGTCAGCTCGCGCAGCTGGAAAAGTGGCTGAAAAGCAACGGCGAGAGCGCAAGCCTGCTGCTGGCCAAGGGCAAAATCGTGTACCGCAGCGGCGAGTACCAGGATGCCCGCGATGCGCTGGTCAAAAGCATCGGTATCAGCCCCAGCCGCGAAGCCTTTTTCACGCTCGGCAAAACGCTGGAAGCACTCGGTGATAAAGAAGGTGCTATCGAGTCTTACAAGCACGGTTATGCCGTTGAGCAGCTGCGCCCGGTGACTGAGGTCAAGGTCAGCGAGAGCAGTAAAGCCGACGCCTGAGCTGAAGCTGCTAAGGATAAAAAAGCCGGGCTTGATGCCCGGCTTTTTTTTGCCTGCAGGAAAGCGCCTCCCTGCCCTGTACAGCGCACACGCTTAGGTCTTTGGCGGGACTGGAATACCGTAATCCTGCCAGCGGGCGTCGACTTTCTCGCGCACCTGCGGGTCCATCACAATCGGCTCGCCCCATTCACGGTCGGTTTCGCCCGGCATTTTGTTTGTGGCGTCCAGGCCCATTTTCGAGCCGAGGCCGGCTACCGGTGAGGCGAAATCCAGATAGTCGATCGGCGTGTTTTCAATCAGCGTGGTGTCACGGGCCGGATCCATACGCGTGGTAATCGCCCAGATCACATCCTCCCACTTGCGGACATCCACATCGTCGTCCACCACCACCACAAACTTGGTGTACATAAACTGGCGCAGAAATGACCAGACTCCCATCATCACGCGCTTGGCGTGACCGGGATACTGCTTCTTCATACTGACCACCGCCATGCGGTAAGAGCACCCCTCCGGTGGCAGATAGAAATCCGTGATCTCCGGAAACTGCTTTTGCAGAATCGGAATAAACACCTCGTTCAATGCCACACCGAGCACGGCAGGCTCATCCGGCGGACGACCGGTATAGGTCGAGTGGTAAATGGGATTTTTGCGGTGGGTGATCTTCTCGATAGTGAAAACCGGAAAACGCTCTACTTCGTTGTAGTAGCCGGTGTGGTCCCCGTAGGGGCCTTCATCGGCCATATCGTCCGGATAGAGAAAGCCTTCGAGAATAAACTCTGCCGAGGCCGGGACCTGAAGATCGGATAACATTGCTTTTGCAAGCCGGGTGCGCGAACCTCGCAGGAGTCCGGCAAAAGCATGTTCAGAGAGTGTATCCGGTACCGGTGTAACCGCGCCGAGAATGGTGGCCGGATCCGTACCCAGCGCGACGGCGACCGGGAAGGGTTCACCGGGACGTTCCTGCGTCCATTCGCGAAAATCCAGTGCGCCGCCACGATGCGAAAGCCAGCGCATGATCACCCGGTTCGGTCCTATGACCTGCTGCCGGTAGATTCCCATGTTCTGGCGCTTTTTGTGCGGGCCTCTGGTGATCACCAGCCCCCAGGTAATTAAAGGCGCGGCATCACCCGGCCAGCAGGTCTGCACCGGCAGCCCGGACAGGTCGATATCATCCTTTTCGATAATACATTCCTGGCACTCAGGCTTGCTGACTGTTTTGGGTGCCATATCCAGCACCTTTTTGAAAACCGGCAGTGTTTTGACCGCCTCTTTCATGCCTTTGGGCGGGTCCGGCTCTTTCAGAAAAGCCAGCAGTTTGCCGACCTCGCGCAGCGCACTGACCGAGCTTTCACCCATGCCCATGGCAACGCGTTCCGGCGTGCCGAACAGGTTTCCCAACAGCGGTATATCTGAACCGCGCGGATTGGTAAAAAGCAAGGCCGGCCCCCCGGCCCGCAGTACGCGGTCGCAGATTTCCGTCACTTCCAGTACCGGATCGACTTCTGTGGTGACCTCGCAGAGTTCGCCCTGCTCACGCAGATAATCGAGAAACTCGCGCAGATCGCGGTACTTTACACTCATGCAGCCAGGCCGCTGTGACGCAGCAGCGGTTCGAGCTCCGGCTCACGGCCGCGGAAATCCACAAACAGCTCGAGTGCTTTCTGCGAACCGCCCTTCTCGAGAATCTTACGCAGGAAGTCTTCACCCGTGGCCGTGTTAAAAACACCTTCTTCCTCAAACCGGCTAAAGGCATCGGCCGACAAGACCTCGGCCCACTTATAGCTGAAGTAACCCGCTGCATAACCGCCGGCAAAGATGTGCGTAAAGCTGTTCTGGAAGCGGTTAAACGCAGGTACCGGCACCACGGTGACACGACTGCGCACATCATCGAGTTCAGCCTGAATATCCACAGGCTGCGCTTCCGGTCCGGCCAGGTGAATCTGCATATCGAACATGGCGAATTCGAGCTGACGGACCATTTGCATTGCGGCCTGAAAGTTCTTTGCGTTGCGTGCTTTTTCGAGCAGGTCCGCCGGCAGGGTTTCACCGGTTTCGTAGTGGCGGCTGATCAGACGCAAGCCCTCTTCTTCCCAGCACCAGTTCTCGAGGAACTGACTCGGCAATTCGACCGCATCCCATTCCACACCGTTGATACCGGACACATCGCGGTAGTCGACCCGGGTCAGCATATGATGCAAGCCGTGGCCGAACTCATGGAACAGCGTGATAACTTCGTTATGCGTCAGCAGCGCCGGTTTGTCTCCGACCGGCGGCGTCGAATTACAAGTCAGGTACGCAACCGGAAGCTGTACGCCATCCTTGTGTGCCATACGGGAGATGCACTCGTCCATCCAGGCACCGCCGCGTTTGTTCTTACGCGCATAAGGATCGAGGTAAAAACCACCGCGTACATTTCCGTCGCGATCTTCGATGCTGTAGAAGCAGGCATCCGGGTGCCAGGTTTTTACTTCGGGATGGGCTTGTATTTTCAGACCAAACAATTTGCCGACGACAGAAAACAAGCCTGGCACCACGACATCTGCCGGGAAGTAAGGTTTGAGGTCCTCATCGGAAATCGAAAAGCGTGCTTCCTTGAGTTTGTTTGAGTAGTAGGCGATATCCCAGGCTTGTAATTCGCCCTGATGTCCCTGCTCTGCTGCAAAGCTGCGCAAGTCCGCCATATCTGCTTTTGCCGCCGGCAGCGACTTGTCGGCCAGCTCCTGCAGAAACGACATCACCTGATCTGTGGACTCAACCATCTTGGTTTCCACTGACAAGGCTGCGTAGTTCTCAAAGCCCAGCAATGCGGCTTTCTCGGCGCGCAAGGCGAGAATCTGTTCCATCAGTTTCGCATTGTCTTTTTGCGGATCATGCCCGCCCTGATCAGAGGCACGGGTATTCCAGGCGGTGTAGAGCGCCTCACGCAAGACGGGATTCTCGGCGTAAGTAAGCACGGCGATATAGGTCGGCATATCCAGGCCGAACAACCAGCCCTGCTTGTCTTGTTCGACGGCTTTGTTACGCGCCGCTTCGACCGTATGTGCGGGCAGACCGCTCAGTGCCGCTTCGTCAGTGACGATATGCTGCCAGGCGTTGGTGGTATCGAGCACGTTGTCCGAGACCTGATTCATCAGCTTGCTCAGCTCGGCTGCGATCTCTTTGTAACGGCGTTTTTTGTCCTCATCCAGGGACACACCACTGAGGCGGAAGCTGCGCAGGTTGTCGTCGATCACTTTCTGCTGGGCTGCACACAAGCCGTCATACACGGCCGGTTCGGCGAGGCGTTGGAACTGTGCGTAGAGCGCGCTGTTCTGAGCCACCGAGGTGGAATAGTCACTGATTTTGCCAACCCCCTCATTGTAGGCCTGACGCAGCGGTTCGTTGTTCATCACTGCGTTCAGATGACGCACCGGACTCCAGAAACGGTCCAGACGGTCAGAAAGCAGATCCAGTGGATAAACGAAATTATCCCAGTCCGGGTTTTCTATACGGGTCAACGCGTCGATCTGTGCCAGGTTATCACTGAGTATGCGGTCCAGTTCGGTGATCACCGTTTCAGGTGAAACCGCGTCGAAATCAGGCAATGACGTGAATGCGTTTGTAATCTTACCCATGTGCCGGCACTCCGGAATCAATATGTGGTTCTGTGACAAAAAAGCCGGACGAAGTTTCCGCCCGGCTTCGGTTTTTTTGGTCCTGAGCGGATCAGATATCCAGGTTCGAAACGGACAGCGCGTTACGTTCGATAAACTCGCGACGCGGCTCAACCTGATCGCCCATCAGTGTGGTGAACACCTCGTCAGCGGCCACAGCGTCTTCGATCTTAACCTGCAGCATACGGCGCGATTCGGCATTCATGGTGGTTTCCCACAACTGCTCCGGGTTCATCTCACCGAGACCTTTGTAGCGCTGAATACTCAGGCCGCGACGGGATTCGGCCAGCAGCCAGTCCATCACTTCCTTGAAGGTCGAAACCTGTTTGGTCTTTTCGCCGCGTTGGATAAACGCGCCTTCTTCGAGCAGGTCGTGACTTTCGGCGGTGTACTCGGCGATCTTGGCGTAATCCGGCGAACGGAAAAAGCCCGGATCCAGAATCGTTATATGCTCGTTGCCGTGTACCCGGCGGCGCAGTTCGATGCCGTAGCCGTTTTCCATCTGAACCACAGAAGGCTCGTAATGATCGCCGTTGATCTTGTCCGCATTCACCTCAAGCAAGAGCGTGTCGGCGAAAGTCTGAAGTGCATCCGGGTTGTTCAGATCCGCTTCGGTGATCGGTTTCACGTTCAACATCGCGTTAAGCATCAGGCGTTCGAAGCGGCGGCTCATACGCTCAAACAAACGCATCAGCTGCATGTAGTCGGCGGCAATCTTGCCCAATGCCTCATCGCTGATGGGCGGTGAGGAAGCGTTAACGCTGAGTTTCGCATCGTTCAGGGCCAACTGCAGGATATGCTGGTTGAGCTCGTCGTCGTCCTTAACGTAGGTTTCCTGCTTGCCTTTTTTGACCTTGTACAGCGGCGGCTGGGCGATGTAGATATGGCCGCGCTCGATCAGTTCGCGCATCTGACGGTAGAAAAACGTCAGCAGCAGTGTGCGGATGTGAGAACCATCCACGTCCGCATCCGTCATGATCACGATGTGGTGGTATTTGAGTTTGTCGATATCGAATTCTTCGCGACCGATACCACAGCCCAGCGCGGTGATCAGCGTGCCCACTTCTGCCGAAGAGAGCATTTTGTCAAAACGGGCTTTCTCGACATTGAGGATCTTACCCTTGAGCGGGAGGATTGCCTGGGTGCGGCGATCACGGCCTTGTTTGGCCGAACCACCCGCGGAGTCACCCTCCACCAGGTAGAGTTCGGATTTGGCAGGATCCTTTTCCTGGCAATCGGCCAGCTTACCGGGCAAGCCGGCGATATCGAGCACGCCTTTACGGCGGGTCATCTCACGGGCTTTACGCGCCGCTTCACGGGCTCGGGCCGCATCGATGATCTTGTTGGTGATCTCTTTGGCTTCAGCCGGATGCTCTGCCAGGAAGTCCGCCAGGTACTCAGACATGTACGACTCGACAGCGCCTTTAACCTCAGACGAGACCAGTTTTTCTTTTGTCTGGGAAGAGAATTTCGGGTCCGGCACTTTCACGGACAGCACGGCAGTCAGACCTTCACGGGCATCATCGCCACTGGTCGATACCTTGGCTTTGTTGAGAATGCCTTCGGCTTCCATGTAGTTGTTCAGCGTGCGGGTCAATGCTGCACGGAAACCGGAGAGGTGGGTGCCACCGTCTTTCTGCGGAATATTGTTGGTATAGCAGAAGATGTTTTCCTGATACGAATCATTCCACTGCAGGGCGAACTCAACACCGATATCGTCACGCTGGCCGCTGTAGTGCAACACGGTCTGGTGCAGCGGTGTTTTCTTGCGATTGAGGTGTTCGACAAAGGCCCGGATGCCGCCTTCGTACTGGAAGACATCTTCACGGTCCGTGGCTTCTTCGCGCAGAACGATTTTCACGCCGCTGTTGAGGAACGACAGCTCACGCAGACGCTTGGCCAGAATTTCGTAGTGGAACTCGGTCTGGGTGAAGATCTCGGCGCTCGGTTTGAAGCGGATCTCCGTACCGGTGCGATCGGTATCCCCGATCGCTTCGATCGGCGCGACCGGCTCACTATCGCGGTATTCCTGGGTATGGATCTTCCCGTCACGGTAGATCGTCAGCTTGAGGTATTCGGACAGCGCGTTGACGACCGACACACCCACACCATGCAAACCGCCGGAAACTTTGTAGGAGTTGTCGTCGAACTTACCACCGGCATGCAACACCGTCATGATGACCTGTGCGGCGGAGACGCCCTCTTCCGGATGGATATCAACCGGGATACCCCGGCCGTCATCGGTCACCGTCACAGAGCCATCGCTGTGGATAATGACATTGATCGCAGAACAATGCCCCGCAAGCGCTTCGTCGATGGAGTTATCCACCACCTCGAAAACCATGTGGTGCAGGCCTGTACCGTCATCAGTGTCCCCGATATACATACCCGGGCGCTTGCGTACAGCCTCCAGTCCCTTAAGGACTTTGATATTCGAGGAATCGTAATTCTGCTCGCTGGACATAAAGCTTCTCTTGAAAATGATTTAACCAAGTAAGTATAGCACATCCAGCGAAGGCGGCCTGTTATAGACCGCATCAGAATGCGGGTTCGACGGGATCGGATGGTTAAGCGGAAAACAGCCGAAAAGATGTTTCACGTGAAACGTCGTCAGCGTTCTGAAGAGCCCGGGAAACTAAACCGTAAAAGAACTACTCGGGATTCGGACTGTGCGGAATTTAAACCGCATGCGGCGGGATTTACCAGACGACAACCCGGCACAGGAACTGCGGCGTTACATCCTGATCGCACCAAGCCCACGGACAGCTTTCAGCAGTGATGGCTGGCCACTGCCCACAACCTTCCCAGCTAAGGCCGTGCACGTACGAGCGCAACGTGCGGAATCGATGCTGAGGCGGAGCCGGAGCTCATCCCCCGAGGACTCAGACCCAATGCGCGAAGACACCGAACCGTCAATGAGATTGGAACCGGGACGACGGATTAAACCGGGCAACGACGAGATCAGATACGGCAAAGTCGCGCCTAACTCCCGCACGATCGAAAACACAACACACGGTTTTGCTCACCGCTGAAGCTGCATCCTCCCCGACTCAAAACTAAACATCAGCAACTCAGTGACAAACTGTACGAAACGAAGACTGGAAACTTGCCACTGGTGAGTATGAAAAAATCCATGCCGAGCACTCGACTCAAATTCACGTATCCCACTTGGCTGTCAGCCTATTTAGAAATCCGGCAAGCGTTATGGCTTGGTTACACCGCGGAACAACCAATCATCGTTGAAGGGGCCGAGAACGGCTGCGGAAAACCATCGACGCGCGTAGCGTCAGATACAGCATCAAAGCAACGCAACCACCAAACGGTTCAAAAACAAACGAAGCTACATGCAGGGGAACCACAGCGCCCGTACCCCAAATGCCCGCAATCCGCCCCCCGCCCGGCCAGGTCCGGTGGCTATCAAAAAAACCGACATACGGACAACGCAAGGTCCGGCAAACAACCGCAGTTGGAACCTGTTAAGCCCCACGCAGGGCGATTAGCGAAAGTGGCGGCATAGCTTGGGAAGCGTTTATGCCGGCTACGTACAGACTGGCCGTGCGCCGGAATTAGCGATGCCGTGTTTCACGTGAAACAAAACCACAGGATGCATGGCGGTTAGCTGAAGTTGACCCAGCTATCATCTGTACGGTACGCAGAGCTGAAGAGCCAGCAGCATCAGTGCTAGTGCAGCAGCGGTGACTACCTTCCCGAAATAAACTTGGTCCTCCAGCCGGTGCCCCTTGCGTATGAACAACCGTCAGAAGCGCGCAGCCAGAATGCGCGACCGAAGGGCCTCTGCCGACGGTGCAAGACGGATAACCCGGCCCCCGAGCAAAAGCGGTTCGCCGGAGGGCGAAACGCGCTAACGGTACCTATCGGAACATCAAGCTAACGGTGTGTATGACCACCAATGGACAAACGCGCGGTTGATTGCAGCGCGCGCCGCGAAACCAGTGCATCGAAGTTATGACCCGGGACTGGTCCGTAGCCTAAAAGCAGTTCGTCCTAGCTAGTTGGCAAGACTGCCCACTTAACCTAAACGAAGTACAGCCAATTTCTGGCAACGCTGAGAGAAGTCACAAGACGTCGCAAAACTAACCGCGATTTCGCCGTACATCGGCAGACACTGCCACCTGTTTCACGTGAAACACAACAGCATGATTCACGGCGAATAGCGTAAGCCATCGTTACGGACACGCCGGGCGTACGTGTAGGTTTGTGGCTGAAACAGTCTTATCGCGAGCTAAACAGCGTCGGACACGAGCCAAAGCTGGCAACAGAAACTACCGCATATCATTGGCCCAGGATCAAGCAAAACAACTAGCGCCCCGACAAGCAGCGCTGACGGTAACCGCGTCATATCTGCATCCAGTCACCAATTTCCCGCAAACAGGCTGGCCGGCCAGGAAGATGCCAGAAGAACGGCAAGCGGTGGATAACTCTGAGCAACGGCGCGCATTGGAGAATGGTAGCGAAGGCGACAGAACTATCTCTGGCCCCCCGACAAGCGCACGTCACCTTGGAAACACCTAAGGGATTAATCTCCCCGACCGTGCCGGGTACGGAGCTACTTACCCAACACTTTCGGTGGCATCCAGGATAACTAGCAGCAGGTTTCCTCGATTCGCCGAAATGTTGTGTTTTTTAGGTAGTTCCCGGAGCGCAAACGTAACTTATACACAGGCCGAACTTGGGAACCGATTGAGGTGCCACTCCCCTGCCCTGGGAGACACTAGCGCCCGGTGGATAAGGGGAAAACACGGGTAGCATCACCGGTCAATACAGGAAAAGACTGGCTGGTCATACAAAGCCACGAGAACAAACAGACTTTCCCAACCAGCGAAAGAAACCCGGTACTGACATTGCTGCCAAGTGAAACGGTGGCAATTCGAGCCCGTTTCCCGTTTCCCGTTTCCCGTTTCCCAAGATACATCGCGTGTCGTACGTGCACGCTAAGTTACTTCGCCACTTTTGCGAAACCCCGCAATACCGTGTGGCGTCCGAGTTTCCAAGCATTACAGCGTTGATGTTGGTTCACGTTCGACGACGAAACGTCTTAGCCGTGCCGCAATGCAATACCCGGTTATCGAATTTGTTCAGCTGGAGTACCTTTGCGTACTGCGAGGTTAAACCGGCTGCGCTACACAAAATCAGCGAAGCTCCGACCCACGGCAGCCACCGCGACAAAGCACTTGGGTTGCTCTTGAGTGCAAAAGATTTTGCACAGTGACAATCGATCACTCAGCACATCGCCCAAGGTTCCAGGCCCTGCGTCTCAAACAAAACTACTCAGGCAAACAAAAGCCCGATGTTTCACGTGAAACATCGGGCTGCTAATCATTCCATCAGCTTACTATTTGCTCGCGATTGGTGGGCCGTCAGAAATACATTCGCCCTCTTCGAGATGAAATCTGGCGTCACGCGGATCGGTCGGAAGATGCGGAAACTCAACCCCGGTTAGAAAGGCCTGGACACCGGTTTGCCGAATAGCTTCCACCAATCGGGTTTGATGGTTCACATCAAGCTCAGCAACCGGGTCGTCGCACAACAAGCAAGCATGTTCACCGGTCAGTTCCCGGTGAAGATCCAGCTGCGCGAAGACCATCGCGTAAATCAACATCTTCATCTGCCCACGCGAAGCGCGTGATTTTGCGGGTGTACCTTCCAGTAAAATTTTGAGATCAGCCCGGTGCGGACCAACTGTGGTTGTGCGGTATCGCACACATTGGGGTAAGGAATGTGCAAGCGCTTCGGCAAGCGAATGTTGTTTGTCCCAGCCACGTCGGTACTCGACCGAAACCTCGCCTCCGACGTTAAAAAATTCACACCAGTAGCGCATTCGTTCGCACAGACTTTCAACAAAGCCTTGCCGTTGTGCCGTCAGCCGGTCGCCGTACTCGGTCAGAGCATCCGTCCAGGCTTGGATCGATGAATCCTGACCGCCCTTTTTCAGCAAGGCGTTTCGTTGTTCCAACGCGTGGTTGTAGTTTTTCCAAACAGCGAAAAAACCTTGTTCCACGTGAAACAATCCCCAATCGAGAAAACGCCGCCGTTGACCCGGACCACCCAGAATCAATTCATGCATACCGGGATGTATGACCATCAACGGGATAAGGCGCGCCAACTCACCGGTGCTGCGAAGATCCTCGTGGTCCAGGCGAATACGGATATCACCCCGACGATTACGCAATACCGCAGCCTGATGTTCAGTACCGCCCTCTTTCGAAAACCGCGCCCGAACAATCAGCTCGTCAGCGGAATCTTTGATCAATTCTTTGGCGTAATGGGTACGGAAGGAACGACCGCTACCAAGCAGGTAAATTGCTTCGAGGATTGCAGTCTTGCCGGCGCCGTTAGCACCGAATATGAAATTAATGGCAGGAACGCAGTCCAGAGTGGACTGCGTTATGTTCCGTAGAGAACGGATTTCGATATGTGAGAAATACAAGAGGCAAAACTATCCGGTTCGCCCTAGAGACGCATCGGCATCACGACGTATTTCACATCATCCGAATCAAGCGGCATCACCAGGCAACTGCTATTGCCGTCTTTCAGCAGCAAACGGACATTTTCGGTCTCAATGCGGTTAAACGCATCGAGCAGATAGCCTACGTTAAACCCAATTTCGATGGGCTCGGCGTCGTAGCTGATTTCCAACTCATCGGTCGCTTCTTCGTGGTCCGGGTTGTTGGTGGACACCTGCAGACGACCGGCTTCGAACTTCATCCGGATACCGCGGTATTTCTCGTTGGACAAAATCGACGCGCGCGACAGCGTTTGAACCAACAGTGCTTTGTCGATTACCAGCGATTTATCGCAGTCGACCGGAATCACCCGGTTGTAATCGGGGAAACGGCCGTCGATCAACTTGGTCGTCATGGTGACGTTGCCGAGCTGAACCCGCAGACGCAGTGCTGAAACCCATAGGGTAATGCTTTCATCACCGGACGGAATCAAACGCCCGAGTTCCATCACACTCTTGCGGGGAATAATGCTACGTATCGGTTCATCCAGCGAGGCTTCGATCTCGGCTGTGGAAAACGCCAAACGGTGACCATCAGTGGCCACTGCCCGCAGTGCCTGGTTGGACAATTCGAGCAACAAACCGTTGAGGTAAAACCGTACATCCTGTACGGCCATGGAGAAGGATGTTCTGCGAATCGCATCTGAGAGCAAATTGGCAGGTACCTCGATGGCAACACCTTCGTTGCTGCTATCGGACAAGGGGAAATCCCGTGCCGGCAAGGTAGTGACCAAAAACCGACTACGCCCGCTGGTAATACGCATGCGCTGGTCATCCAGATCAAAGCGAATAACCGACTCATCAGGTAAGGCTTTACAGATATCCAGCAATTTCCTGCCGGGTACGGTGATCTCACCGGGTTCATCAACAGAAGCCTCGATACTGGCTTGCAGTTCGATTTCCGTGTCCGTTGCTGCCATCAGAAGAGATCCTTCTTTGGCGACAAGCAAAACATTCCCGAGTACCGGAATGGTCTGACGTTTTTCCACTGCACCGATGATGTTCTGCAACGATGCGACGATGGTCTCTCTCTGTAGGCTGATCTTCATAACAGAAATAATATTTATATATTTAAAGAAGTTTAATAGTAGTGATAATAAGCAACACCCATTTCTGTGGATAAGGCTTATTTCCCCTTTCTTTTCAACGTCTTACAGAATGAATAACTTCTGAAAAACTAGCGTACGAACCCGCGGATAACTGTGCGTGAAATGTGGGTAAACAGGCCGCTTAAGTTATCCACGACTTTATCCCTGCTTCTACACACCTGCTTATCCACAGGATTTAACTGGACAGAATTCTGAGGATATTTTTGTAATCCTCGTCCACTTTGTTATCCGTCTGACGCAATTCTGCAATCTTCCGACATGCGTGAAGGACGGTCGTATGATCCCTGCCACCGAACGCATCGCCGATTTCCGGCAGGCTTCGGTTGGTTAATTCTTTGGCCAGGCTCATGGCAATCTGCCGCGGTCGCGCAATGGAACGGCTACGACGCTTGGAGAGAAGATCTGCCACCCGCACTTTAAAGTATTCGGCGACGGTTTTCTGGATGTTCTCGATGGTAACGAGCTTCTCTTGCACGGCTATCAGGTCGCGCAGCGCATTCTTGGCGAAGTCCAGGGTTATCGGCGAGCCGGTAAACTGGGCATTGGCCAGCACCCGCTTGAGCGCCCCTTCGAGCTCACGGACATTACTACGGATGCGTTTGGCGATGAAAAAACCGACCTCGCTGGGCAGATCCACTTTGGCCTGCTCGGCCTTTGTCTGCAGAATCGCAACCCGTGTTTCCAGCTCCGGCGGCTCTATGGCCACGGTCAGACCCCAGCCAAAACGCGATTTGAGGCGGTCTTCGAGGCCGTCGACCTCTTTCGGATAGCGGTCACAGGTCAGAATGATCTGCTGTTTACCTTCAAGCAAGGCATTAAAGTTGTGGAAAAACTCTTCCTGAGACTGCTCTTTGCCGGCAAAAAACTGGATATCGTCAATGAGCAGGGCATCCAGGCCCCGGTAGTAGTGCTTGAACTCATTAATAGTGCGTCCACGCAGCGCGTTGATCATCTCGCGTACATAGCTTTCCGAATGCAGATAGACGACACGGGCCTGTGGATTCTTCTCCAGCATCATATTGCCTACCGCCTGCATAAGATGTGTCTTACCCAGCCCTACCCCACCATATATAAAGAGTGGGTTGTAAGCGGTGCCCGGATTTTCGGCAATCTGCATCGCGGCCGCCCTGCCCAACTGGTTGGATTTGCCTTCTACGTAAGTGTCGAAGGTAAAGGTGCGGTTAAGGTTGTGATGCACAGGCCGGTTTTCGGTCGCTGACACATCTTTAATAGGTGCGCTCAGCACATCACCTGAAACCGCACCGCCACCGCTCTTGCCGGAATAGCTGCTGCCCCGTGTCGGGGCGGCGTTGGCCGGGGCCGGTGATTCAGTAGCGGCCGCGGGCGCATCCAGCGACTGACTGGCCGGTTTGCTGCCGATCTCCAGCGTGACATTAATCATGTCCGGTTGGGCCAGCGCCTGTGAAAGTTCTTCAATACGCGCCAGATAGTTTTCTTTGATCCAGTCCTTTACAAAGCGATTGGGCGCATACAGGCGCAGGCTGTCGCCGGTTTCCTCGATTTGCAGACAGCGGATCCAGGTGTTGAGTTGCTGAGAACTGAGTTCGTTCTCTAATTGGGACAGGCAGCGAGACCAGATATCAGAGGCCAAGGAACATTCTCCGTCGGAGTTTCTGGAGGTTAAAACGAGATTGGTCACCCTATCGCTGCCACTGACAGTGCAATGTAACGGGAGACCTCCGGCGCACAAGGTAACCATTAAGTCACCGGATGAGGACTCTTCCGCCGAAGCGGAACAGGAAGGCAAGTTTACTCTGAAGCGAACAAGTTATCCACAGGCTGTTCAATCGGTGGATAAATATAATATTTGACAAGGCGTATCTGACTTCTCTAATATGCGCGGTTTGTTTTCCCCGTGGCTTTGGCCACTGTTGCTCCAAGAAACGGATAACCCATGAAACGTACATTTCAGCCCAGCGTCATTAAACGTGCCCGTACTCACGGCTTTCGCGCCCGCATGGCGACCCGCAGTGGTCGTGCTGTTATCAACGCACGCCGTCGTAAAGGCCGCGCACGTCTGAGCGCCTGATCAATCTGATCGCGCGCATCCGGCGCCTGTTGTCATTCTATGGAAACAAAGGTGTCGGACACTCGCCGTTTTGAGCGGCATCGCAGACTGACCAAGTCTGCACAATACCGGGAAGTTTTTTCCGGGAACCAGCGGGTGGCCGATCAATGGTTCACCGTGCTGTTCCGGCAGCAGCCGCAAGGCGAAACCCCGCGACTGGGGTTAGCCATTGCCAAAAAGAGCGTACCGCGTTCAGTGGATCGCAGCCGGATTAAACGTCTTGTCCGTGAATCGTTCCGGACGCACCGGCAGGACATGCCGGTCGTTGACATCGTTATTATGGCCAGACGCGGCTGCGCTGATGCCGATAACCGCCAATTGCACCGGAGCCTTCAGCGCCTCTGGAAGAAGATGGCATCGCGATGCAAAAACTAGTCTTATCGAGTATCCGCTTCTACCGGCGTTTCGTCAGTCCGATGTTTCCGCCGCACTGCCGATTCGAGCCTTCCTGTTCTCAATACACGCTTGAAGCCGTCCGGCAACACGGTACACTTCGCGGTCTCCTGATGGGAATTAGGCGACTGTCACGCTGCCATCCGTTCCACCCCGGTGGTTACGATCCCGTTCCTCATTCAAACGACAAAAACTGATCGGTCATTCATGGATAACCAACGAGTTCTTCTTTACGCGGCCCTGGGCTTTATTCTCCTTATTCTCTGGCAGAACTGGCAGATTCAAAGTAATCCGCAGCTGGCTGTTCAGGCCACGCAGAGTGATGCCGTCAATCCGGCTGCCGCTGATGTTGCAGCGGGTGCGCCTGCCGCATCCGTACCGGGGACGCCGCAAGCACCGGGCACCGCGATTCAACCGGCCGGTCAGAAAATCCGCGTCGAAACCGACCTGCTGGTCGCCGAGATTGATACCCGCGGTGGAACGCTCACGCATGTGGCGCTGAAAGACTATCCGGTTGCTGTGGATAAACCGGATGAACCGTTTGTTCTGATGAGTGATGAGCCGGCCAAATTTTTCGTGGCCCAGTCCGGCTTGCAGAGTGCCGGCGGAAATGCGCCGACACACCAGGCGATGTTTCAGGCTGAAGCCGACAACTATGTAATGGCCGACGGTCAGAACGAGTTGCGGATCCCGCTGACCTGGCAGGGTGAGGACGGCATCAGCGTGACAAAAACGCTGGTCTTTAAACGCGACAGCTATGAAGTGCAGGTTGAGCAGGCGCTGCAAAACGGCAGTGGTGAGCCGGTCGTTGTGAATCAATACCGTCAGCTGCAGCGTAAAGAAGTGACCGATGATGAAAAGCAAAGCTTTATCTACACCTTTATCGGTGGTGTGGTCAGCACGGCTGATGAGCCTTACACCAAGGTCGACTTCGGTGACTTTGAAGAGAGTGATCTGAATCAGACCGTCACCGGTGGTTGGGTTGCGATGATGCAGCACTACTTTGTCGGTGCGGTGATTCCGCAGGAAGATCAGGCCAACACCTTCTACACCAAAGCGCTGAGTTTTCCCAAGCGCTATATCATCGGGATGTACAGCGACAGCCGCACGGTCAATGCCGGCGATGCTACCGAGTTTGTCAGCGAATTTTACGTCGGCCCGAAAGATCAGGAACGCCTCGAAGCGGCCGCGCACAATCTCAAACTGACTGTCGATTTCGGTTGGCTGACTGTGTTGGCGAACCCGATCTTCTGGCTGCTGAAAAAAATCCACAGCTTTGTCGGCAACTGGGGCTGGTCAATTATTCTGCTGACCATGCTGATCAAAGGCATGTTCTACAAGTTGTCCGAGGCCAGCTATAAGTCCATGGCGCGGATGCGCAAGCTGCAACCGAAAATGCAGGCGCTGAAAGAGAAGTATGGTGACGACCGCCAGAAGATCGGCGAAGCGACCATGAAGCTCTATAAAGAAGAGAAGGTCAATCCGCTCGGCGGCTGCCTGCCGATGCTGGTACAGATTCCGGTGTTTATCGCGCTGTACTGGGTATTGCTCGAGAGTGTCGAATTGCGTCAGGCGCCCTGGATTCTGTGGATAAAAGATATGTCGATCCGCGATCCGTATTTTATTCTGCCGGTCATCATGGGCATTACCATGTTCACCCAGCAGAAACTCAATCCCGCGCCGATCGACCCGATCCAGCAGAAAATGTTTACCTTCCTGCCGGTGGTCTTCACTGTGTTCTTCGCCTTTTTCCCGGCGGGGCTGGTGTTGTACTGGGTTGTGAATAACTCACTGTCGATTCTGCAACAGTGGTATATCACACGGCACGTTATCGGCACTGACTAGAGGTTTGGCGCGCCTATGTCCGTCGGCGACACTATCGCGGCCATAGCCACGCCGCCCGGTCGTGGCGGCGTCGGCATCGTCCGCATCAGCGGAGCGCGTAGTCAGGAAATCGCCCGTGCTATCACGGGCGATTTGCCGCGTCCGCGCTATGCGCATTTTTGTCCGTTTTTGGACGGGCAGGGCGGTGTCCTCGATGAAGGGCTGGCCTTATATTTTGCCGGACCGCATTCCTATACCGGCGAAGATGTCCTTGAGCTGCAGGGACACGGCGGGCCGGTGGTGCTTGATCTGCTTCTCAAGCGAGCGTTGGAGCTGGGCTGTCGCGCCGCGCGTCCCGGTGAGTTCACTGAGCGGGCGTTTTTGAATGACAAACTCGACCTGGCTCAGGCTGAGGCGGTTGCGGATCTGATCGAATCGGGCAGCGAGCAAGCCGCACGTGCTGCCGTAAGATCCCTGCAAGGGGAGTTTTCCTGCGGTATTCAGACCTTGCAGGCGCAACTGATCGAGCTGCGTGTCTATGTGGAATCGGCACTCGATTTCACCGATGAAGATATCGATTTCCTCGCTTCCGACGAGCTGCAAACACGCACCCGCGAACTGACTGCCGGATTCCGCCGCATTTTTGCTGCCGCCCGTCAGGGCAGCATCCTGCGTGATGGCATGAAAGTGGTGATTGCCGGCGAACCGAATGTGGGTAAATCCAGCCTGCTCAACGCGCTGACCGGTAGCGATAGCGCCATCGTCACCGACATTCCCGGCACCACCCGGGACGTGCTTTCGGAACAGATTCATATCGATGGGATGCCGTTGCATATCATCGATACTGCGGGCTTGCGTGAAAGCGATGACCCGGTGGAACAGGAAGGAATAAGACGCGCCTATCAGCAGATCGCCGATGCTGACCGGATTCTGATGGTGCAGGCGAGCAAAGCCCCCGCCGCGCGCCCGGCCTGGGCGGCGGAACAACAGCCGGTCGATTATGTCTTTAACAAGATCGATCTCAGCGGTGACGGGCCTGCCATCGAGCAGACAGAAGAGGGCGCACGCATCTTTCTGTCGGCGAAAACCGGAGCAGGCCTGGATCTGCTACGTGAACACCTGAAAAAATCCATGGGATTTGATTCGGGCACCGAAGGGACGTTTATCGCCCGGCGCCGTCATCTTGATGCACTGACCCGTGCCGATGAACATGTGGCGCTGGCATTGGCGCATCTGAACAATGATGGCGCCGGCGAACTCTGTGCCGAAGAGTTGCGCTATGCTCAGGAAAACCTGAGTGAGATCACCGGTGAGTTTGATCACGAAGATCTGCTTGACCGGATTTTTTCCAGTTTCTGTATCGGCAAATAAGCCGGGACACACCTATGAGTTACAAGAATCAGTTCGACGTTATTGTTATCGGCGGCGGTCATGCCGGTACCGAAGCGGCCGCGGCCGCGGCACGCATGGGCAGTGATACGCTGCTGCTGACGCACAATATCGAAACACTCGGACAGATGAGCTGTAACCCGGCCATCGGTGGTATCGGTAAGGGACATCTGGTCAAGGAAGTTGATGCGCTCGGTGGTGTCATGGGCCATGCTGCCGACCACGCCGGGATTCACTTCCGGACGCTGAACAGCCGCAAGGGACCGGCGGTGCGCGCCACGCGGGCGCAGGCTGATCGCTTGTTGTACAAGCAATATGTACGTAGCCAACTGGAACATCAGACGAATCTGACCTTATTCCAACAGGCTGTGGATGACCTGATTGTTGAAGGTGAGTCCGTGCGTGGTGTGGTCACCCAAATGGGCCTGACATTTTACGCACCGACAGTTGTGTTGACGGCCGGCACCTTCCTGGGCGGCAAAATCCATGTGGGACTCGAATCGGCCAGCGGCGGCAGGGCAGGGGACCCGCCGTCGATCGCACTGGCGGACAGACTGCGCGAGCTGCCGTTACGGGTAGAGCGCCTGAAAACCGGCACGCCGCCGCGTATCGATGGCCGCACGATTGATTACTCCACGCTCGAAATACAAGCCGGCGACGAGCCGCGTCCGGTGTTCTCGTTTATGGGCTCGCGTGATGACCACCCTGCACAGACGGTCTGCCATATCACCACGACCAATGAACGCACGCACGAGATTATCCGCGGCGGGCTGGATCGTTCACCCATGTACAGCGGCAAAATCGATGGCGTCGGTCCGCGCTATTGCCCGTCGATTGAAGATAAAGTCGTGCGCTTTGCCGACAAAAACAGCCACCAGATTTTTATCGAACCGGAAGGTCTGAGCACGCCCGAAGTCTATCCCAACGGCATATCCACCAGCCTGCCGTTTGATGTGCAGTACGAATATGTGCGCTCTATCCGTGGTTTCGAAAATGCACATATCACCCGGCCCGGTTACGCCATCGAATACGATTTCTTCGATCCGCGTGATCTGAAGCCGACGCTCGAAACCCGTGTCATTGACGGCTTGTTTTTCGCCGGACAGATCAACGGCACTACCGGTTACGAAGAAGCGGCCGCCCAGGGTCTGCTGGCCGGCGCCAATGCAGCCTTAAAAGCACAGGAAAACGACGGCTGGTGCCCGGAACGCCACGAAGCCTATCTCGGGGTGCTGGTCAGTGACCTCATCACCCGCGGTACCCGCGAGCCCTACCGGATGTTTACCAGCCGCGCCGAATACCGTTTGCTGCTGCGTGAAGATAATGCCGACGACCGCCTGACTGCCAAAGGCCGTGAGCTGGGACTGGTCGACGATGCCCGTTGGCAGGCATTCTGTGAGAAACAGGAACAGATTGAAAAGCTGAACCAGCAGCTCAATGAGACCTTTATCCGGCCGGGCACACAGGAAAACGCGCGTTTACTGGCCAGCACCGGCAAAACGCTGTCGCGCGAACGCCGTGCCATTGAGGTGTTGCGCATGCCGGAAGTGACGATCGGGACCCTGCTCGACACGGTTCTGCAGCAAGCGGACAGTCAAGCCGAGGCGGTACGTACTCAGGTTGAGATCCGTGCAAAATACGCCGGCTATGTTGATCGGCAGAAAGATGAAATCGAACGCGCGGCCGCACAATCGGGTAAAGCCATTCCGGATACGCTGGACTACGGGCAGGTGACAGGCTTGTCAAATGAAGTGCGGCAGAAACTCGCCGATGCGCGTCCGGCCACCATCGGTCAGGCGGCGCTGATTCCCGGTGTGACACCCGCGGCAGTTTCCCTGCTATTGGTACACCTGAAAAAACATGCACTGAAACGGGCTGCCGGTTAACCATGGCGCTGGCAACACGGCTTGACGAAGGACTGGCCTACCAACAGATCAATCTGGATGATGCACAACGCGCATCGCTGCTGGACTTTGTCGGACTGCTCGATAAATGGAATAAGGTTTACAACCTGACCGCAGTCAGAGATCCGCTGCAGATGGTCAGCCGCCATATTCTCGACAGTCTGACCCTGGCGCCGGCCTTGCAAAATCATGCGGTGATTGCAGATCTCGGCAGTGGCGGCGGCTTGCCCGGTATTCCCATGGCGGTGATGTACCCCGACAAGGACTTCACGCTGGTCGACAGCAACCAGAAAAAAACCCGTTTCCTGGTTCATACGGTCACCACACTGGGGCTGACAAATGTCCGGGTGCTGCATGAAAGAGTCGAAAACGTACAGCTTGAAGCGCCTGCCGATTGTGTAACAGCGCGTGCATTTGCTGCCCCGCAGGCCATACTCGACTACGCCGATCCCTTATGCAAAGCCGCTGCCGAGGTGGTTTTGATGGTCGGTAAGCCAGAGCAGCTCGATCTCTCACCGGCAAAGGGATTTCACTGGCAGTCCACAGTGCCCGTTCAGGTGTATAATGAGAGCGCGTCCCGTCATATCGTACGTTTCGCACGGACAGCCAGAGCCTGATTGTCCTCTCACTGGCCGGTACCGGCCGCCGCATTCGCAGACACAGAGTTACACAGATATGAGCCGTATCATTGCTGTCGCCAATCAGAAAGGTGGCGTCGGAAAGACGACGACCAGTGTGAATCTGGCTGCCGCGTTGTCAGTAATGCAACAGCGGGTACTGCTGGTGGATCTGGATCCGCAGGGCAACGCGACCATGGGCAGTGGTGTTGATAAGTACAATCTCGACGTCTCTGTCTGTGAAGTGCTGCTCGGCGACAATCCCATCGACGAGGCGATTCAGCACAGCGAAGAATCCAATTTCGACGTGCTGCCGGCCAATGCCGATCTGACCGCCGCCGAGGTCCAGCTGATGGACAAGCTGGCCCGCGAGCAACGCCTGCGCAACGCCCTGAACGTCGTGCGCGACCGCTATGACTACCTGCTGATAGACTGCCCGCCGTCGCTGAACATCCTGACGCTTAACGCCTTTGTGGCTGCCGACAGCGTGCTGATCCCCATACAGTGTGAGTACTACGCGCTCGAAGGGCTGTCCGCCCTGATCCGTACCATCGAAGACGTTAAACGGACGGTCAACCCGGTGCTGCGCATCGACGGTCTACTGCGCACCATGTTCGACGGTCGCAATAACCTCGGTAACGAAGTCTCCCAGCAACTCACCCAGCATTTCGGCGATCAAGTTTACCGCACCATTATCCCGCGTAACGTACGCCTTGCCGAAGCGCCGAGCCATGGTTTGTCGATTGTGCAATACGACAAAGCCTCACGCGGCGCCCTGGCGTATCTGGCCCTGGCCGGCGAGCTGATCCGGAAAGAGTCAAAGAAAACAGCCCAACAACCGGCCGAACCGGCCTGATCATTTGCGGAGTCTATAGATGTCCAAGAAACGCGGCCTCGGCAGAGGTCTTGATGCCTTACTCGGTGGTGCGGAACAGGCCCTGACCACGGAAGATGTCATTCCGGCGGATCAGCTTCCGGCCGACACTGCTGTGGCCGCGCCGTCGTCAAAGAACGGACTCAAGATGATCGCCATCGAACTGATCAAACGCGGTACCTATCAGCCGCGGCGCAAGTTCGAAACCCAGGCACTGGAAGAGCTGGCCGACTCCATCCGCAAACAGGGACTGGTGCAACCGGTGGTGCTGCGACCGCGGACCGACGGTTACGAGCTGATTGCCGGTGAACGCCGCTGGCGTGCTGCGCAACTGGCCGGGCTGCAGGATATTCCCGCCGTTGTTAACGACTACGACGACAAAGCCGCCGCGGCTGTTTCGTTGATCGAAAACATCCAGCGCGAAGACCTGAATCCGCTCGAAGAGGCAAACGCCTTACAACGTCTGCAAAACGAATTTGCCATGACGCATCAGGAAGTGGCTGAGGCGGTCGGTCGTTCCCGTGCGGCGGTCAGTAATCTGCTGCGATTGTTGGAACTCGACGAAGCGGTCAAGATGATGGTCGATAGCGGCGAACTCGATATGGGCCATGCACGCGCGCTGCTGTCGGTGGACAAATCCGCTCAGGCCGCCCTGGCCAAACAGGTGGTCGACAAAGGATTGTCGGTACGTGCGACCGAAGCGATGGTGAAAAAGCTGCGCGAGCCGGCAGCAAATTCAGCCGCTGATAAAAAATCTCAGGAAAAAACCGTCGACCCGGATATACAGGCCTTGATTGACCGCCTCAGTGAAACTTTAGGTTCGCCTGTCGAAATACAACACACCGCCAACGGTACAGGTCAGTTACAAATCAAGTACCGTTCATTGGATGAGCTCGACGGTATCCTTAACCACATCCACTGACGCGTGTAACAAAATACGCAATATTTATAAACTGAATAATGAACCGTTCTTAAATCAGGTTTATAGATTTATTTAAGACACTGTTTTTAAAGACATTGATGCGAAATCGAAAAAAAGCGCTGCGATGATTTGCGCGGCGCGTCATGCGGGCTTAGCTTGACCCTCCTGATACCCAACTTTATACTTCGCCAGCGCAATTTGGCATGAAACGGCCGGTAACAAGAACAAGCAAAAAGACCAGACAGAGCCACTCATGCCAGGACAGTCGTAGATGCGTAAAAAATCAGACCAGCAACTGATCGTACGACGTCTGATAGTCGCGCAAGTGATAGTAGTTGCCGGAGTACCGCTGGTGTTCCTGATCACGTCCGGGACCGTGCACGCTTACTCCGCTTTAGTCGGGACACTGACCTGTTTCGTTCCGAACTTGTATTTTGTATACCGCGCATTCAAATTCCGTGGCGCACGAGCGGCGAAGATGATTCTCCGCTCTTTTTATGCGGGTGAGACGATTAAGATCATGATGACCGCCGTCTTTTTCGGACTGGCTTTCGCTCTCATCGAACCGATTAATGTATTGGCTGTCTTCGGTGGATTCATCGCAGTACAGGCAACCACCTGGCTTGCCCCCTGGCTGGTCAGGCACCGTTTCGCAGAAAACTGATAGAAGACTATGTCAACTGAAAACGAAACGCTAACCGCGTCGAGCTACATACAGCATCACCTACAGAACCTGACATTTGGCTATCATCCGGAAAATGGTCTGGGCATCGCCCATGGTGCCAAAGAAGCTCAGGAAATGGGCTTTTGGGCTATTCACCTGGACTCCATGTTCTGGTCGATCCTGCTGGGTTGCCTTTTTATCTGGCTCTTTAAAAAAGGCGCAGAACGTGCCACTTCCGGCGTGCCGGGTGCGCTGCAGAACTTTGTCGAGCTGATGGTCGATTTCGCTGACAACAGCGTGAAAGAGACTTTCCACGGCAAGAATGAGCTGATCGGGCCGCTGGCACTGACCATCGCCGTCTGGGTCTTCCTCATGAACCTGATGGATTTGATCCCGGTTGACTTCATCCCGTACTTTGCCGAGCACGTTCTGCACATTCCGTATATGAAGGTCGTGCCGACCACTGACGTCAACGTTACGCTGGGTATGTCACTGTCAGTCTTTGCACTGATTATCTACTACAGCCTGAAAATCAAAGGCGCCGGTGGCTTTATCGGTGAACTGACACTGCAACCGTTCAGCAGCGACAACGTCATCATTAAAGTCCTGTTTATCCCGGTTAACCTGTTGCTCGAAGGTGTCGGCCTGATCGCAAAACCGATCTCCCTGGCCCTGCGACTGTTCGGTAACCTGTATGCCGGTGAGCTGATCTTTATCCTGATTGCGCTGCTGCCTTTCTATGTGCAGTGGATGCTGTCAGTACCGTGGGCGATCTTCCATATTCTGATCGTCACACTGCAGGCATTCATCTTTATGATGTTGACGATCGTGTATCTGAGCATGGCTCACGAACACCACTAATTTGTTCTTTTTTATTTACTTACATTTAACAACATACTTTAGGAGTTGAAATGGAAACTGTAGTTGGAATGACGGCTATCGCTGTATCTCTGCTGATCGGTCTGGGTGCACTGGGAACTGCTATCGGTTTCGGTCTGCTGGGCGGTCGCTTCCTGGAAGGTGCTGCACGTCAGCCGGAAATGGTTCCGATGCTTCAGGTCAAAATGTTCATCGTCGCCGGTCTGCTCGATGCGGTAACCATGATCGGTGTTGGTATCGCTCTGTTCTTTACTTTTGCGAACCCCTTCGTAGGTCAGCTGGCCGGCTAAGCGCCGATCCGTTGAATTTCCTTCGAACGAACGACAAAAGTAGCAGGAGTAAAAAGGCGTGAACCTTAATTTGACATTGCTTGGACAAGCAATTTCCTTCGCTATTTTTGTGATTTTCTGCATGAAGTACGTATGGCCGCCGATCACCAGCGCCATGCGTGAGCGTCAGGACAAGATCGCCAAAGGTCTTGCCGATGCTGAGCAGAGTGAACAGCGACGCGAAGAAGCGGAGCAGGAAATCGCAGCATTACTGCAGGATGCGAAAAACCAGGCCGCGGAGATTATCTCCCAGGCGCAGAAACGCAGTAATGAAATAGTTGAAGAAGCAAAAGACGCTGCAAGAACTGAGAGTGACCGGATTAAGGCCACGGCTCAGGCAGAGATTGATCAGGAAGTCGTCCGTGCCAAAGAAGAACTTCGCAAACAGGTCGGTGCCATCGCGTTGAGCGGTGCCGAAAAAATCCTGGGCAGTGAAGTCAGTTCTGACGCACACGGCCGCATCCTGGATGATCTTGTCGCGCAAATCTGAGCGGGTGATACCCGATGTCTGAACTAACTACAGCGGCTCGACCATACGCGAAAGCGGTCTACGAGATCGCGCGCGACTCCCAGAGCTATGACGTCTGGTCCGACCGGTTGCAGTTTCTTGCTGCGGCCGTCGCAGATCCGGCGCTGGCGAAGTTACTCGACAAGCCGAAGATGACGCACGCCGCGCGTGCCGAAATGCTTCGCCAGGTCGCAAGTGACTATCTGGACGAGAATGGCAGCAACTTCGTTAATCTGCTGGCCGAAAACAACCGGCTTGAATTGCTTCCGGCTATTCAGGCGTTGTTTGAGGAATACCGCTCCGAAGCTGAAGGATCAGTGGAGGCCGACGTGGTCTCTGCGACCGAACTGACGGAAGAGCAGGCCCAAAAAATCGCTGACTCCCTGAGCCGGCGTATGAACCGGAAAGTGCGCATCAAAAGCTCGGTTGACCCCGATCTGATTGCCGGCGCCATTATCCGGGCAGGTGACCTCGTGATCGATGGTTCGGTCCGCGGCAAGCTGCAGGGTCTTAAACAGAACATCGCAGGCTGATCGCAGTCCGGTAGCCAGTATTGATTTAGAGGATCAAAACACATGCAACTTAACCCATCTGAGATCAGTGATCTGATCAAAAAGCGCATTGAAGGCTTTGACGCCAGCGCTCAAGCAAAAACAGAGGGTACAATTGTCTCCGTCACCGACGGTATCGTCCGGATCCATGGTCTCGGCGATGTTATGTCCGGTGAGATGATCGAGTTCTCCAACGGAGCTTACGGTCTGGCGCTCAACCTTGAGCGTGATTCTGTCGGTGCTGTTGTACTCGGTGATTACAAAGGTATCTCCGAAGGCGACACTGCGGCCTGTACCGGTCGTATCCTTGAAGTACCTGTCGGCCCGGAACTGCAAGGCCGCGTCGTTAACGCACTGGGTGCACCGATTGACGGCAAAGGTCCGGTTGAAACCAAAACCTTCGCGCCGGTAGAGCAAATCGCACCGGGCGTAATCGAGCGTAAATCAGTAGACCAGCCGCTCGAAACCGGTATCAAAGCACTCGATGCGATGGTGCCGATCGGTCGCGGACAGCGTGAGTTGATCATCGGTGACCGCCAAACCGGTAAAACCGCTGTTGCCATCGACACCATCATCAACCAGAAAGGCAAAGGCGTTAAATGTATCTACGTTGCCGTAGGTCAGAAAGCCTCTTCTGTTGCCAACGTCGTTCGTCGCCTCGAAGAGCACGACGCACTCGACTACACCATCATCGTTGCCGCTAACGCGTCAGATCCGGCTTCCATGCAGTATCTGGCACCTTATGCCGGTTGCGCGATGGGTGAGTACTACCGCGACCGTGGTGAAGACGCACTGATTGTCTATGACGATCTGACCAAACAAGCCTGGGCTTACCGTCAGGTATCCCTGCTGCTGCGTCGTCCGCCGGGCCGTGAAGCTTATCCTGGTGATGTTTTCTATCTCCACTCGCGCCTGCTGGAACGTGCATCTCGCGTTAACGCTGAATACGTTGAGCGTTTCACCAACGGTGAAGTGAAAGGTAAAACCGGTTCACTGACCGCACTGCCGATTATCGAGACTCAGGAAGGTGACGTTTCTGCCTTCGTACCGACCAACGTTATCTCCATCACCGACGGTCAGATCTTCCTCGAAACGGATCTGTTCAACTCCGGTATCCGTCCGGCGATCAACGCGGGTCTGTCAGTATCGCGGGTAGGTGGTTCGGCGCAGACCAAAATCATCAAGAAACTCGGTGGTGGTGTTCGTCTTGACCTGGCTCAGTACCGTGAACTGGCGGCATTCTCCCAGTTTGCTTCTGACCTGGACGAAGCGACCCGTAAGCAGCTCGAACGTGGTGAGCGTGTTACCGAACTGATGAAGCAGGCGCAATACTCGCCGCTGTCTACCGGTGAAATGGCGTTCTCACTGATCGCGGCAAACGAAGGTTTCCTCGACGACGTGGATGCCAGCAAAGTGGTCGCTTTCGAAGCTGCCATGCTGAGCTATGTTCGTTCCGAGCACGCTGAGCTCGTTAATAAAATCAACGAGACCGGCGCATTCGACGACGAAATTGCCACTGCGATGAAAAAAGCGCTGGAAAGTTTCAAAGCCAACAACACTTGGTAATCGGGGGAGTTTCTCATGGCAGGTGCTAAAGAGATACGCTCGCAGATTAAGAGTATCCAGAACACCAAGAAGATTACCAAGGCAATGGAAATGGTTGCTGCATCCAAAATGCGCCGTGCGCAGGAACGGATGGCAGCGACCCGGCCTTACGCAGACAAAATGCGTCAGGTCGTTAACCACGTTGCCAAGGGTGATCTGGAATACAAACATCTGTACACGCTCGATCGCACCGATGTGAAGCGGGTTGGCTACATCATCGTTTCTTCAGACCGCGGCCTTTGCGGCGGCCTGAACGTTAACCTTTTCAAGAAAGCCCTCACCGATATCGCGGGCTGGAAAGAACAGGGCGCTGAAGTGGAAATCTGCGCCATCGGTAGCAAGGCCGTAACCGCATTCCGTAAGTATGGTCTCGCGGCTGAAGTATCCGGCCTTGGTGATTCCCCGGGGATTACTGATCTGATCGGTACGATCCAAGCGATGCTGGACGCCTACGAAGAAGGCCGTATTGACCGTCTGTTTCTGGTTGAAAACGAGTTCGTGAACTCGATGACCCAGCGACCGAAGGTTTCCCAGTTGGTTCCTCTGACGCCGGCAGACGATGCCGAAGCGCTGGATCACCACTGGGACTACATCTACGAGCCGGAATCGAAAGAAGTCATTGATGTACTGATGCAGCGTTATATTGAGTCGATTATTTATCAGGCTGTTGTGGAAAACATCGCCTGTGAAATGGCCGCCCGGATGGTGGCAATGAAGAGTGCATCGGATAATGCCGGGAAGATGATCGACGAGCTGCAACTGAAGTACAACAAGGCGCGTCAGGCTGCGATTACTCAGGAAATTTCCGAGATCGTGGCCGGTGCATCGGCTGTCTGACGGGTTTGAAACAAATTTAATTTTATAGAGGTACCATCTTAATGAGTACTGGAAAAATCATCGAAGTAATCGGCGCCGTTGTCGACGTCGAATTCCCGCGCGATGCAGTGCCGAAGGTTTACGACGCACTGCTCGTCGATGGCAGCGGGCTGACGCTCGAGGTCCAGAACCAGTTGGGCGACGGTGTCGTCCGTACTATCGCAATGGGTTCATCCGACGGCCTGCGCCGTGGTACGGATGTCACCAACACCGGCGCACCGATCATGGTGCCGGTAGGTCAGGGCACGCTTGGCCGTGTAATGGACGTACTCGGTAATCCGGTTGATATGGCCGGTGACGTCGAAGCCGAAACCCGCATGCCGATTCACCGTCCGGCTCCGACTTACGAAGAGCTCTCTTCCACAGTCGATATCCTGGAAACCGGCATCAAGGTTGTTGACCTGATTATGCCTATCGCCAAGGGTGGTAAGGTTGGTCTGTTCGGTGGTGCGGGTGTAGGTAAAACCGTTACCCTGATGGAACTGATCAACAACATCGCAAAAGAGCACAGCGGTCTGTCTGTATTCGCCGGTGTTGGTGAGCGTACCCGTGAAGGGAACGACTTCTACTACGAAATGGAAGAAAGTGGCGTACTCGACAAGGTAGCGCTGGTTTACGGTCAGATGAATGAACCGCCCGGCAACCGTCTGCGTGTGGCACTGACCGGTCTGACCATGGCTGAGTACTTCCGTGACGAAGGCCGTGACGTTCTGATGTTCGTTGACAACATCTACCGTTACACACTGGCCGGTACCGAGGTATCTGCACTGTTGGGTCGTATGCCCTCAGCGGTAGGTTACCAGCCGACACTGGCCGAAGAGATGGGTGCACTGCAAGAGCGGATCACATCAACCAAAACCGGTTCCATCACGTCCTTCCAGGCGGTATACGTACCGGCGGATGACTTGACTGACCCCTCTCCGGCGACCACCTTCTCTCACCTGGACGCGACACTCGTACTGTCACGTAACATCGCAGAGCTGGGTATCTATCCGGCGGTGGATCCGCTTGACTCCACATCCCGTCAGCTCGACGCGCAGATCATCGGCGAAGAGCACTACGAGATTGCCCGTCAGGTTCAGGGTGTACTTCAGCGCTACAAAGAGCTGCAGGACATCATCGCGATTCTGGGTATGGATGAGCTGTCTGACGAAGACAAACAGATCGTTTCACGCGCACGTCGCATGCAACGTTTCCTGTCTCAGCCGTTCCACGTTGCTGAGGTCTTCACCGGTTCTCCCGGTAAATACGTTTCTCTGAAAGACACCATCAGTGGCTTCAAGGGCATCCTTGAAGGTCAGTACGATGATCTGCCGGAGCAGGCGTTCTACATGGTTGGTTCAATCGAAGAAGCGATCGAAAAAGCCAAGTCTCTTTCCTGATCGGGGTAAAACATCATGACAGCGACCATGCATCTTGACGTCGTCAGTGCTGAAAGCGCGATGTTTACCGGTACAGTCCGGGAGCTGATTGCTCCCGGGATTCTCGGCGATTTGGGAATCATGCCGGGCCACGCCCAGCTGATCTCGAATCTTCGTCCCGGCGAACTGCGGTACAAAACCGAAGACGGTGAAGCGGCCTCATTGTTCGTTTCCGGCGGTATTCTCGAAGTACAGCCGACGGTCATCACGGTTCTCGCCGACACGGCAGTGCGCGCGGAAGACCTCGACGAACAACTGGCTGAGGAAGCCCGTAAACGTGCGGAAGACGCACTGCAGGGCAAGGATCCGGCTGATCTTGACTACGAGACCATCCAGGCTGAGCTTGAAGCTGCAAAAGCCCAGATCGAAATGATCCACCGGGTCGGAAAGACACTTCGAAGCTGATCAATCTGATCAGGCTCAAAGAAAAAGGGCGTCCCGGACGCCCTTTTTTTATTCCCCCAGGTAACTCAGACCTGAATCACATTCGCAAAATCAGAATGTTATAAACTTCGTTTACAGTTGCTTACAGGGCTGAGAGGTCCGTACACATACAGTTTTTTCAGCCAGAATCCGATATAGCAAAAGCAACAAGTCCACGGACTCTGACCATCAGACACAGACTCAGGTACGCCATGTCCACGAAAATCGTAGTTCTCGCTGCCGGCAAAGGCACGCGTATGAAATCAGCGAAACCCAAGGTTTTGCATTGTCTTGCCGGTACGCAGCTGTTACAGCACGTGCTGAATAACGTCGCCGGATTAAATCCCGAGACTGTTTTCACCGTCATCGGACATGGCGCGGAACAGGTCGTCAGTGAAATCGGCGATGCCGTCACCTTTGTCACGCAGGAACAGCAGCTCGGCACCGGTCACGCGGTACAGCAGGTGGTGCCGAACATCGACGATGCGGACCGGATCGTGATCGCATACGGCGATGTGCCGCTGACGCGGCCGGAAACCTTTGCTTCATTGCTGGCTTGCGTAGATAGCAACAGTATTGGTTTGCTAACCGTGCACTTGCAGGACCCGACCGGGTACGGCCGGATCGTCCGGGATGAGCAGGGGCAGGTGCGTTGCATCGTCGAAGAGAAAGACGCCAATGACGCGCAGAAAGCCATTACCGAAGTGAATACCGGCATGCTGGCCGCCGAAGGTAAGGTACTCAAAGCGCTGTTGGCGGATCTGGACAACAACAATGCCCAGGGCGAGTACTACCTGACCGATATTTTCGCCAAAGCGGTCACACAGGGCATTGCCGTGAAAACGGTTAACCCGTCCGCCGAATGGGAAGTGGCCGGTGTAAACAGCCGTATTCAGCTGGCCGAGCTGGAACGCGTGGCTCAGGCCAATATCGCTCAATCACTGATGGCAAACGGCGTGACCCTGGCCGATCCGGCACGTATTGATGTACGTGGTACGCTGGAGACCGGCAGTGATGTCTTCATCGATGTGAACTGTGTGTTCGAAGGCGAGGTAAGTCTGGCTGACGACGTGGTCATAGGCCCGAACTGCGTGCTGAAAAACGCCACTCTCGGTGAAGGTGTGGTGCTGCAGGCCAATACGGTTATTGAAGACGCCACGGTTGGTGCCGGTGCCAAAGTGGGCCCGTTTGCACGCCTGCGCCCCGGTACGGCCTTAAGCGAACAAACCCACGTGGGTAATTTCGTCGAAATCAAAAACGCCACCGTCGGCACCGGCAGCAAGGTCAATCACCTCAGCTATGTCGGTGATACGGATATAGGCGCCGAAACCAACATCGGTGCGGGCACAATTACCTGCAACTATGACGGTGCGAATAAACATCGCACGGTAATGGGCGATAAAGTCTTTATCGGTTCAAACAGTTCGCTGGTTGCGCCGGTGCAGATCGGCGACGGGGCGACGGTCGGTGCCGGTTCGGTCATTACCCGTGACGTCGAAGCCGAACAGCTCGCTATCACCCGGGCCAAACAGAAAGTGATCACAGGCTGGCAACGACCCCGTAAGCCCGCGAAATAAACAGGTATCTGATACATGTGTGGAATTATCGCCGCGCTGGCACAGCGCAACGTAACGCCGATCCTCGTCGAGGGTCTGCATCGCCTTGAATACCGGGGGTATGACTCTGCCGGTGTCGCTGTACTGGGTGATAACAAAATCGAACGGATCCGCGTCAAAGGCAAGGTTTCCGGTCTCGACGAAGCCCTGAAACAGCAACCGCTCGACAGCCGCATCGGCATCGCCCATACACGCTGGGCGACGCACGGTGAACCGTCTGTGGCCAATGCGCACCCGCATCTCTCCGGCGATGAGTTCGTGCTGGTGCATAACGGCATCATCGAAAACCACGAAGAATTACGCGCCGAACTGAAAGAAGCCGGCTACACCTTCACCTCACAGACCGACACCGAAGTGGTGGTGCACCTGCTGGCGCAGCAATACAAAGGCTGTGGCGATTTCCTTGAGGCTGTGCGCCAGACCGTGGCCAGATTGCGCGGTGCCTACGCGCTCGCCATCTTGCACCGCGAAGACCCCAACCGCATTATCGCCGTACGCCGTGGCAGTCCGCTGCTGATGGGCGTCGGTGTGCAGGAGTACTTCCTGGCCTCTGATACTTCGGCACTGATTCCGGTCACGCAACAGTTTATCTACCTCAATGATGGTGATCTGGTTGATATCAACCCCGAAGGCTACCGGATTGAGGACGAGAACGGTGCGCCGGTGGAGCGGGAAATCCGCGAATCCGAAATCGGCATGCAATCGGTCAGCAAAGGCGCCTTCAAACACTACATGATGAAGGAGATTTACGAGCAGCCTGCGGCGATTATGCACACGCTTTCCGGGCGTACTGCCGGTGATAACCTGATTATCGACAGCTTCGAGAACATCGATGCTGCCACCCTGGCCAGGGTCAAGAACATCCATATGGTCGCTTGTGGTACCAGCTACCACGCCGCAGCTGTCGCTCGCTACTGGTTCGAGAACTATGCCGGTGTCCCGTGCTCGGTGGAAATCGCCAGCGAGTACCGCTACCGCAAAGTCTGCGTGCCCGAAGACACGCTCTACATCACCTTGTCCCAGTCCGGTGAAACGGCCGATTCCCTGGCCGCGCTGGAAGAAGTGCCGCGGCTCGGTTATCTGGCCTCACTGGCGATCTGTAACGTACCGGAAAGCTCCATGGTGCGTACCGCCGATGCCAGCCTGTTGACCAACGCCGGTCCTGAAATTGGTGTCGCCTCCACTAAAGCCTTCACCACCCAGCTGGTCGCCCTGCTGCTGACGGTCAATATGATCATGAAGGCCAAAGGTGTGAATAAGGCCGAGTGCAAAGCCATGATCAACGCCCTGAATCAGGCGCCGGATCTGATGGCCGAAATTCTCAAACTCGACGCGGAAGTGGAGAAATTGTCTGAAGACTTTATCGAGAAAGAACACGCGATCTTCCTCGGTCGCGGACCGTTCTTCCCGATAGCGCTGGAAGGCGCGCTGAAGCTGAAAGAGATTTCCTATATTCACGCAGAAGGCTATCCGGCCGGCGAGCTCAAACACGGCCCGCTGGCACTGATCGACAGTGAAGTGCCGGTTATCGCCGTGGCGCCGAACGACAATCTGCTGGAAAAACTCAAATCCAATCTTGAAGAAGTGCGCACACGCGGCGGTCGCCTGTACGTACTGGCCGAAGAAGGCAGCGAAATCCCCGAAACTGACGGCGTCAAAATCCTGCGTTTGCCCAAATGCCCGGATGTGATTGCACCGATCGTCTACACGGTGCCGCTGCAACTGCTGTCCTACCATGTCGCCGTGATGCGCGGTACTGACGTCGACCAACCGCGTAACCTGGCCAAATCCGTTACGGTGGAATAAGCCTTTAAATCAAAACCTCCCACTGAGCCGGTGTCTGCTGCGCACACGTTATCTACGCAGCAGACACTGGCTTTTTTCTGCCCCCGCCATTCAAGAAGCGCGTAAAAGCGGAGCTAAGAAGCGGATTACAGACCGGCTATCCACACAAGACTGCTCCTCAGCCGGGGACTCCCATGACTTAGCGGCCGGTAAAATCCGACCCGGCGGGGGAGTCGCCAATGTGTTTGAGGATTTTTCGGCACCGGTTTCGAGGCGCCCTGTATGGGACTTTCGCAACAATACGCCGGCAGCTGCGGTTAAAAACAGGTAAGACAACACATCTCCGCTAGCCAAGTGAGAGTGCAGCGTTGTCCAACCCACGCTTGCCGGCGGATAGTAGTGCAACGGCATTCTCGCCGTGAAGACAGATCTACGCCCAAGCTGTTCTGTGCTCGTGCGCCACGTGGGCATTCGCTCACCACACTGCGTGGGACGGCGCCGGCAGGGTCCACTTTTACCCTTGTTGTGGAGCCTGGCTGGTCATGGATCTCATAGAAATTTGTATTACCGGCGGCGTTGGTGCCGCCATACAGACGCACAACGGCTCTGTCATTTTTGCCTAACCCATAAGAAATTTATCGATTTTTTCTGGCTCAATGCTACCAGCTGTGGTCTATGAATACAGTCGACTCACCTTCTAGCAGGTATTCAATTCTGCCTTAATGAGTATAATATTTTGTTTTCGCTACACGAATATTCATAACCTTGACTGAAAATTTTTATATAGTGCTCCATATTAAATTCGACATTACAGATTTCATTCAATACGTACCAGTTTATATTGTAGTCATGGTGGATGTTATAAATTGCTTCATTTATTGAGTAGTATATTTTTTCTTTATACTTCATGTTGTCTATAAATGTGTCGTTTAAACATACATTAATTTCGCTCTGTAGCGAATCTTGCTTCTTTATATCTAAAAACTGATCTTGGCTGCAGTATTTAATTTCCTTTATGTTTTCGATCTCATTTGATAACTCAATAAAACCATTTTCTCTTAATGTCCTTGTTTTTTCTTTTATGTCAAATAAAATTTCATTTTTAATGATCTCATCTGAGGTGGTTTTCTTTGCTGAAAATGACTTAACCTCAATAAGTCTTGATTTTGTTCTATAGCTTAAATTCATATTTTCAAGTATGAAATCGTAATCATACTCTGTTAAATCTCCTTCGAATAAATTATCGAAGTAATTAAGGTCAAAGTCCTTTTCCGTATCCCGAAAAATAATCCATTCTTTAAAAATATTACGCATCATCAATTCAGCTCCAATGAAGGTGCTACAGATGGATCTATCTGCTATCGCTCTATGAGATTATTAATGTCACTGTTAAACTCATCCAGTGAGTTTCGATTGTCAATAATATGTTTTAGCTCATTATGGAATTGACCTGATCTATCTTTACCGTGGACTCCACTAACACCTGTATCAGGATGAACCCACGTTAGTTCAGATATTACACTCCGAAACTCTTTTATCTCTTCCATAGATACTCCCCATCTTTTGAAAGTTGGAGCTCTACATGCCATACACCACTCATGCAACCCACCTGGCTGACGTATTCGGGCCTCAATTTTTGATCGAATACTGTCGTCTTGCCATAGGATATCCAATTCTTGGACGTTTAAATTATTAAACCACTCGCTGAATGCACCATTTCTTACACCAGGTACATTACCATCGACTAGAAGATCATCAATTTCAGGTGTTATATTGCAATTCGCATTATGCACCCAGGCCTTCGCCTCACCGGCAAAGTAGTTCGGCGTGTTGGCCACGCTGAAGTTGTATACTTGGGTGGGCTCTTCAACGTAGGTGTTGGCATAGGCCACCACATCGCCTTCCAGGGTGGCGATGGGGTCTTCCCACTCCAGATCCTTGGCTTCTGTCCAGCCCTTGCCCTGTACCCAGAACGGATGTTCCGGGGTGGCGGTAAGGGTGCCGAACTCGGTGTCGATGCGCTGGTAGCCGGGGGGCGGTGCGGCTGAGCTCCTGAATGATCGGCTGATCAGCATCAGTAAAGCTTGAGGCGCTGCGAGACTCAACCCGGTCGCCCACGCTGAGCTGCTCAATGGGTACGGGGCCTGTGGGCGCCCAGATCAGGGTACCGGCCGGGAAACTGGCACACTCGATGTCCTTTTCAAGCTCATCAGTTTACTTGGCGAGTTTTGCGTTGCCGCTCAGGTCCGCCAACTTGCTGACAACCTTGAGCAGGTTGGCATCCTGGATATTCAGGCCACTGCTGGCGCCGATAGCGGTACTGCGGTTTTTCAGGTCACTGTTGGGCAGTACGCGACGGCCGTTTTCGGTCAGGCCGAAGTCGTCGAAGGTTTCTGGCGTGGGGTTGAGGATACGCAGGCGCGACGTCAGGCGGTGGCGGTCCAGTGCCTTTATTTGGTTATGACACCGGACGCCGTATTTGCCTCAGGCAGTGTCCGGAGTATCCGTGTCGGTTTGTTAAAGAGCGTTGTCTACGGTAGCGGGGTAAGTTCAAAGTGCTTCAGGTGTGGTTCTTGTCGGACTCCTGATCAAAGTTCCTGAGAACCGGTTCCAGCGGGGTGTATATGACTCTGAGCTGTTCCTCGGTGATATCGGTATAGTCGGCCAGTAGTTCTCGGACCTTCTCGTAAGGTTCTTTAAGCCCGATATGCCATTCGATCGGGTAGCCTTGGGCGGCATTGACTTGGCGGTTGGCTTCGTTGAGGACGGGGCCATCCAGACCTCGGATACCCCAGCCCTTAGGATATCGTTTGAGACCTCGGAACAGTCGAGTGAACAGCAACGTTTTGCGCTCGGCGTCATAGCCGTCGAAATCGACGCAGCCCACGCGATACTTGCGCCCCTCCGGCGCACCGGTCAGTATCTGTTGGTAGCGAGTCTCTTCTTCGTCGTGGGGCCAGCCGTTCAGCACTTGCAGGCAATGCCGCATCAGTCCCAGCTCATCCAGCACCTCATACATTCGCTTGCCAGCGGCAATATCTGTCGGATTTTCGACCTGCGGTGGATGGGGGGTGGTTTCGAGCAGCACGCCGTCGAGAAAAGGTTCGTGGCTAATATCGTCCGGCAGGCAGTCGGAAAGCTGCGGTAGCTTGAAATATAGTAGCCACTCGCCTGCGAACAAATCGAACCGGTCCTGCTCCAAAGCTTTGGTGAAATCATGCGAACCTACCCTGCCGTACGTGACGCCTCGCTGATGCTCGGCAATTAGCGCCAGTAGGCGCCTTACCATGGCTGGTTCGTGCAAGTCGCAGTAGCCGTCGCTGGGTAAGGCCAGTCCGATATAGCTGCAGCAACCCGAGTCGCTGCCTCGGATAGTGAGTTTGATCCCCCCTTCGTGGACAGGTCGGTGTGAGCGTTCGGCATCATCGGCATAGGAGAAATAGGAGACCCTGAAGCCAATGTTGTTGGTCGTATCGGGGCCGGGTAGACCATCGGGAGCTAGGTTTTGGCAGTCCTTGAGATTGTCTGCACTGCGGATCGCACCGTCGACAATGAGTGCGTCCAGCCCTTCAAGGTCTTCCGAAATTGGTTGATAATCATCCTTGCCCAGCACCGCCAGCCGCCGAAACAGGGGATGAATTTCTTGGAGCTTTTCCAGCAACGTACGGCTAAAGGTAAGGTACTCCGACAGGGTATGGGGCCTGTTGTCGTAACCTACCGCGGTGATGCCGAATTTTTGGATTTGGCGCCCTTTGCTCTCATTCATGGGTAAGCTCATTCAAACTATCTCCTTAGTTAACGATATCCGGGGTAGGTATTACTTTGATTATGCCTGGGTTACTTGCAAGTGTTTCGTTATCAGAGCGCTTCAGAATCACGTCAATTTTTTTCGCCATCTCGGCATCGGCGACATGCCATTCTATGGGGATCTCAGGCTGTGCCGATTGTTGGACAGCTTTGATCTGACGTTCCGCTTGTTCGACCAATTCATTGGCCACCTTATCCTTTAAGAACTCCGGCTTTCAGTCCGCCAGCGGGCAGATCTCGGCCCACTTTACTGCTGTCATTCAGTGACTCTTTTGTCAGCCATTGAATACTGGCAGAGGTGTCCAGGTCAGTGAAAAATCGATTCGGTCTCATTGGGTCCCCTGGACGTAGAGCCCGGCTGATTCAATGCGGTTATATACTTCTCATTTCATCAACGGGGGTATACTTTATCCCTGTCATACCTGAATTTTTCATTTTTTCTACAATATCTGAGCGCAGCATTAAAGGTCTGAATCCTCCGTTTAGATGCACATAAAACATCTTTTGATTTTCCGGTATCTCATCATTCAATAGTACATAGTGCTCGACTGATCCTATTTGCAACTTTCCACTAGTATCTGTCTCAATCGTAAAAAGAGAGTTTTCCTCATCAAATACCGGCAACATATCTCTGGGGCACAGCAAGTAATAGGGCTCCGGATAGAGTTCGCCTTTAATCGTCACCGCCACCTCTGTAAAGTAGGCTTCAACGGCGGCCTCTTCGAACAACGCCCTGAGGCGGGAAGACACAAAAAAAGAAATTCCCACTTTAAACAGATCGAGCAAACGCCCATCAGGCAGGGTATAGTGCTCATCAAACCAGGCTCCCTCCCCTTGGAAGTTTTCAATCTGAATGACAGGCAGGGTGGATGTCGGCAGCAGGTTCGGGTCCTGATAAAAGCGAAGAGAAGCAAGCCTTCTCCACTCCTTTACAGACCTTTGATTTCCCAAAAACCATTCCCTTGTCGATTCGGTATAGGTGAAGTTATGCCGTGACGATATTTGCGTAATTTGTAAGTAGTCCACTTTGACTCCTCCTATTGCCATACTTGGGGTTCACAGCCAGTGCTGGTGTCAGCATAACTGCCGTGATGGATGAGCGACGGTTGTCGCGTGGCGTGTCGGCTTATTCCAGAGGTTCTACCTTGACTCCGCCCTGTGATTCGAATGTGAGCCTGGCCTTGCGCCAGGTATGTCCATCCTTGGCCATTAGGCGTTGCAACTTGATCAGTGCGTTCATGGGACCGATGTTGTTGGTTGGGGTGAAGCGCTGTGGGGCTCCATCCGTGATGTAATGACAGATCATGCTGACAGCTTGCTTGCCGTCCTCTTCGAACAGTTCGGCAGTGACGATTAGTTCCTTACAGTTCGAGGGGATATCCGTCCGCAGTTCGGCGGCGATAAAACCCAGCAGTTCCGGAACGGTAAAGGTCTCAGCCTCGGATGGTGTTTCCGGTTCCGGCTCGGGTTCCGGTTGTAGACTGGCTTGTTGACGTCGTTCTTCGTCTTCGCGCTTGTACTTGTCGTAGAGTTCCTCGCCGATGGATTCGATGGTCTCTTTTTCATATTCTTCATCGAGCTCGGGTTTGTAAGCGAAGTCGATGCTGTGGGTGCCATCGCGATGGACTTCGATGGTGCAGAGGTTCCAGTAATCTTCTGATTCCAAGTCAGGGATATATTTTTCAAAATAAAGCTCGCAAGCTAATTCCCCTCTTTCTCTATAAACTGATTCATAGCGTTTATCTAAAATTTGAACTTCCGGTTCCCATTCATTGAACTTGCCAGCGGTGAAGAAACTAATATCAGCAGTTCCAGAAGAAGCATAAATATTACATTTAATATTTGTTTTTTCTTCACCTAGAGACATCATCATAAGGTCTATAAACTTATCTTCTCGAAACACATCATCCCCCTGTCTGATTTTGAAATGGAGCGGTTTTAACGACGCCATCAATTTTTTCTGTCACCAAAAATATACTAGGTCTCTTGCTATCTCCCTCATAAATTACCTTAATATCGACCTCAATTTTATTCCCTTCCGAGGCCGCTTTGCCCATCGGTTTTCCATTCGCTTCCAGATACTGCGGTTAAGATTCATATTTTGAGGAACAAGGTTTATTCTTTCACTCGGACCGCCCAGTTTAGTAGCGATAAGGTGCCCACCTTCATCATCATCAAGACCACATGATCCAACTTTACCCTGCTGATAACAGTTTCGAACACCTGTATCGAGATCGTCTTCAGTTATTGTAGAAGTGACATTTGTCGTTCGGCCATCGGAGTCTGTGACTCCGCCCTGTGATTCGAATGTGAGCCTTGCTTTGCGCCAGGTATGTCCATCCTTGACCATCAGGCGTTGCAACTTAATCAGTGCGTTTAAAAGGCCGATGTTGTTGGATGGGGTGAAGCGCTGTGGGTCGCTATCAGTAATGTACTGACAGATCACGGTGACAGCTTGCTTGCCGTATTCTTCAAACGGTTCGGCAGTGACGATCAGTTCCTTGGCAGATCCCCGCAAAACAGGGCAGGCGACATAGTCAGCTCTCCAGAACTTCATCTGTCTGACACCGCCGGAAAAGGCGGTGCCGGATAGACCCCACGCAAAGCGTAATATATGGATTATCGGCAGCGAAATAGCTGTATTGCAGAAGTGTGAGAGGTGTGGTTCACGCTTACCTTCGTCTACAGTCTATGACTCTTACATCTCGGTGGACGAAATAAACTGCTGAACTGCCATCGCTATATTCGTTGAATGGGTCGGGTGGCCGTGAACAGTGCTGGCCATTTGATTAAGTGTCAGACGGTTTTTTACAGCCAGAGTCAATTCATGAATCATTTCGGTAGCGCCTTCGCCGACGATGATTGCTCCCGCTATAACTGAACTTCCTTCTTCAGCGAATAACTTAATGAAAGCAGGTTCCACTTTGTCAACAATCGAACGGCCATTGGGAATCTGTGCCATTGCAAAGCTCCGGATCCCTTCACGTTCTTCACTAACACCAACCGCTGCTACTTCCGGGTGGCTGAAAGCAATACGTGGTATTGCGTTCTCTTCTAAAGGAACACTTGTTCCTTGCACCAAATTCATCGCGAGTAATTGTCCCGCACTTGCAGCGGCGTGTGCCAGCATTACTTTCCCGGTAACATCACCTACGGATCGCGACCGGCATCGAGAAAATGGTGGGAAAGGGGGAGAATCCTGGGGGTACTCTTATCTAAGACTTCGCCGGTTCTGCCAGCCGTCCATGCCGGGCTCAGGATAAAATCTTACGGAAACGCGCGATCACCAAGGCCAGCGCCAGCAGTGCCATGGCGCTCATCGCTGCCAGCTCGCCGAGCACCAACTCAATTCCCGCATCGCGGTACAAGACCGATTGGGCGAAAGAGACGAAATGCGGTGCCGGGCTGATGGTACGCATGGTGATCTGCAGCCAGTCGGGCATGGATTCGAGCGGGGTGATGCCGCCGGACAGCAGAAACATAATCACAATCACCGGAATCACCAATAAACCGTACTGGCCCATGGTGTGGGTGAAACTGGCGAGCATCAGACCGAAGCTGGCGACCGCCACCACATAAAGCGCGGCGCCGAAGATATACAGCCCCATGGAGCCGGCCACGGGTATGCCCATGGCGCCTTTGACCACAAAAACCAGACTGAGCACCGAGGCGGTCAGAATAAACAGCCCGTTGGCGAGGATTTTCGACAAGACGATTTCATGGGGCCGGACAGGCATCACCAGTACGTGCTCGATGGTGCCGTGCTCGCGTTCGCGGATCATCGATGAACCGGACAGAATCAGCATCAGGATGGTGACGTTGTTCATCAGCTGCATCACAGAGCTGAACCACTGGGCGGTGAGGTTGGGGTTAAACCGGTTCCGGAACACCACATCGACCACAGCGTCACTGCTCACGCCCGGGGTCAGATAGTCGCTGACTTCCTGGGCCAGATTCTGCGCCATAAACGTGGAGCCGTTACCGGCAAAGGCCACCGCCGTGGCATCGGCCAGAATCATCAGTGAGGCATCGTGACCGGAGCGCAGGTCCTGTTCAAAATCCGGCGGAATACTCACGACCAGCACATACTCGCTGTTGAGCTGTGCTTCATTGGCCTGCGCCGGAGTAAGCAGATCCGGCTCGGCAAACATGGGCGCGCGGATGGAATCGATCAGCCGAGCGGACAGCTGGCTGTGATCTTCATCGACCACGGCCACGCTGAGATCGCGTATCTCGGTGGACGCCGCTTGTGAAACCATCCAGACCGCCACAGAAAAAATATAGACCGTCAGCAAGAGCATGACACGGTCACCACGCAGTGCACGCAGCTCTTTGACTGTCAGGCGCAGGATGTTCAGCAGGCTTTGCATATCAGCGTTCCTGTTTGCTTAATGCAAGCACAGCGAGGGTCAGATAGGTCACGCAAAATACCGCCAGTGCCAGGTAATTCAGCGGCACGGAGCTTATCCCGAAACCCTTCAGAAAGGTCCCTATGGAAACCGGTTGGAACCACGCGCCGGGAAAGGCCAGGCCGATAATGCGCGCGCTGGTATCCAGTGAGGAGACCGGAATAATCAGCCCGGAAAAGTTTACTGTGGGAATGATCGACAGCACAGCTGTCGCGAAAACCGCCGACACCTGTGTGCGGGTAAAAGAGGACACCAGCAAACCGAAACCGGTGGTGGCGATCACGTAGAGCAGCGCAGCCAGACTCAGCGCCGGCAGGCTGCCGCTGAGCGGTACGCCGAACAGCCATAAGCCAAGTGCGGCTAATATCCAGAAGTTAAGCCAGGCAATAAGAATATAGGGCAACTGCTTGCCGCTAAGGAACTCAAAACGCCGCACGGGCGTGGAGCGGAAGTTGGCGATGGTGCCGGTTTCTTTTTCACGCACGACCGATATGGCCGACATAATCGCCGGAATCAGCATCAATATCAGCATCAGCATGGCCGGCACCATGGCGTGCGCGCTTTTAAACGCCTGGTTGTAGAGAAAGCGGGTGTTGATCGACAGCGAAGGGGAGAGCTCGCTGCTCTGTGTGCTGAACTGATCGGACAATTGCTCCAGTACACCGAGTGCGTAGCCGCTGGCGGTTTCGGCGCGGAACGGCATGGAGCCGTCAATCCAGATACTGATCTCCGGCACCTCGTCGCTGACATGCAGCGCTTCGCCGAAACCGTCCGGGATCTCCATGGCCATGGTCAGACTGCCTTCGGTCATACGCCGGTCCAGTTCCTCGACTGAACTGAGATCCTCGCGTTGTTCGAACTGCGTGATACTGCTGAAGGACTGGATCAACAGACGGCTTTCCGGGCTGCGGTCCAGGTCGTGAACGGCAAAACTGAGTTTGTTGACGTCAAAGGACAGGCCGAAGCCCATGGCCAGCAGCAGAATCACCGGCCCGGCAAGGGCGAAAAACAGCCGGATCGGATCGCGCAGCAGTTCCAGCGATTCACGCCAGCTGTAAGCCCACAAGCGCGACAGACTGCTGCGCAGCGGACCCTGCGCGGTGTTTTTCACCGGCGTCTTTGCCAGTTCGTCAGCATCGTCGTCGCCGTTGCCGGTTTCGCTTTCCAGACAACGGATAAAGGCCTCTTCCAGGGTGTCGGCCTGACGGCGGCGGACGATTTCCTCAGGCGTGCCGAGTTCCAGCACGCGCCCGGCATGCATCAGCGAAATCCGGTCGCAGCGTTCCGCCTCGTTCATAAAGTGCGTGGAAATAAAGATCGTCACTCCGTCGTCGCGCGACAGCGAGATCAGCTTATGCCAGAAGGCATCGCGCGCCAACGGATCCACTCCGGAGGTCGGTTCGTCGAGGATCAGAATCCGCGGCCGGTGAATAATGGCCACGGCCAGCTGCAGGCGCTGGCGGATACCGAGCGGCAAGCCCGCGGGCATACTGTCGGCCACGTCCTCCAGCTCGAACTGCTTGAGCACCTCATTGACCCGTGCCGCGCGCCGGGCCGGGGCAATGGCGTAAAGTCTGGCGTGCAGCAGCAGATTCTGGCGCACGGTCAACTCGCCGTAGAGAGAGAAGTTCTGCGACATATAGCCGATATCGCGCCGCGCACTCATATCGTTGTTTTTGAGTGCTTCACCGAACAGCTGGGAATGACCGCTGCTGGGTTTGAGCAGACCGGTCAGCATCTTCATGGTGGTCGATTTGCCGCAGCCGTTGGAGCCGAGAAAACCGAAAATCTCGCCTTCGGGAATGGTAAAGCTGACGTGATCGACCGCGGTGAAATCGCCGAAGCGCTTGGTCAGGTCGCGCGCTTCGATGGCGATGGTCTCCGGCTCACGGGCTTCCCGCGGACGCTGGCTGAAGGGCTGTTGCGCCTGCCCGTCGGGCAGAAGTTTGATGAAAGCCTCTTCCAGCGTGGCGCTGGCAGTGCGCTCGCGCATGGATTCGGGGCTGCCGGTGGCGATAACCGCGCCGTCGTTCATGGCAGCGATCCAGTCAAAGCGGCCGGCTTCTTCCATATAAGCGGTGGCGACCAGCACGCTCATATTGCTCAGTTGCCCGCGGATGTGATCGATCAGCTCCCAGAACTGGCGTCGCGAGAGGGGGTCAACACCGGTGGTCGGTTCGTCGAGAATCAGCAGATCCGGATCGTGGATCAGGGCCGAACAGAGACTGAGCTTTTGCTTCATGCCGCCGGAGAGTTTGCCGGCCGGGCGGTCAAGAAAGGCGTGCAGACCGGTGGCGCGGGTCAGCATATCGATGCGTTGCCGGCGTTCCGGGGTTTTTTGTCCGAACAGGCGGCCGAAGAAATCGAGATTCTCCTGCACACTCAGCGTCGGATAGAGATTGCGTCCCAGGCCCTGCGGCATATAGGCGATACGGGCGCCGAGCTGCTCGCGTACGCGCGCGCCGGCGATATCTTCACCGAGCACACAGATGCTGCCGGTCTGCAGTTTGCGGACACCGGCCACCAGCGCCAGCAGAGTCGACTTGCCGACCCCGTCGGGGCCGATCAGAGCGACCATTTTCGAGGCCGGGATACTCAGCGAGATATCGCGTAGCGCGGCGACCTTGTTGTACTCATGCGAGACCTTGTCGAGCCGGGCGACGAAATCCATCAGCGTGTTACTCGGGCAGGTTGACGCGCAGTTGTTCCGGCCACTCAGCGTCGGCACTGGTGCGGACAAAGCCGACGCCGCGTACGCCGGTTTTTATCTTTTCTTCGAACTTCTGCAGCAGATCCCGCGGTACCGAGAGCTTGACCCGGAACACCAGATCCTCACGTTGGGTCTGGGTTTCCACGTTTTTGGGCGTGAACTGCGATTGCGGGGAAATAAACGTCACGCGCGCAGGCACCACATAGTCGGGGATCGGGTCGAGAATCAGCCGTGCCTCGTCGTTGATTGTCAGCGTGCCGGCCACGGAGGCAGGCAGGTAGATATTCATATAGACATTGGTCAGATCCAGCAGGGTCAGCAGCGGATAGCCGGCGGCCACAACCTCGCCGGGCTCGTGCAGCCGGTACAGCACGCGACCGCGGATCGGCGCGACGATGGTCAGATCCTCCAGTGCCAGGCGGGCGTGCTCAAGACTCGCTTCGCTTTCAGCGATCAGCGCGGTGGCGTCTTCGATCTGCGCCTTGGCCACGGCCACCGAGGCTTTGGCACCGTTAAGGGTGTTAAGCGCGTCGTCGAGGCTGCTTTGGGCGGCGTTGCCGCGCTGGAAAAGTGTCTGCGTGCGCTGATAGTTGGTCTGCGCCACGGACAGCGAGCTGGAGGCCTGCATCAGCGTTGCCTCTGCAATGGTTTTGGCGGCTTTGGCGCGAAGCACGGAGGCGGCGGCACCGTTGACGGCGGCCTGCGCCTCACGGGTGTCCATTTGCGCGATCAGATCGCCAGCCGACAGCAGGTCGCCCTCGTGTACCGGCAGGGTATCGATGCGGCCGGCGTACTTACTGGCCACATCTACCGTCTGCGCTTCGATACGGCCGTTGGAATGATAGATCTGGCTGTTCTGCCCGGACGCACGGAACTTGGCAACAAAGGCATCCAGCGGATTATCAGCCAAGGCCGCCGGTGTCGTGCACAAGGCCAGAATGAATACAGCCGGGATCGGGGCGGACCGTCGCAGGCACGCTGACAGGGAACGTGAAACAGATGCAAACATAGCGGTTTTCCGTTCAGGAACGGGAAGTGCGTGAGTGCACTTCCGACAGACTAAAAGAACGCAGGTCCATAAGACCATGCTAATACGAAAGAGTCTAGCAGCCTGTTGCGAACTGAGCATTGCGATCTGTCCGCCCGCTTGCCGGCCGGGCAGCCACGGTGTGTGACTGCCGCTGGGGTGTTACTGGCAGATGTACTCGACGACTTCCAGACCAAAGCCGGACAGCGAGTGGTATCGCGCTTCGGTGGAGGTCAGCAGGCGCATACGTGAAACGCCCAGATCAGAAAGAATCTGTGAGCCTATGCCGATCTGGCTGGTCTGCGCACGCATGGGAGCAACACCGATTGTCGGTTCGGTGGAGCAGCGGCGTTTGATTTTGCCGAGGATGGTTTCGTCGGTTTCCTGATTGGCCAGAATCACCAGCACGCCGCCTTCTTCAGCGATGCGCCGCATGGCGTTGGGCAGTGACCAGGTTTTGCCTTTCTCGTGCAGGATGTCGCCGAAGACCTCCGGCGAATGAACCCGTACCAGTGTGCTGTCACCGGCATTGAGATCACCGCGGGTCAGGGCGAAATGGATCTTGTCGTCGATATGATCCTGAAAGGTGTGCAGGGTAAATTCGCCGTACTCGGTTTCCAGCGGGCAGCTGGCGATCCGTTCCACGCTTTTCTCGCTGGCGTAGCGGTATTCGATCAGCTCGGCGATGGTGCCGATTTTAATGCCGTGTTTCTCGGCGAACACTTCCAGCTGCGGGCGCCGCGCCATGGTGCCGTCTTCGTTGAGGACTTCGACGATCACACAGGACGGTTCGAGTCCGGCCAGACGGGCAATATCGCAACCGGCTTCGGTGTGACCGGCACGGGTCAGCACGCCGCCTTTCTGCGCCATTACCGGGAAAATATGACCGGGCATAACGATATCAGCCGGGCTGGCTTCCGGGGCTACGGCGGCCTGGACGGTGCGGCAACGGTCGGCCGCGGAGATGCCGGTGTGTACGCCTTCGGCCGCTTCGATGGAGACGGTGAAGTTGGTGCCGTACATCTCGGTATTGTTGCTGACCATGAGCGGCAGATTGAGCTGCTTGCAGCGTCCTTCGGTCAGCGTCAGGCAGATCAGGCCGCGCCCGTGGGTGGCCATGAAATTGATCGCGTCCGGGGTGATTTTTTCCGCTGCGATGAGGATATCGCCTTCATTCTCACGGTCTTCATCATCGACCAGAATGACCATTTTGCCTTTGCGGATGTCGTCGATGATTTCTTTGATACTGCTGAAAGCCACGTTAGCCTCGACTCTGTCTTGGAAAAGAAAGAGACCGGGCTGGTGTCGCTGGCCGTGGTGGGCGGCGGAGCCGGCCTCAGGGAAGCGCTTAGTTTAGCGACTGGGATTGATTATGCAATTGGCAGACGCCGGAATGAACGGGGTAGACGCCCCTCCGCACGGCTGTGCGGAGGGGGCAGGGGAGAGGATTAACTGCCGCTGCGGCCGAAGATGGTCAGGCCTTTGAGCAGGTTGAGTGCTTCATAGAGCTGGTAGTCGTCTTCGATCAGCGAGCTGTTGTCGGACTGATCCGTACCGGCTTTTTCTGCATCGGTTTTTTCGATATCCGGATCATTCGGGTTGCTCAGGTGACCGGACAGGCTTGATTCGGTGACCGGCGCCAGACCATTGGCGGCGTCGTCACGACTCAGCTTGACGCTTTCGGTGACGATATCCGGGTCGATACCGTGGGCCTGAATCGACCGTCCGGACGGCGTGAAGTAGCGTGCTGTGGTCAGCTTCACTGCGCCGCCGTTGGGCAGGTCCTGAATGGTTTGTACCGAGCCCTTACCGAAGGTTTTGGTGCCCATGATGATGCCGCGTTTGTGATCCTGCAGTGCACCGGCAACGATCTCTGACGCAGAAGCCGAGCCGCCGTTCACCAGCACTACCACCGGTGCCCCGTCGAGCATATCGCCGCCGGCTGCGCTGTACTGCAGCTTGGAATCTTCTTCACGGCCGTCGGTGTAGACGATCAGGCCGTCGTCGAGGAATGCATCGGACACACCGACCGCGGCAGACAGGACGCCGCCCGGGTTGTTACGCAGATCCAGCACCAGGCCGTTGAGCTTGCCGCCGGCTTCTTTGTTGAGTTTGTCCAGCGCCTTGTTCAGATCCTGTGCGGTTTTGGTCTGAAACTGGGAGATACGCACATAGCCGAAGCCGTCGTCGAGCATGCGGTTCTTGACGCTGTTGACCTTGATAATCGCGCGTTCGATTTCGATGGACAGGGGTTTGTCCTGTCCTTCGCGGACCACGGTCAGGAGGATTTTGCTGCCGGGCTTGCCGCGCATGAGCTTGACCGCATCGCTGAGGCTGAGGCCTTTGACCGGTTTGTCGTCGAGACGGATGATCAGGTCACCGCTCTGCATACCGGCGCGTTGCGCGGGGGTGTCGTCAATCGGTGAGACCACCTTGACGAAACCGTCCTCCATGCCGACTTCGATGCCGAGACCGCCGAACTGGCCTGAGGTGCCGATCCGCAGCTCGTTGAACTGCTCGGGCGACAGGTAGGCCGAATGCGGGTCGAGTCCGCTGAGCATGCCGCGGATGGCGTGTTCGAGAAGCTCCTCGTCAGAGACATCTTCGACATAGTTGGATTTGATACGCGTGAAGACGTCCGTAAAGGTACGCAGCTGCTCGAGCGGTAAGGTGGCGTCATTCTCGCGGGTGGCAAGTACGGTATGGCCAACGGTCAGTGAAGCGCCCAGCAAGGTGCCCATCAGTACCAGCATGATTGACCGGGAACGAATCGACATTCATTTCTCCTGAACAGGGTATACAACACCCTGAAATATTAGTTTTTTACCGGTGATGCCGAATTTTAGCATTGAAAACCTGAATCGGTTCTCTAATTCGCTGTTTTCGCAAACTGCATCCGGTTACTGATCCAGCCGATCGGGTCGACCGGTGCGGCATTTTCGCGGATTTCGAAATACAGGCCACTTTCATTCTGACTGCCTGATTCGCCGACAGTTGCAATTACCCGGCCTTTTTCCACCTGATCGCCCGGTTCGATGAGTAAATCGCGGTTATTACCGTACAAACTCATGATGCCGTTGCCGTGATCCAGGATCACCAGCATACCAAAGCCGGTCAGCCAGTCGGCATAAACGGCTTTGCCGGCGGCGATGGCCAGCACGTCGCGGCCCACCGGGGCGGAAAAAAACAAGCCGGACCAGCGCAGTTTACCGCCGGGCTTGAGTTGCTTGAAGTTAGCGGTGATACGTCCGTCAACCGGCCAGGGCAGCCTGCCGCGGTCCTGTTTGCTGACTTTGGCGGCGGCCGCCTGACGCTTTCTCAGTTCTGCGACCAGCGCTTCCAGACGCGCCACATCCGCTTCCAGACGGGCCATTTCGTCGGATTTGTTGACGATGCCGGACTCCAGCTGCGCCAGTACCCGCTTGCGCGAGCGCATGGCTTCCTGCTGGGCCTGACGGGACTGGCGCAGTTTGTCACGGCTCGATTCCAGCGCGCGCCGCGATTGCGCCGCACGCAGGCGGGTCTCGGCCAGTGACTGCATGCTGTCCAGTGCCGAGCTGATACGTTGCTGGCGGGCCGCGGAAAAGTAATCGGCATAGCTGCTCAGGCGGCTGTAGGTGGCCGGCGTGTTCTCACTCAGGAGCAGGCGCAGACCGCTCTGATGGCCCATGCGGTAGGCGGCGCGGATCTGTTCGGCGAGGCGGGCTTTTTCGGCGGCCGCCTCACGGCGTTTGACCACCAGTTCCGATTCCAGCGATTTGAGCGAGTCCTCGTTAATGCGGATACGCTTTTCCAGCGCGCTGAGTTTGCCGTTCAGGTAGTTAATCTGATCATCGTAGCGGTTCAGCTGTTGCAACAGCTCGGCGCGCTTTTTCTTATCCACCCGCAGCGATTCATCCAGACTGCGGATTTTCTCCCGCGAGCGGGCGATATCGGCGTCATAGTCGGCCGGATCGGCCGCCGATGCCGGCACAGGTGCCAGCAGGGCAAGAAGCAAAAGGCCGCTGAGGACGCCTGAGCGGTTACGGCAGATCGGGGAAGCTTTTGATGAAAACACGCAAAGAGGACGGACTTTCAGGGAATTCGGCTAAGTATAGGTTTGCTTATGCTATAGAGTACAGCTGCACTGAAATCCCGTAATGTCAGCCTATGCCTTCTTTGATGATTCAGGGCGCCACTTCCGATGCCGGAAAGAGTGCGCTGGTGTGCGGCCTTTGCCGTGTTTTTCTGCGCCGCGGACTGAGTGTGGCGCCCTTCAAGCCGCAGAATATGGCGCTCAACAGTGCGGTGACCCCGGACGGTGGCGAAATCGGCCGTGCCCAGGCGCTGCAGGCCGAGGCCTGCGCGCTGCAGCCGCATACGGACATGAATCCGGTGCTTATCAAGCCGAATTCGGATACAGGCGCACAGATTATTGTCCACGGCCGCGCCCGCGGTAATCTTGCCGCCGGGGACTACCAGAACGAAAAGCCCAATCTGCTGCCGGATGTGATGGCTTCTTTTGCGCGCCTGCGTCAGCGCTACGGGGCGGTGGTCGTCGAAGGGGCGGGCAGTCCGGCCGAGATCAATCTGCGCAAAAACGATATTGCCAATATGGGTTTTGCCGAGGCGGCCGACGTGCCGGTGATTATCATCGCCGATATCGATCGCGGCGGTGTGTTTGCGCATCTGGTCGGCACCCTGATGCTGCTCAGTGAATCCGAGCAGCGCCGGGTCCGCGGTTTTGTTATCAATAAGTTCCGCGGCGATATGGCCTTGCTGCAACCGGGCATAGAGTGGCTGGAAAGCTATACCGGCAAACCGGTGTTGGGCGTTTTGCCCTATGCGCAGGATTTGCATCTGGCCGCCGAAGACGGTTTCAGCGGCCACAATAACCGCGTCGGCGGGGGCGATGTGCTGAATGTGGTGGTGCCGGTCCTGCCGCGGATCAGCAACCACACCGATTTTGAGCCGCTGGCCCTGCGTGATGATGTGAATCTGCAGTATGTGCGCCGTGGTGAAGCCAAACCGCCGGCGGATCTGGTGATTCTGCCGGGCTCCAAGAGTGTGCGCGCCGATCTGCAGTTTTTGCGTGACGATGGCTGGGAAGCCTATTTGCGCAAACATCTGCGCTACGGCGGCAAACTGATCGGCATCTGCGGCGGTTTTCAGATGCTCGGGGAGCAGATAGCCGATCCGCTGGGCATCGAAGGCGAGCCGGGTGCAAGTGAGGCTTTGGGTCTGTTACCCATGCGTACCACGCTGGCCGCGCAGAAAGTGCTGGGAAATACCGCCGGCACGGTGCTGGACGGGGCCGCCTGTGAAGGTTACGAAATCCATGCCGGACGCACTGAAGGTGATGCACTGAAGCGGCCGGCCCTGCGGCTTGACGGTCGCGGCGAAGGCGCGCTGTCTGCCGACGGCGCTGTGCTCGGCACCTATCTGCACGGGCTGTTTGATCATCCTGAGGCCTGCAGCGCATTGCTGGCCTGGGCCGGTCTGGCAGCGCCGAAAGACTCCGATTACCGTGATTTACGTGAAGCCGGCATCGACCGGATGGCCGATCTGTGTGAGGCGCATCTGGATATAGACCGCATCTGCGGAATCATGGCATCACCGGGCTACGATTAAAAAACACCAGCGAGCAGTAAAGCCTGTCGGCGGCCGGCGAAATCCGCAGCCGGGTGTGTGAGGCATGCGCCACTTCCAGCGCGTTCATGCTGCTCAGCGGCCAGCCCAGCAGCTGGCAAAGCAGCACGCGGATCGGGCCGCCGTGGGTGACGATCAGGGCATGATGGTTTTGGTTGCGCTGTAAGAACGTTTCCCAGCCCTGTTCCACTCGTGCACAGAAGGCGGCAAAAGGCTCGCCGCCGGGCGGCGGGTGTTGCAGCGGGTCCTGCCAGAAGCGCTCCAGTGCGCCGCGTTGCTCACGGTAGACCTGCGCCACGGCACGTCCTTCCCAATCACCAAAGTCGTATTCGCCGAACGCCGCCAGCGTGTCCAGCGTACAGCCCTGTGCCGCGGCAAATTCCTCGGCAAAGGCCAGACAGCGTTGCCGGGGCGAGCTGAATACCCTGTCTATACCCTGCAAAGCGGCGCTGACCGCACGCATATCGGCCAGACCTTGTGCGGTCAGGGGATCATCCCGGGTGCCACGGAAGACGCTGCCGCCGGCCGCTTCGCCGTGACGTAGCAGATCGACGAAAAAGTCCCCGCCGTCGCCCATCAGCTTTTGCCGGACACACCGGCCTCATCGAACGTGGCCATACCGTTATGCAGGGCCAGCGCGTGGCGCATCAGTCCGGCCGCCACCGCGGCGCCGCTGCCTTCGCCGAGGCGCATGTGCAGATCCAGCAGCGGTTCTGCCTGTAATTGTTCCAGCGCGGCATGGTGAGCCGGTTCCGCCGAGCGGTGCGAGAACAACAGCCAGTCACGGCACTCGCCGCGCAGGGCCACTGCCAGCATGGCCGCTGCGGTGGTGATAAAGCCGTCGACCAGCGCTGGTATGCCCAGCTGGGCACAGCGCAGATAGGCACCGGTCAGGGCGGCGATTTCAAAGCCGCCGACCCGGCGCAACAGCTCCCGTGGCGGGTGCCCGGCACCGTGAAAGGCCAGCGCTTCCTGCAAAATCCGGGTTTTGTTCTGCACACCTTGTTCGTCCAGTCCGGTTCCCGGGCCGCTGACCTGGGCGGCATCCAGATCCAGTAGTGCGGCATAGATTGCCGCGGAGCTGGTGGTGTTGCCTATGCCCATTTCGCCGCCGATAAACAGATCGGCCTTAGCGGCCGCGGCCCGTTCTGCGGCGGCCTTGCCGGCGGCCAGGGCGCTGTCGAGCTGGGCTTCGGTCATGGCCGCCTGCCGGCGGAAACTGGCCGTGCCGGGGGCGATCACCGCATCCACCACACCGGGCAGATCCGCTTCAATCGGGCACACCGTGCCGAGGTTGACCACTTCCAGACTGGCTTGCAGTTCTTTGGCAAGCACGCCGATGGCCGCGCCGCCACGGCTGAAATTACGCACCATTTCGGCGGTCACCGCCTGCGGGAAGGCCGACACGCCGTCGGCGGCAATGCCGTGGTCAGCGGCAAATACGCTGATGGCGATATGCCGCAGCTGCGGTCGGGCGTTGTCCTGCAACGCGGCCAGATGCACGGCGATGTCTTCCAGCCGGCCCAGTGAACCGGGCGGCTTGGTGAGCTTGTTCTGCCGCGCAAGCGCCGCTTCCTGAGCGTTGCGGTCGGGTGAAGGGATGGCCGATTCGGTCCAGTCTTTCATTGCAGATTCCCGGGTTTGAGGGTGAGAGGCAGGCCGGCCGCGACAAGTACGACTTCGTCGCAATGGCGGGCCACGGCCTGATGCAGGGTGCCGGCTTCGTCGACAAAACGCCGGCTCAGCGCGTTTTGTGGGATGGTGCCCCAGCCCACTTCATTGCTGACCATAATTACGTCACCGGCGCTCTCGGCGAGGGCCTCGAGAAAAGCCTCTCTGGCCGGTGCCAGGACCGGTGCTTCGTCGATCAGCAGATTGGTCAGCCACAGGGTCAGGCATTCGATCAGCAGTACCGACGCGGCTTTGTGTTCACGGATCAGCCGCGCCAGATCGTGGGTTTCTTCAATCAGTTGCCAGTCCGGCGGACGGTGCAGGCGGTGTTTTTCGATGCGTGCGTGCATCTCGTCATCGGCAAAAGCCGTGCTGGCCGTGGCCACGTAGGTGACCGGTTTACCGGTCCGGCGCGCGCGTTCTTCGGCAAAGCGGCTCTTACCGCTGCGAACGCCGCCGAGGATCAACAGTTTCATGGGGCTTGCAGGGCTCGGGGAAGCAGGTTGAACGCGCGATTCTAGCGCATCGGTGCTTAATCAGGCAGGGCCAGTGGCGGTTGACCGCGACGGTCACGTATCCAGTTCAGTGCTCGGTAGATGGCGGGAGTCCGGATCAGCCGCCGTTCGAGTTTGAATTTGCCGGGGAAATTGGTCAGCGAGAGGCCGATCAGAATACACAGCAGGCCCTGACCGGGCAGCACCAGCATGGCGATGCCGGCCAGTACCAGCAGCGCGCCGATGGTATTTTTGCCCAGGATCAGCAAACTTTCGCCGAGCGAGCGCGGGGCGCGGTGTTTGTGGCGGTTGGTATCGGTGAAATAGTTCTGCGGCAGGCGCGCCACCAACCAGGGGATGGCCAGTAAGGAGCCGATAAAAAAGACCACGGAGCTGAGGGTCAGTGTGCTGACCAGCACCTCATTGGCGGCGATAAAATCTGTCAGGGCTTTCATCATTCCAGTTTACGGGCAGGCCGGTCGCTGTGCGATTAAGTTTTGGTGAGCCGCCCTCAGTCCGGCGCTTTGATCCAGTTGATCTCCAGCGCGGTATAGGGGTTGATGACCACCTTGCTCAGCCCGCCGGCCATAGTCGAACGGCCCGGCGCTACGGCGATATGACCGGCCATAATCTCGGCCCGGCGTTGCGGGTAAACCGGTTGACGGGACGGGTCGGCCAGTCCGTCAGGCACCACCGGCAGCCCGCGCGCATCGTACTTATCCGTGGCGCCCACGGTGTGCAGTAATTCGTGGGCGATCACAATACGGTTCTGTCTGGCCTGACGCCGTTCGGCAAAAGCGTGCACCACGCCGATCAGGCCTTTCTGCAAGCCCAGCGAATGCGGCAGGGCCTCACCCTCGCGGCCCTGGTGGTAGATCACAAAAAGCCGCACACGGGCCACATTGCTGCGCGAATCCGGGGTGTTTTGCCAGGCCCAGTAACGCATCTTCAGGCCCCACCAGAGGGTCGCAAACGGGCCGGCGCCTTTTTCCAGTACGGGCGGTGTACTGTCTACCTGCGGGCCGGTTTCCGTATAAACCGGTTCGGCCACCTCAAGCCCGTAGCGCTTGCCTTCGTCGGCAAACCACCGGTCGATCTCACGGAAGGCGTCCGTGTCCAGCGAAGCAATATAGTCCCGGGTGGCGGGCAGGCCGTCACCGTTGATGGGGAACACTGTGACCGCCAGCGGGCGTTCCCATGCCCGGCTCAGTACCAGTTGGTGGCGGCTGTACAGCGCCACATAGGCCAGTACCAGAAGCAGTGCCAGAATCCGCACATTGCGAAAGGTCAGCAGGGGCATATTTGCTATAGTGATTTGCAGTTATGAATAGTTGTTAGCGACGCAGGCGGGGTTCCCTGAATGATATTCGCGGAACCGCTTTCCCGTTCACCTGCCGGCTGACACAGTACCGCACTGGCCGGAGCCGCTCCGGCCTCAAGAGGCAAACCATGAAGAACCCGACTGAACCTGTCACTATCCGCCGCAGCGATTACCGCGTGCCGGATTTCACCGTAGAAACCGTCGATCTGCATTTTGATCTGCACGAAGACCATGCGCGCGTGCGCAACCGGCTGCGGGTCAGCCGTCATCCCGACGGCCGCGCCGATGCGCCTTTGCACCTTGACGGCGAGGACCTGACCCTTGAACAGGTCACGCTCAATGGCAGCGTGCTGAGTGAGGCTGACTACAGTGTTAATGAGCGCGCTCTGAGCCTGACTATCCCCGGCGACAGCGCCGAGCTGGAAATCATCACGCGCTGTGAGCCGCAGAACAACACACGCCTGGAAGGACTGTATAAATCCAGCGGCAACTTCTGCACCCAGTGCGAGGCCGAGGGCTTCCGCCGGATTACCTACTACCCGGACCGGCCCGATGTGCTGGCGGTGTTTACCGTGACTATCGAAGCCGATGCGGCGCGCTATCCGGTGATGCTGGCCAACGGCAACCGCACCGCGGCGCGGCAACTGGACAACGGCCGTCATGAGGTGGTCTGGCATGATCCCTTCCCCAAACCCAGCTATTTGTTTGCCCTGGTTGCCGGGGACCTGGCTTGTATTGAGGACAAATTCACCACCGCTTCCGGACGTGATGTGACGCTGCATATTTTTGTGCAGCACCATAACGCCGACAAATGCGACTACGCCATGCAGGCGCTGAAACACGCCATGGCCTGGGACGAGCAGCGCTTCGGTCTGGAGTACGATCTCGATGTCTACATGATTGTCGCGGTCGACGATTTCAATATGGGGGCGATGGAAAACAAAGGCCTGAATATCTTTAATTCACGCTTTGTGCTGGCCGACCGCAAGACCGCTACCGACACGGATTTTGAAGGTGTTGAAAGCGTGATCGCGCATGAATATTTCCACAACTGGACCGGCAACCGCGTGACCTGCCGCGACTGGTTTCAGCTCAGCCTGAAAGAAGGTCTGACGGTATTCCGCGATCAGGAATTCAGCGCTGATATGAATGACCGGGCGGTCAAACGTATTGATGATGTACGCCAGTTGCGGGCGCGCCAGTTTCCGGAAGATGCCGGGCCGATGGCGCATCCGATCCGCCCCGACGCCTATATCGAAATCAACAACTTCTATACCGCCACGGTCTATGAAAAAGGCGCCGAGGTGATCCGCATGATGCACACGCTGCTCGGCGAGAGCGGTTTCCGTAAAGGTATGGACTTGTATTTCAAGCGACATGACGGACAGGCCGTGACCTGTGAGGATTTTGTCAGCGCCATGGAAGACGCAAGCGGTGTGGATCTGCGTCAGTTCCGTCTCTGGTACTCGCAGGCCGGCACGCCGACGCTGCGCCTGAGCACGGACTGGGACGAAACCGCCGGCCGCTTTCAGGTGACTGTATCCCAGGCTTGTAAAACACAGCCGGACAACAAGCCCTGTCATATCCCCTTGGTGACGGGTTTACTCGGCGACGACGGGCAGGCCCTGCCACTGCAGTGTGAAGAGCAGCCGCTGGACAGCGATTGTAGCGAAGCGGTGTTGCATCTGACCGAAGCTGAGCAGACCTTTACCTTTACCGGTCTGAGTGCCCGTCCGGTACTGTCTACGCTGCGTGGCTTTTCCGCGCCGGTGATTCTCGACGCCGAACAAAGCGCGGCGGAACTGGCCCATCTGATGCGCTATGACAGCGACAGCTTTAACCGCTGGGAAGCGGCTCAGGCGCTGGCGACCCGTGCGATCGAAGCGGCCATGCAAGGTGATGATGACCAGGCTGCCGTGGCTTATATCGACGCGCTGCAGCCCTTGCTCGCCGACAATACTGCAAGTGCGGCTTTACGTGCTGAAGCCCTGACCTTGCCGGCGCTTGAAGCGATTGCCGATCGTCAGGCTGTTGTCGATATAGACGCTATACACGCGGCCCGTTCGGCGCTGCGCGAACGTATTGCAAACACCTATGCCGCACAGTTCAAAAGCCTGTATGTCACTTGCCGTAATGCCGCAGGTGAGGCGCTGGATGCCACAGCCATGGGCGTGCGCCGCCTGTATCAGGTTTGCATGCAATACCTGTCCTGCCTGCCGGCCGGTGAGTGGCTTAATGCGGCTCTGGCGCAGTATCATGAGTCCGAAAGCATGACTGACAGGCTTGCAGTATTGCGGGTGCTCAGTCATACCACACTGGACGCGCGCGATACCTTGTTGGCGGACTTTTACCAGCAGTGGAAGGGCAATCGTTTGGTGACCGATAAATGGTTCACCCTGCAGGCCATCTCCCAGCGCGAAAGCGCAGTCGACGACGTGATTGCGCTGACCGCGCACCCGGACTTTGAGCTGGGTAATCCCAACCGTGTGCGTTCGCTGGTGGCGGCGTTTGCAATGAGCAATCCGCTGCGATTTCATCAGGCTGACGGACGCGGTTATGTGTTCCTCGCCGACTATATTATCAAGCTCGATAAAACCAATCCGCAGCTGGCCGCCCGTCTGGTTGCGCCGCTGAGTCGCTGGCGTCGCTATGACGAGGCGCGTCAATCCCTGATGCGTGAGCAGCTGGCGCGGATCAAAGACAGCGGAAAACTCTCGCCGGATGTCTTCGAGATCGTGCAGAAAAGTCTCGGTAAAGACTGATACAGCTCTGTACCTCAGACCGAAAAACCGGCGTCTATGCGCCGGTTTTTTTATGTCTGAACCGTTTATCAGGGGCTTTTTCTGTGCGTGGGGCTAAGCCAGAAAATGCTTGCCGCGAGCATCACCGCGGCCATATAAAACGCCGCCGAAGGCACTTCCTGATAGAAAAAATAGGCCATGATGCCGGCGAAAATAAACTGCGTCATATTCAGGATGCTGACGGTCTGACCGCGGAATTTCTGCATGGAGAAGTTCAGCAGCGTATGCCCGGCGACAGTCGGAACCAGCGCCAGCAACACGATCATGGTCAGGTTGTAGGGCTCATAGACATGAAAGGGTGAGGAGTAAAACAATGCTATGCCCATGCAGATCAGTCCGGCGATAAAGTACAGCGGCACCATATACAGCCAGATGCTCGGCAGGCGTGCGCTGTTGCGGCCCAGGGCCAGATAAAGCGCGAACAGAATCATCGAAAAAAAGCAGATGACGTCGCCTTTAAAGTGCGCGGCATCGAGATGAAAATCATTGGCTGACAGGATCACCATGGCCGACAGTGCCAGAGCGGTGGCGAAAAGCTCGCGGCCGGTGATACGTTCGCTGAACATCACCAGCATAAACACCGGCATCACCAGCGGCACCAGATTCACGATCAGCGTGGCATTGGCCGCCGAGGTCATGCGCACACCGATAATCCAGCTGATAAAGTGCAAGGCCAACACCACGCCGGGCCAGAAAGTATCGCGCAACAAGCGCGGGAGTGAGCCGGAGCAATGCTTGTGGTAATCGCGCCAGAATACCGGTTGTAAAATCAACACCGTCAGTAACAGTCGCTGCGCAGCCAGCATCACCGGCGGTTCAGTGCTTTCACGGATAAAGAGAAAGGACGTGGACGCGCAGAAGATGCCCAGCAATAGCAGGCCGAAATAAAACACCGGTGAGCGGTTATGCGTGGTCATAACAGAGTCCGCAAAAGACAGAGTGTGGTTTCAGACAGAGCGGGTTTGCAGATAGCGTCCGGCCAGCAGCACCAGCAACAGAATCGGCAAGCCCATCAGCGCGGTCAGCAGGAAAAAGCCCGGATAGCCGAGGTTGTCGACCATGCTGCCCGAATAGCCGCCGATCAGCTTGGGTAAGAGTGACATCAGGGAGCTGAAAATCGCGTACTGCATGGCGGTGAAAGAGAGATTCGTCAGCGACGAGAGAAAAGCGATAAAGGCCGCCGAGGCAATGCCGCCGGACAGGTTATCGGCGCTGATGACAAGATACAGCATGGGCAGGTTATCGCCCATACCGGCCAGCAGCATAAACAGCAGATTGGTCACCGCGGACAGCAAAGCGCCGAGAAACAGAATCCGCATTACGCCGTAGCGGACGCACATTAAACCACCGATAAAACCACCGGCGAGCGTCATAAACAGGCCGAAGCTTTTCACCACGGTGGCGATTTCTTCTTTGCTAAAGCCCATGTCCTGATAGAACACATTGGAAATCACGCCCAGAACAATATCGGAAATGCGGTATAAGCCAACCAAGGCCAACAACAGCCAGGCCAGACCGTGTGGATAACGGGCGAAGAAATCCCGGACAGGATCGACATAGCTCTGGCGTACCAGTGTTTGATTAACCCAATGGCGTTGGATGGCAAACCGCGCCAGCAGTCCGGCCAGAGTGGCGGCGACAGTAAGGCGCACAGCTTCGCTGAGAAAACCGGCCAGTGCGTCGCCGGTGAGGAGGAGGGGGGCGAGGATTTCGCGCAGTAGCGGCAGGTAGCGTCCGGTAACGGCGAAAACCAGAATAAACGTCAACACAGAAACCGCGAAAAGCAGCAGAAAACGCAGATGTTCAGCGGCATCGAAATGGCTGCGCAGGGCGTGATCGTCGGGCTCTGTAATCAGCAGTGTGGTGAGTACGCCGATCAGCATCACCAGGCCCATCACCAGATAGGTGGTGCGCCAGGCCGCGTACGAATAAGCACCGGCTTCGGAACCGAGACTGCCGGCCAGAAACAGCGCGCCGGCACCGGCCACCAGCATTCCGACCCGGTAGCCCGCGATATAAGTAGATGACATCAGGGCTTGCAGCTCGGGCGGTGCCGCCTCAATCCGGTAGGCGTCGATCACGACATCCTGAGTGGCACTGGAAAAGCCCAGCAGTACCGCCGCCAGGGCCATCAGTGTCAGCGACGCCCGACCGGCCGCCGGGTCGGTCATGGCCATCAACACCAGCGAGCCGATAATGGCCAATTGCGCCAGCAGCAACCAGCCGCGGCGGCGACCGAAACGGGCGCTCAGCCAGGGCAGGGGCAGGCGATCGACCAGCGGTGCCCAGACAAACTTGAAGGAATAGCCCAGCGCTGCCCAGCTGAAGAAGGTGACCGCCGAGCGATCCACACCGGCCTCGCGCAGCCATAAGCCAAGCGAGGAGAAAATCAGCAGAATCGGCACCCCGGCGGAAAAGCCCAGAAACAACATGGCGATAACCCGCGCTTGCAGAAACGCGGTGAGGCTGGCGCGCCAGCTGCCGGCCGGTGCTGAGTCAGGCTTGTATTTCAAAATCGTAGTCGATGATTAAAGGCGCATGATCGGAGAAGCGTTCTTCGCGGTAAATCTCAGTGCGTTTGACCTTGCCACGCAGCCCCGGTGTGGTGATCTGGTAGTCGATACGCCAGCCGACGTTCTTGGCCCAGGCCTGACCGCGGTTGGACCACCAGGTGTATTCGTGTTCTTCCTGCGGCAGTTGACGGAAGGCATCCACATAGCCGACGTCGTCAAACAGCTCGGTCAGCCAGTCGCGTTCTTCGGGCAGAAATCCGGAGTTTTTCTGATTGCCGCGCCAGTTACGGATATCGGCATTGGTGTGGGCGATGTTCCAGTCGCCGCAGATCACAAACTGACGGCGCTTGCGCTTCAACGCCTGCAGGTGCGGCATAAACAGATCCATCATGCGGTATTTGAATTCCTGCCGGACCTCGCCGGAGGAGCCGGACGGCATATACAGGGAGATCACCGAGAGGTTGCCGTAGCGCGCTTCGAGATAGCGGCCTTCACGGTCGATCAGCTCATCGCCGAGACCGTGAATAAATTCCCGTGGCTTGTGCCGGGTGTAGATGGCCACACCGCTGTAGCCTTTCTTTTCCGCGTCGTGGTAGGTGCAGTGATAGCCCTCGGGATGGTAGAGCGGATCATCGAGCTGGTGGCGCTGGGCTTTGGTTTCCTGAACACAGATGACATCTGCGTTTTGCGCCGGCAGCCAGTCGAAAAAACCTTTGCGACCGGCAGAGCGGATACCGTTGGTGTTGATGCTGATGATACGCAAGCCGGGCTCCGTGTATTTGATCTGAAGTGGCGTGTATCATACCCGAAATTTCCGCCACACTGGTTCTGCCCATGACCCGCAAGATCTCCGACGAATTTATCAGTTTTGCTCTCAGCCACGACGTGCTGCGCTTCGGTGAGTTCACGCTTAAATCCGGCCGTCAGAGCCCTTATTTCTTCAATGCCGGCCTGTTCTACTCAGGCGAAGCGATCAGCCGTCTGGGGCAGTTTTACGCTCAGGCGATAGTCGATTCCGGCATTGAGTTTGATGTGATTTTCGGCCCGGCCTATAAGGGCATCCCGCTCGGTTGCGCGACCGCCATTGCGCTGGCCGAACATCATGGCCGCGATGTGCCCTGGTGTTTTAACCGCAAAGAAGCCAAAGATCACGGCGAAGGCGGTATGTTGGTCGGTGCGCCGCTTCAGGGCCGGGTATTGGTGGTCGATGATGTGATCACGGCCGGCACGGCGATTAACGAAGCCTATGAAATTATCGACGGGCAGGGCGCTGAGTTTGCCGGTGTGGTGATCGCCATTGATCGTCAGGAACGCGGCAAGGCCGATAAGTCGGCCATTCAGGAAGTCGAGCAACGCTACGGCACCCGGGTGGTCAGCGTGGCGGCCTTGGCTGATCTGGTCAGTTATATCGAGTCCCATGAGGAACTGGCCGGGCACCTGCCGGCTATTCGTGCTTACCGCGCCGAGTACGGGGTCTGAAACTGCCACAACAGAAAATTGTGCGATAGCGCACGATTTGTGGCTGGCGAACAATGCCGGTCGGCCGATATGAAAGCAAACACGTCGTGACAGTGATTGGTGCACGACTGAAATTCATTTCAACCGGCAGGCTTTGAAAATGGCATGTACATCAGGGAATCCTGCGTTGCGCCGGTGGCTGCAGCGTGGTGCGCTTGGGATAGCGGCACTTATTACCGTCGGTAGCCCGGTATGGGCGGGAACCTCGGTCTATAAATACGAAGAAGACGGTGCGATGGTGTATCAGGATCGTCCGCCTTCATCCTCGCAGGATGACGGGCATGCGATCCTCAACGAACAGGGCGTGACCCTGCGTAGTGTACCCAGCCGCGAGGAGCGCCTGCGTCTGCGCGCGCTCGAAGAAGCGCAACGACGTGCGGAAATCCGCGACCGGGCCTTGCTGGCCACGTTTTCCTCGGAAGAAGACCTGATCCGTACCCGCGATGACCGCATTGGCATGATTGACGGGCTGATCAACCGCCTGGACGACCGGATCCGGATTCTCTCCGAACGTCTGGCCACGATCGATTCGCGCATCAACGCACAGGAGTCGGCCACGGGTTCAGCGCGTGATTCACTCTACGAAGAACGCCAGTCGATCCTGCGAAATATCGAGAACGCCTGGTCGCTGGTCGATTCCAAGGCCGCGGAACGCAAGTCCCTGATGAGCAAATTCAAAGAGGATCTGGTGCGCTACCGCGAGCTTAAGGCCTCGCGCTGAGCGAAGCTGCCGCTAAGCACAAAAAAAAGCCGCAATAAATGCGGCTTTTTTTGTGTCCGGTGGGGAAGCCTTCCTTAGTAGGACTTGATCAGCGTACCCACACCTTCGTCGGTAAAGAGCTCCAGCAGCACGGCGTTTTCGACCCGTCCGTCGATAATCTGCACCGTGTTGACACCGCTGTTAATCGCGTCGAGCGCACATTTGACCTTGGGCAGCATACCGCCGTAGATCACGCCTTCTTCGATCAGGCGGTCGATATCGATCCGGGTCAGGCCGGTCTGTAACTCATTGTTGGCGTTGAGAATCCCCGGCGTATTGGTCAGTAGCAGCAGCTTTTCGGCTTTCAGCACCGAGGCCACCGAGCTGGCAACCAAATCGGCGTTGATGTTGTATCCCACGCCGTTTCTGTCGACACCGACCGGCGCGATAACCGGAATAAAACCGCTTTGATCGAGCGTGTGAACGATCGACGGGTCGATGCTCTCGACCTCGCCGACGTGGCCCAGCTCGCTTTGCGGGTCTGATTCCAGCGGCCGCGCGTAGATGAGGCCGGCGTCTTTACCGGTCAGACCTACCGCCCGCCCACCGGCGCGGTTCAGCAGGTTGACGATGCTCTTGTTGACCTGCGCACCGAGCACCATTTCCACCACATCCATGGTCTCATCGTCGGTGACCCGCATACCTGAGATAAAACGGCTTTCCTTACCCAGTTGCTTGAGCAGGTTGCCGATTTGCGGGCCGCCGCCGTGAACCACCACCGGGTTCATGCCGAGTTGTTTCATCAGCACGATGTTCTGTGCGAAACAGCTTTTCAGGCGTTCGTCAGTCATGGCGTTGCCACCGTATTTCACAACGATGGTTTTACCGGAGAAGCGCTGAATGTACGGCAGCGCTTCGTTGAGTACCCGGGCTATCTGGGCGGCGTTAATGGTGCTCACGTGTGGTTTGGGTCCTGCAAGTTAGGTCAAAAAGGCAGTTTGATATCCGCATCAACGGCTTTCATTGCGCTGGCGAACTGGTCCTGAATGCGCTTCAGGGCAGCTTCGTTGTCGGCTTCAAAGCGGATGACCAGTGAAGGCGTGGTGTTGGATGCCCGCACCAGACCCCAGCCGTCGGCAAAGTCAGCACGCAGCCCGTCGATGGTGGTGATTTTCGCACCGTCGAAAGAGGCTGTCTCGCAGAATTTGCTGATGAACTTATGGTGCTCACCTTCGGCGAAGCTGATGTTCAGCTCAGGGGTGTTCACGCTGTCGGGAATCTCGCCAAAGATCTCGCTGACCGGACGGCTGTCACGGGAGATGATTTCCAGCAGACGCGCTGCGGAATAGAGCGCGTCGTCAAAGCCGTACCAGCGTTCCTTGAAGAAAATATGCCCGCTCATTTCACCGCCGAGCAGACCGCCGGTTTCTTTCAGGCGCGCTTTGATAAAGGAGTGGCCGGTTTTCCACATTTCCGCTTTACCGCCGGCTTCTTCGATAGCGGCGGGCAACAGCCGTGAGCATTTCACGTCATAGATAATCAGCGCGCCGGGATTGCGGCTGATGATGTCGCGTGAGTACAGAATCATCTGCCGGTCAGGCCAGATAATCTCACCTTTGTCGTCGATCACACCAACCCGGTCGCCGTCGCCGTCGAAGGCCAGACCGAGTTCGAGTTTGTTCTCATCAACCGCTTTGATCAGATCCTGCAGGTTTTCGGTTTTGGCCGGATCCGGGTGGTGATTGGGGAAAGTGCCGTCCACGTCGGTGAACATCTCAACGGCCTCGCAGCCGAGCTTTTTGAACAGCTGCGGTGCCACAGCACCGGCTACGCCGTTGCCGCAATCGATACCGACACGGATCGGGCGTTCGAGTTTGATATCACCGACGATGCGCTCGATATAGGCATCGAGTACGTCAGCGCTGCTGATCTTGCCTTCGCCGCTGCTGAGCTGGTTGTTGACCAGGCGGTCGTACAGGCCGGTGATGCCGTCGCCGAACAGGGCGTCGCCACCGATCATCATTTTCAGGCCGTTGTATTCCGGCGGGTTGTGACTGCCGGTGACCATCACGCCGGTGCCGGTTTTCAGGTGATGCGTGGCGAAATACAAGACCGGAGTCGGCACCATGCCGATATCGATAACATCAACGCCGGTGGAGGCGATACCTTTGGACAAGGCGGCCACCAGATCCGGGCCGGACAGGCGGCCGTCGCGGGCAACTACTGCTGATTTGCAGTTCTGTGCCAGACATTCGCTGCCGTAAGCGCGGCCGATCTGCTCTACTACATCGGGCGTCAGGGTGTCGGTTACGATGCCGCGGATATCGTACGCGCGGAAGATCGAAGCGGATGGTGTCGTCATAGGTAAGGTCCTGAGTTGTTTCTTTCAACTATGGTTTGATGGCCCGATCCGAGCAAATTTCAGGCCTTGTGGTCAGTGCGTGCCGGTCGAGCCGAAGCCGCCTTCACCGCGTTCGCTGCTTTCGAAGGATTCAACGATATTGAAGCGCGCCTGTACCACCGGTACCAGTATCAGCTGGGCGATGCGTTCGCCGACTTCAATTGTGAAACTCTTCTGACCGCGGTTCCAGCACGAAACGTACAGCTGGCCCTGATAGTCCGAATCAATCAGCCCGACCAGGTTTCCGAGCACAATGCCGTGCTTATGGCCGAGCCCGGAGCGCGGCAGAATCATCGCCGCCAGGCCCGGGTCGGCAATATGGATGGCCAGACCGGTCGGGATCAGCTCGGTTTGCCCCGGTGCCAGGGTCAGGGCCTCATCCGGGCAGGCGCGCAGATCAAGCCCGGCGGAACCGTCGGTGGCATAGGCCGGCATGGGAATGCTGTCACCGATGCGCGGGTCCAGCAGCTTAACGTCAATGGGTTTCAGGCTCATGTCGCTACAAACTCAGCCCAGGCGCTCTGCGATCAGATCGACCAGCGTGTGGGCAATTCGGGTTTTGGAAGCCGACGGCAGGCTGATGCGCCCGCCGTCGCGCAGGAAAATCTCCAGTGCGTTGTCGTCACTGTTAAAGACGGAGTCGCCGCCACTTTGCACCAGGTTGGCGCAGATCATATCCAGATTCTTGCGCGCCAGTTTGTCGGCCGCGTAGTTTTCCAGATCGTGGGTCTCGGCGGCAAAGCCCACGCAGAAGGGGCGCCCGTTCTGCAGGGCGGCCACATCCGCGAGTATGTCGGGATTCTTGATCAGGGTCAGGGTGATCTCGTCCGCCGACTTCTTCATCTTCTGCTCGCGCACCTCTTTCAGACGGAAATCGGCAACGGCGGCGACGCTGATAAACACCGCGTGCTGCGCGGCCTGTTCCATGACCGCCTGATGCATCTGCGCGGCGCTTTCCACTGCCACCACCTGACAACCGGCCGGCGGCGCAATCGTGGTCGGGCCGGCAATCAGGGTGACGCGGGCACCGGCTTTGGCGGCCGCGGCGGCAATCGCAAAGCCCATCTTGCCGGAGCTGTGATTGCTGATATAGCGCACCGGATCTATGGCCTCGCGGGTCGGTCCGGCGGTGATCAGTACGGATTTACCGGCCAGGCTTTGTGCGGTGTCGTCCAGCAGGGCGGCTACCTGCTCGCGCAGTACCAGCGGTTCGAGCATGCGCCCTGCGCCGGTTTCGCCGCAGGCCTGATCGCCGCAGCCCGGTCCGAGCACGCTGACGCCGCGTTGGCTGAGCAGGGCGATATTGGCCTGCGTGGCGGGATTGGACCACATCACCTGATTCATCGCCGGCGCCACCGCCAGCGGTGCTCGGGTGGCCAGGCAGAGCGTGGTCAGCAGATCATCGGCCAGACCGTGGGTAATGCGGGCAATGGTGTTGGCGGTGGCGGGGGCGATCAGGATCAGATCGGCCCAGCGGGCCAGCTCAATGTGGCCCATGGCCGCTTCGGCTGCCTCGTCGAACAGCGTGTCGCGCGCGGCCCGTCCGGAAACCGCCTGAAAGGTCAGGGGGGAGACAAACTCACGGGCGTGGCCGGTCATCACCACCTGCACATTGGCACCGGCTTCGGCCAGCCGGCGGACCAGATCGGGACTCTTGTAAGCCGCGATACCGCCGCACACGCCGAGAACAATATTTTTGTTTTGCAGTGCATTCATGAGCTGAAGTGTAACAAGTTCGTCCGGTGGCCGGAATTTTTTGCAGAAATGCGTGGCTGGCGCGATTTTGTGAACGCTTTAACAAAAATCACGATTCTGTGCGCAGCATCATTATTCTGCGATAAGCTGAAGCGGTCATATTTTTCAGGGAAGAAGAATCACATGACACTCACACGCTGGCCTGCGCAGGAGCGGCCCCGTGAAAAGCTGCTGACGCGCGGCGAACATGTCCTCAGCGATACTGAGCTGATTGCCGCATTCCTCGGGCGCGGTACACGCGGCAAGCCGGTGATGGAGCTGTCGCGGGATCTGCTCGCACACTTCGGTGATTTGGCCGGTTTGCTGGCCGCCGACCACAAGGCCTTTTGCAGCATCCCGGGGCTGGGTCCGGTGAAATTCGTGCAGTTGCGTGCGGTGCTGGAGATCTGCCGGCGCGCCCTGCTGGCCGAGTCTGCCGAACGCGATGTGCTGACCTCGCCTGACTGTGTGCGCCGTTTTGTATCGCTGAAACTGCGCCACCTCGAACACGAAGAATTCGTCTGTCTGTTTCTGGACAATAAACACCGGGTGATCGAGTTCCGCGAGATGTTCCGCGGTACCCTGACGTCGGCCAGTGTCTATCCCCGGGAAGTGGTCAAAGCCTGTTTGCAGGCCAATGCGGCAGCGGTGATCTTTGCCCATAATCATCCTTCAGGCGTGGCCGATCCCAGTGATGCCGATATTGCGCTGACCGAAAAACTCAAGCAGGCGCTGGCCCTGATCGATGTCAGGGTGCTGGATCATCTGGTCGTCGGTGAAGGGACCCCGGTCTCATTTGCCGAGCGGGGTCTGATGTGATGCGGACGCCGTCCCTGGCATCCGCGCGGTCAGACGGCTCAGGGTGCCGGTTTGACCATTTTGGCTGTGACGCGGATTTCCACGCGACGGTTTTGCTGACGGCCTTCGGCAGTATCGTTGCTGGCCACCGGCTGGCTTTCGCCCATACCCATCGCTGTGATGTCGGCGTCGGCATAAGAGCCGGCCAGGTAGTTGCGGATGGTCTCAGCACGACGCTCGGAAAGCGCCTGGTTATAGCTTTCTGCACCGCGCGAATCGGTGTGGCCGATAATTTCGACTTTCTCGATAGACGAGTAGTCACCGAGCTTGGCAATCAGATTACGCATGGCCTGATCACCTTTGGCCGACAGGGCGTCAGCGTCAGTGGCGAACAGGGCGCGGCTGTTGAGTACCACAGTCTCGACAATCGGCTGTTTCTTCACTTCCGGAGCGGGTACCGGTTTGGTCATCACCGGCGGTGCTTTTTCGACAACCGGCTCGGGTGTTTCTTCGGCGATGCCTTCGCAGACATTAATCATGTTGTCGTCGCCGAAGGTGCCGCTGTGTACGCAGCCGCCGGTGCCGGATTTAACCACGTTGCCATTGCCGTCGGCCAGATAGCCCGCAGTGGCCGGAATGTCTCCTTCGACCGGCTGGTTGATGCTGTCTGTGGATAAGGTGCCGCAACCACCGAGGAAGGCCGCTGATACCGCAGCGGTAAGAAGACGTTTTTGCATACTGAACTCCGTTATTTTTCCGGGGGACGGGCTTGAAATATAAGCGCTCGTCTGTGTGCTGTCAGATCTGACCGAACGTGGGCTTCGGGGGCCGAACAACTAAGCCCGCGTTACCGACTCCGTGCGGATTGCATGTGTTTCCGGACAGATTTTTCTTTGAGAATAACCTGTTATGGAAGCTGTATAGATGATTCTCTCACAATTGTCACGTCTCTTGGGCAAGTGTCAAAATATTGTTGCTCAAAGCTTCCCGCACTATTGTTTGCTCTGCGATAGTGCAAGCCATACCCACCTTGATTTGTGCCCGGTGTGCCGCGGCATGCTGTCAGAAAACCGTCAGGCTTGTACTGTTTGCGGCCGGCCACTGGCGACAGATACGCGTGTTGTCTGCGGTGCCTGTCTGCGCGATCCGCCTCCTTTCAGCGCGACCTTTGCCTGTTTCCGCTACTGCCTGCCGGCAGACTATTTTGTACGCGAACTGAAGTTCGGCGGAAACACTGTTTATGCACGTTTGTTGGGCGAGCTGATGGCCGATGAGATCAGGGCACGCGGTGTGGTTTTGCCGCAGGCGCTGGTGCCTGTGCCGCTGGGGCGGGCTCGTTTGCTCAGTCGCGGCTTTAATCAGTCGGCGGAAATCGCGGCGGTTTGTTCGGCAGCCTTGAAGGGACCGCCGCTTGACCTGACACTGGTGCGGCGGGTCCGCGAAACCGTGCCGCAATCGCAGCTCAGTCAACGCGAGCGCCACAGGAATATCCGCAATGCGTTCAGGGTAGAGGCGCGGGCCGGCGCTTATGCACATCTGGCTCTGGTCGATGATGTGATGACCACCGGCAGTACGGTCAGGGAAATCAGCCGCGCCCTGAAGCGGGCGGGCGTACAGCGGGTTGATATCTGGGTTGCGGCGAGAGCCTGAGCTCAGGCCCGCCTCAGGCGACTTTCTGTGTCAGCAGGCGGGCGAGAATGCGTGCTTTGTCTTTGTCGGCAAGCTGGCCGGGCTGCAGTTGCACGGCAAACAGGGATTCACTGCCGGCCAGCGCTTCGGCGCGCCGCTGACGCAGAATTTCCAGCGCTTCGTGGGCCATCACACTGAATCTGCGTAAGGTGACATGACTTGCATTACGCATACCTTGCACGGCCGCTTCCTGCAGCGAGGGTTTGGATTTCTGGTAGATAAACCAGGGCACCAGCCAGGATACGCCCAGCAGTAACAGGCTGTGGATGGCAAAGTTGAAACCGAGATAATCGCCGCCTGATTCGTTACCGAGATAGAAACCGACCACCACTTTGTAACCGATCCACAGCAAGGCGAGTATCGGCAGCAGTGTTGTCAGCCAGCCGAGAACCCGGTTGAGCAGGCGTTGCCAATGCTTACCCGGTTGCGCCAGGGCTTTCTGCATTTCACTGTGATAACACTGTTCGAACAGCTCACGGTGTTGCGCTTTGAGCGGTGCCAGCAGGTGTTTTAAGGGACCGCTGGCCATATCCCGGTAACGCGCACGTTGCAGCAGTTCGTCGATGCTGCCGTCGACCAGCTGACACACTGCCGGTGTCCACAGTGCCTCGGCCCCGGCTTGCATATCCGGGCCGGGCGTGTCGCCGGACTCCTGTTCCTGACCTCGCAGGGCCTTAATCGCGGAGCGGAACCAGCGGGTTTCTTTGGAGGTAAATTGCGCGGCGATCTCGTTGATCTTCCATGATTGCGAGGTTTCGATTTTCGCCGACGCGGTTTGCCAGAGCTTGTCCCATTCTCCGGCAATGGCGTCTATGTCCTGCTCATTGCCCAGTGTTGCGACCACTGACCGGGTTCGGGCTTGTAGTTCTTCGATTTTTTGCCGGACGCCGCGTTCTTCAAGATGACGGATGATATTGTCGTCGGCCAGTTCCTGGATGGTGCGTTGTAACAAGGCAAAATCGTCGTCAACGGCCTGTTCGCGGTCGGGATTGCAGTCGGTGCGGAAAATCACCGGATTGGCCAGGCCGGCGCCGGATAGCAAATTGCGGAAATCATCGCGTTGTTCTTCGACACCACGGTCCCAGTGGTTAATCACAAACAACCAGGCGTGTTGGTGACCGAATTCGAGCAACATACGCCAACCCTGATCATCCTTGTAACGCTCGGGGTTGACCACGTACATCAGCACATCGATATAGGGCAGCCAGGCCAGCACCATATCGCGGTTGGCTTGTTCGGCACTGTCGAAGTCCGGCATATCAACCCACAGCACATGGCGGTTGGCTTCGCTTTTGTGCAGGGCCAGCTTGACCTTGTCGGTGGGGAAGGCGTCCGGCAGGTGGGCGATCGGTAGATCGTGATGCAGATAGACGGTGACTTCGCGCGAGGTTGGGCGCTCGACGCCGGTACGGGCGATGGCCTGACCGGCAAGGCGGTTCAGCAGGGAACTCTTGCCGACGCCGGTACCGCCGAAAAAGCCGACCACCAGAGGGCGTTCTTCCTGACCGAAAAGTCCGGCTGCCGAGCGCGTATCAACGCGGGTCAGCTCGTTCAGCGTGGTTTCGTCGATCCAGTGTTTGTCATGCAGATCGTTGGCCCAGTCCGCCACACCGGCTTGTAATTCGGGAAGCAGATTATCCAGCATGACCGGCCCTCAGTTGTTGCGCGGCGGCCTGCAGGGTGGCTTCGTCGAGTGTGGCATCGGCCTGCGGTACGGCGTCTTCAGCCAGTTTGGCCAGCGCTGCGGCAAGGTAGCCGCGGAGCAGTTTATGCTCGACCGCATCGCGTTGACGGGTGCGCAGCCGTGCCTTGACACGATCTACGTAACGCCCGAGTGCGCCTTCGGTCAGCAGCGAGGTGACGGACACCAGCGCCGGGGCGAGAACAAAGTCACTCATGCCGATACCGCCGGTCTTCAGTGCCAGCCCGACGGCGGCCGCGTCGGCTGCCACGCGCGCGCCGCGCAGGGTGTTGAGTTTGGCCGGCTGCTGACGCAGCTGCTCATAGAGATTATCGGCAGCAGTGTTGATTTCCGATTCGAAGTTCTGCTGGTACTGCGAGGCGGCGTTTTCAAAATCGCGCAGCAGCGCCTGACGTTGCTCGAGCACGGTGCGGCCCAGGGCATGCCACCAGGCTTGTAATTCTGATCCGGCCTGCTCCTTCTGCTCGATCTGCTGCAGCAGTGTGGTCAGGGCATTGGCCGCGCAGTTATTCAGTACGCTGCGCTCCATGCTGTGCGGGTCCGGTGCTTCGCTTGGCTCGCCGACCGCCTGCTTGCCGAGGCTGAGGAGCTTGCGCGCCGGCCAGGTAATGGCCTGCCTGGCGCGGGCCAGCGACGAGGCCACACCGGGGATTTCCAGCAGCAACAGCAGTTGCGCCACTGTGCGTTTGAAGGCGTCGTAGTTGTCCGGGTTGTCCAGATAGTCGCGTTGGTACTGGTCCAGCGAGCCGCTGAGAGTGCTGTTAATCAGGGTTTGCCATTGCCGCTCGGCTTCGTGACGTGCGGTCACCGGCGCGGTCCAGGCCTGCCAGTGCTGCTCCATCAGGGCGTAGCTGCCGGCCACCTGCTGTTGCCGGTCGACCGCCTTAATACAGCCGCTCAGCGCCTCGCCCAGAGCGGTCTGAACCTCCTGCGGCAGGGCCGCTGCGCTGGCGTCGAGGCCCCGAACAAAGGGCATGCCTATGACCTGTGGCGGTGTCGGCTGGCCGGGCACTTCCCTGTAGCGTTTGAGAAAGGATGCCGGGATGGCCTGCATGGAGGCGGCATCGAGTTTGTTGATGCAGACCAGCATGGGTTTGCCCAGTGGCGCGATCAGTTCGAGCAGGTCCCAGACCGAACGGTCGGCGTATTTTTCACGGCTGACGATCAGCACCAGCACATCGGCCAGCGCCAGCGTGCGCAACACCGCACCGCGGTAACCCTGTGCGTGTACCGAATCGAAGTCCGGGGTATCCCAGAGTACGCAAGGCGCGTGGGGATCGAGCAGCCCGCCGGACACGCTGTTGACGCCGATCTGGTAGTAGTCGTCCGGGTCGGTCTGCGCGCCCTTGACCACGCGGTAGTCGCTGAACAGGCGTTCGGCCCAGAGCGCACCGTCGCAGGGCGTGCCGAAGCAGTAGGCATGGGCATGTACGGTGTAGCCGGCCAGGGCACTGACGCCGGCGGCGCTGCTGCCGGTGAGCAGATTGACCAGCGTGCTTTTGCCGGCCTGGGTGGGGCCGAGGACGGCGATCTGGGTCGGGTGGGCGGCCTGTTCTTCGTTAAGCCGGGCCTTGAGCAGACAGGCTTCAGCCAGGCGCAGGGCCGAGAGCTCGCGTCGCAGGGGTTCACGTGCGCCGGCCTTATCGTCAAGTTGATCCAGAAGGCCGGCGTGATGGTGCCGGAGCTGACGGATTATATTGAGCATGGATTCCTTAAACCGGGCGGTGCATAGATTGTGGGCAAGTGTAGCCGATCATGATACCGGCGTACTCAGCAGATAATGGGCCACGATGCCGGCAAAGATCGCCAGGCCGAAATAGTTATTGTCGAGAAACCCGCGGAAACAGCGCTGGCGGTCGCGGTGCCGGACAAACAGGTACTGACGCAGGATAAAGCCGGCGCCGAACAGGGTAGCCAGGTGATACCAGATGCCGAAACCTTCCTGATGGCCTGCCAGCACCAGCGCCAGCAGGACGATAATGTGAATCAGTGTGACCAGGGTGACGTCGGCGTCGCCGAACAGTATCGCGGTGGATTTGACGCCGATTTTCAGATCGTCCTCGCGGTCAACCATGGCGTAGAGCGTGTCGTAGACCAGCGCCCACAGCACCGAGGCGATAAACAGCAGCCAGGTGGTGCGCGTCAGCGGCACGCCGACGGCGGTGTAAGCCATCGGGATGCCCCAGGAAAAGGCCGCGCCGAGAAATACCTGCGGCAAATGGGTAAAGCGCTTGCTGAAGGGGTAGATAACGGCCAGAACTACCGCCACCAGTGACATCAGCATGGTTTTGCCGTTGGTGAAAAACAGCAGCAGAAAGGCCAGCAGAGCCAGCACCACGGCCACCAGCAAGGCTTCACGCGATGAGATCAGGCCGCTGGTCAGGGGCCGTTCGCGGGTGCGTTCCACATGGCGGTCGATATGCCGGTCGGCGAAGTCATTGACCGCGCATCCGGCGGAACGTGTCAGCACCGTGCCGGTCACAAAGACCAGCAACAAGGTCCAGCCCGGAAACCCGCCGGCGGCAATCCACAGGGCCCACAAGGTCGGCCAGAGTAACAGGAGGATGCCGATAGGGCGGTCAATACGGACTAATTTGGCATAGAGTCCGAGACGTTCGATGACGCTAATGTCAGATGCTTTCGTTTTCCGGCTGGCGGGCTTTACACTACTCACGATTTTCTCGGTTACCGAAACAGGCAGGGGGATTCTAACCCACCGGCCCACAGTGCCGCCAATCAGGCGCGGTTACCGAATTCCGACTTACAGGGAGAATACTATGACAGAACATTACGACCTTATCGCAATCGGCGCCGGTAGCGGTGGTCTCTCGGTGGCCAACCGCGCTGCCAGCTACGGCGCACGTGTTGCGGTGGTCGAATCCGGGCGTCTCGGCGGCACCTGTGTAAACCGCGGCTGTGTACCGAAGAAAGTCATGTGGTACGGCGCGTCCATGGCGCATTGGCTGAAGGATGCGCCGGGCTACGGTTTTGATGTGGAAACACGCGGTTTTGACTGGGCGACACTGGTGGAAAAGCGTGAGGGCTATATTCAGGGCATAAACGACTGGTACAACAGCTATCTGGCCGAACCCAAGGTCGATGTGCTGACCGGTACGGCGCGTTTTAACGGCGAGAAGTCGATTGAGGTCGATGGCCGCAGCTATACCGCCGATCACATTGTGATTGCCCCGGGCGGTGAGCCGATCGTGCCGGAAGTGCCGGGCGCGGAGCTGGGTATTACCTCTGACGGCTTTTTTGAGCTGACCGAACAGCCGAAGAAGGTGGCGGTTATCGGCGCCGGTTATATCGCCGTGGAACTGGCCGGGCTGTTGGCCGGACTTGGCAGCGATGTGACGCAAATCATCCGCAAGACGCATTTCCTGCGCGGTTTTGATCCTATCCTCTTCACCACCCTGACCGAAGAGATGAAACGCGAAGGCGTCAACATTGTCAGCGAAACCCAGGTCAAAGCCCTGGAGAAGACCGCTGACGGAATTGATGTCGTGACCTACGAAGACGAGCGCCTCAGCGGCTTTGATTGTGTGATCTGGGCCGTTGGCCGGCGCCCGTTGACTGCGGCGTTGAATCTGGCGGCGGCCGGGGTTGTCCATGATGAGGCCGGTTATATCCCGACCGATCACAAGGAAGACACCAATGTCAGCGGTATCTACGCTATCGGCGATGTTAACGGCAAGGCGCAGCTGACGCCGGTGGCGATCGCGGCCGGCCGACGCCTGGCCGACCGGCTGTTCGGCGGCAAACCGGACCGCTATGTCGACTATGAAACGATCCCGACCGTGGTTTTCTCGCATCCGCCGATAGGCACCGTCGGCCTGACAGAGCCTGAGGCCTTGCAGGAATACGCGGGACAGAAGGTGCGTTGTTACACCTCGTCTTTCACGCCTATGTACAATGTGTTCGGTCATCAGCCGACACAGACGGCCATGAAACTGGTTGTCGTGGGTGAGGAAGAGCGCGTGGTCGGTTGCCACGTTATCGGTCTGGGTGCCGACGAGATGCTGCAGGGCTTTGCTGTGGCGATCCGCATGGGCGCGACCAAAAAGGATTTTGACGACACCATCGCAATTCACCCGAGCAGCGCCGAAGAGCTGGTCACCATGACCTGAGCTGCGGGTCAGGAAATTCTGCGCCGGTTCAGATGAAACCGGCGCAGTCTGTGTCATACTGCCGCTGAATTTGTCTCAGCGGCTTTTCAGAACCACATCCATGCCATTGACCGAACTGCGGAAAATTGCCTCCCCGGCATCACGCCATCTGCGGATCTTCCGCAAGCTGTATCTGTGTTCGGAATTCCTGCGGGCGATAGATCCGCGCGTGAATGACGATGAAATCCTGCCTTCGGTAGCTGAACCGGGCGAGGTGATTTTCCGCGACGCGCGGCTGATTGCCAAAGAACTGCGTCTCAGCGGCCAGTATTCTCCACGGGCCTCGATTGCCGAACTCAGCCGGCATGTGCTGGAGCGCTCGGTGACCGATCTGTCCGATGAGTATGCCGTGGTGGAGATCACCACCGAAGACGTTTTACACGCGATCACCCGCAAGCTCGATTACCTCAGTCGCCCGCATCCGGTGACGACCCGCCGTAATCAGGACCTTCTGCTCAATATCGAACTGCGTAATTGCCGTTTCCTCAGCGCCGGCCAGCAGGCCGCTCTGTCGGTCTTTCAGGTTCAGGGCTGGCGCAGTGTATCCGTTATTATCGACCGCCTGGTGATTGTCCTGTTTGCCGGCGAACGCGCGCCGCGCTGGATGCAATTGCAGCAAGGCAAACCCCGCCCCCGGCGTCTGAGCTGAGTCCGTCCACTCTGCCCCCGTCACCCTTTTTCCTGCCGGCGTTAAAGTAACTGTTCGCAACTGTCGAAAACTACACCATAAGTAAACAACCAGACCTGTCACGGCAGGTCGCTGAATATGACTTCTTGCCAGAGGCAAGCGAAACAGGACGGACAAAAGCAAATGCGGTTGCGAAAGGACGTACAACTCGGCTTTACCATCGTCGAGATGCTCATAGTGACCGCCATTACCACAATTCTGGTGGCATTTGCTGCGCCGTCGTTTGATGGTCTGATTAAGGGGAGTGCGTTGACGGGCACGACAAATCAATTGTTTATGGGCTTGCAGCTGGCGCGCTCGGAAGCGGTCAAAAGCGGTTCGCCGGTGGTCGTTTGTCCGACGGATGCCCCCTATGCGGCCGAGCCCGATTGTAACAATGCTGCGTCCTGGAACGATGGCTGGATTGCCTTTGTTGATGACAACAAAGACGCCAGTCGCGCGAGCGGTGAAACACTGCTCAAGGCGACGGAGGCAATGAAGTTCGGTTTTACGGTCACCGCCGATACGGCCGTCAGTGACTACGTCCTGTTCGATAGTCTCGGGAGCACACGCTCGACGTCGAATGCCTATGTCAGTGGCGAACTGAAACTCAGCTATGGCGACGAAGAGCGGGTGATCAGCATCTCATCGAACGGCAGAATGCGGGTGCAATAAGAACGATGCACCAGCGGACACAGGTTCAACATACACAGCGCGGTATCGGTCTGATTGAGGTTCTGGTCGCCCTGGTCGTGGTCTCCGTGGGCGTTCTGGGCTTGGCCGGACTGCAGCTCAACAGCGTCCGGGTGGCCAAGGGTTCCTTCAACCGTTCGCAGGCTGTTGTGATCGCAGAGACGGTGATTGCGCAGATGCGTGCCAATCCCGACGGCGTTGCTGATCTGGCCTATAACGGGCTCGATAGTGATGCGGCCAATTGCAGCACCTTGCCTTCGACCTACTGCAATGCCTATTACGGCATGAGCGGCAGCACACCGGTCTGCAGCACGGCTGCCGAGCGGGCGGCCAATGATTTCTTCGAAGTGGCCTGCGGGCACTGGAATGGCAGCAGCGGCGAAAACGGCGTGATCGACAGCCTGCCGGGCGGGCGCGTGACGGTCGATTGTAACGATGCGCCCTGTTCTGCCGATTCCACCTACACTGTGGCTGTCAGCTGGACTGAAACCGAAGTGCATGATGAGACAGATGTCGAAATCACCAAGCAGGTTGAGATGAGAGTACTGCCATGAAAAGCCGTATTCAGCGGCAGCACGGTTTATCCTTGATTGAGTTGATGGTATCGCTGGTCGTCGGCCTGCTGATCCTGGCCGGTGTGGTCAATATCTTTATTGCCAGCCGTCAAACCACGCAGTTCAGCGATGGTTTGCGCAGCATGCAGGAAAACGGCCGTCAGGGTGTCTTCGTGCTGCAAAACGCCATCCGCGCTGCCGGCTTCTCAACCGAAACCACCACGGTCGATCCGGTTGTGCTCGGGCAAAGCGGCACTGAGCAGATCGCCATATTCCATGAAGCCGATACCGACTGTAACGGCACCTCCACGGCGACGGCGACCACGCCGGGATTCGCCATTGATGTTTATTCCTTTGATGACACAAACAAGCAGCTGACCTGTCTCGGCGATGCGAGCGCCGCAGCCGGCGCCAGCGCGACGCCGCTGGTCGATAACGTGTGGGACTTCCGGGTTCTCTACGGCCTCGACAGCGACGCCGATGGCGTCACAGAACGCTATGTTGATTATTCGGAAGTCAGCAGCGCAGCCGATGTTTCTGCTATCAAGTTCGGCCTGCTGGTACGCACCGATCTGGAAGTCAAAGATGAAGCGGAAACGCGCGACTATACGATTCTCAATGACCGCTATGCGGTTACTGATGACAAGTATGGCTACCAGGTTTACCAGTCGTCCGTGATTATCAGAAACAAAGGAACCTGAAATAATCATGCGTCAATTTCAGTTTATGCGGGACCCCGGCATGTTGCGTGAGCAAGGCTCGGCTTTGCTGATCTCATTGCTGTTGTTGGTCGCTATTTCTGTTATTGGCTTGTCGTCACTGGCCGGCACGGCGACCAATGAGATCATCGCCTCGAATATGCATCAACGCTCGATTGGTTTTCAGGCATCAGAGTCGGCGATCCGCAGTGTCTGGACCATGAAAGATCTGCTGGAAAACACGCCCGAAACGCCCCTGAATGATCCCCCGGCCCAGTCCATCAGCATGTCTACCGAGTTTGATCAGGGACCGGTGGATATCGAAGCCACGGCAAAAGTGCAATATTGCGGCGAGAACAGCTTGCCGGTCGGGCACAGCCTCAGTGCTGATGAGTCGTCCATGAAACTGGCGGCACAGATTTTCAATGTCAATGGCGTGGCCACGATCGATAGCACGAATGTCAATACTGACCATTTGCAGCGTGGCTACATAGTAAGACCTGAATCAGGGCGGACGGGAAACTGCCCTGCGTTGTAACAGAAATCGTCGGGCGTGATGACGGTTTCCCCGGGGCTTGCGTGCATATTGCAAGCCTGGACTGAAGTGGTATCTAAAATGCGATGTATCGACACAGCCAAAGCATCTGCTGCGGTTTTCCACCGGTTTGCTCTCAGACCTTACCGGCGTTATAGCGGGTTGCGACGTTTCAGCGCCGGGGCCATGCTTGCCTTTACTGCGCTGAGTCCGCTTCAGCTGCAGGCCGATGATATAGAAATCTATGTTAACTCGGCGACGGAATACGGCCCGAACGTCCTGTTCGCGTTTGATTTGTCCGGAAGTATGAACTGGCTGCCGGATGTGTCTGCTATCGCCGATGAGGACGAAACCTCCCGTTTTGATATCCTCAAAGAAGCCTTGCAGATGACACTGAGCGATGATCTCGGTGCGCTGAATATCGGCTTGTCCTGGTACGGTGGATACGACTTCGTTACCGGCTATAACAACTATGCCTCAGGCCCTAAATGGCCGATTTCATCCAATAGCGCCAGTGCGTCGGAGATCGATCCGGACATCACCGGCGATGACTCGGTGTCCGATACGATACTGAATATGTTGGAGGCGCAGACGCCGTATGGCGGAACGCCGATCGTCGAGGCGCTTTACGAGGCGGCGCTTTATTTCAGTGGCGGCACTGTCGGGCAGGGCGCAGCGGCGCCGCAGACCTGGGACAGCACGGTCAAAAGCTACACCGGCAGTACGCCTAACGCGGCGCACTTTGCCAGCTATACACCGGAGAATGCGTTTACCGGTGGTGGCGGTACCGCCACCTATATCTCGCCGATTAAATCATCCTGTCAAAGCAACTATCTGGTGCTGCTCTCGGACGGCATTCCGAACCACCTGACCAATCAGGCGGAGATTGAGAGTTTTATCGGTAAAAGCTGTGCCGATCAGTCCCAGCCCGGCGGCATTATGGACGGCGTTACCGCTTATAACCATGCGGCCAACTGCGGGCCGGAACTGGCGGAGTACCTGGCCACAGAGGATCAGGTCGCATCCATGTCCGGCAGCAATGTCAACGTGATTACCATCGGATTTGCACTGGATGACTCTACCGAAGGCCAGGTCGGCAGAGCCTTCCTGGAGACCGTGGCCGAAGCAGGTGGTGGCGATTTTTACGAGGCTGCCGGGACGACGGATCTGGCCACCGTGTTGTCGACGATTGTCAACGAGGTCAACAGTAGCAGTAATAGTTTCACGGCTGCCTCGGTTTCTATCGACACATCCAAAATGTCCACGGATGAACGCAGTTTTTTCGGGCTTTTTGAGCCGGCGCACAGCCGCGCCTGGGTAGGTAACCTGAAAGGTTATTTTGTCGGCAATGACGGCTATCTGGATGTGGACGGCAACGAAGCGACCGTCCTCGGCGATGATGGCCTGGAATTCAGTGACACAGCGCGCAGCTTCTGGAGTGGCAGTGCGGACGGCGCGGAGGTGGTCGAGGGCGGGGCAAACTACAAGCTTGACTACGGGAACCGGAATTTCTACACCTGGCTCGGCAGCAGTGCGGAACTGACCGATGAGTCCAATGCGCTTGCCGCATCGAATACGGCGCTGTCGGCTGAGGATCTGGGCGTCAGTGGCAGCGCTGAGGTCAGCGCTGCGGATCTGCTTGACTGGCTGCAGGATCAACCTATGGGGGATCCGCTGCATTCGCAACCGGTGCTGGTCAACTATGATGGCCGCGATGTGATCTACATCGGCACCAACCAGGGTTTCGTGCACGCTATCGATGGTACGACACCGACCACGGTCGGCGACTACAGCGGCGGCGAGGAGATATTCGCCTTTATGCCGGCTGAATTGCTGAGCAATGTGTACCCGCTGTACCGCAACCTGGCCTGGGGTGGTCACATCTACGGCATGGACGGCGATATTACGGTCTATCATGACGACGACAATGGTGACGGTATCGTCAATGACAGCGACACCGTGACGTTGATTGCCGGTATGCGCCGTGGCGGCCGGGCTTACTATGCGCTTGATGTGACAGATCCGGATAAGCCGGAGTACAAGTGGCAGATCGATCCCACTGTGGACGGCTACGGGCAACTGGGACAGACCTGGTCACGGCCGGTACTGACCACGCTGGATGACCGCAAAGTACTGATCTTCGGCGGTGGTTATGATCCGGCTGAAGATGACAAAAGCGTGCGCAGCGCCGATACGATGGGCAATGCGGTGTATGTCGCGGATGCCGATACAGGGGAGCTGATCTGGTCGCTTTCCAGCGCAGAAGGCGGGCAGGTTGAGGCTGATCTCAAGTACGCCGTGCCCACCGCCCTGCGGGTGGTGGATATGGACGCCAACGGCTCGGCCGACCGGATTTACTTTGGTGATACCGGCGGTCAGTTATGGCGGGTGGATCTGGATGAAGAAGACCTCAGCAGCAGCTCCGGCGCGACCGTCACCAAGCTGGCCGATTTCAACGACGGCTCGGCCTCCGGCAACCGCAAATTCTTTTATCCGCCGGCGGTGGCACTTACCGAATCCGGCGGCGATACCTTCCTGTCGGTGGCGATCGGCAGCGGTAACCGCTCCCACCCGCTGTCCACGACGGTGGAGAACCGGATCTATGTCTACCGCGACATGCATGTCGATAAGGGCGCGCCGAGCGAAACCGTCGATGAGGCGGATGAATCGGATCTGTTTGATGCCACGGACAATGACATCGGCGAGGGTGACGCATCGACCAGCAGCAGTGCCGAAGAGGAGTTGGCTGCCAGCCAGGGCTGGTATGTGACACTGTCGACCGGCCAGAAAGTGCTGGCGGAAGGGCTGATCTACGATAACTCGGTAATGTTCACGACATTTGAGCCTGCTGACACGGACGAAGACAGCTGTTCGACGCCGTCATCGCTGAGCTACTTCGTCAAAATGTCGCTCACCGACGCCACGCCGACCAGTGATCTGGACGGCAGCGGCGACGACAGCAATCTGACCGCCAGCGACCGTTTTTACGAGCTGGACTCATACGGCATCCCGAGTCAGCCGAGTCTGTCATTCCCGGCAGAAGGCTCCTCAGTACAGGTCTATGTCGGACGCCAGATGGTCGAGGATGTGTCGCCGTCGGTGCGTACCGTATTCTGGCGGGTCGAGGAGTAAGCACGCCACAGCGCCCCGCAGAACGCGCGGGGCGCTGTGATAAGCCGGTAGACGCTGCGCGGGTCTTTATCCACCGGGCCGGGTCTGTATCGGGGAATTGTTGAATTTTCCGGTCGTGCGTCCGGCCTGCTGGACAGGCGATTCAAGAAAACCACCATCGCGTCCGAAAACTGGGTAGGCCTGCGATGTATCAGGGTGGTTTATGCAGTTTGCGCGGATGAAATTATGGCGATGGCGTCAAATAGAAAGAGCATATTCAGTAAGTCCCTCCTGAGCACAGCATTGTGCGCAAGCTTCGTCCTGAGCGGCGGCGCGTACGCTGAAGATATTGAGATCTACGGTCACACCAGCAGCGGTCTCAAGCCCAACGTGCTGTTTATCGTGGATCTGTCGAACAGTATGGACTACGGCACTGACGGGCAGGAGGTCAGTGATGACGCTGACCGCAAGCTCAATATCATGCGCCGTGTCCTGCTCGAAGTGCTGGCCGACAACGCCGACACCATCAACGCCGGAGTATTGTTTTTTGACCGGCATACCACCGGCGTTCGCTGGCCTGTCTCGGATATTAATTCCGACGCAACGCTGATTGACCCGACCTTGCCGGAAGGCACGACGGTTCTGGGCGCGTTTGAAAAGCATCTTGATATCGCCACACCTGACGCCGAGACCAACTACCTTGCCCCGCTGATCGAAGCGGCCCACTATTTCCGCGGTGATTCTGTCTGGATCAACGGCTACAGCAGCTGGGAGTGGTACCAGACTTACCCCGCCTACCATGAAGAATGGGGTTTTTACGAAAACTGGTATCCGCTGGGCGCCAATCCGGCCGCGTACACCAGTGAGACGCCGGCGATTACCTGGACAATCGAAGAAGACGTACCGCATAGCTGTACGCGTTACTTTGATCTGAGCGGGAACATCACCTCGGACGGTTGCGGGGCCAATGAGATCACGGAAACCAGCTGTACCACCGTGCCGTCACAGCCGGCCTGGACGGAGTACGACGTGTGCCTTTCCACTGAATACCAGTGCACAGGTACCGAAAGCCAGGGTGAGTGTCTCGACGGCAGCTGGATCAGTGTCTGCGCCGAGTACGGCGAGGTGGAGCACGCCGGTTATGACGGCTACGAATACTGCCAGTACAGCTACACCGCCGATGAAGAAGTGTTCAACTGGAACGGTGCGGATTACATCAGCCCCATCGCCGACAGCTGTCAGGGCAACTACATCGTATTTCTTTCCGACGGCATACCGACCACGAACCCGAATGTTGATGATGCATTGGCGCTAACCGGGCTGAGCGATAGCAGTCAATGCGAGGATATCCCCGGCAGTATCTTCGGCGACAGCACTGATGAATCTTCCCTGTGTGTGGCCGAGGTGGTGGAATTTCTGGCTACCAATGATCAGGTCGCGTCTGTCCCGGGCAGTGTCGTCAACACCTTCACGATCGGTTTCGGTCTGACCGGTGAGGACGCGGTGAAGGGCAATGAGTTTCTGACCTTGATGGCCAATGAAGGCGGCGGCTCTTTCTCCAGTGCCAGCGACGAGGTTTCCCTGCGTAACTCGCTTAACTCGGCGATCGGTGAGATCACATCCGAGACCGATGAGTTTTCGGCGCTGTCCATCGACAGTCGCAACAACGCCTTTTCCAGTGATAACCGCGCGTTCGTGAACCTGTTTCTGCCCTCGGAATCGCGTTCCTGGAAGGGCAACGTCAAAGGCTACTTTATTGACGGCGACGGCTTGCTGGACGTGAACGGTAACGTGGCGCTGGATGATGACGGCAGCTTTCTGGGCAGCGCGCGCAGTTTCTGGTCCGACTCGGTCGATGGCAACACTGTCGCCAGCGGCGGCGCCTCCGAGGGACTGAGCTCAGGCGGGCGCACGCTCTTGACCTATACCGGCAGCGCAGCGCCCGCGGACGTCGACCTGACGCTCGCCGAACATGCGCTGAGCGCTGATAACAGTGCGCTGACCAGTACACTGCTGGGGCTGAGTGATGACACTGACAGAAGCACCGTGCTGGACTGGGTGCAAACGTCGCCGATGACCGATCCGCTGCACAGCCAGCCCGTGCTGGCCAAGTACGCCGGCGGTGATCAGGTGCTGTTTACCATGACCAATCAGGGCTTTCTGCACGCTTTCGATGCGTCCACGCCCTTGACCACCGGTGATACCAGCGGCGGTGAAGAACTGTTTGCCTTTATGCCTCAGGCCTTGTTGCCGAATCTGTCAGAGATTCGTGCCAATGTGAGCGGCTCGCATATCTATGGTCTGGACGGTGACCTGATTCTGCGCCATGACGACAGCGACTCGGACAAGCTTATCGACAGCGGCGAAACAGCGATTGTTTATTTCGGTATGCGTCGTGGCGGTCGTAACTACTACGCCATGGACATCAGTGATGTCAGCAATCCGAAACTGCTGTGGCGGATTGAAGGCGGGCAGGGCGACTTTACCGAGCTCGGACAGTCCTGGTCGCGGCCGCTGCTGACCAGCATGCGTTACGGCGGAAACAAAACCAAGGTACTGATTTTCGGTGGCGGTTATGACCCGCTGTTGGATGACAGCGCTGAGCTGACCGCCGCCACCATGGGCCGTGCTGTGTATGTGGTCAATGCCGACAGCGGTGCACTGATCACGAAGTTTGATGCGGCAAGCGACACCTCTGCGGCCGATATGAACTATGCCATCGTTTCGGATCTTGCCGTGATCGACCGCAATGCCAACGGCTATGGCGACACCGTGTATTTCGGTGACACCGGCGGTCAGGTCTGGCGGATCAGCTTTGACGAAGGGGTTGATGATAACAGTGAGCCGACGGTGGATCTGACGGACAGTCCGGAGGTGACCAAAATCGGTGATTTCCGGAATGGTGCCGGCACTTACAGCCCGCGCTTTTTCTATCCGCCGGCAGTTGCCCTGATGTACGACAGCGGACAACAGTATCTGGCGGTGACGCTGGGCTCCGGGCTGCGTAACAACCCGCTCAACACGGTAACCGAAGATTGGGTCTATATGATCAAAGACCCCTACAGCAGTCCGCTGGACAGCGCGGTTGACGACAGCCAGCTCTATGACATCACTGACAATCAGCTGATCGAGGGTGATGATCCGGATAGCGAAAGAGCAGCGCTGGAAGCGGCCGCCGGTTGGCGACTGCAGCTCGGTACCGGTGAGAAAAGCCTCTCCACGCCGCTGATTTTTGACGACGAAGTGCATTTCACCACTTTTGAGCCGACCGATGTGGCCAGTGGTTTGTGTTCCGGTTCCTCCAGTTCGATTTCACGTTACTACCGTTTTTCGGTCAAAGACGGGGTGCCGACGGACGATATAGATGGTGATGATGTGTTGACCACTTCTGACCGTGTGCAGGAACTCAACACCTTCGGTATACCGACCTCGCCGACGCTGGTGTTCCCGGCGGACGGTTCCGGGGTTGATATTTACGTCGATAAGTCCAAGGTCGCTGATTTCGATCAGCTGGTCCGGAAAATCTACTGGAAGCAGAATAATTAAGCATAGCCTGGCGCGCTTTGCCGCGCCGGCGGCGAACCGTGGTATGAGCTGAAACAGTGCGGTACGGGGCAGCCCGGACGGTTGTTGAGCTGAAGATAAATAATCAGGTGATAAGAAGAATGAAAAAAAGCAGTGGCTTCACATTGATTGAGCTGATGATCGTCCTAGCCATAGTTGGCATATTGTCGGCAATCGCAATTCCTCAATACACCAAGTATGTCACCAAGTCCAAACGCACAGAGGCGACCGGTACCTTGATGGAAATCGCCAATAAGCAGGTGCGTTATCATGCGGATAACAACAGCTATGCAAGCAATATCGGTGAACTGGGCTACGGCGCTGATGACACTGTCACAGACTGGGTCAATACCAGCGGGACTTACAGCTTCACCATCAGCTCCAGTTCCACCAACAGTTTTGAGCTGACTGCCACGCCGCAGGATGAGCAGGCCAGCAACGATACCTTGTGTGCGGCTCTGACCTACAACTCGGCCGGTGTGAAGGGCGAATCAGGTACCGCGAGCAGCGCCAGCGAGTGCTGGTAAGACGAAAAAAAAGCGCTGCTTCGGCAGCGCTTTTTTGGTTTTCAGGCCAGGGAAATTTATTGCCAACCCTGGCTCTCAAGATACTCGTCGTAAGTTCCTTTGAAGTCGTTGTACTGGCCGGGGCCGGTGATTTCGATAATCCGCGTGGCCAGTGAGTTAACAAACTCGCGGTCATGACTGACGAACAGCAGTGTGCCTTCGTAGAGATCCAGCGCCATATTCAGCGACTCGATTGACTCCATATCAAGGTGGTTGGTCGGCTCATCGAGCAGCATGACGTTACCGCGTTGCAGCATCAGCTTACCGAACAGCAGCCGGCCCTGTTCACCACCGGAGACCACGTTAACCGGTTTGACGATATCGTCTTTGCTGAACAGCAAACGACCGAGAATGCCGCGCACGGTTTGCTCGTCGTCACCTTCCTGCGTGTAGTCGGTGACCCAGTCGTAGAGATTGCGCTCGCTGGCAAAATCATCGGCGTGATCCTGCGCAAAATAGCCCAGCGTGGCGTTTTCTGACCATTTCACCTCACCGCCGATGGTCATGCCTTCGGTATCGCCGGCCAGGGTTTTCAGCAGGGTCGATTTACCGATACCGTTCTCACCGATAATCGCGACCTTCTCGCCGGCTTCGACCATAAAACTCAGGCCGTCGAGGATGTTTTCCTGATCGTAGGCGGCGCTGAGGTTTTCCACTTCCAGCGCATTGCGGAATAGCTTTTTCTCGAACTCAAAGCGGATGTAGGGATTCTGGCGGCTGGACGGTTTGATATCGTCGAGCTGGAGTTTCTCGATCTGCTTCTGCCGGCTGGTGGCCTGACGGGCTTTGGACTTGTTGGCGCTGAAGCGCTGGACAAAGGCCTGCAGCTCGGCGATCTGGGCTTTTTTCTTGGCGTTATTGGCGTACTGACGTTCGCGGGCCTGGGTGGAGGCCAGCATAAAGTCGTCGTAGTTGCCCGGATAGAGGCGGATCTCCCCGTAGTCGAGGTCGGCCATATGCGTGCACACACTGTTCAGGAAGTGACGATCGTGCGAAATGATGATCATCGTGCAGTTGCGCTCGTTAAGGACATTCTCCAGCCAGCGGATGGTGTTGATATCCAGGTTGTTGGTCGGCTCATCGAGCAGCATGATGTCCGGATCGGCAAACAGCACCTGCGCCAGCAGCACGCGCAGCTTGTAGCCGGGGGCGATTTCACTCATCGGGCCGAAGTGCTGGTCAGTCGGGATACCCACACCAAGCAGCAGCTCACCGGCGCGTGATTCGGCGGTGTAGCCGTCGAGTTCGGCAAACTGCACTTCCAGCTCGGCCACCTTCATGCCGTCTTCTTCGCTCATTTCCGGCAGCGCATAGATGCGGTCGCGTTCCTTCTTGATCTCCCACAGTTCCGCATGGCCCATAATGACGGTGTCTATGACCGAAAAGGATTCGTAGGCGAACTGATCCTGCCGTAACATGGCCATGCGTTCGTCCGGCCCCAGTTGCACGGTGCCGTGGGTCGGTTCCAGCTCGCCACCGAGAATTTTCATAAAGGTGGACTTGCCGGCGCCGTTGGCCCCGATCAGGCCGTAGCGGTTACCGTCGCCGAATTTAACGGAGACATTCTCAAACAGTGGCTTGGCACCGAATTGCATGGTGATATTGGCGGAAGTGAGCACGGGGACAATCCTGGACGTTGCTGGACGGGAAAGGGCGCTATTCTAGAGAGCGCGTGGCTTGCTTTCCAGTACAGCGGCGGTGGCTAACAAGCAATCAGACTAAAAAAACATGCATAAAGCGTTATTTTTGCCGATTCCGGTTGTTTTGTTGTTGAGCTGCCTGCTGTCAGGCCTGCTTGTGTCGCCGGTCGCGGCGCTTGAGCAGAACAGCCCGGCGTCGGTCAGTGCCGCCGACGTGCGTGAATGGGAAGCGACCTTCAGCCGGATCGAGCGCTATCTGGAGGAGAAAAGCTACGTCCAGGAAAGCTCGCTGCTTTACTACGATCAGCTGGCCGTAATCCGTGCACAGGCGGTGTCTTTGCGTGACACCGTGGCCCGTCAGCAACAGAATCTGATCAACCTGCTTGAAGCGCTGGGTGAGAAGCCGGCCGAGGGCGAGGCACCTGAGTCTGATGAGATCGCCGCGCAGCGCAGCCGCTATCAGGAAGAGCTGAACAAGCGTAAAGCCGAGCGGGCCCGCGCCGAGTTGGCACTGGTGCGGGTCGATGAGCTGTCCAACGGGCTTTCGCTGCTGCGTCGCGGCCTGCTGGTCGATGAGCTGCTGACGCGCTATCCGATGCCGTTTATGCCGCATACCGTGCTGACCGCGGGGGCCGAGGTGGTCAGGCATGTCGGCAGTCTGCTGGTTGCCCCCGGGGATTGGTACAACAGCCTCAGCGCCGATCAGCGCGCCCGCATCAACTGGTTCCCGACCATCGTTATTACCCTGGTGTCGGTGATACTCGGCATCCTGCTGCGGCGTTGGATTCTGCGCCGTTACGGTCGTGTCGAGGCCCATGATACGCCGGGCTTTACGCAGAAAATGACCGCCGCCGTGGCCGAAGGTGTGGCCCGCGGACTGGTGCCCTTGCTGACCTTGCTGGGCCTGAGTCTGTGGTTGCTGCAGCACCAGGTGGAAGTCGGTGGTTTGTTTGCCGACATGCTGCACTGGGGCTTTCGCGCCACGGTGTACTTTATCGTTCTGACCGCGCTGGCCTCGGCGGTGCTGTCGCCGGATCACCCGGACTGGCGTCTGATCGAGGTGCACCGCATTGCCAGCCGGGTTATCGGCTATGCGACGATCCTGCTTATCGGTGTCAGCGCGCTGGATATGTTTGTCAGCGGCGCGACCCGTTCCCTGCCTTTGTCCGGGCAGATGCAGTCGGTTTACATCACCATCATGATGCTGGCCAAAGGCGCCTTGCTGATGCTGATCTGCCTGTCGAAGTGGTGGGCACCGACGACACAGGCGGCCGGGCTTGATGAGGAGGGCAACCCGCTGCAGCAAAGCGTCCGGCTGGTGGATACCCTGCGCCGCCTGATTGCGCTGATTGCGGCGGCCGGGATGGTCGCTTCGCTGGCCGGTTATGCCGGTCTCGGCGTGTACCTGATCGACAATGTAATCAACAGCGCCATCTATATGCTGGCGCTGACCGGCGCGCGGGCGGTATTGCTGGAACTGCTCGGCGGGATCAGCCGTTCCCGCCTGTTCAGGAAGCAGTTTGCCATTGCGCAGGCGACCCTATCGCATGTGCGCGCCTGGTTGGGCGGTGCGATTACCGCGGCGTTCATGGTGGCGGGGGGCGTGCAGCTGGCGCTGGTCTGGGGTGTCTCCGGTGAAGATCTTTCGCACACCCTGACCACCGCTCTGACCGGCTTTACGGTCGGCAGCATCACCATCTCGGTGACCGACATACTGCTGGCGCTGCTGGTGTTTTTCGCGGTTATGGCGCTGACCCGGCTGTTGCAGCGCTCGCTGATGAGCTCGATTTTGCCGCAATTTACCGAGAACCGGGCGGTGCAGTATTCCTTGTCCTCCGGGGCCGGTTATATCGGTATTTTGCTGGCGATTCTGATGTTTGTGGCGGCGCTGGGCATCAAGCTGGAGAGCATCGCGCTGGTTGCCGGTGCGCTGTCGGTCGGTATCGGTTTCGGCTTGCAGAATATCGTTAACAACTTTGTTTCCGGCCTGATTCTGATTATGGAGCGGCCGATCAAAGTCGGCGACTGGGTGATCGTCGGGGACAAGGAAGGCTACGTCCAGCAGATCAACTTCCGCGCCACCGAGCTGGAAACCTTCCAACGCGCCTCGGTCATTATCCCCAACGCGGAGATGCTCTCCAACGCGGTCACGAATATGACCTACCGCGACACGAGCACGCGCGTGGAAGTGCCCGTGCAGGTCGCGTATGAAAGCAATCCGGACCAGGTGATGGGGATTCTCGAAGCCGCCGCCCGGGAGCAGAACGACGTACTGCGCTATCCGCGGCCGGTGGTGCATTTGCTGGATTTCGGTGCTGACGGCCTGAACTTCGAACTGCGTTGTTTCGCCCGCGATGCGGCGCAGAAGCTGGGCGTGGCAACGCGCATCCGCCTTTACATACTGAAACGCTTTGACGAAGAAGGCATTGAGATTCCCTATCCGCAACGGGTCCTGCGCATACGCGAGGGGGAGAGTCTTGCGGCGGAGACATCCGCCGGCGCCGACCCGGCCGGGGGCACGGATCCGGCCGGCGCTTAGGGCGTCTGCGGCGAGCCGAGCATCAGCGTCCAGTAGGTTTGCAGATCCGCGCGGTTATTGCGGGCGCAGGCGGCACCGATCTCATTGACCAGCGGGTCCATCAGCGCCGCGCAGTGTTCCGGGCTGTCCAGCCAGGCGCTGATAACCGCGGTGGAGGTGGATTGACCACCGCCGACGTTCTCGCTGATACGCGCGTAGTCATAACCGGCTTCCAGCGCACGTTCGGCCGGGCCGAGGCCGTCTGAACCGATGTGTGAGAGGAAGTTATTCTCCGCCATATCGGCCGAGTGCAGCGCGGCGGCCTGACTCAGGCGGTCGTTCCACAGGACGCTGCCGGCGGCGCTGTAAGATACACCGCCGCAACTACGGGCATGGCTGCGCGCCTCGGTGATCACCGAGGCCATACGTGCGGCGATTGCGTTGGCGTCCTCGCATGCCACCGGTTCGTCGCAGTGGTCGCCGTAGCACTCATCGCCGTCGTCGCTCACATACACGCAAGCGTTACCCGTGCAGCCCCCGGCCTCGAAAAAGCATCCGGCCAGAAACAGGCAGGTGGCGAGGCCGAAAAGCAGTTTGCTGTGCGTCATAGCCGTTCTTTCCCTGACGAATTCCCTGCGAGCATAGCAAAAACGCCGCTTGAGCGGCGTTGGCAAGGGGTAACAGGGCCTCGCTCAGGCCGGATCGGCCTCTTCGTGATGGGCGCCGTTCTGAAAGGCAAAGTGATAATTGAGCACGTAGTTGCTGAAGAACACCGTGCCGGTGGCAAAGAACTGACTGAGCAGATAGTGCAGACCGAAGCTGCTGTGCAGCAGCCAGAACACCGCGGAGTTGACCAGCAGGCCCGACAGACCGACCAGCGCGAAGCGACTGAAGGTCAGTGGGTGAGCGCTGTCGGCGCGGAAAGTGACGTGATACTGGTAGAGATAATTGACGATCAGCGCCGCGATAAAGCCGACTGAGCTGGACACCGTGGCGTTCATACCGGCGACATCGTGCAGCAGCCAGAGCGTGGCAAATTGCGTGACTGCGCCGATACCGCCGCCGACCATATAACGCAGCAGGATGTCGGTTCGGAGAAATGCCGTTTTGGCCAGTTCGATCATGTCGGTTCGCTCTGAGTCGGGTGTAAAGTTACAATGCTGGGCGTAATCACGGTCCTGAACCGTGACGCGAATTTAAATTCTCCACAATACTCGTCAGTACACGCAGTAAAGCATTGTGTCGTGTGTACCGGGCGACTCTCACAACGGAAAATTGCATGTCTGATCGATTCGAAACCGGCCCGGACCGTCGCGGCACCGGCAGCCTCAAATGGGACAAATACAAAGGTCGCGATGTTTTGCCACTGTGGGTGGCCGATATGGATTTCGCAGTCGCCGAACCGATTATCGACGTGATGCGGGCGCGCCTTGAGCATCCGGTGCTCGGATACACGATTGCCACAGAGAAAACCTCGCAGGTGGTGTGCGATATGTTGCGCCGCGAATACAACTGGGAAGTGCAGCCGGAATGGCTGGTGTGGATACCGGGCGTGGTGCCGGGGCTCTGGGCCGCCTGCGCGGCGGTCGGCGAGGACGGCGAAGAAGCGCTGTTCAACACGCCGATTTATCATCACTTCTACCATGTTCCCGGCAAGGCCCGTAAACAGGCCGTGGGCGTTGCCCTGCAGGAGGATGAGAACGGACGCTGGAGTTACGATATGGCGGCATTGCAGAGCGCCATCACGGACAAAAGCCGTCTGATGATGCTGTGCCATCCGCATAATCCGACCGGTACGGCATTTACCGCTGAAGAGACGGCCGCGGTTTGCCGGCTGGCCGCCGACAAGGGGATGACCATCGTTTCCGATGAAATCCACTGCGGCCTGATGCTGACCGAATCGCGTCCGCACGTGCCGGCGGCCATGGCCTGTCCGGAGGCGGCAGAGCGGATGATCACGCTGATGTCACCGAGTAAGACCTTCAATCTGGCCGGCCTCGACTGTGCGTTTGCGGTCATTCCGGATGCGCGTCTGCGCCGCGCTTTCAGTGCTGCCGGTAAAAGCGTACTGCCGATGGTGGCAGGACCGGGCTATACCGCGCTGGAAGTGGCTTACACCGATGTGTGCAAACCCTGGCACGAAAAACTGCTGGCAACTCTGCGCGCCAACTATGCCTATCTTTACGATGAGATTAACCGCATCGACGGTTTGCGTATGGGGCCTATGGAAGCGACCTATCTGGCCTGGATCAACACGGCAGAGGTGCCGCACGACAATGTACAGGGTCTGTTCGAGGAGTTCGGTGCCGGGCTGTCCGGCGGGGCGGAATTCGGTTTGTCTGACTATGTACGGCTGAACTTTGCCTGTCCGATGCCGGTGCTGGAAGAGGCGGTTGCGCGTATCCGCAAAGCCATCGCGTCGCTCTGAACGCAGGAGGGCGGAATCAGTCGAGAACGATTTCGCCCTCGTCCAGCGCTTTTAGCAGGCCGAGCGTCATGCGCGCGGTCGCACCCCAGAGGATTTCCCCCTGATAGGGTTTGTAGTGCACGGCGGCGGTGCGCGATGAAGCGGGATGCGGCCGGCCCGGCTCGCGCGGATTCAGCGGGTGGGTCTTCAGATAGTAATTGGCTTCGTCGTGCAGCCAGTCCAGCGGAATGGTGAAAATCCGCGCTACCTCACAAACTTCGGGCGTCAGATCCACCGGCCAGGGGATGCGTCCGACCACCGGATAAATCGTGAAATTGCTGATGGTGTGATAGGTCGGCAGTTCCGCAATCACGTCCACATCACGCGATTCCAGACCGATTTCTTCGTTTGCTTCACGCAGCGCAGTGTGACGCAGACTGATATCGCCCGGGTCGACCTTACCGCCGGGAAACGCCACCTGACCGCTGTGCCGGTCCCCCTCGCGTTCGGCGCGGCGAATATACAGCACGTGCCACTGGTCCTGCTTTTTCAGCAGCGGTGCCAGCACCGCCGCTTTGCGTGCAGAGGCAAGGGCTTCTGCATTGGCGAGCGGCAGGTCTGAAGTCTGGAGAAACCCGGGTTGGGCGTATTGTTTAGCCATGATTGATATCAAGCATACATCATACCGTGCAGAGTGCAGGGCCGGGCGGGTTACTAGTGCGCCATAATAGGTTTTTGCTGCACTGCTTTTTGTGACTTGGCTTATGAAGTATCCGTACGCGGTGCCGATAATTTCGCCAAAGCACTCAAGCGGATAGCAGCATGATTTACACTGACAGTATAGAAGTGAGCGGAACGCCGTCCGGCGTGTATTTGCTGTCGCAGGACAATGCTCTGGCCGACCGGCTAATGAACAGCCTGACCTTGCAGACCGGTTTGCAGATTATGCCGACACATCCGCTGGCGTTGTTATCGCAGCTGGAACAGCCCGATCACGGTGTCTTGCTGGTAATCGCCGACAGCGCCAGCACCGACGGCAGCGACAATGAACTGCTGGCGGCGTTGGAGAGCGGGCGTATTCCGCTGATCTCGCTGCTGGAGGATCCGGTGGCGGCACCGGCACCGGTCAGCGCCAATCTGATCGGCGCGGTTGATCCGGCGCAGCCCGATGCCTTTGGCCAGGTCCGCAGTCTGGTCTCGCAGGTGGTCGTCAATCACCGCACGCGGATTATCGTGTTACACGAAAACGACGGACAGCGCGGCTATCTGCTGGAGCTGCTCGGCGGTCATTACTACACGGCACACGGCGCACGTGATGCGGCCGAAGCCATCGAGTTGCTCAGTCTGTATCCGCAAACGACCTTGCTGTTACTCAGTGAACAGGCCAGAAGCAGCGGCGAACTGGACGTGATTTCCACCATCCGCGAGCGTCATGGCTGCGATGAGCTGGCCATCCTCGGTTTGACCCGCAAGCGTGATCCGGCCTTGCTGGCGGCCATGCTTGATGCCGGGGCTAACGACGTGGTGCCGACCTCCACTGATGACGTTGAACTGCTGGCCCGTGTGCGCGGGTTGACGCGCCAGGTTGAGACCGCCAGCGCTTTGCGCCGGCGCGTCTACCACGACCTGCTCAGCGGTGCCTACACCGAGGATTACTTCCGCGATGTGGGGCAGAAGATCTTCGCCAACGCCCAGCGCGGCAATCTGCAGTTCAGCCTGGCCGTGCTGAATATTGACGGCTTGCGCGCCATTAATGAGCAATACGGTGCTGATATCGGTGACGGTGTGCTGGCCGGGGTGGTGCGGCTGGTGCGCGAGCAATTGCGGGAAACCGATTTTGTTGCCCGTCTGCAGGGCGATGAGTTTGTTTGTGTGGCCAGTTATGTGGGCCGGCGTAATGTGCGGCGCGTGTTCGAGCGTGTCACCGCGGCGGTCTCCGGGCACGGTGTCTGGGTTGGCAATGTGCATCTGCCGGTCAGCCTCAGCATCGGTGCCACTGCCGAGATCGGCGCCAGCCTTGAGGCCATGCTGAGCCGCGCCGGGCTGGCCCTGGCACAGGCCCGTAAAAGCGGTGCCGGTGGGCTGGAGGTGCTCTGAGCGCGGCCTCAGCGCAACACATTGCGGCGTTTGCCGCAGCGTTCGCATTGCTCGACGGTGACCAGCTTGCCTTGCCGGGTGTCGAACTGATTGTCTTTCACCACCTTCCATTTGTGATGATTATTGCGGCACAGGGCCGATTGCCGGGCCGGCTTTTTCGGCGCCGGGCGTTTGAATTCCAGAATCTTGCTCATAGTCGGTCCTGATCCGATAGACTTGGCGTCCGGCAACACAATGCGGACATCATACCTTGGAAACCCTGCCCGATTATATCGACTCCGGCCTGCGGATTTTATCGATCGGACTGAATCCCTCACCGCCCTCGGTGGCGGCCGGCTATTATTTTGCCGGTAAACAAAACCGTTTCTGGAAGGCGCTGAATGCCTCGGGGCTGCTCGCGGCCGCACTGGAGCCGTCGCCACAAGCCATGCAGCAGTTGTTACAGCTGGAGCGGATCGGTTTTACCGATACGGTCAAGCGTCCCACGCCCGGCGCCGGTGGCTTGCGTAAAGGCGATTTCCGCCGTGATCTGCCGCTGCTGCTTGACCTGATACTGCAATACCAGCCGGCTATCGCCTGGTTTCACGGCAAGGTTGCCTGGCGGCACTACCGGGAGATCATCGACGGCGTCAAAGACGCGGATCTGAGCTGGGGACTGCAAACGAGCGGCATCGGCAGCGCGCAGGTGTTTGTCAGCCCCAATCCGTCACCGGCCAACGCGGTCTTTTCACTTGATGATCTGATCGCCAGTTACCGCGAGCTGGCGGCTCTGGCTCCGCCTGTTCAGGCGCGGTGATCTTCTTTGAGCCGGACGTAGTTTTCCGCCACATAGCGCAGATAGGTTTTTTCTTCATCGCTCAGTTCACGCAGTGCCCGCACCGGTGAACCCACGTAAAGAAAGCCGCTTTTGAGGTGTTTGCCGGGCCCGACGATGGTGCCGGCGCCAATCATCACACCGTCTTCGATCACCGCCCGGTCCAGTACCGCCGCCTGCATACCGATCAGTACCTCATTGCCGATAGTGCAACCATGGATCACAGCGCCGTGGGCGATGGTTACATAATCGCCGATCTGCAGGGCGTTACCGCCGGGCGTGTAGTCTGAACTGTGGGTCACATGCAGGGTGGCATTGTCCTGCACGCTGGTATAGCTGCCGATACGGATGGACTGCACATCGGCACGGATGACCGCACAGGGCCAGACCGAACTGTGTGCACCGATTTGCGCATCGCCGATGACCACCGCACTGTCGTCGATAAACGCCGTCGGGTCGATTCTCGGTGTCATGCCTTTGAATGCACGTATGGACATGGAGCTTCTCCGCAAATAACTGATGATTCGGCCAGTTTAGGTGATTTCCGGCGTTTCTGCGCCTATGGCCTGTGTTCCTGACCCGGGTTTTCGGCGGGCAGTGGCGGGGTCGCCGGACCGGCTGCGCCGCGCAGGTTACGTGTGCGCAGCACCGGTTTGTTGCCGGGGGCGGTCAGCTCGCGCCAGACAAACAACAGTCCCGACAATATAATAATGGCCGAGCCGGCGAGCACATGCAGGCTGATCTGTTCGCCGAAAAAGACCGTGCCGAAGAAAATCGCCCAGAGTATCTGGGTGTACTGTACCGGCGCTACGAACTGCGCTTCGGAGGCCCGGTATGCCAGTACCAGCAGCGCCTGACCGAGCACATTGAGTGAGCCTATGGCAAACAGGATCGCCAGTGCCTCGCCGCTGAGCGGTTTATACAGCCAGATCGTCGCCACCCCGCAGGCCAGCAACATGGTCATCATCGGATAAATCACCAGTGTGGCATTGTGCTCCCGGTTGCCGATCATGCGTGTGCTGATCGAGGACGCGGCCAGTGAGACCGCCGCCCCGAAACCGGCCAGATGGCCGACCGACAAGGGCGAGCGGCCGGGCTGCAGGACCACCAGCACCCCGGCCAGACCGAGCAGAATGGCCAGCCAGCGGATCAGATGCACCCGCTCACCCAAAAACGGAATCGCCAACAGGGTGATGATGACCGGCGCCGAGAAAATCAGCGCATAGACCTGCGCCAGAGGCAGTACGCTGAAGGCATAGAAGGCACCCAGCGTCGAACCGAGTATGCCGAGACAGCGCACCGCCATCAGATGCGGTACTTTGCAACGCAGGGAACGCTCGCGGCGGTCGAGCATCAGATACAAAATGACCGGTATCAAACTGAACAACACGGCGAAAAAGATAATCTGAAACACCGGATAGCCGGCCAGTGTTTTGATCAGCGCATCGTGGGTCGAGAAGGCAGCAAAGGACAGAGCCGCATAGGCGCTGCCTAAAAACACGTGTGGTGTGGAAACCTGAGGCATTATTTTCTCCGCTGCATGCCGGCGATCAAACGCACTTTATAGAGGAAGCCGGCGCCACTGACAAAGCGCCTTTTGCAGAATCTGCCGCGCTGATACGGGTTTGCAGTAAAAGCAGGAACTCATGAAAAAAAACGGCAACAACATGCCTGTCGCGCCGCCGACCGCAGCGGCGCTGCCGCCGGGATTGTCCTACTGTGGCCCTTGGCGTGAGGCGCGCGATACCAGTCTGCTGAGCGATCTGAGCTATCCGGACGGGCAGGGCGGGCGTTGTGTGGCGCAGGCGATTTTTGATGCCATGCTGGCGCTGATCGCCACTGCCAGCCGTTTGATTGTACTCGATCTGTTTTTGTTCAATCCCTACCAGGGCCGTCATCCGGAACACACCCGCGCCTTGTCCGGTGAACTGACGGACGCTTTGCTGGCGCGCAAACAGGCTTGCCCGCAGCTGGAGATCATCCTGATTACCGACCCGGTGAATACGTTTTACGGCGCTTTGCCTTGTGCGCAGTTTAGCGCGCTTGAGCGGGCCGGTGTCCGGGTGGTCGAAACCGTGCTTGATCGTTTGCCGGACAGCAACCGCTTTTACAGTCCGTGCTGGCGGCTGCTGATCCGCCCCTTCGGCACTGGCCGCGGTGGCTGCCTGCCTTCGCCGCTGGGCCCGGGGCGGGTCAGTCTGCGTAGCGTCGCGCGCATGCTGAACTTCAAAGCCAATCACCGCAAGGTGCTGGTGGCCGACTCGCCGGGCGGCTGGCGGGGGATGGTTTCCTCGGCCAATGCCCATGATGCCAGCAGCGCGCACGACAATATGGCGGTGCTATTCGGCGGTGCGGCGGTGGCTGATCTGCTGGAAAGCGAGTTGGCGGTATTGGATTTCTGCGAACAGCCGCGCCCGCAGGTGACGCCCTTGCAAATACTGACCGAACAATACAAGCCAGATACTCCCGCAGAAAAAACTGCGGGCGGAGATGAACGCGCCGTTTGCCGGGTGCTCACTGAAGGGCAGATCCGTCGCGCTCTGTTAAGTGTGATTGAGACCAGCCGCGCCGGTGATTGCCTTGATCTGTTGCTTTTTTACCTGTCTGAGCGGGAGATTATTGCAGCCTTGCTGGCCGCGCATGAGCGCGGGGTTCATGTGCGTGTGCTGCTTGACCCGAATAAGGACGCCTTCGGGCACAATAAAAATGGTATCCCCAACCGGCCGGTTGCACAGGAGTTGCATTATGCCGGTATTGCCGTGCGCTGGTGCGATACCCACGGTGAGCAGTGTCATGTCAAAACCTTGCTGCGCCACCGGCAGGGCAGCGCCAGTGTGCTGCTGACCGGTTCGGCCAATTTCACCCGGCGCAATCTGTGCGATCTGAATCTGGAAACCGATCTGCAGCTGGAGGGGCCGCCTGAGCACGGCGTGATCCGCGACGCGGTGGCGTATTTCGAAACCTTCTGGGGCAATCGCGGTGGCCGGCGCTTGTCAGTGGACTATGCCGTGTACGCCGATCACTCACGTATCAAACGCTGGCTTTACCGGGCCATGGAAGCCAGCGGTTTTTGCACGTTCTGAGCGGGCGTTTATTTTTCGAACAGTTTTACCAGACTGGAAAGATCGGCTGCCGCATGTTGTTCGCCGTGTTGTTGCATCAGTGAGCGGGCAAATTCCGTGACCGGCACGTTCTGTCCGAGTCGATCAGCCAGTGCCACCGCGTTGCCCAGATCTTTGAGCAGCGTTGCCACTGTCCACTGCACCGGCTCGAAGTTATCGCTCGCCATACGCGGGCCCATCAGTTGCAGCGGTTTGGAATCGGCAAAACCGCCGCTTAAGGCTTCGGGAATTTTCGCCGCATCAAGGCCGGCACGTTTGGCTGCTGCCATCATTTCTGCAATCACCACCGCGTTGCAGCCGACAATCATCTGATTGAAGACTTTGGTGGTTTGCCCGGCACCGTGCGGGCCCATATATGTGATGCGTGCGCCGAGCACCGACAACAGCGGACGGATTTGCCCGCAGACGCCGGGGTCGCCGCCGAGCATAAAACTCAGGCTGGCGTTCTGCGCACCGACCACGCCGCCGGAGACCGGGGCATCGACCCACTGCATGCCGTTGGCGGCCTGCAGGCGGGCGGCAAAGTCGGCGCTGGCGGCCGGATCGATACTCGATGTGTCGATCAGGATCTTGCCTTCACCGGCCACCGAGGCGATGCCGCCGGGGCCGAACACGACCTGCTCCACCGCGGCGGTGTCGGTGAGACTTAAAAACACCACGTCGGCCTGTCCGGCGGCGGCTGCGGCGGAGTCTGCCGCCTGCGCGCCTGCCCCGGTCAGCGGCCGGCATTTGTGTTCGCTGCGGTTCCAGATCGTGACCGTATACCCGGCTTGCAGCAGCTTGCGGGTCATGGGGGCGCCCATCAGGCCGATGCCGATAAAGGCGAGGCGGGGTTGCTCTGGCATGGTGGTGTTCTCCGGATTGTGATCGGCGGCGCCGGTGGCCTGTTTCCAATCGCCGCCGGCGCTGGCATTATAGCCGCCCTTTCTTTTGTCGCAGTGATGTTCCCGTGAATCCTCAAGCTCAGAGCGCCCCTGTACCGCGCGCCGCTTTCGTCTTTCTGATGGCCTCGATGTCGTCATTGGTGGCTTTGTCGATTGATACCATGTTGCCGGCCTTACCGGCCATGGGCGCGGCGCTGGGGGTGGCTGATGCCAACGACTACCCGCTGGTGATTTCGGTGTTGTTTCTGGGCATGTCCATCGGCACGCTGATCTACGGGCCGGTATCGGACAGCCTGGGCCGGCGCGGTCCGATCTTTTTCGGTCTGGCGTTGTTTTGTGCCGGCACCTTGTTGTGTCTGGTCGCCGATAATTTTGCCACCATGTTGATCGGGCGTTTTATTCAGGGGCTGGGCGTGGCCGGTCCGCGTATCGTGTCGATGGCGCTGGTGCGTGATATTTACAGCGGGCGGGCCATGGCCAAGGTGATGTCGCTGGTGATGGTGGTGTTTATTCTGGTCCCGGCGCTGGCGCCTTTGCTGGGGCAGTTGATGATCGCGCTCGGCGGTTGGCGGATGATTTTCGTGATGTTTCTGGTGTTGTCTGTGGCGGTGGGACTGTGGTTTGGTCTGACGCAGCCGGAGACACTGCCACCGGCGCAGCGCCGGGCTTTTTCGCTGTCCCGCATCGGTCGCGCGGTGCTGGCGGTTTTCCGTCAGCCGCAGGCCCTGGGTTACAGCCTGGCGGCGGGGCTGATGTTCGGCGCCCTGATCGGTTATCTCAGTACCGCCCAGCCGGTGCTGGAAGTGCTCTATGGTCTGGGTGACCGCTTTTCGATTTACTTCGGTGTGGTGGCCCTGTTTATCGGCATTTCTTCCTGGATTAACTCCAGATTGGTGATGCAACTGGGCATGCGCTATCTGTCGGGTGCGGCCTTGTTGGCCGTGACGGTCTTGTCGCTGATTTATCTGCCGGTGGTGTGGCTGTATGACGGCGTGCCGCCGCTGTGGTCGCTGATGGTCTTTTTGTCGGCGGCGTTTTTTGCCGTGGGAATGCTGTTTGCCAACTACAATGCCATGGCCCTGGAGCCGGATGAACTGGCCCCGGTGGCCGGCGTGGCCGCGGCGGTGGTCGGTTCGGTGACGACGCTGATTGCCGCGCCGATCGGCAGTTGGATCGGCCAGGTTTACGACGATACGGTCTGGTCACTGGTCGGTGGGTTTGCCGCGCTGAGTCTGGCCACACAGTTTGTCGTGCGGTACACGGAAAAGCGCCGCAGTAGTTAAGCGGGCAAAGGCGCGGACTTAGTCGTCTGCGCCTTCTTCACCGATATCTTCATTCCACAAGCCGGGTTTGTCGCGGATAAAGTCGCGCATCATATCGATGCATTGCGGGTCATTCAGTACGGTCACGTCAACGCCGCGGCTGCGCACATGCTCCTCCGGCCCCTGAAAGTTCACGTTTTCACCGACAATCACCTTCGGGATACCGTAGAGCAGAATCGCGCCGCTGCACATATCGCAGGGGGACAGGGTTGAATAAATAGTGGCCCTGGCGTAATCGGCCGCACTCAGACGCCCGGCGTTTTCCAGGCAATCCATCTCGGCGTGCAGTACACAGCTGCCTTTCTGGACGCGCTGGTTGTGGCCGCGCCCGACAATCCTGCCGTCGATGACCAACACTGAGCCGATCGGGATACCGCCGGCAGCCAGGCCTTTACGGGCTTCTTCGATCGCGGCTTGCATAAATTCATCAGACATAGTTGTTTTCCGCTGTTGTCAGTTGTGGCTTTAACCGCGTCCGCGATAAGACGGAACGCCCTGTTCAGGTATCCAGACCCCGGCCGGCGGCTCGCCGGTCTGGTAGAACACATCAATCGGAATCCCGCCACGCGGGTACCAGTAAGCGCCCAGTCGTAACCACTGTGGTTCGAGAAAATCCACCAGGCGTTTGGCGATCTGCACACTGCAGGCTTCGTGAAAGGCGCCGTGGTTGCGGAAACTGCCGAGAAATAACTTCAGGGACTTGCTCTCGACCAGCCAGTCGCCGGGCACGTAGTCGATCATGATGTGGGCAAAGTCCGGTTGCCCGGTAATCGGACACAGTGAGGTGAACTCCGGGGCTGTAAAACGCACCAGATACGGGCTATCGGGGTCAGGGTTACGTACCCGTTCAAGCTCGGCGCTGTCCGGTGAGTCCGGCAAGCGGCTCTCGCCGCCGAGCTGGCGCAGATCGCTGTAGATGGTTTCGTCGCTCATGAACGCTCCTGTGCTGCTGCCGCGACGGCGGTTTTCCAGTAATCAGGGTCCTGATAGGTGGTCGGGTCGTCGACCCCGGCCAGGGCAAAGGCCTCGCGCCGTTCCACACAGGTGCCGCAACGCCCGCAGTGCAGCTCGCCGGCTTCGTAACAGCTGCGGGTTGCCGCAAAGGGCACGCCGAGCTCAGCGCCGAGTTGCACTATGGCCGCTTTGTCCCGGTCCACGAACGGGGCTTGTAATGTGATGTCGGCCATACCGTCCAATGCCGCCTGCTGCATCTGCGCGAAGGCATCGATAAAGCCGGGCCGGCAATCGGGATAGATAAAGTGGTCGCCGCCGTGCACTGCCAGTGCCACCGCGTCGGCACCGCCGCTTGCTGCGGCAGCAAACGCGATGGTCATCATAATCGCGTTGCGGTTCGGCACCACGGTCTGCTTCATGGACTGTTCGTTGTAATGCCCGTGGGGGACGGCGCGCTCGCCGGTCAGGGCATTGTCGCCGAGCAGGGCGGTGAGACAGTTGAGGTCAACAATCCGGTGCGGTACGCCCAGGTCGCGGGCGCAGTCGGCCGCGCAAAGCAGTTCGCGGCGGTGACGCTGACCGTAGTCAAAGCTGATCAGACTGTGCAGTTGCGCACTGGCGGCCACATGCCAGGCCAGGGTGACGGAATCCAGACCGCCGGAGCAAATCACGAGAGTTTTCACGGGAACCTTGTTTTGACCTGGAAAAGGAGACCGGTTTTCAGGGATTGATCCGAGTCTGCCAGAGCCGCTGCTGTGCGGCAAGCGGACACAAAAAACCCCGCACCGGGCGGGGTTTTCGGGGCTGGACAGGTGCGCTCAGCCCAACAGGGTGTCGCGCAATGCGTCTGTATCGCGGGCGATCACGCTGTAGCGCTCTTCGGCTTCCATTACCGGCGCCAGCAGTGCCGGCATATCGGCCGGATGGCCCAGGGCCAGTTCCACGGCGCGGGTGAACTTGGCCGGGTGCGCGGTGCCGACCACCACGGTCGGGCCGCTGAAGCCGGCCTGGCGTGCAGCGTAAGCGGCCGTGGCCGTATGCGGGCAGAGCACCACATCGGACTCTTTTTGCGCCTGACGCATTTCCGCCAGTGCCTCTTCGCGTCCGCAGGCGGTGGCGCTGTAACGCTGGCGCAGTTGCTCAAGGCTCTCAGCGACCAGCGTGTAGCGGCCCTTGTCGGCCAGTTCTTTCTGCACAGCTGCGACCTGTTCAGTATCACCGCCGATAGCCAGCCACAGGGCACGCTCGAAGTTGCTCGAGAGCTGGATGTCCATACTCGGCGAGAGGGTTTCGACGGTGTCGCGCCGTTCCATGCTGCCGCTGTTGAAAAAGCGCGGCAGCACGTCGTTCTCGTTGGAGGAGAGCATCAGCTTGCCGACCGGGAAGCCGAGAATCCGTGCGATATCGGCGGCGAGGATATTGCCGAAGTTGCCGGTCGGGACCACGTAGTTAACCGGGCCGGAGGCAGACAGACGCAGCGACGACCAGACGTAGTAAACGGTCTGGCAGATGATGCGCGCCCAGTTGATGGAGTTGACTGCGGTCAGGTTAAGCGGTGCGGCAGCCGGGTCCATAAAGAGTTCTTTGACCATGGCCTGGCAATCGTCGAAGTCGCCTTCGACAGCGAAGTTGCGCACATTGGCATCGGGCAGCGTGGTCATCTGACGGCGTTGTACATCCGAGACGCGGCCGTGCGGGTGCAGTACGACCACATCCACATTGCTGCGACCGGCAAAGGCCGCGGCCGCAGCCGCGCCGGTATCACCGGAGGTAGCGCAAATAATGGTCGCGCGGCGGCCTTCCTTTGCCAGCTGGCGGTCGATCAGTTCACCGACGATCTGCAGGGCATAGTCTTTAAAGGCGAAGGTCGGTCCGTGGAACAGCTCCATCAACCAGGTGTCCTGGTTCAGTTGCCGCAGCGGCGCGATCGCCGCGTGATGAAAACGCGACAGCGCGGCATCGACAGAGGCGTCGATGATGTCCTGGCTCACGCTGCCGGCGGAAAACAGCCCGATAATCCGTTTCGCAACCGTCGCATAGTCCTGATTGCGATAGCTGTCGATTTCATCGCTGCTGAAGGGGCTGAGAGTGTCCGGGACAAACAGGCCGCCGTCGGGGGCAAGGCCGGAGAGCAGGACTGAGGCAAAATCGTCGCCGCGTGAAACGCCGCGGGTGCTGACATACTTCATGGGTAATTCCGGATCGGTTCTGTGTGAACGGGGCGCGCTGGGCGCAAAGAAGGGCAGAATAATAAACCATTCTGCGGTTTTGAGTCGCCTATTTCCTTGTCGCGGGCATTCTGCGGATGAGTGCACAAAATCACCGGACCGTGCTGCACGCGCCGCTGCCCGCGCCGAAAACTAACAGATCGTGTGCGAGTCCGGCCATCGCCGGTCGCTGAGCGGTTGCGGTAATGCGTTCCTCATCTGTAAATTTGCGTCAATTTTCGGGGCTACATCTGCCGACAAACCGAAATACGTCTGAGACCGGACCGAATGTCGAAAGTTACAGATCGGACGGGAAATGTTCAGATTTCTGAAAATATTACATTTCGTGACATTTTTATTCGTGACGGTAAAACCTTGTATTTTCCCTCGAAAAGTGGTCTTTGGTTTGTTCTGGGTCAAAGCCCTCTGGCGGTATTTGTAGCACGGTATAGCTGATCATTAAGTGTTCATCTGGTTTGTTTTTAATGGTGAAAAAAATGAGTAGAAAACTGTCACTGAGGATTGCAATCTACAGCAGAATGTATCGTAATTGTAAGAAATTAGAGGGGGCTGCAGTTTATTGCAGGGAAACAAATATTACTCACGGATTGTAAGCAAGTGTATTGCTGTTAATATCCATTGAGCTGATAAGGATGAGCCTTGCTGGAAGGCGATCAGCAATTTACGACTCGCGAAAGAAATTGGCACTGTTTCAGAACAAAGAATGGAATCGGCGAGGTAACACAAGGCGCTTTATGCAATATGAATAAAACCCGGAAAAAACCGCTGAATTTGCCGGTATCGTCTATCAACGTGCCGTCAATCGTGCTGGAGGAAGACCGCCTGACGATGCGGTTTTGCGACTGGCATCAGCGGACAGTGGAAATCGTTTTCGATGGGGTCGTGACATACCGCTGGGTCAATAAACCTGACGACAGCGGCATTCAGGATGACGCGATGTTCGAGATCCGTCAGTCCGATTGGAAATCTCTCTGTGCTGAAGAGTTTGCGCTTGCCGCCAACGATGTGCGGCGGCTGCGTCACTACCAGTACTGTGTGTTCGAGTGCTGGTGCGTGGATATCCTTTGTGAGGGCTTTAGCGGCCCGGAGGTGGTCAGCGCCGGGTAAAACAGGAGTGTTACCGGCCCGAAGCGGTGCGCGGCGGCACTGCACGGCTTCAGCCGGTATGGCGCCGGTCCTTTGACCGGCGCCGGACAGGACTCAGATCGGCATGGTGAAGGCTTTGTAGACGTCCAGGATGTCTGCCAGCACCTCATCACTGAGCGTGAGTTCTGCGGCGGTCAGACAGGTCTGCAGTTGTTCCGGCGAGGTCGCACCTATGATCGCCGAGGCCATAAACGGGCGGGTCAGGCAGAAGGCTATGGCCATTTGCGTCAGATCCAGACCGTGTTTGTCGGCAAGCGCCTGATAGGCAGCCACTGCCTTGACCGAATGCGGGTTGTAACGGCCGAACAGATTGTTGTTGAGACTGCGGCGCGAGCCCTCGGGGATCTGTCCGTCGTTGTATTTGCCGGTCAGCATGCCGGCGGCCAGCGGTGAATAGGCGAGCAGGCCGATGTTCTCGTGGTGCGACAGCTCGGCCAGATCCAGATCGTAGGTCCGGTAGAGCAGATTGTATTCGTTCTGAATCGAGACCGGCCGCGTCAGACCGTTGGCATCGGCCAGCGACAAATACTGCGATGTGCCCCAGCAGCTTTCATTGGACAGGCCCCAGTGGCGGATTTTGCCTTCGTCTATCAGTGACTGCAGGGTGTGCAGGACCTCCAGAAAATTCGCCTGAACTTCCTCTGTGTTCTGTCCGGTCGGGTCGTAGGACCAGCTCTGGCGGAAATGGTAGGAGCCGCGGTTCGGCCAGTGCAGTTGGTACAGGTCGATGTAGTCGGTTTGCAGCCGGGTCAGGCTTTCTTCGACGGACAGCCGGATTTTCTTATCCGTGATCGGGTCACCGTTGTGAATCCATTTCAGCCCTTCACCGGCGACTTTGGTGGCGAGGATGATCTTGTCCCGCGGGCGTCCTGACGCAAACCAGGTGCCGATAATCTCTTCGGTCCGGCCCTGTGTTTCGGCCGAGGCCGGTGTGGTGGGGTACATGGCTGCTGTGTCGAAAAAATTCACGCCGGCGGCGACCGCCTGATCCATCTGGGCGTGACCTTCCGCTTCGGTGTTCTGGGTTCCCCAGGTCATGGTGCCGAGGCAGATCTCGCTGACCTGCAGGCCACTGTTACCCAAATCGCGCATTTTCATAGGTCTTGCTCCTCGAGCTGTTGTGCCGTTGTATCAGCCGGTTCCCGCTTTACCGGCTTTGTCCGGCGAAGTTTACAGCTTATTGCCAATGACGGTGAATTGAGCGGTGCGCGGACGGAAAGATAATTGCATTAGCATTTCACAACGCGCGGGGCGTCTTCGCTGGCTGGACTTTAACTATCAGGACGATTACTCTCAGACTATTCGGTGCTCAGTGGGGGCAGATTCTCTGCTTTCCCGGACACCTTCTCCTATCCGTCTTTTCCCGTTGATAGCGTGCCTTCGCCGTTGCGCCGGCCGATCGCCGGCATGTGTGGTGATGACGGAAAGACAAAGTTGAACAACTATGACGTATTGCTTAGCCATTAAAGTGAACCAGGGACTGGTTTTCTGTTCGGACTCACGTACCAATGCAGGTCCCGACAGAGTCAGTACATACAGTAAATTGCACCGCTTCAAAGTCGGTGGCGACCGGCGCATTTTCATGCTCAGTGCGGGTAATCTCGCTACCACGCAGGCCGTGGTGGCTGAGGTCGCGCGCGACATCGAAAACAGCGCGCCCAACGGCCTGGCCGATGCCCGGTATGTGTCTGAAATTGCAGACTATGTCGGGCAGGTGAGCGTGCGCACGCAGCAGAAATACGTAAACAGCGGGCCGATGGGCGGCTTTAATGCCGAAGCGACGTTTATCCTCGGTGGCCAGATCAAAGGTCACGAGCCCGAGCTGTACATGATCTATCCCGAAGGCAATCACATTACGACCTCGAAGTCGTATCCGTTTCTGCAGATCGGCGAGACCAAATACGGCAAGCCCATACTCGACCGGATTATCCGTTCGGATACGGATTATGAAACCGCGATGCGCTGTGCGCTGGTGTCGATGGATTCGACCATGCGCAGTAATGCGACTGTCGCGCCGCCGATTGAGCTGCTGTATTGCCCGGCCGATTCGCTGGACAATCCGTCCAAATACTTCTGCTTTGAAGAAAATGACGACTATCTGGTCGGGCTGCGCAAAGGTTGGGATGAGAATATCGTCCGGGCGTTTAACGATTTGCCCGGTCTGGCGCTCTGACCGCTTAGCGGCTCAGATCCGACAAAAAAAGCGGCACCGGGTGCCGCTTTTTTTGTGTCTGTGTGCCGCCCGGCGGGCTCAGCCTTCGTCGTGCAGAAACCAGGTCTTGGCGATTTTTTCGTCCAAGGCGATCAGTTCTTCCTGAAACGTGTCGATAAAACCGTGCGTTTCGTTCAGGGTGAATTTGTTCGCGTCGTATTTCTTCACCATACGCTGCAGCTTGGCCAGTTCTTTATCGACCGACTCCGAGTTGGACAGATAGGAGGTGACCTCAGCGATGCCGATCAGGCAGAACTCCACTGAACGGGGGAAGGTTTTGTTCTTGAAGAAGAAATCCAGTACGTCCTCGTTCTCGTAGAGCGGCCCCACGGTACGGCGGAACGCGCTGATACCGGACACGGCTTTCAGGGCGCTGGCCCAGATCAGTGAGTGATCGGGAATTTCGCGGTCCTTATCAAGCCGCACGGCCTCGGTTGCCGCATCGATAATACGGGTCGACATATCCGCCCGTTCGATCAGCCGGCCCATTTTGATAAAGCCGTAAGCATGGTCGCGCGAGGCGGCTGACTCGATAAGCCCGGCGATGCGCTGATTACGCTCGACCACGCCCTGCAAAAAGTCGAAGCGATGGCGGCGGGTGACGGCGCGGCCGGATTCTTCGTCCACATACATGCGCAGCTCATTCATCAGCTCCCAGATCTCTTCCGGCAGTACATCACGGGTGGTGCGGACGTTTTCGCGCGCGGCCCTGATGGAACGGGGAATCGAGCTGCTGTTGTCCATATCGGACATCATGAACTTCAGGATATTGCGCTCGGAGGTGATCTTGTAGCGCGAGTAGAATTCGGTCTGCCCGTCGATTACTTTGATCAGGGTAAACCAATCCGGTCCCGTGCCCTGGGGGATATCCAGAATCACCTGTGAGTAGGACTCACACAGCCGCGCGGTGGATTCGGCGCGTTCAAGATAACGGGCCATCCAGTACAGGCGGTTGGCGACCTTTGACAACATGCTCATGAGTTACCTCCCACGATCCAGGTGTCTTTACTGCCGCCGCCCTGCGAGGAATTGACCACCAGTGAACCTTCTTGCATGGCCACCCGGGTGAGACCGCCCGGGGTCACCCAGACATCCTTGCCCTGCAGAATAAAGGGCCGCAGATCCAGATGCCGCGGCGCGATGCTGTCATTACACCAGGTCGGTGCGGTGGACAGGCTGAGCGTCGGCTGGGCCACATAGTTGGCCGGATTGGCGCGGATCAGGCGGATGAATTCTTTGTGTTTCTCTTTACTGGAGTGCGGGCCGACCATAATGCCGTAACCGCCCGATTCGTTAACCGGTTTTACTACCAGGTCTCCGATGTGCTCAATCACGTATTCGCGCTCGTCCTCATTAATGCACAGGTAGGTTTTGACGCTGTTAATCAGCGGCTCTTCGTTGAGGTAATAGCGGATCATCTCCGGCACATAGGCATAGACGGCTTTGTCGTCAGCGACGCCGGAGCCGGGCGCATTGGCGATGCCCACGTTGCCGGCTTTCCAGGCCCGCATCAGGCCGGGTACGCCGAGCACTGAATCCTTGCGGAACGCCTCGGGGTCCATGAACTCATCATCGATACGGCGGTAAACCACATCGACCCGTTCCGGCCCTTCGACGGTTTTCATATACACGCAGTCATCGCTGTCGACGAACAGGTCACTGCCTTCGACCAGTTCCGCACCCATGCCCTGGGCCAGAAACGCATGCTCAAAATAGGCTGAGTTATAAATGCCGGGTGTGAGTACCACCACACAAGGACGGCGGCGGTCGCGGGGCGAGAGCGTGGCCAGTGTCTGATACAGGCGCAGCGGATAATCGTCGACCGGGAGAATGCTGTAGTGCTCAAACAGATCCGGTAAGACGCGTTTGGTCAGTTGGCGGTTTTCCAGCATGTAGGAAACGCCGGACGGGACGCGCAGATTATCTTCCAGCACATAAAACTTACCGTCCTTATTTCGCACCAAATCGGTGCCGCAAATATGTGCCCACACACCAAAAGGGGGCGTTACGCCTTCGCATTGCGGCTTGTAATTTCCGGAGTGGAGAACATATTCCTCCGGAATCAGACCCTCTTTGAGAATCGTCTTTTCGTTGTAAACGTCGTTGATAAAACAGTTTAACGCGCGGCTTCGCTGTTTGAGCCCTGCACTGACAAGATCCCAGTCTTTGCGGGCGATGACCCGCGGGATAATGTCGAATGGCCAGTTCCGGTCAATGTTGTCTCCCTCTGTATATACAGTAAAAGAGATGCCCATCTGACGAATCGCTGTGTCAGCGGCTGTGTAGAGCTGGCGCATCTCGTCGAGGGTCAGACGTTGTAATACGTTAAGCAAACGCCGTGAATGTGTACGGGAACTGCCGGAAGGGGTGATCAGCTCATCGAAATGAGGAAACGCGTTATATCCTGCCCAGATGTCCTTCATATATATCCGCCGGGTTGAGATGAGAATTCGGATGACAGGCTTGTCTTAAAATAGGCTGTCTCAATATCCGTGCCACTTGTATTGAAAGTGAAATAAAAGCATACGTAACATCATTAATAGTGCTTTTGCAGCGGTGACGTCAACCAACGGGCCGGCCTTTCCGGGCTTGCGGACACTTAAAAGCGAGTTAAAACAAGCATTAGACAATGAATATCAATAACATAGCAAAATTGCTGCGGTGGACATATTTTTCCCTGCTGTTTATTCTTCCCGTTACTTAATTTCTACGCGGATCACCTGATGACGTACCGCTTCAGCACGCCGGCATTGCCGCTGATTGTCCTGACTGATCTGGACGGCACTTTGCTGGACCACCACAGCTACTCGTTTGCAGCGGCTGAACCTGCCCTGAACCGCCTGCGTCGCGCCGGCGTTCCGCTGGTGATCGTGACCAGCAAGACCCGCGCGGAAGTGGCGCGACTGGCTGACCGGCTGGAATCACCGCACCCTTATGTGCTCGAAAACGGTGCATTGATTGCCCTGCCACCGGGCTATTTTGGTGAGGATGGCGGCGCCCTGATCAGGCTCTCACCGGCCTATGAAGAGCTCTGTGCCTGGGCCGCCCGGATCCGCCGCGAGAAGGGCTACCGCTTTCGTGGTTTTGCAGACATGGATGCGGCGGCGGTGGCTGCCGCGACCGGTCTGTCCGAAGAAGACGCCGCGCTGGCTAAGGCGCGTGATGGGTCTGAGCCGTTTATCTGGGAGGACACGCCTGAGGCTCTGCAGGCCTTCAGTGCCGATGTTGAGGCCAGGGGCTGGCGTCTGATGCAGGGCGGGCGTTTTTATCATCTGCTCGGCCGAACCGATAAGGCGTACGCGGCAGAGCAACTCCTGTCACACTATCGTGAGCTGCCCGGCGAACCGCTGCGCAGTATCGCGCTGGGTGACAGCCCGAATGATCTGCCGTTGCTGCAGATCGCCGATATCGCGGTGGTGATCCGCCGTCATGACGGCAGCTGGATGGATGCGCAGGTGAACGGCCGCAAAATACAAACCGAGGGTATCGGCCCGGTCGGCTGGAATGAAGCCGTCGGATCGATCCTGACCGAACTGGAGTCAACGCATGTCTGATTTCGCGCAGCACGGTGTGATCACCACGCTGCATAACCTCCGTGATCGCTCAATCGAAGACATTGAAGCGGAACTGCTGAAATTCTCGAAAACCAATCCGATGGCGCTGATACTGCCATCCTTGTATTCCGAGCTACAGGGCCCGGCACTGCCGAAGATTGTCAGCGATCTGGAGCTGGTGCCCTATATCGATGATGTGGTGATCGGGCTGGATGCGGCCGATGAGTCGCAGTTTGCCCATGCGCGGGAGTTTTTCGCTTCCCTGCCGCAGTTCAAACGCATCCTCTGGAACGACGGGCCGCGACTGCGGGCGTTGCATGAAGAGCTGGCTCAGCGCGAGCTTGCGCCCACCTTGCCGGGCAAGGGGCGTAACGCCTGGTATTGCCTGGGCTATCTGCTGGCTCAGGGCCGCGCCGAAGCGATTGCCCTGCACGACTGCGATATCGTCACCTACGACCGTTTTCTGGTGGCACGCTTGTTCTATCCGGTCGCGCATCCGGCCTTTGATTTCCGTTTTTGCAAAGGCTATTACTCGCGTGTTTCAGATCAGAACCGCCTCGGCGGACGTGTGACGCGCTTGTTTACCTCACCGCTGATCGCTGCCCTGAAGAAGGTCCTCGGTCCGCTCGACTTCCTTGTTTATCTGGATAACTTCCGCTATCTGCTGTCCGGCGAGTTCGCCATGAAACGCAGCGAAGCGATGAGTATGCGTATTCCGTCGGACTGGAGTCTGGAGATCGGTGTGCTGTCGGAGGTTTACCGCAATATCTCGCCGCACCATATCTGTCAGGTCGACATAGCCGACCGCTACGATCACAAGCACCAGGAGCTGTCGCAGGATAACGAGCAGGGCGGTCTTAACCGCATGAGTATCGAGATCTGTCAGGCGCTGTTCCGCAAGCTGGCCACCGAAGGGGTGGTGCTGCATAACGAGACCATACGCTCGATCAAGGCGACCTACTTCCGTATCGCGCTGGACCGGGTTCAGCAGTATCAGGCGGATGCAACGATTAACGGTCTGACGCTGAATCTCAATGCCGAGACCGAAGCCGTGGAGCTGTTTGCCCGCAGCATTATCACCGCCGGCGAACACTATCTGGCCAATCCCATGGAAGTGCCGTTTATTCCGAACTGGCTGCGTGTGTTCGATACGGTGCCGGATTTTGCCGAGCGCTTTGTCGACGCGGTCGAGCAAGACAACCATATGGGTTAAACCGCACAAAAAAAACGCCGGGGCGGGCCTGTATCCGCTCCGGCGTTGTTGTGTGTGGCTCCGGCCGGCCGTTCAGGCCTGGTCGCGGGTCAGCCAGTAACAGCCGTAGGCCGGCACGACCACCGAGGCCGGTGAGTCGATCGCACCGCGCGGCCTGTCCCCCGAAATCAGATCAGTCAGTTCTGACTGCAGAGAACCCTCCAGACCAATCCTGTTCAGACGCACTGTCTTGGCCACAGCGGTGAAATTGTACAGACAGGTGATGGTCTGCAGCCCGTCCGGAGAAACCCGCTGCAGGGCCAGCAAGCTGTCGTCGAGATCGAAGATCAGTTGCCGGGTATCCGGGTGAAAAGCCGGTTGTTGGCGACGCAGGGCGAGCCGTTTGCGTAGGGTATTGAAGACGATATGCGCGGCTGAACCCGGGTCATCGAGGCGTTCGGTCAGCTCATCCAGATCCCAGCGCCGGCGGTTGATGGTGCGGGTCCGGCCTGTATTTTCAACGCCTTCCTGATAGTTGGGCGTGGCCAGCAGGGAATGGATATAGATGGCCGGCACCCCTTGCAGTGACATCGCCGCGGTCTGGGAAAGCAGAAAGCGGTTGATATGCCACATATCGTGGTAGGCATCCGGATCACGCAGGGCGTCGAAGTAGCTGATATTGAGCTCATACGGCGACTGACTGCCGTCGGCCTGGGTGCGGTGCGAGATAAAGCCGCCGCGTTTGCGCATGGCATCGAGCAGGTCGTTGACTTCGTCCTGCGGCACGATGCCTTCGAGGGCGCGCAGACCGACGCCGTCGTGTGAGGCGGTGAAGTTAAGAAAAGTACAACCCGGCGGGGCCGGCTCCAGCGCCTGCAGCCATTGGCGCAAATAGCGTGTCGAGCCGCTGTAGATGGCGTGCAGCATCAGCGGCGGCAGGCTGAACTGGTAGACCATATGGGCTTCGTCGCCGTCGCCGAAATAGCTGACGTTTTCTTTGTGCGGGACATTGGTCTCGGTCAGCAGAATCACTTCCGGCGCCAGATCGTCCATCAGATCCCGCATCAGCTTGATGACTTCATGCGTTTGCGGCAGGTGGATGCAGCTTGTGCCCAGTTCTTTCCAGAGAAATGCAACCGCGTCCAGACGCACGATGCGCGCGCCCTGACGAATGTAATACAACAGGATATCCAGCGCCTGAAGTAAGACATCAGGGTTGGCATAGTTCAGGTCGATCTGATCTTTGGAGAAGGTCGCCCACACATGACGCACGTCATGACGGGTACGGATGCGCACCATCAGCGGTTCGGCGCGCGGGCGGGTGACCAGTTTCAGACGCGGGTCGTCCGGATCGGCTTCGATAAAGTAGCGGTTGCCGGGCGGCATATTCTCGAGAAAATCGGCAAACCACAGGCTATCGCGTGAGACGTGATTCAGAACGAAGTCGAACATCAGGTCAAAGTCGCTGCCGATGCGTGAGACCTGTTCCCAATTACCGACCTCGGGGTTCACGCTGCGATAGTTAATCACAGAGAAGCCGTCGTCAGATGAATAGGGAAAGAAGGGCAGCAGGTGAATAATGCCGATGCTGCTCTTGAGATAGGTGCTGCTGAAGGATTCCAGCGCCTGTAGCGGTGTACAGTCCTCGCGGGTGAGGCTGTCGCCGTAGGTGATAAGCAGGGTGTCAGATTCGTCCCAGCGGCGCGATACGGTAGGGGGGCTGTGATCCCTCTCATGGCGCGAGCAAATGACACCGAGTCGCTCCAGGAGCTCGTCGGTGTCTTCGTCCGGATAGAGGCGTGCCAGCCTTGTACGTAGTGAGTTCAGGGTCCCGGAAGTCAGTGGCATGGGGTGTCAATCGCTGCTGAATATGCTTTTGATTATGCACAGCAGCAACGACTTGTCACCCCCTGCCGATTTAAACTGACTAGTCGGCGTTATGCCACATCAGGCGCGCCTTGTAGATCCGGTGCGGTGTCAAACGGCCCTGCAAATAAATAAAGCCGTCGGCATCCTGAGTCACCGGCGTCAGCTGCGAGTAAGCGACGTACTCGTCGGGGTCCTCGCTTTTGACCAGCATCACTTCCTGCACGTCAACCGAGCCGTCATCGAGCTCGCGGAAGCCGAAGATACGGCTGTTGTTATCGCGCTTGAGCTCGTCGATGCTTTCGACCGAGGTGCTCATCAGCAGGACCTTGCTGCCGTCGTCGGCTTCAACCCAACTGTGATACCACTGTGATGCGTGGCGAAGCTCGGCAACATCTTCGGAGTAGTCGTTGTCCTCATCGTCGATGACCCGCACCGAGGCATTGGCGTGCAGCGTGCGCGCTTCGGTTTCGGTGTAGAGGTGACCGACCGAAACAGGCAGACTGCCGTCGTTGTTGGCTGTGACCAGATAGCGCAAGCCGGGCACAGTGCTGCCGCTGGTCAGCTCCGGCGTCAGTGACGGCCAGCTATTGCCGTTGTCACGGTAGACACTGCGTGGCAGGCGGTACACGTGCTGCTCGGCCCGTTCGCTGTCCATATTCCAGTACACATAGTCCTCGGTGAACCACATCGACAGCGTGCGGTATTTCTGGCTGCCGACGCCGACCAGAATAAAGCTCTCGCCGTTATCCGGCGAATAATACAAGCGCGAATGCTCATCCGCGTCGCCGGTGCCGACCCAGACGTCGCCGGTGTACGGGTCGGTCATGGTCAGGTGAATGTGGCGGATACTGGTCAGGTTGCCACCGCTGTTGTAATAGTCTTCGAGACTGTCAAAGCGCAGTACTTCGTCCCAGATTGCGCCGCTTTTGCTGAGCAGGCCGCGGTAAACGGAATGCGGGTTGGCTTTTTCTGTTGAGTACTCGCCGGCAAACAGGCGTTCGGTGCCGTCGTTGTCCTTGAAACTGGCAAAGCCGTGTAACAGCGTTTTGGTGCGCATGGCATTGCTGACTGACCAATCAGCCAAATCGCTGGAGTGGTAAACGTTGGCCCCGGAACTGACATAGTAGCCGTTGTCGGTTTTCACCATGATCGGGTGACCGGGTGTTTCCGGAAAGCTGCCGACCTGTTCGTAGCTTTGCATACCATTGGTGGTGGCCAGCAACTTGCCGGGGTAGGTGTAATACAACACCCCGTCGATTGTATCGAGCAGGAAGTCGGCCGGCGGTGTATCGCTGACCAGCAGCACAGACTGGTTGGTCTTCCAGTTTACGACTGTAATATCGCAGACTTCGGTATTGCCGTCTTCATCGGTGGCACTGATGCTGACCTGACTGTCGCCGGACTGGTCTTTAATGGCGGTGATCGCACCGTCGTCACTGACTTTCAGCAGATCAGTGTCAGCCTCCCATGTCAGCGAGCGTGGCGGGAATGACACGGCTTGTAATGTGTCGCCGACACCCAGTGAGATCATCTCGCAGTTCAGCGCAAAGCCGTTGTCACCGGCCGGGTTGCTCTCGCCGGGGCTGGGTGAGGAATACACATAGCGCCAGTCGTCGCCGTCAGGGTAGCGGCCATAGGAGATATCCGCCGGAAAACCGCTCATATCGAGGCGATCGAGCAGATTGCCGTCAGCATCGCGCAGATCAATAACGCGTGCCGAACGCAGATAGATGCTGCTGAACAGATTGCCATCGGTGTCGTCACCGGTCTGGCCGTCGCCCCAGACGATCAGATGCTCGCCGGCAGCGAGCGTCATATCCGGAAAGTTCCAGCTTTGCATATAGTCGACCGGCACCGACAGGGTGTAGTCGCCGAGGTTCAGAGCGCTATCGCCACGGTTGTAAATCTCCAGCCAGGGCGTGTTTTCGCCACGCGGGTTTTCGACCGCCGCATCGTCGCGGAAGTCCACAGCGGTGAGAATCTCATTGATGACCAGAGGCGAATCGGGGGCCGGGCTTTCCGCTACCGGCTGTTCGGGACCGGCATTGCTGCCGTTGTCGCTGTCATCGTTGTCCGTGCTGCCTGAATTTTGCCCGGCGCTGCTGTCGTTATCGTCGCTGCTGCTTCCGCTGCCACCGCAGCCGCTGAGCGTCAGGTTCAATGCCAGAATGCAGATAAGAGAGAGTTTTGATGGGTCAGTTGTCAGCGTTTTCATTAGCTAAATAGGCCCTTTCCACCCTGTCCGGGCGGTATTGTGTGAAATACAAAGGGGCAACAAAACATCGGATGCCGATATGTGTGGCGGTTTTGATCGTCTCTGAACAGAGGCGGGATCAGAACCCTGCGCGGCGCACGCCGGCGCCAAGCCGGCTGAATATGACAGAAGAGTGTGGGTTTGGAAACAAATCAGGCTATTTGTGAACTATCAGGACACACTTGGCAAAATACACGGATGCTTTTGATTTAAAAACAAAAAGCCGCTCCGTTGCCGGTGCGGCTCTCTGTTTACTGAAACACTTTGTAACTATTCCCGCGTTAAAAGTACGTCTTTTTGGTTAAGCATGATGTCCGCCATATCGTCGAGGGTTTCGTCGTCGGTATCCGGATTGGCGATGACCACCGCGTCCATACAGATGGTTTCGATTTCATCATCGAAGATCAGGCCTTTGGCCACATCCGGTTCTTCAAAGCGGTAGATCGGACGGCCGAGCGGTTCAAATTTGTCGTTCAGGTCCTTGTCGTCCACATCGATCAGCTCCAGGGCATCGTTGCCGAGCACGGTTTGCAGATAGCGCTGATCCAGACTGTCGGGGTTGTTCACCCACATAAAGGCATTGATATCGCCGTCAGGCTCGGCGGCCAGCCGTGCCAGCGCCTGCATGCCACCATCAAAGACCACCGTGGCTTTGGTGTAGCCCGGTTCCAGCTCGCGCATGTATTCCCAGGTCACCGCTGAGCCGGAGCCTTGTTTTTGCACGGCGATGCGGGCTTTGTCCGTCTCCAGATCGCCTTCGTTGCTGATCGGGCCTTTGCGGTTGACGGCAATGTAGACGCACTCGGAAAACAGATTCCCCAGCACTTTGACCGGGCTTTGGCCGGCCGGTGACGGGTTGCGCCCCATCCACCAGGCCAGCGCATCGAGCTGGGTAAAGCCCAGTGTCGCCTCGCCGGATGCGACGCGTTTGATGTTCTCGACCGAGCCGGCGCTGCGTTCAACGGTCACATCGTGGTCAAAGCCACGCAGCATGTCAGCGAGCTTTTCACCGGTGCTGTAGTAAGAGCCGCCTTTGCCGCCGGTGGTGATGGTTACATCCGCGGCCATAGCGGCCGGGCTGCTGATCAGTAATAGCAGGGCCGGCGCCAGCCAATCTCGTTTTATCATGTCTCTCTCCATTGGTTTCGTTATTGTCCGTTGAATATAGTGCCAGCCGCCGGCAATTACACGGTACGGTGCCGGATCTGTGAAAATTCAATGCTCACCCCTTGGCGTGACCAATACCAAACCGCCGATCAGCAGCACAGCCGCGGTCCATATCCAAAGCGAATGCCGTTCGCCGAACAACAGCATGCCCCACATGACCCCAGCCAGAGTGATCAGGTAGGTGGAGAGGCTGCCAAAGACCGCGCCGGACAGACGTACCAGCGCGAGAAACGCCAGATAAGCCACTGCACTGACCACCACCAGCAGGCTCAGCGCGGTCAGGGCGGAGGGCGACATCTGCCAGGGCAGGACAAAGCCATTGACCGCCAGCGCGGCTGGCAGGGTCAGCAGAGCGGCGATCAGCAGCGCCCCGGCCAGCAATGAAATCGTGTTCAGCTCTTCCGGCACCTTATACGCCACATAGAGATTCTCGAAGGTGTAGAAGACCGGCGCGATCAGCGCGAACATCATCCAGCCGGCCAGAGCCGGATCGGGCAGGGCGTTTTCCGGGCCGATAATCAGCCAGACCGCAATCAGGCCCAGAGTGACGCCGAACGCCGGCTTCAGCGCAAATGGCTCGGTCCGTGTCAGCCAGGCGCCGGCGCAGGTAAAAATCGGCACCAGTGCGACGGTCATCGACAGCACCCCGGTGGGGACTTTGTCGGCGGCGTAAAAATACACGATGCCCGGCACCGCCGTGCCGCACACGGCCACCGTCAGGTAGTGCCGCCAATAGCGCAGCGACAGACCGCCGCCGTAACGGCTCAGGGCCAGCGGCAGCAGAATCAGCGCACCGCCGCAGGCCTGCCAGAAGGTCAGCCCGACCGGATGGTCGCCGTCGCCCAGCGCCAGCCGGGTCAGGGAAAAAGTCGAGCCCCACAGCGCGCCGACAAAGAGCAGCAGCGCATAGGGCAGCAGCCGACCGCGTCGCCGGCTTGGTAACACAGCACTCATCGCTCAGGCCAGTCCGGTGGGCTGGTATTTCTCCAGACTTTTCAGTTTGTCCGACATGCGCTGTTCGCGGTCTGTGCGGGTGCCGACCTGAATCGAAGTATGAATACGCACCGCACCTTCGGCGTGAACCGCCTCGTGGCACTGGCGCAGGGTGTTGAAGACGGCATCCCACTCACCTTCGATATTGGTGCTGTTGGCCGTGGTTTCGTAGTGCAGGCCGGATGCGTCGAGAACCTGCTGGACGCGGGCGATATAAGGCGAGACCGAAACCCCTGTGCCGATCGGGATAAGCGTAAAACCGACTATGGCGTGCATGAAAAGACTCCTGTTGGCTTGCCGGTTAGTTTAGCCTGTCGCGGGGGCGCTGCAATCGTCCCTGACGGATTAGCCCGCGTGGATAGGTGGCGGGCATAAAAAAAGGGCAAGCCCGCAACAGGCTTGCCCTTGTCCTGCGGAACAGTCAGTCGCTGGCTGTCTGTCCCTTGTTGGCGTAGGTCGCACGCGGCACTTCCAGTGCATGCAGGTGCTCGTCTTCCTCATCCTGCATATGGTGATGCTCGGCCACCGGACGGACCAGCGCGTTGGCAATCAACCCGGCCACCAGCAGGCCTGCCATGGTGTACATGGTGGTGTTGTAGAGGCTGGGTGTCGGGTCAACCGTGCCGGCCGGGGCAATCTCCATCAGCTTGGCCACGGTCACGGTTTTCGCCGCCACCAACTGCTCGAGCTGCTCGATACCGGCGCCGAACTTGGCCTGAAACGCCGCCGGATCAACCTTGGCCGCCAGTTCACGCAGCGAGCTGGTCAGCGAGGCCTGGCGCAGCTGGGTGATCACCAGTGGGCCGAGCACACCGGCCGTACTCCAGGCTGTCAGCAGGCGGCCGTGAATACCACCGACGTACTTGGTGCCGAAAATATCCGCCAGATAAGCCGGGATGGTGGCAAAGCCGCCGCCGTACATGGTGAAGATGATCATGGTCGCAGCGTAGAACATCACCAGCCAGGTCACCGCCGGGGCCACACTGACCTGCTGTGCGGCATAGGGGATCGACATATAGAGTGCGATGCCGAGGATAAAAAAGCAGTAATAGGTGTTTTTACGCCCGATGTAATCCGAAGCCGAAGCCCAGAAAAAGCGCCCGAGCATATTAAACACCGAGATCATCAGCACGTAGGTCGCGGCAAACGCGCCGTTCACAATCAGCGGCAGAGTAGTGCCGAAGATTTCCCCCATCATGGTTTTGGCCACGCCGATCACGCCGATACCGGCGGTCACGTTAAAGCACAGCACCATCCACAGCAGATAGAACTGCGGGGTTTTCAGAGCCTGGTCGATATGCACGTGTTTGTCGGTAATCATCTTGCGGCTGGCCGAATCGGCGCTGGGCGGTGTCCAGCCTTCCGGTTGCCAGCCTTCACGCGGTACCCGGAAGGCAAAGGCGGCCATGATCATGATCACGAAATAGGCCACACCCAGTGTGACAAAGGTCGCGGCCGCACCGGTGTTACCGCTGCCGACCACATACACGCCTTCTTCCAGCGGGACCGGCGCGGCAGCCAGCTGCTTGGCACCGGCGACCACCACTTCGACCATCTGACCATTCACCTCGGCCAGCCGGCGGCCGCCTTCGGTGATCATTTTCACGGCCGCTTCGGGGCCCAGATAGGTCGGTGCCTGATAGTACAGACCGAGCAGGAATTCCTTGACCGGCGCGCCGAGCATGGCGCCGCCGCCGAATCCCATAATCGCCATCCCGGTGGCCATGCCACGGCGGTCCGGAAACCAGCGGATCAGGGTCGAGACCGGCGACACATAACCGAGCCCGAGCCCGCAGCCGCCGAGCACACCGTAGCCCAGATACAGCAGCCACAATTGGTGCGTGGCTATGCCCACGCTGCCGATCAGAAAACCGCCGCCCCAACAGAAGGCCGCCACGGTGCCGACCATGCGCGGGCCGACTTCCTCCAGCCATTTACCGCCGAATGCGGCAGACAGACCGAGAAACACGATGGCCACGGAAAAAATCCACACCACCGACTGCAGGCTCCAGTCGCCGGCGGAAGCCGATACGACGCCGAGCTCCCGGGTCAGCGGGGGATTGAAAATACTCCAGGCGTAGACGGAGCCGATACACATATGTATGGCGATTGAAGCTGGCGGGACCTTCCAGCGGTTAAATCCCTCGTCAGCAACGATATGCTGTTTTTTTAGTTTGTCGAACATTCAGGTTCTCCTCCTGCAAATGGATGTATCACTCTTGCCTGACGGCCACAGCGCGGACGCGCCGGGGACCTGGCAGCCGCACAGGCAATGACGTGATAGGCAGTGCCTATCAAGGAATTGACCAATCGCAAAAAAAGCCAAATAACAGTAAGTTAGCTAAGGGGTTTAGGCGAAAAAGTGGACAAAATGTCCACTTTCAGAAGGGTGTCCGGGACAATTTGTCCGCTAGCCGGCCTGCGGCAGATAGAGGGTAAAGGTGCTGCCTTTGCCCGCTTCGCTGTCCACGCACAGATGACCGCCCTGACGTTTGATCAGGGTGTGGCTGAGCGACAGACCGAGGCCGGTGCCGGCTTCCTTTTTGGTGGTGAAAAACGGATCGAAAATCCGCGAGCGGATCTCAGTCGGTATGCCCACGCCGGTATCCGACACGCGGATCAGCAGACCGGCTCCGGCGCCGCAATCGCTGTCCTCGTCGCTGATGCGCAGTACGCCGCCATCGGGCATGGCATGGATGGCGTTGACTATCAGATTGACCAGCACCTGCTGCAGCTCGGTGCGGTTCATTGCCACCCGCCGTGTAGCGGTGTGGGTTTGCTCAAAGCGGATGCCGGATTTTTTCAGCAGATGTTGCACCAGCGGCAGACAATCGCGCACCACCTCGGCCGGTTCCACGCTCTCAACATAACCGGCGTACTCTTCCGGACGGGCAAACTGCAGCAGCCGGGTGACAATCAGATTGATGCGGTGCAATTGCTCGTCGATCAGATCAATTTCCTGGCTGACCGGCCCGGCCGCCGCGCCCAGCGTGCTGCGCAGCAGGTCCAGATTGCCCTGCATCACCGCCACCGGATTGTTGATTTCATGTGCCATGCCGGCGGTGATCTCACCGATGGCGGCGAGTTTTTCCGAAACAATCAGTTGCCGGGTGGCCAGTTCCAGACGCGCATTGGCTTCGCGCAGTTCGCGGGTACGTGCCTCGACGCGGTCGTTCAGAGTCTCTGCGGCCAGCTGCAGTTCGCGGTTGCGGGCCTGTACCTGATCGAGCAGATCATCCAGATGCTGCGCCACGCGGGTGATTTCATCCTCGCCGCTGGCAATGGCCGTGCGCGCCGAAAAGTCACCGCTCTCGACCCGGCTTATGGTGCGGTTCATCAGTTCCAGCGGCAGGAAAATCTCTCTGGCCCGGCGCAGTAATACAGGTATGGTGACAGCCGCGGCGAGCACAAAAGCCAGGATTGTCATGGCCAGGGTGGCATACTTGATTTTCCGGAACGGCGCTTCCAGAAAGCCCACGTAAATCATGCCGACGTGTTTGCCAAAGCTGTCGAGGACCGGCTCATAGGCCGAGATATACCAATCATTAACAACAAAAGCGCGGTCCAGCCAGGTCTCGCCGGCACCGAGCACCGCATCACGGACGCGCGCCGAGACACGCGTGCCGAGCGCACGGCGATCCTCAAACAAACGCACATTGGTGGAGATACGCACATCGTCGAGAAACAGGGTCGCGGTACCCTGACTGCCTTCGGGCAGGCCGGCGGACTGATAAACCAGCTCGTTAATCGTATCGATAATGCCCAGATTGCGGTTCAGCAGCATGCCGCCGGTCAGCGCGGCCATGCGCCCGTCGGGCAGGCGCACCGGGCTGGAGGAGTGAATCACCATACCGCGTGTTTCGCTGCTGCGGTCGCTGGGCGTGGCGTTGGCGGTCGGCACCAATTCGATCTGTGCGCGTGTCGCCAGGCTTGTTGAAAGCGCCTGCAGCACCTCGCCGGGAAATATATCCACCTGGGTGCCGGCACGGCCCGAGAGCGCGTCTCTGACCACCGGCCAGTGCAGCGGATCGGGCGGTCCGGCACCGGCCGGGCTGGCTGCAATCAGCTCCCCGTCGGCGCTGACCAGATAAAGAAAATCCAGCCGCGCATCGGTTTGCTGTCGGAGCAGGGCTTGCAGTGTTTCGCCACCATCCCGGAGGGCATCGCGGAAATCCACCGACGCGCCGAGCGCGCGGATATGCTCGCCGGTGTTATCGAGAATCTGCACAAAATACTGATGCGCGATGGTCAGATCACCATTGACCTTGGCAATCAGCATATCGTCGTAACGGGCATTCCAGTAAAACACCCCGATGCCGAGCAGCACCGGCATAATCACCAGCATCGGCAACAGGGCGATGGCCAGCAGGCGCTGGCGCACTGGCCGGGCCGCGCGTTGACTGCGTTCAGGCATCGGCGTTCGCGCGCGTCCAGCGTGCCAGTTTGCGGTCGATGGTCTTGCGCGAGATGCCCAGCCGTCGTGCCGCTTCGGCGCGGTTACCGCCGGACTCCTCCAGTACCCGCAGAATATGCCGGCGTTCGGCGGCGGCCAGCGAATCGCTGCCTGATTCTTCGGGCATGTTCTCGCTACCGGCAAAATCCTCCGGAAACTCGCCGAGGATCAGGGCCCGTTCGATGGTGTTACGCAGTTCCCGTACATTGCCCGGCCAGTCGTAATTCTGCAGCGCGGCCAGAGTCTGTTCGGTCAGCGGCACCGGTGCCATGCCAAGCTGGTGCGAGAGGCGCTCCATAAACAGTTTGCTCAGCTCGGCTATATCCTCGCGCCGCTCGCTCAGCGGCGGCATGGCAATCTGCATCACATTAATCCGGTAATACAAGTCCGCGCGGAACTTGCCCTGCTCGACGGCGCTTTCCAGTTCGGCATTGGTGGCAAACAAAAACCGCACATCCACCGGCACTTCGCGCGAGGAGCCAAGTGGCCGGATACGCCGGCTTTCCAGTGCGCGCAAGAGCTTGCTTTGTGTGGCCAGCGGCATTTCGCCGATCTCGTCGAGAAACAGCGTGCCGCCGCGGGCATGCAGGAACAGCCCGTCGCGTGCCCCGGTAGCGCCGGTGAAAGCGCCTTTGAGATGGCCGAACAGCTCCGCTTCGATCATATCGTGCGGAATGGCCGCGCAGTTGACCGGCACAAAAGGCTTGTCGGCGCGCTCGGAAAGCGCATGGATCGAACGCGCCGCAATCTCCTTGCCGGTGCCCGACTGGCCGGTGATCAACACCGAGGTAGGCAGAGGCGCCACACGACTGAGGGTCTGACGGATACGCCGGATGCTCGGCGAGTTACCGTTCAGGCGTGTATGCAGCACCGTGTCGGACGCTACCCGCAGCTCCTGACGCAGGACAAAGTTCTCGTTTTGCAGGTGTTTGTCACTCAGGCAGCGGGCGATGGCATTAAGCATCTGGTTAGAGCGGAAAGGCTTGAGTACAAAGTCCACCGCACCGGCGCGCAGGGCTTGTATTGCGGTATCCAGATCGGCGTAGGCCGTCATCAGAATCGCATTGGTAAAAAAGCCCACCTGACGCTGCTCACGCAACCATTCAACACCGCTTTTGCCGGGCATGATGTTGTCGATAATCACCACATCAAAGACTTTCTCGTCGAGCTTTTCCGAGGCTTCGGCCGCGCTGGCGGCTTCTTCCACATGCTTGCAGCGTGAGGCCAGAGTCCGGCTGAGAAAATGCCGCATGCCCGGCTCATCGTCGACAATCAGAATCGAGGCCTGCGCCAGCCACGGACCAAAATCATCATTGGAAGGCACTTCCTGCGGCGCGGGAATGTCAACGCTCATTGATGTTATTGTTCCTTTTTCAGTGCCGCCGCAGCGGTTTCACGCAACACATTGCGACGTATTTTGCCGGTGGTTGTCATGGGTAGTTCATCGACAAACACAATCGAACGCGGATATTCATAGGCGGCCAGATTGCGTTTTACCAGGGCTTGTATATCGCCGCGCAACTTATCCGATGGTGTGATACCCGGGCGCAGCACCAGACAGGCTTGTACTATATCCCCGCGCAGGCCTTCAGGGTCCGGCACACCGATCACCGCGGCTTGTAATACGGCAGGGTGGCGCAGCAAACAGTCTTCGATCTCACCGGGGCCGATACGGTAGCCGGCGCTGCTGATCACATCATCAGCGCGCCCGGTAAACCACAGATAGCCGTCCTCATCGCGGTAGCCCACATCACCGGTACGGAACCAGTCGCCGCTGTACTTGGCGGCGGTTGCTTCCGGGCGTTGCCAGTAGCCGAGAAAATGCACCGCATCGTCACGGTGCGCGACAAACTCGCCGTGCTTGCCGGGCGCTAGCAACTGCCCGTCCTCATCCATCACCTCGACTCGGTGACCGGGGTAGGCCTTGCCCATGGAGCCGGGCCGCACCGGCATAATCGCGCTGCAATTGCCGATCATGTAGTTGTGTTCTGTCTGACCGCACATCTCGTTGATCTCGATACCAAAGGTTTCTCTGGCCCAGTGATACAACTCCTCGCCGACGGTTTCACCGGCTGACATCATGGCGCGCAGATGCAGGTCAAAGCGCTGCGGTATGTCCGCTACGGCACGCAGCATTTTCAGTGCGGTGGGAGGGAAAAAACCGGTCGTGACCTTATAGTCCTGTAGCAGTTGCAGTACGCGCACGGGGTCAAACTTGCCGCATTCAAAGCCGACAATCGGTTTAGCGTAGTACCAGCTGGGCAAAAGCCCGTCCAGCAGGCCGCCGGTCCAGGCCCAGTCGGCCGGGGTGTAAAACACATCGTCCGGCTGCGGGAAGAAATTCAGCGACAACTCAAAACCCGGCAAATTACCGAGCAGGCCACGGTGGGCAATCAGTGCACCCTTGGGCGGGCCGGTGGTGCCGGAGGTGTAAATCAGTAAGGCCGCGTCTTCGGCCCGGGTCTGCACCGTGTTGAAATCCGTTGGTGCCTGTTTCAGCGCATTCCAGAAATCAACCGCCCCGTCCGGTGCTGCGGCCGCGTTATCGCAAACCAGCACCTGCTCCAGTTGCGGCAGCTGTGCGCGCAGCAGCTCAACTTTGGCGGCGATCTCAGCGGTGGTCACCAGGACCCGCGCGCCGCTGTCCTGCAGGCGGTACAACAAGGCGTCGGGGCCGAACAGCACGCTCAGCGGCAGCGACACCGCGCCGAGCTTATGCGCCGCCACATGCGTGAGCGCGGTCTCGATCCGTTGCGATAACACAATCGCCACCCGGTCACCGCGTTGTACGCCCAGGTCCTGCAGCACATGCGCCAGCTGATTGGCCATGCGATACACCTCGGCAAAGCTGAAGCTTGCCTTGTCGCCGGCCTCGTTTTCCTGATAGAGCGCTACTGAATCGCTCAGATGCGCGTGCCGGTCGCAGACCTCTGCGGCCATATTAAAGTACTCGGGAACCTCCCATGAGAAGGCAGCGTAAAGCGCGTCGAACGAACCCGACGTGTCCTGGAAAAGCGGCATGGTAATCCTCCTGCCGGTGGCATACAGATAACGCCGGTCTTGATGCCGGTCTTAGAGTATGTGTATCACTTTACCGCGTTTCGGGCGACAGCGCCCCCCCTGTAGGAGCCTGTACACAGGCGACCGTCGGTGTCGCGGCGGGCCACGGCAGGTCGCCGTTGTTGCCGGACAATTGTAGGAGCCTGCATGCAGGCGACCGTCGGTGTTGCGGTGGGGCACGGCAGGTCGCCGGTGTTGCCGGACAATTGTAGGAGCCTGCATGCAGGCGACCTCGGTGTCGCGGTGGGGCACGGCAGGTCGCCGGTGTTGCGGGACAATTGTAGGAGCCTGCACGCAGGCGACCATCGGTGTTGCGGCGGGCCACGGCAGGTCGCCGGTGTTGCCGGACAATTGTAGGAGCCTGCATGCAGACGACCGTCGGTGTTGCGGTGGGGCACGGCAGGTCGCCGGTGTTGCCGGACAATTGTAGGAGCCTGCATGCAGGCGACCAACGGTGTCGCAGATGCGCTTAAAAGTTAGCGGTTATACCACCCCCGAATACCTGCGGCGGAAAAATTTCGCTCGTAAAAACACCGGTGTCTATACCGGACTCCCGTAGGCGAGCGAGCCCCTTTTTGCTTGCGCCCAAAAAGGGGCGAAAAATGCGCTTGGGGTGGTTTTGCCGTTTTATGGGGGCTTGCTAGTGCGCGTGATTGTACTTTGGTGTGCTGATTATTTTCACGTCACGCGCACACTGCACCCGTGTTCTGACTGACCTCAAACCGATTGGTCATAGAGGAGGACTGTAGGAGCCTGCATGCAGGCGACCGTCGGTGTTGCGGCGGGGCAGGGCAGGTCGCGGCCATGGCCGTTCCTACAGCCGACCTCGCGCTGCCCGTATCAGCGTAAAGCCTTGACGGTTATACCCATCATCCCCTGTGTTCCGGGTCATTCTGGCGTGTTAGATCAAGCTGGGAAGGAGCTGGTGACGCGAGACCGGGGCCGGAGTCCTTTAAGCATGATCCAGTAAAGGCCATGCTGAAACAGGAGTTGGGCTTCGGACATGCGTTTTCTCTGTTGCTATATCGCCCGCAACCGAAACAGCGCATCCCATAAAAAACAAACTGACGACAGCAACGCTGCGCGGAAACATATTACTGAACCTTGTAAAGCACATTTGTCGGAGTATCCTTATATTCGTCAAGAGTTAACGTATCATCGCCCCTAAAAACCGCATTGAAACTACTTAAGAACGGGTATCTATTTCCGTCATTTAAAGTCCACGTGCCCGTTTGATCGTACACTCTTACGTAATAAGGCCGAGTTATTTCATCCATTGCCACATCATCCAAGTCCATCCGCCCCCCCCCATAAAACGGGCCTTCATAACAATACTCATCATCATATTCAGGCCAATCAGTAAGAACGAGATCCATATAAATCTCCAGTTGACAGACGTTAGTTACGGTGACAGTTGCCTCCGCGTTCCAAGTACACCCCGGACCATAACTTGATATTTCGCCGCTATAGACCCCGAGCGCCTCCTGAACAGCGGGCGAATTTATACAGTTATCGTAAAAGCCGGTTACATCGTAATCGCTAGTATCCCCTGAATAACTTGTCGAACCACCCCCGCCACATCCGGCAGTAAGAAGAACCGCGCCCAGCCCCCCCAAAGAAAAAAAGCGTTGAACAATACTCATTACTCACCCTCATCAGTCCTAAATTCAAAAACAGGATCGTTATCCCCAGATACATTACCGTTAGAAAATGGGCTCGGTTCAACGTGGCGGTTAGTTGCAGCCTCGCTATACTCATCCTCCGCATCATCGGCCATGTAAACCGCGCCATATAACGATCCTTGCTGTAAATACAATGATGCGCGTTGCAAAACCAGCACTTCGCGTACAAGACAGGCTGCAAACGATAGCCTAGCTCGATCGCAGACGCTTGTTTCGCTGGTAGGGCGTCCGCGCTGATCAATGCTTGTCTCGCGCTTAAACAGATTCCGCAAACTTAGGAAGGTACGCGAATTGTTTAGCAAGAAGCGTCTCGCCTAGCGAAATTGGACGAACTGAAAATAGTTGAATCCGATCCCTGACAGGTCACTGATTCCCCAGATGCAATTCCATCGCTGGAGTCCCCGTCAATTCATAAAATATTCAACGTGGCTGCGACGTACATACCGCTCCTGCACTCTGTTTGATCGGCATGGGAGTAGTTGCCGTTACGGGGTTGGTGATATCGACGTAGGCGTCCGTCATGATTTTACCGCAGACCGAAAATCTGTTTCAAACGATGTATTCGTGAGATAGTTGGTGATCATTAGGCTAATCATGGCTGGTACAAAACTCAACGTCGCTATTGCCACAACCGGTAACAAACTGCGTGTTGAACTGCTCTGTATTGTCCAGCGCGACGTCAGCATACCGATCTTCAGAATTACTCAGTTTTTCCCAGTCCGGCATCCTATCTCCGTTCTGCTTCCGCCACGGCATGCGTGCATTTGTAGGAGCCTGTATACAGGCGACCATCGTTGTTGCGGTTGGGTGCGGAGGGTCGCGGCTATAGCCGCTCCTACAGGTGGGCGTCGGTGTCGCGGTTGGCTCGGTAGGTCGCGGCTATAGCCGCTCCTGCAGGAGGTAAATTTAGCAGCCTGATCCGGTTTGGGCGTTTATAATGCGAGGCCAATTGTGGCCACGGCTGTGGTTCTTTACGCCGGTCGCGGCGATTCCCGGCACACTGTTTCCGGTTCGGTGCCGGCCGGATTCTGGTCACGCAAGGATGCCGGAGGAAATTTCCGACGGCAGAATAAGCAGTAAGGCAAGACGCGCGCGCTCCCGCCGGAGGCCGGGGGCGTTCACAAGGCTGTTCAACACCGGACAGACGGGCGCCATTGCGCCCGTTCAGCTGTCTGTTTCTTACACACTAGAGGAGGTCCCATGAATTCACTGATCCTGGTGATCATCGGTCTGGGTATGATGATCGGTGGTTATTTTCTTTACTCGCGCTTTCTCGGCGCCAGGGTCTATCAACTCTCCGCCGGTTACCGGACGCCGGCACACACCATGAATGACGGGGTCGATTACGTCCCCACAAACAAGTATGTGCTCTGGGGCCACCACTTTACGTCGGTCGCCGGTGCGGCACCGATTGTCGGTCCGGCGGTGGCGGTGATCTGGGGTTGGTTTCCGGCCTTTCTGTGGGTCACGTTCGGAACGGTTTTTATCGCCGGGATGCATGATCTTGGCGCGCTGTGGGCATCGCAACGGCATAATGGCCAGTCGATAGGCACTCTGTCGGGCCGCTATATCGGTAACCGGGGACGTAATCTGTTTCTGGTGGTGATCTTTCTGTTGCTGTTGATGGTGGTCGCGGCGTTTGCGGTGGTGATCTCCAAGCTGCTGGTTTCCACCCCCACTGCGGTGATCCCGACCTGGGGCGCGATCATTGTTGCGCTGTTTATCGGGCAGGCGATTTACCGCTTCAAATGGAATTTGCCGCTGGTGTCCATCGTCGGTGTGGTTGCGCTCTACGGCCTGATGATTCTCGGCGATCAGTATCCGGTGGTTTTGCCGGACACGATTCTGGGGATGTCACCCAATGCTTTCTGGATTGTGGTGTTGTTTGTCTATGGCGGTATTGCTTCGCTGTTGCCGGTGTGGGTACTGCTGCAGCCGCGTGACTACATCAACGGCCTGCAGTTGTTCGTGGGGCTGGCCATTCTGTACGGCGCCTTTCTGATTACCACGCCGACGCTGGTCGCACCGGCAATCAATATGAATCTGCCCGAAGGCACGCCTGCGCTGCTGCCGCTGTTGTTTGTGACCATCGCCTGCGGAGCGATTTCCGGTTTCCACGGTATTGTCGCCTCCGGTACCTCCTCAAAACAGCTGGACAAGGAAACCGATGCCCGCTTTGTCGGTTACTTCGGTGCTGTCGGTGAGGGGCTGTTGGCACTGGGTACGGTGGTTGCCACCACGGCCGGTTTTCAGACCCTGGCTGAGTGGGAAGCGATTTACACTGCTTTCAGCAAAGGCGGCGTGAATGCCTTTGTTGCCGGCGGCGGTAACCTGATTAATGCAGGTCTGGGTATTCCGACATCGCTGTCGACCACGATTCTGGCGACCATGGCGGTGCTGTTTGCCGCGACAACCATGGACACAGGTGTGCGCCTGCAGCGCTTCGTTGTGCAGGAAATCGGCGAGATCATGGGCGTCAAACTGTCCGGTCTTGTGGCAACCGTGATTGTGATCGTGGTGGCTGTCGGTCTGACTTTTTCTGCCGGCGGTGACGGCTCCGGCGGTATGTTGATCTGGCCGCTGTTCGGCACCACCAACCAGCTTATGGCAGCCCTGACCCTTTCCATTGTCTGCGTTATGCTGACCCGCCTGCGGCGTCCGGTCTGGCCGGTCTTGTTGCCGCTGTTGTTTGTACTGACGGTGGCGTTGTGGGCTGCGGTTGTACAGTTGCGTCAGTTCTACGAAGCGCAGAACTGGCTGTTGCTGGGCATGGATATCATCATTCTGATTGCCGCCATCTGGGTCACTATCGAGGCCTTTGCCGCCATGCACCGGGCGCGGCAGGAGCCGGCGGTTGTGTGGTCGGATGATGATGCTGGTGCTGCGACCGGGCAGGCTGGCTGAGCATGTCCCTGCGTGACAAGTGGCGGGCCTTTGCTGACGGACTGACCGAGTATTATGCAGCACCTTACCGGGCGGGCTTTATCAAAGCCCGCCAGCAGGAGGATGATCTGTTTATGATGCTGGTCATGTCCGAGGCTCTGGGCGTGCCCAATCCGGCCAGCTATTACACGCTGGAGTTGTTGCCGGTTGTCTATGAGGACTTCCATGCCTGGCATAAACGTATGGGCATGGAACACTCGCCACTGGAGAACTTCAAATGCTGCTAGAGCTGATCGGTCACAACCGGGTGGTGTTCTTCGGCGGTAAAGGTGGCGTGGGCAAAACAACGGTTGCCTCCGCCACCGCCACCGCGCTTGCCGATAGCGGACGCAAAGTCCTGCTGGTTTCCACCGATCCTGCGCACAATCTCGGGCATCTGTGGGACCGCCGTATCGGTGACAAGCGCATCTGCGTGCGTGACAACCTTGATGTTATTGAGCTCGACCCGGCGGCCACCACCAAACAGCATTTGCGCGAAGTCGGCGATACCATGCGCGCGATGATGCCCGAGCATCTGCACAAGGAAGTCGCCAAACACCTGAAAATGGCGGCAGAGTCCCCCGGCACCCATGAGGCGGCGATTCTCGAACGCATCGCCAAACTGGTGGTCGAGGACGCCGATGGCTACGATCATCTGGTCTTCGACACCGCGCCCTCAGGTCATACCTCACGTCTGATGGCATTGCCGGAGCTGATGGCCGTCTGGACCGACGGCTTGCTCGAGCGACGCGCCCGTTCCGAACACCTGAGCGCACTGGTGCGCGGCCTCACGCCCAGCGGCCGTGACCGCGCTGTGGCCGGCAGCGAGGACCCGGTCGACCGGCGCAACCAAAAGCTACGCGCCTTGCTGCTGGCCCGGCGTGAACGCTTTCAGGCCCTGCGGGCCGTGCTTACTGATCCGGCCGAATGCGTATTTTTTATCGTACTGACCGCCGAACGCCTGCCGGTCCTCGAAACCGGTGAGTTCTACACCGATCTGCATTCCTCCGGTGTCCGTGTCGGTGGTCTCGTTGTCAACCGCCGTTCCCCCACTGATCAGGGTGAGTTTCTGGCCAGTCGCCACGCGCTTGAAGAACAGGCGCTGAAAACACTGTCCGGCTCCGTCCGCAAGCTTCCCCTCATCCAACTCCCGCTTCTGCCCTCCGATATCAGCGGCACCGCCGGCATCACCGAATTCGCCCGCCTCCTGGCCTGATCCCCTATTGTAGGAGCCTGCATGCAGGCGACTGGCGGTGCTGCGCCTGGCGCCAAAGGTCGCGGCTGTAGCCGCTCCTACAGGAGAGAGGTGTTGCTGGGCAATTGTAGGGGCCTGTACACAGGCGACCTGCGGTGCATGACCGAGCCACCGTTGTCGCGGCCATGGCCGCTCCTACAGGGCGCCCGCTTTCTTTGCTGAACCGGCCAACAGGCTGAGTCCGTGCGGCGATGGTGGTGCGCAGGGCACGGCGCCGAGTTCTTTGGCAATACCGGCAAAACCGGCGGAAAAGTAGATTTTCAACTCGCAATGCAGGCGGCCGTCGGATTCATGCCGGAAATACGCCGTCGCCGATGCCGGTTCACCGGCCTTGTGATGGGCTGATTCGAGCCGCTCCCGGATACTGTCCTTGGCGGCATCGGCCAACATGGCATCGCCGAGATTCTTCACATACCAGTCTGTCATTAGCAACTCCGCCAGCGTCGCTGCCGGGAAATTGCAGGGCCGGCAACGGGGTTAAAGGCTCTTGCTATTGTAGTCTATGCCGCGGACCGGTCTCTATCCCAAAGCCGATTTGGCCGCCGCCGGTGGCTGCGCTAAAGTGACCGCCCGATTGGCTTTGCGTTGCGCGGAAAAACAGTGTTCACCCGTTTTCACAAATTGCCCGATAACCTCAAGGGCGCGACCATGCTGTTGCTGGCGGCCTTGTGTTTTACCGTCATGATTACCCTGATCAAATTGGCCGGGGAGCGGCTGCACGTCACGCAGATTCTGTTTATGCGGCAGGTCGGCATGATTGCCATGCTGACGCCGCGGATTCGGGCAACCTGGCCGGATACCTTCAGGACGCAGCGACTGGGCTTGCAGTTCGCCCGCATCGGTTTTGCTATCGCGGCCATGCTGGGTAGTTTCTCGGCCGTAATTCATCTGCCGCTGGCGGATGCCACGACCATCGGTTTCGCCAAAAGCTTTTTTGTCACGATCGCCGCGGTTCTGCTTCTCGGTGAGCAGATCGGCCGGCATCGCTGGACGGCGCTGGTGCTGGGATTCGCCGGTGTTCTGATTATGTTGCGGCCGGGCACGGAAGGGTTTTCGGTCTGGGGCCTGATGGCTCTGGGCGGGGCGGCCTGCGCGGGCGTGGTCATGGTGATTATCCGCTTACTATCGCGTACGGAGCACCCCTTGACGATACTGGCATTTCAGGCGACAGGGGTCGGGCTTGTGATGATGTTGCCGGCGATCTACTTCTGGCAATGGCCGACAGCCACGGAATGGGCTTTGTTGGCGTCGATTGGTTTCGTGTCTTATTTTTCGCAAAAAGCGACGATTTACGCTTATAAATGGGCTGAAGCGTCCTTGCTGGCACCCTTGGATTATTTCCGATTGTTGTATGCGGCGTTGCTGAGCTATCTGGTTTTTGGGCTGTTCCCGTCACCGAACACCTGGATCGGCGCGGCCTTGATTATCGGTGCAGCGCTTTATGTGTTCTATCGTGAGCAGCACCGCAAGCAGGCTGAAGACAGCTGACCCGCCTCAGTCAGGCATCAGACAATCACATCATCCTGCTGCTGTGCGCCGGCGCCGAAGACCCGCACATAGCGCGCTATTTCCTCGGCCGGGCCCATGGCCTTGTGCACATTGTCGCTGAGCTTCACGGTCCGGCGGCCATTGGCCTCGTAGGCCTTGCACACCAGTGAAAAAGGATTGAGCTCATCGCCGCGCAGCCCGCGGAAGTCGTTGGTCAACAGCGTGCCCCAGCCAAAACCAAGCCGGACCTTGCCGTGAAAGCGGTAATACAAGCGTTCGATTTCGTCAACGCTCAGACCGTCAGAGAAAATAATCATCTTCTCTGCTGGATTTTCCCCGTGTTGTTGCCACCATTGAATGGCAAGCTCGGCACCGTTGGCAGGGTCACCGCTGTCGATCCGGATACCGGTCCATTTTGCAAGCCAGGGCGGGGCTTTTTTAAGGAAGTTCTCGGTACCGTAGGTATCGGGTAGGGCGATACGCAGATTGCCTTCGTAGTCTTCCTGCCAGTCGGCCAGCACCTGATAGGGCGCGTTGGCCAGCGCCTGATCATCGTCGGCCAGTGCGGCGTAGACCATCGGCAATTCGTGGGCATTGGTGCCGATGGCTTCGACTTCGCGGCGCAGCGCAATCAGGCAGTTGGAGGTGCCGAGGAAGCGCTCTCCGAGGCCTTCGATCATGGCTTGTACGCACCAGTCCTGCCACAGAAAACCGTGCCGCCGCCGCGTGCCGAAGTCGGCAATACGCAGTTCGGGCAGCTTGCGCAGCCGTTCGATTTTTTCCCATAAACGGCTGGTGGCGCGGGCGTACAGCACTTGCAGATCAAACTTAGGCATCTGATTGAGTGCTGCCCGCGAGCGCAATTCCGAGACGATCGCCAGCACCGGCATTTCCCACATCATGGTTTCGTGCCAGGGACCGCGTACTTCGAAGTGATATTGATCGCCGTCTTTGTGCAGTTCGTAGTCCGGCAGCCGGAAGCTCTCGAACCAGTCGATAAACTCCGGACTGAACATGCGCTCTTTGCCATAGAAGGTATTGCCGCGCAGCCAGGTCACCTCGCCGCGGCTGAGGCTGACTTGCCGGGCGTGATCGAGTTGTGCGCGTAATTCGTCTTCGTCGATCAGTTTGGCCAGCGGCACATGCGTGGCGCGGTTGTGCAGACCGAAGGTCACATCCACATGCCGGTGGCGCCGGTAAACCATCTGCGCCATCAGCAGCTTATAAAAATCGGTGTCCAGCAGGGAGCGGATGATCGGGTCAATATTCCACTGGTGGTCGTAAACCCGTTTGGCGATATCGATCATGCGATGGTCACACCGTGTTGGCGCAGGTCGTTCAGGGCGGCATCAAGCGAGCCCTCCAGATCAATGGCGCGGCTTAAGGATTGCAACAGGCGGGCCTGAAAGCCAAGTCTGGCGGCATCTATCGCAGACCAGGCGACACAGAAGTCCGTCGCCAGACCACAAAAATCCAGACTGTCTATACCGCGGTTGCGCAGATAGCCTTCCAGTCCGGTGGGGGTGGACTTGTCGTTTTCAAAAAACGCCGAGTAGCTGTCGATATTGCTGCGGAAGCCTTTGCGGATAATCAGATCGGCGCGGCTGCTGTCGATATCCGCATGCAGGGCCGCACCCTCTGTGCCGCGCACGCAGTGGCGCGGCCACAGTACCTGAGGTCCGTAGTCGGCCTCAAACATCGAAAACGGCGCCGCATCGCGGTTGTCAGCAAAGCTGATGTGGTCGGCCGGGTGCCAGTCCTGCGTAAAAATCACCGCATCATAAGCATCCATTACCGGATTGATCAGTGCCGGCAGTTCATCGCCGCCGGACACAGCCAAGGCCCCGCCGGGGCAAAAGTCGTTCTGCATATCAACGACGATCAACGCTTTCATGACTACATTTATCCTCAAGGTTCTGACAGCATAGAAGCCTGCGGGCCCCCGATCATATGCCGCAAATGCTGTGCCGGACTGTGCATACAATTTAAGCACAGAGACGGCCGCTTCCGATAGGATGCGCCTTTGTCCGCCGTGGCGCATCAAACAAGCAGGAGCAAAGCGATTAATTCCCGACAACGTATCAGCCAGGTACCCACTCACATTATCACGGGCTTCCTCGGCGCCGGTAAGAGCACCGCCATTGTCCGTCTGCTGGAAAGCAAACCGGCCGGCGAGCGCTGGGCCGTACTGGTCAACGAATTCGGCGAAATCGGTGTCGACGGCAGTCTGCTCGGCGCGCAATTTACCGAAGAGCAGGGCGCCTACATCAGCGAAGTGCCCGGCGGTTGCATGTGTTGCACCGCGCTTCTGCCCATGCAGGTGGCGCTGAACCGCTTGTTAAAGCGTGCCCGGCCTGACCGCTTGCTGATCGAGCCGACCGGCCTTGGCCATCCCAGTGAAGTGCTGGCCGTACTGAGTGGTCCGCACTATCAGGAAAGCCTGTCGCTACGCAGGATTATCACGCTGGTCGATGCCCGGCAGCTGGCTGACAGCCGCTATACGACGCATCCGGTGTTTAATCAGCAGATCGCCATCGCCGATCTGGTGGTCGGCAATAAGGCGGATCTGTATCAGGCAGAGGAGGGCGCGGCGCTGCGCGACTATGTGGCGCAACACGGCGCGCGCGGCGCCGAAGTCCGGGTCACCACGCAGGGACGACTGGAGCCGCAGGCGCTGCAAGGCCCCACGCGTGCCGTGGCTGCTGAGGACGGGCGCGGTCACCATCACCACCATCACCACCATCATCATGATGCGGCCACTGACACCGAGAAGCCGTCCGAAGGGATCAGCAAAGCACAAAACCAAGGGGAAGGGTTTAGCAGCGTGGGCTGGCAATTCAGCAATGATCACGTCTTTGACCGCTTTGCCCTGCAGGCCTTGCTCAGTGGCCTGACCGTGGAACGGATGAAAGCCGTGTTTATCACCGATCAGGGTGTTTATGGCTACAACGCGACGGCCGATGGGCTGACAGAAATAGCGTTGCCCGAGGCCGATGACAGCCGATTTGAGATGATTGCCAGGGATATTGCGGGTGATCTGGAGCAACAGTTGAAGGCTTGCCTGGTCGGCTCTGGCGCGTTGTAGGAGCGGCCATGGCCGCGACAGCCGCGGGTAGATCGAAGCACCGTTGGTCGCCTGCATGCAGGCTCCTACAATTGCGTGCGGGTATTGTAGGAGCGGCCATGGCCGCGACAGCTGCGGGGTGATTGAAGCACCGTCGGTCGCCTGCATGCAGGCTCCTACAGAAGCACGCAGGTATTGTAGGAGCGGCTATAGCCGCGACAGCCGCGGGATGATTGAAGCACCGCCGGTCGCCTGCATGCAGGCTCCTACAGTTGCGAGCGGGTATTGTAGGAGCGGCCATGGCCGCGACAGATGCGGGTAGATTGAAGCGCCGTCGGTCGCCTGTATACAGGCTCCTACAGAAGCACGCAGATATTGTAGGAGCGGCCATGGCCGCGACTGATGCGGGGAGATTGAAGCACAGTTGGTCGCCTGCATGCAGGCTCCTACAGTTGCGTGCGGGTATTGTAGGAGCGGCCATGGCCGCGACAGCTGCGGGTTGAGTGAAGCGCCGTTGGTCGCCTGTATACAGGCTCCTACAGTTTCCCTGCAATCAGCTACCGATATACCCCATGGCGGCAGAAATCTGTCTGCCGGTTTCCAGCAGCTTGCTGAGCACATCGGTTTCCAGCACGTCCCGCGATATGGTGGCCACCGGCGTGGAGACGCTGACCGCGGCCACGCACTGGGAATGCGAGTTAAGGACCGGGATGGCGATGCACTGCAAGCCCAGGGAATGCTCCTGCAGGTCGAGGCCGTAACCGCGTTCTTTTGTGGCCATCAGCTCTTTTTCGAAGGCCGCGACATCGGTCAGCGTGTGCGGGGTGCGCGGCTGCATTTGCAGGTTCTTCAGAATGGCGTCCAGCGAACCGCGTTCGAGATTGGATAACAGCACCTTGCCCGATGCCGTCGAGTAGACATCTGTGCGCAGGCCGATAAAGGAGGTGCATTGCAGAGCGCCGGGCTGATGATGCACATCGACCTTATCCACATACACCGCCTCGTCGTGATCGAGCACCAGCATATGCACGGTCTCATTTAGCTGCTTGCTCAGCTGTTCAAGATAGCTGTGGCCGCGCTCGCGTACGTCCAGCCGCTGCAGGTAGGACTGCCCGACGCGGACCAGGTTGAGACCGATATCATACTTGCGGGTCTCCGGTTCCTGCTGCAGGTAGCCGTACTCGGCGAGCGATTTGACGTGGTGGTGCAGGGACGATTTGTTCAGCCCGACCGCTTCCGAGATCTCTTTGATACTGAGCGGCTTGCGGGCAGTGCGGATCGCTTCGATGACGGAAATCGCCTTTCCGACGGTATTGAGTTTTTTATCGTTTACAGTCATGCCGCGTTTGATTATATGAAATGCTTCGGTGTGTCAAGACACCGTAGCAGGACCCAAAGGCCGGTCAGGCCTGCACTCAGGCGCCTGAAATAGCCAATAAAATCAGCCACAACAAGCCTTCCCGCCGCTATCGCGACGTCCCTGCGCAAACCTCCGAAAATGCTCCGGGCTCTGTCCGTCCCTTACAGAAAAAAGACAAAACTGACCCGTTTGGAAACGATACCCCTCCTTTCATGGCAGGTTGACAAAGCGTATCAACCGCCTTAACTTTCGCATACCGTTTGATAATGCGCAACGATGTTTCAAAATACGAAATATATTATTGCGCCATAGACGAGGCTGACGGTCCGTCAGCACATAACAGTTCGATGAGTCTCAGAGGCTCGCAATTGAGGAGTAGGAGTAAGATGAAGAAGTTTCTGGTAGCCCTTGCCACAGTATTTACCCTCTCGGGTGCGGCCCATGCCGCCTTCCCCGAAAAAGATCTGACCCTGATCGTGCCCTGGTCGGCCGGTGGCGGAACCGACACGATCGCCCGCGCGCTGGTGAAAAACGCCAAGAAATACATCGGTGTAAACGTCAATGTGGTCAACAAAACCGGCGGCCAGGGCGTTGTCGGCATGGGCGCGATCAAACTCGCGCGTCCGGATGGCTATACCGTCGGTCTGATCACTTTCGGCCTCAGTACCTACAAACTGATGGGCCTGTCGGATATGACCTTCCGCGATTTTGAGCTGCTGCAGTTGCTCAATCAGAGTGCGGCGGCCTTGAGCGTCAAAGCCGACAGCGAATGGTCGTCATTGGAAGATCTTGTTCAATATGCCAAAGCCAACCCCGGCAAGGTCACCCTTGGCCACACCGGTGCCGGTGTTGCATGGCACCTGTCTGCCGCTGCACTGGGGCTTGCCCACGGTGTGGAGTTTAATTTCATTCCTTTCGATGGCGGTGCACCGACCCGTTCGGCGCTGCTTGGCGGTCATATCGACCTGGCGGCTACCGGTATCGACGAGGTGAAACAGCTTAACGATGCTGAGCAGATCAAAATCCTCGCGGTCAATGCTGATGAACGTCACCCGTCTTTCCCGGATGTACCGACATTCACCGAAGCCGGCTATGGACTTGATGCACCGATTCTTGACTGGCGCGGACTTGCATTACCGAAAAACGTCCCTGCTGACCGTGTAGCGGTGCTGGAAGAAGGCTTCAAGAAAATGTTTGAAGACCCGGACTTCCGTCAGTACTGCGAAGAGGTTGGGCTGATGCTGGTCTACGAAGACTCCGAAGGCTTTGAGGAATTCTTGACCAATATGGAAAACGTCCTCGCGCCGACTCTGGAAGCGACCGGCCTGCTCAGATAAGCCGCGCTACAAACCCTTCCTTTTCGTTGATCGGGCTGCCTGCCATCGGGCAGGCAGCTTCGGGCTGAACACTTATGGATAGCAAAAACATCGATATCGCTGTAGGTGGCTTTCTTTGTTTCCTTAGCATCGCCATCTACCTCTACGCCGAGCGTTATGCCGGTGCCGGGGTTAATCAATACGGTCCGAACTTTTTCCCGCAGATACTCGCGGTGATGCTGTTTATCGCATCCGTGGTTTGTATTGTTCAGGCCCTGCGCGGCCATGCATTGAAAGATCTGGAAACCATCGACAAGCCGGGCCTGATACGCGCGGCTGTAATGCTGCTGATCGCTATCGCTTACATCCTGCTGATGCAGGTAGTGGGCTTTTTTATCGCGACGGTCGTGTTTCTTTACGCCCAGATGACTTACCTGAAGCAGAAAAGTCTGCTGGTCAGGGTTATTACAAGCGTGCTGGTCGCTATGGCCGTGTATGCGCTTTTCCACTCGTTTCTGAAAATCCCGCTTCCTGAAGGGGTTTTCTGAGGTGGAGAGCTGCGACCGCGCCGGAGGAGTAACGAATTGAGTATTATGTATCTGCTGGAAGCCTTCCAGACCATTTTCAGTGACCTGTCGAGTCTGATGTTCATACTGATCGGCGTCGTTGCCGGGATTATGGTCGGATGCTTGCCCGGTCTTACTGCAACCATGGGTTGCGCGTTGTTGATTCCCTTTACCTTCAGTTTGCCACCGGTTCAGGGGCTGCTGATGCTGATGGGTATTTTTACCGGTGCTATTTACGGCGGTTCGATAGCAGCGATCCTGATCCGCACACCGGGTACCCCGGCTGCCGCTGCCACCTTGCTTGACGGCTTCCCGCTGTCAAAACGCGGCGAAGCCGGCAAGGCGATCGGTATTGCCACCATCGCGTCCTTTGTCGGCGGCACTATCGGCGCGCTGATTATGTCGTTTATGGCACCGCAGATTGCCCAGTTCGGTTTGCGTTTCGGTCCGCCGGAGTTTTTTGCGCTGGCCGTATTCGGCTTGTCGATGATTATTTCCATCTCGGGTGAGTCCCTGCTCAAGGGCGTGATCGCCGCATTGGTCGGACTGCTCATCACCACTATTGGGTTTGATCCCTTATCAGGTGTGCCACGCTTCGCTTTTGGCAATGACAATCTGCTCGGTGGTATCACCTTTATACCGGCGCTGATCGGTCTGTTCGGCTTCGCGCAGGTTTTCCGCAATATCGAGAAGATGGGCATAGTCCCGCAGGTCAGGTCCAAGGTCAGCCGCATCCTGCCGTCTTTCAAGGAAGTCAAAACGCTGCTGCCGACCATGTTCAAGTCCGGCGGGATCGGTTCCGTGACCGGCAGTGTGCCGGGCCTGGGTTGCGATATCGCCGCGTTTATCGCGTATGGCGAGGCCAAGCGCACGTCCAAAAAACCGGAAACATTCGGTCAGGGCGCACTTGAAGGGATTGCAGCGCCCGAAGCGGCCAATAACGGTGCCACCGGTGGCGCGATGATTCCCATGCTGACACTCGGTGTGCCCGGTGATGCGGTTACCGCGGTATTGCTCGGGGCGCTGACCATACATGGTTTTCAGCCCGGCCCGCTGTTGTTCCGCGATCATCCGGAAATCGTCTATCCGATTTTTGCCGGCATGATCCTCTGCCAGTTGGTGCTGTTAGGTGTTGGTCTGGCCGGTGCACGACTGTTTGCCAAGCTGATCAATATTGATATCAAGGTCCTGACCTCGATTATCTTTCTGCTTTGTATTGTCGGTTCGTACTCAATGCGCTTCAGCTTCTTCGATGTCGGGCTTGCATTAGGAATCGGTGTGGTCGCGTACTTTATGAGTTACGCCAAGTTCCCGGTCTCGCCGATTCTGCTGGCGCTGATACTCGGTCCCATGGCCGAACAGAACATGCGTCGCGCGATGATGCTGTCCAATGATGATCTGAGCATTTTTGTGACCCGTCCGATCAGTGCCACATTCCTGTTTCTGGCTGTGTTGATGGCCGGACTGAGCTACATGAAATACAAGAAGCTACGCGAGATTGAGCGCAAGGTCGCAGAGACCACAGCGCAGGACGCGGTTGCAAAATGAGGGTGAAGCCATGTTGAAAATTAAAGCTGCATCGGAGTGTCGTTACGATGTGTTGTCGCTGGGTGACGTCATGTTGCGGCTTGATCCGGGCGAAGGACGTATACGCACAGCACGTCAATTCCGGGTCTGGGAAGGCGGTGGCGAGTACAACGTCGCCAGAGGACTGCGGCGTTGTTTTTCTCAGCGCGCTGCGGTGGTCACCGGCATTGTCAAAAACGAAACCGGGCTTCTTCTCGAAGATCTGATAATGCAAGGCGGTGTCGATACATCGTTCGTCAAATGGTTTGACTATGACGGTATCGGACTGGCGGTGCGTAACAGTCTTAACTTCACCGAGCGCGGTTTCGGTGTGCGCGGCGCGGTCGGCTGTTCCGACCGGGGCCATAGCGCCACATCCAAGATCAAACCCGGTGATATTGACTGGGACTATATCTTCGGCGAATGCGGGGTCCGGTGGTTCCATACCGGCGGCATTTACGCGGCTTTATCCGATGAGTCCTATCAGGTCATAGGTGAGGCGATGGCGACTGCACGCAAATACGGCACCGTGGTTTCCTACGATCTGAACTACCGCGAGTCGCTGTGGAAAAGCCGCGGCGGCCTGGCGCAATGCCAGCAGGTTAACCGTGAGCTGGCCGCGCTGGCTGACGTGATGATCGGCTTTCCGGTCTTCCTCGGACTTGAGCCGGAAGACAAGGTCGCAACCGATCTGGATACGGATGCGTTCGAAAAGCTTATCGGTGAAGCGGCTGAGCTCTTCCCGAACCTGAAAGTCTTTGCTTCAACGCTCAGACATGTTTCCAGCGCCAGCAGTGTGGACTGGAGCGCGACCTGCTGGGCCGAAGGCGGTTTTCACCGTTCCGATTGCATCAGGGACCTGAATATCCTCGACCGTGTCGGTGGCGGCGACAGCTTTGCCGCCGGGCTTATCTACGGCTTCCTTGCCGGTAAGGGTGCCGCTGCTGCGGTCAATTACGGCATTGCCCACGGCGCACTGGCCATGACCACGCCGGGTGACAACTCCATGGCTTCGCTCAGCGAAGTGGAGAAGGTGATGTCCGGCTGCCGTGGCCGTACCCAACGATAGCACCGGTGTCGCGATAGGGCAGCACCGACTTTTTAAATAATACAACTCCGGAATCATGCTGTGCGACGGCCGCCGCGCCGCGCATGGCCGCTGCCGGCTTGTTTCTGTAATTACTATTAGCAATAGGATTGTGACGATGACTGAGAAAAATTTGCCGAAGATCGGCTTTATCGGATTGGGTTTGATGGGTTCCGCAATTGTTGAGCATCTGCTTGACCTGAAGTACCCGATGAACGTGCTGGGTCACCGTCGCCGTGAGGCGATCGACGCGGCTGTGGCCAAAGGGGCGACTGAATCGAAGAACGCTGCCGAGCTGGCCGGCGCATCTGACATCGTAATCGTTTGCGTCGATACGTCGAAAACCGTGGAATCGCTGATGTACGGCGAGCAGGGCGTCATCGCCGGCGTCAAGCCCGGCACCATGGTTATCGATTTCGGCACCTCGCTGCCCGAGTCCACCAAAGAGATCGGTGAAAAACTGCGTGCAGCCGGCGCACACTATATGGACGCGCCGCTGGGCCGTACCCCGGCGCACGCCCGTGACGGCCTGCTGAATATTATGGCCGCCGGTGAGCGCGCCGATTTCGACAAGGTCGAGCCGGTACTGAAAGACATCGGTGAGAATGTCTTCCACGTCGGCCCGCTGGGTGCCGGCCATACGCTGAAGCTGATCAACAACTTCTTTGGTATGACACTGGCCACGGCCATGTCCGAGGCTTTCGCCATGGCCGATCTGGCCGGTATCGAACGGGCCGACCTGTACAGCATTATGTCGGCCGGTCCGCTGCATTCGGCCATGATGGATTTTGTTAAAGCCAATGCCGTCGACGGTGATCCGACCAAGCTGGCCTTTTCCATCAGCAACGCGCGTAAGGATCTGGGCTATTACAACGAAATGTCCAAGGCTTTAAGCGCGGACAGCTTTATCGCACCGGCGACCGAGAAGGCCTTGTCAGTTGCTGAATCCAGTGGCTACGGCGGCAAAGACGTGCCGGTGATGGTGGACTTTTTTGCCAAGGCGTTTGCCGCGCCCGCAGAGAAATGACACACGCGCAAATCGCCCGCGAGGCCGTCGCTCTGGTGCGGCCCGCGATAGATAAGCTGCTGGAACAGGCGGTGCGTCAGGAGATGCATATCGTCATCATGGACCCGCGGATCATGCCGTGGGAAGCGGACTTCAGCGAGGCGGTGCTGTACGAAGAGTCAATCCGCTCGGGCAAACCCTGGGAAAAGCCGTTTGACGAATTTGCCCGTAACAAGGCCGCTCAGGCCTGGCGCCGGCGTCAGCCCAACGCAGTCGTGCAGACCCTGCATCCCTCGTCATTGCGCGATGGCGATCTGCCTTTCTACGGCTCTTTTGTCTACGGCGATGTGGTGGTCGGCTGCAGCGGTGTTGAACAGTGGTTTGACAGCCTGGTCAGTGGCTGGATCGCGCTGAGCTTTGAACAGCTGATGATCCATCAGCGTCAGCAGCAAAGCTAGGCCCGCGGCAGCGGGGCAGATGGTGCAGAAACTGTGCGGTTTGCGCGCATGTTCGGCGCAGTCTGTCCCCGCGAGGCTGTGATCGCGTGATTTGCCAGCTATGCTTGCGCTATGAAAAGTATAGCGACCAAATTATTCCTGGCTTTTTTCGGCCTCACGCTGGTGGTGCTGGTAGCCACGCTGAGTCTGGCCCGCTGGAGTTTCGAGCAGGGCTTTCTGGACTATATCAATGCCGTGGAAGAGAACCGGCTGAAGGCTTTGGCCGGTGTTCTGTCCGATGACTATATCGAGGCCGGCGGGCAATGGACGCAAGCGACCCGGCGTGAGTTCGACGATCTGCTCCGCGGTGCGGACGGCGAGGGGCCGACACCCTCGGTTGATGCCAAGCTGCCTTTCCCGCTACCGCCGGACGGGCCCATGCCCACACCGGTCGGGCCGGTGCCCCGCGTCCAGTCCGGCTTGCCGCGGGTGTTGGGCTTACCGATGCACGGCCCCTGGCCGCCGACCGCCTTATATGATGCCTCAGGCAAGCAAATTGCCGGCGACGAGATTGTCAGCAGCGTCACTGTGCCGACGGTTGTGCCGGTGACTGTCGAGGGCGAAACCGTCGGACAGATCCTCAGCGCCCCCAACCGGCGTTTTGATTCCCCGCAGGAAACGGCATTTGCCCGCCAGCAACTGAACTCAAGCCTGTCCATCGGTGCCTTGTCGCTGGCGCTGGCCGCGGTGGTGTCCTGGTTGCTGTCGCGTATGTTGCTGGCACCCGTCAGACGCATGATGAACAGTGTTTCGGAACTGTCCGGCGGCGACTATTCAATCCGCATGAATGCAAAACGCAGGGACGAGCTTGGTGTGTTGATGAATGATATCGACCGTCTGGCCCACACCCTGGAAGAGAACCGCAGCTCACGACAACGTTGGCTGGCGGATATCTCCCACGAATTGCGCACGCCGGTGACGGTGCTGACCGGCGAGATCGAGTCCATGAAAGACGGCGTCAGGCCTTTGGACAAAACCCAGTTATTGTCGTTGGATCAGGAAGTTACACGGGTCCGCAGATTGATCGATGACCTTTACCAACTGTCGGTTTCCGACATCGGTGGGCTGCGTTATAACTTTGCCGAAACCGATGTGTACGACGCGCTGGAAACAACGCTTGCGTCGGTCCGGCCGCGGGCCGGCGAGCGCGGTATTGAACTGAGCTTGTCCGGTGACAGAGCTGCGCTGATCCGTGCCGACGCGAGACGGCTGGATCAGCTGTTCTACAACCTGTTGGAGAATGCGCTGGCCTATACCGATTCGCCGGGGCGGATCGAATGTCGTATATTAAGTGAGCCTCAGGAGTTGCTGATCCGGATTGAAGACACGCCGCCCGGACTCAGTGATGACGCTTATGCCCGGGTGTTCGATCCGCTGTACCGCCAGGACGAGTCGCGATCACGACGCACCGAAGGGGCCGGGCTTGGTTTGGCTATCTGCCGCAATATCGTGGTGGCACATCAGAGCTCGATTGCTGCGCTGCCGTCGACGTTGGGCGGATTGTGTATTGAAATGCGGTTTCCGCGCCTGCTTGAGGAAGGAAAGTGAAGGGCACCCGGATCGTCGTCGTTGAGGACGAAGAAAAAATTGCACAGTTGCTGAAAGACTATCTTTCACAGGACAGTTTTCAGGTCACTCTGCTCAACACCGGCGAGGGCGCGGTTGATTTTATCCGTGAGCATTGTCCGGATTTTGTGATCCTCGACCGCATGCTTCCCGGCATGGACGGGCTGACCATTTGCAAGGAAATACGCGCCTTCTCGCAGGTGCCGATCATGATGCTGACCGCGCGGGTCGATGAGATTGACCGTTTAATGGGCTTGGAAATGGGCGCTGACGATTATGTCTGTAAACCCTTTTTGCCCAGGGAAGTGGTGGCCCGTGTCAAGGTGATACTGCGCCGCACAGGGGGCGCATCGGACAACCCCGAAGAGCAGATCAGTTACAAACAGATCCAGCTTCTGCCCGAACGCTTTCTTTGCCGCGTGGCTGATGCGCCGGTGGAACTGACGCCGGTTGAATTCCGCATGCTCAAAGCCATGATCTCGGTGCCCGGCCGGGTCTACAGCCGCGACAGCCTGATGAAGGCGGCCTATCCCGATGACCGCATCGTCAGCGACCGCACCATCGACAGCCATATTAAAAACCTGCGCAAAAAACTGCTTGATGCTGCCGGCGACGAGCAGGAGCTGATTCATTCTGTCTACGGTGTCGGCTACAAGGTCGAGTAATTAACAACCCGACCGCGGCGGGCGCATTCTGCACGATTTCTCCATAGTCTCTGCATCGGCATTGCAGAATTAGCTCCTATCATTCAGTTCTCCACTAACAAAAACAGGGAACTATCGATGTTCAAATCAAAAACACTTGTCGTTCTGCCTTTGCTGGGACTGATGGCTGCCAGTGCTTACGCCCAATCCGGCCAGCGTCCGCAGGGTGCGCCGCAAGAAGCCATCGAAGCCTGTGCTGACAAGGCCGAGAACGATGCCTGCCAATTCACTGGCCCGCGTGATGAAGAAATCAGCGGCGTTTGCATGTCTTCGCCGCAGGGTGACGAGGGACTGGCTTGTGCACCTGAAGGCGGAATGCCGCAGGGTCCGGCCCGTAACTAAATCTGTATCGACGCCACGATCGTGTTATTCAGGGTTGAAAGGTGCGCATATGCGCACCTTTTTTCTATAATGCAGCCCCAGTACACAACCCGCACCACCGGAGATATGAATGGATACCTGCCAGACCAAACGACAGGGATTGCTTATCGCAATGTGTTTGTCGCTTGCTGCCTGTTCGTCCGATAAGGACCCCGGCACAAGCGCATCGGCAGTCGATGCCAAAAACAGCCCGGCAGAGGCGCAAAGTCCCTTCGACAGCAGTTTGTTTGCTGAAGGCGCGCTGGCCGGCGAGCCGGAGATTGTCGACTGCACACTCAGCGACGGTACTGCCACCTCCTGCTATAAAATCGTCACCGCGCCGGTGCCGGTACAGGACAGCATCGGTCCGTTCTGCCCGCGTACCACCAGTACCGACGCCAGCGAAGCGGGTATCTGGCTCGACGGATCGGGCAAGGTCTACGATGTTGACGGAGAGTTTATTCTCAGCCTGCCGCAGTTGTACGGCGCTGAAGGCACGTATGACGACTGGATCCTCTATGACGAGGAAGGCAATGTGCGCGTGACGGATACCCGCGAAGCCTGTGAGATGGCCGCCGTGCCGGATGTGGACGAAGCCTATAAGCACCATTGCGTGGAATGTTCGCTGGAGGATGTGGACGGCGGTATTTCCAGTACCTTCCTGATCCCGGTCAATCCCGTTCCGGCAGAGCGCAGCGGCCGGGTCCGCAATGTCGGTGTTTCCCTGACCGGTGCTCAACTGGCCGGACCGGCGCCGGTCGATGCCATTCTGGGCAACTACACCATCGCCGCGTTTGACGATTGTGGCGGGCATATCAACCCGCACGAAGGCTACCACTACCATGCCGCCACCGGCTGCACCGAAATCGCCGCGCAAAGCGACGGTCATGCAGCCCTGCTTGGCTACGCGATGGACGGTTACCCGATTTACGGCGAGCTCGATGCCGAAGGCAATGAACCCGGCGAGCTGGATGAATGCCGCGGGCAGACCGATGCCGTGCGCGGCTACCACTATCACGCCGCCAGCGCCGGAGAGAATATGTTTATCGGTTGCTTTCACGGCCTGACTGTAGCGCCGCCGCAAGGCCCCGGAGGTCGTCCTCCCGGCCCGCCGGGCGCGCGTCCGGGGCCGCCGCCTCAGGGAGAACCGGAATGATGAAACATCGTTGTCTGGCCATCGCGCTGCTGGGTGTCTGCAGCGCCTTAATGTTGCCGCTGATGCAGGCCCATGCGCACTCAGCGCCCATACCCGGAGCTTCTCTGGAGGCCTGCGATGCGCGCGCCAAGTCTGATGCCTGTGAGTACAAGGGGCAGCACGGCGAGCGTTATATCGGTACCTGTCAATGGATGGCCGAATCCCTGATGTGCGTGCGTAACAAGCCGATCGTCTGGCCGGACTCAGAAGAGCATGGCCACAGCCACGACGCCTCAGAGGCCAAGGACCCGAAGGCCGTGGCCGACGATCACAGTCACTGAAGCAGCTGCGCCTGCGGCCGTTCGCCGCCGCAGGCCGGCAGTGCCATCTTCCTCCCCGTGCCCGCGCCGGGCACATTCTCTGCTCCCCCCACACAAACTCCACGAAGACCGCCCCGGTGGCCGCGATTGGACACGGTCAGGCCCATCATTTACGGTGCAATTATGAGAATGCCCGAGAGCCAAGCGGAACTCCCGGTGCAGAGGCCGGTCATTCTTCACAGAACACGGCATTCAGAATGCTGACAGCGTGTTAAAAAGAACAAGACGGACGGTGGGCAGGCTGTATGGCAACTCCCGGCTGTCGGGAAAAGCGGCTCCGCAGGGCAGGCAAGGCCCCGGGGCAAATGGGGATTAAACCGGATAAGGAATCGGAAATATGAAAGAAATCAACAGCATATTATGCGTTATCACCTCATGGCAAGATGCCCCTACGTCGATCGCGCAATCCCTGAACCTGGCGCAGGATCATCAGGCGACGCTCTCGTTTCTGATTTTTCCCGAAGAGGAGGCCGCCGCTGAAATTCCGTTGCTCGATGATGAGCTGTACCAGAACGGCATCAGCCAACTGGCCGAGAACGAAAAACTCAAACTGGGCCGGCAGGTGCAGGCCATAGACCCGTCTGTGGAATATTCGGTTGAGGTGCTGTCGGGCACCGTCTTTATCGATGTGATCCGTGCGGTCAAACGCAACCAGCATGATCTGGTGATCAAGTGCGCCGAGGACACCGACTGGCTGGACCGGATGTTCGGCAGCGATGACATGCATCTGTTCCGCAAATGCCCGTGTCCGGTGCTGATGCTCAAGCCGGGGCAGACCGGCGAGTTCCGTTCGGTCCTGGCCACGGTGGATGTGGATGATGAGCCGTCCGATCCGGACAAAGCACAGACCCAGCTGAACCTGAACCGTCAGGTCCTGAAATACAGTGCCGCCCTGTGTATGCCGGAATTGAGTGACCTGCACGTGGCCAGCGTCTGGCGGGCTTTCGCGGAGCGCTTTATGCGCGACAGTGCGTTTTCCCATGCCAGCGACGATAAGGTCGATAACTATGTGCAGAATAAGCAGCTCAAATGCAGTGCCGCGCTGGATGGACTGATCGCTGAACTGGCTGACGAACTCGGCAGCGAGGGCATGGGCTATCTGGACGCGAAAAAACACCTTATCAAAGGCCGTGCCTCGCGCGAGATCCCGCGTATTGCAAAAGAGCTGGGCAGTGATCTGGTGGTGATGGGCACCGTGGGCCGGACCGGAATTCCCGGCCTGCTGATCGGCAATACCGCCGAGTCGATTCTGGAGCAGGTCCAGTGCTCGGTGCTGGGCATCAAGCCCGACGGTTTTGAATCGCCGATCGATTAAACCCCTGCGCCGGCCCAACCTCACAGGACTGCGATAGGTTCCCGGTAAACCCGGTCGCGTGCGGCGCGGAGCCGAGGCATAATGCACGGTTTCTGATTTGTAGAATTGTCTGATGCGTCCACGTGACTGGGGGCTGGCTCTGCTGGTGGTAATCGGCTGGGGTCTGAATTTTGTCGTTATCCGTTTTGCACTTGAAGAGCTTCCGCCCCTGCTGCTGGGTGCACTGCGGTTTCTTGTCTTAGCCTTTCCGGCCATTTTGTTTATCAAGCCGCCGCCGATCGCGCCGCGGCTCTTACTGGCCTATGGTTTACTGATCAGCTTCGGGCAGTTCGCACTGCTCTTTCTGGCCATGCATTTTGGTATGCCGGCCGGACTGGCCTCACTGGTCCTGCAATCGCAAATGCTGTTTACCCTGACCTTTGCGGCTGTGTTTCTCGGTGAGCAATGGCGCTGGCATCAGCTGGTGGCGATGTTGATTGCCGGCTCCGGCTTGTTTTTGCTGGCCAGTCAGACTGCTGCCACGCAAATGACCCTGCTTGGTTTTGTCCTGACCATAGGTGCGGCGTCCTGCTGGGGGGCCGGTAATATTATCAACCGCATTATCGCGCAGAAGCCGGGTGTGCCGGTGATGAGCCTGATTGTCTGGGGTTCACTGGTGCCGGTGCTGCCTTTTTTGATTTGTTCGCTGCTGTTCGAAGGGCCGGCCGCGATCGGGCACAGTCTTGCTGCGGCCGGTTGGCAGAGCGTCTGGACAATTGCATATCTGGCCCTGATTTCGACCTTGTTCGGGTATGGCAGCTGGAACTACCTGATGCGCCATTATCCGGCCTCCGTGGTGGCACCCTTGAGTTTGCTGGTGCCGGTCGTGGGCTTGTTCAGCGCCTGGTTTATTCTTGGTGAAACACTCAATCTGATGCAGGGGCTTGGCATTTTGCTGATACTGGCCGGGCTTGCGTTTAATGTGTTCGGCCCGCGTCTGAGTCGTGCGCGGGGGCGGCGTCTGTGATTCAGACGCCGCTGCGGGCAGGGGCTTCAGGCGCTCTGATGTGCCCGGCTCAGACGGATAATGTCCGATGCCAGCTCATCGACCAGAGCAGGGTCTGTGTCCCAGGCAAACATGAACCGCGCCGCGCCGCCGATAAAGGTATAGAAGCGCCAGCCGGCGTCACGCAGGCCCTCTTGCACCGCCTCCGGCAGGGCCAGAAAGACCCCGTTGGATTCAACCGGAAAAGTCACCGAAACGCCGTCCAGCCCGGCCACCTGATCATATAAACGCTGCGCACACAGATTGCCGTGGCGGGCGTTATTCAGCCAGGCGCCGCTGTCCAGCAAACCTACCCAGGGCGCGGCCAGAAAGCGCATCTTTGAGGCCAGCTGGCCGGCCTGTTTACAGCGGAAGTCGAAATCCCCCGCCAGACTTGTATCAAAATAGATAACCGCTTCGCTGACCGCCATGCCGTTTTTGGTGCCGCCGAAACACAGCACGTCCACGCCGGCCCGCCAGCTTATGTCGGCCGCTTCGCAGCCCAGACTGGCGCAGGCATTGGCAAAGCGCGCCCCGTCCATATGCAGCTTCAGCCCCAGCTCCCGGCAAACCGCCGACAAGGCTTTGATTTCCTCAATCGTATAGACCTGACCGGTTTCGGTGGGCTGGGTGATGGTGACCACCCTTGGTTTGGGGAAATGAATATCGCTGCGGCTGGTCGCCAGACTCCTGACCGCCTGCGGGGTAAGTTTCTCGCCGGCCGTGGGCGCGACTAACAGCTTGGCGCCATTGGAAAAAAATTCCGGCGCGCCGCACTCGTCGGTTTCCACATGGGCATGGGCTGAGCAGATAATGCTGTGGTAGGGCTGGCACAGCGAAGCCAGTGCCAGCGAGTTGGCCGCGGTGCCGTTAAAAACGAAAAACACCTCGCAGTCGGTGGCGAAGAGTTTGCGGAAGGCGTCCGCAGCACGCCGCGTCCACTCGTCTTCACCGTAGGGCAGGGCGTGATGCTGGTTGGCCTGAGCCAGTGATTCCCAGGCTTCGGGGCAGATGCCGGCGTAGTTGTCGCTGGCGAATTGCTGATGTTTGTTCATTGGAATCATCTCCGGGGCGCTCACGGGGGTGAAAGGCAGATGATCCCTTGGGATTGCCGTTGTTAACGGCCACATCTCCCTGTCAAAACAGAGAACACCACCTTACATATTGCAGGTTGGTACCGGCAGCACGGCGCGCCGGTGTCTTGATGCACCGGCCAACGTTAGCGCAAGCGGCGCCGCTTTGGCAAGCCAGGCCGTGTGACTGGCGCCGCGTCAGGTTTTGCGCTAGCGTTTCAGGCCTTCCCTGATCTGACCAAACGGGCCGTACAACTTATGAAAAAGCGCTCTCTGATTATCTTCACCCTCTGCCTGATGCTGGTTCAGGGGGTGGCCTTTGCCCATGATGAAACCGGTCTGGCCGGTGGTTTTATCAGCGGTTTTCTGCACCCGGTCCTCGGCTGGGATCACGTTGTTGCCATGCTGGCGGTCGGACTTTGGGGGGCATTTCTCGGCAACCCGGCAATCTGGCTGCTGCCGGTGGTGTTTCCGCTGGTGATGGCCTTTGGCGGTGTGCTGGGTGTGATTGGCGTGCCCCTGCCTGCGGTTGAAACCGGTATTGCCGCGTCGGCGGTGGTGCTGGGGCTGATGGTGGCGCTGGCGGTCAGACCGCAGCTCTGGCTGGCTGCCCTGATTGTGGCGGTATTTGCCGTTTTTCACGGGCATGCACATGGTACCGAACTGCCCTCGGCGGCCAGCCCGCTGGCCTACAGTATCGGCTTTGTGCTGGCCACAGGCCTGATGCACCTGTGCGGTATTGCATTGGGACTGACGGTGCGCTGGCCGGCCGGCCGTGTGGCTGTGCGCGGCGGCGGGGCGCTGATCGCGCTGGCCGGTGTGGGGTTTCTGACCGGCGCGGTATGACACGACTGCGTCTTGTGTTGTGGGCGGGGCTCCTGGCAGCCCCGCTGCCGGTTTCCGCTCACAGTTCCGTTGCGGGCATAGGCCACTTTTACAACGGCTTTTTGCATCCGCTTTTCGTTCCTGCCCACCTGATGCTGTTGCTGGCGCTGAGCTTGTGTCTGGGACAGCAGAACAACCGCCTGGCCGAAGCAGGCTTTGCTTTCTATACGGCCGGTTTGGCTGCCGGTTTGTTACTGGCCGGATTCGCCTTGGTGCCCGGTGAGCCGACGGCGCTGCTGTTGCTGGCCATGTTGAGCGGTTTGCTGGTGGCGCTTGGCCGGCCTTTGGCACGGCCGCTTTGTCTGGCGCTGGCCGTGGCTGCCGGTCTCGCGCTGGGGCTGGATTCGGTGCATGAGAGTCTCAGCGGGAACGACAAATGGATGTTTCTCTGCGGGTGCGGTCTGGGCGTGTTGTTTTTCTCGCTGTATCCGCTCTTGCTGGCGGACAAAGCCAAAGCCGCGCTGTGGATGAAAACCGGGGTGCGGGTGGCCGGTTCGTGGATTGCCGCGGCTGCATTATTGGTGCTGGCCCTGGCATATGCCGGAACGGCCGGGCAGCTGAGCGGCATGCCTGCTGTTGCACCTGAAAGCCGGCTGACCCCGCCGTTTCAGACGGGGTTAGCCTTGGCTTGATGTGGCAGGTCCGGCTTAGCCTTCCTGCGGTAGCAAGGTGATGCGTTCGGCCTCGATTTCCGGATCGCGCATAAAGCGGGTTTCCACTTCGCCCTGCAGACGCAGCAGCCGGGTTTCGTCGAAATCCTCTTCCGGCATCACGTCCGATTCGATCTCCACGTCGATTTCAGCCGTTGCATCGGCAAACACAAAGTTCTCGCTGTCGATACGGCGTATCAAGCGCCCGGTCAGCGCCACCGGCGCATCGTCCACCGGGCTTTGCAACACGTCTGCCACTGAGGTGTAGAGGCGTGTGTCGCTCGGTCCGGTGTACTCGGCGCGGGCGGCGCACAGCGGCATGGCAAGTGCCGCGATCAGGCTGCCGGCCAGCAGTTTCGGCAATAGTATTCGCATGTTTTTATCTCCTGTTGACGACGTGTATCAGTCGTCGATTTTGCACAGGGAGATGTTTACGCCGTCAAAGCTGCAGTCCAGTTCGAGCCACTGTCCGTCATACGCGGACAGGCTGTTGTCGCTGGCCTGATAACCCCAGAGCGTGTTGTCACTGACCGGACCCTGCAGATCAATATCGGCGTCATTGTCGTCGCGTTCGATTTCCAGTACGTAGTGGGTCTGGCCATCGGAGCGGCCTTCGATCTCGACGCGGATGCCGTCCAGTTCCGCATAGCTCAGGCCGTCGTCATAGCGGGTGCGGCTGTCGATGACGAATTCGTAGCCGTTGACGGTGATGCCCGCATCACTCAGGGTGGCGCTGCCGCTAAGTTCGTAGGCCAGGCTTGCTGTACTGCTGACATCACTGCTGCCGGATGTGGCCGATTCGAACTCCACTTCCTGCAGCTCGCTGCCGTTGAGGGTGACTTCGACGTAGCTGCCCACTGCCAGTTGGCTCTGCGTGCCGTCTTCAAAGCGTGTTGCGGAGCTCACTTCAAAGGTGTAGATCCCGCTCAGCTCAAACACCGTGGCATCGTCATTGACCCAGGTAATCGTGCCGGACATCTCGGTGGTGCCGTCAGCGGGGAGTGTCTCAATATCCACTTCCGCGGCCTGCAGAACGCTGCCGTCGTAGTCGCCGTAGACTTCGACCCAACGGCCTTCGGCCAGAGTCCCGTCTTCGATCACCGCCGCGCTGTAGTCGACGCCGATGTTGTTAAGCGTGAAGGTCATGGTCGTTTCATCAAGTCCGGATACCGCGCCTTCGATCTCGGTGCGCAGGCTGCCGTCGGCCGTGTCCGGTTCCAGCACTGTTTCGGCCAGCAGGCTGCCGTCAGCCTTGCTCTCAGTCAGGACCAGCACGTAATCACCGACGGCGATGCTGTCATCCAGACCATTATGCTGCAGCTCTGTATCGGCCACGCTGAGGCTGTCGTCGCTCAATGCCGAGACGGTGCCGGCCAGTGGCGGATCCAGACGCACTTCGGATACGCTGTCGCCGTCGCTGCTGACCTGTACCGGCATGCCGGTCACCAGTAGCTGCGGGGACACCGCTGTGTTCTGATAAAGCACGCTGACGCCGGTCAGGTCCAGCGTGTAGCCATTGACCACAATATCGTTAGTATTGCGGGCGCTGATTTCGCCGGCGATGGTGTCGGGCAGGCTTTGAGTCCGGCTTGTAGTGCTGGCGGTATTATCGTTGCTGTCGCTGTCAGAGCAGGCGGCCAGCGCGATGGTCAGGAGTAAAGGAGTGAATGCGTTACGTAGTTCCATGTCAGCCTCGTCAGGGAAAATGATTTACGACGGGGCCAGACTAACCAAGCGCATGTGAAGCAAATGTGAAGACGGCACAACGGAGGTTCTGATGCGGGTATTGCTGATTGAAGATGATCCGGGCGTAATGGAAACGCTGGTCGATTACCTTGAATTATCGGGGCTGCAGCCCGACTGCGCCTATAATGGCAAACAGGCGCTGGAGCGTTTGCGCGAGGAGCGCTTTGATGTGATTGTGGCCGATATCATGATGCCCGGCCCGGACGGCATCAGCACGGTCCGGCAGATACGCGAGCAGCAGCTGAGCAGTGCCCCGGTGATCTTCCTCACTGCCCGCGACAGCCTGCAGGACAAGACTGCCGCCTTCGGTGCCGGCGGGGATGACTATCTGGTCAAGCCGTTTGCGCTCGAGGAATTACTGCTGCGCATTCAGGCGCTCGGCCGGCGCGGGGTACTGGCCGCCAATACCACCCTGCAGGTCGGCGGCTTGCGTTATAGCAGTGCCACCGACGCTCTCGATTTTGACGGCACCACGCTGCAACTGACCTCATTACAAGCCCGCATTCTGCGCTTGCTGATGCAACGCGCGCCCGCACCGGTGACCCGTGAGGAGCTCGAATCGGATCTCTGGCCCAATGATGAGCCGCCGCGTGATGCCCTGCGCAGCCATATCTACGCGATCCGCAAGACGCTCAGTGCCGCCGGTGCCGGTGAGATGCTGCTGACGTTGCACGGCAAAGGTTACCGGCTTGTCAAAGACTAAGGCACAACATAACGCCTTCCGGCGCACGCTGCTCAAGGGTGTCACTCTGCTCGGGGCTGCATTAGGCCTGCTGCTGGTGTTGTTTATCTCGCGGGCCGAAAACGGCATGGAAGTGATCAGTCTGCATCATTGGCTGGATGCCGAGGTCAACCAGTACCTGCGCGACTATGCTCACGATCCGGCCTCAGTACGGGTGCCCAATCCCTACGAATTTGATACCTACCGCAGCACAGAGCGGGTGCCGGAGTGGCTGAAACCCTATGATCAGCCGGGTTTTTATGAACATCTGCTCGGCACCGAGGACAAACACTTTCGCGTGGTCACACATCCCTCAGGGCAGGGCTTGCTGTATGTGGTCTTCAAAAATGACGCAGATGACTATCTGGATCAGTACGAGACGCGCCTGCACTGGCTGAGCGTGTCCATGGCGCTGGTGACCTGGTTGCTGACCTCGGTCGGTGCGCTGCTGTTGATCGGCCGTCTGGCCAAACCCTTACAGCGCGTATTGGATAAAATTAACAGCATGGCACCATCGGCGGCCGATTTTGCCGTTGATGCGCCCTATGATGAGCTGCGTCGTATCGAGTCGGCCCTGCTGAACAGCAAGCAGCAAATCCGTCGCTATTTTCGCCGCGAGCAGGAGTTCAGCCGCTTCGCCTCCCATGAGATCCGCACCCCGCTGATGGTGATGCGCGGCTCGGTGGATATACTGAACCGGCTGGAATTGCCGCAGCCGGCGGCACAAAGGGCGGTCGGGCGGATCGACGACGCCTGTCGCGAGATGACGCTGCTGACCGAGCTGTTTCTGATGCTGGGGCGCGATAGCATTGAGTCACGTCACTTTGAAACCCTGCCCATGGCCAAGCTGGTTGATGCGACTATTGCGCGCCTGGAGCAGGCCGGGCGGACCATCGAGGTGGATATTGTACCCGGTCTGTCCGTCGATGCGCCGCCGGCGCTGGTCAAGGTGCTGCTGCGCAATCTGCTACGTAACGCCTTGATGCACGGCGGCGGGGATATTCATCTGGCCATGACCAATGAGGGCTTCAGCGTCAGCAACCCGCTGGCCGAACCGGGCCACGATGCCGGGGGCTACGGCTACGGTCTGATCATCGTCGAGCGCATTTGCGAGCGTCTCGGCTGGCATCTGGGCACGGCGCGTGAGGACGGGCAGTTTGTCGCCACAGTGACCTTCAAGGCCTCACAGGAGGCCGCCTGAGCGCGGTTCCGCGAGACCGCGCAGGCAGCGTGGCTGTTCAGTTTTTCGTTTCGGCACCGGCCGAATCTGCGTAAACTTCAGCGTTTGTGTCCGCAGGGCTGCGTGCCCGGGCGGGCGTCAGGCGACTTTTTCAAGCAATCAATCAAGCGCGCCGCGCCGGCAATAGACCGGGGCGGTGCCCGACAGAACGGCAGGCAGTGCAACATCGATGTGTGGCATAGCAGGATTTTGTGATTTCAACCGGAAGCTCGGGCGCGACGCGCTGGTTTCCATGACCGACAGACTGATTCACCGCGGACCGGACGATGCCGGTTACAGTGTGCACGACGGCGAACATGCGCGGGTGGGCCTGGGGCACCGGCGTTTGTCGATTCTCGACCTTTCCGCACACGGACATCAGCCGATGCAGTTCGGCGATCTGGAGATCGTGTACAACGGCGAGGTTTATAACTTCCGCAGCATCCGGACCGAACTGGAAGACCTGGGTTACAGTTTCGGCTCTGACAGCGATACGGAAGTCATACTCAAAGCCTGGCACCAATGGGGAATCAAGGCGGTTGATAAATTCGTCGGCATGTTCGCCATTGCCATATACGACCGGCGCGCGGCCAGATTGTTTTTTATCCGTGACCGTGCCGGTGTCAAACCGCTTTATTACCACTGGGCCGACGGGCGTTTGTTGTTTGCCAGCGAGCTCAAGAGTTTTCACGCGCTGCCTGATTTCCCGCGTGATGTGGATCAGGACAGCGTTGCACAGTTTCTGCAGTTGGGTTACGTGCCCGAGCCGTACAGCATCTTCAAAAACACCCATAAGCTGCGGGCCGGTTGTTATCTGGAACTGGATCTGCTGAGTCGGGAACTGCAGGAAAAACGCTACTGGGATGCCTATAGCGCGTATCAGGCGCCCAAGCTTGAGCTCTCCGACGAGGAGGCGCTGGAGCAGATGGAAGTGCTGCTGAGCGAAGCATTTGAGCTGCGTATGGTGGCCGACGTGCCGGTCGGCGTGTTTCTCAGCGGCGGTTACGACAGCAGCCTGGTGACGGCCTTACTGCAAGTGCAGCGCACCGATAAGCTCAAAACCTTCACCATCGGTTTTCATGAGCAGGGTTTTGATGAGGCGCCCCATGCCCGCGCCGTGGCGCAACATCTGGGCACCGATCACACCGAACACTATTGCTCGGAAAAAGAAGCACTGGATATCATCCCGCAGCTGGCGCACTTTTATGATGAGCCTTTTGCCGATGTGTCGGCGGTGCCGACGATTCTTGTCAGCCGCATTGCCCGCGAACAGGTCACGGTCAGCCTCAGCGCCGATGGTGGCGATGAGCTTTTCGGTGGTTATAACAAATACCTTGCCGGGCTGGAAAAACAGGCCGCAATGGCGCGTCTGCTGGCCCTGGCCGGAAAGCGCAACATTGACACCCTGGCTGCATGGATTCAGCGCAGCGGACTGATCCGTGATGTGTTCTTCAGCGGCAAGGTCGCCAAGCTGTTATTCGAGGATAATACAGCCCTGCAGAAAATCGTGCCCTATTTCGCCACCCCGCACGAAAAGCAAAACCTGTTACCCGGTTATTCTTACAGCCGGCGGCTGAGTAATTTTGACCGCATCGCTGAACTTGATGGTGTTGGTGAGCTCGACCGTATGCTGGCCACTGACTACCAAACCTATATGGTCGATGACGTGCTGCAGAAGGTCGATCGCGCGACCATGAGCGTCAGTCTGGAAGGGCGCGAGCCGCTGCTCGATCACCGTATTCTGGAAATGGCCGCGCGCCTGCCGGAATCCATGAAAATCCGTAACGGCGACAAGAAATGGCTGTTAAAACAGATTACGCACAAGCATATCCCGCCGGCGATTATGGAAAGACCGAAGATGGGATTCGGCGTGCCGATTGAACGCTGGATGATGGAAGACCTGAGCGGCCTGCTTGATGAGCATATGCGCGGCAGTGAAATTCTGGACAATACAGCCCTGGCAGGTGTCCACAAGCGCTTTCTGGCCCGGCGCGAGAATCCCAAGCTGGTCTGGGGCCTGCTCAGTCTGCGAATGTGGGAGCAGCAATGGTTGTCGTAAAAAAACGCATCTTGTTTGCCGTGCCGAATCTCAACGGCGGCGGCGCCGAGCGGGTGATGGTGAATATGCTGCGCGCGCTGGACCCGCAGCAGTATGAGATCACCTTATTACTGGTTGACCGTATCGGCGTGTTCTTTGATCTGGTGCCGGATTATGTGGATCTGCAATCACTGGATGTGAAACGCACGCGCCACAGTCTGCCACGGCTGATCAAATCCATCCGCGCCAATCGTCCGGATGTGATTGTCAGCACCACCAACCGCATGAATATCTTTGTCCTGATCGCGTCCATGTTTGCCCGCGGTAAGCCAAGGGTGTTTGTGCGCGAGCCGAACCTGCCTTCGGCGCAAATCAATAATAAAAGCCTGTCACCGTTCAGTATGCGTCTGGTCAGGCTGCTGTATCCGCGTGCGCATCGCGTAATTGCGCAGACGGATGAGATGAATCAGGAGATTCATGACTACTTCGGCGTGCCGAAGGAAAAAATCATCACACTGATGAATCCGCTGGACACGGCGAGCATCGATGCACATCTGGCGCAGGCGGAGAATCCCTTTGCAGCCGGTACCGTGAATTTTGTCGCCGCCGGCCGGCTCAGTTACCAAAAGGGTTTTGATAATCTGCTGCGCGCTTTTGCCGCTTTCGCAAAAGACAAGCCGCAATACCGCCTGACCATCCTCGGTGAAGGAGAAGAGCGGGCTGCGCTTGAGGCATTGATCGATGAACTGGCGCTGGCGGATAAGGTCAGCCTGCCGGGCTTTCAGCCCAATCCGCATGCCTATATCCGCTTTGCTGACGCGCTGGTGCTTAGCAGTCGCTGGGAAGGTCTGCCCAATATCGTGCTTGAATCGCTGTATATCGGCACGCCGGTCATTGCCACACGGGTGGTGAAAATGCTCGACGAGGTGATTGATAACGGCCTTAACGGCCAGCTTTGTGAGGTCGATGATATCGCTTCATTGCAAAGCGCGCTGGAGGCGGCAGAGAAGCTGCAGCGGGAAAACGTCAAGCCCTACCTGAGCGGCGTGGACTTTAACCGGGCCTTTGCCTGACGCGGCAAAGGCCGGTACCGGGTTGGATCAGGGTTGGCTCAGAGCGGCAGATCAAAGGCGCCGTGTACGCCCTTAATCACCATCTGTGTACCGATCACCGCGAGAATCAAGCCCATCATCCGCGTGATGACCGCCAGTGCGCTGTCGCCGATATAGGTGACGAATTTCTCGCCGAAAATAAACAACACATAGGTGATGGCGCACAGAATGCCGAAGGCGGCAATGGTGATAATCACTTCCATCAGGCCGCCGGCTGCTGAGAAGTTCATGGCGGTGGTGATGGTGCCCGGACCGGCCAGCAGCGGCATGGCCAAAGGTGAAACGGCGATGCTGAGCGCCGCTTCGCGTGACTGCGCGCTGTGGGCTTCGGCCGGTGACTGAACTTTGGACGGGCTGCCGTTGAGCATCTGAAAGCCGATCAGAAAGACCACCAGACCGCCGGTAATCTGAAACGCCGGCAGGGTCAGGCCGAACATCTCAAAAATCACTTTGCCGGCCACGGCAAACACGGCGACGATCAGAAATGCGATCGACAGCGAGCGTATCGCCACGGCGCGGGTGGTTTTTTCATCATCGCCATGGGTCAGGCTGATAAACATCGGGGTGCTGGCAACGGGGTTCATGATGGCAAAGAACCCCATAAAAACAGTAATTGCGTGAGCGAGCATAGCTTGTATTTCGGGTTGAGATGCCTGGATCAGGCAGGTTCAGGGGAATCGGTCGATAGGGTGACCGCGTGTCACGGCGCAGTATACGCTGAGCAAACGCGGCCAATTAAGCGGCCGGTTTCAGCGTTGCAAAATTGTATACCGGCAAGCGCTGCCTGTCCGGGTTTTGCTGCGTTGCGAGTGCTGCCGGCAAGGCCGGTCTGAAAGTTACATCCGGTACAGCTTTGTTTGCGCTGAGGTCTACCGCTCAGGCGTGTCGCAGCGCGCGGCCGGCCCCCGCGCAGGCGCATTCCAATGCACTTCGGCAGGTCCGGCGTGGTCGCAGGGCAGGTGCGGATTGTCAGCGACATTTAACCGCACCGGCCGTGTCTTGCACTATATCCGGGCGGGCTGCTGTCGTAGACTCCGGGAAACCTACGACCCAAAGGACTTCCCGCATGACGGCCAAACGTCTTCTCACCGCGCTGACGCTGAGCGCGACTCTTACCGGTGTGTTTGCTGCCAGTGCGCAGGCCGCTATTGTTGTTTCCTCCAAGATCGATACCGAAGGCGGGCTGCTCGGCAATATGATGGCGCTGGCGCTTGAGGACGCAGGCCTGCCGGTTGAGCGCCGTTTGCAGCTCGGCGGCACGCAGGTCGTGCGGCAGGCCATTATGGCCGCTCAGATCGATCTCTATCCCGAATACACGGGCAATGCAGCCTTCTTCTTTAATGAGGCTGACAGCGATATCTGGAAGGATGCTGCCGCCGCCCATGCGCGCGCCGCGGAACTGGATCTCGAGGCCAATAATATTGTCTGGCTGGAATCGGCACCGGCCAATAACACCTGGGCTATCGCGGTGACCGGCCCGGTTGCCGAGGCCAACAGTCTGGTCACCATGTCAGATTTCGGCGCCTGGGTTGCCGGTGGCGGCGAGGTGAAACTGGCCGCGTCAACCGAATTTGTATCCTCGCCGGCGGTGTTGCCGGCAATGCAAAGCACTTACGGCTTCACCCTGAGTGCGGATCAGACCGTGGTGCTGTCCGGCGGTGATACGGCGGCCACTATTCAGGCCGCGGCGCGCGGCACTTCGGGCGTAAATGCTGCGATGGCCTATGGCACCGACGGCGGTGTTGGTGCCGCCGGGCTGGTGGTGATGGCGGATGACAAAGGCGTGCAGCCCGTGTACGAGCCGACCCCGATTGTGCGCGCAGAGGTGCTGGCGGAATATCCGGCTATCGCCGATGTACTCAATCCGATCTTCAGCGCGCTGGATATGGCCACCCTGCAAGAGCTGAACGGGCGTATTCAGGTAGGCGGTGAGCCGGCGGACGCCGTGGCGCGTGACTACCTGACCCGCATCGGGGTGCTCAAGTAATCCCTGCCGCCGTTCTTTCCCGGCCGCGTCGCGCGTGGCTCTCCGCACCGGGCTTGTTGTTCCTGATCCTGGGTGCGGCGAGCTGTGCGGCGCCGTTTCTTTCGCTGGCGGCCAATCGTATCGTCGTCGGCGAGGGTGTTGCGCTGTGGCGTGCCGCGCCTGTGCAACACAGTGCCCCGGCCCTGTTTCTGCTGGGGCTTGGTCTGCTTCTGGGGCTGCTACAGTCCCGTCCCGTTCTGCGGGTTGCCGGCGCGGTCCTGAGTCTGGCCGGCCTGTTCTGGCTTCTGTCGATGGGGGCGGCCGCCTTGCTGGCGGACGCGGGCCGCTATGCGCGGGTCTCGCCGGCAGCCGGATTCTGGTGTTTGCTGGTGATTTGCGCATTGCTGCTGGCCGATGCCTTATCACAACTGCAACCCGGTCCGCGCACACGTGCCGCGGCCTTGGCTTTGACGCTGCTGTGCGTGGCCGGGCTGCTGAAGGCGGGGCTGTTATCGGATCTGTCCATCGCACAGGAGTTTGCACCGCGTAAAGCCGCCGTGCTGGACGCGTTTATCCGCCATCTCTGGCTGGCTTTCGGCTCGCTGGGTCTGGCGGCCCTGATCGGCCTGCCGCTCGGTGTGTTGTGTCACCGCCATAGCCGTCTGCGCGAAGCCCTCCTGCCGTTGCTGAGTTTTCTGCAAACCATCCCTTCGCTGGCCATGTTCGGCATTATGATTCCGCTGCTTGGCTGGATCGGCACACAGTTTCCGGCTGCACAGGCCATCGGCATTGCCGGGATCGGGTTTGCCCCGGCATTTCTCGCCCTGGTGCTTTACTCCCTGCTGCCGGTGGTGGCCAATACCGTGGCTGGGCTGGAGAGTATTCCGCCTGCTGTGCGTGATGCAGCCAGAGGCATTGGCATGACGACCTGGCAGCGGCTGTTCAGGATCGAGATCCCGCTCGGGCTTCCGGTGATTCTGACCGGCCTGCGCATCGTGCTGGTGCAAAACACCGGGTTGGCGGTGATCGCCGGGCTGATCGGCGGCGGGGGCTTTGGCACCTTTGTTTTTCAGGGGCTTAACCAAACTGCCACGGATCTGATTCTACTTGGTGCGTTGCCGACCGTGGCCCTGGCGATGGTGGCGGCCATCGTGATGGATATTCTTATCGAAATCACACAGCCGCAACGGGGTAGTGAGACATGATTGAAATCGACGGCCTGAGTAAATTCTACGACAACAAGGCCGCTGTCGATGCGGTCTCCATGACCGTCGAAACCGGCACGATCACGGTAATTGTCGGTACCTCCGGCTCGGGTAAGACCACCTTGCTGCGTATGATTAACCGCCTGGAGACGGCCGATGCCGGCGAGGTGAGAATCCATGGTGAGGCCACCGACAGCCTGGCCCCGCATCTGTTGCGTCGTCGTATCGGTTACGCGATTCAGGGCCACGGTCTGTTTCCGCACTACACGATAGCGCGCAATATCGGCGCGGTGCCGGCTTTGCTCGGCTGGCCGGAAGATCAGATCCGCGCCCGCGTGGACGAATTGCTGAGTTTGTTTTCCATGGAACCGGCGCAGTTTCGCGACCGCTATCCGGCCGAATTGTCCGGTGGTCAGCAACAGCGGGTCGGCGTGGCCCGCGCGTTGGCGTCGCGGCCGGATTTGTTGTTGATGGACGAGCCCTTCGGCGCGCTGGACCCGATTATCCGCGCCCGTGCCCAGGATGATCTGCGGCGAATCCAGCGGGCGCTCGGCTCGACCATTCTGCTGGTTACCCATGATATGGAAGAGGCGATCCGCCTCGGCGACCGCATTGCGGTCATGGACGGCGGACGGCTGGTACAACACGGCTCACCGACCGGGATTATCCGCAACCCGGCAACCGGCTTTGTGGCTGAAATGGTCGGAGGTGTGGAACGGCCGCTGCGCTTGCTGTCCCTGTTGCCGGTGGCTGATATCGTGGAGCCGGGGACGGCGCCGGGCGAGGCCATTGCGCCCACGACTAATTTGCGTGACGCGCTCGCGCTGTGCTTGTGGTCCGGACGTGATGCCTTGCCGGTGCAGACGGACGACGGACGGGCCGCACGCGTCACCCTCAAGGCCATACGCGCCCAAGCGCAGGGGCCGGGCTGAGCATGCGCACCTATCTGCGCCCCGCTCTGGCGGTGTTGCTGCTGGCGCTGGTTGTGTGGCCGGAGCGGTTCAGCTGGCTGTTCGCGCCTTTCGCACCGCAAGGCGGGCCGGTGATCTACTCCCGCACATCGCTGCTGTCCCTGTCTCTGAATCATCTGGCGCTGGTACTGATCGCCACCCTGGCCGCTACGCTGGTAGCCGTCGGCATGGCCATACTGGTTACCCGGCCCTTCGGCGCGGCTTTTCGCCCGCTCTCGCGTACGGTCACCAATATCGGCCAGACCTTCCCGCCGGTGGCGGTGCTGGCGCTGGCCGTGCCGGCACTGGGATTCGGCGAAGGCCCGACCCTGGTGGCGTTGTTCCTCTACGGCCTCCTGCCCATCTTCGAAAACGCCATCGCCGGCTTAAGCACGGTTTCGCCGACCGTGCTGGACGCGGCGCGCGGCATCGGCCTGACCCGCCTGCAGCGTCTGATCCGCATCGAACTGCCGCTCGCTTTGCCGGTGATCCTGAACGGCATCCGCCTGTCTGCGATTATCGCCCTCGGCACCGCCACCATCGGCTCAACCGTCGCGGCCAAAACCCTTGGCGAGGTCATCATCGCCGGGCTGCTGACCAACAACACCGCCTTCGTCCTGCAAGGCGGCCTGATCGTCGGCCTGTTTGCCGTGTTGCTCTACGACCTTATGGTGCAATTGGAACAGCGTATCAGTGCACGTCTGGGCTTGTAGACCGGAGTCATAGCAGACTCCGGTCAGAGGCGGTGGATTAGTCCCCGCGCGCTTCACCGACCCGGCGCGGATCGGCGCCGCCGGTCAGCAGGTGATCGAGAATAACGATACCGTGCAGGCCGGAGTTGAGGTCGCGGATGCTGACCTCGTGGCCGCGCTCACGCAGGGCGTCGGCGAGGGATTCGGCGGCGGTGCCGGCTTCCAGGTCGGTGCTGCCGTTGCGGTTAACCACATGCGGCAGGTCTATGGCCTGTTGTATATCCAGGCCGAAGCCGAGGGTGGCCAGCAGCGTACGTGCAACATAGCCGATAATGCGGCTGCCGCCCGGTGAGCCGATCAGCATATACAGTTCACCTTGGTCGTTGAATACCATCATCGGTGACATGGAGCTGCGCGGGCGTTTGCCCGGCTCGACGCGGTTGGCCACTTTCTGCCCGTCCTGATCCGTGGGCGCGAAGGAGAAGTCGGTCAGTTGGTTGTTGAGCAGAAAACCGCGCACCATCAGGGTCGAGCCGAAGGCCATTTCAATACTGGAGGTCATGGAAACGGCGTTGCCGTCGGCGTCGATGATGGAGAAGTGGGTGGTGCCGGCCGGTTCGGGGGAATAGGCATCGAGCAGCGCGGTTTCAGCACCGGGCGGCTGACCGGCGCTGAGCGGGCCTGTGTCCTGTTCACGCATGAGTTTGCGCCGTCCGGCCAGATAGCTTTCGTCGAGCAAACCTTCGACCGGCACATCAACAAAATCGCTGTCGGCCAGATAGCGGTCGCGGTCGGCATAGGCCAGGCGTGAGGCCTGGGTAAACCAGTGGGTGAATTCGGCCGACATGGGCGTCAGGCGTGCGTAGTCCAGCTCTTCGAGCAGTTTCATGATCTGAATGACGGTAACACCGCCGGAGGTAGGCGGCCCCATGCCGCAGATCCGGAACTGCCGCCAGGGCGCGCATACCGGCGGGCGTTCGACTGCTTTATAGGCGGCCAGATCGGCTTCGCTGAGCAAGCCGGGGTTGTCGCGCGCGCCGCGCACGGTGTCGACTATATCCATGGCGATCTGACCTTTATAAAAGGCCGCCGGCCCGAGCTGCGCCAGACGGCGCAAGGTGTCGGCAAAGGCCGGATTTTTTACTACCCGGCCTTTTTTCAACGCCTGCCCGCCGGGGAAAAAATAGTCCCAGGCGGCGTCATAGCGACCCAGCGCCGGATTGGTGTTATTGGCGATGCTGTGGGCCAGTTTGGGGGAAATCTCAAACCCGTCTTCGGCGAGCGATATTGCCGGTTCGAACAGGGCCGCCCAGGGCAACTTGCCGCCTTTTTGGTGCATCTCCCAGAGCATGGCCGGTACGCCCGGGGTGCCGACGGAGCGGCCGCCGGCCAGCGCTTCCCACCAGTTCATGGTTTCGCCGTTTTCGATAAACAGGGACTCACCGGCCTGCATCGGGGCTTTCTCGCGGCCGTCGATGGTGCTCAGTTGCTGTTTACCGGCATCCCACAGCAGGGCAAAGCCGCCACCGCCTATGCCGCTGGATTCGGGCTCGACCAGATTCAGTACCAGCTGCACGGCAATCGCGGCGTCGACCGCGCTGCCGCCGCGGCGCAGGATCGCCAGACCGGCTTCGGTGGCGTAAGGATTGGCGCTGGCGACCATGTGTTTTTCTGCGCTGGCCAGTTGCTGCGGGATGCGTCCGCTGGTGAATTCGGGGTAACGGGCTTCGCGGCTCTGGGCCGGCAGCGACAGGCTTAGCAGGCAAAGCAGTGTCAATACGGTGTGTTTCATCCTTAATCTCCCTGATGACGGTGGTCTAAGGTTGCGCAGCGCACGGGCCCGGGTCAATAGCCGGCTGTGGTGGCTACTGGTTGCATTTAAGAGCTGAGGCCTTATGCTGACTGCGCTCCGGCTGCGGGCCGGTCCTGCTTGTTTTGTGTTTCCCGAACGGACGGTCTTGGCATGCTCGATACAGCTCTTCGCATCGTAGGCATTATTTTCCCGGTATTTGCCTGTGCCGGCCTTGGTTTGTTTTACGGCTGGCGTTTCCGCCCGGATATGGGGGTGGTCAATAAACTCAATATGGATGTGTTCGCGCCGCTGCTGGTGTTCTGGGCGCTGATGGACAAGCCGTTTGATTTTTCCGCCTATACGGGGCTGAGCGTGGGGGGCGTGGTTGCGATTCTGGCGCCGGGTTTATTGTTGCTGCCGTTTGCGCTCCTGTTTCGCATTAATCTGAAAACCTTCCTGCCGCCGATGATGTTTAACAACTCGGGCAATATGGGCCTGCCACTGATCCTGTTTGCCTTCGGTGAGGAGATGCTGCAGGCCGCGGTGGTGCTTTTTATTATTGAGATGCTGCTGCACTTTACGGTCGGGCTGTACATGCTCGATCACAAGACCAATCCGCTGAAGCTGCTGAAAATGCCGATGATTATCGCGGCGATTCTGGGCCTGCTGTTCAGCTCGCTGCATGTCAGCCTGCCTGAGCCGCTGTCCAATACCATTGGTATGCTCGGTCAGGTCTCGATTCCGCTGTTGCTGTTCTCGTTGGGCGTGCGCCTGCTGGAGATTAATCTGCGTGACTGGCAGCTCGGTGTCTTCGGTGCTGTGGCAGGGCCTTTGGCCAGTATCGCGGCCGTGATGCTGATTATGCCCTGGCTGGGCCTGACGCCCACCGAACACGCCATACTGCTGGTCTTCGCTGCCTTGCCGCCGGCGGTGCTGAATGTGCTGGTGGCCGAGCAATACCGGCAGGAGCCGCACCGTGTGGCCTCGATTGTGATGCTGGGTAATCTGGGCAGTCTGATTATTATCCCCATGGCGCTTTGGTACGCGCTGCAACTCATGCCCCACTAGGTCGGGGCTTGTAAAAAACGGCGGCGATGCTGACTTCTTGTTTGTGTTTGAGATAGGTCAATGCCGGAGTCTGACGGGCTTCATTATCATTGCCTCAAACAACGACAACGTTAACCGGGAGTCACAATGAAAAAGTCTATTGTCGCAGTATGCGTAGCGCTGGCATGTGCCGCAGGAACCGCTCAGGCCTATGAAGCGGGGGATATTGTTTTGCGCGTCGGCGTGGTCAATGTTAATCCGCAGGGCGACGGCGCACTCGACGAAGCACTGGACGTTGATGACAATACCCAGCTCGGTATCAACCTGACGTATATGTTTACTGATACGCTGGGTGTGGGCGTGCTGGGTGCGACTCCGTTTGAGCACGATATCACGCTCAACGGCGATAAAATTGCCACCACAAAACACCTGCCGCCGACTGTCACGCTGCAGTATCACTTCAACACCGGCACCGCATTCCATCCTTATGCCGGTCTTGGCTTTAACTACACTTTCTTCTTTGACGAAGATCTGAAGGCCGATGCCGTCGGTGACGACCTGGAGCTGGATCCGTCTTTCGGCTTCGCCGCTGAACTGGGTATGGATTATTCCATCGACGATAACTGGGGTGTCGGTGCGTCTTTGTTCTATGCGGACATAGACACTGATGCAGAAGTTGATGGTGCTGATCTCGACACTGTCGAAATTGATCCGCTGGTCATTCTCATCAGCGGCTCTTACAAGTTCTGAGTGGTTCTGCTGAGTTAGAAAAAGGCCGGCCAAAACGCCGGCCTTTTTTGTGCCTGCTGCAAAGACTGCCTTGCCATCACTCCTTGAACCGGGCCGGCAGCAACAGCATCACGCTGATCGCACTGAGCAACCCGGCGATCCACATCGCGCTGAGCGGATTGCCACTGTGTTCCATCCACAGCCCTGCGCCCAGCGGTCCGGTAATCTGGCCGAGGCCGTAGGCCACGACCAACAAGCCCATCAGTTTGGCCGGATTGTGGCGCGACAGATGTCCGCCGAGCGCCAGTACGACCGCAACTATGCCCATGAATGTGGAGCCGAACAGCACACTGCCTATTAATGCAGGCCAGGTGCCCGGCAAGAGCACCGGCAGCAGACAACCGAGGGTCTGGATCAGGCCGGCGATGATCAGCGTCCGGCTGGTGCCCAGTGCGGCGGCGATCCGCACCCACAAATAGGCCGAGGGTGCTGCGGCCAGACCGACCAATAACCAGGCCAGTGACGCCGAGCCGTTCAGCACCGGATCGGATTCAAAAGCGGCCACGATAAAGGTGGTGCCGATGGAGTAGGTGGTGCCGGAAAAGAAATAGCTGATCAGCAGAAAGCCGAAGGCGCGCCGCTCGAAGATATCATCACCGCTGACAGCAGCGGCGCCCGGCTGCACCGGCGGCACATTCACGCCGGCCAGAGCAAAGGGCAGGGCGACCAGCCCCATCAGCGCACTCAGATACCAGATCTGTTTCCAGTCCAGCGTAATGAACTCGCCGCCCAGCACCAGTGCCACGAGAGTTATGCCAAGACCTACACCACCGAAATGCACGCCGATCAGTGCCGGCCTTCCGCCCAGACGCAGAACCTGAATAACAAGACTGGTACCGATCACCATGCCGCCGGCGGTTGTCAGGCCGGACAGATAGCGCAACACCGACCAGGCAGTGACGGAGTCAAACAACGGCATCAGCGCATTGCACAGCACCGCGCCGATGATCAGTATGCGAAACAGCCAGAGCCGGACCTGTAAATCGGCGATACGGGTCGCCAGCAGCGCACCGCTGAGATAACCCGCGTAGTTGATCGCGGCCAGCCAGCCACCGGTGTCAGCGCCGAAACCGAAGGCGTTTTGCATGGCTGGCAGCGCGTTGGTGTAGGTGAAGCGTGCCAGCCCCATGGTCAGGACCAGCGACAGCGCGCCGCCGAAGACCAGACGAAAATGCGATTGTGTTTTTGTCGTTTGCATATCAGCCTCCCCCGATCTGATGGCATTCATAATGCCGTGCTTGCCCTATCACTCCTAATGAAATAAATTGAATTTATCCATCATCATGGCTGATATATGGAGCTGACCAGTCTGCGTGTTGCCGTGGAAGTGGCCCGTCAGGGCAGTTTTTCAGCGGCGGCCAAGAGCCTGCATTACGTCCAGTCGAATATCACCGCGCATATCAAAAAGCTCGAAAGTGAGTTGGGCGTGGTGCTCTTTGAACGCCAGCCGCGTGGCATGTTGCCGACCGCGGCGGGGCAGACGCTGGTGACCTACGCGCAGCAGTTGTTGAAACTGGAGGCCGAGGCGCGTGACGCGGTGCGTGATATCGGCGGCCCCGGCGGACGTTTACGCATCGGCTCGATGGAAACCACCATGGCGGTGCGCTTGCCGCCGCTGTTGAAGACCCTGCATCAGCAATATCCTGAGGCTGAGATCAGCATCCACACCGGACGCAGTGACGCACTGGTCGAAAAGGTGCTGGCGTTTGAACTGGACTGTGCTTTTGTCAGTGGCAGGATTGCCCATCCGGATCTGTTGGTCTGCGATAGCTTCACCGAAGAGCTTGTCCTGCTCGCGCCGCGCGAGGCCGATGAACGGGCCGCCTCGACCCTGCTGGTGTTCCGCGAAGGTTGTCACTACCGCCGCCTGGCTGAGCAGTGGATCCGTGAAACCGGTCCGATGCCGTTCAGGATCATGGAATACGGTGCGCTTGAGGGCATCATCGGCTGCGTGGACGCGGGACTGGGTTGCACTTTGCTGCCGCGTTCTGTGATCAGCCAGCGTCCGCTTGTCGGGGATTACACGGTCTCGGCACTGCCGCCGCATATTGCCCGCGCCGATACACGCCTGATCTGGCGCCGTGAAGCACCGGTCGGGCGTTTGCTGAACTGCCTGCGTGAACTGACCACAGCGGGGCAGGCTGTCGGTGCGGTAGCCTGAGGCGGCAAACCGGGGCGGCGGACTGAGTTTGCCGCCCGCGCCGCCGCTGGCGCGCTACACTATGGCTTTGTGACCGCTCCTGCGACTTCCTTTCATTATGTTTATCGATATTCTGCTTATTACAGCACCGGTTTTCCTGCTCTTGCTTGTCGGTGTGTTGGCCGTGCGTGTGCGTGCGTTTATGCCGGAGATGATTCCCGGCGCCGGGCGCCTGGTGATGAATCTGCTGATGCCGGCCTTGATCTTTCGTGTCTTGTCCGGCGCGGATACAGAGACGGTGCTGGAGCTGCATCTTCTGCTGGTTTACGCGCTCGGTTCACTATCCTGTTTTGTTTTGATTTTCTTGCTCAGTCGTTATGTGCTCGGCTCGGGACTGACGCAATCGGGTTTGCACGGGCTGGGCAGCGCCACCTCCAACAGCGCATTTTTCGGCCTGGCGCTGTTGCTGCAGATCAATGAGTCGGTTGCACTGGTGACGTTTTCGCTGGCGCTGATCGTTGAGAATCTGCTGATAATCCCACTCGGTCTGGCGCTGGCCGAAAGCGGTTCGGTCGGCGATGAAGCGGCTTCGTTTGTGCACCGCTTTATGAAAATCATCCGGCGGGTGCTGCTTAATCCCTTGATTATCGCGATCTTTACCGGACTGATGTTTTCGCTGTTTGAGCTGCCGGTGCCGGAGTTGGCAGATAAGGTGTTGGCCATGTTGGCCGGCGCTGCTGCACCGCTGGCCTTGCTGACCATCGGCGCGACTCTGGGCAGTATGCGGCCGGGCTGGCCGGACCGGGTGTTTTTACTGGTCGGTGGCGGGAAGCTACTGCTACACCCTGTGATGGTCTGGAGCATGGTATTGCTGTTGCCGGCCTTTGATCCGGCTTTGCAAAAGGCTGCCGTGCTGATGGCAGCCATGCCCATGTTTACCTTGTATGCGATTATTTCGGCCGGATATGGCCACGGAGAGCGAGGCAGTGTTGTCTTATTATTTACAACACTGTCCTCATTCGTGAGTATCAATGCCGTGCTTTGGTTACTCGGGCCGTTTTGAGCCTGAGGCCGGCAGGCGTTTATTTCTTCTCGGGCTTGCCCACAAAACTGCGGATATTGGACCACAGACCGGACATGGATAACTCAACGGAGCGGTCGTTGGAGGAGTCTTCGGCGATGGTTTGTGCCATGGTTGCATCAGGCAGGTCGAGGGTTTCGTCGTTGGTCAGCGCATGATCCTGACCGCCGGCGTCGCTGACCATGCGTGTTTGCTCGGCGATGGTTTCGTCGAATTCACTGACCTCCTCGTCGCCGATTACCGACGGATCGCCGTTTTCCAGGGCTTCGATTTCACGAAGCACATGCTCGGATTTCTCCAGTCGCTCGCGCAGGCGTGCAACTTCGGTCTGGGCCAGTGACAAGGCTTGTGTATTTTGTTCGATGGTTTCGCGCAGGGCTTTGTTATTGGTTTCCAGACGTGAGACTTCGGCGCGGTTTTTCTTCGCTGATTCGGCAAACTCGGTGACTTCCTGGCGGTGCAGTTTCTCCTGCGCCAGTATGCGTTCTTCGTAGGCCTGCTGTTGTTTGTTAAAGCTATCCTTCACACCGATGGACCGGATCATCCAGCCGACGCCCAGCCCGAGCAGGGCCGCGGCGGCGATAAAGAGCGCTATTTCAGATATCAGATAAGTCATGATTGTCGGTTTCGTGTTGGGCTGCCCGGGGTCAGCGTGGTCAATAGTTGAGTTCAATCCGCCGGTTCTGAATACGTCCCTGTCGTGTGTCGTTGCTGACCAGCGGCCGGGTTTGCCCGTAGCCGATGGCCGAAATACGTTCCTGATTGACGCCCTGAGCGATCAGATAGTCGCGTACTGATTCGGCGCGCAACTGGCTCAGATACTGATTCCATTCGGCTTTGCCGGTGTTGTCGGTATGACCGGCAACCACCACCGGCAGCGTCGGATAGCGTTTCAGCACCGTCGCCAGTGCATCGAGTGTGGCGCGGCTGCCGGGCTGCAGGTCGGCGCTGTTAAGGCCGAACAGAATGCGATCGAAGGCGATGGCTTCGAGGTCTTTCTGCAAGCGGGCGCGGGTGCTGTCGCTGGTTTGTTCGAGCAGCACGATTTCATTTTTGACCTCCAGTGAGGTATCCAGCCCGTCGGTGACATCCTGCTGTGCGTGGGCGACGTCGGCACTGACTGCCGTGCCGGAAATATTCAGCGAGCCGTCTCGTACCGTAACACGGGCCTGATCGAGTTTTTTCATGCCCGGCAGAATTTGCATGATGTCATCCAGCCAGTCCGCTTCACTGACGCGGTCACTGATCTCCAGCCGGTTGTCCACATCATCTTCACCAAAGGTGTCCGGCAGCGAGGCCAGCAGCTGATCGAGTTCGACCTGATGTGAGAGCCGGCCGCTCAGAACCAGCTTGCCGTTCTCATTCACAAAAGCCGAGAAAGTCGGTTCTTCCAGCGGCGCCAGAGTGTTTTCCGGCACCGGCGCGGAGTCGGCCACGGTCAGGCTGTTGCGGACGGTTAATTCGGCTGGGTCGATCTGCGCCAGACGCCCGGCGATGGTGTCACGGATTTGCGCTGAACCGACTTCGCCTTCGATATTGAGCAGCGGGCCGGCGATATCGATGCGTGCGTTGCTGATCAGCGGCAAGGTCGTCAGCACCGGTACCAGCGAGGGCAGCCAGGCAGCCTCGGCGACGTCCGTGCTGTAGCTGACGTCGCTGCTGATCTGCAGGCTGTCGCCGAGATCGTTGAGCAGGCCGTCAAGGCGGTTGTCCTCAGCCAGTTCGCCGGTAATGATCAGGCGCTGCTCCTGCCGCAGAAACGCCAGCGCCGGTGAGCGGGTGGCCGCCGCGGGTTCCACCTGAGTGGTGTCGGCTACCAGACCCGGGCCGATGCTGAGGCGGTTGTGCACGCGGCGCACGCCCGGAATGGCGGCGGCAATATCCAGCGCGCGTTGCTCGTCGGTGTCGTCGAAGGCGCGCCCGTTCAGGATCAGGTCACGGCCGTCGGCGCTGACTTCGACGGTGTCCAGACCGGCGCCGAGCAAGGCGCTGCGGGCGGACTCGCCGAGTGTCGTTTGTATGGCGCCGGCGCGCAAATATAAGGCCAGAAAAATCAGAAGGAGCAGGCCGGCCAGGCCGGTCAGCCACCAGAACAGAGGTTTGTGAATCAGTCGCTCGGAAGCGTAAGTTGCCATGCAGAAGTTGTCCGTTGCTACGGTCCGGGTTGGCGGTCGTGGTAAGGTCGTACAGTTGCTGACCCGAGATTATGACATCTGCGGGTTTTACATTCTAATACAGTGGTTTGTCCGAATGTTAAATCTCACACATCATTGCCCGGCGGTGAGGGCCCGCAGGTGAGCCGGCGCGCGCTGATTCTGGCTAACGGGCAGGTCGCTGACTATGCGCTGTTAAGCACGCATCTGCACGCCGATGATTTGCTTATCTGTGCCGACGGCGGGCTGGCCCATGCCCGTGCGCTGGGTCTGCAGCCGCACTGGCTGGTCGGCGATCTGGACAGCGTTGAGGCGGCGTGGCTGGAGGAGCTGGACAGCGCCACGCAGATCGAGCGCTATCCGGCGGGCAAGAACGAAACTGATCTGGAGCTGGCCTTGCAGCGCGCACAGGCGCTGGCGGTGGACTCGGTGTTAGTGGCCGGCCTCGGCGGCGGACGGCTCGACCATGCGCTGGCCAATGTGCTGCTGCTGGCGCAACAGCGCTGGCCGTTCCGGCTCAGTTTTGTCGAGGGCGGGCAGCGGGCCTGTATTTTACGCGGCGGCGCGCAGCTGACGCTCGGCGGGCCGGTCGGCACCCTGGTCAGTTTGCTGCCGCTGCCCGGTGCTGCGGGCATCGTGACCCGGGGTCTGCAATATCCGCTGTGTAACGAATCGCTCAGCTTCGGTACGCCGCGCGGAATCAGCAATGTGATCAGTGAAGCGGGCGCCTCGCTGCAGCTGGCAGAAGGTACGTTGCTGGTTATCCAAACACCGCCGGCTGATTAGAGCGCCTGCAGCCGGCCGTCGCGCAGATACACGCAGCGCGCGCCGAGCCGTTCGGCGTCGTCGCGGTTGTGGGTGACCAGCACGGTACAAAGCCGGTGCGTCGTGATGACCCCGGCGCTCAGATGCAGCATATCCAGCCGGGTCGCTTCATCCAGCGCGCTGAAGGGTTCGTCGAGCAGCAGCACCGGTTTCTCGCGCAGCAGACTGCGGGCCAGCGCCACGCGTTGCGCCTGTCCGCCGCTGAGCTCGCCGGGCAAACGCCCGCCCAGAGCCGACAACCCCACCGCATCCAGTTGGGCTTCCACCCGCTGCCATTGTGCCTTGCTCAGACGCAGGCCCGGATGCAGGCCCAGGCCGAGGTTATCGCGTACGCTCAGATGGGCAAACAGATTGTTATCCTGAAACAGCGTGGTCACCGGACGCCGGTCGGGCGGCAGATTGCCGAATTCGCGGCCGTCGAGGCGCAGCTGTCCGCCGTCGGCCTGCAGAAAGCCGCCGATCAGATTCAGCAGGGTGCTTTTACCGGCACCGCTTTCGCCGAGTACGGCCAGGCATTGCCCGCGTTCCACGCGCAGATTGAAACAGTAATCGCGTCCGCCCAGACGGACGCTCAGGTTCTCCGCTTCTAACATCAGCCGGCTTTCTCCGCCGGTCCGCCGATCAGGCGTTCCAGCATCCAGAACAACAACAAACACAGCAGCAACAGCAGCAGTGCGGTAACGGCCGCCTCGTCCAGGCGGTAAGAGCCCATGCGCTGATAGAGCAGCAGGGGCAGGGTGCGCATATCCTGTGAGCCGAACAAGGCAATCGCCGTCAGATCGCCGGCCGCCAGGGTTGAGGTGTATGCCAGTGCCAGACCCAGCGGCCGGCGCAGCACCGGCCATTCGATCAGCCGCCAGCGTTGCAGCGCACCTATGCCGAGGGACTGACAGAGCCGGTCATGGCGGCGCAGGCTGCTGATAAACGGCCCTTCCAGCACGCGCACCGCAAACGGCAGTCCCATCAGCGCGTTAATCAGCACGGTCAGCAGCAGCGCCAGGGCAAACACATCGGCGAACCGGCGCAGCAATAAAAACAAACCGGTCGCCAGCACCAGCGGCGGCACCACCAGAATCAGCGAACCGCTCAATTCCAGCAGCCGGCCGCTCAGATGCTGTCCGCGCCGTTCGCGCAGATGCGTGGCACTGAGCAGCAGGCCACAGGCGCACAGCACCGATAAACAGCCCGCGCCGAGCGCCACCGTCAGCGTACGCAGCACCGCATCGGCCAGCGCCGGATCGCGCAGTACCGGCCACAGCGCCGGACTCAGCCCGGCTGCGGCAATGCCGAGAAACGGCAACAGGGTAAACAGCAGGGCCAGGCCGATCAGCAGCGTATCGCTGAGCCGCGCGCAGCCGCTGTTGCCGTCGTAGCGCTGCACCCGGCGACCGTTGCCGACGGTCGTAAGTGGTGCGCGGCCGTAGCGTGCGCTGAACAGAATCAGCAGGCAGCACAGCAGCATTTGCACCAGGGCCAGCCGGACTGCGGTGGCGGTGTCGAAGTCAAAGCGCAGGGCCTGATAAATGGCCACCTCGATGGTGGTCGCGGCCGGCCCGCCGCCGAGCGTCATCACAATCGCAAAACTGGTAAAGCAAAGGCTGAACACCAGCAGCGCGATGCCGGGCAGGGCGGCGCGGATCAGCGGCCACTGCAGCAGCCGGAAACTGTGCCAGCCGTTGATGCCAAGCTGTCCGGCCAGACGCCAGTTCTCCGCGCTCAGCGATTCCAGCGCCTGCAGCAACAGCCGCGCGCTCATGGGCAGATTAAGAAAGGTATGGGCCAGCAGAATGCCGCCGAGGCCGTAGAGATTGAACGGCCAGTCATAGCCGCTGCTGTGCACCAGGCGGCTGAGCCAGCCCTGATTGCCGTAGATCGCGATAATGCCGTAGACCGCCACCACGGTGGGGATGACCAAGGACACGCTGAACAGGCGGATCAGCCAGGCGCGGCCGGGAAACTGCGGACGGCGTGCCAGCGCCACGGCGACCGGTATGGCCAGTGACACGGACAGCAGCGTCGACAGCGTCGCCTGCCAGAGACTGAAGCGCACCACCCGCCATTGATAGGTGCTCAGTTGCAGCACCGCCTGAACGGCACCGTGGCGTATCAGCGCGCCCAGCGGCAGCACGATCAGACAGAGCACAAAGCCGGCTGCCAGCAGACCGGGCAGCCACCAGAGACGGTGTGAGGTGCTGATGGTGGTCAGCCTAGCGGCTCATCACGCCGAGCCATTCGTCGATCCAGAGCTTGCGGTTGGCGCGGATCTCTTCCGGCTGAAACTGCAGCACCGGTTCAGGATCGATCAGGCGCGAAAACACCGCCGGCAGGGCATCGCCGATATCCGTCGCCGGATACATGACATTGGTCAGCGGCAGTTCACGCTGGAAGCGCTCATCGAGCATAAACTGCAGAAACTGCCGGCCCAGTTCCGGCTCATCACTGCTTTTCAGCAAGGCGGCCACTTCCACCTGCAGATAATGGCCGTCGCTGAAGCGGGCCGCCTGATAGCGGTCGGTCTTGTCTATCGCCATATGGTAGGCCGGCGAGGTGCTGTAGCTCAGCACCATGGGCGCTTCGCCGTTCATAAACAGCGAAAAATAGGCCTCGCTCCAGCCCTTGGTGACGGTCAGGATGTTGTCGCTGAATTTTTCCCAGGCCGCATTGGCCTTGTCGCCGTAAACCGCTTTCATCCACAGCATCAGGCCCAGCCCCGGGGTGCTGGTGCGCGGATCGGTGATAATCACCTGCAGGTCATCGGGGGCATTGATCAGTTCGTCAAAACTGGCCGGCGGCTCGGGGAGTTTTTCGCTGTCGTAGATAAACGCGAAATAGCCGTAGTCATAGGGCACAAAGATATCCGATTGCCACTCCACGGGCAGATCCAGCGCGGACAGATCTGCGCCGCTGTCGGCCAGCAGGCCGCTGGCTTCGGCTTCGGCCATCAGGTTGGTATCCAGCCCCAGCACAATATCGGCCTCGCTGCCTTTGCCTTCGAGCTGCACCCGGTTGAGGATGCCGGCACTGCTGTCGAGGGCCACAAAACGCAGGCTGCAATCGCCGCATTCGGCTTCAAAGGCGGCTTTGACTTTGGGGCCCGGGCCCCATTCGGAGGCAAAGGAGTCGTAGGTGTAGACGACCAGTTCGCGGTCCGCCGCGTGGCCGGCGGTGGCCAGCAAAAGACCGAGGCCGAAGAGTCCGGCGCGTACAGAACAATGGTGCATGAATGATTACTCCGTTGAATGACTGTGGCTGCCTCAACGAAGCCGACCGGCGGGGGCCCGTGCTCTCAGATTCCTACGCCGGTGTTAACCGGATCAGGTTCAGCGGGTTAGGCGTCGCCTGACGGCGGCGCTCCTCTCAGCCTTGCGGCACCCCGTTGAGTCGCGACAGCGCACATTGTGCGAAGAGCGGCGTGGCTTTGCAATGATTTCTGTGAGCTGTGACACGCGCTGCCGCCGCACGGCGTCTACACTGGCGGCAACCAACAGTGAGGTGTTTACGTGGAAATCGTTCCGATTGCGCCGGCGCATATTGCCGGGTTTACCCGGCTGATTCTCGGTATTGCCCGTGAAGACATCTTTGCCATGCGGGCCGACAGCCTGTCAGCTGAAGCCGTGCGGCGTTTTGTTGAACGGCAGCTGGTCGATGGTGCGCCCATGTTTGTCGCCATGGATAACGACCAGCTGGTCGGCTGGTGCGAGGTGTCCTTGGGCGAGGCCGATTTCACCGCCCATACCGGTGTGCTCAGCATGGGTGTGCTGTACGGCTATCGCGGTCAGGGCGTCGGCAGCTGGCTGATCCGTAAATGCATTGCCGCGTCGCGCAGCATGGGGCTGGAGCGGATTGAGATAAGCGTGCTGGAGAACAACCCCAAGGCGCTGGATTTTTACAAGCAGCACGGTTTTGTGGTGGAAGGGTATAAACGCCGTTCGCTGCGCATCGGTGAGACCTACCATGATGAAACCCTGCTGGCGATGCTGCTGAATCAGGCCGCTGTGCAGCAGCCGGCCGCCGTCTGAGCCGGGCCTGGCTGACGGCGGCGAGCATGACAGAACCGTCACGGCGGGCCAAGGCCGCCTCAGCGGTCTATACTTTCGGGGCCGGCCGACAGGACAGCCGGACCGCGATGATGCAAGAGTATGCTCAATCGCGTTATAGTCCTGCCCCCCACGAACAGCAAACGACCCCAGAATTGCCATGAAACGAGTTGTAAGCGTCCTTTTGTCCGGCCTGATCCTTTTCGCGGCCACCGTTCAAGCCGAAACAATCTATGTCTCGGACCGGCTCGAGGCGAGTCTGCGCCGCGGCGCCGGGCTTGAGTTCAAGGTGATCAAGATGGTACGCAGCGGCGACCGGCTGGAAGTGCTCGAACGTGACCGCGCCAAGGGCTACACCAAAGTCCGCGCCTCCAACGGCACCGAAGGCTGGATCCTGACGCGCTATCTGATGAACGAGACCGCCGCGCGCGACCGTCTGGCCGCAACCGTGGAAGAGAACACGCAGTTGCGCAGCACCATCGAAGAGCTGCAGAACAAGATCGCCGAGTTGGAAGAAACCTCCACCAGCCAGGCCGCGCAGATCGATACCCTGCAGACCGATAAGGCCACGCTGGATGAGGAACTCACCGGTATCCGCGAAGCGACCGCCGATGTGATGGCGATCAAACGTCAGAACCAGACGCTGGCCTCGCAGCTGGAAGTCCTGAATCAGGAGAAGGAAGAGCTGATGAAGGAAAACCGCATCTATCAGGACAACACGCGCCAGGATTGGTTTATCCGTGGTGCGGCGGTGGTGATTGCCGGTATTTTGATCGGTCTGATCCTGCCCAAACTGCGCCGGCGTCAACGCTGGGGTGATCTGTAAAGGCAGACCCGCTGCAGAAAAAAGCCCGCCACCGGCGGGCTTTTTTGTGGCTCAGAGAAAATCCGTAATGACCGCGCCGACGCCCCAGTCCAGCAGCTCGCGTTTGCGTTCTGCGTCATTGACCGTGTAGACGGCCAGATAGTAGCCGGCGTCGGTCAGCTCGCGCAGCAGTTCGGGTGTGGCCTGACGGTCTTCCACATGCAGGCCGCTGGCGCCGAGTTCCCGCAGGTAATCGGTGGTGTTGCGCGGAATCCAGTCATCGACCAGCGGTGCCACGGCAATCGCCGGATCGGCGCTTTTAAGACTGCGCAGAATGGTGTGATCGAAAGCCGAGACCACGCAGTCTTCATGCAGGCCGGCAGCGCCGATCAGCTCCACCAGCGTGGCAATGCTGTGGTCGGTGTCGCGGTGCAGGGATTTGACTTCGATATTGATCCCGAGGCCGAAACCGCTGAGCAAGCCCAACACTTCATCAAGCGTGCAGATGCTCTGGCGCGTGTCGGCCGGCAGGCGGGTTTTTCCGGCGCGCAGCTGGCCGAAGGGGTCTTCGCGGTAGAACCAGCTGCTGTTATCCAGTTGCTGCAGCTCGAGCAGGGAAAACTCGCTCAGCGGTTCACCGGCACGACCGGCCATGCCGGGAATTTCCAGAATATTGGTGGTGCGGCCCGGGGTTTCATCATGAAACACCACCGGCACTCCGTCAGCCGAGAAGTGCACGTCGAATTCCACCAGATCACAACGTCCGGCGCAGTCAGCAAAGGCGCTCAGCGAGTTCTCCGGAAAGCAGGCGCGGTGGCCGCGATGGGCGCAGATAAGCTGTCCTTGCGCGAGTTTTTCAATAAGCGTCATAGCAGAACCTGTGTGCTGGGGTGTTGGTTTGTGGCGGCGTGATCCGTGCCGGCTTCAGGCGTTGCGGAAACTCTGGGCTTGTAGTTTATGGCGTTTGAGCAGTTTATAAAACTCGGTGCGGTTGCGGTGCGCCAGTTCGGCGGCGCGGGTCACATTACCGCCGGTGGCGCGCAGGATCGAGACCAGATACTCGCGCTCGAAATCCTGACTGGCATCGGCCAGCGAGGGAATGCGGCCGGTTTTGCCGCGCAGTGCGCGGTGTACCGCGCGCCCGGTGATCACCGCCGAGGTGGACAGCACCGCGACCTGTTCGACCACATTGAGCAACTGGCGGATATTGCCCGGCCAGGGTGCCTGCAACAGCTGGTCCATGGCGTCCGGGGCGAAGCTCTGTCCGATCACGCCGGGATTGGTCTTTTTGATGCGGGCCAGAAAATGCTGCGCCAGCAGCGGGATATCCTCGCGCCTTGCGGCCAGCGACGGAATCTCCAGCATCACCACGTTCAGGCGATAATACAAGTCCTCGCGGAATGACTTTTCCGCCACGGCTTTTTCCAGATCCACGTGGGTGGCCGAAACCAGCCGGATATCCACAGGCACGGATTCACCGGCGCCGACCGGGCGGATGCGTCGCTCTTCCAGCGCCCGCAGCAGCTTGGCCTGAAAATCCAGCGGCATATCGCCGATTTCATCGAGGAACAGGGTGCCGCCGTCGGCCCGTTGAAACAGTCCGGTGTGGTGTTTGTCGGCGCCGGTAAAGGCGCCTTTGCGGTGACCGAACAGTTCCGATTCGAGCAGATTGTCGGGAATGGCTGCGCAGTTGATCGGTACAAACGGGCGTGCATGGCGGGCACTGGCATCGTGGATGGCACGGGCCAGCATTTCTTTACCGGTGCCGCTGGCGCCTTGTATTAAGACGCTGACCTCCGAGGCTGCCACCCGGGCGGTCTGATTCAGCAGCTCTTCCATCAGCGGGCTTTGAGTGAGAATCCCGGCGCGCCACTGATCACCGCTGGCGACCTTGCCGTGGCAGACGCGCCGCTGTACCGCCTGATCGATGGTGTCGAGCAGTTCGCTGCTGTCGAATGGTTTGGTCAGATAGGCGAATACGCCGCGCTGTGTGGCCGCGACCGCGCCGGGAATCGTGCCGTGTGCGGTCAATACAATAACCGGCACCGAGGGCGAGTCCTGCTGCAGACGGTCAAACAGCGCCAGTCCGTCCATGCCCGCCATGCGCAGATCTGTGACAACCACATCGGGCTTGTCGCGGCCGGCGGCCAGCAGTGCCGCCTCGCCGTCCTGCGCCGTGCTGACCTTATAGCCACTGTGGCTGAGCCGCAGATCCAGCAGGCGCAGCAAGGCGATATCGTCATCGACCAGTAATACCTGTGGCTTTGTCATAGGGCCTTACTCGCTCAGTAGTGAGGGAACGGCTTGCTGTTTTTCCTGCAGGGAGTCTTCCAGTCGGTTCAGTTGTTCCAGTTGGCTGCGCAGTTTGACGACCTCGCCGTCCAGTTGCGCCCGTGTTTGCTCGGCTGTGCGGTAATCCTGATCCAGCGCGCCGATCTGGTTGCGCAATGTCTGGCGTTGGCTGACATGGCTGTGCAGCAGCGTGGCAAAGGCCTGATCGGCCAGGGCCAGTTCCGGCATCTGCATGGCTTTGCTGAACAGGCGGCTGGCCTGACGGTCGCTCTGAAATTCAGGGTCGGGCCAGGACAGAAATATTGCAAGCCGCAATACCGGACAGGGATCATTGTCCTTATCCAGAGCGCGGTCGAGACGATCGAGTTCGCGCTGTTTGGCGGCGGCATTCATCATCGAAATGCGGTGCATATAGCTGAAATTGTCACCGCAGCCGCGACTGACCGGCGGCGCGTTCCGGTCCGGCTGAGAGTTGTTTTGTTGTCCGGGTAAACTTTGGCAGGCACACAATGACAACAGCATCAGCGTGGTCATGGCGCGGCGGGCAAAGCTGGCGGTCATGTTTTACTCCCTTGCATACACAGCGGCAGTGTAACCTGAATATGGGTGCCTTTGGCAGCCGGCAAAATGCTGACGCTGCCACCATGCAGGTCGGTGTAGCGGGCCACAATTGCCAGCCCCAGGCCGGTGCCGGAGATCACACTCTGGCCACTGTTTTTGCCTTGTACAAACGGCTCAAAGACCCGCGCCTGTTCGTCCGGCGGGATACCCGGACCGGCGTCGATCACATCCAGAACCGCTTGCTGCGGCGCTTTGCGCAGGCTAACCCGCAGGGTTTCGCCTTCGGGGGTGTAGCGGATGGCATTGGCAATCAGATTGTCGGCAATACTTGTCAGCTGTCTTTCGTCGCCCGGCACGGTGACCTCCTCCAGTGCGCTTTGCAGGACGATGTGATGACGTTGCAGTGCGGCCCGGTGGCGTTGTATTACAGAGTCGACAAGCTCGTGTAAGGGGACGGGGATGTAATAGTCCGGCGCGCTGGTATTGATTGCATGATTGAAGTCGAGCAGCGCACTGACTTCCTTTTGCAGCTGCTGGCTGCTGCTGTCGATGATCGCTGTGATTTCCTTTTGCTGGCCGTTCAGCGCGCCGGCAAAGCCTTCCTGTAGCAGCGCAGTACCTTCACGTATGGCCGTCAGCGGCGTTTTCAGCTCATGGGAGACATGTTGCAGAAACACCAGTTTCTGCGCGTCGATCTCGGCCAGCCGGCAGCGCAGCGCGTCGAGTTGCCGGCCCAGCTCGCGGGTGTCCTGCGGGCCGTCTATGTTGACCGCCGTGTCGCGGTCGCCGCGCGCCAGCTGTCCGATGGCCCGGCCCAGCGCCTGCAGCGGGCGGGTCAGGCGGATAACGAAAAAGCCGGCGACCAGCGCAGCCAGCGGGATCAGCGCCAGGGCACTGTAGAACAGATAGTGTTTGACGCGGTTGATATGCGAGTCCATTTCGCGCGCCAGCGAGGAAACCATGGCACTGATCTGACCGGGTAGGCCGGCAATCACCGACGACAGATCGGGCAGACTCAGCGGATCGTCGGCCGGGCCGGCGGTGTGGTCCTTCAGGCTTTGCCAGAGTTGTCGTTCCTGCCTGCCCAGTTCGGCCAGCGCGTTCAGGGTGGCGTGGCTGACCGGGTAGGCACGCAAGGCCGTCATGGATTGTTGTAACTGGTGGCGCTGGCTGTCGTAGCGGATCAGCAGTTCGGTGTCGCCAAGCACCATAAACTGACCGGCGGTGCGTTCCATCTCCAGTGTTTGCGAGACAATCAGGCGGCTGGTTTCCATGGCCGCCGTCGAGCGCGCCAGATTATCGCGCAGCTCGTCGGACAGCTTGCCGAATTGCATCACGCTGATAATCAGACCGGCGCCCAGCGGCAAGGCCACCAGTGCCAGTCCGACAAAGGTCAGTTTCTGAATGGTATTGATGCGTAACATCGGGCAACCCGGCAGAAAAGACTGCCTGTGAGTTTGCCAGTGCCGCTCAGGGCCGGCAACGCTGTCGCCGCTTAACGACAGGCGGGTTTTAACCGCAATTCAATAAGTTAAGGAAGCTGTGCTGATTGGGGTGTCGTCGACGGGCGACACTTTGGCCGCTCTCTGGTTGCGTCAAAATTGCCTAAGCAATTGATTTTGTGTGGTTTTTGGATTTGGCCCTATGCTTGCGACAGGGAAACCGTCAGCGGGCATTCGCGGCCGGCCGCCACGGCGGGTCGCTTGCATGTTCCGCTTCACCGGGCCGCCAGGCTCTGTTTCCGCCAGGACGACAGAGGCAGAGCCGCCCAGCAATCTCCAGACGCCTCCGGAGATTGCGCATCGGGCGCCGTCAACGCAGGTTGGCGGTGCCCGGTTTTGTTTCTGCGCCGGGCGTTTGCGTTTCTGCGTCCTGCATGGCCAGCGGCGCGGCCGGGAACGCGTTTTCCGGTGCCGCCGCCGGTGCCGTGCAGTCGCTCAGCGTCAGCAAGGGCGGGTCAAACGACATGGAAAAAGAGCCGGCCCTGGCCAGCGTCGAAATGCCGATAATCTGCCGCGAATTGCGCGGCAATACCGCCGCATTGATATCGTGTATCACGCAGTGCTCGCCGAGCGTGATGGAAGCGATCCGGTAGAGAGGGACAATGCGTTCACTGCCGTCGGCCATCTTGCCGCGCAGCTTGCTCACATACTCGGCTTCACCGCTCTCGATCAGGCGCGCCAGCGTCTCTTCATTAATCACTGAGTAGCCTGAGCCTGTGTCGACCAGCATGGTATGCCGTCCGGCGTCGGCGATTGCGGAGTCGATATACCAGGTGTTTGTCCCGCGGCTGTGCATCGGTATTTGTTGTTCCGTGCCTTCCTGTGCCGGGGAGGCGGAACTCAAAACCAGCAACGCGGTGGCAAGCAAAAATCGCATAGTCTGTCCTTCAGAACGTGACGGAGCGCACAAAACGCTTTATCGGCGTGACGGCGCTGACCTGAAATGACGGAGCCGCCGGCTGAGACCTGCGCAAGGCGTAGCCGGTAAGCCCATCTTGGTTACTTCCGACGATAGCGGTCAACAGGGCCACTCTCCAGAGCCGCTACATTACCGTTACAGGCCGGCGGCGTTTATCGGCTAACGTTACATGCCTGTGCGGATGCCTTCTGCAGGGCAGTCGCGGGGCGTTTTCAGGTTCTGTTTACAAACGCTATACTGCGTGGCTTTGGCCGTCCGGAGCGGAGTGTTGTGTGAAACGAATAGCCGTTATTGAGCGATTTCAGGCGCCGCTTGCCGGGCACTCACGCCGCTTATGAAATTTCCCTTTCTGCGCGCCAAAGCCGCTGCTGCACCGCCGCCCCTCAGCGATGAAGTCTCATTGCATGAGGTCAGTCTGCGCCGTGGCGAGCGCGAGGTGTTGCATTCGCTCAGTCTGAGCCTCAACGAAAAACGGATCGGCCTGATCGGACGCAACGGGTCCGGTAAATCCTCGCTGGTGCGTTTGCTCAACGGTTTGTGTCTGGCCGATAGCGGGCGGGTTGATGTGTTCGGCCTCGATCCGCAGCAACACCGCGCCCTGCTGCCGGCGCGGGTGGGCTTTATTTTCCAGAATCCCGATCACCAGATTATCTTTCCCACGGTCGCCGAAGAGCTGGCCTTTGGCCTGACCCAGCAGGGTGAGGACAACGACCGTGCCCGCGAACGCGCGCTGGCATTGCTGGAGGAGCAGGGCTGCGGGGCGCTGGCCGGGCGGCCGGTGCATGATTTGTCCGGTGGGCAGAAGCAGCTGGTCTGTATTCTGGCAATTCTGATTATGCAGCCGGATCTGCTGATCCTTGATGAGCCTTTTGCCAGTCTTGATCTGCCGACCCGTAACCGTCTGCTGCGCTGGCTGCTGCGGCGCGATGAGCGCTTGATTATGGTGACGCATGAGCTTGAGTGTCTGCAGGATTTTGATCGTGTGATCTGGCTCGACGAAGGCCGCGTGGTCGCCGACGGCGCGGCCGCCGGGGTGATCGCGCAGTACCGCCGGGCCATGGCCGAGGCCGATGACGGCACCGCGGGGCTGCTGCCGTGATTTCGCTGTTTATGGCGCGCAGCACCTGGCTGCACCGCTGCCGGGCCGGCCATAAACTGCTGGCCCTGTTCGCGTTCAGTCTGATTCTGCTGCCGCTGACCGGCTTGTTACCGGTGGCAGCGGCAGCACTGGGCGTCAGCGCACTGTATTACTCGATCGGACTGGGCTGGCGGCGTCAGTTGGCGTTGCTGGTGCCGGTGTTACCGCTTATCGCGGCGCTGGCGCTGCTGCATCTGTTGTCCGGTAGTCTGCTTGCCGGTATGGTTGTGCTGTTGCGCTTGCTGACCTTATTTATGCTGGCCAATCTGGTCAGTATGACCACCCGTATGACGGATATGATGGCGGCCATGATGCCGGCGCTGCGGCCGTTTGCGCTGATTGGTGTGCCGCCGCGCCAGATTGCGCTGGCGGTGGCGCTGATGCTGCGCTTTGTACCGGTGTTTATGGCCATACTCGATGGTCTGTCCGAGGCCTGGCGTGCGCGTTCTGCACAACGGCCGCGCTGGCGTCTGATGGCGCCGTTTCTTTTACAGGCCCTGGCCACCGCCGACAGTGTGGCCGAGGCCTTACAGGCTCGCGGCGGTTCTGCCGGCGTGGCACTTAACAATGACGACAGGAGTCCGGGTTTTGCAAAGTCAGGATAAGAATCTGGTGCAGATCGCACTTTATGCCGCCGTGATTGCCGCTTTGGGGCTGGTGCCGCCGTTCAGCCTGCCGTTGACCGGCGGTGTGCCGATTACGGCGCAAACCCTCGGCGTCATGCTGGCGGGCATTATGCTCGGCCCGCTGCGCGGGGCTCTGGCGGTGTTGCTGCTGTTGTTTGTGACCGCGCTGGGTGCGCCGCTGCTGGCCGGCGGTCGCGGTGGTCTGGGCGTATTTGCCGGGCCCAGCGTCGGGTTTTTGCTCGGTTGGCCGGTTGCGGCGTTTGTGACCGGTTTGCTGATGAAAAGCCTGCGGCGTCTGGATGTGTTGATTTCGGCGACGATCGCGGCTTTTACCGGCTGTATCCTGGTGCTTTATGCGATCGGGGTTCCGGGCATTGTGATGATGACGGACCTGGATTTCGCCACCGCTTTTAAAGGCAGCATGGCATTTGTGCCGGGCGATCTGATCAAGGTTGCGGTAGCTGCACTGATTGCCCGGACCGTGCAACGCGGTATGCCATCGGCCATCCTGTCACGCAGTTGAGCGCTGAGCCGGCTGCCGTATCCCGAAAACCGGCTTTCAGGCCGGTTTTTTTTGTGCTGTGTCACATGCACAGTCAGCCCCGCGCTGTCTTTATGAATCTCTCGTCATGCGGGGTGAATCACACTCCTGAGAGGAACTCGGGCTTCATCCCGTCTCTTGCGTAATCGCGTATTAAGCCCCTGACAAACACGCCGTTAAATTCTTCGACCGGTGACAGAAGCGACGACCCCACCCCGACCGGTCAGTGTGACTCAGGATCAAACAAACAGAATGCGTAAACGCGGATACACAGATAAAGGGTACGTCCCGGACGTGCGTGGCCTTGGCAGCATGAGCTTGCCGGGTGCTGCAGGTCTGGGCTTTCGTGCGCCGGTGTCCTTGCGCCGCCGTATTATGGCGCTGGCCCTGGCCGGGGTGACGGTATTCCTGTTGTATCTGGTTCTTGTGGTCAGCCAGTCTTCGCATAATGCGGAAACCCTTAATGAAATCCGTGACATCCGCTATCCGGTGCAGGCGCAGTTGCTGGAAGCCAAGCACCAGTTGGATGTGATTCAGCTGGAGCTGGAGTCGAGCGTCTTTTCCGTGGACGAGAATGCCTATGTGCTGTCGGCCATGCGCTCGGAGGATTTCCGTCAGTCGCTGTTTGAAATTCAGCGGCTTGATCCGGCTATTGCCCCGGCGATCGAGGCCATTCTGGAGAAATTCAACGCCTTCTACGAAGAATCCTCAGCAACAGCGCGGCAGCTGCGCCGCGACGGTGCCAATCATCTGGATGTGGAGTTTATTGCCCTGCAGTCCTCGCAAAACTACAGCGAGGTCGCCGATGCACTGCAGGTGCTGCTCGACCAGCAGACCGGTGGCCTGGCCGACAGTATCGGCGACGCCGAACAGTACTATCTTTACTCCGTATGGCTGGCTTACGCCGGCGGCCTGACCGGAGCCGTACTCTTTATATTCCTGACCTGGTATACCGCCAACAGAATTGTCGGGCGGATCAACGAGATGGTTGTGGCGCTGCGCAATATCGCCCGCGGTGATAACGATATGAGTGTGCGTATCGATATCAGCGGCAATGACGAAATGAGTGCGCTGGCGCATTGGTTTAACACCTTTATAGGGCGTCTGGAGCTGGTCACCGAGCAGTCCAATCTGGAAATCCGCAAAATTGCCTATACCGACAACCTCTCCGGGCTGCCCAACCGGCGTTTGCTGATGGAGTGTATCGAGGCTGAGCAGGAGCGCACCGCGCTTGAGCCCGAGCGCGCGCTGGTCGGCATGTTTCTCGATCTGGATAATTTCAAACCGATCAATGACCAGCTGGGCCACGATGCCGGTGATGAACTGATCCGCCAGGTGGCTGTGCGCCTGACCGAGCTGGTCTGCGGTGAAAGCGTCGACAGTGCGATGGAAATCGAAGCCCTGCTGGCCGGGCAGTCACCGATCGTGGCGCGTATCGGCGGCGACGAGTTTTTCCTGTTACTGCCGGGTATGCGCACGGTCGAGGAAGCGCAGCTGTTGGCTGAGTCGGTGCTGAAAACCATTCTGCGTCCCTACGAGATCATGAACGAGTTTTGCCATATCGGCGTTAGTATCGGCATCAGCCTGCTGCCAAGGGACAAGGCCTGCGGTATGTCGATTATGGATATGGCGGATATGGCCATGTACGAGGCGAAAAACTCGGGCAAAAATACCTACCGCTTTTTCTCGCAGGAAATCACCGACAGTGCCAAACGCAAAGCGCGGTTGGAAAATGCCCTGCGCCAGAGTGTCTCCCGCGATGAGCTGAAGCTGCTGTATCAGCCGAAAGTGATTATCGAAACCGGTGAATATCTGGGCGCCGAAGCTCTGTTGCGTTGGCAGAGTAAGGAGTTCGGTGATCTGTCACCGGGGCGCTTTATTCACCTTGCCGAAAAAAGCGGCTATGTGCTGAAACTCGACGAATGGGTGCTCAACGAGGCCTGCCGTCAAGCGCAACTCTGGATCCAGGATCATGTCAGCTTCGAACGTCTGGCGGTGAATGTCTCAGCCAATCTGTTGCGCAGTGTGCAATGTCTGCCGGTGGTTGAAGCGGCCCTGCGTCGTTACGGTGTGCCGGCCGAACGGATCGAGCTGGAGCTGGCCGAGTCGGCCACCACCGGCGAACATATCGAAGAGATCAGCAACAATCTGTCGCGTCTGCGTGAGCGTGGTGTACGCATTGCGCTGGATGATTTCGGTGTCGGCCAGTCTTCCATGCGGTTGCTGATCAGCCGTCGTATCGATGCGCTGAAGCTGGACCGGGATCTGGTCAATACGCTGGTCGACGATGCCCGCTCCCGCGAAGTTGTGCGTTCATTGTTATCGCTGGCCGATTCGCTGGGCATCGAAACCGTCGCCGAAGGCGTGGAAAGCGAAGAACATATTGCCATCCTGCGCGAACTCGGCTGCAAGGTGGCGCAGGGTTGGTATTATGCCAAGCCCGTCAACGGCAAAGCGATGACGGCCTTGCTCGATGAGCATGGCTTCGGCGAGCCGGAGCCGGATCTGCGCAACGTCTCCTGAGCCCGCGTCAGGCTTCATCCCTGTCAGGCACTGACGCGAGCAAAGCCCGTATTGCAGGGGTGGTCTTGGCCGCTTCCTGCGGATTGCGCGATTCAAGCAAGGCACAACTGGCCAGGCCGAGAGCCCGGTAAGCATGGCTGATCTCGGCGGGCAGGGACTGCAGAGCCTGCAAATGATGCCCGATAGTGCCGGTATCGCCTCTGGCAATAGGTCCGGTCAAAGACTCTTCCACCCCGCGTTCGCGGATATTGTCCACGGTTCCCTGCAGAATAGGCAGGATAAAACCGGCTATTTCGTCCTCTTTCATACCGCTGGCGCGGTACAGCTGCGTGGCCAGGTATTGCAGTGCAACCGTGTAATTATTGGCCATGACCGCCGCGCAGTGATAAAGCGATTTGCGCGCCGGATCAATCCGGCTGCAGCGACCACCTATGGCATTAAACAGCTTCTCCAGTACCGCCAGTGCGCGCCCGTTGCCTTCCACGCCGCAGGGTGTGCCGGCGAAGGTGCTCACGGCGCTGGCCGGATCGGCAAAACTGAAAACCGGATGCACACTGGCCGTTAGCGCACCGGCGTCTGCCGCCGGGGCGAGGATGTCGCTACTGAGCGAACCGCTGCAATGAAATACAAGCTTGTTACTAAGGTCGGGCGCGCTGCGGAGCAGTTGCCGGCAGCTGGCGGCAATCGCGTCGTCGGGTACGGCAAGCAGGATAATGCCGGCGGCGCTGTCGGCCTGGTCGGCAACCGTCCCTGCGCCGATAAAGTCCACGGCTTGTTGTGCGCTTTGCCTGCTGCGGGTGGTGACGCCGGCGATGCGGCAGCCGGCCTGTGTGTAAAACAGGCGGGCAAGCGTTTTACCCAGTTTGCCGGCACCAATCAGTGAAATGCTCGGCGCGTCGGTCTGCCTGACGGGCATGCGGGATCTCCTGTGGGGTCAGGAGTGGCAGTATCGCACAGGGCAGCTGCGCTTGCGCGTGGCCGGGCTCAGCCGGTCTCTGATCTGTGCGGCGCGGCTGGCACCCCGGCAGCACCCTGCAACCCCTGCTTTTGAATAAAGCCGATCAGCTCGGCTGAGGCGAGCAGGTTGAACAGCTCAAACAGGCCGGTCAGGGCCGTGCTCTCGGCGATGGTGCGTTGCAGCCGCGTGCCCTGCATCGTGCCGGAGCTGCCGGTTCTTTGCGCCACCAGTTTTGCACAGTCCGGCACGGCGGTCAGGGCGCAGGGCAGGGCACTCAGGGCGTTTTTCAGACGCCGGTTGGCATCGAGTTGTTTGCCCGACAGCTGTTCGATCGCGTTGTTGAGATGCGCTTCGTTGTGCTGCACGGCACGGCTCTGCAGGGTTTCGAGTACGCGCAGATTCAGGCGTACGACGGACACGACCTGTTCTGTCTGGTGTAATGACTGCAGCAAGGCGAACAGTTGCAGCACCCGGCCGAGCTGTTTCTGATCCTCACAGAGCAGCGCGCAGGCGGCGACACGGGTGCCGGTGCAGCTTTGTTGGCGGGTGATCACCTCGCGAAAGTGCGACAGCTGGTGGCTGATTTTCCGCGATTGGCGGCTGCGGCGCTCAAGCGTTTCATCGTCCACATAACCGGCCTTGTGCCGCAGTTGTAAGACGATAGACCCGGCTTGCCGGGATTCACACTCATGATAGTGGCTGAGTGCCTCCTGAAAGGCGGGCAGGTTGATGCGGCAACGGCGCACACTGTCGGCGGTCAGGCGGATCTTTTGCTCGCGGCTGAGGGGGGCGATGCGGACCGAGGCCCGGGTGTCCCAGACAAAGGCGGCATTAAAGGCGCCGTAGCTGAAGTCGTTCAGCAGGGCCAGACTGTTGTCGCGGGTTTCGGTCAGGGTGTCGCGCCGCGAAATCATCCGCAGGGAGTCGGCGCTGACGGAAATGCCCGATGCGTGGTAGTAGGCGAGGCTGAGCTCTTTGCCGAGGTAGTTAACGGTGTCATTGCTGAGCACCGGTCCGCCCACGTGCGGATGGATCAGGCCGGGCTGTGTACCCGCCAGAGACGCGTTTGCCGGGCTTGCGCCGGCGGCCACGCGACGCACCAGCCGGCAGGTCAGCACCGCCAGATTATCCGGATAGCCGTGCTCCGGCCCGCGTTTGATCTCGCTGACGGCGAGCTGCCAGGCGAGCTTGAGTTTGGCGTGATTTTCCAGCGCCCGAGCGGCGCTTTCATTGCCGCCCACGGCCAGCGCCAGTGCTTTTGCGTCCTCATTTAGTGCCTCAGCGATCGCGCCGGTGAACAGCGACAACCACTTCCAGACTAGCCATAGCAGCGTATCGCTCAGCCACAGGCCACCGTATAAGACCAGCCCTGCCACCCGCGCGGGGCTGTGTTTCCCCTCGTAGATCAGCTCGTCCGTGTAATCCTGCCAACCGTCCCCGCCGTCGAGTTTCTCGCCGAGACGTGCGTGCGCGTCCAGTACCCAGCGCTGTGCCAGACGACCGCTGCGGTAGGACCAGGGGGCCAGTGCCGAGGCGATTAAGGTAGTGATTTGCTTCGGACCGCAATAGGTCAGCAAAGGCAAGCCGAGCGTCAGGGTCAGGCCACCTTGTTTACTGCGGCCGTCGCGCGTGGTGCTGAGTGTCGGTTCCAGCGTGACACATACCGTGACGGGCTGACGCAGACCGAGCAGGCGTGCGGTTTGGGCTGCCAGGCGAACCGGTTTTTCCTTGTCCAGTGTGATGCGTGTGGTCTGTTGCGGCAGCGCGGTCAGAGGCCGCAGCGGACGCAGCAGAACCGCGACCAGAGCCGACAGAGAGATCAGCGGCAGCGCGTACCGGAGCACATTGGCTGCCCACGGCAGTTGCGGCGCGTAGTGCGCTGAGTTCAGCGCGTAGTCAATGCCGGCGAGGATCAGCGCCATCAGGCAGAACAGATAGAGCGCCGGGCCGATCAGCGCGAGCAGGGTTAGCAGCGTCAGGCGGGTGCGGAATGCGCGGCTGCGCAGCGTTTGCGGCAGCGTTCCGCAGAACAGCTTGTTGAGTTCGGTATCGGTTTTACTTGTGTTGTCGCTTGCCCTGCGACGTGGCTGCTGTAAAGCAACGTGGCTTTTCACGGCACCATCCTTTAGCGCTGACTTCCCTGATCCGGGCGAACTCCGCCTTTTGTCCGCTATAGGCCTTGCCTATGTCTGTAACGGATACCGCCGTATTGTATGTTTTTGTCGACGTTTGCGTGGAAAACTTAAACATACGTTATGACTGTTAAATCCCGGCCACGCATAGCCTGAGGGAGGCGATGGGGTCGGGCGATGATATTTCGCAAGCGGCCGGCTCAAGGCTGCGCCGGAAAAGTGACGTAAGTAGCAAATTCCGCAGTCCGGTGCCGCTTTGCACGCCCGGCAGCGTCGGTTTTCAGGCGAAGAAACCGAAAAGCTGGCCTGCGTCGCAGCGTAACCGACAGCGTTTTGACAGAATCGGCTCCGTGTTCACCAATAAAAATAATAAATGACATGGAAACGCCAATGCTTCGACACCAAAACCCCTTTGCCCTGTGCGTCATCGCCTCAGCCCTGCTGTTGAGCGCCTGCGGCACCGAGTCCCAATCGACGCAAGACAGTGGCGCTGCCGGCACTGTGATTACCGACGCCAATGTCCTGATCGAAGGTGATACCGGCACGATCGAGACCGGCGATATGGTCGTCGCCGAGGAAGTTGAAGTGCTCAACGGCTCTCTGCCGTATCCTGAGCGTGACGCTTTCAGCATCAAAGCCATCCAGACCGATGGCTGGGAAAAACAGGATTTTGTCGACGCTAATGTCGGTGGCGTGGCGGTGAACTTCAGCTGGCTGCACTGGCAGCCGAGCGAGAAAACCGGAACCTGTAATACCGCTAATGAATTCTCTTACGACGGCTATTGCTTCCGCATGGCGCCGTCGGTCGATGAAGAAATCCGCTTCTGGACAGAAAATGATGTGCTGGTCACCGGTATTGTGGTGAATGTGCCGGAATGGGCGACCGACCCGGAGACCTGCACGCAACGTAAAAACCTCTGTGCGCCGGCCGATTCAGCGGACTTTGCCCGTTTCGCAGGCATGCTGGCCGAGCGTTACAACGGTCTGAACGGCAACGGCCGTGTGGCGGATTTTGTCATCAACAACGAAGTGAACATGAACAGCTGGTACAACATCGGCTGTGGCTATGGCGTGGCCTGTGATGTTGATGCCTGGGTACAACGCTATGCGTCGGACTACAACGCGGCCTATGACGAGATCATCGCCCATCAGCCGGCGGCGAAAGTGTTTATCTCCTTCGCGCATTATTTTGAATATGCCGACCTTGAGCGTACGTGGCCGATTGTTGCGGTGAAACCCTTCCTGAAGCGTTTTGCCGAGCTGACCGGTGACCGTAAATGGCGGGTGGCGTTTCACCCCTATCCGCCCAATCTGAAAGAGTCTTTTTTCAGCCCGGATGATCTGCCGCGCATCACTTACGGCAACATCGGTATCCTGGCGGCCTGGTTGCGCAGCGAATTTCCGCTGAACCCGGAAGCCTGGGAACTGCACCTGACCGAAAGCGGCATCAACTCACTCTGGACGCACTCGTCCGAAGAAGAGCAGGCCGAGGCGCTGTGTGACTCTTACCGGAATGTTCTGGGTACCCCGGGCATTGAGAACTATGTTTACCACCGCATGGTCGATCATACCGCGGAAGTGGCCGTGAACACGGCGTTCGGCCTGGCTACCGAAGACGGCGAACTCAAACAAGCCTGGGATGTGTGGTCAACCATGTCCGGTCGTAATGGTGAGCGTACGAACCTGGATTGCGGTTTCGAAGACGTACCCTACACCCGCGTCACACAGTACACCCATGATGAGCGTGAGAATTGGGTTTCCAGCCGCCGTCCGCCGGAAGGTTATACGGCGCAGCAAAGCTGGCGCATGATGCGGGACTACGAGGAAGGCACTTATATGATCTACGAGTGCGGTTTCCTGGACGGCACCTACCTGTCCTCGGACATCGAGTGTGGCGGAGAGCAGAACTACGGGCCGGTCGGTTATATCTTTACCGAGCAGGTCGATAACACCACACCGCTGTACTCGTGTATCGCAGATAATTCCGTCTACAGTGCCTCGGGTGCTCAGGGTTGTGGTAATAACATCACCCGCCAGTTCCTCGGTTACGCTGTTAAGCCCTGATACCGGGGACGAAGGCAAAAAAAAGCGCGATCGCTTGATCGCGCTTTTTTTGTTTGCGGCTTTTACTTCTCTATCGTGTAGATGAGATCGGCGCTGCTGGCGTTGCCGCTCTTAGCCTCCACCGCGAGTTTCTCGGTCAGGCTGTAGCGCATATTAAAGGTGTTGATCGCATCAAACAGGCCGATGCCGTAGCTGACATACAGGTCCGGCGTCAGGTATTTGCCGAGCGTGTAGCTGCCGCCTTTGGTGCCGGGCGGTTGACCGAGCAGGATATAGGACAGAATGCTCGCATCCGGCATGGACGGTTCGGAATACAGCTCCAGCTGCGGGCTCTGTGCCGTACCGGTGATTTTCGCACCGGCAACCACGTCATAGGCTTCGACCGTGCGCGCCACATCCATATCCAGGCTTGGGTTATCGACCGGGCCGCCGCTGAACAGCACGCGTCCGCGTTCCATTTCCAGCTGTTGGCCGTAAATCACGTAATCGCCGTTGACCACCTCGATTGTACCGGTGCCGCGGGGCGCCAGTTCGGGCGTTTGTTCGACGCGCAGATCACCGGTCAGGCGGCCGCGGAAATCGCCGGCTTCGACCTCGACGCTGTCACCGAGAATTACCTTCACATCCAGATTCAGCGGGCTGGACGGTTTCTCTTCGACCTCTTCGTCGTCACTCACATAGATCACGTCGGAGGAGGGGCTGACGGTGGAAATCCCCGCATTACCGCCGTTGGCATTGATATAAGCGCTGGGAATCGTAACCTCGCCTTTGACGTACATGCCTTCGTTGTTCATGGCGACATTCAGGGCCGGGCTGATTTCCGCTTTCATCACCGAACTGTTGGCGACCTGGTATTTCTCGCCGTTGATGTTCAGATCCAGCACCCGTGTTTGCGGATTGAACGCGCCGTCGAGTTGCAGTTTGCCATCGCCGGATAGTGATTCACCGTCGATATCGAGGCTGCCGTCGGCGCCGCCCCTGACGACCAGATTGGTCTGCTCGATCAGCATCGCGGTTTCCGGAATCTCGGCGCTAAAGTCGCGCAGTGCAAGCTCGCCCTCAATCCGCGGCGCGCTGAGCGTGCCGCCGAGTGTCAGGTCGCTGTTAAGCGTGCCCGCGACTTCCTGCAGCTGTGGCGCCAGTGCGCTGATAATGCTCAGGTCGGTAAAATCCGTGAGGACGCGGCCGCCCAGCGTGCCTTGTCCTGCCGGATCACTGATCTGTGCCTGCAGGCTGAGCTCACCGATCTCATCAAACGCCGAATCCACATCCACCGTACCGGCGTTGCCTGCCCAGCGGGCGTTGATATGCGACTCGGCCAGACCGACTTCGATGGGATCGCTGTCGGCGTTAAAGACGATTTTGCCCTTATCCAGAACAACTTTCGCATCGGCACTGAGCTCGCCGTTGGCGTTCAGGGTGGCGTCGGCACTGCCGTTGAGCTCGGTGCCGATTTGCATGCCCGGCGGCAGAAACGCTTCTGCCAGTGCCGGTGACAGACCGCTGATCAACAGCTGACCACCGGCATTGCCGCCGGCCAGCCAATCGCCTTCAATACACAGACTGCCCTGATCCGCCGCATTGTCCAGACAGGCGGCGGTGATACCGGCTTGTTCCGCTGAGGCGTTGATTTTGGCCGGTGCACGCAGGGCCCAGTCACCGACCGGCGTTTCCTGCAGTGACAAGGCTGCCAGTGAGCCCAGCCAGCGCTGACCGTCGTAGCCACCGCTCAGACGGGTGTCGAGTTTGGCCTGGTTGGTATCGGCCGACAGCGTCAGCACATGCTGTGCCTGAGAGCCGTCCACGACCAGCGCCAGATCACGGATCTGCTGGCCGGCGGCGTTGATTTTGTCGCTGTTGAGCCTGACTGCCAGTTTGTCCTGCAGTGCCAGACCGCCTTCGATCGCAAAATCCAGATTATCCACGGCGTTGTCCGCATAGCGGATGTCCGCCGCCTTGCCGCTGGCCTTGATGTGCGGTGAGTCTTTGCTGCCGCTGAGATCGCCGCTGATGTCGATTGCGCCGGCAAGCTCTGGCAGCAGTGTCGACAGATCCGGACTTTCAAGTCCGAATTGCAGGGCGAGCTGTTCGGCCAGCTCACCGCTGGCATCCACAACCGTCGCGCCGTGCCGGAGGATCAGATTGTTAATCGTGACCTTCTGACCCTGTACGTCGATTGTGCCGCTGCCGTCCAGGGGCTGATCGCGCAGGCTGCCGGAGAGGCCGTCTATGACCGCGCGCAGTTGCGCTTCGCCGTCAACGATACGGCCCTGCGAACTGGCTTGCAGATTGACCCGGCCGGGAAAGTCTGACCACTGTACGCCGGGATTGATTCCGGCGGTTTCCAGCGCCACATCCCATGTCGGATCGTCGCTCCAGCCGGCCGAACCCTGTGCGCTGATCACGCCGTCAAGCGTGTCGCCGCGCAGGGTGAAGTTGTCGAGCGCGGTTTGTGTGCCGTCCAGCGCCAGTTGCCAGCTGCCGGCAGGGATGGCTTCGCCGTCCACATTGGTGCTCAGCGAGGCGGTGAATTTCTCCAGTGAACCGCTGGCATTGAGCGTACCGGTGTCACTGGTGAACTGCGCTTGACCTTGCAGCGGCCAGCTCAGTGATTGCCACTGACCATCGGCGTTGAAGGTCTGTTCTTTGGTATCGAACCAGCCGCTCAGGTCCAGACTGAGGGGACCGTCGGTGGCGTTTGCCGTGAGCGAATCGAGATTCAGGCGATCGCCGTCGGCGTGGGATTTCAGTGCAAGGTTGACACTGCCGTAGTCGGTGCTGTCGAGCAGCCCGTTCAGCGCGGCGGTGAATTCCTCTGGCGTACCGCTGAAACTGAAGTCCCCCTGCGGCGCGCTGGCGATGGCCGGCTCCGTGGTCAGCGGCCAGCGCAGGTTCTGCCATTGGCCCCGGATATCGCTCTCCAGTGAGGTCAGATCCACATCGCCCTGCAGGGAAAGCTCACCGTCGACATCCGGCAGTGTGGCGGTCACGGTGTTGATCGTCAGGGCCTGCGTGGAGCCTTGCAGATCCGCATTCAGGCGTACCGGGCCGCTTTGTGTTGTATCGGCGGTGACAATCGCATTGGCCCTGAAGTCGTCCAGCCCGCCCTGGCTGACCAGTGAGACGGTCGGCACATCGGTGAGCAGGGGCGAGACCGCCTGCGGCTCAGGCACGCTGGCGGTGATGGTGGCGTCCCAGTTCAGCTCGTCGGTAACATCGCTGAGCAGGGCCTGAATATTGGCCTCGGCAAAACCGCTGATGCGGTGTTGTATTTTCAGGGCGGAAAGATCACCGCTCAGCGTACCTTCGCCCTGCAGCGGGCCGGGCGCGGCGATATCGGTTTTCCAGCTCAGTGTCAGATCCATCGGGTAGGCGTCACGTGTGGCCACCTCGCCGTTGAGCCGCACTTCGCCCTGTGGCGCGACCACTTCCAGATCCGCAAGCTGGACATCAGAGGCTTCGGCTGAACCGGCCAGCGCCAGACTGCGGATTTCGATCGGCTCGGCCTGCCCGGCCGGATAAATGGCCACATTGTTGACCGCGATATCCTTGAGACGGATCGACACGGGCAGGGAAATATCCGTTAAGCCTTCGCTTTGCGGCGGTTCTTCTTCTTTCTCAGCCGCTTCTGCCAGCCACACGGAAATATCATTCACATGCAGCTGTTCGATGGCCACGTCCAGCCCCAGCAGGGCAGACGGACGCCAGTCAAAGTCCACTGAGCCGATATCGGCTTTGACGCCGCCTTCCTGCTCATACTGCAAGTCGCGGATATGCAGCGGGCCGAACAGTTTGCCGCTGACTTCGCTGTAGCTCAGCGAACCGGGCGCAAAGCGCTGGGCCAGCGCCAGGGTTTGTTGCAGGCCGTTTTCAGTGCCGGCAATCCAGCCGACAGCGCCCACGACCAGAACGAGCAGGAGCAGCACAACGATGCCGGTAATTTTCAATAAACGCTTAATCACAGGTCAGCTCCGATAGTCAGGTGCAAACGCAGCTTGTTGCCGGGCGGGTCATCAAAGGCGTGGCCGAGATCGAAGCGGATAGGCCCGATCGGTGACAGCCAGTGCAGACCCAGGCCGGCGCCGGTTTTGTAATCAGGTGAATCGTTAAAGGCATCACCGGCATCATAGAAAGCCGCGACGCTCCATTTCTCGGCAAACGGCACTTCGTATTCGAGTCCGGCTTCCAGCAGATGTTTGCCGCCGACCACATCGCCGTCGTCGTCGGTCGGTCCGATCACGCTGTATTCATAACCGCGTACCGAGGTATCGCCACCGGTAAAAAAGCGCAGTGAGGTCGGCAGTTGGTCGAAATCAGAAACCGAGGTGGTGCCTGCCGAGCCGCGGGCGATCAGGCGCGTGCGGTTGGCAAAGGAGTAAATCCATTTGGCATCGATTTGCGGCTGAACAAAGCTGGTGTCCGAGAGAATCTCTTCGCTGGCACCACGCAGACTCAGGCGCACCATGGTGCCGTAGGTCGGATAAATCCGTTCGTCCATGTCGCCCGGGAAGGTGCGGGTCCATTCGATGCCGGGAATCAACAGACTGCTGGTTTCGTCGCCGTCGGTTTGTTCATAGCGTTCCACCCGGTAGTCCAGGGAATAGGTTTTCATCCACAGGCCGTCGCTGTGACGGAAGTAACCACCGATGCTGGCCGCGCGGTAGTCCTGATTGTCCGAGTGCTCATCTTCCAGCGAGCCGCGCAGACCCCAGGCATCGGTGCGCGGGTCTGCGCCGGGGATGACGTACTCGCCGGCGATACCGTATTTGAGCTCGGCCAGCAGCGCCTCGACCGTGTAGTGGTGACCGGAGTCATTGACCCGCCGGCCGGTGATGCCGCCCTTGATGCGGGCGCCGGTGTCGGTGCCGTAACCGGCACCGAAGGTGTAGCGGGTCGGGTTGCGGGCGGTCAGGTTCACGCCGACCGGAATAATGCGCCCGGCATCGGCGCTGTCCGGCGAGGCATCGAGCGTCACTTCGCTGTAATACTCGGTGTTGCTCAGATCGCTCTGCAGTTGTTGCAGGTCTTCGGCGAGGTAGGGCTGACCGGCTTCGATATCAGAGTAACGCGCCAGCATGTCTTCGCTCAGCCAGGGTTTGTTCTGGTTAAAGCTCACATCGCCGAGGAAATAACGCTGGCCACTGTCGAAATGCAGCACTACCGCGGCTTCATAATCCTGCAGGTTAATGCGCAGTTCGCTTTCTTTCATGGCGGCGTCAAAGTAGCCACGCCCCGAGGCCAGCACCTGAAACGTGCGTTTCAGTGCTTCATAGTCCTCGTGCAGCAGCGGCTTGCCCACTTTCAGTGGCGACTCTTCCAGTGCCTGAATAAAGGCCGGATCATTCTCGGCTTCGCCTGTGAGGCGGATATCCAATTCGGCCAGGGGAATGGGATCGCCGGGCTCAACCTCATAGCCGGCCTGCCAGGTGTCGCCGTCGAGTTCAAGACTGGTGCTGATCAGCGGCCGGTAATAGCCGTAGGGCGTCAGCGCCTCACGGATCTTTTCTTCGGACTTGCTGTGCAGATAATGCAAGCGGCTGACGCTGGGCGCGGCCTCACCGTCAAAACCGTACAGTGGCAGAAAGCCCTTGATATTGTTCAGCAGCGGATCTTCTACGCCGGAGATGCTGACTTCAACGGTCTGCTCAGCGGTCTGTTCCGCGGCGGCGTTGACCGTCGCGGTCAGCGGCGTTGTCAGCAGTGCAAGCATGAGGGCACTGCGCACACTCAGCCGTCGTAATGGATTGCAATCTAAAGTGTGAGAGCGGTACACGCGTATTCCGTTATACAAAAAGGGGGATTAAAAGAGATTCGATAATCACAATCTGTGCCGCCGGCAAAAGAGGCGGAGACAGTCTGGCCCGCGCGTTGCACGCGGGCTGTAGGATAAGACCGCTTTGGCTGCCTCAGGCGTGATCTGTGACTTTGTGTGTCGTATCTGCGCGGCGCAGCAAACGACCTATAAATGACACCATATTCAGCGTCAGCTGTCGGCAAACCGGCAGCGCAGGGTTGCGGTATTGTTCAAGCTGTATCTGGGTGTCGGCGTCGACGGCTTTGAGCACGTGGTTCATGCCCTCGACAAACAACAGCGTGGCATCACTGCGGGCCGCTTTGAGCGCATTGGCATCGCTGAACGGCACCTGGATATCACGGCTGCCGTGCAGCAGCAGAACCGGCGCGTCAACGGCGCGCAGGGCAGCGGTCGGCTCGGTGCGGAACAGTGACATCAGCAACGGCTGGATATCGTGGCTGAACAGATGCGCGAAGGTATCCGGAACCGCGTCGACAAAGCGTCCTTCGTAGAGTTGCTGAATAATCGCATCGGCCTGCACCAGGTTTTCCGGGCTCAGATGCTTGCTGAGTTGTTCGTGCAGCAACTGAGCGCCGTTGCGGGCGCTGGCACCGATGCAGATCAGGCCGTCGACCGGCACTTGTTGTGAGGCCAGCATGCCGATCAGCGCGCCTTCACCGTGACCTGCCACGACCACCCGTTCATAGGCCTGCTCGTTGCGCAGGTACTGAATCGCGTGAATGGCGTCTTCCACATAGTCTTCGAGAGTCAGCTCGGCCGGATGCGGCAGGGCCATGGCGCTGAGGCCGGTACCGCGCTTGTCGTAGCGCAGCGACGGTATACCCAGTTGTACCAGGTCTCCGGCCAGCGCCTGCAGACAGCGGCTTTGGTTGAAACCGTCCGCGGAATTGCCGTTGCGGTCGATAGCGCCGCCGTCGGCCAGCAGCAGTACCACAACACTGCGTCCCTGTTTGTCTTTATGGCAGTGCGTGCCGAAAAGCTCGCCGCTGTAGGTGGAAAACTGTACCGCCGATTGAATCAGATCACTCATAACTATCATCCCGGGCAGCAGCGCGTCCGGGTCTGCGCCGCTTTAAGTTCGTTTCACAGGCAAAGTAATCAAGCGCTTAGGCGATCCGGTCGCGGTCATGCCTGATTTTTGTCGTTACCGCAAAAGTTTAGGCAATGGGGGGAATTTTGCTCAGGAAAATACGAAAAACTTTGTCAATGCGAGGTAAACCAGATGCCCTGATGGGTGTAGCAGTCCAGTGAGTCCAGTCCCATATGGATCAGCAGGCCGAGCGCCGGCAGACGGCTTGCCCGTGGCCACAATGCCAGCGCATAGAGGCCGATGACCGGAAGGCGGTGGAGCGGGTGAAAATTGATGCTGCAGCGTAGCGGGTCGTAGATCGGGTCAGCCAGCAGATGATCGGCATCGACCAGCATGGTCGCGCACAGCACAAGCCAGACACGCCACCAGTGACGGCGCCCGATCAACACGGCCGGCAGCAGTGGCACGATAAAATGCAGCGCGATATGAAGCATCCGGAGACTATCCCTTGGTATAGCTTGTCGACAACAATGAGCGGCGCTTATAGTGAAGAGACCGGCCCGCAGTAAGCCGGGCTCACTATAAATCAATAAGGGGGAATGCAGTATGTCCAAGGTGTCGACCGAACAGGAACTGAACGTATCGGCGGAAAAGGTCTGGGAGCTGATCGGCAACTTCAACGCCTTGCCGCAATGGCATCCGGCGGTGGAAAAATCCGAGCTGTCTGAAGGCGGCACAATCCGCACGCTGTCGCTGGTCGGCGGCGGTCAGATTATCGAAAAGCTGGAAAAAATCCGCGACGGCGTATTCGAGTACAGCTACTCGATTGTCGACAGCCCGTTACCGGTGTCCGATTACACCTCCACGCTGCGTATCCGGCAGGGTGATGACGACAACAGCTGCGTGGTCGAGTGGGGCGGCCGCTTTAATCCGGCAGCAGGCACATCGGTCAGCGAAGCCGAGAAGGCGGTGATGGGGATCTATCAGGCCGGTTTTGACAATCTCAAGAAAATCTTCGGCATGCCCTGAACAGGCAGGCCGCAGCGTAAAAGCCCTGTCATTGACGGGGCTTTTTTTTGACCACGTGCTGGCGCGGATTGACGATCAGCTCTTCGATGAGCGCATGGTCCGGCGCATTGAGCATTTGCATGACCGCCGCGGCCACATCCGCCGGCAGCAGAGCGTGTGCCGCGTCCGGGCCCGGGCCGAAATGCAGATCATTGAAAAAGTCGCTGCGCACCATGCCCGGCTGGACGATGCCGACGTGTGTATTGCTGCCGGCGCATTCGTGGCGCAGGGACTGGGCAAAGCCGCGCAGGCCGAACTTGGCGGCGCTGTAAACACTGCCGTAGCGCCCGCCCTGCAGGGCCGATTCGCTGCCGATAAACACAATATCGCTGCGTGCCTGACGTTTCAGCTGCGGAATCAGCAGGCGCGTCAGCTGCATGGCGCTGAGCAGATTCAGACGCAGCGAGGCTTCGATCTGTGCCCAGGAAAACTCCTCCAGTGAACCGAATAAACCGGCCCCGGCGTTGTTGATCAGCCCGTCGAAGCAGGTTTGTTTAAGGCGTGGCTCCAGCGCGCGCCGGACCGCTTCGGCATCGCTCAGATCCAGCGCGATATGCTCGTACCGCCCGTGCAGTGCCGGTGTGCTGCGGGCAATGCCGGTGACGCGGTGACCGGCGGCCAGCAGGGCTTCGGAAATGGCCAGACCGATGCCGCGGCTGCTGCCGGAAACCAGATAGTGCTTTTCGCTCACGCGGGAATCTCTGTGCAGGGGAAGAATTTGCGCTGCGGAATATAGCTCAGTATGGCCTCCCGACAGGCTTGTAGTAATTGCGTTTCCTGTTGCGCTTCGGCGGAGATCATATTGCCGTTGATTTGTGTTTCGCCGGCGAACAGGGATTCTTCCGGATAAATTCTGACCAGTTTCTTGTAAAACGGTTTGGGCAGACGGAACGGTCCCAGACTGACCGAATGCACGGCCGCTTCGGGCAGGACCGCAAAAACACGTTCGAACAGCGCGCGGTAGGCGGCAATGCTGTCGCCGGTGACGACCACCGGATCAAAGCGCAGGCCTATTTGCCAACCCTGTTGGGCCAGACGGCTTGCGGCCAGCAGGCGTTTTTCCAGCGACGGGGTTTTCGCCTCCCAGCGTTGCACGACCGCATCCGGCGAGAGGCTGAAAGCGACGACCACATTGTCCATGGCCTCGCGTCTTAGCAGCGGACGGATTTGCGTGCTCTTGGTGCGTAACTCCAGCATGGACTGCGGATGCGCGGCAAAGTGGGCAAGCGCCGCATCGATAAATCCGGTGACCGGCTCAAAGGCCAGCGAGTCGCAGTCATAGCCGGAGAAAAACCAGCCGCGCTCGCCGTCGGGCAGAGCGGCCTGTTGTTCGGCGATGCGTGCGAAAAAGTCCTCGTAATTAACGAACACCACGTAATTGGCTGACTGGTACATGCCTTGTAAAAAGCAGTAACGGCAGTCATACACGCAGTTCATCATGTGTGAGAAATAAAAATTGTGATCGCCGCCGATGTTGTATTCCGGCGGCGCGGGCAGCACAAAACCGTCATGTTTCAGTGCCAGAATCAGTGCCGGGTTTTGCTTTTGCAGTCGGAAGTTCTGCGCACGCGGGTTAAAGATCTCGCCGTAGCGTTCTACGGTGATCTTGCGCGCCCGCGGATAGCGGGCCAGGATTTCCTGTGTTTTCGGCAGCGCAAGCGCGGCTTCTTCGACGTAAATTGTGTGGCTCACGAGAGGTGCAGCCCCCGGCTGGCAATACGCTGATTGAGCGCCCGCAGCATGCCCTTGGCGGTTTTTTCCTGCGCAAAAAGCCCGGCCTCGGGGATGGCGCAGAACAGCGCCAGATGCCGCTCCAGCAAGCGGCTGAGGTTGTTTTTCTGGGCCTGCGTCAGATGCCAGTGCTTGCAGTATTCGGCCAGGGCGCGGCTTGTTTCCGTGTTGTCCGCAACGCCGGCGGCGAGTTTTTGCAACTGTGTTACGCAGTCGTGGATGGCCGGCAGGCCTTCCTGCATGAGCGCACTGACGCGTGCCTTGTCCAGATTGTCCAGCGCCTCTTCCGGTGTATCCGAGACCACCTTCACCACTTGCGTCAGCTCGCCGGGCAGATAGCGGATGGCAACCGGATAAAACGCCGAGGCTTCCATATCGACGCCGCTGTCTTGCGGATAGTCGCTCGTGGGCGCATCGACAGTGCGCAGGGCCGAACTGGCGCAGGCCGGGTTGAAGGTCATCTGCGGATACCAGTCGGTGCCGCTCTGTGCATCGGAGATCCGATGCGCAACAAAGGCCTGCCCCAGCGGCAGACTGTGATGCCCGGCAATACCGGTGTTGAGGCAGACCGCGCGCTGCAGGGACGGCGCGCTGTGCAGCAGCGCGGCAGTGGCGGCGGCGGTATTGATGCGGCCGATGCCGGACACAATCAGCGAGACATTGCCGTTGCTGAAGCAGCGGAAGGCACTGTGGCCGGTGGCGCGCAGCTTGTAGTGTTCGATCAGGGGCGTGGCCTCGCTTTGCAAAGCCACCACAAAAAATACCGGACTGTCAGTGTTCATCGAATTCCTGCGCCAGCGCCTCATAGCGCGCAGCGTCCTGCGGGCGGCCGTGTTTGCGGGCGCCCTTGGCAAAGATCCGCGCCTTGCGGCACAGCATGGCAGCCGCCGCCGCGTATTGTGACGGGCTTAAGGGCTGCGTGGTGAGCAGATTATACAGCGCCTGAATACGGAAGCGGTCCATACCCCAGTAACGTCGCGACAGTTGATCCTCGTGTCCGCCGTGTTTAATCAGCAGCGGTGTGTCCACATAGAGTACCGGCTCGCGCGCGCAGATGCGCAGCCACAGGTCGTAATCCTCGCAGGCCGGCAGGTTTTCATCGAACAGGCCGGTTTCATCCAGCAGGTCGCGTCGCAGCATCACTGCCGACGGCGAGATCACGCACAGCGGCAGGCAGTCGGTGAAGATATCGCCGCCGCGTTTGCGGTGTTTTTTCAGTTGTTTGAGTGGCTCGCCGAGGCGCAGCCAGGTTTCGTTGCCGTGACACAGACGCGCTTGCGGCGCGGCGCTGATGGCCTGCTCTTGCAGGGCCAGTTTGTCCGGCAGCCAGGCGTCGTCGGAATCGAGCAGGGCGATCCAGTCACCGGCGGCGGCGCGGATGCCGGTATTGCGGGCCGCGGAGACACCCCGGTTGGGCTGGCGGATAAGCTGAATCCCGTCATAAGCGGCCAACACCGCTGCGGTATCGTCATCCGAGCCGTCGTCGACCACGATGATCTCATCGGCCGGGCGGGTTTGGGCCAGCACAGAATCCAGTGCGCGTGCCAGGGTGTGAGCGCGGTTATGTGTCGGTAAGATAACGGAAACCTTCATCAAGGCAGTTTACCATCGGGTTTGGCACGATTCAGAACCGATAGGGAGAAGCAGATGGGCAGCACAATCACCAAACATCCGGCCGGCGCCGGTCTTCGCTGGCTTGTAGAAGGATGGCGTTTGTTTGCCAAATCCTGGGGCGTCTTTATCGGCATTATGTTGGTGATGCTGATCCTGATGATCGGCGCCAATTTTATCCCGATACTGGGGCAGTTGGCGGTGAGCCTTTTCGGTCCCGTGCTGGCCGGCGGATTTTTCTATGCCTGTAACCGCCTGACTAATGACCAACCGATTGGTATCGGCGACCTGTTTGCGGCGTTTCGCAGCGGTGCGCCGACCGGTCCGCTGATCGGGCTTGGTGCGCTCTCGCTGGTGTTCTATCTCATCGTGTTTGTGCTGATGTTTTTTGCCAGCAGTTCTATGATGGTGGCGATGGATGCCCTGCAGGCCGGTTCGCCGGATGCAGCGGCGATGGTGCCGCCGGCTGTGGTCAGTCCGATGATGTTGTTTGTTTCTCTGGCGGTACTGACCCTGACCGCGCTGTGGTATGCGGCGATGGCATTTGCGATACCGGAAATCGCCTTTAACGGGCAGGGCCCCGTGCAGGCACTGGGGCGCAGTCTCAAAGCGTCTCTGCGCAACTGGTTGCCCTTGCTGATCTTTGGTCTGCTGAGCTTTTTGGCCATGATGATCGGGCTGATGGTGACCTTCGGTCTCGGGATACTGGTGATCGGCCCCTGGACCGGCGCAGCCTTGTATTGTGCCTGGCGGGATATTTTCTTGAGCCCTGTCAGTACGGATTCATCTGTTGTACAGGTCTGAGCTGCCAAGCTCGTGAGGATTTCACGGGCATAACTAACTTCAGGAAGTGTGATATGGACGCAAAAGCTATACTCGAAAATTTGCTGGCAACCGGTAAGCAATACGCGGCACAGGGTAAAAATCTCGCCGAAGAAAAGCTCAATATTCCGCAGGAAGGACCGGAGCGCGAGGCGATGGTCTCCGGCATGGGCAAGGGCGCGTTGGCGGCCGGCGCGCTGGCGCTGCTGTTCGGCACCGGCGCCGGACGGCGTCTGACCGGCTCGGCGCTGAAAGTCGGCAGTCTGGCGGCGATCGGCGGGCTGGCTTACAAGACTTACCAGAACTGGCAGAACCAGCAGCAGACACCGAAAAATCCCGGCACACCGGTCAATGAGCTCAGCGGTGCGGCGGCCGAGGACCGCAGCATCGGCCTGATCAAGGCGATGATTGCAGCGGCCAAGGCTGACGGGCATATCGACGATCAGGAACGGGCGCGGATTAATGAGCAGATGCAGAAAATGCAGCTGGATGCGGGCACGCTGGCGTTTCTGAAAGCCGAAGTGGACAAGCCGCTGGATGTGACCGATGTGGCCCGTCACGCGGACTCACCGGAATCGGCTGCGGAAATCTACCTCGCTTCGGTCATGGTTATCGACATCGACCAGCCGGCCGAGCGTGAGTATCTGTCGGTCCTGGCCAAAGAACTGGATCTGGACGCCGCGCTGGCCATGGATCTGGAGCGCCAGGTCAAAACCCTCTAGGCAGAAAACATCTGCCGCAGCCATAAAAAAAGGGACAGTTGCTGTCCCTTTTTTTGGCCTGTTGCAGACGGTTGTCAGCTGCGCGAATCGTATTCGTCTTCAGCGTCTTCCATCATTTCTTCGCCGCGCTCGATCATCTTCTCGGCTTTTTTCCTGGCTTTCGTGGCCTTTTTCTCCAGCGCTTCACCGCGCTCGATCAGCTTTTTGCCTTTGGCGATATCGGCTTCGCCTTCCTGCCAGTTTTCGGTGTATTCCTGCAGCTTTTTATTGCGCTCGGCGGCCGCTGCGGGCGATAAGCTGTCGTCATCGGTGTCGGACAGTTTGCGATAGGCCTCGCGGTTGCTCTCGGCCTGTTCGATGCCGCGGTCGATCAGCTCGCCGCCTTCTTCGATCTGTTCTTCAGCTTCATCCAGATCGTCTTCGGCATCCTCAAGCATGTCCTCGCCTTCTTCTTTGAGCTCTTTGCCTTCGCGCCATTGATCGGCGATATCGGCCAGCTCGGCATTGCTTGCTTCGATCTTATCGGCAAAGGTTTCCTTGCCGGCGCAGCCGCTGAGAGCCAGCAACAGGGCAAGACAGCTAAGGGTCAGGGTTGTCTTCATGTGTGAATCCTCTTTTGTTTTTATTATTTCACTCAGCGCCGGCAGCCGGAGCAAGCGCTGTCAGCGTGCCTGAAAGACGCCGCCGCAGAGCACGGCGGCGCAGGGATCAGATTTTCTCGAAAGCTTCGCTTTCGCGGCCTTCTTCGATCGCCCGCAGGTAGATTTCCACGCGGCGGTTCTGTGCGCGCCCGGCCTCGGTGGCATTGCTGGCGCGTGGTTCACTTTCGCCACGGCCTTCAAGCAGCAGACGCTGGCTGCTGACACCGTGCGCGCTCAGGTAGCTGCCGACCGAACCGGCGCGCCGCTCGGACAGATCCTGGTTGTAGCTCTCAGAGCCGACACTGTCCGTATGGCCGATGACGTGAACCGCAGTCGACTGGTACTTCGAGAGCACATTGGCAACCTTGTTCAGGCTGCTATAGAACTCCGGTTTGACCGTGTCACTGTTGAAGTCGAAGGTCACGCCGCTGTTAAGGCTCAGCTGCAGTGTTTCTTCGTCGATGCGTTGCATCTCGATCTCGTTGGCGGCCTGCTCGGCGGCGAGCTGCTCTTCGAGTTCGCGTTGCTGATCATCCATATAAGTGCCCACGGCCGCGCCGGTAATCGCGCCGATGGCCGCGCCCACGTAACGTCCTTTATCGCCTTCGATCTGATGACCGAGCACCGCGCCGGCAATAGCGCCGATGGCCGCGCCGGATTTGGACTGACGGTTAGGATCATCAGCCGCGCAGCCGGCCAGCACTGCGGCAGCGGCCACGGCGGCAATAATCGAGGATTGTTTCATGCTCGTTTTCTCCATAAAAACTGTTGAAGGGTTAGCGGCAGCGCCCGCCTGTAGTTAGGCCTCTGTGCCGCACAGCGTGACAGGGTTCGGGATGCGGGCCTGTTGACGCCGTTCACTGCACCTGAGTTTGCCGCCTTATGCCTGAACCGGCGCTTAAAGTGCGGTAACAATCGCGGCCAGGGTCTGCTCCGCCGAGGTGTAGCTATGCTCGATAAAGATTGCCTGCTTGTCTTTGACAAGAATCAGGCTGGGGAAGCCGCGTGCGCCAAGGCGCTGGTGTTGGCGGATATCGTCCAACAGCCTGTTCTGCGTTTCCGGTGCATTCAGCAGCGCGGCGAAGGCGTCGCGGTCGAGGCCGTTGGCCACAGCCAGTGAGATCAGTACCTCATCATCGGAGGGGTTAAGCGCATCCTGATAGTAGGCCTGCTGAATGGCCTGTGTCATGGCCGTGGCGCCGTCGTCGGGCCTGAGCGTTTGCGCGGCGATCACCGCGCGGCAGGCCGGGTAGGTGCTGCGCCGTGGCGTATTCAGCCGCCAGAAATCAAAATTAAACTGCGTGCCCGGCACCACACGGCTGATGTGACGCCAGACCGCCTGCAGGTGCGTCTGCATTTCCGCCGGCATGGGCTCGTCGCTGTCCGGCGCCAGTCCGCCAAGCAGATACTGCACCTCAACCCCGTCCGGCAGCTGCCTGCGGACCTCGTCCCAGACCGGCCGGAACGCCCAGCACCAGCTGCACATCGGATCGTGAACGTAATACAAAGTTGCTATCATGACGCATACCCTCGGGCGCCCCGGGCGCACAAACCGAACTAACCGGAGAAACTATGAATGCTACCATCGACCTGCTGAAATCCCACCGTTCGATCCGTAAGTACACGGACCAACCGGTCGGCGACGAAGCCCTGGAAACGATTATCTCCGCCGGGCAGGCAGCAGCGACTTCAAGCTTTGTGCAGGCTACCACGGTAATCCGTGTCACCGACCCGGAACACCGCAAACAATTGCGGCATATGGCCGGCGACCAGCCCTATATCGAAAAAGCGCCCGAATTTCTCGTCTTCTGTGCGGATCTGGCGCGCGCATCGCTGTGCTGTGAGATGCACGGTATCGAAGCGCAAGCCGACTACACCGAACAGTTTATTATCGCCACGGTCGACACCGGCCTGTTTGCGCAAAACTGCGCCGTCGCCGCCGAATCGATGGGGCTGGGGATCTGCTATATCGGCGGCATCCGTAACAACATCGCCGACGTCGCCGAGCTGCTGGGCCTGCCGGAGCATGTCTACCCGGTATTCGGCTTTTGCATCGGCCACCCGGATCAGGACCCGGACCTGCGCCCGCGTCTGCCCATGTCCGTGGTGCTCAAAGAAGGCAGCTATTCCGACGACGGCGACCGCGAAACCATCGCCGACTACGACAAAGTGGTCGAAGCCTACTACGCCAAACGCCGCGGCGGCAGCAAAGCCATGACCTGGACCCGTCAGGTCGCCGGCCTGCTCAGCGAAAAATGCCGCCCGCATATGCTGCCCTTCCTGCACAGCAAAGGCTTCCTCAAACGCTAATCCACACTGTAGGAGCGGCTATAGCCGCGACCTGCGGAGTTGGGCGCGGCACCGGCAGGTCGCCTGTATACAGGCTCCTACAGGGTTAACTGTAGGAGCGGCCATGGCCGCGACCGGCGGAGCTTTGATGAACCCCCGCAGCTCACCTTGTAGGAGCGGCTACAGCCGCGACCGACGATGGCTTGATGAAACCCCGCAGCTCATCTTGTAGGAGCGGCTACAGCCGCGACAAAACTCAACCCCGGCACCCAATTCCCCCAAATACCACCACACCCGCCCCGGAAATGTCTCAATAAGGCCGGAGCTAAATGCTCCGGAATACAGCTTATGCGGAGTTGCTTCGGCGTTCGGGTCATCGCTGGCTTCAATGAGGCCGGAGCTAAATGCTCCGGAATACCGCTCCAGCACCAGCGAGAACGGTTGGCCGTAGGCGCTTCAATGAGGCCGGAGCTAAATGCTCCGGAATACCTGCAGAGGCAAATGCTCAGGCGATAGTCGACGCCGCGCTTCAATGAGGCCGGAGCTAAATGCTCCGGAATACCGGAGGGATTCAGCCGCCGTTCATCGACCGACCGCAGGCTTCAATGAGGTCGGAGCTAAATGCTCCGGAATACACGCTGAGCCAGAATCCGGAACCGCCGAGGCTACCGCTTCAATGAGGCCGGAGCTAAATGCTCCGGAATACAAGCGCTTCTTCCATTTCTCCGCACAGCTCCAGAGGGCTTCAATGAGGCCGGAGCTAAATGCTCCGGAATACTGGCCGATTGGGCGGACGATACCGGTTTATTACGGCATGCTTCAATGAGGCCGGAGCTAAATGCTCCGGAATACGTGAAGGTCGGTTCGTAGGGCTCATCGAGCGGTGACCAGCTTCAATGAGGCCGGAGCTAAATGCTCCGGAATACTGCCCGACCCCGCGCGCCGCGTGTTTTGCGACGTAACGGCTTCAATGAGGCCGGAGCTAAATGCTCCGGAATACCCGGTACCGAGCGCCGCTTCACCGAGCCTCTTGTTGCTTCAATGAGGCCGGAGCTAAATGCTCCGGAATACGCTGAATATGTCCCACGTCTAAAGGCTGGCCATCACGGCTTCAATGAGGCCGGAGCTAAATGCTCCGGAATACTGCCCCCTACCACTGAGCGTGTGCCCGCCGCAGCCCGTGCTTCAATGAGGCCGGAGCTAAATGCTCCGGAATACCCCGCCTCGCCGATCCGCACCGCGTCGCCGTAACGGCTTCAATGAGGCCGGAGCTAAATGCTCCGGAATACGCGTAGCTCTTTAACGCTGGGTAGGCTATACATCAATCGCTTCAATGAGGCCGGAGCTAAATGCTCCGGAATACGCTGCTCAGAGACAGAGACGAACCAGACGAACCGCTGCTTCAATGAGGCCGGAGCTAAATGCTCCGGAATACAATACGCTGTCATTCAAGGAGATCGCGGCATGGTCTGCTTCAATGAGGCCGGAGCTAAATGCTCCGGAATACCATCTACAACAAGCCATTCATCGGCCCACTCTAAAGCGCTTCAATGAGGCCGGAGCTAAATGCTCCGGAATACCCATTAAATGACCGAGCCGGTGCCGCCACCGTAACGCTTCAATGAGGCCGGAGCTAAATGCTCCGGAATACAGCTGGATTCGCGCCGAACGCATATCAGCGCGCTCGCTTCAATGAGGCCGGAGCTAAATGCTCCGGAATACTGCCGATGATCCAAACAACCCGATCATCGTGTCCGAGCTTCAATGAGGCCGGAGCTAAATGCTCCGGAATACGTGCTCGCGTATCTGCAAGACACACAGCCTGAGTCGCTTCAATGAGGCCGGAGCTAAATGCTCCGGAATACCCCCACTCAGCCAGGATGATCCGCGCTTGCGCGCCGGGGCTTCAATGAGGCCGGAGCTAAATGCTCCGGAATACATAATATACCGCCTTAAGCCACGGAAGACGGCCCTGGCTTCAATGAGGCCGGAGCTAAATGCTCCGGAATACTTGCCGGGCTTACCACAGGGGCGGCCAAAGGATACCTGCTTCAATGAGGCCGGAGCTAAATGCTCCGGAATACGATCCATGGACAGGTGAGGCTTGCCCAGCGCCCGCTCGCTTCAATGAGGCCGGAGCTAGATGCTCCGGAATACAGCCCCGCCTGTAGGGCTTGCGCCGCAAGGGCTGTAAGGGTGGTTTGCGAGCACTTTGTCTAACACCATATAAGAATGCTCCGGAAAGCATGCCGTTTTGGTAGTATGCAATAAAAAGTCCTTGTTTTTAAAGAGCATAATGTAAGTCGAGCGCCTGCCTGTGATTGCTTTATCATTGCGGCAGGGCTAGATGACGATCGGCTCGCGTACCAATGGCGCGAAGCTGCGTCCCAGACTGACACAGTCGGCGATGTCGCTATCAGCCCGGCCCAGCCGGAATATCAAAACGTGATCTTCTTCACGACGTATCTCGTTTTCCAGCTCAGCCCGTAGTCTCTGGTGCCGCCGCTGGCTTAAGCGGCATTGAAAGACGGAGAGCTGTACCCATTCGCCTTCGACCAGATCGAGCTTGCCTATCAGGCCGAGACTGTCGTGGCTAAGCGTGAGAGAGCGCGCGTGAACCGGGGCGTCTTCGTCTTGTTCGCCGGCCTCGGGCAAGTTGCCCGATTTCTTGTCCACGCGTCGATGGGCGTGACGGCCTGCTTCCGTGTCGGTGTTGTCCCGCCATTCGCCCTGTACCCATTCCATATAGGCCAGGCGGGGGCAGTAGACATACTCGTTGAGCATGCGGACCGGGAGTTGAAGATTGCTTTCCATGCACCTTTCCTTGCCGGATTATTCTTCCGGCTTAAAGAGCCCCATGCCGAAATGACAAGCAAAACCCAACGCAAGAGGGCCGGATACCGGCTCGGGAAAGCGCAAGCGCCAGAAGCTGCCTTGCCGGTCGGGCTGGTTCAGGCCGCGACGTTTTCTGAAGCGGTGAAAGTGGACGGGCCGGCGTGGCGTTTTGCCCGGCTGAACCGTATCCAGTTGCTCGATTTGCGGTTCGGGTAAACCTCGCGAGCGGCACTCGCGAAGCAGCTGCTGATAGACACCAAAGCCTTTTTTAGCGTGCCATGGATGCAGATACGGGGTTTGGCTTTGCCAGACGCTGGCGCTCACGGTCAGCGGGCTGATGTTGTCTCCGCTGTTTTCGAAGACCAACTGCCATTCGCCTTTTTTCCCGAGCCAGAGTTTGTTTAAGCGGTTGAGCGCCTGTTGTACGTCTGCCGTTATGCCGCCCGGAATATGCAGCAGAAGATGATCGATATGACCGTCCCGGTCTGCATCTTCTGCCAGATAAAAGGCATGCGAGTGCCGATTGTCGTCAGGCAGGTTGTGGCCTGATACAAGGTTCGGTACCGGCAGATTCAGACGTTTATCCAGCATGTGGATAAGTGCCGCGCGGAAGGCTTCGGACACCCGGAGACTGTCTTCAATCCGTGGCAGTGGTTTGCCCGATAGCTGCATGCGTACCTGGGTGACCGTGGGCAGCGTGTGTATCGTGTGAGATGCCTGACGCTGGTTCAGTGCCTGCCACGGTCGGTAGTAGCTTACCGGGCGAGCGGCCGGAGGCAGGCTCCAGCCTTCTTTCTGGAGTTGTCCTGTGTCCACGCATAAGGCATCGCTCAGGGCCTCGGGCAGGGTGGCTTGCAAACGTTTGCCGGTTTTTCCCTTGACCGAGTCGATTTGGTTGTCGCTTATCAGTGTTTGACGAACGCTTTTCCACTGATCAGCGGGCCACGGTGCGAGCAGCTGAACGGCTTCACGGGCGATCTGCGGGTCGGCAGGAAGCTCAGCCGGCAGTGTGTTGAGCTCGCCCTGCCAGTCGGGCAGGCGTTGTGCGTTTATCCAGCTTTCGGCGCGGCCCAGATAGCCGAGTTTTTCCAGCAGATGGTCGAGCAGAGCGGTTTCCTCCGGGCTGAGTTCCAGACCCGGCCAGTTAATGATCAACGCTTGCTTGTCGGGGATAATGGCAAAGCCGTCGAAGACCAGGGTTTTCTTGCCACCGGCTGTGGGCATGTAGTGGCGGCTGTGGGACTGCCGCGCGGACGGCAGTTGGTATCCCGGCAATTCGGATGCGAGTGTCCCGACGAGCCGCTGCAGGGTGTCCTGACTGAAGCGGTCTTTGTCTGCCTTGCGGTACCAAACCGCCAGTAGTGCCCGGATCAGACGCCATGGGGAAGGCGGCCATTCCACATCGGCTTCGTTGACATGCTTGCCCCATGGGGTGGCATGAAAACGTCCTGCCGGGAAGTCAATTGCGATGGTCAGCATGGCTTATTTCCCGTAAGTGACCTGAGTGATGCGGGGCTCGGCAAAAAGGTCGGCGCAGGCGGAGATCATGTCCGGCAAGGCGCTTTCCAGCGCGTCACGAGAGGGCATTTCAAATTCATCCGGGCGGGTTACGCGCAGTGCGGTCAGTTCCAGGTCGCAGGCCGTGCGCAGGCGCAGGCCTTCGTCGAGAAAGCGGCGGATTTTGTACAGTGCCAGCGCAATCAGCAGTTGGTTGGCCGCATCGCCCAGACCAAAGGCGCGGATCTGAGACAGGTCCAGATTGAAATAAGCGGTGATGCCGGGCGAGACATATTCGTCCCGGGCAAAGGGTACGTTACCGAAGCCTTTGGCGGTATCGCCACTGGGATTGACGCTGTCGTTTTTGACGCCGCCGCTGGCGGCAACTTTCACCTGACTGGCTTCAATAAAAGCCGACAGGGAACGGGGCAAGCGCAAGCGGCCGCCGGCAAGCTCTTTTTTGGCCAGAAAGACGCCATGCAGCAGGCTGTTGGTATCCAGCCTCATCAGTACCGAAGCAAGGCGGCGGATGTCGACACGTCCTTCTTCCATATCAGCCAGTTCCTGTTTGAGCTGATCGAAAACGGTTTTGTCCTTGCCCTCGAGAATATAGGGTGAGTTGATGCGGTGGGCTTCGAGCACGGAGTTGGTCAGTGCCTGGCCGCTTTTGTCCGAGACCTTGATTACAGGTAATCCCTTGAGTGCGTCTACCCAGTCATCGGCCTGTTCATCCCAGCAGACGGTTTCCAGGCGGTTAGCCATACTCTGGGCCGATTCGACCAGCAGCATCTGTTCTCCATCGGGGCCTTCGTAAACGGCTGCGCCGAGATCCGGAAATCCGGTCGGTTGAAAACGGCTACCTTGCAGAGGCTTAAGATCGGCCTCAATGAGCAAGCGGGGGTGTTGGGCCAGTGTGGTGAAATCCAGATTCATCAGTGTTCTCCTTACTGTGGGTTCTTCGGTGTTCAGGCGTTTTCCAAACGGCTGGTGACGACCTTGAATGTGTTGTTTGTGAGGTGACGCAGTGCACGGTTGCTGATCGGGACCAGCAATGCAGCCAGCAGGCGTTGGCTATCCAGTCCGGTGGTGTCAGGTACCAGAGCGGGTAGCTCCAGACCGGCAATCCGGAGTTGCCGTATGGCCATTTCCAGCGCACGGCCGGGCCTGTTGGCCGCCAGCAGACGGGGGATTTCCCGCGGTAGTGCCAACTGCTGATCGGCGCTGATCAGACCGGCGTGCCGGAGCTGTTGCGGATCGCAGAACAGGGGTTTCAGCAAGCGGTAGGCGAGTGGTAACGGCGGTGTCTCTGTCTGTCGTTCCGGCAGGCTGAACGGCTTTTCGAGCAAGGCCATAGCCGGCAGTAATTGTGTGATTGCGGTGTCCATAGCCGGGTCGCAAAGGAGGGCATGTACTGCTGCCAGATCTGCCGGTGTGGCACCGCTAAACAGGTGTTGGTCTTCCGCTTTGCTGCAGGACAACAGGCGGCGTTGCAGGATATTGTATAAGCGCGCTGTTAGCCGGCCCTGTTGCCAGGCGCAATCGGCAGATTTGCCGGTCTGGTTCAGCTTGAAATGCTTGTAGCCGTGCTCCAGCGGGTAGAGATGCGCCCGCATAGGCAGGCTGCCACCGGTGCCCAGACCGGCCAGTGCGGCGGCCAGACGATAGCTGTCACTGCGGTCGTCAGCGCTGGTAAGCCATTTGCCCGATAGTTGCGGCAGTACAGGCATGGATTCCCGGCCCTTGTGATGGCGCGATTGCCAGAGTGCCAGTTCGCCGATCCGGATAAGCGCATTTTGCATGGCAGGCGCCCCCGGCCGTCGGGTCAGGTCAAACAGTGCGTTTTCCAGTGTCTGTACGGTGCTCGTCAGGCTTGCTGTGGCGGACTTGTCGCGGGCCAGACCACGCAGGCGCGGCAGCCAGTGGTGTTTTTCCAGGTCATTTAACAGTTCCGCTTCAGGGGTTCGGCGGACCTGAAATTCGCTCAGGGGCGTGGCCAGATAAGCCTTGCCCGAGCGCATAACAAAGGCATAGCGCTGAAAAGCGGCAATGCCACGGTCTATCCCCAGCTGGGCTGCGGCCCGGGCAAAATCGAGGCCGTCACGACAGACACGTCGTCCGAGCGTGGCGCGGCCTTCGCTCAATATGGCCTTGAGTTCTGCCAGACCTGCGGCTTGGCGCCAGATGGGCAGCCATATTTCGGCCCGTGCGTTTTTCTCGTCGGCTATAGCCGTGCTGCCTGCGCCGCTACCGCTTAAACGAACGGTGAAGGGATAGCTGAGTTGGCCTGATTGATCACTTTCCTGACGTCGGGTGACACTGGCGGCGAACAGCAGCGCGCCTTCCAGCATCAAGACAAAGTCCCAGCCATTGACCTGCGCACTGCCTTCGTAGCCGGTTGAGCTGTTGGGGCCACCGGCGTTACCGGGCGAGAACTGGCCGATAACGCCTTTGCCCGATAAAAGCACCGGGGTCGCGTAGAGTGCGCCGGGCAGGGTGGCACAGGCCTGCGCGGTGGGCGCGCCCGTTGCCGGTACAAACAGGCTCGTTAACTGTTTCAGAAAGTTGTTGGTGAAATCCAGACGGCCGTCATTGCCACCGGTGCCTAACAGGGGCGGATACTTGGGGCCTTCTGAGGTGAGCATCAGCGCCGCGTCCAGCCAGGCCAGAGAGGCCTCGTTCAATTCATTTCTCAGTTGTCGCAACAGAGGTTCTTTCGCTGCTGCATCAGGCTTGCTATTGAGGCCTGATGCGCGCAGGAGTTGTTGGATCTGCTCGATGGATTCCCGCAGGACCTGAAAACGCGGGGCTTCGCTTTTTCTCAACGGGTCAAAGCCGTCCTTGTTGTCACCCGGATAAAAACCACTGCCGCCATTCCATGGAGCCAGTACCGGGGTTGGCTTGTAGTCATTGAGGAGGAAGGCCTCCAGCTCTTGCTTACTGCGGTCGGTGTAAAGTACAAAGCCGTCATCGCGCCAGCTGCCCCGGGCCTGAGGGTCCAGTTGTTCTGTGACCAGACGCAGAATGCCTAACGCTTTCAGATAGCTGGCCATGGGGATCGTGCTGCAGCCTTGCAGTAGGATGGCATTCATCAGTGTTCTCCTTCGGTGCGGTTGGCTGATAACTGTTCTTCGCGGGATGCACGCCAGTCAGCGATACGCACCAGCGCCTCCAGCCATGCCAGACGGAATGGGCCGGGTTGATCCAGCAAGCGGGCGGTGCGTTCGGTCCATGACGCCCCCATCGGCCCTTCGCCCAGCGTCATCAGGTCCAGCCGTAAGGTGGTTGCAGGCAGCTTGCTTCCATCGCGCGTGGCAATAGCCGGCAACTGGTCACCAGCCCAGACGCCGCGGGCGTATAGCCGATCATCGCCGGGCTTGTTTTCGCCGGGTAATGCGCGCAGGCCCATGCGTACCTTGCCGTGGTGGGCCGCGATGAGGTAGGCGATCAGGTCCCGTTGCGGGTGTGCGTCATGCTGCTCCAGCCAGGCCAGTGCAGACGCCAGCTCGTGACGGAAACAGGGGCGGGGCACGCCGGGCTGGTCGTCTGTGGTCGGATTCATACGGTAGATAGCCCGTCCGCCGGAACGTGACGATTTGGCCCAGAGTTGATCAGGCTCCGGTGGCTCAGCGGCGGCCTTGAGCATGTTCTGGAAGGCTTCGTGTGCCTTACCCCAGTCGTGACGCGCTGCTGCAGTGACAACAGCGTCTTTGTCTTCTGCGTTCAGTCTGAGCTGCCCGCAGAGGTGGGCGGCATGGCTTTGGGCATCTTCCAGATGCGCGGCCAGCGTAACGAAACAGCCGATTTCACTTTCGCGGTCACTGGTGTAGCTCTCGCTTTGTGCATTGCTATCAGGGGACAGAGTTGCAACCGGTCCTTTGCAGCCGGGGAGGAAGCCTGTTTCGTTGTCGTAACCGCCATCGCCAGCGCACAGCAGCAATGTCATGCCGGGACGCAGTTGTGCGTCGCTGACTTTTTGCCAGTGCTCTGTGAGATGGTCGAAGCGCCAGCCGCCGTGTTTTTTCACGTGTTGTTTGAGATGAGACAGGGCGGCCGGGCAGAGTTCATCGCGCTCGGGCGGTGTTTGTTCTTTGGGGTCTTTGTCGAAGCCGCGCCAGAATACGAGACACTGCGGCGTTCCTGTATCGCGTATGTACGGGGAAACATCGATGTCTTGGCCTGACAGATCCGGGTCGGTATTGAACAGTTCAAGAAAATCCCGTCGCCGCAGCACCAGGTCGAAGGGCTGTGGTTCGCTTGTGGCAGGTAATTGGCCCGGTCCGGCTTGCCCGCCGTCTGCCAGAACCTTGTCTACCTTGCTACGGGACTGTTGCAAGGATTCTTCGGTATACGGCAGGGGGGCGTGTTCTTCGTCGATGTCGATGCAGAACAGGCGGGCTTGCGGGTATTCAGCATAGCGGTTGCAGCGACCGAAACGCTGAACCAGTGATGACCAGGGTGCCAGCTCTGTAAACAGGGTTGCCGAACTGATGTCGACACCGGCTTCGATGGCCTGGGTTGCAATGACGATCCGGTCGGCTGACTGCTTCGTGTCTTTGAGTTTTTCCTCTATTGCGCGCCGTTCAGCGGGTCGGAAACGCGCATGTAACAGGAGTAGTTCTGCGGGCGGCTTGCGTTTTTTCAGTGCTTGATAAAGCCCCTGTGCCCGCTCTACCTGATTGAGGATAACCAGTGTTTGTGTGTCTGGCTGGTGTTCTTCGAGTATCTCCGTGGCGAGTGCATCGATATAGGCTTTAGCCTTTTTGGCAGGAGTGATTTTGTCCAGCGATGTGCGGGCTTGGCTTAATATTTTGCAAGCCTGGCTTCGGTTTTGTACAACAGGGTGCGCGAGATCTTCGTTATCCAGAGATTGAACGGACAAGCCACAGGTCACGTAGGGGCGGAAGTCCACTGTAGCGAGCCAGTTCGGGTCGAGGGTCGCTGAAACCCAGAGACTGCGGCTTGTTCTTCCCAAAGGGTACTGGCGGCGGAAGGCTTCGAGCTGGGCGGTGGTGGCCAGGGCGGGGCCCATCAGCTGGACTTCATCGAATACCCAGAGCGCGTCGTTGTTCAGCAGTGCATAGTGCACCGGCCACAGGTAACGGCTCATGCCGTAACCGCGCATCAATGCCCGCGACAGCAGCATGTCCTGGGTGCCGATCAATATGGCAGCTTGTTCCGGTTGCCCGGCCCAGCTCTGTTGCATTGTGTCCTGATGTCCGCCCATCAGGATGTGTACGGCAACCTTGTCCTGATATCCAAGATTGGCCAACCACTGGCGAATGCTTTGTTCTGTCTGTTCCACCAGCACCCGCATCGGCAGGCACCAGACCAGACGTCGCGGCGTGTCAGGACAGTTTTGTTCCTGAGTTTTGAAAAGCCAGGCCAATGTGACGGCAGCGGTTTTGCCCAGACCCGTGGGAATGTTAAGCAGGTCAGGCCAGGCCTCATTGGCCAGCTTGCTTTGGTAGGGGAAAGGCGTCGTATCAGACGCGTAGGCTTGGGCAAAAAAAGCATTAAAGTCCATATCAGCTCCCGGAATTTCCGGTTTTGTATATTTGTTGAGTTTTACTATCCAAAATCTCTCCTGCACTGCCAAGGCTGTGCAAAAACACAGGTCAACTTTGTTGACAGGTCTTTGTTCAGATATTGAATAACCAAGGGCGCAGTTCTTCTGTGTTAACCAGTACCAGTTGCTGTGCTTCGGGCGAACCGTCGAGCACCTTTATGTTGACCTGCATCTCCTGCAGCAGGTAATGCACAAGCGCCGCGCGACAGGTCAGGGTGAGCTGGCTGTTTTCCATGCCATAGTCTTGTTCCAATGCAGATTGTTGTGTTGGCTTGAGACGCGGGTCAGGCCGGAGGATGACGTTCACTTCCGTGTTCCAGGCCTCGTCGTTTTCAGGTCCGTGTTCGGACCGGTCGAGCAGATCCGGTACACCCCGGAAGCGGCTCAGTACGAAGTCACGGTAAGCCCGGTTTTTTTCGCACCAGGCACGCAGGTGCCAGCGCAGGCCGGTATTCACGAAAGCATGGGGAACGATGATGCGGCCATCGGGGTCAGCGCTACTGACTGACAGGTAGTCCACTTCGAGTCTGCGTTGCTGACGTAAGGCTTTGACCAGCAGGCGCATAACCTGATTCGAAACCCGCCGTGGTGCGGGACTGATGGCAAAGTGAGGCAGGCTGAGCAGCGATTTCCCCGACGGCATCAGCGAGCGGATGCCGGTCAGCCAGTTCAGGTATTCGTTGACGTCGCAGCTGATATGAGTGGCCGTAAAAGCCGGTCCGGGCACATAGCGTTTCAGGGACGGGTCATAATCCAGGTGGTCGGGGTAGTTTGTCAGGTAGCTTTGCAGGTGTTTGCTGGCTTGTTGACGGCTGAGCCCGAAAAATTCCCTCAGATGTCGGGTGCAGACTTCCCCTTCCCAGTAGGTGAGCAACTCGATCAGCCAGTAGTGTTGATTGTTGGTCTTCATCTATTCCCGTTGAACTCGCCTGCTGGTTTACCGGGCTATCCAAGCCGACGATTTGCCGTGTTTGTGACAAACGCAGGAGGCAATCATCTTCTCCGAAAGATCCCGAATAATAACGGTCAGCGTGTATGTATCTGAACGTTAAGTTAATTTAACTGTGTTAGAAGGTGATAAATGTCAGGAATTTTGGTGATTATTTCGCGGAAATGCGTGTGGCGGTGGTGGTAGTCGCGACCTTCGGAGTCGGATGCGGCACCGGCAGGTCGCCTGCATGCAGGCTCCTACAGGAGATGCGATCGGCGTGACGCACTCCGACCGTTTGGTCCGCGCACGATTGTAGGAGCGGCTATAGCCGCGACCTGCGGAGTCGGACGTGGCACCGGCAGGTCGCCTGTATACAGGCTCCTACAGGTGATGTAATCGGCGTACCGACCGCTCGGTTCGTGCACGACTGTAGGAGCGGCTATAGCCGCGACCTGCGGAGTTGGATGCGTCACCGTAAGTCGCCTGCATGCAGGCTCCTACAGGTGATGTAATTGGCGTACCGACCATACGGTCTGCGCAGCATTGTAGGAGCGGCTATAGCCGCGACCTGCGGAGTTGGGTGTGGCACCGGCAGGTCGCCTGCATGCAGGCTCCTACAGGGGGCGGCGGGCCATAAACATGCGGTAGAGCAGCGGTACAACGAACAGGGTCAGGCTTGTGGAAACCACCAGGCCCCAGACGATGGCCGTGGCCACCGGTCCCCAGACCAGTGAGTGTCCGCCGAGCCCGGTGGCGAGAGAGAATAAGCCGGCGACGGTGGTGGTGGAGGTGATCAGAATCGGGATGACCCGCCGCCGCGCGGCGTACAGTGTGGCGTGCAGGACGCTCATGCCGGCGCGCAGGCGTTGATTGGCGGCGGAGATCAGTACGATGGCGGCGTTGACGGCGATACCGGTCAGAGCGACCACGCCGTAGAGCGTCCACAGGCTCAGGGGATTGCCGGTGACCAGCAGGCCGGCGACGACGCCGGTAAAAGCCATTGGAATGGTGGCCAGTATCAGCAGGGGCTGGAAGTAGCTGCGGAACTGTGTGCCGAGTATCAGATACATCAGCAGAACACCGAGCAGCATCAGCCGCGCCATGGCATCGAGGCTTTCGTTGATGTCGTCGAGCTGGCCGGAGAAATCAAGATTGACTGCTGGGTAACGGGCTTGTAGTTCTTCGGACCAAATCCGGCGGATTGTATTATTTGCCGCAAGAGGGTCAGTCTTGGTGTTATCAATTTCCGATTCGACGGTAATCGTACGGCGGAAGTTGTAGTGGCGGATATTGCCGAGCCCGGTTTGATAACGGATATCGACCAGCGAGCGCAGGGGCACCGGTGAGCCGTCTGCGCCGGGCAGGCTGATTTGCAGGTTTTGCTCGATACTGCTGACCTCACGCGGGGCGGCACGCACCCGCACATCGACGGTTTCTCCGCGGTCGCGCATGCTGGCGGCGATTTCGCCGTCGACCATCAGACGCATCACGCGGCTGATTTCGGCCGGTGAGATGCCGGCCCGACGGGCATTGTTGCTGTTGATGCTGAGCACCATTTCCTGCAGGCCCGGACTGTCGTCGTCGCTGATGTCATGGGCAAAGCCGCTGTCGTTGAGGACGGTTTTGATGTCGCGGGTGGCGGCGCGCAGCTGCTCAAGGTTATCCCCGCGGATTTTGATGCTGATCGGTTTGGAGACCGGCGGCCCGCCGGCCATTTCCATAAAAAACAGTTTGGCCGGCCCCAGAGTGGCGCTGACGTCGGCGCGCATGGCCTCGATGACCTCGCTGACCTCACGCATGTTTTGGGTTTTCGGCTTCAGCGTGACCAGAATCTGGCCGTAATGGTCGCCGATAAAAGGCGCGGTTTCGCTCCACATGCGGCCTGCGTAGCTGACCACGCTGCGGGTTTCATCGGCGCGTAAATGCTGTTGCACCTTTTGTTCGACTTCGACGACCTTGTCCATGGTGGTTTGCAGCGGTGTGCCGTTGGGCATTTCCACGCTGATATAAAACAGACGCAGCGGGTCGGAGGCGAAAAAGTCGGTTTTAACCAGAAAATGCTTGAGCACTGGGTGATTGAACAAGCCCGGATTGACCTGCCCGGCAAAGGCGCAGAACAGCGACAGGATAAAGACCAGCACGACCGAGCTGAGCATCAGCACCGGGTAGCGCAGCGAGCGGGTCAGCAGGCGGGTGTATTTGACGCGGATGCTGTGCAGGACCTTTTCGCGCAGACGCTGTACGCGGCCGGGGTTGCTGAAGTCCAGGCGCGCTGTCAGCAAGTGGCTGGGCAGCATGTAGTAGGCTTCGATGAGGCTGATCGCCAGCGCCGTGGTCACGACCAGCGGGATGACCATCATAAATTTGCCGACAATACCGGGCAGCAGCATCAGCGGCAGGAAGGCCGCCATGGTGGTCAGGACCGCGGCGGTGACCGGTGAGACCACTTCGGCGAGTGTTTCCAGTGTGGCTTTCATGGGCGCCATGCCGCGCTGCAGACGATAGTAAATCCCTTCCACCACCACGACTGCATCGTCGACCAGCATGCCCAGACTGATTACCACGCCGAGCAGCACGCTGACGTTAAGCGTCTGCTCCATGGCAGCCAGTAACCAGAAGGTGCCGGCGAGGATAAAGGGAATGCCGATGGAGGTGAAAAAGGCGATACGCCAGCCCAGAAATGCCCAGGTCACCAGCAGCACCAGAAACAGACCGAGCACGGCGTTGGTCTGCATGATGTTGAGTGCATTGCGGGTCACTTCGGTCTGATCGTCCGCCAGAAAGACCGTCACGCCGGAGGAATCGCGGGTCCGGTTGCGCTGCGCAATATAGTCGTTGAGGCGTTCGACCAGCGCCAGGGTGTTGCTCGATTCTTTTTTGGTGATGCCCAGAATCACCGCCGGTTTGCCCGCCAGGCTGGCCAGCATCTGCGCCGGTTCGCGGGTGCGCGTCACCTGCGCCACGTCACCGATACGCACTTCGCCGCCGGCGCCCAGCAGCGGCAGATCACGCAGAATCTGCGGATCGGTGCCGGTGCCCTTGAGACGTACCGACCAGGTTTGCTCGCCTACTTGCGCCGAGCCGGCCGAAATGTCGCGGAAATACACGGCCACCGTATCGGCCAGCGCGGTCGGGCTGATGCCGATGGATTCGAGCCGCTCCGGGTCAAAGTCGATATGAAATTCCGGCTCCTGTAAGGCGGTGGTAATAACACTGTTAACGCCTTCGATCTGCTCCAGATCGCCTTTGATGATTTGCGCGTTACGGCGCAGGTTTTCGTCGTCAGCTTCAGCCGTGACCACCAGCGTGGCGCTGGGGAAGGCGTTGGCGGTGGTGATCTCGGTGATCACCGGCGAGTAGGCCTCGTCGGGCAGCTCCGCTTCGGCATTGCTGATATTGCGGCGCAGTTCGATGACCCGTTTATCGAACTCGTCCTCGTCTATATCTTCGAAGCGCACCAACACGCTGGAGAAGCTGTCGCGTGAATTGCTCGAGACGAACTTGATATCAGCGATGGTGCGGATTTCGTCTTCGAGCACGTCGGTGACGCGGGTTTCCACATCCGCCGAGGCCATGCCGGGGACCACGGTGGTGATGTCGATCCAGTTGAAATTGATCGTCGGGTCCTGTTCGCGCGGCATGGCCATAAAGGACATATAGCCCAGCGCCAGCACCAGAATAAACAGCAGATTGGCCAGCACATGGTTGCTGTAGAGCGCGGCGGCAAATTGTTTCACGTCGGTTCCCTCCGGGAATCAGCGCAGTGGCTATTGCAGCCCCTGCACCTCTATACGATCGCCGTCTTTGAGACCGAAACGTCCGTCGATAATCAGCTGCGTGGCAGCCGGCAGTTCAGTTGCCGCAGGCCGGCCCGGGCGTGCGCCGGGCAGGGGCACAAAACGGGCGATGTCATCATCGGCGATAAACACACCGGACTGCCCGGCGCGTTGCAGCAGAAGGTCGGCGGGGATCTGCGCCGTAGCGCCTTTCCAGTACAGGCGGCCGGAGGCTCCGGGCGGGGCTGCGGCGGCGCTGAAGGTCAGGCGGGCTTCGCTGGCCAGACTGGCCGGATTGATGACCGGCGAGAGTGTCCGCAGTGTCACCGGATACTGCCGCTGTCCGTCGTCAAACAGCAGTTCCGCGGCTTCGCTGAGGCTGTTGCGGTCGCCGGCGCTGATCTGTGCCGCGACTTCGATGCGGGACAGATCCACCAGGGTCAGCAGCGGCGTGCCGGGCGCGGCCAGTGCGCCGAGCGAGGCCTGGCGTTCGCTGACTACGCCGTCAAAGGGCGCGTTGACGTGACAGCGTGAGGTCTGCAGCGCGGCCTGCTTGCGTGTTACGCGGGCCTGACGCAGGGTGGTTTCGGCATTGTTGAGCTGTTGTTCGGTCACCGCGCTTGAGCGGCGCAGCGCGCTGATGCGGTTATATTCTTTCTGCGCCAGCTCCTGTTGTGCGTCGGCGCTTTCCAGCGCCAGCTGCGCATCGCTGCAGTCGAGGCTGATCAGCCGTTGCCCCTGTTTGACGACGTCACCCGGCCGTACGCGGATATCGCTGATCTGTGCGTTGAGCTGCGCACTGAGTTGTGTCTGATTCAGACTGACCACGCTGGCCGGGGCGGAATACTGCGGTTTTTCGAGTACTTGCGACAGCGCTGAGGTGGAAACGCGGACCGCTTGTGCGGCCTCATCGCCTTCCTGCGCCTGGGCGCTGCCGCCTGCCAGCAAAGCGCTCAGCGTCAGCAGACAGCGCAAAATCCTTGTGCGTGTGATCCTGGTCATGGGGGTGGTTCCCGGCGGGCAGCTGATTCGGACCGGACATGGCGCGCTAAGTGTGCTTGCCCGTCCGGTGTGTCAATTTTGTAAAGATGCCCAATGTTATAGCAGAACCGTGCCGTTGCGGGATTTCGCTGTGGATAAGTGCGCGGCCGCGCCTTGCGTCCGGGGAGCGGCTGCTATACTCGCACGAGGGTCTGGCGCCAAGGCACTCACCTTGCTTGCTACTTCTAAGACGATTCAGGATGGAGTGATATGACGTTGCGGTCTGCTTTTTCGACGCTGATGATTTGTGCCGGCGTGTTTTTCGCCCAAACCGGCCCTGCCGCCGCGCAGGAAGAAACCACCCGGGTCCGGGCTTTCTCCGAGTTTGCCACGCCGCTCTATGCGGACGAACCCGCACATCTGCCTTATGCCAACCCCAACGCGCCGAAAGGCGGACGGATCGTGCTTGGCGAGTTCGGCTCCTATGACACCCTGAATTTCCATGTGGCCAAGGGCGACTGGCCATCCAGTATCGGACTGATCTACGACAGCCTGATGGTCGGCACGGATGATGAGGTCGATGCTTATTACGGTCAGCTTGCCGAGAGCGTGGAATACCCGGCAGATAAGAGCTGGGCGATTTTCTATCTGCGCAAAGAAGCGCGTTATCACGACGGTTCGCCGGTGCTGGCCGCGGATTTTGTCTATTCGCTGGAAGCCAAGAAAAAGCACGCCCGCGCCATGATTAAAACCATGTACGAGGCGGTCGAGCGCGCCGAAGCGCTGGATGATTACCGCGTGAAATTCTATTTCTCCACCACCGGCAGCATGAAACCGCTGACCACGGTGGCGGGGTTGTCGCCCTTGCCGGTGAGCTTCTGGAAGGACCGCGATATTACCGAGGCGACGCTCGAACCGCCTTTGACCAGCGGCCCTTACCGCATCAAGAAAATGGAGCCGGGGCGCTATATCGTCTACGAGCGCGATCCGGACTACTGGGGCAAGGACCTGCCCTTTGCCAAAGGCTTGTATAACTTCGACGAAATCCAGTACGACTACTACCGTGACGAAACCGTGATGTTCGAGGCCTTCAAAGCCGGCAAGATCCACGTGCGTGCGGAAAACAGCGCCAAGCGCTGGGTGACTGAATACAATCTGCCGGCCATCGACGAAGGGCGCATGATCCGCGAGGAAATCTCCACCGAATCACCGCAGGGGCTGCGCGGCTACTTTATCAATCAGAAACGGGCTAAGTTTCAGGATCTGAGGGTACGCAAGGCACTGACCTATCTCTATGATTTTGAAGCGATTCAGCGTACCGCGCTGTACGGCCAGTTCGAACGCGCCACGCACTACTTCCAGGGGGCCGGTTATGCCTCGGAAGGTGTGCCCACGGGGCTGGAGCTGGAGATTCTGGAACCCTACCGCGAGCAGTTGCCGGAAGGGCTGTTTGACCAGCCATTCAGCTTGCCGGTCAGTGACGGCAGCGGCCGTGACCGGCGTATTAAACGTCAGGCCCTGAGTCTGTTCCGCGAAGCCGGCTGGGAGCTCAAAAGCGGCAAACTGCTGAACGCGGCGGGCGAGCAGTTTGCGCTGGAGATTATCTCCGGCAGCCCGGATGCCGAACGCTATACCGCACCCTATATCCAGAACCTGAAAAGCGTGGGCATTGATGCCTCTTTCCGTGTGGTCGACTCGGCGCAATGGCGTGCCCGCGCACGCAGCGGCGATTACGGCCTGTTGCTGGCGCGGACCAATTTCTTTGTGCCGCCCGGCGGCGAGCTCAAATCCTTCTATCATTCCAGCACCGTGGGTGAATCCGGCGGCAACTTCGCCAGCATCAGCAATCCGGTGGTCGATGCGCTGATCGATCAGATCGTCGTCGAACAGGATGCCGAACGGCATTTTGCGCTGGTGCATGCCCTGGACCGGGTCATGCTGGCCAATTACTACGCGGTGCCGCTGTACTACCGCGATACCAGCTGGATCGCCTACTGGAACAGTTTCGGCCGGCCTGAACGTGCGCCCAAATACGCCACCGGCATCACCAGCACCTGGTGGTTTAAAGAGGACTAAGCGCCGCAGCCTTGCGCGATCTGCCCCATGTTGAATTACCTGATACGGCGTGTGCTGCTGATAATCCCGACCTTATTCGGGATTATGCTGATTAACTTTATCGTGGTGCAGTTTGCGCCGGGCGGTCCGGTCGAACAGGCCATTGCCGAGTTCGAAGGCAATGCCGTCGATGCCACCGCGCGCTTCAGCGGTGGCGGCGGTGCGCCGGCCGGTGCCGGCGAAGGCAGCTCCAAATACCGCGGCGCGCAGGGGCTGCGGCCGGATATTATCGAGGAGATCGAAAAGCAGTTCGGTTTCGACAAGCCGGCCCATGAGCGTTTTCTGCTGATGATGGGCGACTATCTGCGTTTTGATTTCGGCGAGAGCTATTTCCGCGATCAGCGTGTGATTGATCTGGTCGCTGACAAGCTGCCGGTGTCGGTCTCGCTGGGACTGTGGACCACGTTTTTTGTGTATCTGGTGTCGATTCCGCTCGGCATTGCCAAGGCGCGGCGTGACGGTTCGCGTTTTGATGCCTGGACCAGCGGCGTGGTGGTGGTCGGCTATGCGATTCCGGGTTTTCTGTTTGCCATCCTGCTGATTGTGCTGTTTTCCGGCGGACGCTATCTGGACTGGTTTCCCTTGCGCGGTCTGGTGTCGGATAATTTCGACCAGCTCAGCACCTGGGGACAGATCAAAGACTATCTCTGGCATATCACCCTGCCGGTCTTGTCGATGGTGATCGGCGGCTTTGCCAGCCTGACCATGCTGACCAAAAACTCCTTTCTCGATCAGATCCGCCTGCAATATGTGCAGACCGCCCGTGCCAAGGGCCTGACCGAAAACCGCGTCATGTACGGGCATGTGTTCCGCAACGCCATGCTGATTGTCATCGCCGGGTTTCCGGCCGCGTTTATCAGTGCGTTGTTTACCGGCTCTTTGTTGATTGAGGTGATTTTTTCGCTGGACGGTTTGGGGCTGCTCGGTTTTGAGGCGGCGATTAACCGCGACTATCCGGTCATGTTTGCCACGCTCTACATCTTCACACTGCTGGGGCTGGTCCTGCAGTTAATCGGGGATATTACCTATCACCTGATCGACCCGCGGATCGACTTCGGGAGCAAAGCCACATGAGCCGCTCCCTGTTGCGTCGTTTTACCGCCAATCCGATTACCGCACGCCGGATCGCCAACTATCGCGCCAACCGGCGCGGCTACTGGTCGACCTGGATTTTCCTGCTGCTGTTCGGCCTGAGCCTGATTGCCGAGTTTATCGCCAACGATAAGCCTTTGTTTATCCGCTATGACGGCGAGGCCTATTTCCCGGTTTTCAAGACCTACACCGAAACGCAGTTCGGTGGCGAGTTCGATGCGGAAGCCGCTTATGACGATCCCTATATTCAGGATCTGATTAATGAAAAAGGCTGGATGCTGTGGCCGCCGATTCCCTGGTCTTACGACACCATCGACTACGAGGCCGGTGGTGCGCCGCCGCATCCGCCGTCGGCCCGGCATTGGCTGGGCACCGACGATCAGGGCCGGGATGTGATGGCGCGGGTGATTTACGGGTTCCGCATTTCGGTGCTTTTCGGCCTGTTGCTGACGTTGTTCAGCTCCTTGATCGGCGTTGCTGCCGGTGCGGTACAGGGTTATTTCGGCGGGCGCGTGGATTTGTTCGGCCAGCGCTTTATCGAAATCTGGCAGGGCTTACCGGTCTTGTATTTATTGATCATTATGTCGGCCGCGATTACGCCGGGATTTTTCAGCCTGCTGATTCTGATGATTCTGTTTTCCTGGACCGCGCTGGTCGGTGTGGTGCGGGCTGAGTTTCTGCGCGCGCGTAACTTCGACTATGTGCGGGCGGCCAAAGCGCTCGGCGTGCCGGACCGCACGATTATGTACCGCCATGTGCTGCCCAATGCGATGGTGGCGACGATTTCCTTTATGCCGTTTATTCTCTCCGGTGCGGTCGCCACGCTGACCAGTCTGGACTTTCTCGGTTTCGGTTTGCCGCCCGGTTCGCCGTCGCTCGGGGAGCTGCTCAATCAGGGCAAAAACAATCTGCAGGCGCCCTGGCTGGGTATCACGGCTTTTGTGGTGCTGGCGATTATGCTCAGTCTGCTGGTGTTTATCGGCGAGGCCGTGCGCGATGCGTTTGATCCGAGGAAAAGTCTTGTTTAACGCGTACTACAAGCCCGGTGTGAAGCAGGCGAACGGGGTGTGCCGATGAGTGAGGCGAATTCACCCATACTGCAAGTCGAGAAGCTGACGGTGAGCTTCCGGCAGGGGCAGGAAAGCCTTACCGCCGTACGCGATGTGAGCTTCAGCCTGGCGGCCGGGCAAACCGTGGCGCTGGTCGGTGAAAGCGGCAGCGGTAAATCGCTTACCGCCAACGCGGTGATGCGTTTATTGCCGCCGTCGGCCCGGCTCGACAGCGGGCGGGTGCTGTTTGACGGCAGTGATCTGGCGGCCTTGCCCGAGTCGCAGATGAACCGTATCCGCGGCAATGGCATCGGCATGATCTTTCAGGAGCCGATGACGGCGCTCAATCCGCTGCATACCATCGAGCGCCAAATCAGCGAAACCCTGATTCTGCATCAGGGCCTGAGCAGGCAGGCCGCGCGCGAAGAAGTGCTGCGGCTGCTGGATCTGGTGGCTATCCGCAATCCGCGCAGCCGCCTCGGTGCCTATCCGCACGAACTGTCCGGCGGCCAGCGCCAGCGGGTCATGATCGCCATGGCGCTGGCCAACCGGCCCGAGGTGCTGATCGCCGACGAACCGACCACGGCATTGGATGTCACGGTGCAGGCGGAGATTCTCACGCTGCTGAAATCACTGCAGGCGGAACTGGGGATGGCGCTGTTGCTGATCTCCCATGATTTCGGTGTGGTGCGGCGCATGGCCGATCAGGTCTGCGTGATGCGTCAGGGGGAGATTGTCGAGCAGGGCCGGACCGCCACGGTGTTCAGCGCGCCGCAACATGCGTATACCCGCACCCTGATCGAGGCCGAACCGGCCGGTCAGGCCAACCCCTTAGCGAAGGACGCGCCGCTGCTGATGCAGGGCGAAGCTATCCGCGTCTGGTTCCCCTTGCGCAAAAGCCTGCTGGGCCGGCCGCTGAGTTACGTGAAAGCGGTCAATGATGTGTCTTTCGAGGTCCGCGAGGGCGAGACCCTCGGCATTGTCGGCGAGAGCGGTTCGGGCAAGTCCACACTGGCGCTGGCGGCCCTGCGGCTGATCCGCAGCCAGGGCAAACTGCGTTTTCTCGGGCAGGATCTGCACAGCTATAAAGGCCGCGCCCTGCGGGAGCTGCGCAAAGATATGCAGATTGTGTTTCAGGACCCCTTCGGCAGTCTCAGTCCGCGTCAGTCGGTGGCGCAGATTGTCGCCGAAGGCTTGCTGGCGCACGGGCTTTGCCGCGATGAGGCCGAGCGTGATCAGCGCGTGATTGCCGCGCTGGAGGAGGTCGGTATCGACCCGCAGAGCCGGCACCGTTATCCGCATGAGTTTTCCGGCGGCCAGCGGCAGCGTTTTGCCATTGCCCGGGCCATGATTCTGCAACCGCGGATACTGGTGCTGGATGAGCCGACCTCGGCGCTGGACCGCTCGATACAGGGCCAGGTGCTGGATTTACTGCGTGAGCTGCAACAACGGCACAAGCTTGCTTATCTGTTTATCAGCCATGATCTGAAGGTGGTGCGTGCTATCAGCCACCGGATTCTGGTGATGAATCAGGGCCAATTGGTCGAAAGCGGTAGCGCAGAAGCGGTATTTGAGTCGCCGCAGAACAGTTACACGCGTAAACTGATCCGTGCCGCCTTTGAATTGAGCACTGAAACCGGCGGATAAATGACGGCATTGCCTGAGCGCGTGTGCCGGGCGCGCGTGGACAGTTGATATTTGTGATCTAGACTACAAATAAACTATGCACCACGACACAACTGACGGATGACTGACGGCAGTTATCTTACGACATCTGATAGTATCCGGTGTCAGACAAATGGCGGAATCCGGAAATGAAAACTTCAGCTCTGCGCACACCCATGACCCGAAGCGGGCTTCTGCTGCGTGTGCTTTTTCTTGTTCTGTTTACCACTGTACTCGCGGCCTGCTCCAACAGCAGCAGCGATTTCAGCGACGGCGTGGACCTGCCGCTTGACGACGATCCGGGCACATCAACGACGGATCCGGACGACGGTAGCGGCGAGGATGACGACGATGCCCAGTTGCAGGTTTTTAACGAGACCGGCGCGGCTGGCATGAGTGTGACCTATTCGCCGGCCTTGCTGACGGCCTTTACCGATGTGGATGAGCTGGAAGCGATTTATGCCGATGTGATGGCCTGTGTGGGCGTCACCACCAGCCTCTATCCGGCCATGCTGCTGACGGACGATCCCACTGTCAAAGTCCTGCGTGAAGACGGCGTTGAGTACGAAGGCTATTACGACGAATCCCAGGACCGCATTGTGGTCTACAGCGAAGATATCGATCCCTCACTGGGGAATCAGTTCTACTGGACCCGCACCGGCATGATCGACTACATCATGGTGATGACCGGTGTGACGGATACCAGCAGCCGTTACACGCCTTTCTCCGGCTGCCGTTACAACAACTGAGCAGCCAACAGCATGGATTGATTCCCGACGGCCTCCTTTACGGAGGCCGTTTGCGTTAGTGTCAAAAAAAGCTTGGCTTGGTTCCTGCTTTGCTGTGCTGAATCAGGGGGACGACTCCCGTCAGAATAAGGAACCAGACCCGATGTCAGTCTTACGCTATCTTGCCGGCGCTTTTACAACTGATTACACACGCCTCGTCAGTCCGCCGCCTGCTCCGGCCGGCACGTGGCAGCTCAGTGCAGAGGTGGACCTGTGCCTGTGCCTGCGTGTGCGGGGCGCGATGGATTTCTTTGCCGGCTGGTATATGGTCGAGATGCAGCTAAGCCACAGCAGCGGGGCGTCGCTGAAAAGCGAGCTGAGCTTTGAAAACACCAACGCCAGCGGTTTAAAGCTTAGCGTGCTGTCCGGCAAAATGGCCAAACGACTGGTGCGCCTGAACGGTAGCGCCGCGCAGCTGCAGTTGCAGATCCGTGGCGCAGACGGGCAGGTCAGCCTGGAACATCTGCGCATCGTGCCGGTAACCCGCAACTTTGCCCTGAAACGCATGCTCAAACGCGTCCGGGCCAATTCCAGCCGCTATTGCGTCAGTAGCGATGCCGAGCTACGCGAAGCGATTATCCGTGATGCCGGAGCCGGTGCCTGGTTGGATGAGCTGATGGCGCTGTATGATCAGACTTTCTATAACGAACACGACGAACACTACGAACACTGGATAGCTGCGTTTGAAAAACCGCGTTTTCAGGATGCGCAAAAGCTGCGTCGTGAGATCGATGGCTTTGCACTGCGCCCGCGTATATCGCTGATTATGCCGGTCTACAATATTGACGCCCGCTATTTGCAGGCCGCCATCGAATCGGTGCGTGCGCAGGTCTATGACAACTGGCAGCTGTGCATTGTCGATGATGCCTCGCCGGCCGCGCATATCCGTCCTTTACTCGAGGATTACGCTGCCCGTGATCCGCGTATCACGGTTGCATTTCATAAGCAGAACCAACATATCGCCGCTGCCTCCAATACGGCACTGGCCATGGCCGACGGTGACTTTGTCGGGTTTCTCGATCATGACGATCTGCTGCCGCGCCACGCTTTGTTTGCCGTCGTTGAGGCAATCAATGCCAACCAAGAGGCGCAGATTTTCTACAGTGATGAAGACAAAATCAACGACGCCATGACGCGTCAGTCGCCTTACTTCAAGCCTGCGTTCAATCAGGATCTGCTCTATTCCTACAACTACTTCTGCCATCTGACGGTGATGAAGCGTTCGCTGCTGAACGGGATCGGTGGTTTGCGCGAAGGCGTGGACGGCAGTCAGGATTTCGATCTGGTGCTGCGTGCTGTGGCTCAGGCGGGCAGGGACAAGGTTGTACATATTCCGCATGTCCTGTATCACTGGCGGATGGTCAACGGTTCCACCGCGAGCTCTGAACATGCCAAATCCTACACCAGTCAGGCCGGTATCCGGGCCTTGCAGGATTATTTCGCGGCGCGCGGTGAGAACGGTATCGAGGTGCTGCCCGGGCCGCGGCACAGCACCTACCGCATCAAACGTCCCTTGCCGTCGCCGGCACCGCTGGTGTCGCTGATTATTCCGACGCGTAACGGACTGGAGCTGCTGAAGGCCTGTGTGGACAGCATCCGCGACAAAACCACTTATCCGAACTACGAGATTCTGATCGTCGATAACCAGTCCGACGATCCGGCCACACTGGCCTGGTTAAGCCGGGTGAGCGGCGATGAGCGTGTCCGTGTCATCGCCTATGATGCGCCGTTTAATTACTCGGCAATCAACAACTTTGCCGTGGGGCAGGCCCGCGGTGAGATCATCGGCCTGATCAACAACGATATCGAAGTCATCAACGGCGACTGGCTCAGTGAGCTGGTCAGCAATGCGCTGCGCGAAGAGGTCGGCTGTGTCGGTGCCAAGCTGCTCTACGGCGATGGCACGGTCCAGCATGCCGGTGTGGTACTGGGTCTCGGCGGTGTGGCCGGCCATGCCTTCAAGGGCTTTGGGCGCGATGAACCGGGCTATTTTAACCGGGCCCAACTGCAGCAGTGCTACTCTGCGGTGACCGCAGCCTGTTTAGTGGTGCGAAAAGCGGTATTTGAGGAAGTCGGCGGGCTTGATGAAGAGCACTTTCGCGTCGCCTTCAATGACGTGGATTTCTGTCTCAAAGTGCGCCAGGCGGGCTATGACAATGTCTGGACGCCCTGGGCTGAGCTTTATCACCATGAATCCAAATCACGCGGTTATGAGGATACGCCGGAGAAAGTACGCCGCTTTCAGGGCGAAATCGCGGCCATGAAACTGCGCTGGGGACGGGAGCTGAGACGCGATCCCGCCTACAGCCCAAACCTGACTGATCGTGTGGAAAATTTTTCTATCCGAGTTTAAGACATACTGATGAATAAACCGATTTTTTTTGCACATATTCCGAAAACTGCCGGCACCTCATTCCGGATTGCCGCAGAGGAAATATTAGGTGCAGAGCATATATTTGCCGATTACGGAATGAACTCGGCTGTTACCAGTGCTGCAATACTGAAATACTTTTATCAGGAGCCGGATCTGTTCGCCCTGAAGCAGGCGATGGAGAGCACCGGTATCGGCATGCTCACCGGCCATGTGAATGTGCGGCGCTATCTGCCGATTTTCGGCTGCCGCGAAGTGGCGACGTTTTTCCGCCATCCGGTGGCCCAGGTCGCGTCTCATTATGAGCACCATGTGCGTCATCTCGGTTACAGCGGCAGCTTTGAGCAATTTATCGAAGAAAACCGCTTCCGTAATATGCAGTCACGTACGGTCAGTGCCTTGCTGCCGGCCTTGTTGGGCTTTATCGGCCTGACTGAACGCTATAATGAGTCGATTGAGCTGTTCAACAGCTTTTATCAGCGTGATTTCGCTTCGCTTTCACTTAATGCAAGTCCGTCTCGAAAGCAGGACGATCCGCGTTTCCCGAAAATGCAAAGCATGGATAAAGCCTTGTTCCGCAGGGTGACCGAGCTTAACAGTGATGATATGCGGGTTTATCACGCAGCCGAACTGATCTTCGATGAACGCCTGAAAGCCCTGCGTAAGGGTAAAAGATACGGCTTTGGTATAGTCCACGGGCTCAATAGCACGCAGGTGTCGGGGCTGGCTTTTGGTGCCGATGATGATGCGGCTGAAGTGGAAATCCGGATTAACGGCAAGCCGGTGGCCGTAGTACGGGCTGCCGAGCCGCGCTTGCAGTTGGCCGAAAGTCGTCTGCCACGCGAGGGATTTGTGGGTTTTACCTACCGCTTCCGCGAAGCGCCGAAAATCGGTGATAAGGTCGAATGCGTGCTGGCCGCCACCGGGCAGGTGTTGCGCGGCGCGAATGTCATTGAGAACTGAACACAGCGGCGCCTGAGCGG